>NZ_OLMV01000011.1 GCF_900292075.1 Microbacterium timonense
GCAGAACTCATCGCCGCCTACCTCGGGGCGCTCGATCGCCACCCCGCACGCGCCGCCGCCTTCCGCGCGCGGGTGACCGGGAAGCGGTGGCCCGATCTCACCGGCGGGTACCGCTATCTCGGGCTCGAGCGCATGGCGTACTACGTCAACAAGGACGCCTACCGCCGCGCGGTGCGCGAGGCCACGACCGCCCTGCAGACCGACGAGCCGGCCGCGCCGGCGCGCCGCGGCATCCCTTCGCCCACGCGGCGTCGTCGCCAGGGCCGCTCGTCGCCCGGCGGCGGCCGTATCGAGGCGACCACCGTGAGCAGCCAGGACGAGCAGGTGACCGCGTGAACCCCGACGACGTGGTCCTGAACTTCAACCCGCAGACGCTCGTGCTGCTGAACGTCGTCCTGGGGCTGATCATGTTCGGGATCGCGCTGGACACCACCATCGACGACTTCAAGGTGGTCGCCCGCAAGCCGAAGCCCTTCGTCATCGCCATCCTGGCGCAGCTGATCGTGCTGCCCGCGGTCACGTTCGGGCTCACCCTGATCCTGCCGGTGACGCCGTCCATGGCGCTGGGCATGATCCTCGTGGCGTGCTGCCCACCGGGGAACATCTCGCAGGTGCTCACCCACCGCTCCGGCGGCAACGTCGCCCTGTCGGTGTCGATGACGGCGGTCTCGAACCTCATCTACATCTTCGTGCTGCCGCTGTCGGTGGCCTTCTGGGGTTCGCTGCACCCCACCGCGCGCACCCTGCTGGAAGCGGTGTCGCTGGATGCCTGGGCGATGCTCGGCGACATCCTCCTGATCATCGGGCTGCCGTTCGCGCTCGGGCTGTTCATCCGACACCGATTCACCCGGTTCGCCACCGCGGTCCAGCCGTGGGTGAAGTGGTTCTCGCTGCTCGCGCTGGTCGGCTTCATCGTGGCGGCCTTGGCGGGCAACTGGTCGTACTTCGTGGCGTTCCTCGGGATCATCGTGCTCGTCGTGACCGTGCACGACGCGGTCGCGCTGGGCATCGGCTACACGACGGCGGTCGCCGGCGGCCTCGGAACCCGCGAGCGCAAGGCGATGACCTTCGAGGTGGGCATCCGCAACGCCGGCCTCGGGCTGGGCCTCGTCTTCGCCTTCTTCGGGGGCCTCGGCGGCATGGCGATCGTCGCGGGGTGGTGGGGCATCTGGGACATCATCGCCGGT
>NZ_OLMV01000001.1:0-922968 GCF_900292075.1 Microbacterium timonense
CTTCCCGTCGATCGAGATCGTGGAGGCGCACCGCGAGACGAAGGTCGATTCGCCCAGCGGCACCGCTGTCCGCACCGCGGAGCTGATCGCCGCCGCGCGCGAGGCGGTCGGGCCCGTCGAATCGCCGGATGGAAGCATGACGACACGCGTGGCCATCGTGGGCGGCACGGGCAAGCTCGGTGGGATCATCCGCGACGCCGTCCAGGCCGAGCCGGGGTTCGAGGTGTCCAGGGTGCTGTCGTCGCGGTCGCAGCTGGACGAGCTCGACGGCGCCGACCTCGTCGTCGACGCGTCGACGCCGGCCGTCTCCATCGATGTCGTCCGGGCGGCAATCGAGCGCGGCATCAACGTGCTCGTGGGAACATCGGGCTGGTCGGCGGAGCGCATCGCGCTGGTCCGCCCGCTCGTCGAGGCGGCGGGAACGGGTGCCGTGTTCATCCCGAACTTCTCGCTGGGCTCGGTCCTCGGCTCGGCGCTGGCCGCCGCGGCCGCACCGTTCTTCCCGTCGATCGAGATCGTGGAGGCGCACCGCGAGACGAAGGTCGATTCGCCCAGCGGCACCGCTGTCCGCACCGCGGAGCTGATCGCCGCCGCGCGCGAGGCGGTCGGGCCCGTCGAATCGCCGCACGTCGACCAGCGCGCCCGCGGGCAGCAGGTCGCGAGCGTGCCCATCCACTCGCTGCGACGCCCCGGCGTCATCGCGCGCCAGGAGACCATCCTCTCGGGTCCGGGGGAATCGCTCACCATCGTCCATGACACCGCGGAGCCCGCGCAGGCGTATGCCCCCGGCATCCGGCTGGCGCTGGCGGCCGCCCGCGACGCACGGGGAGTGATCGTCGGCCTGGACAGCCTGATCGACATCGGGATCGGGCGCCGCAGCGCGCCGTCCGAAGAGCCGCCGGTCGCCGAGGGCGGCGTGCCCGGGCAGGTCGCCCGCGCCACCGGCGCATGAGCGCGCGCATCGGCGTCGTCGTGATGACGGCGCTGCTCGCGCTGTACATCGTCCTCGTCGGACAGCGCGCGTGGCTGCTGATCGCCAGCGGCGACGGTGTGGCCGTGGCCATGGGCCTCGCGCTGGTGGTGCTCCCGCCCATCGCGGTGTGGGCGATCGGCCGCGAGCTGTGGTTCGGCGTACGCGCCCAGCGGCTGGGACGCCGGCTGGAGGCCGAGGGGGCGCTGCCGCAGGAAGAGGTCGCCGTGCGCCCCAGCGGACGGGTGCGCCGGGAGGACGCCGAGGCGCTGTTCCCCGCGTACCGTGCCGACGTCGAACGCGACCCCGGAGACTGGCGGGCGTGGTTCCGCCTGGGCCTCGCCTACGATGCGGCCGGCGACCGGCGCCGCGCTCGCGAGGCGGTGCGCACAGCCATCCGGCTCGAGAAGCAGCACCCCGCCTGATCGTTTCGGCCGGCGGTGCACGCGACGCGCTGTCGCGGGTCAGGATGCCGCGGGCACGGCCGCCGCGACGGCCTCCTCGACCGTGCGGTGCGTGAAGGCGAAGCCGGATGCCTCCAGAACGTCGGGCACGACGTGGGCGTCCGCCGTGAGGATCGCCTCCGTGGCGTCCGCCCCCAGCACGAGCTTCATCGCCCACACCGGCGCGCGCAGCAGGAACGGGCGGTTCAGACGCATGGCCACCGCGAATCCCAGGTCGTTGGCGGTCGCCCGTGTCGGCCCGGTCAGGTTCACGGGTCCCGTGATCCCCGCGTCGATCACATGCCGGATTCCACGCACCTCGTCCTCGAGTGAGATCCACGGCCAGACCTGCGTCCCGCGGCCGATGGGGCCGCCCAGGCCCAGCCGCGTGAGCAGGAGGAGCGGTTTCAAGACGCCGTCCGCGTGGACGACCGGGGCGGTGCGCACCACTGCCACCGGGGCATCCGGTCCCGCCGCGAACGCGGCAGCCTCCCACTCGCCGCACAGGTCCGCCAGGAACGACTCGCCGCGGGGGGAGTGTTCGCTGAGGCGCCGGCCCGGGGCTGAGCCGTAGTAGCCGACGGCCGAGGCCGACACGAGACGGGGCGCGTCCGTGCCGAGCTCGCGCAGGGCGCGCGCGAGCGCGCGCGTGGGGGTGATGCGCGACCACAGCAGCGTGCTCTTGTACGACGGCGTCCACGGGAATCGTCCGATGCTCGCGCCGTTGAGCCCGACGACGGCTTCGGCTCCGTCGAGCACGCCGGGATCCAGAGGTGCCGCCGTGGTGAGCCATTCCACCTCGTGCGCCGCGCGGGCCGGCCGGCGTACGAGCGTGGTCACCTCGATGCCGTCGGCACGCAGGCTCGCCACCAGCGCCGAGCCGATGAGCCCCGACGACCCGGCGACGACGACCCGGCGGGCCCGCAGACCCGCTCCGCCGTCGCCGGAGCTGCCGGGTTCAGGCAAGCGTCGCCTCGAGGGTGATCTCGATGCCGGCGAGCGCCTGCGAGACGGGGCATCCGGCCTTCGCCTCCTGGGCGATGCGCTCGAACTCCTCCGGGTCCAGACCGGGCACCACCGCGTTGACGTTGAGGTGGCTGCCGGTGATGCCGGTTCCCGGCTTGAACGTGACCGACGCGGTCGTGTCGATCGACTCCGGGGGAGTGCCGTTCTCGGCCAGGGCCAGGGAGAAGGCCATGCTGAAGCATGACGCGTGAGCGGCGGCGATGAGCTCCTCGGGGGTGGTGACCGACGTCGACCCCTCGCTGCGGGCCTTCCAATTGACGGGGAAGGTGCCCAGGCCCGACGACACGAGCGTGGTCTCGCCGGCTCCGTCGAACAGGCCGCCCTTCCAGGCGGTGGTTGCTTCGCTGGTGACGGTCATGGGAGGCCTCCTCGCTCGCGGCGCGCCCGCTTCCTGCAGGCGTCTCGCGTCAGCCTAATCGCGGGGGATGCCGCGCCGCGACGGGTTGCGCCACCGCGATGTCAAGCCGATGCGGGCCGCGTGCGGCCCACGATGCCGGCCCGCTGCAGCACGAGGTAGAGCTGGCAGCCGAGGCACAGTCCGAACGCGGCGTTGAGGAATGCCGCGACGAAGGCCGCAGCTGCGGCGACGACCAGCGCCCACGGCACGCCGCACAGGTGCAGCACGAGCCCGACGCTCACCACGAACAGGCCCACCCCCTGGGCGAATCGCGGCGGGCGTGGGTCCTCGCGCTCCTTCGGCGGAGCCAGCCGCGGCGCCACGACACGGCGGTAGAGGACGCCCCACGGCGCGGTCCGCGGCGACACGACGCCCCACAGGAACAGCAAGGCGATCACCACGAGGAGCAGGAACGCGGGGTCGAGGATGCGCTGCAACGGCGAGGCGAACGAGATGAGCCACGGTGCATCGCCGGCCGAGTACGCGAAATCCACGCCGCCGAACGATCCGAACAGCGGCGTCGCCCCGAACAGCCGTGCTGTCGACAGGCCGGTCAGGCCGAGGAACACGTCCACGAGCAGCAGGACGGAGGTGATGCCCGCGGCGAAGCGCGGCCCCCTGGGGTCGATGCCGCCGTCAGACATTGGCGTCCGCAGCGGTCAGCCGGTTCAGCTCCAGCTCGATGACGTCGCGTCCCGGGGTTCCGCCGAACCGAGTCTGGACGACCCCGTCGCGGTCGAGCACCAGCGTCGTCGGCGTCTGCAGCACGCGGAAGTGCTTGGCGATGTCGGGCCGGTGGGTCAGATCCACGTCCAGGTGCCGCACGCCGGGGTGGTCGTCGGCGATCGCCGCCAGCGTGCGATGCACACCGGGACAGCGGGCGCACATCTCCGTGCTGAACTGCAGCAGCGTCGCCACGTCGCCGAGTCCGTCGGCGCCGAGACGGTGCGGGTCGATCACCTCGTGATCGATGTCGCGACGCGCACGCGAGGGACGACGGGTGAGCAGAGCGCCGACGGCGAATGTCGCCACGAGCAGCGCGGCCAGTGAGATCAGGGCTCCGACCAGGGTCACAGCAGATCAGGCTAACCCTTTCCGGATGCGCGCGGGCCGGAAACGCGAAGATGACGTCCCCGCCGTAACACAGATCGGCGCGACGGCGGCCCCTCGGCGCGGGCTGGAGCCGGCGGCATCCCTCGCCGGTATCGTGGCAGCCGTGACGACGCCGATCCCGACTCCGTACGAAGACCTCCTGCGCGACGTGCTCGAACACGGGACCCACAAGGACGACCGCACCGGCACCGGGACCACGAGCGCCTTCGGCCGTCAGATCCGGTTCGACCTCTCGCAGGGCTTCCCGCTCATCACGACCAAGCGGGTCCACTTCAAATCCATCGCCTACGAGCTGCTGTGGTTCCTGCGAGGCGAGTCGAACGTCGCCTGGCTGCAGGAGAACGGTGTCACCATCTGGGACGAGTGGGCGGATGCCGAGGGCGAGCTGGGACCGGTCTACGGCGTCCAGTGGCGCTCCTGGCCGACACCCGCGGGGGAGCACATCGACCAGATCGCGCTCGTCGTGGACCAGATCCGGGCGAACCCCGACTCTCGACGGCTCATCGTGTCGGCGTGGAACCCGGCCGACATCCCCGACATGGCGCTTGCTCCCTGCCACGCGCTGTTCCAGTTCTACGTGGCCGACGGGCGGCTGTCGTGCCAGCTGTACCAGCGCAGTGCCGATCTCTTCCTCGGCGTGCCGTTCAACATCGCCTCCTACGCGCTGCTCACGCTCATGGTCGCGCAGCAGACCGGTCTGGAGCCCGGCGACTTCGTGTGGACCGGCGGCGACTGCCACATCTACGACAACCACCTCGAGCAGGTCCGCGAGCAGCTGACGCGGGAGCCCTATCCGTACCCGACCCTGCGGTTCGCGCGGAAGCCCGACTCCCTCTTCGACTACCGGTACGACGATTTCGTCCTCGAGGACTACCAGCACCGTCCGGCGATCCGTGGTGCCGTGGCGGTATGAGCTCGCCGCGGACGCAAGGCGACGAGCCGGTGCGCGCCGGTGGCATCGGCCTCATCTGGGCCGAGGCGGCGGGCGGGGTCATCGGGGCGGCGGGCGGCATGCCGTGGCACGTCCCGGAGGACCTGGCCCACTTCAAGACGGTCACTGCGGGAGCCTCCGTGGTCATGGGCCGGAAGACCTGGGATTCACTGCCGCCGCGCTTCCGCCCTCTGCCCGGCCGGCGCAACATCGTCGTGACCCGGAACGCCGCCTGGACGGCCGACGGTGCCGAGCGCACCGGGTCCCTCTCGGAGGCCCTGGGCCATGCGGCCGACGCGTCGAGCTCGCGGATCTGGGTGATCGGGGGCGGTGAGCTCTTCCGCGAGACCATCGACATGGCCGACGTGCTCGAGGTCACCGAACTCGATCTCGACGTGGCCGGTGACACCCTGGCCCCTGCCCGAGGCGGCTTCATCCTCGCCGCTGCGTCACCCGAGGAGGGCTGGGCGACGTCGGCCTCCGGCATCCGCTACCGGTTCCTGACCCTCGTTCGAGCGACCGGCGGCCAATAGGCTGGCCGCCATGGCGAAGACCGTACTGATCACCGGCGCGAGCTCCGGACTCGGCGCCGAGTACGCCCGCCAGCTCGCGGCGCGCGGAGCTCATCTGGTGCTCGTCGCCCGCGACCGCGCGGTGCTCGAAGACAACGCCGCGCAGCTGCGACGTGCCTACGGTGTCGAGGTCGAGATGCTCCCGGCCGACCTGCTCACGCCCCGGGAGCTCGAGAAGGTCGTGGCGCGCGTGGCCGACGAGTCGCGTCCCGTCGAGATGCTCGTCAACAACGCGGGATTCGGTCTGCCGCTGGCCTTCGAACGCAACGACATCTCGGACGAGGTCGATCATCTCCGACTGCATGTCGAGGTCCCGATGCTTCTGACGCACGCGGCACTGGGCCCGATGCTCGCGCGAGGTCACGGCCGCATCGTCAACATCGCGTCGGTGGCCGCGTTCATCCCCCGCTCCACCTACGGTGCGTGCAAGGGATGGCTGGTGAGCTTCAGCAGGTGGGCCAACGGTCGCTACGCGGGATCCGGGGTGACGGTCACGGCCGTCTGTCCGGGCTACACGCACACCGATTTCCACCACCGGATGGGTCTCCCACCGGGGGAGGAGGGCGTTCCCGCGGCGCTGTGGCTGGACGCACGCGCCGTCGTGCGGGACTCGCTGCGGGACGTCGCGCGCGGCGCGGCCGTATCGGTGCCATCCTTGCGCTACAAGCTCCTGACGGGGCTGGCACGGCTGGCACCCCCGTCGTGGGCGGCGCGCGTGGGCGAACGCGGACGGTGATCGCGCGGCTCAGACGCACGCCGGGGTGCGGCATCCCGATAACCTGAAGACATGACGCATACGGGCAACCCCTTCGGACAGGTGCTCGTCGCGCTCGTCACCCCCATGACGGCCGACGGCGAGGTCGACTGGCCCGCCGTCGAGAAGCACATCGACGACGTCATCACCGCCGGCGCCGACGGCATCGTCGTCACCGGCACCACCGGTGAGACGTCGACCCTCACCGACGCCGAGAAGATCCGTCTCGTCGAAGTCGGCAAGGATGTCGCGGCGGGGCGGGCGAAGATCATCACCGGTGGCGGATCGAACGAGACCGCCCATGCGATCGAGTTGTACAAGGCGAGTGAGAGGGCCGGCGCCGATGGCATCATGATCGTCACGCCGTACTACAACAAGCCCACGCAGGCGGGCATCCTCACGCATTTCCGGCTCGTCGCCGACGCGACCGATCTGCCCGTGATCCTCTACGACATCCCCGGTCGCACGGGCGTGCCGATCCGGTACGAGACGATCCTGCGCCTGGCCAAGCACCCCAACATCCTCGCGATCAAGGACGCCAAGGGCGACTTCAGCGAGGTGAGCCGCGTGCTCAACCAGACCGATCTCATGTACTTCTCCGGCGACGACGCCAACGTGCTGCCTCATCTCGCGATCGGCGCGACCGGCCTCATCGGCGTGACGGCGAACATCGCCGCGCAGCCGTACCGGGTGATCGTGGATGCCGTCAACCGGGGCGATCTGAAGGCCGCCACCGCCGCGCACATGCAGCTTGAGCCGCTGGTGCGTGCGGTCATGACCCACGTCCCCGGCACCGTGTCGGCGAAGTACATCCTGCACGGCCTCGGCCGCATCGGCAGCCCGCGCGTGCGGCTGCCGCTGGTCGGACCGGAGGAATGGGAAGCGGCGAAGATCGAGGACGAGCTCGCTCTGGTCCGCGAGGTCCCCGGCGCCGACTTCTCCAACTTCCGCCCCGACCGCAACGCCGCCGCCGGCGGCGCGCTGCCGAAGGTCTCCGGCACGACGAGATGACCACGACGCGTGCCGTGGCCGACGCCGGCGGCACGTGAGCGAGGACGCGCACGACCGCCGCAGCGAAACAGGCGGCGCACGAGAATCAGATGAGAGGGGCGCCGCCGCCGGCGGTGTGTCGAAATCGCCCTGAGGAGGCCGCACATGCCCACCACCCCGTACGATCCGCCGGAACTCGAGGCCGGGACGCTCCGGGTCATCCCCCTGGGCGGCCTCGGCGAGGTCGGCCGCAACATGACCGTGTTCGAGTACGGCGGCAAGCTGCTGGTCGTGGACTGCGGCGTGCTCTTCCCCGAGGAGCACCAGCCCGGCGTGGACCTCATCCTCCCGGACTTCGAGCCGATCAAGGATCGCCTCGACGACGTCGTCGGTGTCGTGCTCACCCACGGTCACGAAGACCACATCGGCGCCGTCCCGTACCTGCTCAAGCTCAAGAGCGACATCCCGCTCATCGGCTCGGGGCTCACGCTGGCCCTGACCGAGGCGAAGCTCAAGGAGCACAGGATCAAGCCCTACAGCCTCACGGTCGCCGAGGGCCAGCGCGAGAACCTCGGGCCCTTCGAGCTCGAGTTCGTCGCGGTGAACCACTCGATCCCCGATGCGCTCGCCGTGGCGATCCGGACGCCCGCCGGTCTGGTGCTCGCCACGGGCGACTTCAAGATGGACCAGCTGCCGCTGGACGGCCGGCTGACCGATCTGCGCGCGTTCGCGCGGCTGGGAGAGGAAGGCGTGGACCTGTTCCTCGTCGACTCGACCAACGCCGACGTCCCAGGCTTCACCCCGCTGGAGCGCTCGATCGGGCCCGTCCTCGACCAGGTGATCGGCAAGGCGCCGCGCCGCGTGATCGTGGCGAGCTTCTCCAGCCACGTGCACCGCGTGCAGCAGGTGCTGGACGCCGCCGCCGCCCACGGGCGCCGGGTCGCGCTGCTGGGCCGCAGCATGGTGCGCAACATGACGATCGCCGAAGAGCTCGGGTACCTGCACGTACCCGAAGGCGTGCTGATCGACTACAAGAAGGCGCGCGACCTGCCCGACGACCAGATCGTGTACATGTCGACGGGCTCGCAGGGAGAGCCGATGGCGGTGCTGAGCCGCATGGCGAATCTCGATCACGCGATCGAGCCCGGGCCCGGCGACACCGTGATCCTCGCCTCGAGCCTCATCCCCGGGAACGAGAACGCGGTGTACCGCGTGATCGACGGGCTCACAAAGCTCGGCGCCAACGTCGTGCACAAGGGGAACGCCAAGGTGCACGTGTCGGGTCACGCCGCCGCCGGCGAGCTGCTGTACTGCTACAACATCCTGAAGCCGCGTAACGTGCTGCCGGTGCACGGCGAGTACCGGCACCTGATGGCCAACGCCCGGCTCGCGCAGGACACCGGGATCGCCGCAGAGCGCACGCTGCTCGGCGAGAACGGGACCGTCATCGACCTGAAGGGCGGCGACGCGCGCGTCGTCGGCCAGCTGGACCTCGGCTTCGTGTACGTCGACGGGTCCACCGTCGGCGAGATCACGGACGCCGACCTCAAGGATCGCCGCATCCTCGGCGAAGAGGGCTTCATCTCGGTGATCGTCGTCGTGGACGCCTCGACCGGCAAGGTGATCTCGGGCCCAGAGGTGCACGCGCGGGGCTTCGCCGAGGATGCCGCGGTGTTCGAAGACGTGAAGCCGAAGATCGCGGCGGCGCTGGCCGAAGCCGCCAAGTCCGGGGTGCGGGACCAGCACGCCCTCTCGCAGGTCGTGCGCCGGACCATCGGCCGCTGGGTCAACCAGTCGCTGCGCCGCCGTCCCATGATCGTTCCGCTCGTGATCGAGGCGTGACGAGCGGCCGACTCCGCCGGGCCGGATCGCGCGTCATCGCCCCGTAACACACCCGCCGTACCATCGCCCCGTGGCTTCCACGTTCCGCCTCCGCCCCGCCGTGCCCGCAGACGGCGCGTTCCTGGGCGACATGGTGGTCGAGGCGGCGAACTGGCGGCAGGGTGCCGCGCGCCCCCGTCACGAGGTGATCGGCGGAGCCGATCACCGGCGCTATGTCGCGGGCTGGATGCGGCCCGGCGACGCCGGATTCATCGCTGAGGCCACCGCCGGTGGGCTGGTGGGTGCGGCGTGGTACCGCCTGCTGCCGCGCGACGAGCCGGGGTTCGGGTATGTCGGGACGGGGGTGCCCGAGTTGATCATCGGCGTGCGCCCGATCTGGCGGGCCCACGGCGTCGGTCGCGCCCTCCTGCAGGAACTGTGCGACCACGCCCGCGCGCAGGGGCACGCCCGCATCAGCCTGAGCGTGGAGCGCGGCAACTTCGCGGCGACCCTGTACCGGAGCGAGGGCTTCGCGGTGGTCCGCAGCGGCGTCGGCCGGGACACGATGGTCAAGCGCCTGCGCTGACCTCGTGCCGCGCGGTGTGTCCGTCGCGGCGGCGTGGTTGGCCGGAAATGTCGGGCGCGCGGCCTACCGTGGGGGGATGGCCAGGAGCACAAGCCCGACCAAGGGATCGCGCGCGTCCTCGAGCACGCCGTCGAGTGGACGCTCCGCCGCGGCGTCGTCCGGTGCACGCAAATCCGGCGGTGCGAAGCCCGCCCCGGCCCCCAAGCGCTATGTCGGCGAACCGGATCGTCCACCGTTCCTCACACGCGCCTGGCTCGGTCTGGCCCACGCCGTGGGGGGCCTCTTCCGTGCATTCGGGCCCGAGACCCTCGAGAAGGATCAGCGGCGCGACGGCTTCCCGCTGCTGCTCGTGCTGCTGGCGGTCGCCGGCGCGGTCAACGAGTGGTTCTTCATCGGCAACGAGGTCGCCGCAGGGATCAGCGCATTCACGGTCGGCGGTCTGCTGGGCCGCGAGGCCTTCGTGCTCCCGGTGCTCCTCCTCATGCTCGCCGGCTGGATGTTCCGGCACCCGTCCTCCGTCCACGACAACGGCCGCGTGGGCATCGGCTTCGGTCTTCTCATCGTCACGATCGCCGGTTTCTGTCACGTCGCCGGCGGCAGGCCCCAGCCCAGTGAAGGCCTGCCCGCACTGAGCCAGGCGGGTGGCTTGTTCGGATGGATGCTGGGGGAGCCGCTCGCACTCGTCCTCACGGATGTCGGCGCCTACGTCGTGCTGGCGCTGCTGGCCGTGCTCAGCATCCTCATCATCAGCAAGACCCCACCCAACCGCATCGGTCGCCGGCTGGGCGAGCTGTATGCCTGGATGTTCGGCACCGAGCCGCGCGAAGAGGCGTCCGCCGCCGGCACCGCCGATGCCGCCGCGGACGATGCCGACGACGACGGCGATCCGTCGCTGCCGTGGTGGCGACGCAACAAGACGGGCCGCGAGAAGGACCCGGAGGGCGAGCTGGGCTCGCAGGATCTGACCGAACTGCTTCCCCCCGGCTCCACGCAGGGCGGGTTCGAACAGGCGATCGCGCCGTCGGTCCCCCCGCCTGCCGTCACGACCGACGCGCTCACCGAGATCATCGATCCCTCCGTCCTGTCGGCAGCGAAGGCGGCCACCACCTCTCACACGTCGCTGCGCGACGACGCGGAGGTCGTCGAAGACGACGGGACCCTGCCCGGTCTCGACGGCATCGGCTCGTCCGAGTCGTTCGACTCGCCGTCGGCGCCGTACCGCTTGCCGTCCGTGAACGCGCTCGCCGCCGGCACGCCGCACGTGGCCCGGTCGCAGGCCAACGACGACACGGTGCGCGCGATCACGAGCGTCCTCGAGCAGTTCAAGGTGGACGCCCGGGTCACCGGGTTCTCGCGCGGCCCGACCGTGACGCAGTACGAGATCGAGGTCGGCCCCGGCGTGAAGGTCGAGCGCATCACCGCGCTCACCAACAACATCGCCTACGCGGTCGCCTCGAACGAGGTGCGCATCCTCGCCCCGATCCCCGGCAAGAGCGCCATCGGCGTCGAGATCCCCAACACCGACCGCGAGATCGTCACGCTCGGTGACGTGCTGCGCTCCGCCGCCGCGACTTCGCAGACGCACCCGATGACGATCGGTGTCGGCAAGGATGTCGGCGGGGGGTACGTCGTGGCGAACCTCGCCAAGATGCCGCACCTGCTGGTGGCCGGCTCCACCGGCTCCGGAAAGTCGAGCTTCGTCAACTCGATGATCACGAGCCTGCTGATGCGCGCCAAACCCGCCGATGTGCGCATGGTGCTGATCGACCCCAAGCGCGTGGAACTCACGTCGTACGCGGGTGTGCCCCACCTCATCACGCCCATCATCACGAACCCGAAGAAAGCCGCCGAGGCGCTGCAGTGGGTCGTGAAAGAGATGGACATGCGGTACGACGACCTGGCGTCCTTCGGATTCCGTCACATCGACGACTTCAACAAGGCCGTCGTCGCGGGCGAGATCACCCTTCCTCCGGGCAGTGAGCGGGTGCTCAAGCCCTACCCCTACCTCCTTGTCGTGGTCGACGAGCTCGCCGACCTCATGATGGTCGCCCCCCGCGACGTCGAGGACTCGATCGTGCGTATCACGCAGCTGGCCCGGGCCAGCGGCATCCATCTCGTGCTGGCGACCCAGCGACCCTCCGTCGACGTGGTCACCGGTCTCATCAAGGCCAACGTGCCCTCGCGCCTCGCGTTCGCGGTGACCAGCGTCACCGACTCCCGGGTGATTCTGGATCAGCCCGGCGCCGACCGGCTGATCGGTCAGGGCGACGGGTTGTTCCTGCCCATGGGCGCGTCCAAGGCGCTCCGCGTGCAGGGCGCTTGGGTCAGCGAGCAGGAGATCGAGACTGTCGTCAAGCACGTCACGGCGCAGGCCCGCCCCGAATACCGTGCAGACGTGCAGGCCGCCGCCGAGAAGAAGGAGATCGACGCCGACATCGGCGACGACCTCGAGCTGCTGCTCGCGGCTGCCGAGCTCGTGGTGTCCAGCCAGTTCGGATCCACCTCGATGCTTCAGCGCAAGCTCCGGGTGGGGTTCGCCAAGGCCGGCCGCCTCATGGACCTGCTCGAATCCCGCGAGATCGTCGGACCCTCCGAGGGCTCCAAGGCGCGCGACGTGCTCGTCACCGTCGAACAGCTGCCCACGGTGCTGGCGAGACTGCGCGGCGAGGACGTGCCGGATGCCCCGGCTGCGGCATCCGCACCGGCCGCCGGCGACGACCCGTACGGGCCGGACGCGGTCGCCGCGCAGTACGACGGCTACCCGGTGGTCGACGGCGATGAGGGATCCGAGGATGCCTGGGGCCTGACCGGGCGGGACTGACCACCGTCGCGGTGGTGATGGCGTGCCGCGTGGCGCCGATAGGCTCGTGCTCATGGCGATCCCGAGGCAGCTGCCGAACGCGATCACGATCGTGCGCATCCTGTGCGCGCCGGTGTTCCTCTGGATGCTGCTGGCGGACGGGGGAGCGGACGGCCCGCTGCGGTGGTGGGCGGCCGTGCTGTTCATCGTGGCGATCGCCACCGACGGCGTCGACGGCTACCTGGCCCGCAAGAACGACATCGTCTCCGACCTCGGCAAGCTGCTCGACCCGATCGCCGACAAGGTGCTCACCGGTTTCGCGTTCATCGGTCTGTCGATCCTGGGGGAGCTGCCCTGGTGGATCACCGTCGTCGTCCTCGTGCGCGAAGTGGGCATCACTGTCTACCGGCTGATCGTCGTCAGCGACCATGTGCTGGCCGCCGCCTGGATGGGCAAGCTGAAGACGCTCGCACAGGGCATCGCGCTCTCGCTGGCGCTGCTGCCGCTGTGGACGCTCGTCGGCGACGGGATCTTCTGGGTCAACGGCATCACGATGACGATCGCGGTGATCCTCACGATCGCCAGCGGCATCGACTACGTCGTCACCGAGGTGCGGGGCGCCCGGGCGAAGCGGAGGAACGCGTGACCGACCTCGCGCCAGGAGGAGGTGCGGCGGAGGGCATCGGCTCACCGCTCACCGGAACCGCCGCCGAGGTGCTCCGCGCCCTCGAGGTGCGCGGATGGTCGATCGCGGCGGCAGAGTCGCTCACGGGGGGCCGCGTGACCGCCGCCCTCGTCGACGTGCCGGGTGCGTCCGCTCGCGTTCGTGGCGGCATCGTCGCGTACGCCACCGACCTGAAATCCAGCGCGCTGGGGGTCGAGACCGACCTCCTCGCCGCACGCGGCGCCGTCGATCCCACGGTGGCCGAGCAGATGGCTCAGGGAGTGCGCCGGGTCCTCCGCTCCGACGTCGGGCTGGCCACGACGGGCGTCGCGGGGCCCGACCCGCAGGACGGACACCCCGTGGGCACCGTCCACATCGCCGTCGCGACGCCGGAGACGGCGATCGTCTCGACCCTCGCCCTGTCGGGGACCCGCGATCAGATCCGCACACAGACGGTGCAGCGCGTCCTCGAGCTGGCGCTCACGCTCCTCTGAGTCGGCGACCTTCTCGTGCTGGCGGGAACAGACGGTGTTTCGTCTCGGTTACATTCGGTGATTCCCACCCATTGCCCAGTTCTCGGGTTTAGATTGACATCAGCAGGTGATGTACTGTTGTCCACCCGGACGACGGCGGAATCGGAAGTGAAGGAGGGGGCCCGATGATCCTGGTACGTCAAGAGATCGGCGAAGTGCTTCGTGATTTCCGCCAGCAGAAGGGTCGCACCCTCCGGCAGGTGGCCAGCCGCGCAAGCGTCGCGCTGGGCTACCTGAGCGAGGTGGAGCGCGGTCAGAAGGAGGCCTCGAGCGAGATCCTCGCCTCGGTGGCCGAGGCGCTCGACGTTCCGATCTCGACCATCATGCGAGAAGTCGGCGACCGCATCTCGGTCCTCGAGGGGCTGCAGACGTTCCCGGACGTCGTCCCCGAGGATCTCATGGCATCGGTGGACGCCGAGCTGTCGCTGCGCTGATCCTTCGAACCGCGCGGATCGCCGTGCGCCGCCGTGCCCGACGAGAGAGTTCAGGAACCGTCCACCGCCATGCGCCGCAGTGAATTCCATCGCGCCGTCGCCGACGAGTTCGGCGCGCGAGCGAATGCCGTGGTGACGGATCTGGTCCTCTCGCGGGTCGGCGGGCGCACCGCCGCGGACGCCATCGCGGCGGGCTTCGACCCTCGGGAGGTCTGGCTCGCGCTGTGCGAGGAGCTCGACGTGCCGCCCGAGCGCCGATACGGCGTCGGCCGGCTCGAACCGCGCCGGCGCTGACCGCTCCGCCGCATCGCGGCGTGCCATCGTCCTGCGATACGGCTCCTTCGTCGCCTCCTCAGGAACCGGATCGTGCCGCTCCCACGGCGTGTCATCGAACGAGTGTTCGATATCCGCGTAGGCTCCTGCACAGCAGGTGTCGAGAACGTGTTTTCCACGGGATGGCGAGGATTCAAGACGGATGTCGGAGCCCCCGCCTAACGTGAACCACGTCGAACGACACCACACGCCTTGTCGCAGCATCCTTCCCACCGGGGCCGGAGCGCGACAGCCTACAGGCGACGGAATGCGAGCATAAGGAGCACGCCATGCCATCACCCGCTGACCGCGAGAAGGCCCTCGAGTCGGCTCTCGCCCAGATCGACCGGCAGTTCGGGAAGGGCTCGGTGATGCGCCTCGGCAGCGACGAGCGTGCTCCCGTCGAGGTCATTCCCACCGGCTCGATCGCCCTCGACGTCGCGCTCGGCGTCGGCGGACTCCCGCGCGGACGCATCATCGAGATCTACGGTCCGGAGTCGTCGGGTAAGACGACTCTTACCCTCCACGCGATCGCCAATGTGCAGCGCGCCGGCGGCATCGCCGCATTCATCGACGCGGAGCATGCGCTCGACCCCGACTACGCGCAGAAGCTCGGCGTCGACATCGACCAGCTTCTGGTGTCCCAGCCCGACACCGGTGAGCAGGCGCTCGAGATCGCCGACATGCTGATCCGTTCCGGTGCGATCGACCTCGTCGTCATCGACTCGGTCGCGGCCCTCGTTCCGAAGGCCGAGATCGAGGGCGAGATGGGTGATTCCCACGTGGGTCTGCAGGCGCGCCTCATGTCGCAGGCTCTCCGCAAGCTGACCGGTGGGCTCAACCAGACCAAGACCACCGCGATCTTCATCAACCAGCTTCGCGAGAAGATCGGTGTCTTCTTCGGCTCGCCCGAAACCACGGCGGGCGGTAAGGCGCTGAAGTTCTACGCCTCCGTGCGCCTCGACATCCGTCGCATCGAGACCCTCAAGGACGGCGCTGAGGCGGTCGGAAACCGCACACGGGTCAAGGTCGTCAAGAACAAGATGGCCCCGCCGTTCAAGCAGGCCGAGTTCGACATCCTGTACGGCGTGGGCATCTCGCGCGAGGGCAGTCTGATCGACTTCGGCGTGGAACACGGCATCGTCAAGAAGTCGGGTGCGTGGTACACCTACGACGGCGAGCAGCTCGGTCAGGGCAAAGAGAACGCCCGCAACTTCCTCATCAAGAACGAGGATGTCGCGGCCGAGATCGAATCGAAGATCAAGACGAAGCTCGGCATCGGCGTGCCCCGCGGCGCGGTCGAGGGTGCTGTCGAAGACGAGCTGGCGGCGCGTCGCCCGGCCTGATGGTCCGTGTTTCGACGGAGCTCAACAACCGGGGTGAGCTGTGAGCGGGGACGAGTCCGACGTGGGTTCCGACGACGGACTCGCCCCCGTGATCCCGCTCTTCGGTGATCACGAAGCCGCGGAGTACCCTCGCACGCGCGACGAAACCCAGCGAGAGCTCCAACGCCGGCTGTCAGGGCGAGGGCCGTCGCATCGCGGCGACCAGGCCTCTTCGCCGACGAATCTCCCGTCCGGCTCTCCGCGGGCGGGAGAGACGGACTGGCGGACGGAATGGGATGAGGATCCGGAGGTCGCCGAGATCACTTCGGGGCGTGACACCGCGAACCCTCCCCGCCGTCGGCGATCCGAAGCCGGCACCGGTTCCGGCCGACGTGCGGCGCGAGGAGGGCGGGACGAGGCTGATCCTGTCGCCGCGGCCGAGAGCGGTCTGCTGAAGAAGCTGCGGACTCGGCAGCTCTCGGTGTCAGAAGCCCGGTCCTTCCTCAGCGGGCTCGAGCTTCCGACGCCGTCGGTGGACGCCATCCTCGAGGCCTTCCTCGAGCGCGGCTACCTCGACGATGCCCGGCTGGCCGAGCAGCTGGTGCACGCCGGCGTCGACCGAAAGGGCCAGGGACGGCAGGTGATCGCCCAGACGCTCGCCAAGCGGGGAGTCCCCAGGGACGTCGCCGACGCGGCACTCACCGAGCTTCCCGACGACGACGCCGAACGCGCACTCGAGTTCGCCCGCACCAAGGCCGGCTCCCTCCGCGGTCTGGAACGCGACGTCGCGCTGCGTCGCCTGGCCGGTCAGCTCGCCCGCCGCGGCTACGGCGGGGGGATCGCCTTCAGCGCCGCCCGCACCGCCCTTGACGAGGCGACACGGCCAACGGGGCGCGTGCGCTTCGAAGAGCGCTGATCGGCGCGGTGTGCACGGATGAGCTGAGCCCGTGCACGCAGAGGGACAGCACGCCACGGGACGGCTCGTAGAATGGCGGCATCATGTCTTCCCCATCCTCTTCCCCGACACTGATCGCGCCCTCCCCGGCCGCGCATCACGTCGACGGCCGGGCGCGCACGTACGAGGTGCGCACGTTCGGCTGCCAGATGAACGTCCACGACTCGGAACGGCTGTCCGGGTCGCTCGAAAGTGCCGGGTACGTCCGCGCCGAAGCCGGCGAAGAGGCCGACGTCGTCGTCATCAACACCTGCGCGGTACGCGACAATGCCGCCGGCAAGCTGTACGGCACGCTCGGGCACCTCAAGTCGCGCAAAGACAAGCACGATGGGATGCAGATCGCCGTCGGCGGCTGCCTGGCCCAGATGGACAAGGATGCCGTGCAGCAGAAGGCGCCCTGGGTCGACGTCGTCTTCGGCACCCACAACATGGGGTCGCTGCCCAGCCTGCTCGAGCGCGCCCGCCACAACGGCGAGGCCGAACTCGAGATCCTCGAATCGCTCGAGGTGTTCCCGTCGACGCTCCCGACCAAGCGCGACAGCGTATACAGCGGCTGGGTGTCGATCTCGGTGGGCTGCAACAACACCTGCACCTTCTGCATCGTGCCCAGCCTTCGCGGCAAAGAGAAGGACCGCCGCCCCGGCGACATCCTCAACGAGATCCGGCTGCTCGTCGACGACGGCGCCATGGAGGTCACACTTCTCGGGCAGAACGTCAACTCCTACGGCGTCGAGTTCGGCGACCGTCAGGCGTTCGGCAAGCTGCTCCGCGCGGCCGGCGAGATCCCGGGACTGGAGCGCATCCGCTTCACCAGCCCGCACCCCGCCGCCTTCACCGACGACGTCATCGACGCCATGGCCGAGACGCCCGCGGTGATGCCGCAGCTGCACATGCCGCTCCAGTCCGGCAGCGACCGGATCCTCCGCGCCATGCGCCGCTCGTACCGCAGCGAGCGCTTCCTCGGCATCCTGGACCGCGTCCGGGCCAAGATGCCCGACGCCGCCATCACCACCGACATCATCGTCGGCTTCCCGGGCGAGACCGACGACGACTTCGAAGACACGATGCGGGTGGTCGAGCAGGCCCGGTTCGCGAGCGCGTTCACCTTCCAGTACTCGATCCGTGAGGGCACGCCCGCCGCCACGATGCCCGACCAGGTCCCGAAGGAGGTCGTTCAGGAGCGCTACGAGCGTCTGGTCGCGCTCCAGGAGCGCATCTCGCTGGAAGAGAACCAGAAGCAGCTGGGTCGCGAACTTCAGGTGCTCGTCTCCACCGGCGAAGGCAAGAAGGATGCCGAGACCCATCGCCTCACGGGACGCGCGGAAGACAACCGGCTCGTGCACTTCGAGGTGCCCGCAGGCTCCGAGACGCCCCGCCCCGGTGATGTCGTCTCCGTGATCGTGACCCACGCGGCGCCCTTCCACCTTCTCGCCGACGCTCCCGACGGCTCCGCGCTGCGGATCCGTCGCACGCGTTCGGGAGACGCGTGGGAACGCGCGCAGGCCGACTCGTGCGGCATCCCCGCCCCTGCCGGTGACTCCGCGGGCCCGCGTCCCGTGTCGCTCGGACTGCCGACGCTGCGCGTCGGCGTCTGAGTGCAGCACGTGCCGTGAGCACGGTCCCGCACCCGCACGAGGACGCTGCGCGGCCGGGCGACGCGCCGCGCCTGTGGGCCGTCGTGGGCGCGACCGGCACGGGGAAGACGGCGCTCTCGCTCGACCTCGCCGAGCGACTGCTCGCGGGCGGGCGACCTGCCGAGATCGTGAACGCCGACGCCATGCAGCTGTACCGCGGCATGGACATCGGAACGGCCAAACTTCCGCTCGACCAGCGGCGCGGCATCCCGCATCACCTGCTCGACGTGCTCGACGTCACCGACGATGCCGCCGTCGCCTGGTACCAGGATGCCGCCCGCTCGAGGATCCAGGAGATCCACCGGCGCGGTGCCGACGCAGTGCTCGTCGGCGGGTCCGGGCTGTACGTGTCGAGCGTGCTGTTCGACTTCCGCTTCCCTCCGCGGGACGAGAGCCTGCGCGCAGGGCTCGAAGCGGAGCTCGAACGGCACGGGCCCGGCGCATTGTTCGAACGTCTCCGGCGGATCGATCCCGCGACGGCTGCGAAGGTGGATCCCCGCAACGGGCGGCGGATCGTCCGAGCGCTCGAGGTGCTCGAGCTGGGGGAGAGGACGCACGGCGCGGTGCTGCCCGACGAGCCCCGGCTGTGGCATCCCCGAACGCGCATCATCGGCGTGAGCGTCGCCCGGGAGGAGCTCGTAGGCCGGCTCGACGCGCGGGTGCTCCGGATGTGGCGCGACGGGCTCGTCGACGAGGTGCGGCGCCTGCGCGAGCAGGGGCTGGAACGAGGTGTCACCGCGCGACGGGCCATCGGCTACGCTCAGGCGCTCGCCCAGCTGGCGGGCGACGCGACCGAGGCTGAGGCGATCGCCGAGACGCAGGCCCTGACGCGCCGGTATGCGCGACGGCAGGTGTCGTGGTTCAAGCGCTACCGCGGCGTGGAATGGCTGACGCCGGGGGCGGCTCCGAGTTCTCTGCCGGAGGGCACCGACGCCGCACCGCGGTGACCGCGCCGCCGTCAGGCGCCGGGGACTGGCAGACTCGACGCCATGACCATCGTCATCCGCCCCTTCGACGTCTCGGAGACCGAGGCGGTCGTCTCGCTTTGGCAGGCCGTCGGACTGACGCGCCCGTGGAACAACCCGTACCAGGACATCCGGAGAAAGCTCTCGGTGCAGCCGGAGCTGTTCCTGGTCGCCGTCGCCGACGGTGCCGTCGTCGGTTCCGTCATGGCAGGGTACGACGGCCACCGCGGGTGGCTGTACTACCTCGCCAGTGACCCGCAACGCCGAGGACAGGGCATCGGGCGTCGCCTGGTGCACGAGGCCGAGGAGCGTCTGCTCGCGATGGGCTGCCCGAAGGTGCAGCTGATGGTCCGGCCTGACAACGGCATCGCACGAGGCTTCTACGACGAGCTGGGTTACGAGCCGTTCGAGGTGTGGACGACCGGCAAGCGCCTCATCGCCGATTAGACGCCGCGGGCTTGCCCTCATGGCGTCGTCGGATCCGGAACGGCACGGCCATCCACGCGCCCTCCCAGCCCCAGCGCATCCAGGATCGCGCGCATCGCATCCTCCGCTGCCTGGACCCGTTCCGCGCCCGCCGCACTCCTGACGCGTCGCATGAGATCCGCGCGCGCCCGGCGAGCGGTCTCGAGCGCCTCGATCCCGCGTGGGGTCAGCGCGAGCGACCTCCGGCGTGCGTCCGCCGGGTCGGCCTCCCGCCCGATGTAGCCCAGGCGTTCCAGCTCGGCGACGGTCTTCGACATCGCCTGCTGGGTGACCTCGAGCGATCGGGCCAGTTCGGTCACGGTGCGATCGCCTGCCAGCAGCCTCTGGACGACGTACCCGTGCCGGACGCGCAGCCCCGGGTATCCCGCACGCTCGAGGACGGCGATGACGTGACCGTCGATCGCCCCGCCTGCCAGCGATGTCAGATCGATGAGGGTGGGCGTCGCAACTCGGTCATTCACACAACCATGGTTGTGTATTATCGCCCGCATGGCAAGCATCGAAGACACAGTGCGGCGGTACTTCGCGATCGTCGCCGACCTCTCGTCGACCACCGCGGATCTTCACGCGGTCGTCGACCCCGCCGCCCGGTTCCGTGAGATGCCGAACCCGATCTCACCGAACGGTGCGGTGCGCGGGGTCGCCGAGAGCACGGAGGGGTTCCTCGCCGGCAAGCGTCGGCTCAGCCGGCAGCGGATCGAGATCGACGAGATCCTGATCGCCCCGCCCGACCGCGCGGCCGTGAGGTCCACCTGGTACGGCCGCATCGGTGACGTGGACGTCGTCGCCCATATGGCCGGCTTCCTGCGGGTCCGCAACGGGCGCATCATCGAGCACACCACCTACGACTGCTACGAGCCCTTCACCCTCGGCACGTGAGCGGGTGATGAGCGGACGTCCGTCCCCGCATCATCGCTCGCGCGCCGCGGCGGATGCGGCAGCCGTCGGGCCGGCGGCAAGCGCGCGGTCATCTGGCGTGGGCACCACCTCGGCATCCGCGGCGTCCGGCACCGCGATGCCGCCTCCGACGTACATGCGCCACAACTGAGACCGCGCACGCCTCCCGAGGGGCCGATGGCCCGACCGGTCAGGGCCGATCGGCGGTTCCGGCGGGGGCGTCGGGGAGGCCAGCCGTGACCGCTCCACGTCGTCCAGCGGCCGGTGCACCTCCGTGAACCCGCCACCGGGGAGCCGCACGACCCGTCCCGTCTCCACCCCGTGCGCGAGGAGGGTCCGGTCTCTTCGCTGCAGACCGAGGCACACGCGCTGCGCGACCGAGAAGCCGATCACGGGAGCGCCGATGAGCGCGATCTGCAGAGTCATGATCACGTGTTCGATGCTGACCGACCAGGCCGTCGCGATGACGTCGGCGCCGCCGGCCGCCCACAGGACGCCGATGAAGACGAGACCCGCCGTGCCGACGCCGGTGCGGGTCGCCGCGTTGCGGGGTCGGTCGAGCAGGTCATGGGTCCGGCGGTCTCCCGTCACCCACTCCTCGGCGAACGGATAAGCGGCGAGGACGACGAAGAAGGTCCCGATCACGGCCAGCGGCGCGATGACGGCGAGCGTCCAGGTGCGGTTCAGCCAGACGATCTCCCACCCGGGCGGCACGAGTCTCAGCGCGCCGTCGAGGAAGCCGGTGTACCAATCCGGCTGGCTGCCCGCGCCCGCATTCCCGGGATCGCTCGGGCCGGAGAGCCAGATCGGGCTGATGGTGACGGTGGCGGCGATCGCGACGACGAACCCGCAGACCAGAAGGAACAAGCCGGTCATACGGGTCAGCGCCGTCGGCAGCAGTGGCACGCCGACGATGTTCTGTCCGGTGCGTCCCGCGCCCGGGAACTGGAGCGGACCGTGGTGCCAGCCGGCGGCGGCGCGCGCCGCCAGAGCGACGATCAGCATGACGGGGAACACGACGATGTGAAGCGGGTACAGGTGCTCGATGATCTGCCCCGGGAACGAGCCGCCGAAGAGGGCGGATGCGAGCCAGGTCCCGATGACGGGGATGCCGAGGGCGACGCCTTCGACGATGCGCAGGCCGGTGCCCGACAGCATGTCGTCGGGCAGTGCGTAGCCGCTCCACCCGCTCGCGACGGCGCAGAGGAAGCCGACCACCAGCAGCAGCCACATGCCTCGCCGAGGCCGACGGAAGGCGCCCGTGAAGAACGTCGTCACCAGCTGCAGCGCCAGTGATGCGGGAAGCAGCAGACCGGCCCAGTGGTGCGCCTGACGGAGCACTCGACCCCCTGGCAGCTCGAACGTGATGGACATGGTCGATGCGAACGCCTTGGAGACCTCCGCGCCGTGCAGGAGGCCGTATGACCCCGCGTACGTCGTCGCCTCACCGGAGGGCGTGTAGAAGAACATGAGGACCAGACCGGTCACGACGACTACCGTGAGCGACGCCAGGGTGACCACACCGAAGAGGCTCGTCCAATGGAGGGGCACCGGCCGGCGCTGTGCGCCGGCCACGATGTCGCCGATCCGGTGACCGAAGACGGTGACGTCCCGCGCCCGCGCGGACAGCCGGTCCGTGACCGATGCACGCGGCCTGTCCTGGTGTGGTCCGGGTGTGATCCCGCTGCTGCGCACGACCGCCTCCTTCTGGGTTCACTCGTACGGCCGGTTCACTCATACGACACCGCGGCGGCGTGGATTGTGACAGGCGTCAGGGCGGACCCGGCCTGACAGTGCCCCCGTAGACTGGGGCGATGCCGCAGACGATCGCGTTCACCAAGGGGCACGGCACGGGGAACGACTTCGTGATCGTCCCCGACCCGGACGGCGCGCTCGCCCTGACAGACGATCAGGTCGCGGTGCTGTGCGACCGCCGGTTCGGCATCGGCGGCGACGGGATCCTGCGGGTGGTGCGCTCCACCGCCATCGCCGAGGGCGCACAGGCCGCGGCATCCGGAGCCGAGTGGTTCATGGACTACCGCAACGCCGACGGCTCTCCCGCCGAGATGTGCGGCAACGGCGTGCGTGTCTTCGTGCGCTACCTGCTCGATGTCGGCTGGGCCGATGTCGACGCGGGTCCTGTCGCGGTGGGAACTCGAGCCGGCGTGAAGACCGTGACCCGCAGCGACGGCTCGGTCGGCGAGCGCGGCTACGAGGTCGATCTCGGACCCTGGCGGGTGGACGAGTCAGAGGTCCTGGTGCGTACCCGCGGTGGCGGGGCTCCGCGTCCGGGCGTCGGGATCGACGTCGGAAATCCGCACGTCGTGGTCGCGCTCCCCGACGAGGCGGAGCTGGCGGCTCTCGATCTGGCTGCGCAGCCGCTGTTGAGCCCGGAACCCGTGCACGGGGCCAACGTGGAGTTCGTCGTGCCGAGCGACCCGCTCGTGCGCGATGGGGTCGGATCGATCCGCATGCGGGTGTTCGAGCGGGGCGTGGGTGAGACGCTCAGCTGCGGCACGGGTGTCGCAGCCGCGGCGCTGGCCGTCCGGCATTGGGCAGGACCGGCCGCGCCCGACCGCTGGGTCGTCGACGTGCCCGGTGGCACTCTCGGCGTGCGGATGCCCGAGATCGACGGTGAGCGCCACGTGCTGCTGTCCGGGCCGGCGACCCTGGTGTACTCCGGCGAGGTCACCCTCGCGTAGATGAGCCGTCCCGCAGCGGGACGCTCCGCTGTCAGAGCTCCGGCAGTGCGATGGGCTCGCTCGGGGGCGACCCGTGACGGCGCACTTTGAGCACTCGGAAGCCGCGCGCCGTCGCCGCACGGTGAACGCTGAATCGGCGGTCCAGCGTGGCGGCGAGCCACCGCTGCAGCGAATCCGAGCCGAGGTTCCGCTGCACCACGAGCCAGGCATCCGCGCGTTCGTCCAGCCGCGGGAGCCACCGCTCCAGCAGACCGTGAAGCTCGTTCTTGCCCACCCTGATCGGTGGGTTGGAGCGGATGGTCCGGAATGCGATGTCGTCGGGAACATCGTCGGGAAGTACGGCGTTGACGTTATCGAGTCCGAGATCAGCCGCGTTGCGGCGCACGAGGTCCAGCGCCCGCTCGTTCACGTCCACGGCCCATACTGTGGCGCGAGGCGAGTCGAGCGCCAGGCTGAGGGCGATCGGTCCCCACCCGCATCCGAGGTCGAGGAAGTTCCCGCCCGGTGGAGGCGGGGGAGTGTTCGACAGCAGCACCGCGGTTCCCCAGTCGACATGGTCGGGGCTGAAGACCCCGGCCGCGGTCGTGACCTCGAGGTCACGACCGGCCAGAGCGACACGGATGCGGCGCAGATTCTCGGGGCTGGCGGGCGTCGCACTGAAGTAGTGGTCGCTCCCCATGGCTGACGAGCCTAGCGGAGGAGCCTCCCCGCGCGGGAGGCTAGAATTCACGGACGCTTCGACGGGCTCCCCGCGGCGTTGCGATCCGGCCGATCAACCCGGAAAACGCCATCACACCACACACCGCAAAGGAACACATGACGGATATCCAGACACCCCAGAGCACCGACGAGACGCCGGTCGACCCGGTGGATCGCGTGCTGGCGCGCGCCGAGGCGCGCTCGGGGGTGCGCGTCTTCGGAGCCGCCCAAGCGCTCCAGGACGAGTCCACCGTCGCGCCCGTCGACACCGACGGCGAGCAGTGGGACCGCGAGGAGCGCGCCGCGCTGCGCCGCGTACCCGGGCTGTCCACCGAGCTCGAGGACGTCACCGAAGTCGAGTATCGGCAGCTGCGACTGGAGAACGTGGTCCTCGTCGGCGTGCACGCGCAGGGCGAGACCGAGGATGCCGAGAACTCGCTGCGCGAGCTGTCGGCCCTGGCCGAGACCGCCGGCGCCGTCGTCCTCGACGGTGTGCTCCAGCGGCGCCCGCACCCCGACCCCGCCACGTATGTGGGTCGTGGCAAGGCGGAAGAGCTGCGGGACATCGTCGCCGCGGTGGGTGCCGACACGGTGATCGCCGACACGGAACTGGCCCCGAGTCAACGGCGCGCGCTGGAGGACGTGGTGAAGGTCAAGGTCATCGACCGCACCACCGTGATCCTCGACATCTTCAGCCAGCACGCCAAGAGCCGGGAGGGCAAGGCGCAGGTCGAACTCGCTCAGCTCGAGTACCTCCTGCCGCGCCTGCGCGGCTGGGGCGAGTCGATGAGCCGCCAGGCCGGTGGGCAGGTCGGCGCCGGGGGCGCCGGCATGGGTTCGCGCGGACCCGGTGAGACGAAGATCGAGCTGGACCGCCGGCGGATCCGCACCCGCATGGCTCAGCTGCGCCGCCAGATCCGTGACTTCGCGCCGGCACGCGACGCCAAGCGCGCCGAGCGCAAGCGCCACACGGTGCCCTCCGTCGCGATCGCCGGGTACACCAACGCCGGCAAGTCGAGCCTGCTCAACCGGCTCACCAGCGCCGGGGTGCTCGTGGAGAACGCCCTGTTCGCGACGCTCGACGCCACCGTGCGTCGCAGCGAGACGACCGACGGCCGGGTCTACACCCTCACCGACACGGTGGGGTTCGTCCGGAACCTGCCGCATCAGCTGGTCGAGGCATTCCGGTCCACGCTGGAAGAGGTGGGCGAGGCCGATGTGATCCTGCACGTCGTCGACGGCTCGCATCCCGACCCCGCCGCGCAGCTGGCGACGGTGCGCGACGTGATCGGCGACGTGGGCGCGCGCGACATCCCCGAACTGGTCGTCTTCAACAAGGCCGATCTGGTCGACGACGACACCCGCATGGTCCTCAGGGGACTGGAGCCGAAGGCGATCTTCGCCTCGTCTCGTACGGGCGAGGGCATCGACGACCTGCGAGCGGCGATCGAGGCGGCCCTGCCGCTGCCGGCGGTCGAGGTCCAGGCCCTCGTGCCGTACGACCGCGGCGACCTCGTGTCGGCGATCCATGAGCAGGGCATGATCCTGTCGCAGGAGCATGAGGAGGGCGGCACGGCGATCCACGCGCGTGTGGGCGAGCATCTCGCTTCGCGTCTGGCCCCCTTCGCCCGCTGACGGGAGCACCGTCGCGCGGGAGGGCGCACCCCACCCGGGGTGCGCCCTCCCGCGTGCGGGAATGTGGTCAGGCGAGGATGAGGGACGGCACGCCGGGCGTGTCGAAACCGAAGACCCGACCGAGAAAGGCCCACTCGGCCTCCAGCGTCCGCACCTGCGTCTCGGCCGCGCGAAACCCGTGACCTTCCCCCTCGAACGCCAGGTAGGCGTGAGGCACACCGTTCGCCGCGAGGGCGTCCCGCACCGCCTCCGACTGCGACGGCGGCACCACGTGGTCTTCGAGCCCCTGCTCGATGAGCAGCGGGGTGCGCAGCCGGTCCAGGTGTGACAGCGGAGACCGCTCGATGTACAGCGCCTCCGCGGCGGGAAGCGGCCCCACCATCCCGTCGAGGTAGCGCGACTCGAAGTCGTGCGTGTCGGCCGCGAGGCGGCGCAGGTCGGCGACACCGTAACGGCTGATCCCCGCCCCGAAGACGTCGGTCGTGGTCAGCGCGCACAGCACGGTCCAGCCTCCGGCGGAGCCTCCCGCGACGGCCAGCCGACCCCCGTCAGCCGCCCCCGACTCCGCCAGCCCCCGGGCGGCCGCGACGACGTCATCGACATCGACCACGCCCCATCGGCCGAGCAGTCGCTCACGGTACTCGCGGCCGTAACCTGTCGAGCCGCCGTAGTTGACGTCGAGGACGCCGATGCCACGGCTGGTGAAGTACGCGATCTTTCCGGATGCCGCGCCGCCGACGTGATCGGTGGGGCCGCCGTGGACGAACACCACGTACGGGGGACGCTCGTCCGCGGGCCCGGTGACGTGCGGGTGGGTGGGCGGATAGTCGAACGCGTGCACCGGCCCGTGCGGGCCGGGGAAGGTGACGGCGCGAGCGCGCGGCATCCATTCACCGCCCCAGGGCGTCGCGCCGCCGACGACCGCACGAGCAGCCCCGGCGTCATCGACGTCGAGCTCCCACAGGCCGGGCCCCGCAGCCCCGGCGCCCGACAGCAGCACCCGGGAACCGCGGGCGTCCTCGACGGACAGTCGCGTGACGGGGTCGACGGGGAGGGGTCGCGTCGATCCGTCCGTGCCGATCACGACCAGCTGGTCCGAGCCGTCGGTGCGTACCGCGACGATGCGGCCGTCATCGAGCACGGCGAACCAGCGGGTGCCGAGCACCCACAGCGGTCCGCCGGTGTCGGCGTCGGCCGGCGAGATCGGCTGCGCCTGGACGTCGTCCAGTCGGAGCCGCCAGAGGTTCCAGCGTCCGGACGGGTCGTCCGCGAACACGAGCTCCTCGGGGCTCGTCCACACCGGCTGCAACGGGGAATGACGCCCGCCTGCCGCCACAGCGCCGACCGGAGCGGTGGTCCAGTCCACGACCACGCCGTCCTGGATCCGGCCGATCCGCAGCTGCGCGGAGTCCCAGGGCATATCGGGGTGATCCCAGGCGATCCAGGCCAGGTGCCCGCCGTCGGGCGAGAGCGCGGGATGCGCGACGAAGTCGCTGCCGGCGGCGACCGAGACCGGGCGCATGCGAGTGCCCTCCTCCGGCGGGGTGACCGGGATCTGCACGATGTCGCGCGCGGGAGAGGCGCCGGTGAGGTCTTCGCGCACCGCGAGCAGTCGCCCGTGCTGCAGTCGGAGCCCGCCGTAGCGCACGTCGCCGTCGTCCGGGGTGAGCGCGCACGGCGATGACCCCGGATCGAGTCGCCAGACCCGCTGATCGGTCTTCTCGACGAAGAAGAGCGTTCCGTCGTCGTCGGCGGTCCACGACCCTCCGCCATACTCGTGCACCCGGGAGCGCGCGCTCCATGGCGCCGGCAGGACGTCTTCGACGACTCCGGACGCGGTCCGCCGGCGCACCGCCGATCGTCCGCGCTCCTCCGGCACGGATTCTCCCCACCACAGCTCTGCCCCGTCGATGCCGACGAAACGGGCACCCTCGAGGCGAGGCGATGCCGCCGACACGGCCGCGGCGGAGATCGGCGAGGGCCAGCTTCCGTAGGGATGGACGGCCGAGGAGGAGGATTCGGGCGGTGTCGTCACGTGGTCCACGCTACGGCGTGCTGCGGTGGTCCGCCGGATCGAAACAGAAGGTCACAGGCCCGCGTGAGGCCGCACCGCTCCGCTACCGTGGTCGCATCGTCGCCCGGCCGTCCGCATGGACGCCCCGCTCTCGGGGTCGCCGGGCAGGAGCGACAGCCGAGCCCGGCACCCGCCCGCGATGACACCCCACTGCCGTCCCCTGCAACCAGGACGGCGCGTGCGAGGTGCCGCGGCCGCCCGGGCCTTCCCGTTCGGCTCAGCCCCTGTCCGACTTCGAGAAGCAGGCCAATGTCCATCGACCTGAGCGCTCCGCCCGTGCCCATCTCCTTCGAGGTGTATCCGCCCCGCTCCGAGGCCGGCTTCGCCGCGCTGCACGAGACGATCCGCCGGCTCGCGTCGGTCGACCCACGGTTCATCTCGGTGACCTACGGCGCCGGAGGCTCGACCGGCGGTCGTTCGCTGGAGCTGCTCACGCACATCCTCCGAGAGACGCACGTCGAGCCGCTGGCACACCTCACCTGCGTCGGCAACACGTACGCGGCAGCCCACCGGCTCATCCGCGAGTTCCTGGATGCCGGGATCACGAGCTTCCTCGCGCTTCGCGGTGATCCTCCGGCGGGGGCTTCCGAGGACGATGTGTTCCTCGGCGACCTCGAGAGCGCCGCCCAACTGGTGCAGCTCATCGATCGCGTGCAGGCCGAACGGGCACCGTACACGGAGGTCCCCGTTCCGGGCGTGCCGGGAGCGGTACGGGTCGACAAGCGGCGGCGGGTCGACATCGCGGTGGCGGCGTTTCCGAACGGGCACCCGCGTTCCCGTCACGCGGCGCAGCACATCGACGCGCTCCTGGCCAAACAGGCGGCCGGCGCGACCCTTGCGATCACGCAGCTGTTTTTCGACGCCGACGACTACCTGGGGTTCGTGGAACGTTCGCGAGAGGCCGGCGTCACCATCCCGATCCTGCCCGGCATCATGCCCGTCGTCTCGCCGATCAGACTGCGCGGGGTGCTGGAGCTGACCGGTGAGCGGCTTCCGACAGGGCTGGCACGCAGGCTCGACGCTGAGCCGACCGCCGAGGGGCAGCGCGAGGTCGGCATCGCCTTCGCCGCGGAGCTGGCCCGGACCGTCTGCGAGGGGGGAGCCCCCGGCATCCACCTCTACGCCTTCAACAACCACGAGACGGTACTCGCCGTCCTCCGTGAGGCCGACATCCTGCACACCACCCTCGAGAAGGAGGCCGTCTGATGACCGACCCCCGCACCACCGTCCCCGACTTCCCCGCCGGCACGATCCTCGGCTACCCCCGGATCGGACGTCGCCGTGAACTCAAGCGTGCGCTCGAAGCGCACTGGTCCGGCGCGATCGACGCCGAGGCGCTCGAGCGCACCGCGGCCGAGCTGCGCCGCGCCACGCGCAGGCGCCTTGCCGAGCTGGGACTCGGCGGCGCGGACTCGTCGATCCCTGAAGCGTTCTCGTTCTACGACCAGGTGCACGACGCCGCCACCGCGGTCGGCGTCCTTCCCGCACGCTTCGACGGCTTCCGCGAGAGTGACGGTCGCATCGGGCTCGACGCGTACTTCGCGGCAGCCCGTGGTGCCGGAGAGGATGCGCCGCTGGAGATGACCAAGTGGTTCGACACCAATTACCACTACCTCGTGCCCGAGATCGGTCCCGAGACCGTCTTCGCGCTGTCGCACGACCGGTTCTCCCGGCAGGTCGCCGAAGCCACGGCCGACGGTCACGTCGTGCGGCCCGTCATCGTCGGTCCCGTCACCCTTCTGGCGCTGTCCAAGCCCGCGACGGGAGCGCGGTCCGACTTCGATCCGCTCGAGCGTCTGGACGACCTCCTCCCGGTGTACGCGGAGCTGCTGCGCGCGCTGCGGGCCGCGGGTGCGGACTGGGTGCAGCTCGACGAACCGGCCCTGGTGAGTGAGAGCCTGCCCGCCTCCACGGACCGCCTGGCACAGGCCGCCTCACGTGCCTACGCCGCACTCGGCGACGCTGCCGGCCGTCCGGCCATCCTGGTCGCCGCCGGTTACGGGCAGCTCTCCGAACAGGCGTGGCGAGCTCTCGCCGCGTCGCCCGTGGAGGCGATCGCCATCGACCTGGTGCGCGGAGCGATCCCGGCGGCCGTGGACGGGCTGGCCGGAAAGACCGTCGTCGGCGGCGTGGTGGACGGACGCAACATCTGGCGCGGCGATCTCGAAGCCGCCTGGGAGACGCTCGAGGCGCTTTCCGGGCTCGGTGCCGGGAGCGTGGCCGCCGGGACGTCGACCTCGCTCCAGCACGTTCCACATGATGTGGCGGACGAGACCGAGTTGGACCCCCGTCTAGCATCGTGGCTGGCCTTCGCTGATCAGAAGGTCGCGCAGGTCGCCACCCTCGCCACCGGCCTGACGAGCGGGCGTGACGCGATAGAGGACGCGCTCGCCGCGGCATCCCGCGCCCTTGCCGACCGTCGCAGCGCGCCCGGAGTCCGTGACGGCGCCGTGCGTTCCCGGCTGGCTGAGCTGGGCCCCGACGATTTCCATCGCGGAGCGTACGAGGACCGCGTGTCGGCGCAGGAGCGCCGCCTGGACCTGCCGCTGCTGCCCACGACGACCATCGGCTCGTTCCCGCAGACGGGCGAGATCCGTCGAGCCCGCGCACGCCGCGCGCGCGGTGAGCTCTCCGCGGCCGAATACGAGACGTTCCTGCGGGAGGAGATCACCCGTGTCGTCGCGCTGCAGGACGAGCTCGGACTGGACGTCCTCGTGCACGGAGAGCCCGAGCGCAACGACATGGTGCAGTATTTCGCCGAGCACTTGGACGGATTCGCCGTGACGCAGAACGGCTGGGTGCAGTCGTACGGCTCGCGGGCGACGCGCCCCTCCATCCTGTGGGGTGACGTCTCACGTCCCGCGCCCATCACGGTGGCGTGGTCCGCTTTCGCGCAGTCGCTGACCGACAAGCCGCTGAAGGGCATGCTCACCGGCCCCGTGACGATCCTCGCCTGGTCGTTCGTGCGTGATGACCAGCCGCTGGGCGAGACGGCGAACCAGGTCGCACTCGCGTTGCGCGACGAGATCGCCGATCTGGAGGCCGCCGGCATCGGCGTGATCCAGGTCGATGAGCCGGCGTTGCGGGAGCTGCTGCCTCTCCGCCGCGCGCAGCAGCCCGCGTACCTGGAGTGGTCGGTCGGGTCCTTCCGGCTGGCCACCGCCGGCGCGGGGGCGCAGACCCAGGTGCACACGCATCTGTGCTACTCGGAGTTCGACGCCGTCATCGACGCGATCGCAGCCCTCGACGCCGACGTGACCTCGATCGAGGCGGCTCGCAGCCGCGGCGAGGTGGTGGACGACATCGCGGCATCGGGCTTCGGCGCGGGGATCGGGCCCGGGGTGTACGACATCCACTCTCCGCGCGTGCCGTCGGTGCGTGAGATCGAGGACCTCCTGCAGCGCGCCGTGGACGCGCTGCCGCTGCGCCGGGTGTGGGTCAATCCCGATTGCGGGCTCAAGACGCGCGGCTACGACGAGACGGTGGCGTCGCTGGCCAACCTCGTCACGGCGACGCAGCGTGTGCGCGCCCGGATCGGCGCGGGAGTGCCGGCCGGTATCAGCGCGTAGTCCGCGGCTTCCGCGCTCGGGGTTTCGCGGCCGCCGCCGAGGCGTCGGCCGCGGCTCCGGCGTCGGGGACGGCGTCGGGGACGGCGTGGCCGTCGGGGCCGGCCTCGGCGTCGTTCTCGGCGCCGACGCCTTCCGGGATGCCGCCCTCACCGTCCGCGAGCGGCGCTCCGCCCGCGAGGGCGTCTGCTTCCGCGAACGCCACGCCCTCGGCGAAGCCCACTCCCTCTGCGAATCCCGCTGCGGCCGCCGCCTCGGCGGCCTCCGGCACCACGACCGCAGCCGTCTCGCCGGGTCGCTTCTGCAGGAGTTCGAGCACCCAGGCCGCGAAGAGGGCGACGATGAGCACGAGGAACACGTCGCCCGCCGACAGCGGCCGCAGCAGCCACAGCCAGATGATCGCCAGCACGATGACCAGTGCGCGCACGAGGGCGCGCGAGCGGTAGAGCCAGTCCCCGAAGCGTCCCGTCGCGAACCCGTGGGCGGCCAGCCGCGTCCTCAGGGACGCGTTGAGCGACCCGACGGCCCACCGGGAGCGCACGGCGGGCGACCAGCGACCGGCGAACCAGCCCAGCACGGCGATCACCGCGCCCAGCAGCACCGCGATGGCGGCGGTCTGCTGCATCGATCCGATGAGGCTCTGGTAGACGACGTCCAGGGCCGAGACGGACAATCCCAGCTGCACGGCGGTCTGGCCGATGACCGGGTAGCCGACCGCGAAGGCGAGCGCGAGGGCGGCACCGCCGAGAGCGAAGCCGATGCCCGTGCCGAGCACGGCTGTGCTGCGACGCCGCGCCACGAGGATCCCGGCGATGAAGAGTGCGATGGTGATGAGCGGCAGCCACCACCCCGCCGCCGTCGCGAGCGCGTACGTGGTGCGGATCGTCACGAGAGTCTCGCCCGTGCCGATGATGATGACCTTGTCCACCGCCGGGATGAGCTGCGCGATCCCGACTCCCCGGTCGACGAGCTGAGCCTTGACCCGCTCCACGATGGCGCCGAGCTGGATGCCGAGACCGTCGGCCGTCATGACGACGAGGCTCCCGCCGTCGGACGTGGCTGCGGTGGTCAGGGCGCGGTGCGCCGCACGCGTGGTCGCCGTCCAGGTGTCGGCGAAGGCATCGGATTCGACCACGTGTGTCACCGCCTGGTCGAGCAGGTTCTTCACGCCTTCCGCGGCGGGAGCCTGCAGAAGTTGCAGCGCGTCGGCGGCCCGTGGCGGCAGGCCGAGCTGGGCGATGCTGTCGAAGACCTGGGCGGTGACGGCATCGATATCGATCTGGGACTCGACCGCCTGGACGGTCTCGTCGATGATCATCTGCTGCACGGCGGGATCGTCGGCCAGCGGAGCCAGCGTCTGGACGAACGCCGTCTCGTCGACGAGCTCCAGGCGCGCCCATGCCGCGACGACCGACACCGGCACGAGGATCGAGGCGACGACGATGCAGACCGCCGACAGGACGGCTCGCCAGCGGCCGGACCGGCGCACGCCGGCTCCGTCGCTTTGCAACGGGATGCGCTCGGACAGGAGTCGAGCGTTCTCGGCTTCCAGTTCGGCCAGGCGCACCTGAAGGGCGGAGGTGTCCGGCGCGGGCGCTTCGGCGGTCATTCCCCCCTTATAGCGCGGCGCCCGGCACCGCGGCTACCCATCGCCTCGCGCGATCCGCATGAAACCGGAAGGCGCGAGCCCGGTGGCGCGGAGGCGCTCAGACCGCGCGCAGGATCGCGACGACCTTGCCCAGCACGACTGCGTCGTCGCCCAGGATCGGTTCGAACGCCGAGTTGCGGGGGAGGAGCCACGTGTGGCCGTCCCGCTGCCGGAACGTCTTCACGGTCGCCTCGCCATCGAGCATGGCCGCGACGATGTCGCCGTTGTCGGCGGTGGCCTGCGACCGCACGACCACCCAGTCGCCGTCGCAGATCGCAGCGTCGATCATGGACTCGCCGGAGACCCGCAGCATGAAGAGGTCGCCCTTGCCCACGAGCTGACGCGGCAGGGGGAAGATCTCCTCCACCTGCTGCTCCGCCGTGATGGGCACGCCGGCGGCGATCCGGCCGACCAGCGGAACAAGTGCCGCGTCGCCGAGCGCCGGTGCGCTGTCGGCCGGGTTCTCCGCGGCGGTGCCGGGCAGATCGATGAGCACCTCCATGGCGCGCGTCTTGCCGGCGTCGCGACGGAGGTAGCCGCTCAGTTCGAGCTGGTTCAGCTGGTGGGTGACGCTCGAGAGCGACTTGAGCCCCACGGCGTCGCCGATCTCGCGCATGCTCGGCGGGTACCCGTGGCGCGCGATCGACCGCTGGATCACTTCCAGGATCGCCAGCTGCTTGTCGCTCAGGCTCTTCCGCCGACGAGTCTGGGGCTTCTCGCGCCCGGCCGCGTCGCTCATCTTCCGGCTCCGTCCCGCGCTCGGGCGTCGAGCGCTGTTTCTTCGAATGTCGGAGGCCCGTGGTGGGGTTCTCGTATCGAAACCGTATCCGGATCCGACGAGCGAGTGGAACAACCCACCCGCGTGTCGCGTTCGAGGAATATCGATCCGGACACGGGGTTGACATCCTACAGACTCGAAGATAGCTTCGGAAGAGAGGTTCGCATTCTCCACTCCCGGCCGAGTGGAGAATGCGAATCTCTCCCCATCAGAGGAGAACAGCATGACCGCGATCGGCATCACGACGTCCGTCCCCTCGCCGGCCCGCGCGGCGACTGCGGCTGCGCGCCGGGCCACGCGACTGCGCCTCACCGTGCGCGGGCGGCGCGTGCTCGCCGCCCTCGCCGCGTTGCCCGTGGTGGTGGCGCTGAGCGCCGCGGTGCTCGGTGGCGGTGCCGCCCTCGCCTCGCGCGACGGGGGAGCGCCGGCAGGCTCCTTCCAGACGGTGACGGTGGCTCCCGGTGATTCGCTGTGGACGATCGCCGAGGAGGTCGCGCCCGATCGCGACCCGCGCGACGTCGTCGACGACATCGTGCGCCTCAACGCGCTGGACGATGTCGTCGTCCAGGCCGGGCAGAGCCTGGCCATCCCGGCGGAGTACGACGGCGGGCGTTGAGCGGCTGCGCACGCGTCCGCGGTCGCACGCGCTGACGGAGCTGCGAGCCGTCATCGAACGGCTCCGTCCCGCGCGCCGGGCCTAGCATGGGAGGGGTGAGTGCACGTCTCGAAGACCTCCCCCTCCGCGCAGATCTGCGCGGCCAGAAGCCCTACGGGGCACCACAGGCGCCCCTTCCGGTCGCCCTCAACGTCAACGAGAACACCCACCCCGTTCCGCAGGACGTCGCCGACGACATCCTGGACTCCATCGCTCGCGCGCTGCGCGACGTGAACCGCTATCCCGACCGCGAGTTCACGGCGCTGCGGGAGGGATTCGCCGACTACCTCGGGCACGGCCTCACGCGTGACCAGATCTGGGCGGCCAACGGGTCCAACGAGGTCCTCCAGCACATCCTGCAGGCCTTCGCCGGACCGGGGCGCACCGCCTTCGGCTTCGCGCCGACGTACTCGATGTATCCGCTGCTGACGCGCGGGACGGGTGCGCGATGGATCTCCGGCACACGCCCGGACGACTTCGCGATCAGCGCCATGGACGCCGCATCGCAGGTCGCAGACGCCCAACCCGACGTCGTGTTCCTCTGCTCTCCGAACAATCCCACCGGCACGCCCATGCGCCTGGACGTCATCGAGGCCGTGTACGAGGCAACGCAGGGCATCGTGATCGTGGATGAAGCGTATTTCGAGTTCGCGCCGCGTGATGAGCGATCGGCCCTCACGCTCCTGCCGGGGCGAGAGCGCCTGGTCGTCTCTCGCACGATGAGCAAGGCCTTCGCCTTCGCAGGCGCCCGGGTCGGGTATCTGGCCGCCGACCCCGCACTCATCGACGCGCTCCGTCTCGTCCGGCTGCCGTATCACCTGAGTGCGCTGACGCAGGCGGCCGCCAGCGCGGCCCTGCGGCACGCGCCCACGATGCTCGGCATGGTCGACGAGATCGTCGGCCAGCGCGATCGCATCTCGGCGACGGTCGAGGCGCTGGGCTTCACTGCGCACGAGACCTGGACGAACTTCGTGCTCTTCGGGGGAGTGGACGACCCGGCCGCCACGTGGGACGCCCTCTACGATCAGGGCGTGCTGATCCGCGACGTCGGGATCCCCCACCACCTTCGCGTGACAGCGGGCACCGAGGACGAGACGACCGCGTTCCTGGACGCGCTGGCCTCGGTAGGATCGGCGGCATGAGCGCCGCACCTCGTACCGCCTCGCTGCGACGGGCCACGAGCGAGTCCACCGTCGAGCTGGAGCTCGACCTCGACGGCACCGGCCGCAGCCGGATCGACACGACCGTGCCGTTCTTCGACCACCTGCTGACGGCGTTCGCGAAGCACTCGCTCACCGACCTCACCGTCCGCGCCTCGGGTGACACCGACATCGACGCGCATCACACGGTGGAAGACATCTCGATCGTGCTCGGTCAGGCGATCCGGGAGGCTCTGGGCGACAAGTCGGGGATCTCGCGCTACGGCGACGCCCTGGTGCCTCTCGATGAGGCCCTCGCGCAGGCGGTCGTCGACATCAGCGGGCGGCCGTATCTCGTGCACACCGGCGAGCCGGAAGGCTTCGAGCACCACCTCATCGGCGGGCACTTCACCGGATCACTCGTGCGCCACACGTTCGAGGCCATCTCGTACAACGGCGCGTTGACCGTCCACGTTCGCCTGCTCTCCGGCCGCGATCCGCATCACATCGCCGAAGCGGAATACAAGGCGTTCGCCCGCGCGTTCCGGCAGGCGAAGTCGCTGGACCCCCTCGTGGACGGCATCCCGAGCACGAAAGGCGCGCTGTGAGCGGCGAGGCCCAGACGGCGGGCGAGCGCCCCGTCGTGGCCGTGCTCGACTACGGGTCGGGCAACGTGCACTCGGCGGTGAAGGCGCTCATCGCGGCGGGAGCCGACGCCCGCCTCACCTCCGACCGAGGGCTCATCATGGACGCCGACGGTCTGATGGTTCCCGGCGTCGGAGCCTTCCGCGCCGTCGCTGAAGCGCTGCGTGCCAGCCGGGGCGACGAGCTCATCGAACGCCGGCTGGCCGGCGGACGCCCCGTACTGGGCGTCTGCGTCGGCATGCAGATCTTCTTCGAGCGGGGCGTGGAGCGCGGCGTCGACACGGAGGGTCTCGGGGAATGGCCGGGGGTCGTCACCGAGCTCGATGCGCCGGTGCTGCCGCACATGGGCTGGAACACCGTCGAGCCCGGCGACGGATCGCGACTGTTCCGCGGCCTGGAGAGCGAGCGGTTCTACTTCGTGCACTCGTTCGCGGCTCAGAAATGGCTGCTCGACGTGCAGCCGCCCTTCCCGGAGCCGGTGCTGACCTGGTGCGAGTACAGCACCCCGTTCCTCGCGGCCGTCGAGAACGGCCCGCTCTCGGCAACCCAGTTCCACCCCGAGAAGTCCGGCGATGCCGGCATCCGGCTGTTGAGGAATTGGATCGACGGCCTCGGCGGGGCTACCCTCTGAGACCGTGCCGTCTGCGGGAGCGCGTGCTCCGGAAGACCGTCTCGCACAGCATCCGACTCTCAGCCAGGAACACATGAACGATTTCGCGTCCACACCCAAGCTCGTGCTTCTGCCCGCCGTCGACGTGGCCGACGGGAAGGCTGTCCGGCTGACCCAGGGCGAGGCCGGCACCGAGACCAGCTACGGCGACCCCGTGGACGCGGCACTGGACTTCGCCCGCCAGGGCGCCGAGTGGATCCATCTCGTCGACCTCGACGCCGCCTTCGGCCGCGGGTCGAACGCGGGGGTTCTGCGCAAGGTGATCCGGCAGGTCAAAGGCGTCCAGGTGGAGCTGTCGGGCGGCATCCGCGACGACCGCACCCTGGAGGCGGCGCTCGAAAGCGGCGCGTCCCGCATCAACCTCGGAACCGCGGCACTGGAGAACCCCGAGTGGGCCGCCGACGTCATCGGCCGCTACGGCGACGTCATCGCGGTGGGACTCGACGTGCGGGGAACCACCCTGGCCGCCCGCGGCTGGACGCGTGAGGGCGGCGATCTGTGGACAGTGCTGGACCGCCTCGAGGCCGCCGGCTGCAGCCGCTACGTCGTCACCGACGTGACCAAGGACGGCACGCTGAAGGGCCCGAACCTCGATCTGCTGCGAGAGCTGACCACCCGCACCCCGAAGCCGATCGTCGCATCGGGCGGGGTGTCGAACCTGGACGACATCGCGGCGCTGCGCGACCTCGTTCCGCTGGGCGTGGAAGGCGCCATCGTCGGCAAGGCGCTGTACGCCGGCGCGTTCACGCTCGCCGAGGCGCTGGATGTCGCCGGATACTGACGCACCCGACGAGCGACCCACGGGCTCCGGCCGGCGGGACCGGCAGCCCTCCGCGCACGATCATGGGGCGGCATCCGACTCGGCGGGAGTGCCGTGGGAGGGCCGCAGCTTCCACGCCAACCCGCACTCCGCGGACGACGGTTCCGCCGACCCCGGGCTGCTGGCCGCACTCACCGCCTTCCGTGCGGGATCGGGGGACCAGCGGGCGGTCGTCGACGCCTACCGCACGGCGCGTCTGCTGATCCCGCTCCTCGCCGAGAAGGGGGACCACGGCGTCGGGGCGCACGGACTGGAGGTCGACAAGACGCAGGAGCTGTCGATCGTCACCGTCGCCGCTCCAGACGGACGCCGAGTGCTGCCCGTGTTCACCTCCGTGGGCACGATGCGGCGCTGGGATGCCACGGCACGGCCCGTTCCCGTCGACGGCGTCCGCACCGCGCTCGCCGCGGTCGCCGACGACACCGATCTCATCGTCGTGGACCCCGGCTCCGACACCGAGTTCGTCATCCGTCGCCCGGCCGTCTGGGCCATCGGGCAGGGGCACGGGTGGGAGCCCGCCTTCCACTCGCCCGAAGTGGTGGCCGGACTGCATGAGAGCATCGGCGGCGAGCTGTCGGTCATCGACCTGGCGGTGGAGCCGGGCGACCCGGACGCTCGTCTACGCGGGCCGGAGCTCGTCGTGCGCCTGCACCTCATGAGCGGGCTCGACAAGACCGAGCTGGATGCCGTGCTGGCGCGCCTGGCCAAGCGCTGGGCTGCCGACGACCGCATCGCGGTGCTCGTGGACTCGTTGACGGTGAAACTCGTCCGCGCCTGAGCCCAGTCTCCGAGACCATCCGTCGCCTCCGAATCCGCGAGTGCTTGCGGCGGGCGCGGGCTCGGCGGATGATCGGCTCCGCGGAGGTGACTCGATGGACGAGGCGACGAACGAACAGTATCGGAGAGCGCTCGAAGCCGCGCACCGGTACGCGCTCGGCTGGCTGGAGTCGGTCCGGGACCGTCCGGTACGCCCCGAGCTCGACGTCGACGGCGTGCTGGCACTGCTGGAGGAACGTCTTCCGCAAGAGGGCGCCCAGCCGGACGACGTCGTCGAGGAGCTCGCGGCCGCCGCCGAGGACGGTCTCATGGCGATGGGGTCGCCGCGCTTCTACGGATTCGTCATCGGCGGCACCTATCCTGCAGCGCTCGCGGCCGACTGGCTGGTCTCGGCGTGGGACCAGAACACGGGGTCACGTCAGCCGACGCCGGCGACCGCCGCGGTGGAGGAAGTGGCCGCCCGATGGCTCGTCGAACTGCTCGGGCTGCCCGCCGGCAGCGGCGTGGGCTTCGTCACCGGCGCGACGATGGCGAACCTGTCCTGTCTGGTCGTCGCCCGCGACGCGGTCCTGCGGGCTGTCGGCGCCGACCCGGCGGCGGGCCTTCAGCACGGCCCAGTCGTCCGCTTCCTGGCCGGTGATGCGGTGCACACATCTGTCGTCCTCGCCGGCCGCATCGCCGGACTCGGCGCGCCGCGCACCGTGGGCGCCGACGCCGAGGGACGCATCGATGTCGGGGGACTCGAACGGGCGCTCGGTGACGGAGAGGGCCCGGCCATCGTGGCCTTGCAGGCAGGGGATGTGCATTCGGGCGCGTTCGACGACTTCTCCGCCGCTGTGGACATCGCCCGTCGACACGGCGCATGGGTGCACGTGGACGGCGCGTTCGGGCTCTGGGCGGCCGCCAGTCCACGCCTGCGGCATCTGACCCGGGGGCTTGCGGAGGCCGACTCGTGGGCGACCGACGCGCACAAGACGCTCAATGTCCCTTACGACTGCGGTGTCGCGATCGTCCGGGACGAGGCGGCGATGACAGCCTCGCTCGGCGCGCACGCGGCATATCTTCCCGTGGTCGCGAGCATCGCCGACCCGTATGACCGCGTCCCTGAGCTCTCGCGGCGCGCACGTGGAGTCCCGGTATGGGCGGCACTGCGTTCCCTCGGACGCGATGGCGTCGGGCGACTGGTCGACGGTCTCGCGGATGCCGCAGCCGGTCTTGCGGCGGGCTTCTCCCGCATCCCCGGACTCGAGGTCCTCAACGACGTGGTCTTCACGCAGGTGTGCCTGGCCGCTCCGGATGATGCCGCCACCGCTGCCTTGGGGGAGTGGCTGCGCGCGGAAGGAACGGTGTGGGCGTCCTCGTCGACGTGGCGCGGACGCACCGTTGTGCGTTTCGCGGTGAGCAACCACGGCACGGACGCCGAGGCGGTTCGTCGCACCGTCGACGCCGTGCGACGCGGTGCCGACGCCCTCGGGATCAGGTGACCGGACCGGTCCACTTCTCGCCCGGGCCCTGGCCGATCGGGTCGGGGATGACCGAGGCCTCGCGGAACGCGAGCTGCACCGAACGCAGGCCGTCACGCAGTGAGCGCGCGTGCATGTCGCTGATCTCGGGCGCACCCGCCGTGATCAGGCCGGCGAGGGCATTGATGAGCTTGCGCGCCTCATCGAGATCGGTCTGCGTGGCGGGGTCGTCGGCGAGGCCGACCTTGACGGCGGCGGCGCTCAGCAGGTGGACGGCAGTGGTGGTGATCACCTCGACGGCGGGAACGTCGGCGATGTCGCGGGAGGCCGACGCCGCGGCGCGCTCCTGCTGCTCCCAGCGGGCCTGGCGTTCGGCATCCGGTCCCGCCGTCGCGTCAGCAGTGTCGCCGTCCTGGTCTCGAATCGTGTCCACGCCGTTCTCTCTGATAGACTGTTGCGGTCTCCGGTGCGTCTGCACCGGATCGGAAAGAGGATCACATCCCACCCGCGCTTGCCGTTCCAGGCTACCGGGTCACGCACTCCGCCCCGACCGTTCTGCGGCCGGGGTAGCCGCGGCCAGAACCACGCGGAGGGCTCCGTCACGGAGCAGGGTGCAGAAAGTCGGCGCTGGAAGCGTCTCGACGGGTGGAGTGGCTCTCGATCCACCCGCGACACACCGTGTCGTGGGGGTTCAGCCCTCATACCCAAGGAGTTCCGCATCAGCGATCCCCGCACCAACGACCGCATCCGTGTGCCCGAGGTCCGTCTCGTCGGCCCCAACGGAGAGCAGGTCGGCGTCGTCCGCATCGAGGTGGCGCTGCGCCTGGCTCAGGAGGCCGACCTCGATCTCGTCGAGGTGGCCCCCAACTCGAAGCCGCCCGTGGTCAAGATCATGGACTACGGCAAATTCAAGTACGAGGCCGCGCAGAAGGCCAAGGAAGCGCGTCGCAACCAGGCGAACACCGTCCTCAAGGAGGTCCGGTTCCGTCTGAAGATCGAGGCCCACGACTACATCACCAAGCTCAAGCGCGCCGAGGGGTTCCTCCAGTCCGGCGACAAGGTCAAGGCGATGATCCTGTTCCGCGGTCGCGAGCAGTCGCGTCCCGAGCAGGGCGTGCGCCTGCTCCGCAAGTTCGCCGAGGATGTCGCCGAGTTCGGCACCGTGGAGTCGAACCCCACGATCGACGGCCGCAACATGGTGATGGTCATCGCCCCGCACAAGAACAAGTCCGAGGTGAAGACCGAGCAGAACGCTCAGCGCGCCGCGAACAAGGAAGCGGCCCGGTCCGCCCGCAACGGCGGCGCACCGGCGCCGGAGGCCGAGGCCCCCGAGGCCGAAGCCGCCACGGCCGAATAGGCCCCCACAGACTCCCGCACCAGGCGGGATGAGACTCCCGCCTGGGCGGGAAGCGAAACGAAGGAAGAACAGATGCCGAAGCAGAAGACCCACTCGGGCGCCAAGAAGCGCTTCAAGGTCACCGGCAGCGGGAAGCTCATGAAGCAGCAGGCGAACCTTCGCCACAACTTCGAGGGCAAGCCCACGCGCCGTACCCGCCGCCTCTCGCAGGACCAGGTCCTCGCCCCGGGCGACGCCAAGGTCGCGAAGAAGCTCCTCGGCCGCTGAGCGCGCCGACGCAAGTTAGGAACCAGAAGAAATGGCAAGAGTCAAGCGGGCCGTCAACGCCCAGAAGAAGCGTCGCGTCATCCTCGAGCGTGCCTCCGGCTACCGGGGTCAGCGTTCGCGCCTGTACCGCAAGGCGAAGGAGCAGGTCACCCACTCGCTCGTCTACGCGTACCGCGACCGTCGCAAGCGCAAGGGCGACTTCCGCCGCCTGTGGATCCAGCGCATCAACGCCGCCGCTCGTCAGAACGGCATCACGTACAACCGCTTCATCCAGGGCCTCGGCCTCGCGGGCGTGCAGGTCGACCGTCGCATGCTGGCCGAGCTCGCGGTGAACGAGCCCAAGACGTTCGCGTCGCTCGTCCAGACCGCCAAGAACGCGCTGCCCGAGAACGTCAACGCTCCCAAGAGCGCCTGAGCGCAGCATCCGCTCTCCCCGAAAGAGGCGTCCTCCCCACGGAGGGCGCCTCTTTCGCCTTCCCGAGTCGGCCGGGTGCGTCGGGGACGGTCGGGGGTTCCGCGAGACTTCATCCGGGCGCCGAGACTGCGTGCGTCAGACGCTGTCTCGGCGCTCCAGTGGAGTCTCGCGTCCGGGTGGCCGGGTGCGTCGCGGACGGCCGGGGGTTCCGCGAGACTTCATCCGGGCGCCGAGACTGCGTGCGTCAGACGCTGTCTCGGCGCTCCAGTGGAGTCTCGCGTCCGGGCGGGCGGGCGGGCGGGGGTGATGGGGAACGGATGCCGCGACCCTAGACTGAGAGCCGTGCTCGAGAACCCTCGTTCGCCGCGTGTCCGCGCCGTCGCCAAGCTGACGAAGCGCAGCGCGCGGCAGGAGACGGGGCTGTTCCTCCTCGAAGGACCTCAGGCCGCGCGCGAGGCCCTGGCCTACCGCCCCGACACGCTCGTCGAGCTGTTCGCCACCCCGTCGGCGCTCGAGAAGCACGCCGACGTCCGCGACGCGGCGAAGGATGCCGGCCTCGAGGTCGTTTACACGACAGAGGCGGTGCTCGACGCGATGGCCGACACGGTGACGCCGCAGGGGATCGTCGCCGTGGCCCGTCAGTCGCCCACATCGGTGCGCGAGGTCTTCGCCGCGTCTCCGCGTCTCGTGGCGATCTGCGAGGAGGTGCGCGACCCCGGCAACCTCGGCACGATCATCCGTGCCGCCGATGCCGCCGGCGCCGACGCCGTGGTGCTCACCGGACGCACCGTCGACCCGTACAACCCCAAGGTTGTGCGCGCGACGACCGGGTCGCTCTTCCACGTGCCGGTGGCGCTGGGGGTGGACCTGGCCACCGCGGTCGAGAAGGCGCGGGCCGCCGGGGTGCGGGTCGTTGCGGCTGATGTCGGGGGAGGCGACTTCCTCGACTCGCGCGCGCTCCTGGCCGAGCCGACGGCGTGGCTCTTCGGCAACGAGGCGCGGGGCCTCGACGACGACGCCCTCGCGCTCGCCGATCTCTCGCTGCGGCTGCCGATCTACGGCGCCGCCGAGTCGCTGAACCTCGCGACGGCCGCCAGCGTGTGCCTGTACGAGACCGCGTTCGCGCAGCGTGCCACGCGGTGACAGTCTCACCAGCCCCACCTGTTACAACACGGTTAAGACGCGGGCAAGCCACTGGCATCGTGTCCGAACGCGGCCCTAGGGTGCTTCTATGACGCCCGACGACAGTGCGCCACCCACCAGCAACATCTCGGTGCGCCGTGGCGATCCCTTGGTGCAGATCTCGAATGTGCAGAAGCACTACGGAGACTTCCAAGCCCTCAAAGACATCGATCTGACGGTGAACCGTGGCGAGGTGGTCGTCGTCATCGGGCCGTCCGGCTCCGGCAAGTCGACGCTCTGTCGCACGATCAACCGTCTCGAGACCATCACCAGCGGCACGATCACCATCGACGGCAAAGAACTGCCGAAAGAGGGCAAGGCGCTCGCGGGGCTGCGTGCCGATGTCGGCATGGTGTTCCAGTCCTTCAACCTGTTCTCGCACCTGACGATCCTCGAGAACGTCACCCTCGGGCCGATCAAGGTCAAGAAGATGAAGCGAGCGGATGCCGAGGCTCTGGCGGCACAGCTGCTCGACCGCGTCGGCGTCGGCCATCAGGCATCCAAGCTGCCCGCCCAGCTCTCCGGCGGCCAGCAGCAGCGCGTGGCGATCGCGCGCGCCCTGGCGATGCAGCCGAAGGTGATGCTGTTCGATGAGCCGACCAGCGCCCTGGACCCTGAGATGATCAACGAGGTGCTCGACGTCATGGTCGGCCTCGCACAGGACGGCATGACGATGATCGTCGTGACCCACGAGATGGGGTTCGCGCGCAAGGCGGCGGACCGCGTCGTGTTCATGGCCGACGGGCAGATCGTCGAGCAGGCGACGCCGGAGGAGTTCTTCACCAACCCGCAGAGCGCGCGGGCCAAGGACTTCCTCTCGAAGCTGCTCACCCACTGACGTCCGCGCCCGCACCGGCGCGGCGATGAAGATACACACGGAACGGACTTGGAGGATCACATGCGAAAGCTACGGATCGGCGGCGCGCTCGCAGGCATTGCGATCGCGGCGCTGGCGCTCACCGCGTGCAACAGCGGCACGCCGGGCGCATCACCGTCGGAATCGGCGGGCGGTGGCGATGGGGAGGCCTCGAGCACGCCGTGGGAGGTCGCCACCGATGTCACGATCGAGGGCAGCCCGACGTTCGACGCCATGACCGAGCGCGGCTCGGTGAAGGTGGGCGTGAAGGAGGACCAGCCGGGGCTCGGCTACCTCGACCCGACGACCGGTGAGCGCACCGGCTTCGACATCGACATCGCGCGCTGGATCGCGGCGTCGCTCGGCTTCGACGAGGATCAGATCGAGTTCCAGGCGATCCCGTCGGCCAACCGCGAGCAGGCGATCGTGAACGGCGACATCGACTACTACGTCGGCACGTACTCCATCACCGACAAGCGCAAGGAGCAGATCTCCTTCGCGGGACCCTACTTCGTGACGGGGCAGGGCCTGCTCGTGGCCGCGGACAACGACACCATCGACGGACCCGACTCGCTGACGTCCGACATGGTCGTGTGCTCGGCCACCGGCTCCACCTCGATCCAGCGCATCAAGGACCTCGGCACCGCGCAGACGAAGGAGTACGACACGTACTCCGCCTGTGTCGAGGACCTGAAGAACGGCCAGGTCGACGCGGTCACCACCGACGAGGCCATCCTCATCGGCTACGCGGCACAGGACCCTGACAACCTGAAGGTCGTCGGCGACGTCTTCAGCGAAGAGCGCTACGGCGTGGGCCTGGCCAAGGACGACGTCGCGCTGCAGGAGTTCATCAACACGATGTTCACCGACGGCGGCGACATCTGGCAGCAGATCTTCGACAACAACCTCGGCGACGCCGGGGTCGAAGGCGAGCAGCCTGAGGTCGACCCGACGAGCTGACCGGCAACTCGTGGCGGCGCCGCACACCGGCGCCGCCACGAGACGTTTCTTGATCGGTTCTGAACAGAAGGCGGCGCATGGGAGTCATCACGGACAACCTCGACCTGTGGGGCGAGGCCATTGTCGGGACCCTGATCCTGTTCTTCGGGGGCGGCCTGATCGCCCTCGTGCTCGGCTTCATCGTCGGGGCCATGCGGGTATCGCCGGTGCCCATCGCGCGCAGCGTGGGGGCCGTCTACGTGAACTGGATCCGCAACACCCCGCTGACGCTCGTGATGTTCTTCTTCGCGTTCTGTCTGCCGATCCTCCTGCAGCAGCGCGTCTCACCGATCGTCCTGGCCACCGCCGCGCTCGGCATCTACACGGCCACGTATGTCGCCGAGACGCTCCGGTCCGGCGTCAACACCGTCCCAGTCGGGCAGGCCGAGGCCGCGCGAGCGCTCGGCCTGACCTTCGGGCAGGTCATGACCCTCGTCGTGCTGCCCCAGGCGACGCGGTCGGTCATCCCGCCGATGATGAGCGTGTTCATCGCTCTGCTGAAGAACACGACGGTCGCCGCCGGCTTCTCCGTGCTGAATCTGGGATCGGTGCGCGCATGGCTCAGTGAGCGCGGCGAGAACCAGCTCATCGTGCTGCTCTGGGTGATGGTCATCTTCGTCGTGCTGGTGCTGCTGCTGGCGTGGCTGCAACGCACCCTGGAGCGCAAGTGGAGGATCGCGCGATGAGCAGCTCCGTCCTGTATGACGTCCCCGGTCCCCGGGCAGTGGTGCGCAACCGCATCATCGGCGCGATCACGATCCTCGTCGTCCTGCTGTTCCTCGGCTGGGTGATCTGGCGGTTGTACGAGACCGGACAGCTCAGTCCCGAGAAGTGGTCGATCTTCACCTACACCCGCATCTGGGAGATCATCGGCGAGGGCGTCGTCAACACGGTCTCGGCCTTCGCGGTGGCCGCCGTCGGTGCGCTCGTCCTCGGGTTCGCGCTGGCTCTCGGACGCCTCTCCGATCACGCGTGGCTGCGACTGCCGATCGGCTGGATCGTCGAAGTGCTGCGCGCGATCCCGGTGCTGATCTTCATGATGCTGCTGTACTACGGGCTGCCCGTCATCGACATCAAGATGTCCCCGTTCTGGGCGGTCGTGATCGCGTTGATCGCCTACAACGGCTCGGTGCTGGCGGAAGTCTTCCGGGCGGGCGTGGAGTCGCTTCCCCGCGGCCAGAGCGAAGCGGGCTACGCCATCGGCCTGCGCAAAGCTGGCGTGATGCAGCTGATCCTCCTGCCACAGGCGGTTCGGGCGATGCTGCCGGTGATCATCTCGCAGCTCGTGGTCACGCTGAAAGACACCGCGCTGGGCTTCATCATCACGTTCCACGAGCTGCTGTACGTCATCAAGCTCATCGGCTCGCAGGCGCTCTACAACTCTCCGCTCATTCCCGCGGCGATCGTCGGCGGCTCGATCTACGTCGCGATGTGTCTGGCGCTGTCGTATGTCGCATACCTGGTGGAGAAGCGCACGCGGCGCTCGCCCAAAGTCATCGCCTTCGACGCGGGAGACGGCGAGGAGCCCACGACCATGACGGAGACCATCGCGGCCAGGCGCGGCCTCGGTAAGTTCGACGGCACCGCAGGACCCGTCTGACCGCGCGGTGGGACGCCGGCGCGTGAGCACCGGCCGGCGAGCCGAGGACGGCCGCCGCCGTCGGTAGACTCGTCTCTCGTGTCCGACGCACCCGAATCACCCGCCGCTGCCCCGGCAGAGATCACGCCCGAGGCGGTGGATGCTGCCGTCGCCGACGCCCTTGCCGCGATCGCGGGCGCCGCCGACACCGCGGCGCTGAAGGCCGCCCGCTCCGCGCACTCCGCCGAGGGCTCGCCGCTGGCGAAGCTCAACGCGCGCCTGCGCGACGTCCCGAACGAGAAGAAGGCCGAGTTCGGCAAGCTCGTGGGCCAAGCCCGCGGCCGCGTGAACCAGGCGCTCGCCGCTCGTGAGGAGGAGCTCGCCGCCGCCGAGACCGCCGCGAAGCTCGAGGCGGAGCGGGTCGACATCACCGCACTCGCGGCTCGCGCCCGCGTGGGGGCGCGGCATCCGATCTCCCTCCTGCAAGAGCAGATCGCCGACATCTTCGTCGGGATGGGCTGGGAGATCGCGGAGGGTCCCGAGCTCGAGCACGAGTGGTACAACTTCGACGCCCTGAACTTCGACGTCGACCACCCCGCGCGCCAGATGCAGGACACGTTCTTCGTCGACCCGGTCGAACGCCACCTCGTCATGCGCACGCACACGAGTCCGGTTCAGGTGCGCTCGATGCTCGAGCGGGATCTGCCGCTCTACGTCCTGTGTCCCGGGCGCGTGTACCGGACCGACGAGTTCGACGCGACACACCTTCCCGTCTTCACTCAGTTCGAGGGCATCGTGGTCGACAAGGGCATCACGATGGCGCACCTCAAGGGGACGCTCGACCACGCCGCCAAGGTGCTGTTCGGCCCCGAGGCCAAGACGCGCTTCCGCGCGAACTTCTTCCCGTTCACCGAGCCGTCGGCCGAGCTGGACCTGTGGCACCCCACCTTCAAGGGCGGGGCGCGATGGATCGAGTGGGGCGGCTGCGGCATGATCAACCCCAACGTGCTGCGCGCTGCGGGAATCGACCCGGAGGAGTACTCCGGCTTCGCGTTCGGCATGGGTATCGAGCGGACGCTGATGTTCCGCAGCGACGTCCAGGACATGCGCGACATGGCCGAAGGCGATGTCCGCTTCAGCGAGCAGTTCGGAATGGTGGTCTGATGCGCGTCCCGCTCTCCTGGCTTCGCGAGTACGTCGAGGTGCCGGCCGACGCCACGCCCGAAGACATCCTGGCGGCATTGGTCCGCGTCGGCTTCGAGGAGGAGGACGTCCACCGCTTCGAGCTGCAGGGCCCGATCGTCGTCGGCGAGGTGCTCGAGTTCGTCGAGGAGCCGCAGTCCAACGGCAAGACGATCCGCTGGTGTCAGGTGCGCGTCGCACCGGACGGCGAAACCGCCGCGGACGGCGGCGACGCCGTGCACGGCATCGTGTGCGGCGCCCGCAACTTCTTCGTGGGGGACAAGGTCGTCGTCACGCTCCCGGGTTCGGTCCTCCCCGGCCCGTTCCCCATCGCGGCACGCAAGACCTACGGGCACGTCTCCGACGGCATGATCGCGTCCGCGCGCGAACTCGGCCTCGGCGAGGAGCACAGCGGCATCCTGCGGCTCGTGGAACTCGGCATCGACGCCCCCGTCGGCACCGACGCGATCACGCTGCTGGGCCTGGACGACGTCGCCGTCGAGATCAACGTCACGCCCGACCGCGGCTATGCACTGTCGATCCGCGGTGTGGCTCGCGAGTACTCGCACTCCACCGGCGCAGCGTTCCACGATCCGGCCGACCGGCCGTGGGAGGACCTCGCGCCCGGATCGGGCTTCCCGATCACCGTCGACGACCAGGCCCCCATCCGCGGCCGGGTCGGGGCGTCCGAGTTCGTCGCGCGCGTGGTGCGCGACGTGGACCCGACCAAGCCGACCCCGGCCTGGATGATCGCTCGCCTGAGCCTGGCGGGTATCCGCTCGCTCGGCATCCTGATCGACATCACGAACTATGTGATGCTCGAGCTCGGCCAGCCGATCCACGGGTACGACCTCGACAAGCTCCAGGGCGGCATCACCGTGCGCCGGGCGACGGCGGGGGAGAAGCTCGAGACTCTCGACGGCAAGGTGCGCACGCTCGATCCCGAAGATCTGCTCATCACCGACGATTCCGGGCCCATCGGCCTGGCCGGCGTGATGGGCGGGGCCGCCACCGAGATGAGCGACACCACGCGCAACGTCCTCATCGAGGCCGCGAGCTTCGACACCGTCTCGATCGCACGCACCGCCCGCCGTCACAAGCTGCCCTCCGAGGCATCCCGCCGCTTCGAGCGCGGCGTCGACCCGCTGGTGCCGTTCGTCGCGGCCCGGCGGGTCGCCGAGCTGATGGTGGAGTACGCCGGCGGCACGAGCGACGACGAATACGGGGGTGCCCTGTACGCCGAGGTGTTCGTGCCCGGCATCGAGCTTCCCCCGCTGTTCGTGCAGCATCTGATCGGCGTGGAGTACACCGGCGGTCAGATCGAGGCGGCGCTGCGGCTGATCGGATGCGACGTCGTCCCCAACGAGGACGACGCGGCGGGCTGGCAGGTCATACCGCCCTCGTGGCGCCCGGACCTCACCGACAAGTGGACGCTGGCCGAGGAAGTGGCACGCATCGAGGGTTACGACCGCATCCCCTCCGTGCTCCCGCTGCCGCCGTCCGGACGCGGACTCACCGACGCGCAGCAGGGCCGACGGCGCGTGGCGAACGCGCTCGCAGCAGCAGGCTTCGTGGAGACCCCGTCCTTCGGATTCACCACCGAGGAGCAGAACGACCTGCACGGCTCGGCGTCGGGCGAGCACCTGCCCAGCGTCAAGCTGGCCAATCCGCTCGACGGCCAGGCGCCCTTCCTCCGCCGCTCGCTCGTTCCCGGCCTCCTGCAGGTCGCCCACCGCAACCTGTCGCGCGGCTTCACCGACCTGGCGCTCTTCGAGACCGGCGTGGTCTTCCTCCCGAAGGCCGGTGTCGCGTACGGCACGTCGTTCGTCCCGCCGCTGGCCGTGCGTCCGGATGCCGCGACCCTCGCCGAGCTCGACCAGTCGATCCCGCCGCAGCACCGTCATGTCGCCGTGCTGCTGACGGGAAGCCTCGTGCCCAAGCAGCCCGGTGTCGCCCCCGTGACGGCCGAGCTCGCGGACGGCCTCGACGCAGTGCGCACGATCGCCGCCGCTGCCGGTGTCACGGTCGATGTGGCCCAGGGCGAGCGCGCGGCGCTGCACCCTGGACGCACCGGGGTGCTCTCGGTCGCCGGCACCGAGGTCGGCTACGTGGGGGAGCTGCTGCCGGCGGTGGCCGCGGCATCCGATCTTCCCGGCCGCGTCATCGTCGTTGAGCTCGACCTCGACCTCGTGCTGTCGCTGGCGGGGGAGAAGGTCGTGGCGGCGTCACTGTCCGCGTTCCCGGCGGCGACGCAGGACGTCTCGCTGGTCCTCGGCGCGGACGTTCCGGCCGCAGAGGTGCGCACCGCGCTGGTGGACGGCGCGGGCGAGCTGCTGGAATCTCTGCGCCTCGTTGACGACTACCGCGGCCAGGGCGTGCCGGACGGCTCCAAGAGCCTGACGTTCGCGCTGCGGTTCCGCGCCGCCGACCGGACGCTCACGGCGGCGGAGGCGACGGAGGCGAAGCTCGCCGGTGTCGCGGTCGCCGCTGAGCGGTTCGGGGCGACGCTGCGCGAGTAGCGATCTGCTCCCAGCGGAGACGGGTGCCCCCGCCCGGTGGTTCTGATTGGCTGGGGGCATGACCGATGTGCTCATCCTGGGCGGTACCGGCTGGCTCAGCGGCCGGGTGGCCGAGAGCTGGGCGGATGCGGCGGCATCCGTCACCTGTCTCGCCCGCGGCGCGCGACCGGCGCCCTACGGAACAACCCTTGTCGTGGCCGATCGTGATCACCCGGACGCGTACGCGGCGGTGGCGGACCGGGACTGGGATGAGATCGTCGACGTGTCGTCCGACCCGGCTCATGTCGGGGCCGCGCTGGGGGCGCTCGGGGAGCGCGCGAAGCACTGGACCTACGTCTCGACGGTCTCGGTGTACGCGTCCCACGACGAGCGTGGCGCTGACGAGTCGGCGGGGCTGCTCGCGCCGCCCGCTGCCGGGGAGCCGGAGGACTACGGCCAGGCGAAGGTGCACGCGGAGGCTGCGGTGCGTGCGGCGCTCGGGCACCGTGCCGCGATCGTGCGTCCGGGACTGATCGTCGGTCCCGGCGACCCGACCGACCGTTTCGGGTACTGGGCGGCGCGCTTCGCCCTGGCGGACGCGGGCGACGTGCTGGTGCCCGATGCCGCCGATCTCGGGACGCAGGTCATCGACGTCGAGGACCTCGCCGCGTTCGTCCAGGTGCTCGGACGAGAACGCTGGACCGGCGTGGTGAACGCAGTGGGTGATCCGGTTCCGCTGGAGCGGGTCCTGGCCGAGGCGCGAGAGATCGCCGGTCACACGGGCCGGGCGGTGTCGGCATCCGATGAGTGGCTGACCGAGCAGGGCGTGGCGTTCTGGATGGGACCGCGGTCCCTGCCCCTGTGGCTTCCGCGCGACATGCCGGGATTCTGGACGCGCTCGAACACGGCGTACCGGCTGCTCGGCGGCCGGCTGCGGCCGCTGCGCGACACCCTCGAGCGCACCTTGGCCGATGAGCGCACCCGTGGTCTGGATCGCGAGCGCCGCGCCGGCCTCACCCGCGCGGACGAACTCGAGCTTCTCGCGCAGCTGCCGGCCTGACGCGACCCTCGACGACGCGCGTTCTTCGCCGGATTTGCGGATGCCGCAGCCCGGCGGCTATCGTCGGCGCATGCCTTCGGCGATCCAGGGACTTGTGACGCTCCTTCCGAGCGTCGCTCCCGCACGCCGACGCCGTCTGGGCGAGCGCCGACTCTAGGCGACCCCGAACGCCGTCCTGTCATGGACGTCTGCGAACGGGCGTCGCCGTCTCCGGCCCCCGTACGCAGACTCTAAGGTGGAATCCATGACATATTCGGTCGCCGTCTCCGGCGCATCCGGCTATGCGGGCGGTGAGATCCTGCGGATCCTCGCCGCACATCCCGACGTCGAGATCCGCACCGTGACCGCGCACTCCAACGCGGGACAGCCGCTCATCCAGCACCAGCCGCACCTCCGCTCGCTCGCCCACCTCACCCTCGAAGACACGACTCCCGAGGTCCTCGCGGGCCACGACATCGTCTTCCTCGCGCTGCCCCACGGCCAGTCCGGCCAGTACACCGACGCCCTCGGCGACACCCCGCTCGTCATCGATGCGGGTGCGGATCACCGTCTCGAGTCCGTAGCCGACTGGGACCGGTTCTACGGCGGGGACTTCCACGAGCCGTGGGTGTACGGCGTGCCGGAGCTGCCGGTGGCCGGCGCCAAGCAGCGCCGGCGGCTCGAAGGCGCCTCGCGGATCGCCGCTCCCGGTTGCAACGCGTCGACCGTGAGCCTCAGCCTCGCGCCCGGCGTCGCTGCGGGCGTCATCGACCCGTCCGACATCGTGACGGTGCTCGCGGTCGGCCCCTCCGGCGCCGGCCGCAGCCTCAAGACGCACCTGCTGGCTTCCGAGATCCTCGGCAGCGCCAACCCGTACGCCGTCGGCGGCACGCACCGGCACATCCCCGAGATCCGCCAGGCGCTGGCGGCGGCCCGCGAGTCCAGCGTCGAAGGCGGCACCGGTCCCGACCGGGGCATCCGCATCTCGTTCACGCCGGTGCTCGTCCCCATGGCCCGCGGCATCCTCGCCACCTCTTCCGCGCCCATCGTTCCGGGCATGACCGACGAGCAGATCCGCGGCGCCTGGGAGTCGGCGTACGGCGACGAGACCTTCGTGCAGCTCTTGCCGGCGGGGGAGTTCCCCCGCACGGCGGACGTGCTCGGCGCGAACACCGCGCTCATGGGCCTGGCGATCGACCGGGCGGCCAACCGGGTCACCGTCGTGACGGCGGTCGACAATCTCGTCAAGGGCACCGCCGGCGCGGCCGTGCAGTCCATGAACATCGCGCTGGGCCTGCCCGAGGGCACGGCGCTCACCGTGAACGGAGTCGCCCCGTGAGTGTCACCGCGGCACAGGGATTCGAGGCGGCCGGTGTCGCCGTCGGGCTCAAGTCGACCGGCAAGCCCGATGTCGCCGTCGTCGTCAACCGCGGGCCGCTCAAGGCCGCCGCCGCCGTGTTCACCAGCAACCGCGCGAAGGCAAACCCGATCCTCTGGTCGCAGGAGGTCATCCGCGACGGCGTGGTCGAGGCGATCGTGCTCAACTCCGGCGGCGCCAACTGCTTCACGGGGTCGTTCGGATTCCAGACCACCCACCAGACGGCCGAGAAGGCGGCGGAACTGCTCGGAGTCAGCGCCGGCGACGTCCTGGTGTGCTCCACCGGGCTCATCGGCACGGGCGACGAGTCCTTCCGGGCCAAGGTGCTGGCCGGAACCGAGAAGGCGATCCGCACTCTCTCTGCCGAGGGCGGCGAAGCGGCGTCGCTCGCGATCATGACCACCGACTCCCGCCCCAAGAGCGCGGTCGCCGCCCGCGACGGGTGGTCGATCGGCGGCATGGCGAAGGGCGCCGGCATGCTGGCCCCGGGTCTTGCCACCATGCTCGTCGTCATCACGACCGATGCGGTGCTCGATTCGGCGCAGGCCGACGCCGCGCTGCGTCAGGCCACGGCGCGCACGTTCGACCGGCTCGATTCCGACGGGTGTATGTCGACCAACGACCAGGTGACGCTCATGGTCAGCGGGGCCTCCGGCATCGAACCCGATCTCGACGAGTTCGCCGCGGTGCTCACCGAGGTCTGTCAGGACCTCGCGAAGCAGCTGCAGGGCGACGCGGAGGGTGCGAGCCACGACATCACGATCGAGGTCGTCAACGCCGCCTCCGAGGAGGACGCGGTGCAGGTCGGGCGCTCGGTGGCCCGCAACAACCTCTTCAAGGCGGCGATCTTCGGCAACGACCCGAACTGGGGACGCGTGCTCGCCGCGATCGGCACGACACAGGCCGCCTTCGACCCCTACGACGTCGACGTCTGGATGAACGGCGTGCGGGTATGCAGCGCGGGCGGTCCCGACGCGCCTCGCGAAGACGTCGACCTCACACCCCGGGCGACCGACCTCGTCATCGACCTGAAGGTGGGCAGCGCCTCGGCGACCATCCTCACCAACGACCTCACCCACGACTACGTGCACGAGAACAGCGCCTACTCCTCATGACCGATCTGCAAGACACCGATCCCGGCGAGGCCAGCGCCCGCGCCGTCACGCTCATCGAGTCGCTGCCCTGGCTCAAGCGCTTCCGGGACCAGATCGTCGTCGTCAAGTACGGCGGCAACGCGATGGTCAGCGAGGAGCTGCAGGATGCCTTCGCCGCCGACATCGCCTACCTCCGGTACGTCGGGGTGAAGCCGGTCGTGGTCCACGGTGGTGGGCCCCAGATCTCATCGATGCTCGATCGCCTCGCGATCCCGAGCGAGTTCAAGGGGGGATACCGGGTGACCTCCACGGAGGCGATCTCGGTGGTGCGCATGGTGCTCACCGGCCAGATCAACCCGCAGCTCGTCTCCAAGATCAACGCCCACGGCCCCGTCGCGACCGGTCTCAGCGGCGAAGACGCGGGTCTGTTCGGCGGCCGCCGCCGCGGCGTGGTCATCGAGGGCGTGGAGCACGACCTCGGGCGGGTCGGCGACGTCGTCCAGGTCGATCCGCAGCCGGTGCTCGACCAGGTCGCCGCCGGCCGCATCCCGGTGGTCTCGAGCATCGCGCCCGACCTCGACCACCCCGGGCACTCGTTGAATGTGAACGCGGATGCTGCGGCATCCGCGCTGGCCGTCGCGCTGGGGGCGGCGAAGCTGGTGGTGCTCACCGACGTCCCGGGGCTCTACGCCGACTGGCCCAACCGCGACTCGCTCGTGTCGCACCTGACTTCGACGGAGCTGCGCGCGATGCTGCCGCGGCTCGAGTCGGGCATGATCCCGAAGATGACGGCGTGCTTGGAAGCGGTCGAAGGCGGCGTCGAGACCGCCGCCATCATCGACGGACGCGTGCCGCACTCGGTACTCGTGGAGATCTTCACCAGCAAGGGAATCGGAACAGAGGTGGTGCTCGGATGACGTGGCAGGACGATGCGGGGCGCGACCTCGTCAAGAGCTTCGGGCCGCGCATGGCGATGTTCGTGCGCGGAGAAGGCTCCTATCTGTGGGACGCCGACGGCAAGCGCTACCTCGACTTCCTGGCCGGGATCGCGGTCGACTCGCTGGGCCACGCGCATCCGGTGTTCGTCGACGCCGTCGCGACGCAGGCCGCGACGCTGTCCCACGTCTCCAACTACTTCGCCACCCCGCCGCAGCTCGCGCTGGCTGCGACCCTCAAGCGGCTGGCCGGCACCGGCGACGCGGGGCGCGTGTACTTCGGCAATTCCGGCGCTGAAGCCAATGAGGCGGCGTTCAAGCTCGCCCGCCTTCACGGCGGGTCGGCCCGCCCGCGCATCCTCGCGCTCAAGGACGCCTTCCACGGGCGCACGATGGGGACCCTCGCGCTCACTGGCAAGCCCTACATGCAGGAGCCGTTCCTGCCCATGACCCCCGGCGTCGAGTTCATCGACTCCACCGTCGAGGCCCTCGAGGAGGCCATCGACGACCGCGTCGCCGCGCTGTTCGTCGAGCCGGTGAAGGGTGAGGCGGGCGTCCTGCCGCTTCCCGCCGGTTACCTCACCGCCGCCCGCGAGATCACCCAGCGTCACGGAGCGCTTCTCATCGTCGACGAGATCCAGACCGGGGCCGGGCGCACCGGGGCCTGGTTCGCGTTCCAGCACGAGGGCATCACACCGGATGCCATCACGGTCGCCAAGGGGATCGGCGGCGGGTTCCCGATCGGCGCGCTGATCACGTTCGGCGAGGCCAGCGAGCTCTTCTACCCGGGCACGCACGGCTCCACCTTCGGCGGAAACCCCCTCGGCACCGCCGTCGCCGGCGCCGTGCTGGCCGAGATCGAACGGGCCGATCTGGTCCGCAACGCGGCGGAGCGCGGAGCGCAGCTGCGCGCGGCGATCGAGCGCATCGATTCCGAGCTGATCGAGGGGTGCCGCGGCGCGGGGCTGCTCATGGGCGTGGGGCTGCGGCATCCCGTCGCGAAGGCGCTCGTGGCCGCCGCCGGCGAGCACGGCCTGGTCATCAACGCCACCAACGACGACACCATCCGACTGGTGCCCGCCCTGACGATCGGCGATGTCGAGATCGACGAATTCGTGGAGCTGTTCACGGCGGCACTGCGCACGGTGGAGGACGCGCTGGTGCTCGATGCGCCGAGCGGATCGAGCACCGGACGGGAGGTCTCGGCATGACCCGCCACCTGCTGCGCGACGATGACCTCACGCAGGCCGAGCAGAACGAGATCCTCGAACTCGCGGTCGCGCTCAAGAAGGACCGGTGGAAGCTCAAGCCGCTCGAGGGGCCTCAGACGGTCGCGGTCATCTTCGACAAGTCGTCCACCCGCACCCGGGTCTCGTTCGCGGTCGGCATCGCCGACCTCGGCGGGTCGCCGCTGATCATCTCCACCGCGAACAGCCAGCTGGGCGGCAAGGAGACGCCCTCCGACACCGCCCGGGTGCTCGAGCGCCAGGTGGCGGCGATCGTCTGGCGCACCTACGCGCAGGCCGGTCTCGAGCAGATGGCGGCGGGCACCCGCGTTCCGGTGATCAACGCGTTGAGCGACGACTTCCACCCCTGCCAGCTGCTGGCCGACCTGCTGACCATCAAGGAGCACAAGGGCGAGCTCGCTGGATTGACCCTCGCGTTCTTCGGCGACGGCAAGTCCAACATGGCGCATTCGTACGTGCTGGCCGGGGTGACCGCCGGCATGCACGTGCGCGTCGCGTCGCCCGAGTCCTACGCGCCCCGCGACGACGTGATCGCCGACGCCGACCGGCGCGCCGCCGAGACCGGCGGCTCGGTGACGCTCTACACCGACCCGAACGAGGCCGCGGCAGGCGCGGACGTCATCGTGACGGACACCTGGGTGTCGATGGGCAAGGAGGAGGAGAAGCTCGAGCGGCTGCGCGACCTGGGCGGGTACAAGGTGACTCAGGAGCTCATGTCGCTCGCGCGCGGCGACGCGATCTTCATCCACTGCCTGCCGGCCGACCGCGGATACGAGGTGGACGCCGAGGTGATCGACGGACCGCAGAGCGTGGTGTGGGACGAGGCCGAGAACCGGCTCCACGCCCAGAAGGCGCTGCTGGTCTGGCTTCTGCGCCAGGACTGAAGATCGGGCGGCCCGAGGGTGAACCGGCTCGCCGAGTGCTGGGGTCGCCTGAACCACGCGCCGCGCGTCGTGGGCGTCGATCTGGCCCGAGGGCTGGCGGTGCTCGGCATGTTCGCCGCCCATCTGCTCTGGATCGACGAGCCCTTCGCGTGGGCTGACCCGGCGACCTGGGTCGCGGTGGTTCATGGTCGCTCGTCGATCCTCTTCGCGACGCTGGCCGGGGTGTCGATCGGTCTCGTGACCGGCGGAGCGTCGCGGCTGCTCGGCGCGCCGATGGCACTCGCGCGGCGCCGGCTGGTCGCACGAGCCGCGCTCCTGTGGCTGCTCGGCATCCTGCTCATCGCGACCGGTGTGCCGGTCTACGTCATCCTCCCGGCATACGCGCTGCTGTTCCTGCTGGCCATCCCTCTCACCGCGCTACCGGCAGGCATCCTGCTGCCGGCGGCCGCGGCGCTGGCCGTCGTGATGCCGTTCGTGCAGGTCGCGTTGGACGCACTCCCGGTGTGGACCTCGCCGGCGGGGGAGGCGCTGTCGCTCGTGCTGGGCTGGCACTACCCCTTCACGACGTGGATCGCCTTCGTCGCCGCCGGTCTCGGAGCGGCGCGCGCCGGCGTGACGAGGCTGCGGGTGCAGGTCTGGCTCGTCGTCGCCGGGGTTGCGCTGGCCGTCGTGGCGTACGGACTGGATGCCGCGGCCGGCGCGGGAGGCGACGCCGAGGTGTCGTCGTACCTCGGTGCCCTCTGGACGGCACGTGCTCATTCGAGCGGCCTGCTGGAGGTGGTGGGGTCGGGCGGGTTCGCGTTGGCGGTGATCGGCGCGTCTCTCCTCGTGTGCCGGACTGTCTTCGTGTGGCTGCTGCTGCCGCTGCGGGCGGTGGGCGCGATGCCGCTCACGGCGTACACGCTGCAGCTGCTCGTCTGGGCGGCGATCGCCGGTTCCGTCCTCGACAGAGTCGGGGACCTCTCCGGTTTCCGCGCGCTGCAGCCGTTCTGGCCGTTTACCGCGGGAACGATCGTCTTCTGCACGGCGTGGGCGCTGCTGGTCGGGCGGGGACCGCTCGAGACCGTCGTGGACCGCGGTTCGCGGCTGTTCGCCCGGTCGCGGGCGACGGCAGACCCGGCATCGCCTCGGTAGGCTGGTGCGGTGAGTGATGCGAAGGGCGACGGCACGAACGAGGGCGCACTGTGGGGAGCCCGGTTCGCCACGGGGCCGTCTCCGGAGCTGGCGGAACTGAGCCGCTCGACGCACTTCGACTGGGAGCTCGCGCTCTATGACATCGCCGGTTCCCACGCGCACGCCAAGGCGCTCGCCGCCGCCGGCTATCTCACCGCCGACGAAGAGCAGGCCATGCATCGGGGTCTCGACGTGCTGGCCCGCGGTGTCACCGAGGGCACCCTCCTGCCCGCGGCATCCGACGAAGACGTCCACGGCGCACTCGAGCAGGCGCTGATCGGCGTGGTCGGTCCGGAGCTCGGCGGCAAGCTGCGCGCCGGCCGCAGCCGCAACGACCAGATCGCGACGCTCGTACGCATGTATCTGCTGGACCACTCGCGCACGATCGCCCGCGAAGTGCTCCGTCTCGTCGACGCGCTCGTGGCTCAGGCCGAAGCCCACGCCGATGCCGTCATGCCCGGTCGCACGCACCTTCAGCATGCCCAGCCGGTGCTGCTCGCGCATCACCTGCAGGCGCACGCGTGGCCGCTCGTGCGGGACCTGGAGCGGATGCGCGACTGGTCGGCTCGTGCCGCCGTCTCACCATACGGCGGCGGGGCACTGGCGGGATCGACGCTGGGACTGGACCCGGAGCTCGTGGCGCGCGAACTCGGCCTGGACCGGCCCGCGGAGAACTCCCTGGACGGCACCGCGTCGCGCGACGTCGTCGCAGAGTTCGCCTTCATCGCCGCGATGATCGGTATCGACCTGTCCCGCTTCGCGGAGGAGATCATCCTGTGGAACACCCGGGAGTTCGGCTTCGTGACGCTCGACGACGGCTACTCGACCGGTTCGAGCATCATGCCCCAGAAGAAGAACCCCGACATCGCAGAGCTGGCCCGCGGCAAGGCAGGCCGGCTCATCGGCAACCTCACCGGGCTTCTGGCGACGCTCAAGGCGCTCCCGCTGGCGTACAACCGGGACCTCCAGGAGGACAAGGAACCCGTCTTCGACTCGGTGCGCACCCTCGAGACCGTCCTACCCGCCTTCGCCGGCATGGTGGCCACGCTCCGCTTCCACACCGAGCGCATGGCGGCCCTCGCCCCCGAAGGCTTCTCCCTGGCCACCGACGTGGCGGAGTGGCTGGTCAAGCGGGGCGTGCCCTTCCGCGACGCACACGAGATCTCCGGTCACCTGGTGCGCGTCTGCGAGCAGAACGGCCTCCAGCTGCACGAGGCGTCCGATGCTCAGCTCGCGGAGGTCTCACCCCACCTCACGCCCGAGGTGCGCGAGGTGCTGACCGTCGAGGGCTCGGTCGCCAGCCGTGCGGGCACCGGCGGCACGGCTCCGGTACGTGTAGCCGAGCAGCGGGCCGAGCTGATCCAGCGTGTCCAGGCCGCTGCCCACGCGCTCGGGCTCTGACGGGCGTCCCCGACCTCACCAGATGGCGAGCCGCACGGCTCCGGCGACCACGCACGCCCAGACGAGGCTGGCGAGGGTTCCGATGATGAAGCGCTCCCGTGTCTCCGCGGTCGCCAGCTCCGAGAACCGGCCGATGCCCTTCAGTGCGACGATGACCGCGATCGCCTCGGGGAAGCCCACGATGATGCCCAGGGCGACCGCCGCGCGCTCGAGATAGCCGATCGTGGTGCCGCCTCGCATCACCTCGCGCACGACATCCTGTTCGGAGGCGATGGCTCCCGCAACGGCGGGGGCACGCAGCAGGATGCCACCGTTGTCGCCTTCCTGCACTCTGCCGTGACTGGCCAGCTCCAGCACGCGGCGGGTGATCGGGTTCCCGCCGAGGATGGCGACGGCGGTGCCGAGCACGGCGATGCCGAGACCCACCGGCAGCGGCACGTCGACGGGCGAGACGGCGACCACGAGCAGGCACAGCACCACGAGTGCCGCCGCGATCATGAGCGGCACGTCGATCGGCTTGCGGATGCTGACGAGCACGAGGACGAGCGCGACCGCGAGGGCAGCGCACAGCACGATCGAGAGCACGATCGCGAACAGCACGTCCGGCAGGACCATGGCTGTCAGTCTGGCACGGGCGCCCGACGTCGCCCGTGACGACGTCCCGACGTCGGCGATCCGGGCGCGCTCAGGCGTGCGAGACCTCGCCCGGTGCCGCAGGAGCGTCCAGCCGTTCCAGCACACGCTGCAGGGCCGGGATCGCCGCCTCCTCGGTGCGCAGTGCGGCGGTCTTCGCGCGGAGGCTCACGGCGCCCTCGGAGATTCCGAGCCGGTCCGCGGCGTCACGCTGGGTGAGACCTTCGGCCAGCAGGTCGTAGACCTCCCAGCCCTCGGCCGTCCGTCGGTCGCGCAGTTCGATGAGCAGCCGTACGAGCGCTTCTGCGTCGTCGCCGTCCGCCGGCGCAGTGACCGCCATGCGCGTGCTGGCCTTCTTGGCGCGCTCGACGGCGTCGCGGGCGTTGACGAACGCCTCGCCACGCGCGGCGCGCACGCTGGCGGGGAGAGGCGACTCGACCGCTCCGACACCGACTCCGACGCTCCATTGTCCGGTCCGCGTGAGATCCAGGATGACGGCGAGGACGGTCGCGGCATCGGCGATCGCGGCCTGGATCTCGTCTCCGGCCGTGCGCTCGGGCGCGAGTGCCAGCCGCGGGGGATCGTGTCGCGCCACCACGGCGATCGCCGCGGGAACGGCGTCGGCATGTACCCGGCTCGCGCGCTGATCTGCGGTCACGACATACATGGGCATCCTTAAGGGACGAGGCTTAATCGAACACCAATTTAGCCTCTAGGCTTCACGTGCTCAAGCCTGTGGGCTAAACCAAGCTTGCCTTTAGCGCCCACGCTCAACGTCCCGAGGGGGCGAGGACGGGTGCGGGCACGCGGCGCTGATAGCCTGGCTCGCGTGTCTGAAACCGTCGTGAGCGCGACTGCGCCCGCGATCGATCCCTCGTTCGAGAACGTGTGGGACGAGATCGTGTGGCGCGGGCTCGTGCATGTGTCCACCGACCAGGAGGCGCTGCGCGCCCTTCTCGCCGGGGGCCCCATCACGTATTACTGCGGCTTCGACCCGACCGCGCCCAGCCTGCACCTGGGGAATCTCGTGCAGTTGATCACGATGCGTCGCCTGCAACTGGCAGGACACAAGCCGCTCGGACTTGTCGGAGGATCCACCGGCCTGATCGGTGACCCGCGACCGTCGGCGGAGCGCACGCTCAACACGAAGGAGACGGTGGCCGAATGGGTCGGCTCTCTCCGATCGCAGGTCGAGCGCTTCCTGAGCTTCGAAGGCGACAACGCAGCACGCATCGTCAACAACCTGGACTGGACGGCGCCCATGAGCGCCATCGACTTCCTCCGTGAGATCGGCAAGCACTACCGTGTGGGCACGATGCTCAAGAAGGACGCGGTCGCTGCACGCCTGAACTCCGAGGCAGGCATCAGTTACACGGAGTTCAGCTACCAGATCCTGCAGGGCATGGACTACCTCGAGCTGTACCGGCAATACGGCTGCGTCCTGCAGACGGGCGGCAGCGACCAGTGGGGCAATCTGACCAGCGGAACCGATCTCATCCATCGGGTCGAGGGAGTGTCGGTGCATGCCATCGGCACGCCGCTGATCACCAACAGCGATGGAACGAAGTTCGGCAAGAGCGAAGGCAACGCGATCTGGCTGGACGCGGCGATGTGCAGCCCCTACCGGATGTACCAGTTCTGGCTGAACACCGATGACGCGGACGTCGTTCAACGGCTCAAGATCTTCACGTTCCTCACGCGGGACGAGATCGACGAGTACGAGCGCCTGGTCGCCGAGGAGCCGTTCCGCCGCGCCGCCCAGAAGCGGCTCGCGCTCGAAGTCACGTCGTTCGTGCACGGTGTCGAGGCCACGGCGGCCGTCATCGCGGCATCCGAAGCGCTGTTCGGGCACGGGGATCTGTCCGCGCTCGACGCGGCCACGCTGCGTCACGCCCTGGAGGAACTGCCGCACGCGACGGTTGCCCGGGGGACAGGGGTGCTTCAGGTGCTCGTCGACACCGGTCTGGTCGCCAGCCTGTCCGAAGGCCGCCGGGCGATCGCTCAGGGCGGTGTCTGGCTGGACGGCGAGAAGGTCGACGATGATGCGGCGGTGGTGGCGGGTTCGCTCCCCGGCGGCGTGTCGGTGCTCCGGCGCGGCAAGAAGACGCTCGCGGGAGTGTTCGTCGGCTGAGGCGGCGGCGATGGCGAACGCGTGCACGCGCGGCGGGGAGTGACGGATGCCGTTCACACCGAGCCATGCCGTCGTCGCGCTGCCCTTCGTGCGCACGCCGCTGGTACCCGCCGCGATCGCGATCGGCGCGATGACTCCGGACATCCCGCTCTTCGTGAGGGGGCTGCCGGCCGGCTACGGCGTCACGCACTCCTTCGCATGGGTACCGGTGACCGTGGTGGTGGCCTTCCTGCTCTTCCTGCTGTGGCGGTGCGTTCTGCGACCGGCGGTACGAGAGCTCTCGCCGCTCTGGCTCGCCGCCCGCCTTCCGTGCGAATGGGACAGGGGGGCCGGGGCGGCCCTCCGAGAGGCGGTGGGCGTCGCCGCCGGAACACGCGCGCGGCGCTCGTCGCGGACGATTCTGCTCCTGGCGGCATCGCTCCTGGTCGGCGTGCTCAGTCACATCGTGTGGGACCTGTTCACCCACGAAGGGCGATGGGGGAGCCAGGTGCTCCCGGTCCTCGCCGACGAGTGGGGGCCGCTGCCGGGCTACAAGTGGCTTCAACACGGGTCGAGCATCGTGGGCCTCGCGATCATCACCGTCTGGATGCTGAACTGGTTGATCCGCCGCCGGCCAGAGAACCCGCCGAGGGAGGCGGTGCCTGCGGTGGTGCGATGGGTGTGGTGGATCGCGCTGCCGGGCGCGCTGGTGGCTGCGTGGCTCGGCGGTCTCATCGCGTTCGGTCCGCTGGACGGGGATTTCACCCCCGCGCATCTGGCGTACCGTGTGCTCCCCCCGGCGTGCGCTGCGTGGGGGCTGCTCACCGTGGCCGTGTGCGTCGCCGTCCAGGTGCGGCGTCATGGCGAGGGTGCACCGAGCGCGCTCTGAGGATCAGCGGCCGCGCCCCGTCATGTGCCCGATTCACCGGGCGGAACGTCACCATACCTCGCGACGACGTGGCCGGCCAGGGGCTTCGACCCCGGTCGGCGTCCGCGTACGGTGCGGGTATGGATATCGAGCGTCCCGGGGCGGAGCAGTGGGTGCCCTCCGATGCGGACGTCGATCGGCTCCGGGATGCCGTGCAGGGATGCCGTGGCTGCGAGTTGTGGCGCGGCGCGACGCAAGCGGTGTTCGGCGACGGTGACGCGCCGGCGCGACTGATGCTGGTGGGGGAGCAGCCGGGCGACAAGGAGGACCTCGCGGGCGAGCCCTTCGTGGGACCCGCCGGACGCATCCTGTCGCAGGCGCTCGAACAGGCCGGCGTTTCGCGGGAGAGCGTGTACGTGACCAATGCGGTCAAGCACTTCCGCTTCGAGATGCGCGGCAAACGCCGGATCCACCAGCGTCCCGATGCCGGGAACATCCAGGCGTGCCGGCCATGGCTCGAGGCGGAGTTCGCGGCCGTGCAGCCGGCCGTGGTGGTCTGCCTCGGCGCGACCGCCGGCCGTGCCGTCCTCGGCCGGGTCGTGAAGGTCGGCGCAGAGCGCGGCAGACCGCTGGACAGCAGCGGTCGGATCGTCGTTGTGACGATCCACCCGTCGGCCGTGCTGCGGCTGCGTGACTCGGGCCAGAGAAGCGAAGCGGTGGCCGGACTGGCGGCGGACCTCCGCGTCGCCGCGAAGCTGGCGAGGGACGTGGACACGGCGTGAGTCGGGGTCTCGTCGAGCGCGACACGCCCGGGGTGCGGGGTGGATTCGACGTGGGGCGTGGGTTCACGTAATGTTCTTGTTGTTCGCCCCAAAGGGTAGAGCGGAAGGCCGGAAGGTCTGGCTCCCCTCAAGCAGCGGACCACCCCATCTGATTCGGCTCCTGGCGAGTCGGCCGGTTTCCGGTTTAGGATGGGTTTCTTCCACTCTCGGGTTCGTCGATGGTGGCGGGGTTCGGTCCTCGTCGCGCGGTTGACAAGCCGCTCGGGATGTGTAAGATAGAGAAGTTGCCCTGCGGTGATGGTCGAGAGGCCTGAGCGTGGGTGCGTCCGATCTTTGAGAACTCAACAGCGTGCACTTGTCAAATGCCAATTTTTTCTCTGTCGGCCACGTTTGTGGTTGGTGGGGGTTTTTGGATCAATTCATGGATGTCAGTTTGATATTCGTTTTTGGTCATGGTTGAACTCGCTGGCTTTGGTCGTTTTTCCCGGCCGGGTTGGCATCATTTTTTTATGGAGAGTTTGATCCTGGCTCAGGATGAACGCTGGCGGCGTGCTTAACACATGCAAGTCGAACGGTGAAGCCAAGCTTGCTTGGTGGATCAGTGGCGAACGGGTGAGTAACACGTGAGCAACCTGCCCCAGTCTCTGGGATAAGCGCTGGAAACGGCGTCTAATACTGGATATGAATCACGATCGCATGGTCTGTGGTTGGAAAGATTTTTCGGTCTGGGATGGGCTCGCGGCCTATCAGCTTGTTGGTGAGGTAATGGCTTACCAAGGCGTCGACGGGTAGCCGGCCTGAGAGGGTGACCGGCCACACTGGGACTGAGACACGGCCCAGACTCCTACGGGAGGCAGCAGTGGGGAATATTGCACAATGGGCGGAAGCCTGATGCAGCAACGCCGCGTGAGGGATGACGGCCTTCGGGTTGTAAACCTCTTTTAGCAAGGAAGAAGCGAGAGTGACGGTACTTGCAGAAAAAGCGCCGGCTAACTACGTGCCAGCAGCCGCGGTAATACGTAGGGCGCAAGCGTTATCCGGAATTATTGGGCGTAAAGAGCTCGTAGGCGGTTTGTCGCGTCTGCTGTGAAATCCCGAGGCTCAACCTCGGGCCTGCAGTGGGTACGGGCAGACTAGAGTGCGGTAGGGGAGATTGGAATTCCTGGTGTAGCGGTGGAATGCGCAGATATCAGGAGGAACACCGATGGCGAAGGCAGATCTCTGGGCCGTAACTGACGCTGAGGAGCGAAAGGGTGGGGAGCAAACAGGCTTAGATACCCTGGTAGTCCACCCCGTAAACGTTGGGAACTAGTTGTGGGGTCCTTTCCACGGATTCCGTGACGCAGCTAACGCATTAAGTTCCCCGCCTGGGGAGTACGGCCGCAAGGCTAAAACTCAAAGGAATTGACGGGGACCCGCACAAGCGGCGGAGCATGCGGATTAATTCGATGCAACGCGAAGAACCTTACCAAGGCTTGACATACACGAGAACACCCTAGAAATAGGGGACTCTTTGGACACTCGTGAACAGGTGGTGCATGGTTGTCGTCAGCTCGTGTCGTGAGATGTTGGGTTAAGTCCCGCAACGAGCGCAACCCTCGTTCTATGTTGCCAGCACGTTATGGTGGGAACTCATGGGATACTGCCGGGGTCAACTCGGAGGAAGGTGGGGATGACGTCAAATCATCATGCCCCTTATGTCTTGGGCTTCACGCATGCTACAATGGCCGGTACAAAGGGCTGCAATACCGTGAGGTGGAGCGAATCCCAAAAAGCCGGTCCCAGTTCGGATTGAGGTCTGCAACTCGACCTCATGAAGTCGGAGTCGCTAGTAATCGCAGATCAGCAACGCTGCGGTGAATACGTTCCCGGGTCTTGTACACACCGCCCGTCAAGTCATGAAAGTCGGTAACACCTGAAGCCGGTGGCCTAACCCTTGTGGGGGGAGCCGTCGAAGGTGGGATCGGTAATTAGGACTAAGTCGTAACAAGGTAGCCGTACCGGAAGGTGCGGCTGGATCACCTCCTTTCTAAGGAGCACCTGGGTCTCTTTGGGGACTCTAGGACCCAGATCAGGACGAATGTTCCTGGTTGGGGCTCGTGGGTGGAACATTTGACATGGCATCAGCGCGACTGGTTCCCACTAGTACGCCGCATCCGTTGGGTGTGGTTGGAGGGTGGGGGGTGGTGAGCGGGGTGCCTGCACGCTGTTGGGTCCTGAGGGACCGGACGTCTCGTCCCCGTTTGGGGGTGGGGGTTTGACTCTCTGGGCTCCTGATCGCTGGTTGTGGCCGGTGGGTTGGGGGTGCCGCCCGTACTTTGAGAACTACACAGTGGACGCGAGCATCTTAAAGGGCTCATGCGTAAGCATGGGTTCGAAACGATAGACGATTCCTTTTGGAGTCGGCTCATGTGATTTCAAGTCTTTAAGAGCAAACGGTGGATGCCTTGGCATCTGGAGCCGAAGAAGGACGTAGCAATCTGCGATAAGCCTCGGGGAACTGATAAGCAAGTTTTGATCCGAGGGTGTCCGAATGGGGAAACCCCGCTGGGCGGCGTGCCGACCCAGTGACTCCCGCCTGAATATATAGGGCGGGTAGAGGGAACGTGGGGAAGTGAAACATCTCAGTACCCACAGGAAGAGAAAACAACCGTGATTCCGTGAGTAGTGGCGAGCGAAATCGGATGAGGCTAAACCGAGTACGTGTGATATCCGGCAGGAGTTGCGTATTCGGGGTTGTGGGACTTTCCGTATCATTCTGCCGAGTGGTGAACGTGATGCGTCGATATAGGTGAACGGTCTTGAAAGGCCGGCCAGAGTGGGTGCCAGCCCCGTAACTGAAATGTCGGACGCAGCGTGGAGAGTATCCCAAGTAGCACGGGGCCCGAGAAATCCCGTGTGAATCTGTCAGGACCACCTGATAAGCCTAAATACTCCCAGATGACCGATAGCGGACAAGTACCGTGAGGGAAAGGTGAAAAGTACCCCGGGAGGGGAGTGAAATAGTACCTGAAACCGTTTGCTTACAAACCGTTGGAGCACCCCTGGTAGGTGTGACAGCGTGCCTTTTGAAGAATGAGCCTGCGAGTTAGCGATATGTGGCGAGGTTAACCCGGGTGGGGTAGCCGTAGCGAAAGCGAGTCTGAAGAGGGCGATTTCAGTCGCATGTCCTAGACCCGAAGCGAAGTGATCTATCCATGGCCAGGCTGAAGCGACGGTAAGACGTCGTGGAGGGCCGAACCCACTTAGGTTGAAAACTGAGGGGATGAGCTGTGGATAGGGGTGAAAGGCCAATCAAACTTCGTGATAGCTGGTTCTCTCCGAAATGCATTTAGGTGCAGCGTTGCGTGTTTCTTGCCGGAGGTAGAGCTACTGGATGGCCGATGGGCCCTACCAGGTTACTGACGTCAGCCAAACTCCGAATGCCGGTAAGTGAGAGCGCAGCAGTGAGACTGTGGGGGATAAGCTTCATAGTCGAGAGGGAAACAACCCAGACCACCATCTAAGGTCCCTAAGCGCGTGCTAAGTGGGAAAGGATGTGGAGTTGCTTAGACAACCAGGAGGTTGGCTTAGAAGCAGCCACCCTTGAAAGAGTGCGTAATAGCTCACTGGTCAAGTGATTCCGCGCCGACAATGTAACGGGGCTCAAGCACGCCACCGAAGTTGTGGCATTGACATTATTGGTAGGCCTTCGTGGTCCAGCCGTGTTGATGGGTAGGAGAGCGTCGTGTGGCGAGTGAAGCGGCGGGGTGACCCAGCTGTGGACGCTACACGAGTGAGAATGCAGGCATGAGTAGCGAAAGACGTGTGAGAAACACGTCCTCCGAAAGACCAAGGGTTCCAGGGTCAAGCTAATCTTCCCTGGGTAAGTCGGGACCTAAGGCGAGGCCGACAGGCGTAGTCGATGGACAACGGGTTGATATTCCCGTACCGGCGAAGAACCGCCCCAATCAATCCAGTGATGCTAAGTGTCCGAACCTGTCCATCGTTGCCTTCGGGTGACACCGGGCGGGGGAGCACACGACCCTATGCTGGTGCGGTTAGCGTGTTAACAGGTGTGACGCAGGAAGGTAGCCCATCCCGGGCGATGGTTGTCCCGGGGCAAGTGCGTAGGCCGAGCTGTAGGCAAATCCGCAGCTCATGCAGGCTGAGACACGATGCGGATGAAAAGTGGGTGATCCTATGCTGCCGAGAAAAGCATCGACGCGAGGTTCTAGCCGCCCGTACCCCAAACCGACTCAGGTGGTCAGGTAGAGAATACCGAGGAGATCGAGAGAATCGTGGTTAAGGAACTCGGCAAAATGCCCCCGTAACTTCGGGAGAAGGGGGGCCATCCGCTTATACCACCTTGCGTGGAAAAGGGTGTGGTGGCCGCAGAGACTAGTGGGTAGCGACTGTTTACTAAAAACACAGGTCCGTGCCAAGTCGCAAGACGATGTATACGGACTGACGCCTGCCCGGTGCTGGAAGGTTAAGAGGACGGGTCAGCCGCAAGGCGAAGCTCAGAATTTAAGCCCCAGTAAACGGCGGTGGTAACTATAACCATCCTAAGGTAGCGAAATTCCTTGTCGGGTAAGTTCCGACCTGCACGAATGGCGTAACGACTTCCCAACTGTCTCAACCGCGAACTCGGCGAAATTGCATTACGAGTAAAGATGCTCGTTACGCGCAGCAGGACGGAAAGACCCCGTGACCTTTACTACAGCTTGGTATTGGTGTTCGGTGTGGCTTGTGTAGGATAGGTGGGAGACTGTGAAGCGGATACGCCAGTATTCGTGGAGTCGTTGTTGAAATACCACTCTGGTCACTCTGGATGTCTAACTTCGAACCGTGATCCGGTTCAGGGACAGTGCCTGGTGGGTAGTTTAACTGGGGCGGTTGCCTCCCAAAAAGTAACGGAGGCGCCCAAAGGTTCCCTCAACCTGGTTGGCAATCAGGTGGCGAGTGTAAGTGCACAAGGGAGCTTGACTGTGAGACTGACAGGTCGAGCAGGGACGAAAGTCGGGACTAGTGATCCGGCAGTGGCTTGTGGAAGCGCTGTCGCTCAACGGATAAAAGGTACCTCGGGGATAACAGGCTGATCTTGCCCAAGAGTCCATATCGACGGCATGGTTTGGCACCTCGATGTCGGCTCGGCGCATCCTGGGGCTGGAGTAGGTCCCAAGGGTTGGGCTGTTCGCCCATTAAAGCGGTACGCGAGCTGGGTTTAGAACGTCGTGAGACAGTTCGGTCCCTATCCGCTGCGCGCGTAGGAAGTTTGAGAGGATCTGACCCTAGTACGAGAGGACCGGGTTGGACGAACCTCTGGTGTGCCAGTTGTACTGCCAAGTGCACCGCTGGTTAGCTACGTTCGGGATGGATAACCGCTGAAAGCATCTAAGCGGGAAGCCGGCCTCAAGATGAGACTTCCATACCCTTTTGGGTGAGAGGCTCCCAGCCAGACTACTGGGTTGATAGGCCAGATGTGGAAGCACGGCAACGTGTGCAGCTGACTGGTACTAATAAGCCGATGACTTGATAATCACCCCCACCCGCGGGTGGGTAAGGGTGTTCGCGTCCACTGAGTGGTTCCCGATGTACGGTCGGGAACACAACAGAACAGAGTACTTTCACGTTGTGAAACCTGAAACATCGAAAGAGTTTCGGCGGCCATAGCGAGAGGGAAACGCCCGGTCCCATTCCGAACCCGGAAGCTAAGCCTCTCAGCGCCGATGGTACTGCAGGGGCGACCCTGTGGGAGAGTAGGACACCGCCGGACACCACGTAAACGGAATGGCCACCCAACGCAGGGTGGCCATTCCGCGTTAAGGGACTGAGTTGCCTCGCACCGAGCGGATCCAGGAGGATCGAACAATGGCAGAGCACGAGCCGCGCGATGATCGACGCGCGCCGCGCGAGCGATCCGGCAGCCGCAAGCCGTCGTCGGCACGAGCCGACCGTACGTCGAACGGGCGCGAGGGGGACCGCAAGCCTTACGCGAAGCGCGACGGCGATCGTCCGTACGGTGCGCGCGCCGGTGACAAGAGGTCCTCTGGGCAGCGCGACGCCGACCGCAAGCCCTACGTCAAGCGTGACGGTGACCGTCCGTATCAGAAGCGTGACGGTGACCGTCCGTATCAGAAGCGTGACGGTGACCGTCCGTATCAGAAGCGTGACGGAGATCGCCCGTATCAGAAGCGTGACGGTGACCGTCCGTATCAGAAGCGTGACGGAGATCGCCCGTATCAGAAGCGTGATGGTGACCGCCCGTACGCGAGGCGTGACGGTGACCGCAGGACGTACGACCGGGGTGCCCGGCCGACCCGCGGCGGCGCCGACCGGCCCGACCGTGCCGTGCGGGAAGGCGAGATCCGTCCTGTCCGGCCACGTCACACCGATCCGGTCATCCCGGAGGACGTCACTGCGAAGGACCTGCCCGCGTCGGCACGCAACGAGCTGAAGACGCTGAGCAAGGAGAACGCCGACCAGGTGGCCCGCCATCTGGCGATGGCCGCTCAGCTCATCGACGAGGACCCCGAACTGGCCCACCAGCATGCTCTGTCGGCATCCCGTCGCGCCGGGCGGATCGCCGTGGTCCGCGAGACCCTCGGCATCACCGCCTACGCCACCGGGGATTTCTCGTTGGCGCTGCGCGAGCTCCGCACCTACCGGCGGATCTCAGGACGAGACGACCAGATCGCGCTGATCGTCGACAGTGAACGAGGAGTGGGGCGGCCCGACCGCGCGCTCGAGGTGGGGCGTTCCGTCGACCGCACCACTCTTGACACGCCCGTGCGGGTCGAACTCGCCATTGCAATGTCCGGCGCCCGCTTGGATCTGGGCGAGACCGAGCGCGCCCTGCAGGAGCTCGACATCCCGGAACTCGACCCCGATCGCGCCTTCGCGTGGAGTCCCGCCCTCTTCGCGGCACGCGCGTCGGTGCTGGAGGAGCTCGGGCGTCTCGACGAGGCCGACCAGTGGCGCCGTCGGGCGGTCGTCGCCGGCGAGGCGCTCGATGCGGCATCCGGCCTGGGCGATCTCGAGACGGTCTACGTGGAGGAAGTCCTCGAGGAGCCCGACGAGGTCACGGATTCCGAAGAGGTGACGGAGCCTGAGGAGGTGGCGGAGACCGACGAGCCCGCCGCCTCGGTGCAGCCGGAGCCCGAGGAGCCCACGGCCCGGGTCGAGCCGGCGGCCGAGCAGGAGGAGATCGCCGGGACCGACGGTGAGGAGTCCTCTGAGCAGAACGTCGGGCAGGCTCCGACGATCGCCGACGAAGTCGCCGAGATCCTCATCGAAGCCGGTGTCGACGAGCCCGAGGCGCCCGGGCGGTCGTCCAACGGCGGCGCGAAGGGCGGCGAGAGCGAGGACGAGGACTGATGGCCCTCTTCTCCCGGCGTGCGTCGACGCCTGCCCCGATCGACGGCGTCGACGTGGTGCTCGCGGACCTCGATGGCGTCGTCTACGCGGGTGCCGGCGCGCTGCCCTACGCGGTGGACAGTCTCAACAAGGCCCGTGACGGACGCGTGCTCGCGTACATCACGAACAACGCATCCCGCACGGACGCGTCGGTGGCCGCGCATCTGAGCGAGCTCGGGCTGGCGACGGCGCCCGGCGACATCGTCACCAGTCCGCAGGCGGCGATGCGTCTGCTCGTGCAACGCATCGCCCCCGGGTCGACGGTGCTCGTCGTAGGCGGCGACGGTCTGGTCACCGAGGTGGAGAAGGCCGGCTTCGTGGTCACGCGCAGCGCCGACGACGCGCCCTCGGCGGTCGTACAGGGGTTCGCGCCCGAAGTCGGCTGGACGCAGCTGGCTGAGGCGGCCTATGCGCTGAAGGTTCCCGAGGAAGAGGGCGGGATCCCCTGGATCGCGACCAACACCGACTGGACGATCCCGCAGGCGCGGGGCCTCGCTCCCGGCAACGGCACGCTCGTGTCGGCGGTGCACACCGCCGTCGGGCGCCTGGCGACCGTCGCGGGCAAGCCCGAGGTGCCGATCTTCCAGGAAGCGGTCGCACGTTTCTCTGCCCGGCAGCCGCTGTTCCTCGGTGATCGGCTGGACACCGACATCCTGGGCGCCAACCGCGCGGGCATCGCATCGGCGCTGGTGCTCACCGGCGTCGACCGGCCGAAGCACGTGCTCGCGGCGCCGGAAGGTTCGCGGCCGACATTCATCCTCGGTGACCTGCGCGAGCTGCACGAGCCGTACCCGGAGGTGTCGGTGAAGGGCGGTGTCGCGACGGTGCGAGAAGCGCGCGTCGCGATCGACGGCGCCGACGTGCGCGTCCTCAGCGAAGGCGACCGCCCCATCGATCTGCTGAGGGCCGGCGCGGCGGCGATCTGGTCGACCGGGCGTGCGATCTTCGGCTTCCGCGTGCCGGAGCAGCTGTACGCGGACCCCTTCCACCGGCCTTGACCGACGGCGCATCCCGGCTCTGTCGCGGCGTCGCCGTATCCTGGGGTCATGGATCAGCCCCGCGACCGTGAGGACGAGACCGGCGACCTGCTGTCGACCCTCGAGGTGATCGAAGCGCAGCCGCTCGCCACGCGCGCCGACGCGTACGACGCGCTGCACGACACGCTCGCCCGTCGCCTCGAGGCGACGCCCGGCACCCCGTCATGACGAGCCGCCTCGACGCCGCCCTGGCCGCTCGAGGACTCGCCCGATCGCGCACGCACGCGGCCGGTCTCATCGCGGAGGGGCTCGTGACAGTGGACGGGCGTCCCGTCGTGAAGCCCTCCGCCCAGGTCTCCGACGACAGCGTCATCGACGTCGCCGCCACCGATCACTACGTCAGCCGCGCGGCGCACAAGCTCCTCGCGGGTCTCGACGCGTTCGACATCGACGTGCGCGGGCGTGTCGCATTGGACATGGGCGCCTCCACCGGCGGCTTCACGCAGGTGCTGCGCGAACGTGGCGCAAGCCCTGTCATCGCCGTGGACGTCGGTCACGGTCAGCTCGCGGCATCCGTCGCCGAGGATCCGGGCGTGATCTCTGTCGAGGGGTTCAACGTCCGGTACATGACGCGGCAGACCGTCGTCGAGGCGAGCGGTGTGGACGAAGCGCCGTCGGTCATCACCGGCGATCTCTCGTTCATCTCGCTGAGCCATGTGCTGCCCGCCGCGACCGCGGTGTCAGCGCCTGACGCCGACCTCGTTCTGCTGGTCAAACCGCAGTTCGAGGTGGGGCGCACCGCGGTCAAGGGCGGCCTTGTGACCAACCCCGTGCTGCGGGCGGATGCCGTTGCGCGCGTGCTGTGGTCCGCGTGGGATGCGGGTCTTGGCACGTGCGGGCTGGTCGCTTCGCCGATCGTCGGCACGCACGGGAATTCCGAGTACATCGCCCATCTCGCTCCGGGCCGCGGGAGCAATCCGACAGAATGGTTGGACACCGTGAACCGACTGGCGGGGAGCCGATGAACAACGCTGACGCGCGGGCCGACACGCACACCGACGCGCGGGCCGCGCGCAGCATCCTCGTCGTCGCGCATGCTCATCGCAGCGACACCGTCACCGCCGCCGAACGTGTCGTGGCGGCGCTGCGGGCCGCCGGTGCCACGCCGGTGCTCGCCGCAGATGACCGCGACGAGCTCATCGCCGTCGGCCCCACCCTCGGCGACGTGGCGATCCTCGGCGTGGACGTCGCCGTCGCCGACATCGAGCTGGCGATCGTCCTCGGCGGCGACGGCACCATCCTGCGCGCCGCTGAACTCGTCCGTGACGGCAGCGCCCCCGTGCTCGGCATCAACATGGGACACGTCGGCTTCCTCGCCGAGATCGAACGCGACGACATGGACGAGGCCGTCCGCCGCGTGATCGCCCGGGAGTATGAGGTCGAGGAGCGCATGGCGCTGCAGGTGCGTGTGAAAGACACGGCGGATTCGGTGATCTACGAGACCTGGGCGCTCAACGAGGCGACCGTCGAGAAGGCGAGCCGCGAGCGCCTGCTCGAGGTCGTCATCGAGATCGACGGGCGGCCGCTGTCGACGTTCGGCTGCGATGGCATGGTGGTCTCGACACCGACCGGGTCGACCGCCTACAACTTCTCGGCCGGCGGGCCGGTGATCTGGCCGACCGTCGAGGCGATCGCCGTCGTACCGCTGTCAGCCCACGCGCTGTTCGCCAAGCCGCTCGTCGTCGGCCCCGAGCACGCCGTGGCGATCGAGGTTCTCGAGCGCACCAATGGCACCGGCATCCTGTGGTGCGACGGCCGGCGCTCTCATGACCTGCCCCCGGGGGCGCGCGTCGTCGTCCGGCGCTCCGACCGCCCGGTGCGCTTGGCGCGCCTGCATCCGTCGCCTTTCACCGATCGACTCGTGCGCAAGTTCCGTCTCCCGGTGGAGGGCTGGCGGGGTCCGGCGGCCATCACCGGTGTGCTCCCGGTGCGAGACGTCAAGGCGGATGCCGCGACCGCCGACGTCGCGGGCACGACGACGCGCCCGGCCGCGACGCCGGGGGTCGAGCCGTGATCGAGGAGATGCGCCTGCGTGATCTGGGCGTCATCGCCGAGGCCACGCTGCCCATCGGACCCGGGTTCACCGCCATCACGGGCGAGACAGGCGCCGGCAAGACGATGGTCGTGACGGGGCTGGGACTGCTTCTCGGGCAGCGCGCGGATTCGGGAGCTGTCAGGGCGGGGGCTTCCCAGGCCACGGTGGATGGCGTGTGGATCGTGCCGGAGGACGGTCCGGTCGCCGAGCGGGTGCGGGAGGCCGGCGGCGATGTGGAGCCGATCGGCGACGGCCGCGCCGAGCTGTACGTCGGCCGCTCGATCTCCAGTGAGGGCCGGGGGCGCGCATCGGTGGGTGGGCGAGCGGCTCCCGCCGGGGTGCTCGCGGATCTCGCCGACGAACTCGTGGTCGTGCACGGCCAGTCGGACCAGCTGCGGTTGCGCTCGGCCGCCGCGCAGCGCGACGCGCTGGACCGGTTCGGCGGCGAAGCGGTGCAAAGCGCCCGCGAGACCTACCGACGCGCCTATGAACGCTGGCGCACCGTCGACCGGGAGCTGTCGCAGCTCACCGAGGATCGCGACGCGCGCGCTCGCGAGGCCGAGGAGCTTCGCGCGCAGCTCGCCGAGATCGAGCAGGCGGCTCCCCAGCCGGGCGAGGACGCCGAGCTCATCGCGCGCGCGGAGAGACTCGCCAACGCCGAGGAGCTGCGGCTCGCCGCCGCCTCGGCGCACGACGCGCTCTCGGGGGACGGCGACGTCCCGGACGCCGGCTCCCTGCTGGCCGAGGCGCGCCGCGCTCTGGAGCGGGTGCACGACCCGGCGCTCGAAGACCTTGCAGGACAGCTGGCCGACCTCGGCTATCGGGTCGCCGACGTCGCCGCCGCGTTGGCGGGGTACCTCGCGGATCTCGACGAATCCGGTCCGCACGAGCTGGCGGCTGTAGAAGAGCGCCGTGCGGTGCTGTCCGCGCTCGTCCGCACGCACGGCTCGCTGGAGTCCGCCATCGAGCTGCTCGACACCGGGTCACTGCGACTGGCTGAGCTCGATGACGATTCCGGTCGCATCGAGCGGCTGGCCGAGGAGCGGGATGCCGCGGCATCCGCTCTCGACGATGCCGCCGGCGCGCTCACGGCCGCGCGCACCGAGGCCGCCGGGCGGCTGGGAGCGGCCGTGACCGCAGAGCTGCGGGAGCTCGCGATGCCGGATGCGCGGCTCGAGGTGGCGGTGACGTCCGGTGCCGAGTCGGCCTCTGGACGCGACGATGTGGCCATCCTCCTGGCGCCGCACCCGGGTGCGGAGCCGCGCCCGGTCTCGCGAGGGGCGAGCGGCGGCGAGCTGAGCCGCGTCATGCTCGCGATCGAGGTCGTGATCGCGGCCGTCGATCCCGTCCCCACGTTCGTGTTCGACGAAGTGGATGCCGGCATCGGCGGCGCGGCGGCGATCGAGGTGGGACGGCGCCTGGCCCGCCTGGCACGGTCGTCGCAGGTGATCGCGGTGACCCACCTGGCTCAGGTCGCGGCGTTCGCGGCCAACCACCTGTCGGTGGTGAAGGCCAACGACGGCTCGGTCACGGCATCCGACGTGCGTCGCCTGGAAGGCGCGGAGCGCGAGGCCGAGATGGCGCGACTGCTCTCGGGCATGCCCGACTCCGATGCCGCCCTCACTCACGCCCGCGAGTTGCTCAGCCTCCGCACGGACGCCGACTGATAGGATAAAAGCCCGTGATGCAGACTTCTGGTTCTTCCCGCGGCGACTCTTCGAACGACACCACCAAGCACATCTTCGTGACCGGTGGTGTCGTTTCCTCCCTGGGCAAGGGCCTGACCGCCGCGAGCCTCGGGAACCTCCTCACCGCGCGCGGGCTGCGTGTCGTGATGCAGAAGCTCGATCCATATCTCAACGTGGATCCGGGCACCATGAACCCGTTTCAGCACGGCGAGGTCTTCGTCACCGACGACGGCGCCGAGACGGATCTCGACATCGGCCACTACGAGCGGTTCCTCGACATCGAGCTGAGCCAGGCGGCGAACGTCACGACCGGGCAGATCTACTCGCAGGTCATCGCGAAGGAGCGGCGCGGCGAGTATCTGGGCGACACGGTCCAGGTCATTCCGCACATCACCGACGAGATCAAGCGCCGCATGCGCCTGCAGGCCTCGGAGGATCCGCGACCCGACGTCATCATCACCGAGATCGGCGGCACCGTTGGCGACATCGAGTCGCAGCCGTTCATCGAGTCCGCGCGGCAGATCCGTCACGAGCTCGGCCGCAACAACGTCTTCTTCGTGCACGTGTCGCTGGTGCCCTTCATGGGCGCTTCGGGGGAGCAGAAGACCAAGCCGACACAGCACTCGGTGCAGGCGCTGCGTCAGATCGGCATCCAGCCGGACGCACTCGTGCTGCGTAGCGATCGTCCCGTCACCGAGTCGAACAAGCGCAAGATCGCGCTGATGTGCGACGTCGATGAGGGCGCCGTCGTCAACGCCGTCGACGTGCCGAGCATCTACGACATCCCGTCCATGCTCAACGAGCAGGGCCTGGACGAGTACATCGTTCGTGCCCTCGGCCTGTCCAAGGCGGACGACGTCGACTGGTCGCGCTGGCAGCGGGTGCTGAACGCGGTGCACAACCCGAAGCACGAGGTCACGATCGGTCTCGTGGGCAAGTACATCGACCTCCCGGATGCGTACCTGTCGGTCACCGAGGCGCTGAAGGCAGGCGGGTTCGCGCAGGAGACGCACGTCAACATCCGCTGGATCCCGTCGGACGAATGCGAGACCCCGGAGGGCGCGGCGAAGGCGCTGGCTCCGCTGGACGGCATCGTGATCCCCGGCGGATTCGGCATCCGCGGCATCGAAGGAAAGATCGGCGCCCTGCGATTCGCGCGGGAGCAGGGCATCCCGACCCTCGGGATCTGCCTCGGACTGCAGTGCATCGTCATCGAGTACGCGCGCCATGTGGCCGGCATCGAGGATGCCTCCTCCAGCGAGTTCGATCCTGACACCGCGCACCCGGTCATCGCGACGATGGAGGAGCAGATCGACATCCTCGACCACGGGGACATGGGGGGAACGATGCGGCTCGGCCTGTACCCGGCCGACCTGCAGGAGGGGTCGATCGCCGCGGAGGTGTACGGCACGACTCGGGCGTCGGAGCGGCACCGGCACCGCTACGAGGTCAACAACCGCTACCGTGACCAGATCGCCGCGGCCGGCCTGGTCTTCTCGGGCATCAACCCCGACCTCGACCTCGTCGAGTACGTGGAACTGCCGCGCGACGTGCACCCGTACTACATCGCGACCCAGGCGCACCCCGAGCTGCGGTCACGGCCGACCGACCCCAATCCGCTGTTCCGGGGACTCGTCGCCGCGGCGCTCGAGCGGCACCGTTCGAGCGAGCTGTTCGACGTCGAGCCGTTCGAGGCGCAGGAATCCGTCGCGTGACCGACGAGCGCTCCTCCTCACCGCAGCCCGCCGCCGCTGACCCGACGCGCGCCGCTGTGGAGACGTCCGCGCCGAGCGATGCGTCCGAGGGCATCCGCGTGCTCCAGGACGAGCCGTTCGAGCCTCCGATCCTGGCGAGCGATCTCGTGTATCGCGGGCACGTGTGGGACGTCCGCGACGACACGCTGGCTTACGGCGGTGCCCGCATCCAGCGCCAGTACGTCGACCACCCGGGCGCCGCGGCGGTGGTCGCCCTCGATGACGACGACCGCGTGCTCCTCATCCAGCAGTATCGCCATCCGATCCGTCACCGCGACTGGGAGGTGCCGGCAGGGCTGCTCGACGTCGCCGGCGAATCGCCGCTGGAGACGGCCCGCCGAGAGCTCGCCGAGGAGGCGGACCTGGTCGCCTCGTCGTGGGAGCCGCTCGTGAGCATCTTCACCACACCCGGGGGCAACGACGAGGTGGTCCACCTCTTCCTCGCCCGCGGGCTGACGCCCAGCGAGGGCACGCACGACCGCGCCGACGAGGAGGCGGACATCCGCATCGAGTGGGTGCCGCTGCGCGAGGCGGTCGCGGGGGTGCTGGCGGGCCGCCTGCGCAACGGCATCCTTGCGGTCGGCGTGCTGGCCGCTGCCGAACGCGCTCGGGCGGGGGAGTCGTCGGGAGCCTGACATGCGACTCGATCGCGCCGTGGACTCGTATCTTCGCCACATCGCGATCGAACGCGGCCTGTCCGAGAACACCGTGGCCGCCTACCGGCGGGACCTCACGGGGTATGTCGCGTGGCTGAGCGAGCAGGGGGTCGCTGACACCGCCGAGGTGGCCCCGGCGATGGTCGGCAGCTTCATCGCCGACCGCGCGGCGGGTGAGGCGCCCATGGCGGCCTCATCGCTGGCCCGGCTGCAATCGTCGGTGCGGGGGCTGCACCGGTTCCTCGCCCGCGAGGGCATCGAGGCGGCGGACCCGACCGCCCACCTGCGGCCCCCCAAGCAGCCGCGGCGGCTGCCCAAGGCGCTCACCATCGATCAGGTCGAGAGACTGCTGGATGCCGCGGGTCCGGCACCGTCCGCGCCCTCCGACGCCGAGCCGGCCGGCGGGGGAGCGGCTCCGGGCGATCTGTTGGGACTGCGCGACCGCGCGCTGCTGGAGCTGCTGTACGCGACCGGCGCCCGGGTCTCGGAGGTCGTCCAGCTCGATGTCGACGACATGGCGCACGGCGATGTGCTGCGGGTGCGCGGCAAGGGATCCAAGGAACGCATCGTGCCCGTCGGTTCCTATGCGCGCGCTGCCGTCGACGCGTATCTGACTCGCGCGCGGCCGGAGCTGTCACGGCGCGGCAGGGCGACCCCGCGACTGTTCCTGGGCGCGCGCGGCGCGCCGCTGTCACGCCAGAGCGCCTGGCTCGTCATCAACTCCGCCGCCGAGCGCGCCCAGCTGACGGCACACGTGTCACCGCACACGCTGCGTCATTCGTTCGCGACACATCTGCTGCAGGGGGGTGCCGACGTGCGGGTGGTGCAGGAGCTGCTGGGACACGCGTCGGTGGCCACGACTCAGATCTACACCTACGTGTCGGTGGACGCGCTTCGCGACGTGTATGCGACGTCCCACCCACGCGCCCGCTAGTCGCGGCCTGCCTGAGCGGTGTGCTCGCGCGCGGCGCTTCGCTCGGGCATTCCCCCTAGAGCCGACTAGGATCGAGCGAGCACGAGGAAGCGGGAGCACGGGTGGCTGACAGCACGGCGAAGACCAGATCGGGGAAGGCCTCGGAGTCCGAGGTCCCCATCGGGCCGACCGGGCGTCCCTACCAGGGTTTCCCCACTCCGGCGAAGCTGGACGGGCATGGCCCGGCGCGCATCATCGCGCTGTGCAATCAGAAGGGCGGGGTCGGAAAGACCACGACCACCATCAATCTCGCCGCAGCCCTCGCCGGCTACGGTCGCAAGGTGCTCGCGGTCGACTTCGACCCGCAGGGCGCGCTGTCGGCCGGTCTCGGCATCCAGACCCATGAGATCCCGACGATCTACGACCTGCTGGTGGACGGGAAGCTCGATCCGCGTGAGGTGATCGTCCATTCCCGCGTCGAGAACCTCGACGTCGTTCCGGCCAACATCGACCTGTCGGCGGCGGAAGTGCATCTGGTCAACGAGGTGGCGCGCGAGCAGACGCTCTCGCGAGTGCTCCGCAAGGTCGCCAACGACTACGACGTCATCCTCGTCGACTGCCAGCCGTCCCTGGGTCTGCTGACCGTGAACGCGCTGACCGCCAGCCACGGCGTCATCATTCCACTCGAGTGCGAGTTCTTCGCGCTGCGTGGCGTGGCCATGCTCATCGAGACCATCGACAAGGTCCGGGATCGCCTGAACCCGACCATCCGGCTCGACGGCGTGCTGGCAACGATGTACGACGCGCGGACCCTTCACTCGCGCGAAGTGCTGGAGCGCGTCGTGGACGCCTTCGGCGACGACGTGCTCGAGACCGTCATCGGGCGGACCGTGAAGTTCCCGGATGCCTCGGTCTCGGGCATGCCGATCACCGAGTTCGCGCCGGAGCACGCCGCCGCGCAGGCCTACCTGCGACTTGCGCGGGAGCTGGTCGCCCGTGGTGCTGTCGCCTGAGGCCGGGGACGGCTCAACGACCGGGCAGCCGCCGGCGCCCGACATCCTGGGGGACGATGCGGCCGGCGGCGAGCCGGAGGCGGGCTTTCGCGTGTCGCTGTCGAACTTCGACGGACCGTTCGATCTGCTGCTGAGCCTCATTTCGAAGCACGAGATGGACATCACCGAGGTCTCTCTGTCGCTGGTGACGAACGATTTCATCGCGTACCTGCGGGAGCTCGGACCCGACGAGGAGCTGGACGAGGCATCCGAGTTCCTCGTCGTGGCGGCGACGCTGCTGGACATGAAGGTCGCCGGTCTGCTCCCGCAGGGCGAGCTCGTCGATGCGGAGTCGGTCGCGCTGCTGGAAGCACGCGACCTGCTGTTCGCGCGGCTGCTGCAGTACCGCGCGTTCAAGGAGGTGTCGGCCTGGTTCGAGCGATGCCTGCGGCGCGAGGGCGCTCGTCACACTCGCTCCGTGCGGCTGGACGAGAAGTACCGCAAGGCCGTGCCCGAGCTCGTGTGGTCGCTCAGCGTGGACGACTTCGCGGCGCTGGCCCTGCTGGCGATGACACCCAAGGAGCTGCCGCGGGTCGGACTGGACCATCTGCATGCGCCGCTGGTGAGCATCCGCGAGCAGGCGGCGATCGTCGTGACGCTGGTGCGCGATGCCGGGTCGCTGACATTCCGTGAGCTCGTCTCGGGCGTCGCGCAGCCCGGCGTCGTCGTCGCACGGTTCCTGGCGGTGCTGGAGCTCTACCGGCACGCCGCCCTGTCCTTCGAACAGCTCGAGCCGCTCGGCGAGCTCACCCTGCGCTGGAGCGCGCAGCGCTGGAGCGACGAGAACCTCGCGACCCTGGGAGCCGACTATGACAGATGAACTCGATACACCCGCTGCGCGGGCACTCGATCCGGCGGATGGAGGTGACGCACCGCTCGTCGTCGACACGAGCGACGTCGCGCGACGGCTCGAGGCGATCCTCTTGATCGTCGAGGAACCGCAGAGCCTCGTGAGCCTCGCCGCCGCCGTGGGAGCGCCGGTGCCGGCCGTGCGACAGGCCATCGAGTCGCTCGTCGACGACTACGACGGGCGAACCGGAGGTCCGACTCGGGGCTTCGAGCTGCGTGAGGTAGGCGGCGGCTGGCGACTGTACGTCCGCGAGGAGTTCGACGACCTCGTCAGCGAGTTCGTGGGTGGTCAGGCGCCGTCCCGGCTCTCGCAGGCGGCGCTGGAAACCCTTGCGGTGATCGCGTACAAGCAGCCGGTGACGCGCAGTCAGGTGGCCTCGATCCGAGCCGTGAACGTCGATTCCGTGGTCCGGACGCTGCTTGCCCGTGGCCTCATCACGGAGCTGTTCGCCGATGCCGAGACCGGGGCGATCAACTACGGCACCACCGACGCGCTGCTGACGCACCTGGGGATCAACTCGCTCGACGAGCTGCCGCACATCTCGCCGCTGCTGGACGACGGCACCAACGGTTTCGAGGAGGTCGCTCGATGAGCACCCCTCGCCCTGCGGCATCCATGTCCCCATCCCTGGCCTCCATGTCCCGATTGCGTTCGTTCCGCGTTGCGGGAACCATCGAAAGTGGGACACGATGACCGCGCACAACACGAGCGGATCGACTCCCGCTGCCGAGGGCGTGCGTCTGCAGAAGGTGCTCGCGAACGCCGGTGTGGCATCGCGGCGGGTCGCCGAGCAGCTCATCGTGGAGGGACGAGTGAGGGTCAACGGCGCGGTGGTGACCGAGCTCGGCTCACGCATCGACCCCGAGAAGGACCTGGTCGACGTCGACGGCACCGCGGTGCAGCTGGACACCTCCAAGCGCTACGTCATGCTCAACAAGCCGACCGGGGTGGTCAGCTCGATGAAGGACGACCGCGGCCGGCCGGACCTGCGCCGGTTCACCAAGGAGTGGCCGGAACGGCTGTACAACGTCGGTCGACTGGATGCCGACACCAGCGGTCTGCTCGTGCTGACCAATGACGGCGAGCTCGCGCATGTGCTCGCCCACCCCTCGTTCGGAGTGACCAAGGTCTACATCGCCAAGGTGGAGGGTCGCGTCACGGCGCAGACGATCCAGCGGCTGCTGCGCGGCGTGGACCTCGAAGACGGGCCGATCACCGCCGACAAGGCACGGCTCCTCTCCACATCGCCGAACTCGACGGCCGGGGGGGCCGGCGGGGAGTCGCTGGTGGAGCTGACCCTCCACTCGGGTCGCAACCGCATCGTCCGCCGCATGATGGCGGCGGTGGGACATCCCGTCATCGAACTGGTGCGGCGGCAGTTCGGGCCCCTGCACCTGGGAACCCTGCCAGCCGGGCAGGCGCGCGAGTTGACTAAGGTGGAGCGGGGCGCTCTGCTGACTCTCGCGCGCCGTGCGACCTCCTCCGCGCCGGCGGAGGGCGCGTCCGACACCCGCGACGAGCCGCCCGCGACGTGATCATCCCTCGCAGGGCGAACAGGAGACGTAAGTGACCGACACCAGGCCGACCTCCGCGCGCGAGCGTGCGGGCGAGCCCGTGCTCGCGCCGCGCGTGCGCGGCACGGTGCGGATCGTCGGCGCCGGTCTGCTGGGTGCCAGCATCGGTCACGCCCTCACGGCCCGAGGCGTGGATGTCGCGCTGGACGACACCTCGCCCTCGCAGCTGCGGCTGGCCGTCGACTACGGCGCCGGACGACGGGCCACCGATGGTGACGACCCCTCACTGGTCGTCGTCGCTGTGCCGCCGGACGTCACGGCAGACGTGATCGAGCGCGAGCTCATCCGCTATCCGCGCGCCGTCGTGACCGATGTTGCGAGCGTCAAACTGGAGCCGTTGCGCTCGCTCCGTGAGCGTGGCGTCGACCTGACGCACTACATCGGGTCGCACCCGCTCGCCGGCCGCGAGCGCGGCGGCGCGATCTCGGCGCGCGCCGACATCTTCGTCGGGCGCCCGTGGGTGGTCTGCCGTGACGGCGAGACCTCTTCGGCCGACCTGGCCCTCGTCGAGGGACTGGCACTGGATCTCGGGGCCACGCCGATCGAGATGACGCCGGAAGACCACGACCGCAGTGTGGCGCTCGTCTCGCATGTGCCGCAGCTGGTCGCCAGCCTCCTCGCCGGCCGATTCGTGGACGCGCCCGACGGCTCCCTGCGTCTGGCGGGCCAGGGCGTGCGCGACACCACCCGCATCGCGGCATCCGCACCCGAGCTGTGGGTGCAGATCCTCGGGGCGAACGCGGCGCCCGTCGTGGACGTGCTGGATCGGCTGGCAGCCGATCTCGCCGCCGTGGCCGATGCGCTGCGCGACCCCGACGCACCCGGCGCCCGTCGCGCCGTCGCCGACACCATCCGCCGCGGCAACGACGGCGTCGAACGGCTGCCCGGAAAGCACGGCCAGAACCGTCGCTTCGAGCAGGTCGTCGTGATGGTCGATGACACCCCAGGACAGCTGGGCCGGCTCTTCGGAGAGCTCGGCGATCTGGACGTGAACGTGGAGGACCTGCGCCTGGAGCACTCGCCAGGCGCTCAGTTCGGCCTCGCCGAGATCAGTGTCGTCCCGAGCGCCGTGCGCCGCGCCGTCGACGGACTCGAAGCGCGGGGCTGGAAGATTGCGAGCACCACCAATGACTGAGCCCTCGACCCCTCCCGCACGCTCGGGGACGCCGGCCGCAGAGGCCGCGGTGACCGGTGCGGCTGCCGGCGCCGCGAGCGAAGGCACGCCGACGCCGACGGTCGTCGCCATCGACGGTCCCGCGGGCAGCGGCAAGTCCAGCGTCTCCAAGCAGGTGGCGCGGCGCCTCGGCTACGGCTACCTCGATACCGGCGCCGCGTATCGCGCACTGGCATGGCACGCCCTCGAGCACGGCATCGACACGTCGGACGCGGCATCCGTTCTCGACGTCGCGGGCGACTTCGACTACGCGATCTCGCTGGACCCCGACGCGTACTGGGTGCGCGTCGGGCCCGCCGACGTGACCGACGCGATCCGGGAACCCCGCGTATCGGATGCCGTCAGCGGTGTCGCCCGGGTGCCCGCGGTGCGCGAGTCCGTGAACGCGCTGTTCCGACGCCTCGTGGCAGGCTCGGGCCGGACCGGCGTCGTCGTCGAAGGCCGTGACATCACCACCGTCGTCGCGCCGGACGCCCCGGTGCGCATCCTCCTCACCGCCGCGCCCGAGGTGCGCGCGGCCCGGCGCAGCGCCGAGCTGACCACGCAGGATGCCGCGGCCGTCGCCATGGCGCTGCACCGGCGCGACGCGTCGGATTCGGCGGTCGTCGACTTCCTCACCGCCGCGCCCGGCGTGGAGGTCGTCGACTCGACCCACCTGGATTTCGATCAGACCGTGGACGCCGTGCTCGCGGTCATCAGCGCCGCGCAGCGTGAGCCGGCGGTCGACCCCCTTCAGACAGGAGCCTGAGATGGCCGCTGACAACGACACCGACTTCGACGAGTTCGACGCCGGCGACGACAACCTCGAGGAGAACCTCGCGGCTGTGGACGACGACCTCGCCGAGCAGCGAGCCGCCGCTCTGCGCGCCGGGCTGGAGGACTACGACCTCGACGACGAGGATGCCGCGCTCCTCGAGGGCATCGTCCGTGGCGAGGACGGCATCGAGTTCCTCCCCGCGCTCCCGGTCGTCGCCATCGTCGGACGGCCCAATGTCGGCAAGTCCGCGCTGGTGAACCGCATCCTCGGGCGGCGCGAGGCCGTCGTGGAAGACACCCCCGGTGTCACCCGCGATCGCGTGACCTATAAGGCCGAGTGGATGGACCGACGGTTCACGCTCGTCGACACCGGCGGCTGGGAACCCGACGCGAAGGGCATCGATCGCTCCGTCGCCGCCCAGGCCGAGGTCGCCATCGATCTGTCCGACGTCGTACTGTTCGTCGTCGATGCGATGGTCGGAGCCACCTCGACCGATGAGCACGTCGTGCGTCTGCTCCGCAAAGCGCGCAAGCCGGTGTTCCTCGTCGCCAACAAGATCGACGACGCACGGCAGGAGCCGGAGGCGGCTGCCCTCTGGAACCTCGGGCTCGGCGAGCCGCATCCGGTGTCGGCGATCCACGGGCGCGGCGTCGCCGACCTCCTCGACGAGGTCGTTAAGGTACTGCCCGACGTCTCTGCCGTGGCCAAGCACGAGATCGGCGGGCCGCGGCGCGTGGCGATCCTCGGTCGACCGAACGTCGGGAAGTCCTCGCTGCTGAACAAGGCGGCCGGCGAGGAGCGCGTCGTCGTGAACGAACTCGCCGGCACCACCCGCGACCCCGTCGACGAGGTCGTCGAGGTCGGCGGCAAGATGTGGCGCTTCGTCGACACCGCCGGCATCCGTCGGCGGGTCCATCTGCAGCAGGGTGCCGACTTCTACGCCGCGCTGCGCACGTCAGCTGCGTTGGAGAAGGCGGAGGTGGCGGTCGTGGTCCTCGACGTCACCCAGCCGCTCAGCGAGCAGGACGTGCGCATCATCGATCTCGTGCTCGAGTCGGGCCGTGCGCTCGTGCTGGCGTTCAACAAATGGGATCGCCTGAACGACGACGACATGGACGGTCAGGACCGGCGACGGTACCTGGAGCGGGAGATCGAACAGGACCTCGCGCACGTCTCGTGGGCGCCGCGCGTCAACATCTCCGCGCGGACCGGACGCCATCTCGACAAGCTGGTGCCGGCGCTGGAGACCGCGCTCGAGTCGTGGGATCAGCGCATTCCGACGGGGAAGTTCAACGCGTTCCTCACCGAGCTGGTCGCCGAGCACCCCCACCCGGTGCGGGGCGGCAAGCAGCCGCGCATTCTGTTCGGGACGCAGGCATCCACCCGCCCGCCGACCTTCGTGCTGTTCACGACGGGCTTCCTGGATCCGGGATACCGCCGGTTCATCCAGCGCCGGCTGCGGGAGCTGTACGGCTTCGAGGGCACGCCGATCGTGATCAACATGCGCGTGCGGGAGCGCCGCCAGCGCTGAGTCAGACGCGCGCCGGACGCACCATGGCGGTGGCATCGGGCTCGGTGAACCCGAACCTGCGGTACAGGCCGTGAGCGTCGCTCGTGAAGAGGACCCACCGCATGTCGGCACCCGGGCCATCGTCGATCATGAACCGGACGAGGGACGCTCCCAGACCGTTTCCGCGGTGGGCGTCCAGCACGAAGACGTCGGCGAGGTAGGCGAACCCCACACCGTCCGACACGGCGCGCGCGAAGCCGACAAGCGCACCGCTGTCTCGGTCGTACGCGCCGACGACCCGCCAGGCGGTGTCGAGCTGCGTCTCGATCTGTTCGCGCGTGCGCCAGCGTCCCCAGTAGGCCTCGGTGGAGAGCCATTCCCACACGACGTCACGCTGGATGCGGACCGGGTCATCGTCGAGGTCGTATGCCATGCGCTCCATTGTCGCGAGTCTTCGGATGACGGCGGCCGGTCCGGTCGGGACCCCGTGGCACGGTGGTGTGACAGGCTGGCAGGGTGACGATCCAACCCCCTGGTCCCGACGAGCCGCGCCGTCCGCACGGTCCGCGCGACCCCGGCGACGCGTGGGTGGTCGCGCCCACGGGGGAGCGCTATTGGGGCCGTTTCGGCGCTGCGGGCCTGCTCGCGGTGGATGCGGAGCGTGGCGTGCTGCTGCAGCACCGGGTGTCGTGGAGCCACTTCGGCGACACATGGGCGCTGCCCGGCGGTGCGCGCCACGAGGGCGAGTCGGCCTGCGACGGAGCGCTGCGGGAGGCCGCCGAGGAGGCCGGGGTTCCTCGAACCGCCGTGCAGCCGCGCGTTCTCAGCGTGCTGGACTTGGGCTACTGGAGCTACACGACGGTGGTGGGCGACGTGGTGGATCCGTTCGAGCCGACCATCAGCGACCCCGAGAGCCGCGAGCTCGCCTGGGTGCCTGTCGCCGAGGTCGCGGACTATCCGCTGCATCCCGGGTTCGCCGCGTCGTGGGACCGCCTGCGCGGCGTGCTCGACGTGCGCCCCGCAGTGATCGTGGATGTCGCCAACGTGGTGGGCTCGGTTCCCGACGGCTGGTGGCGCGACCGCGCCGGCGCGGCATCCCGGCTCATCGAGCGCATCGCTGGGATCTCGGACGTGGGAATCCCCGCTGCGGCGCTGGACCTCGGTGAGCAGACGTGGCTTCCCGAGTGGACGGCGGTCGTGGAGGGGCAGGCGCGCTCAGCCGCGGAAGCCCGAGGGGTCGACGTCGTGCGGGCCGAGGCATCCGGAGACGACGCGATCGCCGTCGCCGCCGAACGGGCGGTCGTGGCCGGCAGAGTCGTGACCGTCGTGACGAGCGATCGCGGGCTCGCGCAGCGGGTGACGGATGCCGGAGCAGTGGCGCGCGGCGCGCGCTGGCTGCTGGACCTGCTCGACGACTGAGGCCGGCCACTGGCCGCGGTTTCCGTCAGAGCTGATCGCGCCCGCGCAGCCGGTCGATCTCACGCCGCTCCCGCTTGGTGGGCCGACCTGCGCCCCGATCCCGCTGCGCCATGACCGGCGTGGGGTCGCGAGGGGGAGTGCGATCCTCCATGGCTGCCGCCACCAGCGGTGCGCCGACGCGCTTGGAGATGGGCTGGCGCACGACGAGGTGTCGATCGAACCCGTCGATCCGCACGCGCACTTCGTCACCCGGCCGCACCGGCTGGGCCGCCTTCGCCCGCTCACCGCCCACGCGCACGTGCCCGGCACGGCACGCCGCGGTCGCCGCGGAGCGCGTCTTGTAGATCCGCACAGCCCACAGCCACGCGTCGACCCGCACGGACGGACCGGCCGGGGTGGGGACGCTCACGCGGCTGCCCTTCGCATCACCACGACGCGCCGGGTGCGGACGCTCACGAGCACCCCGGCCGCGATGAGCCCCTGCCCCAGACAGTACGTCAGCATGACCAGCGGACTCGTCCATGCCGGCGTCGCGTCGGGCAGGAAGAGCCGGAACGCGAGGATGGAATCCGAGGCGAGGAAGAACGCGCCGCCCCCGGCGATGAATGGATGACAGCGGGATGCCGCCAACGCGGTGCCGCCGAGCACGAGGCCATAGATCGCGACGGCGACGGCGAGACCGCCCAGGTGCGGCCACAGCACCGCGAGCAGCGCGACCCACCACACGCCGTACACCGCTGCCCACGGCGGCACCCGGCGGACGGCGAGCATCCGCCAGAACAGCCAGATGTAGCAGAGGTGCGCGACGCCGAAGAAGAGCAGCATCATCGGGACGGTGGGCAGCCACGGCACGAAGGTCTCGGCGCCGTCGCCCAGCCAGGAGAGCCCGATCGCCACGACGGCCAGAGTGTGCGCGCGCGTCCAGTCGGAGCCGGCGGCTGCCCACACGATCGCGACCGCGAGCAGTGGCATGAGCGCGAGCTTCGTGGTCGCCGCCAGCGCGTCCGCGCCGTCGACAGCGAGAGCGACGACGTGGACGAGCGACACGGCGACATAGGGGATGAACCCGATCCAGAGCCGCCGCATGATCCTCCTCGGTCGCCCCTCGAGCAGCTGGGGCACGACCATCGTCGCATGCGCGGGCGAGCGCGCTCGGGCGACTGCGGCGGATGAGGCATCCGTCCGCACGGGCCGGGGCGGAATCAGCCCGCCAGGTCGAGGGAGACGATCGCGAGGTGGGGCTGCGGTCGAGCCACCTCGCGGAATCCCGCGTCCTGGAAGGTCGACAGCACGCCGTGGTACAGGTCGTTGACCGGGATCTTCTTGCCGGCGTTCGGGTCGAAGGGGTAGGCCTCGACGACGCGTGCGCCGCCCGCACGAGCGAAGTCCACTGCCGCCGCGAGCAACCGCGCGTTCAAGCCCTGATTGCGGTGCTCCTTGCGGACGACGAAGCAGCTCACCGCCCAGACCGACTCGTCATCCCACGGCTCTTGGGAGTTCGCGGCGAAGTTGCGCGTGCGCGCCAGTCGCACTTGCCGCGTCCGCGGCCCGACTCGCACCCAGCCGGCCGCCTCCCCGTCGACGTAGGCGATGAGCGCCGGCGCCGGCTGTGCCGACATCTCGTCGCGCAGCATGTCTGCGCGCTGCTCGATCGTCGTCGACTGCCATTGGCTGTTCGGCATCATCCACCACTGGCACTGGCAGCCGTGACCGTCGCCTCCACCACTGAGCGCGTGCTGTGCGTCGTCGAAGCGGTTCGCGGTGGCCGGTTCGATGGTGATGTTCGCCATGCCGCGACGTTAACGCCCCCTTCCGACACCGGGCCCGCGCCGCGCCGCCCCGTTGCGAGGCCTCCTCGACTCTGCGCGGCGCTTCGGGTGTCGCGTTCTGCTGCTTCGGCGCGGGCGTTGCGGCGTGTTGCGCCACCTGAAGGCCGGCCCACGCGGGCGCGACCGCGGAGCCGACGGCGAGTGACGGGTCGACGGCGGTTGTGCGGCACGCCCGGTCGGTGCGCGTGTTCGCGAGGCGCGTGCGCAGCGGGTAGGATGGGGGAGTTGTCCGCGCGCGAGCGGGGGCATCGGGATGTGGCGCAGCTTGGTAGCGCACTTGACTGGGGGTCAAGGGGTCGCAGGTTCAAATCCTGTCATCCCGACAGAGAAGGGCCCGGAAACTCGCAAGAGTCTCCGGGCCTTCTGCGTGTCGGCGAAGACGCCACCCCCCACTTCGGCGTCGCGGCTACCTCCGCGTCTGTTGCGGCTTCATGGCTCGCGATCGGGATCACGCGAGACGGACCTGATCCGCCGTCGTTCGTATCGGAGAGTGGCGGTGAGAGTGAGAACGCCCACGACGATCCCCATCGACACTGCAGCGAAGTGAGCGACGCCGGGTATCAGGGCGAGCAACAGGCTGACGATCGCGCCACCGAGCACGGCGTTGACGGTCGCGACCATGGTGGCCATGGTGAACAGGTACGACGAGTTGAGATAGCGGACACCCAGTTCGCCGGTCGTCCTCGGGTCGTCTGCTTCTATCAGAGCGCCGAGCGGGTCGAGTGACGCGAAGTAGCCCCGGATGCGCCTCATCCGGCGTCGAGCGATGATGTTCTCCACGCTCGTGTCGACCAGTCGCACGACGGTGAACCAGCCCAACGCGAACACAGTCGGGAGTACGGTCAGCGTCAGGACCTGCAGCAGCGGCGGGGATGAGCTCCCGAATCCGATCGCGACCAGACCGCCGGACAGCGTCGAGAGGTAGATCGCCGATCGGGTGCCGGCTTCGCTGATCGTCGAACTGGCCGCTGACTGGAGCACGAACAGCTCCGTACCCAACGCACTGCGCACGGCAGCAGCGTCGGTCGGTTCGTCGGCCATGTGGTCGTCTCCTCTACGGCTCGCGGGTGCGGCTCGATAGTGTGACCGTCCGCACGGGCGATGTGTGACACGCCGGGTCGACTCCTCACGCGCCACGGCGTCCGGCTCCCTCGAGGACAGTGCGGCCATCCCGTCTGTGACAGCTGGCTCGCAGTGGCACAGATCTCTCACTTGGTGTCACACGTCGCGTCGCCGTGTGGTCGTTCTTTGCAAGCCGTGATCGACGGCTCCGATACCGGATCACAACTCCAGGGAAGGCTGGGACATGACCGAACACACTCTGCAACCAGAAGCGCGAGCATTCGCTGAAGCCGCCGCAACACCGCCCACGCTCGTGGAACGGGGTGTCGACGGGGCAAGAAGACTGCTCGACGACGTGCAGGCCGCCCCCACCGACTTGCTGCCCGTCGACGAGGAGTGGATCACCGTGCCGGCCGCGGTCGGCGACGTGAGGGTGCGGATCGTCAAGCCGACGGGTGCAGCCGCTCGGCTGCCCGTCGTGCTGTACATCCACGGCATACGCCACGGCTCGGTGGATCACCGAGAGCGGCGACCAGAAGGGCCTCGACGCATCACGCCTCGCCGTCGCCGGCGACTCCGTCGGCGGGAACATGGCCGCCGTGCTGTCGATCCTCGCCAAGAAGCGCGGCGACGTCGCATTCCTCCACCAGTCGCTGTACTACCCCGTCACCGACGCGCGGATGGACACGGTGAGTTACCGGGAGTTCGCCGAGGGCTTCCACCTCCGCGCAGACGCCATGGCCTGGTTCTGGGACAACTACCTTCCCGACATCTCCCGGCGATCCGACGTCACCGCCTCGCCGCTCCAGGCCTCGAACGACGAGCTCAGGGGTCTGCCGGAGACGTTCCTCATCGTCGACGAGAACGATGTGCTCCGTGACGAGGGAGAGGCATACGGCCGCAAGCTCATCGACGCCGGCGTCCCCACCACGCTTGTGCGCTACGACGGCACCATCCACGACTTCATGATGCTCAACCCGCTGCGCGGATCCACCGCCTCCACGGCCGCCATCGAACAGGCCATCCACATCCTCCGCAAGGCCTTCAGCACCCGCTGAACACAGAGAAAGAAGAAACCCGCATGAACGCTCAGAACCCCACCATCGTCCTCGTCCACGGCGCCTTCGCCGAGTCCGCATCCTGGAATGGCGTCATCGGCCAGCTCCACGCTCGCGGTGTGACCGCTGTCGCTGCCGCGAACCCGCTTCGAAGCCTGGCCGGCGACGCCGCGTATGTCCGCGACGTCATCGCGTCGGTCGATGGCCCTGTCGTCCTCGTCGGGCACTCCTACGGTGGGCTGGTGATCAGCGAGGCCGCCGCACAGAACCCTGCCGTGGTCGGGCTGGTATACGTCTGCGCGTTCGTTCCCGAGACCGGTGACAGCGCCTTCGCACTGTCCGCCAGCGAGCCGGGCTCGACGCTCGGCGACGCCCTCGCGGCCTACCCGGTGGCCACCGGCGGCAACGAGTTCGTGATCCGCCCCGACGCGTTCCACCAGCAGTTCGCCGCGGACGTGCCGGCTGCCACCGCAGCGCTGATGGCAGCCACGCAGCGACCGGTCACCGAAGCCGCTCTCACAGACGGCCTGCCCACCGCGTCCCCCGCGTGGAAGGACATCCCCTCGTGGCACGTGTTCGGCGACGCGGATCTCAACATCCCCGTCGCCGTGCACCGAGCCGGCGCGGCTCGGGCGCAGTCGCGTCAGACCTGGGAGGTCGCCGGCGCGTCGCACGCCATCGGCGTGTCCCGGCCGGAGGTCGTCGTGGAGGCCATCGCCGCCGCGGGCAGGACCTACCTCGCATCGCAGGCGGAATCAGCCGCCTGACGAAGGCTGGCGTACCGGTCGTCGGTGCGCCGGCCGGGACACCACCCCACGTGAAGGACTTCACAGACGCACGGAGCCCGACGGTCAAGAAGTGAGGAGGGCACCGGCTTCGAGCCGGTGCCCTCCTCTGAGAAGAGATTCTCATCAGGGCTTCGTCGTGCGTGGCCGGCGTTCGTGGGTCGCCCTCGTCTCGCGCTTCGAGCCGGAGCAGGAGACGGCGTGCACACGCCGAACGGCCGGTCGGCCGGGCGACCGGTGGGCGGCCCGTTGACAGGCCCTGATAGGGTGCTTCGCATGGGTACCCTGGCTTCTTAGTACGGGACGCCGCGTCGAGTTTCTCCGCGGCGGGTCCTATGCGCGCCCAGCGATCGAACGCTGTAGGCGCGAGGTCCCGTACATGTGTGCGCGTCCTTCAGGGACCGCACGTGCCGCGATCCACCGGGTCATCGCCCGCGGGACGCGGAGAGGAGTGCTGTGATGACCCATTCATCGTCCGAACGTCAGTGCACGGCCGCGCCCGCGAGTCGTCGGCACCGAGCCTGCGGGCTTCACGGGGCAACGGTCCGCTTCGCTGACCGAACCGTGCTCGACGGCGTCGACCTTGCCGTCGGTGTGGCCGATCGTCTCGCGGTGATCGGAGACAACGGTTCTGGTAAGTCGACGCTTCTGCACGCTCTCGCGGGAGCCGTCTCGCTCACTGCGGGGGAACGCGTGGCCCACCTGCCGGGAGGGCTCGCCGTGGCTGAACAGCGACCGAAGTTCCGCCCCGGAGCGACCGTCGCCGAAGCGCTCGACGACTTGCTCGCTGATATCCGTCGCATCGAGGCTGAGATGCAGGAAGCCGCCGAGAAACTGGCCGGCGCTGACGGAGACGAACAGGCCCGTCTCCTCGAAGAGCTGAGCGCCGCGATGGACCGCTTCGAGGCGAGAGACGGCTACAACCTCGACCAGCGCGTCGACTCCGCCCTCGACCAGCTTTCGCTGGGGGGCATCGACCGAGAGCGTCCGGTCGATTCGCTCTCCGGCGGGGAGCGGGCGCGGCTCGCGCTCGCGGCAGCGTTGTCGTCCGAGGCGGAACTACTCCTTCTCGACGAGCCCACGAACGACCTCGATGACGCTGGTGTCGCCTGGATGGAGGAACGGCTTGCGCGCCATCAGGGGGCCCTGGTGATCGTGACGCACGATCGCGCGCTGCTTGAACGCTTCGCGACGGACATCGTCTGCGTCGAGCACGGCGCACTGCGCCGGTACGGCGATGGGTACGCCGGGTACCTGGCGTCGCGAGACGCAGAACGGAGACGGCTGCTGAACGAGCACCAGGCATGGCGAATCGATCTGGCAAGGAACGAAGCGCTCGTCGCGGCCAACTCGTTCCGCCTCGACGGCATACCCCGGAAACAGACACGAGCCGTGTTCGGGCATGGCGCTTTTCGGGCACGCAACAGCGATCATGGCGCGGCAGGTCGAATCAAGCAGGCGAAGGAGCGTGTCGCCCGCCTCCGAGCGAGCCCGGCACCGCCGCCGCCGTCGCCGCTGAGGTTTGCGCCCTCGTTCGCCACCACGCCGCTGATGGAAGACGACGGGATTGCCCGGGAGATGCAGCTCGTGCTGACTGCGGACTCGGTCAGCCTGGGGCTCGACAGTAGGGGTCCCCGACTCACGCTCGGATCTCTGGAGGTGCGCGAGGGCGATCGTTGGCTTGTCTCGGGACCGAACGGCGCCGGCAAGACGACGCTGTTGCGTGTGCTCGCGGGCGAAATTGTGCCGGAGCGAGGCGCAATCCGGCACCGGCCCGCGCTTCGTGTGACGTGGTTGCGGCAAGACCTCACTGCGGGCTTCGAGGGGACGCTCCTCGACGCTTTCGCTGACGCGATAAGCGCATATCGCGATGACGCTGCTGATTCTCTGCTCGGGCTCGGTCTCTTTCCTGCCCGTGATCTCGAGCTGACGTTCTCCCAGCTGTCGATCGGGCAACGCAGGCGTTTCGAGCTCGCAGTAGCGGTATCGATACCCAGTGACATCCTCTTGCTGGACGAACCCACGAATCACCTGGCTCCCGAGCTTGTCGAGCAATTGGAGAGCGCACTGATCGACTATCCCGGCGCCGTGATCACCGTCACGCATGACCGACGCTGGCGGCAGCATGCGGCCGAAGCCAATCAGACGCGAAGAATCGAAGTGCAATCCGGAGGGCTCGTCTCAGTGGTCGGGCGTGCATGCCCGCCAGCGCCGGCGCCGGGGGAGCCGCCCCTCGATGAGGAGACAGAGGTCGCGTCCTGAGCCGCGACACCGCCTCCTCGCCGCTGTGGCCTCAGGCGTCGGGCACGACGTCGCCCGCGAACACGCCGGCAGGGTCGACATGCTGCCGGATCGCGCGCACGCGGAGCGAGGTGTCGTCGTCGAACAGCCGCTGGGGCCGGGACGGATCGGCGGCGAACGTCGGCACGACGAGCCCGGTGTCCCACGGGGAGAGCGTGTCACGGAGCCGGTCGAGGATGCCTCGCGCCGCGTCGTCGGAGGGCCCGAGCCGACCGGCGAAGTAGGCGAACGCACCCGCGTACAGACCGACCGCGCCGGCGTCCGTCGGCTCGTGCGCGAGCGCCCCGCCCAGCTGACGGAGCTCGCACATGATGCCGGACCGGGTCGCGGCATCCACGAAGGCGGCGATTCCCTGCGGTCCGAGGTCGCGGACCATGAGGTGGTCGGCCGCGTGGTGGAGGCCGAACGGCAGGTCCATATGCGTGTGCGGCGCCTCGTGAGGTGCGGCGAGCCGCCACGAGTCCAAGAGCGGCTCGTCGACCGCCCGGACCGCATCGAGCAGCGTGCGGGCCGCTGTCCAGGGATCGAGGGTGTGATCGCCGAGGCGATGGGCGACGCCGTCGATGACGATGCACGTGCGCCCGGCCAGGTGCCGCGGCATCCCCGGCATCTTCGGAACCTCGACGATGCGCAGAGCCGTGGAGATCTCCGCCGGTGCATCCAGCGTCCACTCGTACCAGGCGCGCGCCACCTCCTGCGCGCGATCGAGGCCGAACATGATGGTTCCCGTCGCGATCTCGGTCAGCGGGAACAGCCGGATCGTGAGCGCGGTGACGATCCCGAACCCGCCTCCGCCGCCGCGCAACGCCCAGAACAGGTCGGGATCACTCGCCGCGTCGACGATGCGGAGCACCCCCTCTGCGTCGACCAGCTCGATCCGCTCCACGCAGTTGGCGGCGACGCCGCGGCCACGCCCGTAGAAGCTCAGCCCGCCGCGCAGCAGGTACCCGATCACGCCGACGTCGCCCGAGGAGCCATGCGGTGCGCCGAGACCGTGAGGCACCACTGCTTCGAGAACATCGGCCCACTTCGCTCCCGCGGGCACCCGCGCGGTGGACGTGAGCGGGTCGACGGTCACGGGTTCGTCCAGAAGCACACGGATGAGTGCTTCCCCGCTCATGGGCGGCACCATGCTCGACCGGTGCCCGGTCGAGTGCGTCCGCACCGTCAGACCGCGCTGGCGGGCATCCTCGATCAGCGCCACGACGTCGGAGACGGACCGGGCGACACCCGCCGTCTGCGGCCGGAGCCTGTTGTTCAGCTCGTACCCGCTCACCGCCGTGCGATACGCCGGCCTTCCCGGGTCGGCCAGACGCGCCGCTCGCGTCCCACGCGGCACGGCGACCCCGACGGCGCCGGCGGTCACTGCCACTGCGATGAGCGCGGCCACCGGTGCCGGGAAGAGGACGAGGCCGACCGCGGTGACCACTCCGATGCCGAAGACGGCCAGGCATCCCGCCGCCAGCACCGCAGCGGCGGTCTCGGCTTCCTGGAGCGGACGTGCGAGCCGCACGGATGCACACATGATCACGAGCAGGGATGCCGCGCCCACGCCGGCGGCGATCGCCCCGAGCGGTTCGCCGGCCATCGCTGCGATCGCCGGGCGCAGCGCGATGAGAGCACCAGAGAGCACGGCCGCGGTGATGGCGAGCCGCATCGGACGGCGACGCCGCACCGAGAGTGCGAGGGGCACCGGGAGGAGGTACCGGGGCGTCCACGGTTCACGCGCCCTCGGGATCCCGGCCACCAGGAGCGCGCAGGCGGCCGCGAGGCCGAATGCGCCCGCGGCCGAGAGCAGGAGGGCGAGGGCCGAGAGCCCTGTCGTGAGGTGCAGGATCGCGCCCGCGGCCGCCACCGCGGCGCCCGAAACGGCCCAACGCTGTGGACGCCCCCCGTCTGCGCCACGCCCGAGCAGGAACGCCGACGCGGCGGCCAGCAGGCCCGCGAAGGCGACGGCGAGCGTGCCGGCCGGGCCGGCGGTCAGGATGATGGATGCCGCGACCGCGGCCACGACGAAGACCCCCAGGACGACGCCGGTGGCCCGGCGCCCTGAACGGGGTGCGGGGACCGTTCGGCGCCCGGCGCTGATCTCGAACTCGGTGACTGACATGGATTGACCCGTTTCCGTGAGATTCGGCGGGATGTCCGCCGCGAAACAGCGTGGCCTCGCGGCCGCCGAGCGTCCAACGATGATCCTTGATGGGATCCATCGCCGACCGAGATAATGCGCTGTGGAAGTGCGTCAGCTCGAGGTGTTCCTCGCCGTGGCGGAGGAGCAGAGTTTCACCCGCGCGGCGGAGAGGCTCCATCTCGTTCAGTCCGCCGTCTCAGCCACCATCAAGTCGCTGGAGAACGAGCTGGGGTTCACGCTGTTCCTCCGGGGTCCCCGCACCGTCGAGCTGACGAGCGAAGGTGAAGGACTGCTGCCGGCAGCCCGCGGAGCCGTCGCCGCTCTCGCCGAGGCCCGAGATGTGGCGGCCGACTACCGCGGCCAGGTGCGGGGCACCGTGAACCTCGGTGTTCTCGCGACCTCCGACTCCGCGGAGATCCGGCAGGCGCTGCGCGCGTTCCGCGAGGCCTACCCCGAGGTCGTCGTCTCGGCGCGGACCAGCCCGACCGGCACCGCTGGGCTCATCCAGGGCGTGATGGACGGCTCTCTCGACGTATCGATCATCGTGCTGCCGTTCCCGGTTCCGGACGAGATCGAGATCCTGCATCTCTTCTCGGGGGAATACGTGTTCGCCGCGGCCGAGACGCACCCGCTCGTCTCGAACGGACGTGAGTCGGGGAAGCCGCACGCTCCGGCTGACCCATCTGTGCTCCACGGGCTCGACCTGCTCGGGATGCCGCGAGGCTTCGCGATGCGCCGTGCGCAGGACGACCAGCTCGCCGTGTGGGGTGTGCGCTCGGAGGTCCGTATGGAGCTGACGGACGTGAGCACTCTGGCACAGTGCATCGCGGACGGGCTCGGCGTCGGCCTCTTGCCCCATGGCGCCGTCGACGCACATCCTCAGCTCGCGGTGCTCGACATCGCGGGCGTCACTGCGACGTGGTCCGTCGGCCTGGCGACGCGGCGCGGACGCCGCCGGTCGGCCGCGCTCCGGCTGCTCATGCAGGCGCTGCACGATGCCACGACTGCGCCTGCGCCGGAGACATGAGTCAGCTGTCACGGCGGCCCGCAGCCGGCCCGTCGCGTTCAGCCGCCGAAGGCCCCGGTGAGCGAGGCGCTCACCGGGGCTTCGACCTCAACCGCCGTGGTGCGTCACGCGGGCGGTGCCGCGATGTCGAGCACCCACGTCACGCCGAAGCGATCGGTGAGCTGCCCGTACAGGGGCGCCCACGGCGACGCGCCGAGCGGCTGGATCACCGTGGCGCCCTCGACGAGCTTCTCCCAGAACCCCTGCAGTTCCGCCGCGTCGTCGCCGCGCACCGACACGTAGAACGCGTGCTGACCCTGGTCCCACGGCAGGTGCGGGTAGACGTCGTAGGCCATGATGCGGATGCCGTTTGCCGCTGCGAGCTGGCCGAACGTGAGGTGGTCGGCGCTCGCCGGATCGGTGTTGCCCATGTCGGCGTACGTGACGAGGGTCAGCTCACCGCCGAACGCGGACTGGTAGAACTCGAGCGCGGCGCGGGCATCGCCGCGGAAGTTGAGGTGGGGTGTGACGTGGACGCTCATGTGGACTCCTGTTCTCTGACTCCGGCCGGACGCCGGGGCAACAGCGAGCCTCGCAACAGAAGCGGTCACATACCGGCCGCTTCTTGAAGAGAATCGAGCTATGCCCGGACCTTCTTCGCGGATGCTCACGCTTCTGTCATTGCTGCAGACCCGCCGCGACTGGCCGGGACGCCTTCTCGCCGAGCGACTGAGCGTGAGCCCGCGCACGCTGCGCCGGGACGTGGAGAACCTGCGCGACCTCGGGTACCGGATCACCGCGATGAAGGGACCTGACGGCGGCTACCGGCTCGAGGCCGGATCGGAGTTGCCCCCGATGCTCTTCGACGACGATCAGGTCATCGCTCTGGCCGTAGCCCTGCGCACGGCATCCGCCGCCGGCGGCCCGCAGGCCGAGGCATCCCTGCGTGCACTCGCGACCGTGAGGCAGGTCATGCCGTCGCGGCTGCGTCACCGTGTCGACGGCCTCCGATTCACCACGCTCGCCGTCTCGCCCCACGCCGATCCCGCCGTGCCGGCGGCCGTCCTCGTCGCGGTGAGCGACGCCGTGAGAGCTCGAGAAGTGCTCCGCTTCGACTACGCCGGCGTCGGCGGCGCCGCTCACGCCGACTCGACGCGCCGTCGAGTGGAGCCGCATCATGTGGTGTTCCGTGGGGGCCGCTGGTACCTCGTCGGCTGGGAACTGGATCGTGAGGAATGGCGGGTGTTCCGCATCGACCGACTCGAGCCGCGCATCCCGACCGGCCCCCGGTTCACGCCGCGCTCCGTTCCGGGCGGCGATGTGGCCCGCTTCGTCGCCGCGCGCTTCAAGGGCGGCGAGCGTGGCACGGACTGGCCCGTCACCGGTCACGCGGTGCTGCGTCTTCCCGCGCGGCGCGTGATCCCGTTCGCCGACGACGGCGTGGTCGAAGAGCTCGGTCCCGACCAGACGCGCCTCGTCCTCGGCTCCTGGTCGTGGACGGCGCTCGCCGCCGCGTTCGCGCGATTCGACGCTCCCATGACGCAGGTCGCCCCGCGTGAGCTGGCCGAGGCCTTCGGCGTCCTCGCCACGAGAATGGCTGACGCTGTCAGCGGTGAGAGTGGTGAGCCCCGCCACCGACGTGGACCCGGCCGCAGCTGAGCCAGGACCGGTTCAGTGGCCGGCCCAGAGGTCTTCGATCGGGATGCCGCGGCCGAGGATGCGGGAGGCCGCGCGGTGACCGGAGAGCATCGCCGCCGGCACCGTCGCAGGGTCCTCCGTCCAGGTCGCCTCACCGGCCAGGTGCAGCACGCCACCGACGGGGGTCGCCAGGTCGTCGTGATCTGCAGTCGTCGACCCGACGGTCATGTACGCGTACGAGCCGTGCGTCCAGGGATCGTCCTGCCAGTCCGTCACGTGCACGGAGGTCGGAGCCTCGACGCGGTCTCCGTAGAGGCGCCGCAGCTGCACCAGGATCGATTCCACGATCTCGTCCTCGGTCCAGTCCCGCGTCTCGACCGCGGCGGGACCGGCGGCGAAGGTGAGCAGCGTCGGCGTGTCGTGGAGCGCGGTCAGGTCGTACCAGGAATGCCACCAGCGACTCTGCGGACCCTGCTGGCGGATCGCGTACACATCGTCGTCCCAGAACTTCGTGGGGAAGCGCAGGAAGACCTTCTCGAACGCGTTCATACGCAACCGGCTCAGAGCGCCGGCGACCGGCTCGGGCAGGGGCGGCTCGATGACGAACTCGTCGGACTGGAGCACGCCCACCGGCACCGTCACCACCGCGGCGCCCGCCGCGAACACGCCCTGGTCCGTGGTCACGACCACACCGTCCGGCGACCACTGCACCCGTGAGACGACATGGATCAGCCGGACGTCCAGGCCTTCGGCGAGCCGGCGCGGCAGCCGGTCGTACCCGTCGGGGAAGACGACCTCGTCGCCCTCTATGGCATCGTCGTCCAGCCCGTGAGCGGCGAGGTCCTCGATCCATGCGCCGTACTGCTCCTCGGAGCGATGCTCCAGGTACTCCCGCACGCGCTGGGCCCGTTCGGGCTCCCAGCCCTGCGCGGCGATGGCCGTCTCCGTGACGTCGCGGTACGAGGCATCGGGGGCCGAGGCCGCGACCGCTTCCAGGAGGGAGGTGTCCACGGTGTGAATGTCGTCGACGAACGCCTGCGCCGCGGCGTCCGTCAGACGTCGCCCGTCGGGGCCGTAGTACGCGATCGGGCGGCTGTCGGGCTGATAGCCGCCCACCGTGAACTCGACCATGTGCATTCCGAACGCCCGCGCGGCGGCGGCGACGGGGGAGTCGGTGATGCCGTGGATCCACGACGCCCCCAGGTCGGTCGTCAGTCCGAACCGCCGGTCCGTCGAGATCCGGCCCCCCACGCGGTCGCGCGCCTCCAGCACGACGACATCGCGCCCCGCCTCGACCAGCAGCCGTGCCGCCGTCAGCCCCGCCACACCGGCGCCGACGACGATCGTCTCGAACCGATCCATGCCGACGGTCCTCCTTCCGACGCGCCACCGACGCGCGCTCTCGACGCTAGCGCGTCGGGCATCCGCTCACGATGTATCACCGGCGTGAAATACGCGCTCTGGATGGTCGTTGAATCCCGACCCAAGGAGCATCCATGCGCATCGCGTATCGAATCATCTCGTTCGTCATCTGCGCGCTGGTCGCGCTGCAGGCGGCGTCCCACGCGTGGGCGTCCGCCGGCTTCAGCCTCTACCTCGCGGAAGGCGGAGTGGTGGATGCGGCCACGCAGGAGGGCCCGCCGCCGTTCGCAGAAGCCCTGGGCTTCATGATCCACGGGATGAACGGCATGTTCGTGATCCCGGCCCTCGCGCTCGTGCTGGTCATCGTCTCGTTCTTCGCGAGGGTGCGTCACGGTGTTCTGTTCGCACTGGGGGTGCTCGGTCTCGTCGTGCTGCAGGTGACGCTGGGGCTGCTCGGGCACGGTCTGCCGCTGCTGGGCTTCCTGCACGGCATCAACGCACTGCTGCTGTTCACGACCGCGCTGCTGGCAGGATTGAACGCGTCCAAGCGTCGTACCGAGGCGACCGCCGACGCCGCCGTTCCCGCTGCAGCCGGTGCTGCCGCCTAGAAATGCACCGGTGAGCCGGTGGGCGTGGTTCGCCCGCCGGCTCGCCGTCGTGCTCGCGCTCATCGGCACCGCGCTCGTCGGCTGGCTCTGGTGGTCGAGCGTCCTCCCGGGGTCGTACTCGGCGATGCAGATGGGAAAGCCCGACTACGGCGGCGGGCCCGGCGCCGACGACGCCATCATGTCCCACGGCGCGCATACCGCACAGGCGGCTGAGGCGGCTGCGCCGGGCGTCCAACCGGTCGACGTCACGGAGCTCGTCGCCGACCCGGGTCGCACGGCCGACGTGCGGGTGGAGCTGGTGGCGCGCACCGAGCAGGTGACCCCGCCCGGTGGGGAGCCGTTCGAAGGCTTCACGCTGAATGGCCAGACCCCGGGACCCACCATCCGCGCCACGCAGGGTCAGCTCGTGGAGGTGGTGCTGCGAAACGACGACGTGACGGCCGGCACGACGCTGCACTGGCACGGGATCGACGTGCCCAACGCCATGGACGGGGTGGCCGGGGTGACGCAGGATGCCGTGCCCGCGGGCCGGAGCTTCACGTACCGCTTCGTCGCGGAACAGGCCGGCACGTTCTGGTACCACGCTCACCAGGCATCGCACCCGCAGGTGGTCGGCGGCCTCTTCGGCGCGATCGTGCTCGAACCGGCGCCCGAAGCGGATGCCGCCGGCAGCGCGCCGTCCGAGTCCGCGGTGCAAGGTGCGGCGGACGCAGTCGCCGTCGTGCACACCTACCCGGGAGGTCAGCGGACCCTCAACGGTGTCGTCGGGGACGCGCATCACGAAGCGGCCCCGGGTGCGGCAGTTCGTGTGCGGCTGGTCAACACCGACAGCACGCCGACCTCCGCCTGGGTGACCGGCGCGGCCTTCCGCATCCTCGCCGTCGACGGTCACGACCTCAGCGGACCGACGCCGGTCTCCGGCAAGACGGTTGATCTGACGGCGGGCGGTCGAGTCGATCTCGAGGTGAGCGTCCCGGCGTCGGGCGCGGCGCGCGTGGAGGTGCCCGGGGCGTCGCTCGTCGTCGGACCGGACGGCGCACGCGCCGACCGGGCCCCGGCACCCCGGCAGGCCGTCGATCTGCTGGCGTACGGGTCACCGGCTGACACCGGCCTCGATCCCACGCGGGCCGACCGGCGGTTCCGCTACGACATCGGCCGGGCACCGGGGTTCCTGGACGGACGGCCGGGATACTGGTGGACCATCAACGGCGGCATCCTGCCGGCGGTGCCGATGTTCATGGTCGACGAGGGCGACACCGTCGTGATGACGGTCTCGAACAGCAGCGGTGAGGTGCACCCGATGCACCTGCACGGCCACCACCTGCTCGTCCTCTCCCGTGACGGCGAGCGCTCGTCGGGCAGTCCGTGGTGGGTCGACTCGCTGAACGTCGAGCATGGCGAGACGTACGAGGTCGCCTTCCTCGCCGACAACCCCGGCATCTGGATGGACCACTGTCACAACCTGCCGCACGCCGCGGAGGGCCTCATGACGCACGTCGCCTACTCCGGTGTCACCACACCCTTCCGCCTGGGCCGCGACACCGGGAACGACCCGGAGTGAACGGGTCTGCGTCTGCGTCCGACCGACCCTGCCGGGCGGCCGACGACACGGTGTAGCGCCGGCTCGTGCGCAAGACTGGAGCCATGGGGTTCACGCGCGCCGAACTGGAGTCGTTCCGCGGGCGCAGCATCGAGGACCTCGTGCCGTCGCGACCGCGGCTGGTCTTCGTCGGCATCAACCCGGGACTGTGGACGGCGGCTACCGGGGTGCCGTTCGCGCACCCGGGCAACCGGTTCTATCCGGCGCTCGTGCAGGCCGGGATCATCCCTCGGATGCCGCGCATCGGCGATGACGGCATGCCCGAGGCCGACCGACGCATGCTCTTGGACGCCGGTGTGGGCATCTCGAGTCTCGTTCGTCGCGCGACCGTCCGTGCCGACGAGCTGAACCGCCAGGAATTGCGAGAGGGGGCGCAGCGCCTGGAGGCTGACGTGGCGGCGTGGGGTGCGCGCGTCGTCGCGGTGCTGGGGCTCACCGCGTACCGCCAGGGGTTCGCCCGACCCCGAGCGGTCGCCGGCCGGCAGTCAGAGACCCTCGGCGGGGCCGAGCTCTGGGTCGTTCCCAACCCGAGCGGGCTCAACGCCCATGAGACGATCTCCACGCTCGCCGCTGCCTACGCCGAACCGGCCCGCTCCGCTGGGGTGATCGCGTGATGGCCGGGCCGGTCGACCGAACGCGCCCCATTGCACGCCCTAATGCCTCCGGCCGAGGCCACGACCGTCCGCCGTCGCTGATCCGGCGCGTGATCGCCGGCGTCCTCCTGTGCGTCACGATCATCGCGGGGCTCGTCGTCCACGGTGCGATGCCGGATACCGCGGCCACCGACATCGCCGGAGACGTGCTGTACGCCGTCGCCGCGTATCTGGGCGTGGTGCTGATCGCCCCGCGGCTGCCGGCACCGGCGGTGGGCGCCGTGGCGGCGTTGTGGTGCATCGGCGTGGAATTCTTCCAGCTCACTGGGCTGCCGCTGGAGTGGGGTGTCCGCCTCCCGCCCGTCATGCTCGTGCTGGGAACGGTGTTCGACCCGCGCGATCTGCTGGCATATGTGGTGGCCGTCGTCGGTGCCACCCTCATCGACCTGGGCTGCCGCACGGTCGGCCGGCGGTCTCACTGACGTCGACGGCCGCGAGCCCGTGCCACCATGATTCCGCGTTGCGACGTCGGGAAACGCTCCAGCATGGCGCGCAGCTCGGTGGCATCCACGTCGGCGCCGAACGCCTCCGCACCCGGTTCCAGCCGGATCCCCTCGCCGAGCGGCCCCGCATAGACGGGATCGAATCCGAGGTCGTCGACGAGCCGCATCACCGTCCGCACGTCCTCGGCATCGTCGCCCGCGACGGCGATCGCCTTGCGCCCGGGCGTGCCGGCGGGGCGGGCCTCCTCATCCAGGTCCCGGTAGCCCATGTGGTTGAACGCCTTGACCACGCGTGCGCCGGGGAGCGAACGCTGCACGATCTCGCTCGTCGAAGTGCGCAGGTCCGCGTACTCGGGCCGCAGGCCGTCGGCCTCCCACCAGTAGTTCATGGCATCGATCACGAGCTTGCCGCGAAGCTCATCGGCCGGGAGGCCGCGATGTGCGGGTAGAGGCAGGGCCAGGACGACGAGGTCGGCCTCCCACGCCACGACCGCGGTCTCGGCGACCTCGGCGCCGGATGCGACCGCGCCGATGGTGGCAGCGATGCGCGCCGGCCGGCCCGACCCCGCCACGAGGACTCGGTACCCGGCCGCGACAGCCAGTCGCGCGAGAACCCGACCGACCCGACCGGCGCCGATGATCCCGAGCACCTCGGGCGCGCTGTCTTCGCGGCCGTTCGTCACACGTCCAGGCTACGGTGCGGGATGATCCGGCCTTCTTGACCCGCGCTCGTGGAATGCTGGAAGGCGAAACCCGTCTCCGCTCACGAAGGACCCTCATGCAGCAGCGCGCACTCGGACACACTCGCCGCTCCGTCTCGGCGATCGGCCTGGGCACTTGGCAGCTCGGTGCGGATTGGGGCCAGGTGAGCGAACAGGACGCGGCGGCCGTGCTTGCGGCATCCGCCGACAGCGGCGTCACGCTCTTCGACACGGCCGACGTGTACGGCGACGGGCGCAGCGAATCGTTCATCGGCCGCTTCCTCGCCGCTCGCGCCGGGCATGACATCGTCGTGGCCACCAAGATGGGCCGCCGCCTGGCACAGGAGCCGGAGAATTACACGCCGGAGAACTTCCGGGCCTGGACCGATCGGTCGCGGGCGAACCTCGGTGTCGAGACCCTCGACCTCGTGCAGCTGCATTGCCCGCCGTCCGCGGTGATCGACGACGACGCGACGTACGAGGCTCTGGATGAGCTGGTGGCCGAAGGCCGGATCGCTGCCTACGGCGTCTCGGTCGAGACCAGTGCCCAGGCGCTCGCCGCGATCGCCCGCCCGCACGTGACGAACGTGCAGATCATCTTCAACCCGTTCCGGCTCAAGCCGCTGGACGAGGTGCTGCCAGCTGCCGAAGCCGCCGGTGTCGCGATCTTCGCTCGGGTGCCGTTGGCCTCGGGTCTGCTGTCGGGTCGCTATACGGCTCAGACGACCTTCGCGGCCGACGACCACCGCTCGTACAACCGTCACGGCGAGGCGTTCGACCGCGGCGAGACGTTCTCGGGCGTCGACTTCGAGGTCGGACTGAAGGCCGCGGCGGAGCTCGCCGCGTCGCTGCCGTCAGGCGTGACACTGCCGGCCGCGACGCTCGCGTGGATCGCCTCGCGCCGCGGGGTCACGAGCGTCATCCCCGGCGCCCGCAACGTGGCACAGGCACAGGCCAATGCGGCTGCCGCTGCGCTGCTCGACGATGGCTTCGACGTCGAGGCGTTCGATCGCGCCGTGCACGAGGTGTACGACCGCGACCTCCGTGCGGCGATCCACCCGCTCTGGTGAGCCGGATGCCTCGGCCCGGGCGAGCGCGCCGGGCCGAGGCATCCGCTCCTCTCAGGGGGTCGGGTAGTCGACGATGAACTGCGGCGTACCCGTGTTCGTGTTGTCGGCCTGACCGCCGACGCCGTTCACGACGTGCTGAACCGTGCCGGCCGACAGATTCACCGTCATGATGTGGTGCAGGCGGACGCCCGGCGCTTCGGCGACCTCGAAGCCGTTCGAGGTGACGATCGACGGGTTGTTCTGGTTGAACACGTAGACCCCCGCTCCGTCGAGGCGGTGCGTCGTCACGCCGTCGGCGACCTTGTAGCCGGGGTACCCGAGGGTGCCGTCGGGCTGCGTCCAATCCGCCTGCGTCGGCGGGTCGTACGGCAGCTCGTTCTGGTAGAGGATCACACGGCCGTTCTCACCGTTCCACAGGGTGTTGTAGCGCTGGAAGTGCTCCACGAACAGACCGGTCGCGGTCACGTCATCGCCGTTGACGATGACCCCGTTGGTGCCGGTGTTCGTGTTCCACCGGTCGGTGTCGCCGTTCACGCCGTTCGTGAACCCCTCGACGCCGTGGTCGCCACGCCACACCCACGTGTGGTCGATGAGCACGTGGTCGGAATTGACCTCGAGCGCCGTCGTCGTCTTGCCGATGTGCGGGCCGCCGACCCGGAAGTACACGTCGCTCAGGGTGATGGGGTCCTGAGGGTTCAGCTTCTTGCCGCCGTGCGGATTGCCCACCCGCAGGAGTGCCGGCGAGAGCTGCGTTCCGGCGTCGATCGTGACGCCGGCGACGACCATGCCGTCGGCATCCTTCACCTCGAGCGGAACCGCGCCACCCACCGCCGTGAGCGTCGCGTGTCCGAGTCCGAGGACGACGGTGCCCGGGCGCTTGACCTGGATCGTCTGCGCGACGTCATAGATCCCCGGCGTGAGGATCAGGTGCTGACCGCGGGCCAGAGCGTTGTTGATGTCCTTCACCGAGTCGGCGGGCGTCGCGATGTAGAACTCGGTGATCGGGATGCTGCGGCCCGGCGTCTGCGCGTCGGCCCAGCTGATCCCACGCGACTGGCGCTCCGCGGACGGGACGCGCACGTTGTAGCGACCGTCGTCGTCGACGTACAGGTACGGCTTCTCGCGGCTGACCGGTGTGCGATCGACCGTGGTGTACGGCTCTGCGGGGAAGTTCGCCTCCGATGGAGCCCCGACGACGCCCGAGAACACCTGGTTCCACACGCCGTTGGACCAGCCGGCCACCTCGCTGTTGCGGATCAGCCACTGCTGCTGGGACCCGTTCACGACGAACGGCAGGCGGGAGTCCGCAATGAACCCGCCGCTGGCGTACTGGGGCCCCGCGGTGCAGTAATCCATGAGCGAGAGATTGGCGCCCGAGACGTCCAGTCGTCTCATCGAGACGGCCTGCGACACCGCCCAGAACTCGGCACTGGCACGGCAGCCGTCTTGACCGGCCTTGTCGACGTCGATCGACAGGTTCGAGATCGTGCGCCAGAAATTCACCAGGGCCAGGCAATTGCCGGTACCTCCGCCTTCGAGGCACCGGTTGTACACCTCGACGGAGCCGTGCACGGTGACATCCTCGGGCGAGGCACCGAGACCGGCGATCTCGGTGTAGTACCCGACCTTGACCTGCAGCGGATCGTCGGCCGTGCCGTACTGCCCGGGCAGGAAGTACACCGCTTTGCGGGCGGTGCTCATCTCGGCATCCACCTGCTGCAGGTGGAGGGCGTCGAGGTCTGCCTGGATGTCGGCCGCCGGGGTGTCGGGGGAGTAGATGGTCACGTTCGGACCGAAGTCCGGGTGGTAGGCATCGACCGCGCGCGGCGGCGCGGCCGCCGCGGGGGCGGCCAGCAGCGCGCCGGCGACAAGCGCCGCGGCGCCGACGACGGCAGCGGCCATGCGGCCGGCGCGCGGGGCTCCCCGCGAGGCCGTGGCGGTGTCGGGGAGCGGGGGAACGGGGACAGCCATGCGAAGTCCTCTCCATCGAGGCGGAAGCGGCGGACGCCGATTACTTACGGGAATGTAACCAAATCGTGGGAGCGGTCTCAAGACCCGCTTCGCCGGAATGCGGTCTGCCGTCAGAAGTCCAGGCGCATGACGAGGCGCCGCTTGGTGGGATGGCTGATCTCACGGAACCCGGCCGCGAGGAACGGACCGACGGCGCCGACGCTGAGCTCGTCCCAGATGACCTTCTTGCCCTCGGTGAGCATCGGGTAGGCCTCGACCGCAGCGGCGCCGCGCAGCCGAGCATGCTCAGCGGCCGCGGCCACCAGGGGGTACGTCAGGCCCTGGCCGCGGTGTCCTTTCCGCACGACCATGCAGGCGATCGCCCACACCGACTCGTCGTCGGGGTCCTCGTCGCGACCCTGCCACGGCACCGGTGACCCGCGCACCCGTCCGTAGACGCCGCGCCTGTCGACCGCGCACCACGCCACCGGCTCGTCATCCTGATAGGCGACGATGCCGATCGTCTCGTCCGCGCGGGGGTCACCGCAGTGCGTTTCGGCGCGCAGGATCGCGGCGCGCTCGGCCTCCGGCATGTACCACCAGTCGTGGTCGCCCAGGCGCTGCCGCTGACACTGGCAGCGCCCGGCGGCGCCGGTGAGGATCGCCTGCAGGTCGTCCCAGGTGGCCTCGTTCGCCGGTGCGAAGCGCAGTCCGCTCATGTCGGCAGGGTAGCGTCGTGGCCCGACAACGCGGGAGTAGGGTGTGGCTTGTGTCCCTCGCCCCTCGTCTTGCCGTGGTCATCCCGTGCCGAGACGACGCCGCTTACCTCGACGCGTGCCTGGCCGCCCTGGCCGTCCAGACGCATCTCGCGGATCGCGTGATCGTGGTCGACAACGCCAGCAGCGACGACTCCGCCGCCGTCGCTCGTCGGCACGGCGCGGTGGTGCTGCACGAGTCTGCGGTGGGCATCTGGCCTGCTGCCGCCCGAGGGTATGACGAGGCGATGCAGGACGCCGACATCATCGCGCGGCTCGACGCCGACTCACGTCCGCACCCCGACTGGGTCGCGCGGCTCGTCCGGTCGTTCGTGGCGGATCCTTCGCTCGGCGTGCTGACGGGCAGCGCCGAGTTCTACGGCGGCACGCCGTTGCAGAACTACCTCGGCGAGCGCTGGTACATCGGGGGCGGGCACTACTGGATCAAGAAGTGGCTGGGGATCCCGCTGGTGTTCGGGTCGAACTTCGCGATGCGCACCCGCGTGTGGGAGCGCGTGCGCGACCAGGTCGATCGGGGGAATGCGCGCATCCACGACGATCTGGACCTGACGATCCGCCTCCGATCCTCAGACGGTGTGCGGTACGACCCGCAGCTGAGGATGCCGGTGTCGGCCCGCCCGGTGCAGACGCTCTCGGGGCTGTCGCGGCGCGTGTTCAAGGTGGCGTCGACGTTCGCGGCCAGCTGGCCGGAGGGGGCGGCCTGGCGCCGTTCCGAGCCGGCGACGACCGACGCCGCGTCCGTCGCGGAGTGGATGCCGGAGGGTGACGACTGGACCCCCGAGTACGGTCGCTGACGCGGTCGCCCGCGGGCGCGGGGCGTACGGTGTGAGCATGCACGAGCTCACGGAAGAGGCGCTGATTGCGGCATCCGTCGACACCGTCTGGCGGGACTTCACCGAGTCGCATCGCCTCGCCGAGTGGTTCTGGCCGCCGCGGTTCGAGCCGACGGCGGTCGTCGAGCCGCGCGAGTGGGGACGGTGGGAGGTGAGGTCGGCGCCGATGGACATGGCGGTCGAGGCGAGGGTGCTCACCCTCGCTGCGCCGCGCGATCTGCGACTGGAGTGGAGTTGGGCGGGGGAGGAGTCCACCACCGGCGTCGAGATCACCCTGGAGGCTGCGGCGGATGCCGCGACCCGCGTGATCGTGCGGCATACGGGGTTCGCCGGGGCCGAGGAGCGGAACGATCACGTCGAGGGCTGGTCGAGCTGCCTGCAGCGACTCGTGGACCGTCACGGCGGACCGCCGGGAGAGCACCTCTGACGCCGGGACGGCCCGCACCGGCGCATGTCGTGCGGCGGCGGTAAGGTCGTGGCCGTGATGGTCGAGTTCGACGGCGAGGTGTTCCGCTGGGCGGCACGTGAGGACTCGGCATGGTTCTTCACCGAGGTGCCCGCCGAGCTGAGCGCCGACATCCGTGAGATCCCGCGGCCCTTCCGCGGGTTCGGGTCGGTGCGGGTGCGCGCACGGATCGGCGACACCGCGTGGACCACGTCGATCTTTCCGAGCTCCGGATCGGGCACGTACGTCTTGCCGCTGAAGAAGACCGTGCGGGATGCCGAGAGTCTTGTCGACGGCGCGCCAGTGACTGTGCACCTCGAAGTGCTGGACGCGTGACGCATTCGCTGTGCACCCTGCTCAGCCTCCTGAGGATTCACTGATCTCGCCCTGTGCTGATCTTGATTTGACACGAACATGAGAATTCTCTCATGATTGTGCGCGGAGGCGGTTCCCGGCGAAGCCCCGGACCCGTCCCCGCCTGATACGACTGGGCGACTGGGCGAAAACGCGGTCCGGATCAGGGATGTCATGTCATCTGTCATCCTCGAGAAAGCGAGCCGCACCATGCGCTCTTTCATCCGCAATTACATCCAGGCCGAGAAGGCACGTCGTGAGGAGTCCGGCGAGGCCGGCTTCTCGCTCATCGAGCTCATCGTCGTCGTCGTCATCCTCGGCATCCTCGCCGCAGTCGCTATCCCTGTGTTCCTCGGCCTCCAGGCGCAGGCGGAGGAGAGCTCGGTCAACTCCGTGATCGCCAATGGGGCGTCTCAAGTCGCCTCTGACCTGGGCCTCAACAAGACCGACGCGGAGATTCGCGCGAGTCTCACGAAGCTCGGCACGCAGAGCAACGTCACACTCACGGTCACTCCCGCGTCCGGTCTCAAGATTGACAACTTCTGCGTGAGTGGCACCAAGACTGGTGTTGACACAACGAAGATCAAGTCGTCTGGCCCGGGCTGCTCCGGCGCGACGCCTACCTCCTAAGTCAGGCGAGTAATCGGCCAGGTCCGGCCCGGGGGGCGCCGGACCTGGCCGAAGCGCGAATGCGGAGGAGGTGGTCGATCGTGTCGCGCGCAGACGAAGGATTCAGCATCGTCGAGGTCATCATCGCGATGTTCCTCCTCGCCGTGATCGCGCTGGCGGTGCTGCCCCTCATGATCGGGGCGACGCGCACCAGTGTCGTGAACCGCGATCTCGTGGCCGCGATAACGTTCGCCAATGCCCAGCTCGCGCCCGTCAAAGCGGCATTCGGGGTCGACCCCGCGGGGCCGGCCCGATGCTCCGAGCTGCGCACGAGGGCGGTGCCGTCGACGGCCGCGATCGCCGATCCGGCGGGCACGGGAATGAGCGCGACCGTGGAGATCGGCGCCTGCCCGACCGGTGCCGCGTCGTACCCCGCGACCGTCGCGGTGGCGGTGAAGGTGCGGGATCCGAACGGCCGGGTGCTGGTCACCCTTCCGACTCTCGCCCTGGTCTCCGAGCCGTGAACGTGCGTTGGAGCGCATCCGATGAGGAAGGTGTCACGCTCGTGGAGCTTCTCATCATCATCTTCGTCTCGGTACTCTTCCTCGGCCTGCTCGCCGTGTTGTTCAGCGACGGGCTCAGCGCCCAGCAACGGGCGACCTCTCGTGACGGCGCGACCGGAAAGGCTCTGGTGGTGAGCACCTCTCTGCAGTCATCCATCCGCAACGCGACGGCTGTCGCCGTCAGCGGTTCCGGTGCCCGCGTCGACGCCGTGGTCATGACCGCGGCGGGAGGATTCGAGTGCCGCGCGTGGGCGCTCGACGTGGGGGGAGCACTCCGCTACAGCTCCGGAACAGATGCCCGCGGTGTCGACGTGTCGTCTTGGAAGCCGTTGACACAGGGTGCGCGAGGAACGCTGGCCGCAGGCGCCGCATTCGCAATGAACGGAGTGCGCGGGATCGATGTCGGCATCGCCGTGACGGTCGGCGACGAAACCGCTCGCGTCACCGACGGCGTGACGGCACAGGCGGTCGCGAACGCGGATGAGGTGCCCGCATGCTGGTAGGTCGCGTCTCACAGCGCCGCAAGGACGATGGGTCCACCCTTATCTCGGTGCTCATCGTGATGCTGGTGCTCAGCATCGGAGCGCTCACGCTCGGGGTCATCGTCACCAACACCTCTGGCCTCGCTGCGGGCGGGCGCAGCACCGCGCAGTCACGGGCCGCAGCCGATGCCGGGATCGCCGAGCTCGTCGCGCGCGCCGGGAGGGGGGACGTGTGCGAGCAGACCCTGTCGAACGTGAGTCTTGGAGCGGGTTCGCGCTACACCGCCACCAGTAGCTGCGATGACGCCACCGGGCTCGTCGTGTTCGAGTCGACCGGGACTTCGGAGGGCGGCGCACACACCACGGTGCGGGCGGTCTACGAGCTCGAGACCGATCCCGGAGCGACCCCGCCCACCGCCGGCGGCCCTGGACTGTTCTACACGCATGGCATGACGTCCCGCATGAACTCGTATGTGTTCGACGATGTCAACAGCGAGATCGGAATCGACGAGTTCACGGGTGCCGCGGGAGTGTTCGCATCGACAGGGAACATCGAGTGCGGTGCCGGTTCGGTCCTCCCCGGCGACATCTACACCGAGATAGGAAATTTGAAACTCGACACCGGCTGTCTCGTCGAAGGCAGCGCCTTCATCGGCGGAATGGCCGACGTCAACGGAGGCACCATCGAGGGCACCCTGATTGCGCCGAAGAACGTTCAGCATGAGATCACGGGAACAGTGGGCAAGTCCGGAATGATGCAAGGCAACGTCTTCGTCGGCGGCACCGTGTATGTGAACGGCGGTCGGGTTTATGGAAGCGTCACCGCAGCAGGGACGGGTTCCAGCACGCTCGGAAGCGACCTCATCTCAGGCAACTTCGTGTACAGGGGGAGCTACGGCAACTGGGGACCGAACATCGTCAAGGGCGCGATCGTCAAGAACACGTCGCTCCTTCCCCCAACGCTTCCCGACATCCCGGACTGGCAGGACGTGCAATTCGTGCCGGTGAACGCCACGACTCCTCCGCAAGCTTGGGCCGACGCCGGTTATGCGCTCACCACCGTGACAGGGATCGGTTGCAGCAAGTGGTCGGGCAACTCGGCCGACGTAACATCGCTGACCTCCGTGCTGAGCACCCGCATGATCTTCGACATCCGCGCGTGCAGCGGGAACTTCGACACCAATTCCGGCGGCGCCAACAAGGTGGTCAAGGTCAACAACGACATCGCGATCATCGCGAACGGCTGGTACCTGTCGGGAACGAAGTTCAAGAGCGCGGACGGGCAGCCTCATACCATCTACTTGATCACCCCGGACAGCAAGCCAGCCGTCGCCGACCCACAGTGCGACTGGCCGGCGCAGGACTCGCAGCAGCTGAACGATTCGACCGTCGACCCGACCATCGCGATCTACATCTACACGCCTTGCGCGATGAAGTTCAACAGCGGCACGGCCACCTTCCGCGGCCAGGTCTACTCGGGTCGGCTGTCGTTCGGCGGCGGTGTCAAGGTCGCCTTCGCGCCTCGCAGCATCCCGGGGTATGACTTCGGTGAAGACGTCGAACCGTGGCCCGGCACGGGCGGCGGGGAGACGCCCGCGGGACTCGGCACCCTTCTCTCCCTCCGGGATGTGCAACCGTGACCGATCCCGCCGTCGCCGTCTTCGTCCTGGTGTTCGCCGGGTTGTTCGGGCTGGTGATCGGCTCGTTCCTGAACGTCGTCGTCTACCGCATGCCCGCAGGCATCCCGCTGACGAGGGAGAGCAGGTGTCCGTCCTGCGACGCACCGGTCAGGCCCTGGCAGAACGTGCCGGTGATCTCGTGGCTCGCGCTGAGGGGCCGGTGCGCGTCGTGCGGAGCATCCATTTCGACACGCTACCCCGCGGTGGAACTCGCGACCGCCGCGGCCTTCGTCGCCGTGGCGTGGTGGGCTCTGTACGCGGTGGAAGAGCCCGGGTTCACGGCCTCGGTCGCGCCCGTCGTCATCGCGTACCTCTACCTCGCTGCCATCAGCGTGGCACTGACGCTCATCGACCTCGACGTGCACCGGCTGCCGAACGCGATCGTCCTCCCCGCGTACCCCGTGCTGCTCGGACTGTTCACGCTGGCGTGCGTTCTCGGCGCCGACTGGGCTGCGCTCCTGCAGGCGGTCGCCGGCGGCATCGTGCTGTATGCCTTCTATCTCGTGCTGCGGCTCGTCCGCCCCGCTGGGATGGGTGGGGGCGACGTGAAGCTCGCCGGTGTCCTGGGGATCGCGCTCGGGTGGCTCGGCTGGGGCGCCCTGGTCGTCGGCGCGTTCGCCGCCTTCCTCCTCGGCGGAGTGTTCGGGCTCGCGTTGCTCGCGACGAAGCGCGCCGGGCGCAAGACCGCGATCCCGTTCGGCCCGTGGATGATCGCAGGCGCATGGATCGGCATCTTCGCGGGGGATGCCGTCGCCCGCTGGTACACGGGGCTCATCTTCGCCGGCTGACGGCGAGCGGAAGACAAGGAGGCGGCATGGCGAAGACGATCGTCGGGCTGGAAGTGACCGAGGAGGGCGTGCGCGCCGCCGAGGTGACGATCGGACGCGCGCCCAGCGTGGTGGCCTTCGGCGCCGTGCCGCTCCCGCCGGGTGCGGCGAAGGACTCGGAGGTGTTCGACCGCGAGGCCGTGGTGCTCGCGCTGCGGCAGCTCTGGCAGCGTTCCGGCATCCGGAGCAAGCGGGTGATCCTCGGCATCGGCAGTCGCCGCATCCTGGTGCGCGAGTTCACGACACAGGCGCTGCGGCCCGACCTGCTGCGCCAGGCGCTCCCGTTCCAGGTGCACGACCTGCTCCCGGTGCCGGTCGAGCAGGCCGTGCTCGACTTCGCTCCGGTCGCCCAGCACGGCGATCAGGTCACCGGGCTCCTTGTGGCAGCGGTGGCCGAGACGGTGGAGGACCTCGTCTCGACCGTCGGGCGCGCGAAAGTCACCGTCGACGTGGTCGATCTCGCACCCTTCGCCCTCGCTCGCGCGGCGGGGGTCATCGCCGACGCCGGAGAGACCGTCGCCGCCATCCACCTCGGCGACCACACGAGCTACGTCGTCGTCGTGCGCGACGGCGTGCCGCGGTTCGTCCGCATCATCCCGGTGGACATCCCGACGCAGGCCTCGCGCACCCGTGAGCTCGCGATGCTGTCGGAGGCGGCCGAGGGTGCGGTCGAGCTCGAGGAGGTGCTCGAGACGGTCCCGCCCTCATCGCAGCCGCCGATGCGTCGGTCGCGCGGCGGCGTGCGCACGGCACGGCCGACGGAGCTCTCGGAAGCGGCGGTGGCGGATCTTGCCGCCCGGCTGCGCAGCACGCTCGCGTTCTACTCCGAGCGCGCCGGCGACCGCCCCCTCGCCCGCGTGCTGCTGAGCGGCGCAGGGTCCGTCACGCCGGGTCTCGCGGCGGCTCTTGCGGCGAGCCTTCCGATCCCGGTGGAGTACGTCGGCGCCGCGCGCCTCGCGGGTGGCAAGACGATCCCGCCCGGTGACGACGACCTGAACCTCGTGACCACCGTCGGACTCGCCCTGCGGGGAGGCCGCTGATGGCGACCCTCGACCCGGCCGCGAGCTTCGGGGCGCCGCTGATCAACCTGATGCCGCGGGCGGAGATCGAGCGGCGCGCGCGGGCGTCGCTGCTCCGGCGCTGGGCGTGGGGGATCGTCGTGGCGCTCACCCTGGTGGCCATCACGAGCGGCGGCGCCTTCGCGCTGCGGTTCGGCGCCGAGGTGCGGCTCGCCGCCGAGAACCTCCGCACCACCGCGCTCCTGACCGACCTCGCCGCCCTCTCTGATGTGCGGGCAGCGATCGCCCTTGAGAACGAGCTCGGCGACTTCCGTGCGCAGGCGATGGCATCCGAATTCGACTGGCGGACGCTGGTCGCGATGGTGCAGGACGTCACCCCGGCGGGAGTGACCATCGCGGGCTTCGATCTGGCGGCGGGCCCGGTGCCCGCAGGCGACGACCCGGCAGCGGAGGTGGGCGCGGCCGGCACCTTCACGTTCGAGAGCGCCACCCCGCTCGAGATCGTCCCGCTGATCCGCGCGGTGCGCCCCCTCCCCGGCGTGATGGACGCCGATGGCTGGGAGCTCACCTCGGAGGGCGAAACCGGCACGCGGACGTACACGTACATCCTCCGGGTGACGGTCGACCAGAGCATCTACACGGGCGCCTACGCGAAAGAGGAGTCGGAGTGAAGATCCCCGCGCAGCTGGTGAACCTCCTCGGCATCGTCGTGATCGCCGCGATCCTGCTGGCCGGCGTCGCGCTCATCGCGCTGCCGCTGTACGGCCAGGCCCAGGCGACGGATTCCGAGACGCGCACCGTCTCCCAAACCAACGACATCTACGTCGCACAGGTGACCCAGCTCCAGACGGATGCCGACCGGATGCCGCAGATCAGCGCCGACGTCGAGACTTTGCGTCGCGGCATCCCCGTCATCCCGCAACTCGATGATGTCCATGAGCTGGTGGGTGCGGCGGCCACCGAGACGGGCGCCGTCGTCGTGAGCACGGTGATGACCGACCTCGTGCCCTGGACCCCGCGTACCGACCTCGGCGCGATCCTGGGGGAGGACGGGGCGACCGCCGCAGCACCCGAGCAGCCGAGCGCGGCGGAGACTCCTGATGCGGCGGCGGGTGAGAACGGCGCACCCCCAGCGGACGAGACGTCCGCTCCCGCGACGGACAGCGGCGGAGATGGCTCGTCCCCCCAGCAGCAGGTGACGGCGACGATCGAGGTCGAGGTGACGGATGCCGCGCAGGCGGCGGCCTTCATCGACGCACTCGGCGCCGGGCCGCGGCTCCTCGCCATCGGATCATCCGTCCTCACCAAAGACGACGACGGCCCCCTCAAACTCATCGTCACCGCGTACGCCTTCCTCCGGACGGAGAACTGACATGCCCTACGACTCCACCTCTCTCACCGGCATGCTGACCGCTGCCGGCACGGCAGGCGCCTCCGATGTGCACCTGACGGCGAACCACCCGCCCCTCATGCGGGTGAAGGGCGACCTGGCGGCGATCCCGGGTTACGGGGAGCCGACCGGCACCAACTGGCTGGAAAGCGCCATCGGCAGCATCATGACGAACGAGCAGATCGCCGAGTTCCGCGAGCACGGCGAGGTGGACCTGTCGTACACGGTGCCGCACGTGGCCCGGTTCCGGGTCAACGTCTTCCGCCAGCTCGGCGACGTGGCGGTGGCGCTGCGCTTCATTCCCGACAAGGCGTTCAGCCTCGAGAAGCTCGGCGTGCCGGCGGTCGCGGCCGATCTCGTGCTCAAGCCTCGGGGACTCGTGCTCGTCACCGGTCCCACCGGGTCGGGCAAGTCGACCACCCTCACGGCGATGCTCGACATCGTCAATCGCACGCTGCCCGCGCACATCGTGACGGTGGAGGATCCGGTCGAGTTCCAGCACACCAGCCGCATGTCGCTCATCCACCAGCGTGAGATCGGCAGCGACACCCGCTCGTTCGCCGAGGCGCTGCGGCGCGTGCTGCGACAGGACCCCGACGTCATCCTCATCGGCGAGCTGCGTGACCCGGAATCCATCTCGACCGCGCTGTCGGCAGCCGAGACCGGTCACCTGGTGCTGTCGACCCTGCACACCCAGAGCGCCGCGAAATCCATCAACCGCATCGTCGACGCGTTCCCGCCCGATCAGCAGACGCAGGTGCGCACGCAGCTCGGAGACACCCTGCAGGGCATCATCAGCCAGACGCTGCTGCCCATGGCGCAGAGCGATGGACGCGTCATCGCGACCGAGGTGCTGATCAACACCCCCGCGATCGCGAACCTCATCCGCGAAGGCCAGGTCAGTCAGATCTACTCCATGATGCAGGCGGGCGGCGGCCTGGGCATGCACACGCTGGATCAGGACCTCCGCCGGCTCGTCGAGGACGGCAGCATCGCGATGTCGCTCGCGAAGTCATATGCGTCGGACCCGTCGTCCCTCGACGACGCCCGCGTGCGTCCGCGGGATCTGGATGCCGAAGCCTGGTCGCTGCGGTCCGGCGCGGCCGCGGGCTGGGGGCACTGATGGCGCTCGTCGAGGAGTACGTCTACCGCGCGATCGATGCGGCCGGCGGCGGCGTCGTCAAGGGCACCATCGAGGCCGCCAGCGACGGCGCGGTCGCCGCGAAACTGCGCGCACAGGGCCTCACGCCTCTGGAGGTGACCCTCGCCTCGAAGACCGGTCTGAACCAGGAGATCTCGATCCCGGGGTTCGAGAAGCGCGTCAAGGTGGCGACGTTGGCGGTCTTCGCCAAGCAGATGGCGGGCCTCATCAACGCGGGTCTGCCGCTCATGCGCACGCTGTCGATCCTCATCGAGCAGGCGGAGGACAAGAAGCTGCAGCGCGCCCTCATCGGGGTGCAGTCGGCCGTGGAGTCCGGTGCGTCCTTCTCCACCGCGCTGTCGAACTACCCCGACGTGTTCCCCCCGCTGCTGGTCAGCATGGTGCGCGTCGGTGAGACCGGCGGCTTCCTCGGGCAGTCGCTCGCCACGATCGCCGAGACCTACCAGAACGAGGCCGAACTCCAGGCGAAGATCAAGTCGGCGACGACCTACCCGATCATCGTCTTCTCGATCGCGATCATCGGCGTGATCGCCATGGTGACGTTCGTGGTGCCGGTGTTCAAGGGGATGTTCGAGAACCTCGGCTCAGAGCTGCCCCTTCCGACCCAGATCCTCGTCACCCTCTCCAACAACATGATCTGGATTCTGCCGGTCATGATCGTGCTCGCGATCGCCGGCTGGCTGTGGTGGGTGCGCAACCGTCGGAACGACAGCGTGCGGAAGGCCGTCGACCCGATCAAGCTCAAGCTGCCGGTCTTCGGCCCCCTCGCCACCAAGATCGCGGTGGCCCGCTTCACGCGCGGGCTGTCGATGATGCTCCACGCCGGCGTGCCCCTGGTGCAGGCCCTGTCGATCGTGGGCGCGGCCTCCAACAACTACAAGGTCGAGCAGGCGGTGCGCGACATCCAGGAATCCGTCAAGCAGGGGCGCTCGTTCGCCGCCCCGCTGGCCAAGGCCGAGGTGTTCCCGCCGATGGTGGCGCAGATGGCGGCGGTCGGGGAGGAATCCGGAACGCTCGCCGACATGCTCGCGAGCATCGCCGACTTCTACGAGAACGAGGTCGAGACCGCCACCGACCAGCTGACCTCGGCGATCGAGCCGATCCTCATCGTCGGCATCGGCATCATCATCGGCGGCATGGTCGTCTCGCTCTACATGCCGATCTTCTCGATCTACGGCGAGCTGGGCCAGCAGGGCCAGTGAGGCGCGGCCGCGTCACAGCGTGACGCGCAGCACCTCCTCGATGGTGGTGATGCCCTCGGCGACCTTCATGAAGCCGTCGTCGCGCAGCGACACCATCCCCTCCGAGAGCGCCAGCGCGCGCATCTCCGAGCCCGTGGCGTGGCGCACGACCAGCTGCTCGAGCCCTTCACTGAGCGTCATCACCTCGTGCAGGGCCACCCGGCCGCTGTACCCGGTGCCCGAGCACGCGCTGCAGCCCACGGCGCGGTAGAGCACCGGAGGATCGGAGGGCTGGTACGGGAAGCGGACAGCGTCCAGCGTGTCTCTGGACTCCCGGTAGCTCTCCCGGCATTTCACGCAGAGCCGGCGAGCGAGGCGCTGCGCGACCACCGCCGACAGGGCGGTGCCCACGAGGAACGGCTCGCAGCCGATCTCGGTCAGCCGGGTGAGCGCGCTCGGGGCGTCGTTGGTGTGCAGCGTCGAGAGCACCAGGTGACCGGTCAGTGCCGCCTCGATGGAGATGGTCGCGGTCTCCTGATCGCGGATCTCGCCGACGAGCACCACGTCGGGGTCGGATCGGAGGATCGACCGCAGCGCTGCCTGGAACGTCATCCCCGCCCGCTGGTTGACCTGCACCTGATTGATGCCTGCCATGCGGTACTCGACCGGGTCTTCCACCGTGATGACGTTGATGCGGGGGTTGGCCACGGTGTTCAGCGCCGTGTAGAGGGTGGTCGACTTTCCGGATCCCGTCGGTCCGGTCACGAGCACCATGCCGTGCGGGCGGGTGATCGCTTCGCGGAACCGCTTCTCGTTGATCATCGAGAAGCGCAGGTCGTCCATCGTGAGCGTCTGGGCCCGGTTGTCGAGGATGCGCATGACGATCTTCTCGCCCCACACCGTGGGCAGGGTCGCCAGGCGCAGGTCGACCTGGCGCCCCTCGTGCTGGACCGACAGGCGGCCGTCCTGGGGGCGGCGCCGCTCCGCGATGTCGATGGAGGCCATGATCTTCAGACGCGAGATCACGCCGTCCTGGATCGCGCGGTCGGCCTTCTGCATCTCGTGGAGCACGCCGTCGATGCGGTACCGCACGGTCAGCTGCCGCTCGCCCGGCTCGATGTGGATGTCGCTGGCGCGGTCGTTGATCGCCTGCGTGATGAGCAGATTCACGAACCGCACGATCGGCGCGTCGTCGACCTGGTCCTGCAGAGTCTCGGTCGTCCCGGGGCCGGCGTCGACGGCGGCGATCTCGCCGATCTGCTCCGACAGGTCGCTCAGCTCTTCGTCCGATCGGAGGAAGCGGGTGAATGCCGTCGTGAGTGCGTCGGCGGCCACGACCACGGGGACGATGTTCAAGTCGGTCGCGGTGGCGAGATCGTCCAGCGCGATGAGGTCGTTGGGATCCAGCATCCCGACCGTCAGCTGGCGTCGCCCCCGGGCGATGGGGATCACCTGGTACCGGCGGCACAGCGCCGGCGGCACGAGGGCGATGATCTCGGGGTCCAGGACCGCCGCGCTGATGTCGACGTAGGGGCGCCCGGTGTGCTCGGCGATGGCCTCGGCGATCTGCGCCTCGGTCACGAGCCGAGACGAGACGAGTTCCTGGCGCAGCTCGGGGCCCTCGCCGGCGCGCGCGACCAGCGTGGACATGTCGTCGGCGTGGACCACGCCGTTGCGAACCAGCGTCTTCGCGAGTCCTTTCACGGGCCCCCTTTCGCCACCCACATCATAGGTCTGCCGGATCCCCGCGCCCGCGTCAACCCCGGCCGGGCCGCGACATCGGGTCAGTAGCCTGGCGGCATGACTTCCACGTCCGCACCCTCGACGCAGGCGCCGGGTCTGCCCGGTGTGCTCGCGCGGGTGACCGCGTGGGCGTTGTCGCTGCGCCTGGTGCGGGTGTGGCTGCACTATGCGGAGCGTCGTGGCCCGATGCTGTCGGACAGCGTGACGTATCGTGCGCTGTTCTCGGTGTTCGCCGGTGTCCTTCTCGGCTTCTCGTTCGCGGCGTTGTGGCTGAGCGACAACCCCGCGGCGTGGCGAGCCCTGGTGGAGGCGGTGGATGCCGCGATCCCCGGGCTCGTCGGCGAAGGCGGGCTCGTCGACGTCACCGACATCGAGGCTCCCGCCGGTCTGACCGTGGCCGGCATCATCGCGCTCATCGGCCTCGTGGGCGCCGCGATCGGAGCGATCGGCTCCCTGCGCGTGGCGCTGCGGACCCTCGCCGACAAGGTGCACGACGATGTGCTCTTCGTCTGGGTGCTGCTCCGGAACCTCCTGCTGGCCCTGGCGATCGGCGGCGGCTTCGTGCTGTCGGCGGGGGCCACGTTCGTGGGGACGTCTTTCGTCGGGACGGTGCTCGAGTGGGCCGGCATCACCCAGGACGACTTCGCGACGCTCGCCACCCGCGCCGTCTCGCTGCTCGTCGTGTTCGTGCTCGACATGGCGGTCGTGGCGCTGGCCTTCCGCTCGTTGAGCGGCGTGCGGGCGCGTCCCGCGGCGCTGTGGTCGGGCGCTCTCGTGGGGGCCGCGGGGCTGACGGTGCTGCAGCAGCTCTCGGGTCTGTTCGTCAGCGGAGCGGGATCCAATCCGCTCCTCGCCTCGTTCGCGGCGCTCATCGCGCTGCTGCTCTGGCTGAACCTCTCGGCACAGGTCATCCTGTTGGCGTCCGTCTGGATCATCGTCGCCGAGCGCGAGCGGGTCGACCGGGTGCGGGAGCGGTACGGCTCGCCGACGTTCGCGCTGCGTCGTGTGAGGCAGGCCGAGGATGCCGTTCGCGTGGCCACCGAGGAGCTCGAGAACGCGCGGGCCGCCGCCGACCGCGAACGTCAGGCGTCGCAGGAGCGCGCCGCTGAGCCGCCCGACCATCCCAGGGGGCAGAAGGAGTCCGCGTGATCGAGCGCGTCCCCACGTACACGGCCGACCAGGTCCGCGACGCCGAGCGCCCGCTGCTGGAGGCGCACGTGCCGTTGATGCAGCGCGCCGCGGCGGCGCTGGCCGCCATCGCCCGTGAGGAGCTCATGGGCGCACCCGGCGCCCGGCACTTCGCCCCGCTCGAGCCGGTCGTGCGGGAACGCGCGGACGCCCCGCGCCCGCGCGTTCTCGTTCTCGTCGGCAGCGGTGACAACGGCGGCGATGCGCTGTACGCGGCCTCGCGACTGGCGCCGGTCGCAGACGTCGACGTGCTCCTCGTCTCCGAGCGCTTCCACGAGGCGGGCTTCGCGGCCGCCGTGGGCGCGGGGGTGCGCTGGATCGAACTGCCCGAGGCCGCCGATGCCGGCGCCGACTACGCGCTCGTCATCGACGGCATCCTCGGCATCGGCGCCTCCGGTCGCTCGGCGCTGCGCGGCCGTGCGCGAGAGGCCGTCACGGCGCTGCTCCCGCTGGCGCGGCGCGGAGGGATGCCGCGCGTCGTCGCCGTCGACATCCCGAGCGGGCTGGATCCCGACAGCGGAGCCGCCGACGACGCCGTGCTTCCAGCATCCGTCACCGTCACGTTCGGCGCGGTGAAGGCGGGGCTGGCCGCGGGACGAGGACCGCAGCTCGCGGGCGACGTCGTGCTCGTCGACATCGGCCTCGGACTGGAAGGGGTCCAGCCGGTGGGTGAGGCGTCCGTCTCACGTGTCGTGACGGCCCCGCAGGGGTAGCCCGGCCGGAGCGTCAGCGCGCGTAGCGCGACACGAACGTGGTCAAGATGCGGCTCGGGTGCGACACCGCCGCCCGCCGCACGGCGGCCAGGGTCAGTTCGAGCTCGTCGGCCGCAAAGTACCCGTGCCCGGCGTACGCGTGGATGCGCGTCGTGATGCCGTCGACGTCGAGTTCTGGGTGGAACTGCGTCGCGTAGACGTTGCGGCCCACCTTGAACATCTGCACGGGGCATCCGGGCGATGAGGCCAGCAGCGTCGCCGAGTCGGGCAATCGCGAGATGGCCTCCTTGTGACCGACGAACGCGTTGAACGTCGCCGGCAGCTCCCGCAGGAGCGGGTCGGATGCGCCGGCCTCGGTCATGGTGACCGGCACCACGCTGATGGGCTCGGAGTAGGTGCGGTCGATGACGGCGCCCTGGTGTGCGCCCAGGGTGCCGATGCCGTAGCACGCGCCCAGGAACGGGAAGTCACGGGCAACCACCTCGTCCAGCAGCGCGGCGAACTCGGCTTCGACCCGACGCTGCACCGCCGACTTCTTCGAGGACGGATCCGAGGCGTTGAACGGACCGCCGCCGACGAAGATGCCCGAGAGCGCGTCGAGGTCCAAGGGCGGAAGCGGACCCGCCTCGAGACGCACCCGCTGCAGCAGGCTGGGCGTCAGCCCCGTGTACCGGAGGAACAGCTCGTACTCCTCCTCCGCCGGCTCGTCCTCCGCACGCGTGGCGAGGAGGACGAACGGCTTCACCCGACCAGCCTAGGCGAGCACGTGTCGCGCTCGAGAGGCCTCACGAGGCGTACGTGACAAGGCCGAGCTCGACCGGCGACACCAGCTGCGGATGCGCCGGACGCACGCGCACGGTGTAGCCGAACGTGCCGGTGACGGTGAGCGGCAGCGTGCCGGTGAAGGGCACCACACCGTCGACGGCATCACCGGAGGGGGAGAGGCGGTACACCGCGTGGTCACGGGCCAGCGCGTCATCCTCGTCTGTGCGCCCGTACGCGAGTTCGACGGCGAGGTCATCCGGTGAGAGACCGTCGATCCGCACGTCGGCGCGCACCTGCAGGGTGTCGCCGGCCTGCGCCTGCTGCGGGATGCCGGAACTGTCGACACTGGCGATCGACACGCGGTTCCAGGCATCCTTCACCCGCGTCACGAAGGCGGCGACCTCCCTGGCCGCGGCGAAGCCGTCAGCCCGCAGGGCGGCGTCGTGCGCCGCCGCGGGGACGTACAGTCGCTCGACGTACTCGCGCACCATGCGGTCGCTCGTGGCCTTCTTGCCGAGCTCGGTCATGGTGTGGCGGACCATGCTCAGCCATGCCGTCGGGATGCCGCCCTCGCGCTCGTAGAACTTGGGTACCAGCTGATGCTCGATGAGGTCGTAGAGCGCTGCGGCCTCGGCATCGTCGCGCTCCTCGTCATTCGAAGCGGTGTCGGCGGTGGGGATGGCCCACCCGTTCTCGCCGTCGAACCACTCATCCCACCAGCCGTCGAGGATGGAGAGGTTGAGGGCACCGTTCAGGGCGGCCTTCATTCCGCTGGTGCCGCACGCCTCCAGCGGTCGGAGCGGGTTGTTGAGCCACACGTCGCAGCCCGGGTAGAGGTCCTTGGCGAGTGTGATGTCGTAGTCGGGGAGGAACACGATCCGGTTGCGCACGCGCGGGTCGCGGCTGAAGCGCACCAGCTGCTGGATGAGGATCTTCCCGGAGTCGTCGGCGGGGTGCGACTTGCCGCCGATCACGATCTGCACCGGCCGGTCGGGGTCGGTGAGCAGGCGCGTCAGACGCTCGGGATCCCGCAGCATCAGGGTGAGCCGCTTGTAGGTGGGCACCCGGCGCGCGAACCCGATGGTGAGGACCTCCGGATCCAGCAGTTCGGAGACCCATGACGGCGTCACGCCGGAACCGTTGCTGACGGATGCCGCGACACGCCGACGCGCCTCGGCGACGAGTTCACCCTTCATCTGCTGCCGCACGCCCCACAGTTCGGCGTCGGTGACCACCGCGCGGTCGGTCCAGTCGTGCGTGTCGGTGTGTGCGTCGCCCCACGCCCGCTCGCTGACCGCCTTGAGCGCGGGGTGCACCCAGGTCGGTGCGTGGACGCCGTTGGTGATCGAGGTGATGGGGACCTCGTCGGTGTCCACACCCGGCCACAGCATGCCGAACATCCGGCGGCTCACCTCTCCGTGCAGCAGCGAGACGCCGTTCGCGTGCTGGCCCAGGTGCAGGCCGAGCACCGCCATGTTGAAGACGCCCTGGTCTCCGCCGTCCCAGGTCTCGAGGCCGAGCGAGAGCGCGCGTCCCGCGTCGAGACCCTGGAACAGTCCGCTCGCGAGATAGGCGGCGATGAGGTCGCGCGGGAACCGGTCGATGCCCGCAGGAACCGGGGTGTGCGTGGTGAAGACGGTGCCTGCCCGCACCTGGGCGAGGGCCTCGTCGAAGCTGAGCCCGTCGTGCGTGATCAGCTCCGACATGCGCTCCAGCCCCTGGAAACCGGCGTGCCCCTCGTTGGTGTGGTACACGTCGGGGACCGGTCGGCCCGACAGCTCGCACCACGCACGGATCGCGCGCACGCCGCCCACGCCGAGGAGCAGCTCCTGCAGCAGACGGTGCTCGCCGCCGCCGCCGTAGAGGCGGTCGGTGACGTGCTTCATCTCGTCGGAGTTCGAGGGGGTCTCCGAGTCCAGCAGCAGCAGCGGCACGCGGCCGATGTCGGCCACCCAGATGCGTGCGTACAGGCGACGGTCACCCGGCAGATCCAGCGCCACCTCGACCGGCGCGCCCTCCGGGTCGCGCAGCAGGGTCAGGCCCAGACCATACGGGTCGAGCAAGGGGTAGCTTTCGCGCTGCCACCCGTCGTCGCCGATCGACTGCCGGAAGTACCCGGCGCGGTAGAACAGACCCACGCCGGTCAGCGGGACGCCGAGGTCGGAGGCGCTCTTCAGATGGTCGCCGGCGAGGATGCCGAGACCGCCGGAGTACTGCGGGAGCGAGCCGTCGACCCCGAACTCGGGGGAGAAGTAGGCGATGTGAGCGGGTTTGTCGCCTTCGAGGTGCTGGAACCAGCGGTCACCGGTGAGGTAGGCCGTGAGGCGCTCGTCCTCGTCGCGGACACGGGCGACAAACTCTTCGTCGTGGGCGAGCTGGTCCAGCCGCTCTTGACCGAGGGCGCCGAGCATGCGGGCGGGGTTGGCTCCGATCTCATCCCACAGCGCGGGGTCCATCGAGGCGAACAGCGCGTGGGTGGCACGGCTCCACGACCAGCGCCAGTTGGAGGCGAGGCGATCGAGCGGAGCGAGGGATTCGGCGAGGACAGGGCGGACCGTGAACGTTCGGATGGCCTTCACGCGAGCGATTCTAGGGGGAGAAGCTGGAAGCGCTTGCACCAGTGCCTCCCCGACGGTGCCGAAGCCTCCCTCCCCATGGTCAGCGGGTGCCGGCTTCGCACGCCCGTGTTCTCGCGAGTGTCGGCCACGGGTCTACGCTGGCGACATGGCCATTGCACGACTGCACGGAGGCCCGCTCGACGGGCAGCTCCTCCCTCTGGAAGACCCGGATCTCGATCGGATGATCGTGCCCTACAGCGAGACCCAGGTGGTCTACGCCCGGCGCGGCGATCTCGCCCGAACGGGCGACGACGACGGTCCGACCGAGGCGGAGTTCTGGTTCGTCGAAGCCGAGGCCGACATCGACCCCGACAGCGACCAGCCGCGTGAGCGCCGCTGACGAACCTCGCTCCGAGGCATCCCCGTCTCGATCCCTCGAGATCGAGCTGAAATTCGACGTCGCCGACGCGACACCGCTGCCGGACTGGTCGCAGCTGCCCGGCGTCGCCCGTGTCGACGAGGTGGAGCTGCGCGAGCTCGACGCCGTCTACTTCGACAGCGACGATCTCGCGCTCGCGCACGCCGGCTACGCAGTGCGACGCCGCACCGGAGGACCCGACGCGGGATGGCACATCAAGGGCCCGCGCGGAGCGGATGGCGGACGTGTCGAGCTCCAGTGGCCGCTCGGCCCAGATGAGGCGATCCCGGATGCCGTCACCGCCGCCTTGGCGTCGGTGACGACTGTGTCGCGGCTGGGGCCGATCGCCCGCATCCGGAATCAGCGCCACGCGTACTCACTTCGCGATGATCGCGGTGGAGTCATCGCGGAGTTCCTCGACGACCGCGTCGTCGCGACCGACGAACGGGGCGGCGTGGAGCGGGTGTGGCGGGAATGGGAGTTCGAGCTGGGACCGTCCGCACCGACGACCCCGGATGCGCGCACGGCGCTCTTCGCCGCCGCGGAGGCTGCGGTGCGCGCCGCAGGTGGCGTTCCCGCGGCATCCGATTCGAAGCTCGCCCGCACGCTCGGGCACTGATCGGACGACACTCGAAAGCGACCCCGATCGAAGACGGCAGACGCCCCGGACCGTGCGAGGTCCGGGGCGTCTGCGGTGAGTGCGTCAGATGTTGATCATGTGGCCCGCGATGCCGTGGAAGGCCTCCTGGACTGCCTCCGACAGGGTGGGGTGGGTGTGGACGTTGCGCGCCGCCTCGAGGGCGGTGAGGTCCCACTTCTGGGCGAGCGTGAGCTCGGGCAGCAGCTCCGAGACGTCGGGGCCGATCATGTGCGCGCCCAGCAGTTCGAGGTGCTCGCCGTCGGCGACGACCTTGACGAACCCGATGGGCTCGCCCAGGCCGTTGGCCTTGCCGTTGGCCGAGAACGGGAACTTCGCCACCTTCACGTCGTAGCCGGCGTCGCGCGCCTGCTGCTCGGTGAGACCGAAGGAGGCGACCTGCGGGGAGCAGAACGTCGCGCGCGGCATCATGCGGTAGTCGCCCAGCGGCATGGTCTCGGCCTTGCCGATCGTCTCGGCGGCCACCACGCCCTGAGCCTCAGCCACGTGCGCGAGCTGCAGCTTGGCGGTGACGTCACCGATCGCGTAGATGTGCGGCACGTTCGTGTGCATGTAGTCGTCGATGTCGATCGCGCCGCGGTCGGTGAGCTTCACGCCGGTGTTCTCGAGACCGAATCCCTCGACGTTCGGCACGAAGCCGATCGACATCATGACCTTGTCGGCGTCGATCGACTGCGCCTCGCCGCCTGCCGCCGGGGTGTAGGTCACGGTGACGTGGTCGCCGTGGTCGGTGACCGTCTCGACCTTGGTCGAGGTGAGGAAGTCGATGCCGTACTTCTTGTACTGACGCTGGATCTCCTTGGAGACCTCCTCGTCCTCCAGCGGCAGCAGGCGGTCGAGGAACTCGACGATGGTCACCTTGACGCCGTAGTTGGACATGACGAAGGCGAACTCCATGCCGATCGGGCCGGCGCCCACGATCACGATGGAGGTCGGGAGCTCGCGCGCGAGGATCTGCTCCTCGTACGTCACGATGTTGCCGCCGACCTGCACGCCCGGCAACAGGCGCACCTTGGAACCGGTGGAGATGATCGCGTTGTCGAACGTGACCCGCTCGGTCGAGCCGTCGGACTTGGTCACGTCGATGGTGTGGTCGTCGACGAACGAGCCACGACCGTCGTACTCGGTGACCTTGTTCTTCTTCATCAGGTAGTGGATGCCCTTGACGTGGGTCTCGGCCACCTTGCGGCTGCGGTCCCACGCGACGCCGAAGTCGAAGTGCACGTCACCGGAGATGCCGAAGAGGTCGGCCTTGTGGTGGAACTGGTGCGCGAGGTCGGCGTTCTTGAGGAGCGCCTTCGAGGGGATGCAGCCGACGTTCAGGCAGACACCGCCCCAGTACTTCTCTTCGATGACCGCGACCGTGAGGCCGAGCTGGGCAGCACGAACGGCCGCGACGTACCCGCCGGGCCCCGCGCCGAGGATGGCGACGTCGTAGTGAGGCATGCTTCCAGCCTAGTGGTCGGCCGGAGGCGTGGAGCCGGGGCCGGACGTGGCTCCGCCGGCGTGTGAGGAGCCCTCGGCCAGTGCCTTCTCACGACGAGAGCGCGACACCGCGAGGTACACGATGGCGGCGATCAGGGCGAGCGCGAGCACCCCCGCGATGACCCACGGCAGGGCGCTGGAATCGTCGGCGCCAGCGGGCTCTCCCGTCACCGTGGGCGTGGGTGCCGTCGGCGAGGGCGCCGACGTCTCGGTGGGCGTCGGCGCGGTCGTGGCCGTCGATGTGGGAGCGGGCGCTCCGGCGACGGTGAACGCGAACTCGCCCGAGATGGGGTGACCGTCGCTCGAGACGACCTTCCACAAGACCGTGACGGCTCCCGACGCGGAGCCGGTCAGCGACTGGGTCAGGACGTTGTCCTGGACGGTGGGGGCACCATCGGTCAGCGACGTGCCGGCGGCATCCGTCACCTCCACGGCCGAGGCGCCGTCGTCGTCGGCGATCTCGGCGCTGAAGGTCAGCGTCAGCTGGGCGGGCAGGGTGTCGACGGTGCTGCCGGTGGCGGGATCGCTGCCGATCAGCTCGTCGTGCGCGTGTGCGGGCGATGCCGTGGTCACGGCCACGCCGAAGGCGAGCAGGACGGCGGCGACAAGCGCCCACGCGCGAGCGCGCAGCGGCTTGTGAATTGTGTGTGACATCACCCGATCGAGCCTATCCGCCTCTTCGATCCGGGCGCCCCGAGGTCTACCATGGCGGCAGGCGGGGTACCTGCCCGCTGACCGGTGACGGAGGGATGCGGCAGATGGACCAGATGATGATGGGCGCCATGTCCAAGGACATGATGTCGATGCCCGGCATGGAAGCCATGGACATGTCGGTCATGCAGGCGTGTATGGACGCCTGCTCGGCCTGCGAGCAGGCATGCACGGTGTGCTCCACGCAGATGATGTCGTGCGCGCCCGCGTGCATGAACTGCGCGGACATGTGCAACACGATGATGCGCGCCATGCTGCGCATGCAGGGCATGACGCCGGCGGCGATGATGGCGATGCTGGACGCCTGCATCGCGATGTGCCAGGTCTGCATGGACGAGTGCATGGAGCACGCCGACCACAGCGAGGTCTGCAAGATGTGCGCTCAGGCATGCCAGGCCTGCATGGACGCCTGCATGGCCGTGAAGAACTCGATGATGGCGATGAGCTGAGGCTCGTCGCCTCTCTTTTGGACGCGGCCGTTCGACGCGGCCGCTCGACGCGGTCGCTCGACGCGGTCGCCGGTTGCGCGGCAGCGCGTCAGCCCTGCAGGACGTTGAAGCGCGCGCCGCCGACCGCGAGCACGTGATACCGCTCGTGCAGGGCGACCGGCGTCCCCGGCGTCGCGGCCGCCGCCGCCCCCGTGCCGTTCCAGAGCGCGATGGCAGCCCCGTCGGCCAGCGTGCGCACGATCACGAAGCCCGAGCGTGGGTCGGATGCCTCGACGATCGCGTCGGACCAGTCCGACGGCGTCGCCGCGGCCAGGCGCGCCTGGATCAGGTGCAGCGCGTGGCCCGGCGCGAAGGAGGAGCAGACGTCGCCGTGGTCGCACATGCACGCCGCACGCTCACGCACCTCGAGGGGCGGGATGTGGCGATGCGGGCTGGACACGGGATGCTCCTTGTCGATAGGAAGGGCCGGTCCTGCCAGGCTAGGCGGGCGCCCGCGCGTCGGCATCCCGAGCGACACGGGGCGAAACATTGCGCGTGAAGCCCCGCGATCGATCGGCACCGCTGTGCGGCACCCGTCGTCGAGAATCCGTCTCTTCCGAGGAAGGGTCGATCGGATAGGCTGAGCGGACAGAGGAGGAAACCGTGGAGCACGACCGCCGACCCGATCAGGGCGACATCCGCCGCGCAGCCGGGGCCGACGCACACGAGTCCGACCGAGCCGCTGACACGACCCAGACGTTCGGGCACGATTCCGACCTGTCGTTCGTGCCGTTCGGCAGCGAGCTCGGTGAAGCGGAGCTCGATGCCATCGACGCCCTTCCCTCCGGTGCCGCACTCCTTCTGGTCCGATCCGGGCCGACGGCGGGAGCCCGGTACCTGCTCGACTCCGACGTGACCACCGTGGGGCGTCACCCCGAGGCGGACATCTTCTTCGACGATGTCACGGTCTCGCGCCGCCACGCTGAGATCACCCGCTCGGGGACGACCTTCGAGCTCGTCGATCAGCGTTCGCTCAACGGCACCTACGTCAACGGAGAGCGTGTGGACCGTGCCGTGCTGACCAACGGCGCCGAGGTGCGCATCGGAAAGTTCCGCCTCAACTTCTTCGTCTCGCCGGCCGACCTCGCGCAGGCGGCGGACGCCTGATGCCCGCGGCATCCGCCCGTGACCGGGCGTCCGCGGGTCTGTTGAGCATCGGGCAGGTGCTGGCGCGGCTGTCGCCCGAGTTCCCGTCGCTCACCTCGAGCAAGCTGCGATTCCTCGAAGTACAGGGGATCGTCACACCGCTGCGTACCGAGTCGGGCTATCGCAAGTTCTCCCAGGACGACCTCGAACGGCTGCGGCTGGCCCTCACGCTGCAGCGAGACCACTATCTGCCGCTTTCGGTGATCCGTGACTACCTGGAAGACGTCGACGCGGGTCGGGATCCGGCGACCCCCACCGCGGTGCCGCCGCCGTCGATCGTCCCCGCGCCGCGACGTTACCGGCGCGACGAGCTGCTGTCGGCGGCCGGTGCAGCGCCGCAGCTGCTCAACGACGCCATCAGCACGGGCGTGCTCGCGGGCGCGGAGTCGTACACCGAGCAGTCCGTCACGCTGCTGCGGGCACTGGTGGCGCTCGACCGTCACGGCATCGAGCCGCGCCATGTCCGCGCACTGCGGCAGAGCGCAGAGCGCGACGTCGCTCTGGTGGAGTCGGCGCTGGCGCCGTTGCTGCGACGTACGGATGCGGCATCCCGCGGCCGCGCGGGCGAGCTCGCGCCGGAGCTCGCGCGCCGCCTGGAGGACGTGCGCGCGATCTTCGTGCGAGCAGCGTTGGACCGCATGCTGTCCTGAGCAGGCCGCTCGAGACGGAGCTGCGGGGCGGCGAGCGAATGCGACACGCCGAAGGCCGAACGGCGGATGTCGTTGCCGCGAGGGGGAGCCTGATCTAGCGTGGAACTATCCGATCCGGAGGGGGGACGAGCATGACCGGAGACACAGCCGCGGGCGAGCCGTTCAGCGCCGAACTCCTCTTCACCGACGGGCTTCCCGCGATGGACGACGAGGTCGGCTACCGCGGCGCCGTGGCGGCTCGTGCCGCCGGGATCACCTACCGCCAGCTGGACTACTGGGCGCGCACCGAGCTCGTCGAGCCGACCGTTCGCGGTGCCAGCGGCTCCGGGTCCCAGCGTCTGTACGGCTTCCGCGACATCCTGGTGCTGAAGCTGGTCAAGCGGCTCCTCGACACCGGCATCTCCCTGCAGCAGATCCGCACCGCCGTCGATCAGCTGCGAGCGGCCGGCATCCGCGATCTGGCCGGCACCACGCTCATGAGCGATGGCGCCTCCGTCTACCTGTGTACGTCGAACGACGAGGTCATCGACCTCGTCAGCCGCGGGCAGGGCGTCTTCGGCATCGCCGTCGGCAAGGTCCTGCGCGAGGTCGAGTCCGAGCTCGTCGAGTTCGAGGTCGAGAAGCCCGACCCCATGGACGAGCTGGCCGCCCGACGCGCCGCCCGCACCGCCTGACGGCCCGCCTTCGAGCCACCGGCGGCGATTGAGTCAGCCGAGGCTCGAGTCCGCGTGCTCCCGTACCTCGGCGCGCGCCGAGAGCGCCCGGCCGAGGTCGGCGATCAGGTCGGCGGGATCCTCGAGGCCGATGGACAGCCGAACCAGGGCGTCCGACGGCTTGGCAGCTGACGCGACCGGCCGGTGCGTGAGGGCTGCGGGATGCTGGATCAGCGAGTCGACGCTGCCCAGCGACACCGCGTGCGTGAAGAGCTCCACCGACCCCACGAGGGACGCGGCTGCCGCGAAGCCGCCCGCGAGCTCGATGGCGATCATCGCGCCGGGTCCGGCCTGCTGCGTGCCGACGAGGCCGAGCGAGTCGCACTCCGCGAACCCGGGGAAGTGCACCCGGCTCACCTCTTCGCGTGTCGTGAGCCACTCGGCGACCGCTCGCGCGTTCGCCTGTTGCGCGCGCATCCGAATGGGGAGTGTCGCCAGCCCGCGGTGGATGAGGTACGCCGCGAGAGGGTGCAGAAGCGCGCCGGTGATGGCACGCGTGCGGCGCAGCGACGCGGCCAGCCGCGCGTCGCACGCGACGACACCGCCGACGACGTCGCCGTGGCCTCCGAGGTACTTCGTGGCGCTGTGCAGCGAGAGCGCGGCACCGAGTTCGAGCGGCTGCTGCAGGAGCGGTGTGGCGAAGGTGTTGTCGACCAGCACCGGCACGTCGCCGGCCGCCGACACGATCGCGGCGATGTCGACGAGCTCGAGCGTCGGGTTGGCCGGAGTCTCGAGCACGACGAGCGCGGTGTCGGGGCGCAGCGCGCCCGCGACCTCGTCGGGGCGGCAGAACGTCGTCTCCACGCCGAGGAGGCCCGACGCCAGGAGGTGGTCGGTGCCGCCGTAGAGCGGACGCACCGCCACGACGTGACGGTGACCGGAGTCGTGGGTGAGGGCCAGCAGCACCGCTGTGACGGCCGCCATGCCGGAGGAGAAGGCGACGGCCTCCTCGGCGTGCTCGAGACGGGCGAGCGCCTCCTCGAACCGCGCGACTGTGGGGTTCCACAGCCGCGCGTACACATGGGATCCGCCCTCGAACGGGTGGCCGCCGGTGGCGAGCACTTCGTAGGACAGCCCGCCGAGCTCGAGACCGGGAAGCGGGTTGGTCGACGAGAGGTCGAGGGGGAGTGCGTGGACGCCGAGGCCCGCGAGGTCTTCGCGGCCGGCATGCACGGCGAGGCTGTCGGGGTGCAACGTCATCGGTGCCATGGCGATATGTTCAGCGAGATCGCGATGTTTGGCAAGTCATGTTCACGCCGACGTGCACAAAGTTTGCAATCTGATCATCGGCTAAGCAAAGTGGTCACCCCCCGCCGCCCCTGCCGCAGCATCCGTACCTCCCCGCTCCCGCCCGCCCCGCACGCAGGCCGTTTGTGCGGAGAACACGCCGTTCTGCGCGCGGTCATTGCGGCGTGTTCTTCGCACAAACCGAAGTGGAACGGGGTGGTCGGGGATACGTGGCGGAGCCGCGAACGGAGCCGCGAAGGGAGTCGCGACGGGGAGGTCAGGAGCGGGTGTCTTCGGGGACCGGGATGCGGCCGGTGCGCATGATGCGGTCCAGCAGCGAGTCGAAGTCGGCGGCGAGCTCCTGCGCCGAGTCGCCGGGCCAGATGTGCAGCGGCTTCGCGGCGCCCTGCGCCTGCTGCAGCGACGTGCGCTCGGGCAGCTGCGGCGAGAGCACCAGCGGGCCGAACATGTCGCGCAGCTCCTTGATGCGGAACTGGTGCTCGATGGATTGGGGCCGCACACGGTTCACCACGATGCCGAGCGGCTGGAGCCGGGGGGAGAGGCCGCGGCGGATCTCTTCGATGGCGCGCAGCGCGCGGTCGGCGGCGGCGACCGAGAACAGCCCGGGCTCGGTGACGACGATGACCCGGTCGGAGGCGGCCCAGGCGGTGCGGGTCAGCGCGTTGAGCGAGGGGGCGCAGTCGATGAGCACGAGGTCGTAGTCGGCTTCGATCGTGGCCAGCGCCTCTTCGAGCTTCCACACGTCGCGCACGCTCGGATGCGGGCCGTCGAAGTTGATGGCGGAGGGGCTGCCGATCATGACATCGATGGTGCCCGGGTGCACTTTGGCCCACCCGCTGGACGTGATCGCCTGGCGGACCGTCTTCTCCTTGGGATTGGCGAGGACATCGGCGACATTCAGGCGGCCTGCGACCTGGATGTCCATGCCCGTCGACACGTCGGACTGCGGGTCGAGGTCGACGACGAGCGTGCGGACACCGCGGGCGAAAGCCGCCGACGCGAGGCCGAGAGTCACGGTCGTCTTGCCGACGCCACCCTTGAGCGAGCTCACGGAAAGGACGTGCACAAGCCACCACGTTACCGTCCCCTAGGCTGAGAGCACACTCAGGCCCGCCCGCACCGCCGCCCCCGGAGGTCGAATGTTCCGCAAGATCCTGGTCGCGAACCGTGGCGAGATCGCCATCCGCGCATTCCGTGCGGCCTACGAGCTGGGGGCGCGCACCGTCGCAGTGTTCCCGTTCGAGGACCGCGGCTCGCTGCACCGCCAGAAGGCGGACGAGTCGTATGAGATCGGCGAGAAGGGTCACCCCGTCCGCGCGTACCTCGACGTCGACGAGATCATCCGCGTGGCCAAGAAGGCCGGCGCCGACGCGATCTACCCGGGATACGGCTTCCTGTCCGAGAACCCCGAGCTCGCCGAGAAGGCCACCGCCAACGGCATCGTCTTCATCGGACCGCCCGCGTCGGTGCTGGAAATGGCGGGGAACAAGGTGACCGCCAAGCAGCACGCGATCGCCGCCGGCGTGCCGGTGCTGCGTTCGACCGAGGCATCCGACGACGTCGACACCCTCGTGGCGCAGGCGGACGAGATCGGGTTCCCCATCTTCGTGAAGGCCGTCGCCGGCGGCGGGGGGCGAGGCATGCGCCGCGTGGAGCGACGCGAGGAGCTGCCCCCGGCGCTGGCCGAGGCGATGCGGGAGGCGGGAAGCGCGTTCGGCGATCCGCGCGTGTTCCTCGAGCAGGCCGTGCTGCGTCCTCGTCACGTCGAGGTGCAGGTCCTGGCCGACAAGACCGGGGAGACCGTCCACCTCTTCGAACGCGACTGCTCGGTGCAGCGGCGCCACCAGAAGGTCATCGAGATCGCGCCGGCGCCGAACCTCGACCCGGCGATCCGCGACTCGCTCCATGCCTATGCCATCGCGTTCGCCCGCTCGATCGGCTACGAGAACGCCGGGACCGTGGAGTTCCTCCTCGAGACGGCCGGGCCGCGCACCGGTGAGGTCGTCTTCATCGAGATGAATCCGCGCATCCAGGTGGAGCACACCGTCACCGAGGAGGTCACCGACGTCGACCTGGTGCAGTCGCAGATGCGCATCGCCGCCGGGCAGTCCCTCGCCGAGCTCGGACTGCAGCAGGACCGGATCCAGCTGCGCGGTGCCGCGCTGCAGTGCCGCATCACGACGGAGGACCCGGCCCAAGGCTTCCGCCCCGATACCGGGAAGATCACGACCTACCGCTCACCCGGTGGCGCCGGCATCCGTCTGGACGGCGGCACGACAGCCGCCGGCTCGCAGATCAGCCCGCACTTCGACTCGATGCTTGCCAAGCTCACCTGCCGCGGGCGCGACTTCCCCGCCGCCGTCGCCCGGGCCCGCCGAGCGCTGGCGGAGTTCCGCATCCGCGGCGTCTCGACCAACATCCCGTTCCTGCGGGCCGTCCTCGACGACCCGGCCTTCCTCGCGGGCGACGTCAGCACCTCGTTCATCGACGAGCGTCCCGAGCTGCTCAAGAGCAACCCGTCGCGCGACCGTGCCACGAAGCTCCTGAACTGGCTGGGCGATGTCACCGTGAACCGTCCGTACGGTGAGAAGCCGCTGTCGGTCTCGCCCGGCAGCAAGCTGCCGGACATCGACCTCACGACGCCGCCGCCCGCGGGCACCCTCGAGCGCCTCCGTGCGCTCGGGCCGGAGGGCTTCGCGCGAGCGCTGCGAGCCCAGACCGCGCTGGCGGTCACCGAGACGACGTTCCGCGATGCCCACCAGTCGCTGCTGGCCACCCGCGTGCGCACCCGCGACCTGGTCCGCGTGGGGCCGCACGTGTCGCGGATGACGCCGCAGCTGCTGTCGGTGGAGGCGTGGGGCGGTGCGACCTACGATGTCGCGCTGCGCTTCCTGGCCGAGGACCCGTGGGAGCGGCTCGAGGCCCTTCGCGAGGCGATGCCCAACATCCCGATCCAGATGCTGCTGCGCGGGCGCAACACCGTCGGCTATACCCCGCGCCCCGTCGAGGTGACCGACGCCTTCGTCCGCGAGGCCGCAGCCACCGGCATCGACGTGTTCCGGATCTTCGACGCCCTCAACGACGTGTCGCAGATGCGGCCGGCGATCGACGCCGTGCGCAGCACCGGAACGACGATCGCCGAGGTCGCGCTCTGCTACACGTCGGATCTGCTCGACCCGGCCGAGCGCCTGTACACGCTGGACTACTACCTGCGCCTCGCGGAGCAGATCGTCGAGTCCGGCGCGCACATCCTCGCCATCAAGGACATGGCGGGGCTGCTGCGTCCGGCCGCGGCGGCCAAGCTCGTCACCGCCCTGCGCGAGAGGTTCGAGCTTCCGGTGCACCTGCACACGCACGACACGGCGGGCGGGCAGCTTGCGACCCTGCTCGCGGCGAGTGCGGCGGGCGTGGATGCCGTCGATGCGGCCGCTGCGCCGATGTCGGGCACGACGAGCCAGCCGTCGCTGTCGGCACTGGTCGCGGCGCTCGCCCACACGGAGCGCGACACCGGGCTCGACCTGCAGGCGGTCAGCGATCTCGAGCCCTACTGGGAGGCGGTCCGCCACCTCTACCGGCCGTTCGAGTCGGGTCTGCCGTCGCCGACCGGACGGGTCTACCATCACGAGATCCCGGGAGGACAGCTGTCCAACCTGCGTCAGCAGGCGATCGCCCTGGGCCTGGCCGATGACTTCGAGCTCATCGAGGACATGTACGCCGCGGCGGACCGGATCCTGGGTCGCATCCCCAAGGTGACACCGTCGTCGAAGGTCGTCGGCGATCTGGCGCTCGCCCTGGTCGCTGTGCGCGCCGACCCCGCGGACTTCGAGGCGAACCCCCAGAACTACGACATCCCCGACTCGGTCGTGGGTTTCATGGCCGGCGAGCTCGGTGATCTTCCCGGCGGGTGGCCTGAGCCGTTCCGCACGAAGGTCCTCGAAGGCCGCACGGTCGCCATCGACATTCCGCCCCTCAGCGAGGACGAGCGGGCAGGGCTGGCCGGCGACGCTGCCCAGCGACGTCGCACCCTGAACCGGCTGCTCTTTCCCGGACCCGCGCGCGAGTTCGAGAAGAACCGTGAGACGTACGGCGACCTGTCTGCCCTGGGAACTCCCGACTACCTCTACGGCCTCAAGCCGGGGGAGGAGCACGTCGCCGAGATCGACCCGGGTGTGCAGCTGTTCGTCGGGCTCGAGGCGATCGGCGAGGCCGACGACAAGGGCATCCGCACCGTCATGACGACGCTGAACGGGCAGTTGCGGCCGGTGTTCGTGCGGGACCGCAGCATCAAGGTGGAGGCGAAGCAGGCCGAGAAGGCCGACACGTCCAAGCCCGGACAGGTCGCGGCTCCTTTCTCCGGCGTGGTGACGCTCAAGGCCGACGTCGGCGACACCGTCGCGGCGGGGCAGCCGGTCGCCTCGATCGAGGCCATGAAGATGGAAGCGGCGATCACATCCCCCGTAGACGGTGTCATCGAGCGCGTCGCGATCGCCGCCACCGCCCAGGTGGACGCCGGCGACCTTTTGGTCGTCGTCCGCCCCGCCCAGTAGCCTGGAGGGCGGCATCCGCCCGACACGCCGCCTTTTCTGGAGAACTCCGCAGTGACGCCCGATCGCACCGAACCCACGCCCGACGAGACCGAGAACGGGGTGCTCTCCGACACCGGGAGCGTCGACACGACAGGTCTCGGCATCCTGGGCGGAGCGACGGCACAGGTCAACGTCGAGCTGCCCACGGAGTCCGACGACGACCTCGCCGACGACGATGTCATCGACGACGAGGTGCCTTTCGTCGTCGAGATCCCCGCCGACGCCGACCTCCCCACGACTTCGGTGGCGGCACCCGAGCTGTCCGCCGACACCACGGAGGCGGAGATCATCGAGGTGACCGCAGAGGAGTGGACGGTCGAAGGCGAGGGCTTCGCGCCGGCGCGCATCGACGAGGACATCGCCGATGCCGACATCGTGCTGGATGCCGACGAGCCGGGCGACTCGGAGCAGCCGGGCGCCGCCGAGCCGGTCGATTCTTCGACCCCGGCGGCCGACGCGGCTGTCGGCCCGGATGCGCATGTCACAACCCCTGACCCGAGCACAGACGAGGCGCTCGCGGGGGAGGCCGTTGACGAGGCTCGAGGCGGCCCCGAGGCTGTCGAGCCCGCGTCCGTCGCCTACGACGACGTCGAGTACGAGGAGGTCGACTTCGACTCCGATTTCGATCCTGCCGAGTTCGCCCTGGGTGAGGATGCCATCGAGGCGACCCTGGCGGAGAGCGCCGGGACGGGAGACGATGTCATCGCGACCGACCAGACCCCGGAGGACTCCATGAGCGCCACCACCCCGGCCGACGACGAGACCGCACCAGAGACCGTTGCGGCGTCCGAGGCTGCGAAGAGCGCCGGCGCCGCTGCCGCGTCGCAGAACGCCGCGGCACCGGCCGCGACGGAGAGCAGCACGCCCTCGGGGTCCGTCCCGACGACGCGCCGAGAGGCGCACACCGGGTCGACGCCCGTCGCCGGACGGCCGGCGGACCGCGCCGTCGAGCGCGCATTCCCGCGCGCCGATGTCACGCTCACCTCCAAGCGGCTGGGGGAGTTCGAACCCGACCGTGAGACGGCGGATCTGCTCACCGCCGACCGCCTGCTGGATCCGCACCAGGTGGTCCGTCCGGAGCCCGAGGGGGCGTGGCAGCACTTCGTGTATTCCATCTCCGGCAGGCGCATCAACCTCGGCGACAGCAAGCGGGCCCGAGCGCGTAAAGAACTCGACCGCCGTATCGCCGCACCCCTTGCCGGCGGCGCGCGATTCGTGCCGGTGCTCTCACGCAAGGGCGGTGTCGGCAAGACGACCATCACCACCCTGCTCGGCATGGCGCTGGCCGATGCCCGCGACGACCGGGTGATCGCCGTGGACGCCAACCCCGACCGCGGCACGCTGGCCGAGCGCATCTCGCGAGAGAGCGGGCGCACCGTGCGGGACCTCGTGCGTGTGCGCGGCGAGGTCGTCGGTTTCAACGACCTGTCCACGATCGTCGCTCGCGACGAGACGCGCTTGGACGTCGTCGCGTCCGACTCGGACCCGCGCGTGTCCGAGGCGTTCAACGACGCGGACTACCGGGATGTCGCGGCGCTGGCGGCCCACTACTACTCCGTGGTGCTCACCGACACCGGCACGGGCATCGTGCACTCCGTGATGGGCGCGACGCTCGACCTCGCCGACCAGCTGGTGATCGTGGCCGGACTGAGCGTCGACGAGGCGCGGCTGGCGTCCGAGACCCTCACGTGGCTCGAGACCAACGGCCACGCCGACAAGGTGCGCAACGCCGTGGTCGTGCTCAACAACGCCCGTCCGGGGCATCCGCTCGTCCAGCTCGACGAACTGGAGTCGCACTTCCGCACGCGGGTGCGCACCGTCGTGCGGGTGCCGTACGACCCGCACATCGCCGCGGGCAGCGCCATCGTCTTCCGTGAACTGCAGCCGGCGACCCGTCAGGCGGCGCGCGAGCTCGCCGCGACGGTCGTCGAAGGCCTGCGTGCGCTGGCGTCGGCGGCCTGATCACCGATGGCCGTCCGTCCCATCCGCCTCTTCGGCGACCCTGTTCTGAAGTCCGTCTCCGCGCCCATCGATGAAATCGACGACGGCGTGCGCGCTCTGGTACGCGACCTGGTCGACACCGTGGAGCTGCCCGGCCGGGCAGGCGTCGCCGCACCCCAGATCGGCGTCGGCCTGCGCGCGTTCAGCTACAACATCGACGGCGACATCGGCTACGTGATCAACCCGGTGCTCGTGGAGGTCTCGGGAGACCCGGAGCCCATCGGCGAAGGGTGCCTGTCGGTCCCCGGGCTCTGGCACGAGGCCATCCGGTACCCCCGCGCGAAGGTCGTCGGCATCGATCTCGACGGCAACGAACTCGTGCTCGAGGGCGAAGGACTGCTGGCTCAGGCGCTGCAGCACGAGACGGACCACCTCGACGGCACGCTCTACCTCGACCGTCTGAGCCCCGAGGAGCGCCGCACCGCGATGCGCGAGATCCGCGAGTCCGACTGGTTCTAGCCCCACCCCCGGGTCGTTGAGCGAGCGCAGCGAGACGAAACGCGGCGACGGGTTGTGCGCTGTAGCCCCGGTCGTTGAGCGGGAAGCGAGTCGAAACGCCCGGGTTGGTTCTGGCCCTTGCCCCGTTCGTTGAGCGAGCGCAGCGAGTCGAAACGCGGCGACGCGGCGGTTCGGTGTGGGTGCGGGCGTTTCGTCTCGCTTGTGCCTCGCTCGCTCAACGACCGGGTGGGGTCGGGGGTCTGGCGCCGGTCGTTGAGCGAGCGCAGCGAGACCAAACGCGGTGACGCGGCGGTTCGGTGTGGGTGCGGGCGTTTCGTCTCGCTCGTGCCTCGCTCGCTCAACGACCGGGTGGGGTCGGGGGTCTGGCGCCGGTCGTTGAGCGAGCGCAGCGAGTCGAAACGCGGTGACGCGGCGGTTCGGTGTGGGTGCGGGCGTTTCGTCTCGCTCGTGCCTCGCTCGCTCAACGACCGGGTTGGGTCGGGGTTCTGGCCTCGGTCGTCGAGCGAAGCGAGTCGAAACGCGGCGACGCGCGGCGGTTCGTCATGGGTGCGGGCGTTTCGTCTCGCTCGTGCCTCGCTCGCTCAACGACCGGGTGGGGTCGGGGGTCTGGCGCCGGTCGTTGAGCGAGCGCAGCGAGTCGAAACGCGGCGACGGGACCGTTCGGTGTGAGTGCGGGCGTTTCGTCTCGCTCGTGCCTCGCTCGCTCAACGACCGGGTTGGTCGGGGGTCTGGCCTCGGTCGTTGAGCGAGCGCGGCGAGTCGAAACGCGGCGACGGGACCGTTCGGTGTGGGTGCGGGCGTTTCGTCTCGCTCGTGCCTCGCTCGCTCAACGACCGGGTTGGTCGGGGGTCTGGCCTCGGTCGTTGAGCGAGCGCAGCGAGACGAAACGCGGCGACGCGCGGCGGTTCTGCATGGGTGCGGGCGTTTCGTCTCGCTCGTGCCTCGCTCGCTCAACGACCGGGTTGGGGCACGTCTCGCTCGTGCCTCGCTCGCTCAACGACCGGGTTGGGGCAGGTCTCGCTCGTGCCTCGCTCGCTCAACGACCGGGTTGAGGCGGGTCGCGCTCGTGCTGCTCGGTCAGCGACCGGGCAGAGGGCCCGCTCAGCTCAGGGAGACGTTCGTCGTGTTCACCGGCACGGCGTAGAGCTCCTCGATCTCGCCGGCGAAGTCGGCGAGGATCACGTTGCGCTTGATGCTCATCTTCGGAGTCAGGTGGCCGCTCGCCTCGGTCCATTCGGACGGGAGGATCGTGAACTTGCGGATCGACTCGGCGCGCGAGACGTACTTGTTGGCCTCGTCGATCGCCCGCTGCACCTCCGCCCGCACCGCCTCATTGGCGGCGGCATCGGACAGCGACATGTCGGCCGGCAGACCGTTGTTCGACAGCCAGGTCGGCAGCATCTCGGGGTCGAGGGTGACGAGCGCCGAGATGAACGGCTTCTGGTCTCCGACCACGACCACCTGGCCGACGATGGGGTTGGCGCGGATGGGGTCCTCGAGGCCGGCAGGGGCGACGTTCTTGCCGCCGGCCGTCACGATGATCTCCTTCTTGCGGCCCGTGATAGTGAGGAAGCCCTCGTCGTCGAACGAGCCGAGGTCGCCCGTCTTGAACCAGTCGCCGTCGAAGGCAGCGGCGGTCGCCTCGGCGTTGCGCCAGTACTCCTTGAAGACGTTGATGCCGCGCACCTCGACCTCGCCGTCTTCGGCGAGCCGGATGCCGACGCCCGGGAGCACCGGCCCCACCGTGCCGATCTTCGACTTGTTGGCGAGGTTCACCGTCGCCGGCGCGGTCGTCTCGGTCAAGCCGTAGCCCTCCAGGATGGTGACGCCCAGGCTGTGGAAGAAGTGGCCGAGCCGTGGCCCGAGGGGCGCGGAGCCCGACACCGCGTAGGTGACGCGGCCGCCCATCGCTTCGCGCAGCTTGCTGTACACGAGCCTGTCGAACAGGGCGAACTTGATGCGCGTGCCCAGCGGGATCTTCTTGCCGTCCTGCAGCAGGGTCGAGTGCTCGATGGCGGTCTTCGCGGCGGCGCGGAAGATCTTGCCCTTGCCGCCCGCCTCGGCCTTCTGCTCGGCCGAGTTGTAGACCTTCTCGAAGACGCGGGGGACGGCCAGCAGGAATGTGGGCTTGAACGAGCCCAATGCCGGCAGCAACTGCTTCGTGTCGGGCTGGTGTCCGGTCTTGACACCCGCGTGGATGTCGAGGATCGAGATGAACCGCGCGAACACGTGCGCCGTCGTGATGAACAGCAGGGTCGACGCGCCGGGTGTCTCCACCACCTCGTGCAGCGATTTCGCCGAGTTGCGCGCGAGCTCGACGAAGTTGCTGTGCGTGAGGACGCAGCCCTTCGGGCGCCCGGTGGAGCCAGACGTGTAGATCAGGGTGGCGATGTCGGCGCCGTTCGCGATGTTGCGCCGCCGCTCGATCTCGTCGTCGCTGACGCTCGCGCCCTCGGCGACGAGCCTGTCGAGATCGCCGTTGTGCATCTCCCACGCGGTGCGGATGAGGGGGAGGTCCGCGCGCGCCTCGGCCAGGCGTGCCGAATGCTCCGGGCCCTCCGTGATCACCGCGACCGCGCCGGAGTCGGCGAGGTTCCACGCGATCTGCGCCGCCGAACTCGTCTCATAGATCGGCACCATGACGGCGCCGGCGTAGAAGAGCGCGAAGTCCACGAGCGTCCATTCGTACGTCGTGCGGGCGATGAAACCGACCTTGTCGCCCGGCTCGATGCCGCCGGCGACGAGCCCCTTGGCCAGTGCGATGACCTGCCTCTGGAACTCCGCCGCGGTGATGTCGCGCCACCCCGCCCCGTCGGGCACGGCGAACAGCGCGAGGTCGGGCGTCGCTTTGACGCGCTCGACGAGAAGATCGGTGACGTTGGCCTGCGGATCGGCGGGGACGATGGCAGGTACTTCGAACTGGACCACGGCAACTCCTTCGGTACCGGATGGATCTCGGGTGGCTCTCATGCGAGTCTAATCGGCCGTCACATCCCACTCCGCGGTGGGTGTGGATGCGCGGTGCCTGGATAGACTTCAAGGCGCTGTCGCGCACGTGACGGCCGGAGAGGGAGACTGTGCTCAAGGTCGGGATCGACATCGGCGGAACGAAGATCGCGGGCGGAGTCGTCGACGCCGACGGCGGCATCGTGGAGCAGCTTCGCGTCGACACCCCGACCGATACCGCAGCCCTCGCCCAGGCGGTCGTCGACATGGCGCGGTACTTCCGTGCCGCGCACGACGTGGCGGCTGTCGGTGTCGCCGCCGCGGGGTTCATCGATCGCGCACGGGCCACCGTCATCCACGCCCCCAACATCGCGTGGCGGGACGAGCCGCTGAAAGCCACCCTGGAGCAGGGCATCGGCTTGCCGGTGTCGATCGAGAACGACGCCAATGCCGCAGGGTGGGCGGAGTTCCGCTTCGGGGCCGGCCGCGGGGTCGACCACATGGTCATGCTCACCATGGGCACGGGTGTCGGCGGCGCGATCGTCCTGGACGGCAAGCTCTTCCGCGGCGGACACGGCATCGCCGCGGAACTCGGGCACACCCGCTTCATCCGTGACGGCCTGCTGTGCGGCTGCGGTCAGAAGGGCTGCCTCGAGCAGTACGCCTCGGGTCGTGCCCTGCAGCGCGAAGCAGGCGAGATCGCGGATGCCGGCGGCATCGGCGCCGCGCTGGCTGCTCACCGCGACGAGCACGGCTCGATCAGCGGGCCGGCGATCTCGCGTCTCGTGCTGGCGGGCGACGCGGGCGCGGCCGAGGCGCTGCGCCGCGTCGCGACCGCGCTGGGCGAGGCGTGTGGCGGCTTCCAGGCCGTGCTGGACCCGGAGCTGTTCGTCATCGGAGGCGGGGTGGCGCAGCTCGGTGACGCGCTGCTGGAGCCCATGCGGGTCGCCTACGAACGCTCCCTCCCGGGATATGGGGACCGGCCGGTGGCGACCTTCGCGATCGCGCGGCTGGTCAATGACGCCGGTCTGATCGGCGCTGCGGATCTGGCGGGGACCGAGGACTAGCCGTGTTCTACTGGCTGATGAAGTACGTGGTGATCGGACCGATCGTGAAGGCGATCTGGCGCCCGTGGATCGTCGGCCGCCGGAACGTCCCGTCTGAGGGGGCCGCCATCCTGGCGAGCAACCACCTCTCGTTCGTCGACTCCATCTTCCTGCCGCTGATGCTCGACCGCCCCGTCGCCTTCCTCGCCAAGAGCGACTACTTCACCGGCAAGGGTCTCAAGGGGTGGGCGACCCGCATGTTCTTCAAGGGGACCGGGCAGCTTCCCATCGACCGCTCCGGCGGCAAGGCGTCGGAGGCATCGCTGAACACCGGTCTGCAGGTGCTCGGCCGTGGCGATCTCCTCGGGATCTACCCCGAGGGCACGCGGAGCCCCGACGGCAAGCTGTACCGCGGCCGCACCGGCATCGCGCGCATGGCCCTCGAGGCGCATGTCCCCGTCATCCCCGTGGTCATGGTCGACACCGACACGATGATGCCGATCGGCACGACCGTTCCCCGCATCGTCCGCGTCGGAGTCGTCATCGGCGAGCCGCTGGACTTCTCACGGTTCGAAGGCATGGAGGGCGACCGGTACATCCTGCGCTCCATCACCGACGAGATCATGGTCGCCCTCCAGCGGCTCGGCGAGCAGGAGTACGAGGACGTCTACGCCTCGACCGTGAAGGACCGGCTCAAGACCAAGCGTTGACGACAGGCCCGGCGCCCTCGCTCGGGACCGCCGGGCGCCCTCGTGCGGCGGCGTCATGCAGCGCCGGGGTCATCCGCCCCACGGCTAGAATCGGGGGATGCTCCAGCACCTCGACGCACTCGACCACTGGCGGACCCTGCCGATCAAGCAGCAGCCGCAGTGGTATGACGTCGAGGCGGTGGCGGCGGCATCCGCCGAACTGGCGACGCTGCCTCCGCTGGTCTTCGCAGGTGAAGTCGACAACCTGCGCGACCGGCTCGCCCGCGCGGCGTCGGGCAACGCGTTCCTCCTCCAGGGCGGAGACTGTGCCGAGACGTTCGCCGGTGCCACCGCCGAGCAGATCCGCAACCGCATCAAGACGGTGCTTCAGATGGCCGTCGTGCTCACGTACGGGGCATCCATGCCCGTCGTGAAGATGGGCCGCATGGCGGGCCAGTTCGCCAAGCCCCGCTCGAGCGACACCGAGACCCGCGGCGACGTGACGCTGCCGGCATACCGCGGCGACATCGTCAACGGTTACGACTTCACCGAGAACTCGCGCCGGGCCGACCCCGCCCGGCTGCTCAAGGGCTACCACACGGCCGCGTCGACCATCAACCTCATCCGCGCGTTCACGCAGGGTGGCTTCGCCGACCTTCGTGAGGTGCACTCCTGGAACAAGGGCTTCGCGCAGAACCCCGCCAACCAGCAGTACGAGCGCATGGCGACCGAGATCGATCGCGCCATCCGCTTCATGGAGGCCGCGGGCGCGGACTTCGACGAGCTGAAGCGCGTCGAGTTCTACACCGGCCACGAGGGCCTGCTCATGGATTACGAGCGTCCGATGACGCGCATCGACTCGCGCACCAACACGCCGTACAACACCTCGGCGCACTTCCTGTGGATCGGGGAGCGCACCCGCGATCTCGACGGCGCGCACGTCGACTACTTCTCGAAGATCCGCAACCCCATCGGGGTGAAGCTCGGCCCGAGCACGACGCCCGAGACCGCTCTGGCGCTCATCGACAAGCTCGACCCGAACCGCGAGCCGGGCCGCCTCACGTTCATCACGCGCATGGGCGCCGGCAAGATCCGCGACGCGCTGCCGCCGCTGCTGGAGGCCGTGAAGGACTCGGGGGCGGTGCCGCTGTGGGTGACCGACCCGATGCACGGCAACGGCATCACAACCCCCACCGGCTACAAGACCCGTCGCTTCGACGATGTGGTCGACGAGGTGCGCGGCTTCTTCGAGGCGCACCGCGCCGTCGGCACGTTCCCCGGCGGCATCCATGTGGAGCTCACCGGCGACGATGTCACGGAGTGCCTGGGCGGCTCCGAGCAGATCGACGAGGCCACCCTCGCCACCCGCTACGAGTCGCTGTGCGATCCTCGCCTGAACCACATGCAGTCCCTCGAGCTGGCCTTCCTCGTGGCCGAGGAGCTCGAGAAGCGCTGACGCGCGTCATGTGACGCGAAGATCCCGGATGCCTCGACCCGAGGGATCCGGGATCTTTCGTCGTATCGGTCTCTCGGAGGCCGCGCGAAGGGCGCGCGTCAGAGCGCGGCGGCGATGCGGAGGGAGATGACGGTGCCCTTGCGCTTCATCTCCTGAGGGTCCGGGTTCTGCGACTCGACCTTGGTGAACGGGTCGGGGAACGCGTCCCAGCGGTCGTCGTAGTCGATCGTGAAGCCGGCGTCCTCGGCGGCCTTGCGCGCCTCGGCGAGGGTCTTGCCGACGAGATCGGGCACGGCGAACAGCGGGGGACCGGTCGAGACGACGAGGGTGACCGTGTCACCGGGTGCGAGCGGACTGCCGTCCTCCTTGCCGAGGACCTTGATGACCCGGCCCTCCTCGACGGAGTCGCTGGCCTCCGTCTGACTCGGATCGGCCACCACGAGTCCGACGCCCTCGAGTGTGCTCCGTGCCTTGCCCTCGCTGGCCCCCGTGACGTCCGGCACGGGCCCGAGCGACACATCCAGGCGGGCGGTGTCGCCCTGATGGACGACGCAGCCGTCGATGCAGGCGACGTCCTGCGAGCCGTCCTCGGGTGCACCGGCCGGGCGGACGACGACGCCGATCACGGTGCCGGCGGGCGCGTCGTTGAAGTAGGTGCTGCTGTCGCCCGGGACCGTGACGGATTGGTCGGTCAATCGCGCGCGCGCATCGGCCTCGGGCAGCCCGGCGAACGACTCGAACACCGCCTCAGCGGGCCCGAGCGAGACGAACACGTTGATCTCCGAGTCGCGGTCGACGCGGGTCCCGCTGGGAGGGTCGGTATCGATGACCTCGCCGGGGGCGACCTCGAGGCTGTTCCGGCCCTGCTGCACCGCCACCAGCGAATCCTGGGCGAGCCGGTCGGAAGCCTCATCGAACGTCATGCCGCTGACGTCGGCGACGGCGACCAAGGATCCCGGTCCCGAACCGAACCACCAGCCGAGACCCCCGGCGAGCGCGGCCAGCAGCAGCACGAGGATGACGAGCCACGCGCCACGGGTGCGGCGGCGCCGCGTCGCGACGCGAAGGCGACCGGCGTTGTCGGCCTCCTCCGGCGCGGGCACGGGAGTGGTGGTCGAAGCCGGCAGCACGGCGGTCAGCTCGCCGGTCGCGGTGCCCGTCTCCCGCACGACGCCCATGGGTGCGGTGCGGGCGACCACCGGGGCGATCCCCAGCTCACGTTCGATCTCGCGCAGCCGCTGGAGCATCTCGCGGGCATCGACCGGTCGCTCGTCCGGAGATCTCTCGGTCGCCCAGAGCACGAGCTCGTCCAGCGGCTCGGGAACGCCGGGGTTCTTCACGCTCGGGCGGGGCACCGAGTCGGTCGCGTGCTGGAACGCGATCTGCATCGGCTGCTCGCCCTTGTACGGCTGCTCGCCGGTGAGCATCTCGTAGAGCATGATGCCGATCGCGTAGATGTCGCTGCGAGCGTCGGCCGTGCCACGGGTCACCAGCTCGGGTGCCAGGTAGGCGATCGTGCCCAGAAGCTGCGCGCCGGACGCGGTGTTGGCGGTCGTCGCGCGCGCCAGACCGAAGTCGCCGATCTTGATGCGGCCGTCCTCCGCCAGGAGCACGTTCTCGGGCTTGACGTCGCGGTGGACGATGCCGGCCTTGTGTGCAGCGGCCAGGCCCGAGAGCACGGCGTCGAGGATCGACACCGCCTGCGGCACGGTGAGCCGGCGTTGCTCGCGCAGCAGCTCACGCAGGGTGATTCCCGGCAGGTACTCCATGACGAGATACGCCATGTCGCCGTCCTGGCCCTGGTCGAAGACGTTGACCACATGCGGGTCGGCCAGTCGCGCGGCCGCGCGAGCCTCCTGGATGAACCGGCTCTGGAAGACGGTGTCGTCGCTGAGGTGCCCGTGCATGACCTTGAGGGCGACACGGCGCTCGAGCCGCAGATCCGTCGCGACATACACGGTGGCCATGCCGCCGCGGGCGATGCGAGCACGCACCCGGTACCGACCGTCGACCAGACGGCCGATCAGCGGGTCCGTCTGCTGACTCGTGCTCACGGTGAGAGTCTACGGACGCGTGCCTGCGAGCCGGCGGAGCGGCTCACCCTGCGACCGTACTGTGACGTTGCCGTGACGTGGGGTCAGCCGAGCGCGGCGAGCCACGCGTACGCGGGTGCCTCCCACTTGGCGTAGGCGTCGGGGTAGGCCGAGATCTGGACGGCCTGCGCCGCTTGCGCGAACGTGAGGTTCTGCCAGCCGGGGATGTCGAGCAGCCCGCGCGTGCGAGACCCGTTGGGGTCGGCGGGACCGCCGAAGAACACGCGCGTGGCGCGGGCCGCATCCTGCACCTCGGCGGTTGTGCCCCAGCCGTAGCTCGGGCGCTGCTGGAACAGGCCCTGTGAGTCGCGGTCGCCCCACGAGAGGTTGCGCAGTGACGACTCCTGCATGGCGGTGCCCAGTGCGATGGCGATCCCGCGGTCGGACACACCGAGCTCGCGTCCGATGCGGATGATCAGCTGCGCGTTGCCGGCCTGCTCGCCGGACAGGCCGGCGACGTTCGTCGTGGCCGCCCCGGGGATCGCGATCGTCTGACCGGGGTAGATGATCGAGGAACGGTTGAGGCCGTTCGCCGCGAGGACCGCGTCGGTGGTCACACCGTATCGCCTCGCGATCGCACTGATGGTATCGCCGGTGCTGACCGTGTGGGTCCCCGCAGCGGGCGCGGGAGCCTGCGGAGCGGGAGCCTGCGGCGCAGGTGCGGGCGCGGCGGGAGTCGGGGGTGCGGGAGTGGATGCTGCGGCGCCGGCCGTGGGGATCTTGATGGCCTGGCCGGGGTAGATGATGGACGACCAGCCGAGCCCGTTCGCTGCGAGGACGGCGTTCGTCGTGGTGCCGTGGCGACGCGCGATCGCGCTGATGGTGTCGCCACGCTGGACGGTGTACGTCGCCGCGGTGGTGGGCGGGGACGCCGGTGCCGACGGGGCCGCACCCGCCCCGGTGAGCCGGAGCACCTGACCGGGATAGATCGTGGTCGACCACCCGAGACCGTTGAGTGCGAGCACGTCGGTGGTGCGCAGCCCGAAGCGTGCGGCTATGCGGCTCACCGTGTCTCCGCGCTGCACCGTGTACGACGTCGGTGCGGCCTCTGCGGCCGCTCGCGGTGCGGCCGACGTGACGGCGGCGAAGGCGGTGCCCACGGACCGCGGCAGGCCGACCACGGATGCCGTCACCGCACGAGGCACGCTCAGGGCGGCCGTCTTCACCCGCGGGATGTTCACCGCGGCGACGGGCGCCGCCGCCTTGCGCGCGGCGTCCGGCGACGCGGGGGACTGGTGCTGCTGTCCGGGCAGCTGCGCAGCATGGGCCGGAGCCGCGCACAGCGTCAGCGCGATCGATCCCGCGACGGCGATGGGGACGGTGCGCGCTCCCGCCGACGCGGCCGCCCATCGCCGCTCTCGTCTGGTGATACTCCGAACCTGTCGCACGAGCTTCCCCCTCAGTCGACTCCCAAAACCGTGTCACGGAAGCGAAATCATGTCAACGGGTGTTATAAGAAGTGACTCCTGTGATGGGTGTGACCGAAGTGACGCCGCGCCCGGCGGATGCGGATCTGAGATAGTGGCATGCGTGACCGACGACTCTTCGCGTTTCGAGACCGACTGGCTCACCCTTCCTGACCTCGTCGAGGCGCTGGGCGAACCGCTCGGCCGCGTCCGCCGCCTGCTGGACGAGTTCCACCTCGTCGGCTCTCGCCGGGACGGCGTGCTCAAGGTGCCGGCCGTCTTCATCGTCGACGGGCACCCGCTGCCTTCGTTGCGCGGCACCGTGTTCGTGCTGCACGATGCGGGATTCACCGATGACGAGGCCATCGACTGGCTGCTGACCCCCGAGGACACCATCGGTGCCGCGCCGATCGAGGCGCTGCTGGCGGGGCGCAAGAGCGAGGTGCGGCGAGTCGCGCGAACGCTCGCCTGACGCGCGAGGAGGCGCCGGCTCGCTGACGCGCGAGGCCGCGCGCGGTCGGGACGGCTCAGGTGGTGCGCACCGTGGCGGCTCGGGCGAGGTCACGCAGCTCGCCGACTGCAGCGTTGCCCAGTCGGGCGCCCGAGAGCGCCCGGTCGGCTTCGTGGGCGTACGCGGCGATGAGCTGCTCGACGCGGTCGAGTGCGCCCGAATCGATGATCGTCTGCTGTAGGGCCGCGATCTGGGCGGCGTCCAGCGCCGGATCACCGATGAGCTCGTCGACGATGCGGCGGGCGGGCGGGGCCAGCGCTTCGCGGGCATAGGCGATGAGCACCGTGCGCTTGCCCTCTCGGAGATCGTCACCCGACGGCTTGCCGGTCGCCGCCTCATCTCCGAAGACGCCGAGAACGTCGTCACGGAGCTGGAACGCCATTCCCAGCGGATGTCCGAAGGCGGCCAGCGCCGCGGCTTGACCCGCATCGGCTCCCGCAAGGGCCGCCCCGATCGCCAGCGGCTGCTGCACGCTGTAGCGGGCCGATTTGTACGAGGCGACGCGGAGCGCGCGTTCGGCATGCCGGTCGTCGGGTTCGCTGATGAACGCCGATTCCTCCGCGACGTCGAGGAACTGGCCGAGCGTGACCTCCCGCCGCATCAGCGCGTACTGGTGGCGGGCTGCCGCGGCGCGCTCGGGTGTGACCTCGGCCAGGCCCTCCTCGAGCAGGTCGTCGCTCCACGCCACGAGCAGGTCACCGACGAGGATGGCGGCCGAACGGCCGAAGGCGTCGGGATCGCCGAGCCAGCCCGACGCGCGGTGATCGGCGCCGAGTGCGCGATGGGTGGCGGGACGGCCGCGGCGGGTGTCGGAGTTGTCGATGAGGTCGTCATGCACCAGGGCGGCGGCGTGGAAGACCTCCAGTGCGGCGGCCGCGTCGACGACGGAGGCGATCACATCGCCACGAACCGCCGACGCCTCCTCCACAGCCCTCCACCCGGCGATGCAGAATCGGCCGCGCAAGCGTTTTCCGCCTTTGACCGCGTCTGCCGCGGCATCCGCGAAACGCAGCGCCTCAGGCCCCGCCTCGGCCAGCGCTGCGCGCTGAGCCGTGACGAACATGTCCACTCGCTGAGAAATGGCTTCGATCGGCTCTGCTCGGGCGGACACGGGCCTAGCCTAGTGAGGAACGGCACGCGTACAATCGAGCCCACGGAAGTACAGAGGGGGATGCATGCCACTCTCCGAACAGGAGCAGCGCCTGCTGGACGAGATGGAGCGCCATCTCATGCGCAACGACGCGGATGTCGTCAGCGCGCCCCGCGACGGACGCACTCTGAGCTATCGCAACATCGTCTACGGCACGATTCTCGTGCTGCTGGGCCTCGGCGGTCTGATCGTCGGCGTCTCGCAGCAGCTCATCTTCGTCGGCGTCATCGGATTCGTCGTCATGCTCGGCGGAGTCATCCTCGCCGTCACGCCGGCCCGAGGACCCGGCAAGGCGCGCGTCGAGCCGGATCGGCCCGCCAAGGCGCGCAGCACCTCATCATCCTTCATGGATCGCATGAACGACCGTTGGGACAAGCGGCAGGGGGAGCGCTGAGCACCCCCACCCCCTGAGCCGAACACCAGAGCACCGACCTTCGGGTCGGTGCTTTTTTTGTGCCCACCGGGATCGTCGGCCCCGACGAGTGGGGCCGGTGAAGGGCAATCGGCACGAATTGATAGCAAAGTGGAGGAGAGTGGAGTAAAGTGGCGGACATCCCGGGGGGCCGAGCGAAGGGGGAGTGATGTACCGATGCTTTTGGGCACGCACACTCCGAAGCTCGACGACAAGGGTCGCGTCATCCTTCCGGCGAAATTCCGCGACGACCTGGGCGGAGGCGTCGTCGTGACGCGCGGACAGGATCGCTGCCTCTACGTGTTCAGCGAGCAGGAGTTCGAGCGGGTGCACGACCGCATCCGGGAAGCGCCGCTGGCCAACAAGCAGGCCCGGGACTTCCTGCGCATGTTCCTCTCCGGCGCCAGCGCCGAGAAGCCCGACAGCCAGAACCGCATCACCATCCCCCCTCCGCTGCGCACCTATGCCGGCCTGGAGCGAGACCTCGTCGTCACCGGCGTGGGCGCTCACGCCGAGATCTGGGATGCCGCTGCGTGGAACGCCTACGCAGAAGCCAACGAAGAGAGTTATGCCGAGCTGGAGCAGGAGGTGATTCCGGGCCTGTTCTGAGGCCCTCGGCCGTGACTCCCAGCCGCTGCCGCCCTGACGCCACTTCCCCGGTGCCAGGTCGAAGCGGATGGGGATCAGGGCCGAGGGATCATCCCCGCCGATCATGAACCTCCACGAGATCCACACCCCGGTGATGCTCGAGCGCTGCATCGAACTGCTGGCGCCCGCCCTGCAGCGCGACGGCGCCGTGTTCGTCGATGCCACACTCGGCATGGGCGGCCACTCCGAGGCGTTCCTCGAGCGCTTCCCCGGTCTGCGGCTGGTGGGACTCGACCGCGACACCGACGCGCTGCGGATCGCGGGGGAGCGCCTGGCCCGCTTCGGCGATCGCGTGACGCTCGTGCACACCGTCTACGACGGGATCGCGGATGCGCTGGCCTCGGAAGGGTTCCCGGCCGCTGATGGGATCCTGTTCGACCTGGGTGTCTCGTCGCTGCAGCTCGACGTGGCCGACCGTGGCTTCGCGTACGCGCAGGATGCCCCGCTGGACATGCGCATGGACCAGTCCGCAGGCACGACCGCCGCCGACATCCTGGCGACATACGGAGAAGGAGATCTCCGCCGGATCTTCGAGCGCTATGGCGAGGAGAAGCTCGCGGGGCGTTACGCGCGAGCCATCATCGCGGCTCGCGCGCAGGCGCCGATCGAGCGCTCCGGCCGCTTGGTCGAGATCCTTCAAGCCGCCACGCCGGCTGCGGCGCAGCGCACCGGCCATCCCGCCAAGCGGGTGTTCCAGGCGCTCCGCATCGAGGTGAACCGTGAACTCTCGGTCCTCGAGCGGGCGATCCCGGCGGCCCTCGGCATCCTGCCGGTCGGCGGGCGGATCGTGGTGCTGTCGTACCAGTCGCTGGAGGACCGGCTCGTCAAGCGCGCGTTCGCCGAGGCGTCCGCCTCGACGGCTCCGAGGGGGCTGCCGGTCGAGCTGCCCGAGCACGCCCCCAGGTTCCGGCTTCTGGTCAAGGGAGCGGAGCTCGCCACGGACGAAGAGCGCGCGGTGAATCCGCGCGCGACCCCGGTGCGTCTGCGCGCCGCCGAGCGAATGAGGGAAGACGCATGAGCCCGACCGTGCGCACGTCGGCCGCGCCCATCCTCACGGGCTCCACGGCTCCACGCCTGAACGGCGTCCCGGCGCCCGACCGTGGCGGCGTCCCCGGTCGTCGCCTGCGCGCGGTCGACGCGCCGGCGCGTCGCCGGCGTCCCAAGCTCTTCTACGGCGTCGTCGCGGTGCTGGGCGCGTTCCTCATCGCCGGTGCCCAGATGGCGTTGTCGATCATGACCACGCAGGGGACGTACGAGCTGGCGGCGCTGGCGAAGGAGCAGCGCGATCTCACCTACGAGAAGCAGATCCTCTACGACGACGTCGCGGGACTGAGCTCGCCCCAGTACCTCGCCGCCAACGCGGCGGCGCTGGGCATGGTCATCAACGAGGCTCCCAGCTACCTGCGCCTGAGCGACGGTGCGATCCTCGGTCCGTCCGAGGTCGCGATGGGCTCCTCCTCGGTCGATGCGATCGGCAGGGGCGCCGTGGCTAACTCCCTCATCACCGATACGCCATTGGTCACCGTTCCCGACGCGACGATCGACGGGCTGCCGGTCGATGCGGATGACGCCGCAGACGGCGGAGTGGGGAACACACCGCCACCGATCACCGACGGACTGCCCACTCCCAGCACACACTGAACCCACGGCATCCACATCCGGACCGAGACTGAGGCGCACAGACGCAATGACGACACGAAGCACCCGCAGCCCCCGCCGCCGGACCGTCGTGGCACTCGCCGTGGTGCTGGCGGTGCTCGCGGGATTCATCGTCCGCCTCGTCGATATCCAGGTGGTCAACGCCGACGACCACATCAAGGACTCGATGGATGCCGCGTTCGCCGGCTCCCAGAAGCTGTACGGCGCGCGCGGCTCGATCGTGGATGAGAACGGGCAGACGCTCGCCGGCAGCATCCTCCAGTACGACTGCCAGCTCGATCCGCTGCTCATCACGCAGATCGACGGGCTGGTGCTCGAGAAGAAGTCGGAGGCGCGGCTGTGGGAGCAGGTCTCGCAGGACGTCGCCGAGATCACCGGGCAGACCCCCGAAGAGGTGCGTGCGATCGTCGGTCAGGCCCTCGCCGATAACCCCGAGTCACGGTGGGCGAAGCTGGAGAACGGCGTCTCGACCGAGCAGTTCCGCGCTCTGGCCGATCTGAAGATGCCGTACATCACGTGCAACTCGCATCCTGCCCGGGCGTACCCCGACGGCGCGGTGGGGGGCAACCTCGTCGGCTTCATGGGCACGGACGGCGAGGCTCTCGAGGGACTCGAGCTCTCGCAGAACGACTGCCTCGCCGCGACCGACGGGGAACGCACGTACGAGAAGGGCAAGGACGGGGTCGTCATCCCGGGCACCGAGCGCGAGACGCCGGCGACCGACGGCGGGACGCTCCAGCTCACGATCAACCGTGACCTGAACTGGTATCTCCAGCAGCTCATCGCCGAGCAGACGCAGAACATGGCCGCACAGCACGGCGCGATCCTCGTGTACGAGGTGAAGACCGGCAAGGTCCGCGCGGCGGCCGAGTACCCCACGATCGACCCGAACGATGTCGACGGAACCCCCGACCCGGATGACCGCGCGAGCCGCATCTTCCGCGACTGGTTCGAGCCCGGCTCGACGTTCAAGGGCCTCACTGCCGCCACCGTGATCGACGCGGGCGGACAGACGCCGCAGTCGACGGTGGTGGCGTCCGGTCTGGAGAACTTCCCCAACGGCGCACGGGTGCGCGACTCGTTCCAGCATCCCGCGTACGAGTACACGCTCACAGGAGTGCTCATCGACTCGTCGAACGCGGGTATCTCCAAGTTCAGCGAGAAAGTCGACAAGCAGACCCGGTACGACTACTTCCAACGCTTCGGCATCGGGCAGGGCACGAACTCCGGTTACCCGGACGAGCGGAGCGGTCTCATCAATCCCGCGAACGAGTGGGGCGCCCAGACGACGTACAACACCTCGTTCGGCCAAGGCGTGACGACCACGATGCCCGAGCTCGCCCGCGCGTACGGCGCCCTCGTCAACAACGGCGTCAAGATGCCGCTTCAGATCATCGAGTCCTGCACCAAAGCCGACGGCACGGTGATCAAGCCCGACGTCGCCGAACCGGAGCAGGTGATCAGCCCCGAGACCTCCGCGCAGATGCGCACGATGCTCGAGAACGTCTTCCTGCAGGCGCCGTACGCCAAGACCGTCGAGATCCCCGGCTACCGCATCGGCGGCAAGACGGGAACGGGCGAGAAGAGCGACGGGAACGGGCACTACAAGCAGGGCGTGTACTACACGACGATGGTCGGTTTCGCCCCCGCCGACGACCCCGAGTACGTCGTCGTGGTCACCCTCGATGAGCCGACGAAGGTAACATCGTCTGCGGCCAACGCGACCGCGTTCCAGAAGGCGATGACCCAGGTTCTGAAGACCTATCGCGTCATGCCCTCGACGACGTCGCCGGAGCTGCTGCCCAAGTTCGGGTAGTCTCCCGAGCTTCCGGAGTACCCCCACATGATCCCGCTCAATATCGCCGAGATCGCCCATGCCGTGTCGGGCGAGGTGCACCTCGCCGGCGACGACACCCTCGACACCGTGATCTCGGGGACGGTCGACACCGACTCCCGCCTGATCGACGCCGGCGGGGTGTTCGTTGCAAAGCCCGGGGAGGAGACGGACGGGCACCTGTTCGTCGACGCTGCGGTCGAGCGCGGCGCGGTCCTCGCGATCGTGGAGCGGCGGGTCCCGGCCGCGGTGACCCAGATCGTCGTGGCCGATGCGGTCGCGGCCCTCGCCGACCTCGCCCGCGACGTGGTTCGCCGTGCGCGTGCGGCCGGGGACCTCCAGGTGGTCGGCATCACCGGGTCCAACGGCAAGACGACCACCAAGAACCTGCTGGCCCGCATCCTCGAAGGCGAAGGGGAGACCGTCGCCCCGCGTGCGTCTTTCAACAACGAGGTGGGCGCGCCGCTCACGATGCTGCGCGTCACCGCGGCCACGAAGTACCTCGTCAGCGAGTTCGGTGCGAGCGGCCCCGGTGCGATCGCGCGCCTGGCGGGCCTGGTGGACCCCGATGTCTCCATCGTGCTCATGGTCGGGATGGCGCATGCCGGCGGCTTCGGTGGGATCGAAGGGACCTTCCACGCGAAGTCCGAGCTGGTGAAGGCGCTGCGCGAGGGCGGCGTGGCGGTGCTCAACGCCGACGACGCGCGTGTCGCGGCGATGGCCGCCCTCGCCGCTGAGCGCGGTGCGACGGTGCGCTGGTTCGGCCGTGGGCCCGGCGCCACGGACGTGCGCGCCGATGACGTCGTGGTGACGGCATCCGGGACCTCCTTCACCGTCACCGTCGACGGCGTCTCGCTCCCGTTGCGCCTGCGCGTGCTCGGCGAGCACCATGTCATGAACGCGCTGGCCGCCCTCACCGCAGCCACGACGCTGGGCGTGTCCCCGGCGGATGCCGTCGCGCGGCTGGAGACCGTGGAGATCGCCGAGCGCTGGCGCATGCAGCCGCTCGGCTCGGACCGGGTGCGCATCATCAACGACGCCTACAACGCCAGCCCCGATTCCATGGCGGCGGCCCTGCGCACCCTCGCCCAGATCACCGGCCCCGGAGAGCGCACGGTCGCCGTGCTCGGCGCCATGAGCGAGCTGGGCGAGTACTCCGAGGAGGAGCACGACCGGATCGGGCTGCTCGCCGTGCGTCTCGGCATCCAGCGCATCGTCGTCGTCGGCGACGACGCCCGCCGCATGTACCTCGAAGCGGTCGCACAGGGATCGTGGGACAACGAGGCGGTGTTCTTCTCGACAGCCGACGAAGCCTTCACATACCTGCAGGGCGAGCTGCGCGACGGCGACCGCGTGCTCGTGAAGTCGTCGAACTCCGCCGGCCTGAGGTTCCTCGGCGATCGTCTGGGAGAATCGTTCTCGTGAGATCTCTCCTGACGGCGGCGGCGATCTCGCTGGCATTCACGCTCTTCCTCACCCCGGTCTTCCTGAGGCTCTTCCGCAAATGGGGCTGGGGCCAGGTCATCCGCACCCCCGAGGACATCCGCAACCCCAACCACCAGACCAAGCGGGGCACGCCCACGATGGGCGGCACCATCTTCATCGTCGGAACCATCGTCGGCTACCTGGTCGGCGGCTTCGCCGGGAACAATCCGCCGACCGTGTCGGGCCTGCTGGTGATCTGGATGATGGTGGGCCTCGGGGCCGTCGGGTTCATCGATGACTACATGAAGGTCCGCCAGCAGAAGTTCATGGGACTGAGCGGGTGGCGCAAGATCCTCGGGCAGGTGCTCGTCACGGTGCCGTTCGGCATCGTCGCGCTGAACTTCCCCAACGGCGCCGCGCAGACGGCGGCGTCCCCGTTCATCTCGGTGTTCCGCGATGTGCCCGTGCTCTCGTTCATGACGCTCGGCCTCGTCGTCGGGTGGATCGTGTACCTGGCGTGGGTGTCGTTCATCGGGGTCGCATTCTCGAACAGCGTGAACGTCACCGACGGCCTCGACGGCCTCGCGGCCGGCGCCGGCATCTTCGTGACCGGTGCCTACAGCCTCATCGCCTTCTGGCAGTTCAATCAGGCGTGCTGGGGGAGTGAGGCCCTGTCGGCAGCCGCCAAGGCGGCGTGCTATCCGACGCGCGACCCGTTCGATCTCGCCATCGTTTCGGCGTCGTTCGTCGGCGCCCTCATCGGCTTCCTCTGGTGGAACGCTCCCAAGGCGAAGGTGTTCATGGGCGACGTGGGGTCGATGGCGATCGGTGGCGTCATCGCCGCGATGGCGATCCTCACCCGCACCGAGCTGCTCGCGGTGCTCGTGGCGGGCGTCTTCGTCATCGGTCCGGGATCGGTCATCCTGCAGCGGCTGTACTTCAAGATCACGCGCGGCAAACGCCTGTTCCTCATGAGCCCCTTCCACCACCACCTCGAGATGCGGGGCTGGTCCGAAGTGACGATCGTCGTGCGCATGTGGATCATCGCGGGTCTGCTGGCCGTATCGGGCGTGGGCTTCTTCTACGTCGAATGGCTCTCCCGCACATGACCTCGGATCGCCTGCGCACCCTCACGAGCTGGAACGCCGACTGGAAGGGCCTCCGGGTCGCCGTCCTGGGGTTGTCGGTGACGGGGTTCTCCGTCGCCGACACCCTGGCTGAGCTCGGCGCCGACGTCCTCGTCGTGACCGAGCAGGCCGACGAGGAGTACGCGCGCCTGCTGCCCGTCATCGGTGCCAGGCTCTGGGCGGGATCGCTCGACGCCGTTCCGGAGGAACTCATCGCGTTCGCGCCGGAGGTCGTCGTGGCCTCGCCCGGCTTCCCGCCGCGGCATCCCGTGATCTCCTGGACACGCGAGAACGGCATCGCCCTGTGGGGCGACGTGGAACTGGCTTGGCGGGTGCGCGACAAGGTGCTGCGCGCCGACGGCACCCCGGCCGACTGGATCCTGATCACCGGAACGAACGGCAAGACCACCACCACCCGCCTCGCGGCGACGATGCTCGTCGCAGGAGGCCTGCGCGCGGCGCCCGTGGGCAACATCGGGACCCCCGTCCTCGACGCGGTGCGCGATCCCTCCGGCTTCGACGCGCTCGTCGTCGAGCTGTCGAGCCATCAGCTCTGGTATCTCGGACTGCAGGAGGGGCCGGAGCCGGTGTCGCCTTACGCCGCCGTGTGCCTGAACCTCGCCGATGACCATCTGGAGTGGCACGGATCCTTCGAGGAGTACCGCGCGGCCAAGGCGCACGTCTACGACAACACGCGGGTCGCCTGCGTGTACAACAAGGCGGATGCCGCGACCCAGGTCATGGTCGAGGAGGCCGACGTCGTCGAGGGCGCACGTGCCATCGGGTTCGACCTCGGCGTGCCCGGACCGAGCGACGTCGGCGTCGTGGAAGGCATCCTCGTCGACCGCGCCTTCCTCGAGGACCGGCACAAGAGCGCGCTCGAGCTCACGACCGTCGCGGAGCTCGCCTCGCGCGGGCTCGCGGCGCCCCACATCGTGGCGAACATCCTCGCTGCCGCGGCGCTGGCTCGCTCGCTGGACGTGGATCCGGCGGCGATCCGCGACGCGCTGCGCAGTTTCCGCCTGGACCCGCACCGTATCGAGGTCGTGGCCCGGCATGGCGGCATCACATGGGTGGACGATTCCAAAGCCACCAATCCGCACGCCGCCGCCTCGTCGCTCGCGGCATACCCGGGCGCCGTCTGGGTCGTCGGGGGGCTGCTCAAAGGCGTCGACATCTCCGACCTCGTCGCGGCGCGCGGGGCGGGCGCCAAGGCCGCGATCGTGATCGGGCAGGACCGCGCGGCCGTCGTCACCGCGTTCGAGCGACACGCGCCGGGGGTGCCCGTGTTCGAGGTCGACGCCGTCGAGACTGAAGAGGTCATGGCACAGGTCGTCGATCTGGCGGCAGGGGTCGCGCGTGACGGGGACGTGGTTCTGCTCGCCCCGGCTGCGGCATCCTTCGACCAGTTCGCCTCCTATGCCGACCGAGGCCGCCGGTTCGCGGCCGCGGTGAGGGATCTGATCGGAACGGGGGACGCCGGTGACCACGACGCAGCCGCCTCGGACCCGTCCGGCGACGACCCCGACGACAGAGGCTGACAAGGCGGCCAAGCGCGGCCTCGCGGCCCGCGTGTCGCTGGGGCGCATCTTCGCGCCGGTGCCCAGCGAATTCCTGCTGATCGCGTCCACGGCGCTGCTGCTGACCGTGTTCGGACTCGTCATGGTGCTCTCCGCCACATCGGCCACCGCGACGGCGAAGGGCGAGGCGCCGTGGGAGATGGTGCTGAAGCAGGTCATGTTCGCCCTCATCGGCATCCCGCTGATGTTCATCGCGAGTCGCCTGCCGGTGTTGTTCTGGAAGAGGATCGCGTGGCCCGCGCTCATCTTCGGAGTGGCGTTCCAGCTGCTGGTGTTCACGCCGCTGGGCATCGACAACGACGGCAACCGCAACTGGATCAACGTCGGCGGCGTGCAGGCGCAGCCCTCCGAGTTCCTCAAGCTAGGGCTCGCGCTGTGGCTGGCGTTCGTGCTCTTCCGCAAGCAGACGCTGCTGAGCAAATGGCAGCACGTGTTCATTCCCGTGGTCCCGGTGTCCGTCGCCGTCTTCGCGACGGTGCTCGCCGGTCACGACCTCGGCACGGTGATCATCCTGGTGCTGATCCTGCTGGGGGCGCTGTTCTTCTCCAACGTGCGCTTGCGCCTGTTCGTCATCCCGCTGCTGCTGGCAGCCGGCGGCCTGGCGGTCTTCGCGATCACCAGCCCCAACCGCATGAAGCGCATCATGAGCTTCCTCGACCAGGACTGCCTCGCCGACTACCTGAATTCCTGCTACCAGCCTCTCCACGGCATCTGGGGCCTCGCCAGCGGTGGCATCTTCGGACTGGGGCTGGGCAACTCGCGCGAGAAGTACGACTGGCTTCCCGCCGCGGCGAACGACTACATCTTCGCCATCGTCGGCGAGGAGCTGGGACTCATCGGCTGCGCGGTGGTGCTGGCGCTGTTCGCCCTGTTCGCAGTCGGCGCCTTCCACGTGATCCGCAAGACCGACGACCCCTTCGTGCGGATCGCGGCCGGAGCGATCACGGTGTGGATCGTGGGCCAAGCCCTCATCAACATCGGCGTCGTGCTGCGCGTGCTCCCGGTGCTCGGGGTGCCGCTGCCCTTCATGTCGCAGGGCGGCACGTCGCTGCTGTCGGTGCTCGTGGCCTGCGGCGTGCTGCTCGCGTTCGCGCGTTCGCTGCCGGCATCCATCGCCCGTCGCGAGGCCGCGATCGCGCAGGCCCGCGCCGCGCGCGAACGCGCGAAGCTGCACGCCGTGCGCTGACCCGGTCCGCCGGCGCCCGGGGTCGGTGGGATCGGGATCTGCGCGCGTCACAGGTTCGCGGTGCGTGGCGTTCCCGCGGGTTTGGGGCGCGTTCGGGACGGTCGGGGCGCGAGTCGTCCGCCCCGAGTGCACCGCACGCGCCTCAAACCCGCACCGACGGGCCGGTTAGGCTCGGGGAGTGACGACGTACCTGCTGGCCGGCGGCGGAACCGCCGGGCACGTGAATCCGCTCCTGGCGGTCGCCGACGCCTTGCGGGCCCGCGAACCGGAGGCCGAGGTGCTCGTGCTGGGCACGAAGGAGGGCCTCGAGGCGCGCCTGGTGCCCGAGCGGGGCTACGAACTGCTGATCGTCGACAAGGTGCCCTTCCCGCGCCGGCCGGACGCAGCGGCCGCCGCCTTCCCGGCACGCTTCCGCCGTGCCGTCGCGCAGGTGCGCGGGCACATCGTGACCCGCGGCGTCGATGTGGTCGTCGGGTTCGGCGGGTACGCCTCGGCGCCCGCGTACGTGGCCGCGCGGCGGCAGCGGGTGCCGTTCGTCGTGCACGAGGCGAACGCTCGGCCGGGCCTGGCCAACATCCTCGGCGCGCGCCGCGCCGCCCGCGTCGGCGTCGCCTTCGCGGGCACACCGCTCAAGCGCTCGCGTGTGGTGGGGATGCCGCTGCGCCGCGAGATCGAGATGCTGGACCGCACCGCGCTCCGCGCCGAGGCCGCCGAGCACTTCGCGCTGGACCCGGCCAAGCCCGTGCTGCTGGTCTTCGGGGGGTCACTCGGAGCGAAGCGACTCAACGAGGCGTTCGGCGAAGGACATGGTGCGGCGTGGCGCGATGTGCTCGATGCCGGATGGCAGCTGCTCCATGTCACGGGCGAGCGCTCCGAACTCGTCGACCCGGAGGTCGAGGGGTATGCGGTGCGCCGTTACGTCGACCGCATGGACCTCGCGTTCGCGCTGGCCGACGCCATCGTCTCGCGCGCCGGGGCCGCCACGGTGAGCGAGATCACCGCTCTGGGCATCCCCACCGTCTACGTGCCCTACGCCGTCGGGAACGGAGAGCAGGCCCTCAACGCGTCGTCCGCGGTGCGCGCGGGTGCCGCGCTGCTGATACCGGATGCCGAGTTCACCGCGGCCCGCGTGCGAGCCGACGTGATCCCGCTTCTGGGTGACCAGCCGCGGCGGGCGACGATGGCTGCGGCAGCGGCATCCGTCGGCACCCGGCACGGCACCGAGAACGTCGTCGCGATGATCGACGAGGCGCTGAAGGGCTGACCCTCACCCCGAGGCGCGGGATGCCTCGCCACCGCGGAGCGCGGCCGTCACGACCGCGAGCGCCTCATCGGCGTCGAGGCGCAGCTCCCGCACCTGTGCGGCGAAGGCCGCGGCGGCCCGCTGGAGCTGCTGCCGGGCGGGGTCGGCATCGAACGCGACGAACGTCCCGTTGCGCCCGCGGGTCTCGATGATCCCGGATGCCTCCAGCTCACGGTACGCGCGTGCCACCGTACCGGGGGCGATGCCGAGATCTTCCGCCAGCCGGCGAACGGTGGGAAGGCGAGCGCCCGGAGCGAGCTCGCCCGAGCCGACCGCCGCCACGAAGCCGGCACGCAGCTGTTCGAACGGAGGAACGGGCGAGCGGGGGTCGATGACGATCATGCGGAAGCCCCCACGACGACCGGACGACGAAGCCAGTCGGGATAGAGCTCGGGGCGCAGACGCCGGCCCGTGCTCGGATAGATGAACGCGAGAGTGATCACACCCCAGGTCGGCAGCTGCTGGACGACCGCGTCGGAGAGCCCGCCGGACCCCAGCCACAAGGCGCCGAGCGCCAGCGCGAAGGTCATCCACGCGCTGAGCGCACACAAGAGCCGGAGCGCGCCCAGAGCGGTCGTGCGCATCGCGTCGTCCCAGGCGAGTTCGAGGGTGTCGCTCGCGGGTTGCGGCCGTCCGAGCATGAGACGCTCGAGGACCGGCATCACCGCGAAGACGACCGCGGCGACGACGGCGGTGATGACCGCGGTACCGGCGAACCTGCCATCGACCTGGTCGGGTCGCCTCGTCCATTCGACGATGAGCGCCGCGGACGCGACGGCCGCCAGCACGCCGAGAACCCCGGGCAGGATGCGCCTGAACGGGTCGAGGTAGTCGCCCGGGCCGAGTGCTGCGGCGCGAGCGATGCGGGGCGCATCCGGAGCCGGGTGGAACAGACGCTCACGGATGCTCACGACCGCGGATGCGATCCCGGTGGTGACGAGCATCAGCACGACGACCAGGAACGGGAAGGTCACGGTCGTCGCCAGGGACGTGAGGAGCAGCGGCGAGACGATCAGCGTCATCGCGAGCATCGTGACCGCGGTGACCAGGGCGTTCGTGCGCAACCGGCGGGTCACGGACTCCCGGGTCGCCGCCGAGCCGTACGGCAGGCGCACGCGCATCGAGAAGCGATCGGCGCGTGCGTACGCTGACGACCGGGAGGCGGCGGTCAGCGCCACGATCGTGCACACCACCAGCAGGACCAGCAGCAGCCCGGCATTGACCATCCGCGCGACGTCGGGATCGAGCTCCATACGTGCATTGTGCCGGTGTGTGTATCAATGTGTCAATACAAACGCCACGCGTGCGCCGCGCTCAGCGCGCCGGGGCCTGGTGGCCGGCCGCCCAACTTAGACTTGACCGGTCATGATCAGACCCGATCTCAGCCTCCCCATCCCCGACGACATCACCGCCGCCCACTTCATCGGGATCGGCGGCTCCGGCATGTCGGGACTCGCGCGCATGTTCCTGGATCGGGGCATCCGCGTGTCGGGCTCGGATCGCGCGGACAGCAAGGCGCTGCGCGAGCTCGCTCAGCTCGGAGCGACCGTGCATGTCGGGCACGACGCCGCGAACCTCGCCGACGATGTCGACACCGTGGTGCACACCGGCGCCATCTGGCCGGAGAACCCCGAGTTCGTGCGGGCGAAGGAGCGCGGACTGCACGTCATCCACCGCTCGCAGGCGCTGTACTGGCTCATCGGCGGGCGCCGGCTCGTGTCGGTTGCCGGCGCGCACGGCAAGACGACGTCCACCGGCATGATCGTGACCGCCTTGCGCGATCTCGGCACGGACCCGACATTCGTCAACGGGGGAGTCATCGCTCAGCTCGGCGTGTCGAGCGGCAGCGGATCCGACGAGCTCGTCGTCATCGAGGCCGATGAGTCCGACGGCACGTTCCTGCTCTACGACACCTCGATCGCGCTCATCACCAACGTCGACCCCGACCACCTCGACCACTGGGGCACGCGCGACGCCTTCTACGCCGCGTTCGCGCGATTCGCGAACGAGGCGCGCGAGGCCGTGGTGATCTCGGCTGACGACCCCGGCGCACAGCGCGTCCGCGCAGCACTCACGCACCCGCGCGTCATCACCTTCGGTGAGGCGCCCGATGCGACGGTGCGCGTCAGCGACATCATCACCGACGGCCCCGTCTCCTTCCGCATCGCACACGAGGGGCGCATCGTCGACGCGCAACTGCCGGTGCCCGGGGCGCACAACGCCATCAACGCGACAGGGGCGGTGGCGGTGCTCCTCACTCTGGGACACGAACTCGAGTCCGCCGTGCGCGCCGTCGAGGGCTTCGCGGGAACGGTGCGCCGATTCGAGCTGCACGGCGTCGAACGGGGCGTGAGCGTCTTCGACGACTACGCGCATCACCCGACCGAGGTCGCCGCGGCCCTCGCCGCCGCCCGCACCGTGGTCGGCGACGGGCGCATCATCGCGATCCAGCAGCCGCACACCTACTCGCGCACGCAGGAGATGTACCGGGAGTTCGCCGAGGTGCTCGAGCGATACGCCGACCACACCGTGATGCTCGACGTCTACGGGGCGCGCGAGGATCCTGTGCCCGGCGTCACCGGCGAGCTCGTCAGCGGCGCTTTCCATGACCCGTCGCACGTGCACTTCGTACCCGACTGGCAGGAGGCGGCCGAGTACACCGCCGCCGTCGCGCGCGACGGCGACTATGTGATCACCCTGGGCTGCGGGAACGTGTACCAGATCATCCCCCAGGTGCTGGAGGCGCTCGGACGCCCTCCTGCTCCGGCGAGCGCCGGCGCGGGGGAGTAGCGGACGATGCGCCGCCCCTCGCCGCTGCCGCAGCCGCCGTCCTCAGGCGGCCGGAGCGTCGCGGAGCCCGCGGGTGCGGGCGCCCGGCGCGCCGATTCCCGGGAGCCGCTGCCTCGCCGGGCCGCCCCTTCCGACGCGACGCTCGAGCACCTGAACGGCGACGGCGCTGCCGAGAGCGGCGCCGTCCTGCTCGACATGGAGGGTGCCGACACCACGGCGCCGATCATCCCCCTGGCGCCGCCGAGCCGGCCGCCGGCCCCGCGCCGGGAACCCGCCGACGCGGCGGGCGGCGAGGTCGGCTTCGGCCAGGTCTGGAAGGCGGCGCGCGCGCGGCGGAAGGCGCTGCGCGCCGAGATCCGCCGGTTCACCGTCCGCCAGCGTCGCCGGCGAGCCGTGTGGCTCGGTGTGGCGGCATCCCTCCTGCTTCTCGCCCTCGGATCCGTGGCCGCCGCGTACAGCCCGCTGTTCGGTGTCGAGAAGATCTCGGTCGTGGGCACGCAGCAGCTCAGCGCGGACGAGATCGCGGACGCGCTGTCGGGCCAGCTCGGCACCCCGCTTCCGCTGGTCGACGAGAGCGCCGTCAAGGCGCAGCTCGTCGCCTTCCCGCTGATCGAGACCTATGCCCTGGAGGCGCGGCCGCCGCACGATCTCGTAGTGCGCATCGTGGAGCGCACGCCGATCGGCCTCGTCCAGACGCGTGCCGGCTACACGCTCGTCGACGCTGCCGGCGTCGCCCTCTCCACGACGGCGACGCCGAGTGCCGGAAGCCCGCTGCTCACCATCACCGGCGGCGTCGACTCGGATGCCTTCACGGCAGCCGGGCAGGTGATGCGCTCGCTTCCCGCCGAGATCCGCGCGCAGGTCACAGCGGTCACGGCGACGACACCGGACGACGTGACGCTGACCCTCGGCGGGACCAACACGCAGGTCGTGTGGGGCAGCGCCGAGCGCTCTGCGCAGAAGGCGGTCTCGCTGCAGAAGATGATGATCAACCGCCCGCCCGCCGACGTGACGACCTACGACGTGTCGTCGCCGGACGCTGTCGTCGTCCGCTGAGGCTCTGCCGGAGCGGAACTTTCGGCGCCGGTTGCCGCGACACGCCGTCTCGCTCCGGGCTCGCGCGCGGCATCCGCTTACTTTCGTGACAACGGAATTGCATACCGGGCAATTCTTTATACCTCTACTAGAGGTTGAAGGTTTAGAAGGTCCAGGGCTACGGAGGCCGGCATGAGCCAGAACCAGAACTACCTCGCCGTGATCAAGGTCGTCGGCGTCGGCGGCGGCGGTGTCAACGCGGTCAACCGCATGATCGAGCTCGGCCTGCGGGGCGTCGAGTTCATCGCCATCAACACCGACGCCCAGGCGCTGCTGATGAGCGACGCCGATGTGAAGCTCGACGTCGGACGCGAGCTCACCCGCGGGCTCGGCGCAGGTGCCGACCCGGAGGTGGGCCGACGTGCGGCCGAGGACCACGCGGAGGAGATCGAAGAGGCCCTCCGCGGCGCCGACATGGTGTTCGTCACGGCCGGTGAGGGCGGTGGCACGGGAACCGGCGGCGCACCCGTCGTGGCGAAGATCGCGAAGTCGATAGGAGCACTCACGATCGGTGTCGTGACCAAGCCCTTCTCCTTCGAGGGTCGTCGCCGCCAGCAGCAGGCCGAGTCCGGAGTGGCGCGTCTGAAGGAAGAGGTCGACACCCTCATCGTGGTGCCGAACGACCGCCTCCTGGAGATCAGCGACCGCGGCATCTCGATGATCGAGGCGTTCGCGACGGCCGACCAGGTGCTCCTCGCCGGTGTGCAGGGCATCACCGACCTCATCACGACGCCCGGTCTCATCAACCTCGACTTCGCCGACGTGAAGTCCGTCATGCAGGGCGCCGGGTCCGCTCTCATGGGCATCGGCTCGGCGCGCGGCGCGGACCGCGCCATCAAGGCCGCCGAGCTGGCGGTGGAGTCTCCGCTCCTGGAGGCCTCGATCGAGGGGGCGCACGGCGTGCTGCTGTCGATCCAGGGTGGCTCGAACCTCGGCATCTTTGAGATCAACGATGCCGCGCAGCTGGTCAAGGAGGCGGCGCACCCCGAGGCGAACATCATCTTCGGCACGGTGATCGACGACACGCTCGGCGACGAGGTGCGCGTCACGGTCATCGCGGCAGGCTTCGACGGCGGAGAGCCGCAGGCCCGCATCGAGCCCATCGGCGCCCGCGTCGTCACGGCGCCCGCCGTGCCGGTGACGCCGGCGGACGAGGCGGCCAAGGACCGCGACGTCGTCGAGCAGCCGGCCGTGCCGGTGAGCGTCGGCGCGGTCACCGAGCCGTCGTACGACACGGCGTTCGGCGACGACGACCTCGACATCCCCGACTTCCTGAAGTAGGCCGGCACACGCGCTCCGCGGAGCGAGCTCCGACACGTCGAGGAACCTCATGGACGATCTCGCTGCCCGCCTGGCGGCGATCGACGAGCGCATCGCGGATGCCGCCCGATCGGTCGGCCGCGATCCGTCCGAGCTGACCCGCATCGTGGTGACCAAGTTCCACCCGGCGGCTCTGGTGCGCGAGCTCTACGCGCTGGGGGTGCGCGACGTCGGCGAGAACCGTCAGCAGGAGTTCAGCCGCAAGGCCGGCGAGCTGACGCAGCTCGACGGCCTGCGGTGGCATTTCATCGGGCAGGCGCAGACGAACAAGGCCCGCGCGATCCGGGCGGCGGCATCCGTGGTGCACTCGGTCGACCGCGCGCGCCTCGCGGATTCCCTGGAGGCGGCCGCCGACGAGGGAGATCCGGTGCTCGACGTGCTCCTCCAGATCAATCTCACCGACGACCCCGGACGCGGTGGTGTCGCACCGGGCGAGCTCGAGCGTCTGGCCGCGCATGTCGCCGGCCTCCCGTCGCTGCGGGTGCGCGGCGTCATGGCGGTGGCGCCGCTGGAGGAGCCGCCCGCGCCCGCGTTCGAGCGCCTCCGGGCGCTCTCCGACGTCGTGCGCGCGGTGATCGCGGAGGCCGACTGGATCTCGGCGGGCATGACCGCCGACTTCGCCGAAGCCATCGCCGCGGGCGCGACACACCTTCGGATCGGTTCGGCAATCACCGGTCCCAGACCAGAACGCGGTTAACCTCAAAACAGATGAGCACTACGGAGGATGCGATGTCGAACCCGCTCAAGAAGACCATGGTGTACCTGGGCCTCGCCGACGAGGAAGAGGTCTACGACGAGCCCGCTCCTCAGCCGCGTGCCCGCACCACCGAGAAGGCCGTCGTCGAGAAGCCGGCTGCTCCGGTGACGCCGATCCACCGTCCCGCCGTGGTGCGTCAGCCCGCTCCGACGGCGATCAACGAGATCCTGACGGTGCACCCCAAGCAGTACCGCGACGCGCAGATCATCGCCGAGAACTTCCGCGACGGCATCCCGGTCATCATCAACCTCTCGCAGATGAGCGACGCCGACGCCCGGCGCCTCATCGACTTCGCCAGCGGGCTGTCGCTCGGCCTGTACGGACGCATCGAGCGCGTGACCAGCAAGGTCTTCCTGCTCTCGCCCGAGAACGTCGCCGTCTCCGGGGACGGGGCCGTCGCCCAGGCCGATCCGGAGTCGGTTCCCTTCGCGCAGCCGTAATCTGGCTACGTGGCCGTCGTCCAACTGATCGCAGCGATCCTCAACCTTGCGCTGCTGCTCTACGTGTTCGTGCTGCTCACGCGGCTGATCCTGGACTGGATCCCGTTCTTCAACCGCGAGTGGCGGCCCCGCGGGGCGGGCCTGGTCGCGGCGGAGATCGTGTACACCGTCACGGACCCGCCGATCAAGCTGTTCCGTCGTTTCATCCCCCCGCTGCGCGTGGGCGCCATCGCCATCGACTTCGGGTTCGCTCTCACGATGCTGCTGTGTTTCATCCTGCTCAGCATCACGAGGTCGATCGCCGGTTGATGACCGCGTCCGCTCGGAGCCGTCCTTCGACACTCACCGGACCCGTGACTATGCTTGCCTGATACGAACCGCCGCCAGCCGGCGGTCGCCCCGACATCGGCCAGCGACCAGCGCTCGAAAGAGGAATCACCATGGCATTGACCCCCGATGACGTCGTCACCAAGCAGTTCCAGCACGTCCGCTTCAAGGAGGGCTTCGACCCGGACGAGGTCGACGACTTCCTCGACGAGATCGTCGTCGAGTGGCGCAAGGCCCTCGCGGAGAACGAAGAGCTGAAGGCCAAGCTGGCGGCGTACGAGTCGGGTGCGGCTCCCGCGCGCGCCGAGGCCGCACCGGCGCCGGCGCCGGCCCCGGCCGAGGCGGCTCCCGCGGCGAGCACGGCGCCTGCCGCCAGCGCCGGCATCATCGAGCTGGCTCAGCGTCTGCACGACGAGCACGTCGCCGAGGGCATCGCCCAGCGCGACCAGCTCATCGCCGACGCGAAGGCGCAGGCAGCCTCGATCGTCTCCGAGGCGGAGACCCGCGGACGTGAGGAGCTGGCCAAGCTCGAGCGAGAGCGCACGTCGCTGGAGGGCCGCATCACGGAGCTGCGCAACTTCGAGCGCGACTACCGCGCCCAGCTGCGCAGCTACATCGAGGGCAAGCTGCGTGACCTCGAGACCACGGCGACGACGTCCGGCGCACAGCCGGTCTCGGCCCTGGGTCTCTGAGCCGGTCCTTGACGGGCCGACCTCCCCTTCGTCAGGCGGCGGCCGGCACCATCATCGCGGGTCTCGCGGTGCTGGTGCTGGCCGCCGACCAGTTGGCGAAGCATTTCGCTCTCCAGAACCTGCCATACCAGGAGCCGGTGAAGGTCCTCGGGGACTTCCTCAGCTTCTACCTCACCCGTAACCCGGGTGCCGCCTTCTCGCTCGGCGAGGAGGTCACCTGGATCTTCACGATCGCCCTGGCCGTCGTGGCCATCGTGATCGGGTGGCTGGCCGCCACTCGCGTGAGATCGCGCCCGTGGGCCGTGGCGCTGGGACTGCTGCTCGGCGGCGTTCTGGGCAACCTCACCGACCGGCTGCTGCGCGACCCCGGCTTCGGCGTCGGCCACGTCGTCGACTTCATCAACACGCCGTGGTTGTGGTTCTTCCCCGGCATGTCTCCGGCGATCTACAACGTCGCCGACATTTTCATCGTGTGCGACATGATCGCCGTCGCACTGCTCGTACTCCTGGGAGTTCACATGGACGGTACGCGGGACGGACGCCGCACAGACGACAGCACCGGTGACGACGACAAGACGCTGCTGGGCGCCGACGGCGACGAGTTCGCGCCGGGAGGAGCGGTCGCGGGCTTCGGTGACGAGTTCCCCGTCGCCGACCCGGATGCCGGCATCCCGGCCGCCGAGCGTGGACTCCCGCCGCTGAGCGAGCGCGAGCAGCGTCAGGTCGAGGCGGAAGCCGACCGGGAGGCCGACGAGTACGAGGCGGAGCGCGACACCGGACGGCCCGGCCGCGACGAACTCTGACGTGGAATCACGCAGTCTCCCGGTTCCGGATGGGCTCGACGGCAGCCGCGTCGATGCGGCACTGGCCAAGATGCTCGGGTTCTCACGCTCCTTCGCCGCCGAGGTCGCGGAGGCCGGCGGGGTGTCGATGGACGGCCGCATCCTTTCGAAGTCCGACCGGCTGAGGGGCGGGGCGTGGCTGGACGTCACGTGGACGCCCAAGGAGGAGCCCCGGATCGTTCCGGTCGAGGTGCCGGACCTCGGCATCGTCTACGACGACGATGACATCGTCGTCGTGGACAAGCCCGCCGGGGTGGCGGCCCATCCCTCACTCGGATGGGAGGGACCCACCGTGCTGGGCGCTCTCGCGGCGGGCGGGTACCGCATCGCGACGACGGGCGCCGCCGAGCGGCAGGGCGTGGTGCACCGGCTGGATGTCGGCACGAGCGGGCTGATGGTCGTCGCGAAGACCGAACGGGCCTATGTCGCGCTCAAGCGGGCGTTCAAGGAACGCGAGGTCGAGAAGATCTATCACGCGGTCGTGCAGGGTCACCCCGACCCGCTCGTCGGGACCATCGACGCGCCGATCGGGCGGCACCCGTCGCACTCATGGAAGTTCGCGGTCACACCGGACGGCAAGGACTCGGTGACCCACTACGAGACGCTCGAGGCCTTCCCTGGGGCGTCGCTGCTCGAGATCCACCTGGAGACCGGCCGCACCCATCAGATCCGCGTGCACATGGCAGCGCACCGGCATCCGTGCGTCGGCGACCCGCTGTACGGCGCCGACCCCACGCTGTCGGCGCGACTGGGGCTCACCCGCCAGTGGCTGCACGCCCGCGAGCTGTCGTTCCTGCACCCGACGACCGGGGAGTGGGTGACTTTCACCTCTGAGTATCCCGCCGACCTCGCGCACGCCCTCGACGTGCTGCGCGGGGACTGACGCGGTCGACGCGGGATCGAGCAGGAGCGCGTTCCCGGCACGCGTGGAGCTCAGCGACCGCCCTCGAAGAGCGTCGGGCCATCGCCCAGCGCCCGTCGGATGCGGGTGAGCATGTCGGGCAGCTCGAGCGGCGGCAGCCGATCCACGTCGTACCACCCGACCTGCGTCATCTCGCCGTCCGCGGGGTACGGGTCACCCGAGACCCACCGGCACAGGAACGTGAGGTCCAGGTAGTCGACGACGTCGCCGTGCGCGTACACGACGCGGGGGATCTGGTGGACCCACGCGAGGCGCTCCGCGCGGCACGTGACGCCGGCCTCCTCGAGCGTCTCGCGCACCGCCGCGTCGGCAGGCTCCTCTCCGGGGTCGACGATGCCGGTGACCGGCGTCAGGTGCCCGTTGTCGCTGCGCCGCCCGAGCAGCACCTGCCCGTCGCGCACGACGACGGCCGTGACGCCGACGAGGGGGAGCGGCGCCGTGCCGATCTTGCGGCGCAGCTCGAGCACGAAGTCGGGGGTGGCCATGGACCCACCCTAGGGTGCCGCTGCGCAGGCTCCGCCCGGCGAACGCGCTCCTGACCGGGATGTCGGTGCCGGCGGGCACACTGGGTCCATGGCGATCGAGGTGCGGCCCGCGACCGTATTCGATGACGTCGCGTGCATCATCGGCCCGAAGAATCCCGACTCGAGCGTGTGCTTCTGCCTGAGCTATCGCATCCCGAGCAAGGAGGCGACCGCCCTGCGCGGACCCGCTCGTGCGGAACGCGTTCGTCGCCTGATGGATGAAGAGGGGCCGATCGGGGTGCTCGCGTACGACGGCGACGCGGTCGTCGGATGGGCGGCGGTGGCGCCCCGGGCACGCACCCACTTCGCGACCTTCCGGAAGATCCCGCACGTCGACGACCTGGACGTGTGGTCGCTGTGGTGCTTCCGCGTCCGCCCTGGACACCGCAAGAAGGGCATCATGCACGCGCTCATCGACGGCGCCGTCCAGTTCGCACGCGATCAGGGCGCTCCGGCCATCGAGGGCTATCCGGTCGACAACGGCGACGCGCGCGTCGATCTGACGATGGCGTATGTCGGAACGCGCCGCCTCTTCGAGCAGGCCGGGTTCGACAAGGCCGCCGACACGACATCGGTGCTCGCCGGATTTCCGCGTGTCCTCATGCGGCGCAACCTCTAGCGTGGACGCGTGAACCAGCTTCTGCGCCGCCGCCTCGAGCGCTCGAACACCCTGTACCTCGACTTCGTCGACACCCTCCCGCCACAGCACCTCGGATCGCGCCTGCGCGATCTGCCGTCCGACACGGTGGGCCATCAGCTGTGGTGCGTGCTCGGAGCACGCGAGAGCTTTCCCGCAGCGGCGCGGGCAGGACAGTGGCAGGGGTTCTCGAGCCCCGTCGCACGCGACGGCGGGTCTGATGCGGCGACGGTGCGCGGCGCCTTCCTACAGACCGCGGCGGACGTGGACGAGTGGGTCGCGGGCATCGACCCCTCCGACGAGGACTCGCTGCGCTACGCACTCGCACTGCTCGAGCACGAGACGCAGCACCAGGGCCAGCTGATCCGCTACCTCTACGGCCTCGGCATCGACCGCCCGCACTCGTGGCAGCAGCAGTACGCGCTGGACGAGGACTTCTGATCGGCGAGCGCCGACCTTCACGCTCCACTCGAGGGTGAGGTGAACTCGCAGCCGCGTCGTGCAGACAGCGGCGTCGTCCGGACGGGCATGTCGGCCGCCCTTCGTAGACTCGGTGCGTGGCATCCGACTCCTTCGTTCATCTGCACGTGCACAGCGAGTACTCGATGCTCGACGGGGCGGCCAAGATCGGCGCGATGACGCAGGCCGCCGCCGAGTACGGCATGCCGGCCATCGCCGTCACCGACCACGGCAACACCTTCGCGGCATTCGAGTTCTACAACGCCGCCAACGCCGCCGGGGTGAAGCCGATCATCGGGCTCGAGGCGTACGTCACGCCCGGCACGCACCGCAGCGACAAGTCGCGCGTCGCGTGGGGCACGCCCGAGCAGAAGAGCGACGACGTGTCGGGCTCCGGGGCCTACACCCACATGACGATGTGGAGCCAGAGCACGGAGGGCATGCACAACCTCTTCCGCCTCAGCTCGCTGTCGAGCATGGAGGGCTACTACTTCAAGCCCCGCATGGACCGCGAGCTCCTCGAGACCTACGGCAAAGGGCTCATCGCGACCACGGGATGCCCCTCCGGCGAGGTGCAGACGCGCCTGCGTCTCGGCCAGTACGACGCCGCCCGCGCCGCCGCCGCGGAGTTCCAAGACATCTTCGGCAAAGAGAACTACTTCGCCGAGATCATGGATCACGGGCTGTCGATCGAGCGCCGCGTGATGACCGACCTCATCCGCATCGCGAAGGATCTCGGCATCCCGCTCGTCGCGACCAACGACTCCCACTACACGCACCAGCACGAGGCCGATGCGCACGCCGCCCTGCTGTGCGTGCAGTCGGGCTCGACGCTGGACGACCCCAACCGCTTCAAGTTCGACGGCGACGGGTACTACATCAAGACCGCACAGGAGATGCGGCAGATCTTCCGCGAGCATCCCGAGGCGTGCGACAACACACTCCTGATCGCCGAGCGCTGCGAGGTCGAGTTCAACACCAGCGCGAACTACATGCCGCGCTTCCCCGTCCCCGACGGAGAGACCGAAGACAGCTGGCTCGTGAAGGAGGTCGAGGCGGGCCTTCACTACCGGTACCCCGACGGCATCCCCGACCGGGTGCGCAAGCAGGCCGAGTACGAGGTGGGGATCATCCTCCAGATGGGGTTCCCGGGGTACTTCCTCGTGGTCGCCGACTTCATCAACTGGGCCAAGCGCAACGGGATCCGCGTCGGTCCGGGCCGCGGCTCCGGTGCCGGATCGATGGTCGCCTATGCCATGCGCATCACCGATCTCGACCCGCTGGAGCACGGCCTCATCTTCGAGCGCTTCCTCAACCCCGACCGTGTCTCTATGCCTGACTTCGACGTCGACTTCGACGACCGGCGCCGCGGCGAGGTGATCGACTACGTCACCGAGAAGTACGGTTCCGAGCGGGTCGCGCAGATCGTGACGTATGGCACCATCAAATCGAAGCAGGCCCTGAAGGACGCCGGCCGTGTCCTCGGCTTCCCGTTCAGCATGGGAGAGCGCCTCACGAAGGCGATGCCTCCGGCCGTGATGGGCAAAGACATGCCGCTCAGCGGCATGTTCGACTCGCAGCATCCTCGCTTCAAAGAGGCCAGCGAGTTCCGTGCGCTCATCGATACCGATCCCGAGGCCAAGACGGTGTTCGACCGGGCGCTCGGCTTGGAAGGCCTGAAGCGCCAATGGGGAGTGCATGCGGCCGGTGTGATCATGTCGAGCGAGCCGCTGCTCGACATCATCCCGATCATGCGCCGTGAGCAGGACGGCCAGATCGTCACGCAGTTCGACTACCCGTCGTGCGAGGCGCTGGGTCTGATCAAGATGGACTTCCTGGGGCTGCGCAACCTCACGATCATCTCGGACGCCCTCGACAACATCCGGACCAACCGAGGGGAGGAGCTCGACCTCGAGCACCTCGCGCTCGACGACAAGGAGGCTTACGAGCTGCTCACGCGGGGCGACACGCTCGGCGTGTTCCAGCTCGACGGCGGGCCGATGCGGTCGCTGCTGCGGCTCATGAAGCCCGACAACTTCGAAGACATCTCGGCCGTGATCGCGCTGTACCGACCCGGCCCGATGGGCGCGAACTCGCACATCAACTACGCGCTGCGCAAGAACGGACAGCAGGAGATCACGCCGATCCATCCCGAACTCGAGGAACCGCTCAAAGAGATCCTCGAGACCACCTACGGCCTGATCATCTATCAGGAGCAGGTCATGGCGATCGCGCAGAAGGTTGCGGGGTTCTCGCTCGGACAGGCCGACATCCTCCGGCGGGCGATGGGCAAGAAGAAGAAGTCCGAGCTCGACAAGCAGTACGAGGGCTTCTCCGGCGGCATGAAGGAGCGCGGCTTCGGCGACGACGCCGTCAAGGCCCTGTGGGACATCCTGCTGCCCTTCTCGGACTACGCCTTCAACAAGGCGCACTCGGCTGCCTACGGCCTGGTGTCGTACTGGACGGCGTACCTCAAGGCCCATTACCCGGCCGAGTACATGGCAGCGCTTCTGACGAGCGTCGGCGACTCCAAGGACAAGATGGCGGTCTACCTCAACGAGTGCCGCCGGATGGGCATCAAGGTGCTGCCGCCGGATGTCCGGGAGTCGATCCGGTACTTCGCGGCCGTCGGCGACGACATCCGCTTCGGCCTCGGAGCCGTCCGCAACGTGGGCGCGAACGTCGTGGACGGGGTCGTGGAGGCGCGCAAGGACGCGACCTTCACTTCGTTCCACGACTTCTTGACGAAGGTGCCGCTGCACGTCGCGAACAAGCGGACCATCGAATCGCTCATCAAGGCCGGTGCCTTCGATTCCATGGGCGACACGCGCCGCGCTCTCATGGAGATCCACGAGGACGCCACCGAGGCGGCCGTCGATCGCAAGCGCAACGAAGCCCAGGGGGCGATCGGGTTCGACTTCGACAGCCTGTACGACGCCGTCGAGGAGGTGGCTCCGCCGAAGGTCCCGCCGCGCCCGGAATGGACCAAGAAGGACAAACTCGCGTTCGAGCGGGAGATGCTCGGGCTCTACGTCTCTGACCACCCGCTGGCGGGGCTCGAGATCCCGCTGGCCAAGCATGCGTCGACGAGCATCCACGATCTGCTGGCTTCTGAAGACGTCGGTGACGGCGACCAGGTCACCATCGCCGGTCTGGTCACGAGTGTGCAGCACCGGGTCGCCAAGCAGAGCGGCAACCCGTACGGCATGATCACCGTCGAGGACTTCGACGGTGAGATCACCGTCATGTTCATGGGCAAGACGTACACCGAGTTCTCGTCGCTGCTGCAGGCCGACTCGATCCTCGTCGTCCGGGGCCGGGTGTCGCGCCGCGACGACGGCATGAATCTCCACGCCCAGTCGGCGTTCAGCCCCGACCTCGGCACGATGGACGAATCGGGTCAGCTCGTGCTCGTGATGCCGGAGCGGCGAGCCAGCGAGAGCGTCATCGGCGAACTCCTGCAGACGCTGCAGCGGCATGCGGGCGACACCGAGGTGTCGTTGAAGCTGCACAGCGGCACGGTGGCAAAGGTCTTCGACGTGCCGCACACGGTGCGCATCACCCCGGACCTCTACGGCGAGCTCAAAGGACTGCTCGGCCCGCAGTGCCTCGGGTGAGCGCATCGACACATGCGAACGGGATGTCTGCGCGCGACGCGTGGTCTCATCGGCATCTCATTCGCCCTAGGTAATATCGGGTCGACGCGGGCCTCGGGAGCCCGCCGGAAGGAACGATCGTGACGGACGAGAATCAGGACACCAGCATCGACGAGACGATCGCAGCGGAGGAACCGCCCCAGTACGGCGTGGGCCCGTTCTCCATCCGGGAAGTGGCTCTCGTCGGCACCTGGCTCGTGGCCTTCGTCGTGTCGTTCTTCCCGGTGTCGGGCGCCATCGGCGAAGGACCGTCGGTGTGGAGCAGCGGCATCGACTGGGTGCTCACCATCGGGGTCCCGACCGTGGCGGTGTTCCTCATCGTGCTGCGCCGTCTGTCACCGCAGGGCATCCGTCGCGTCGGCTCGCTGGGCATCGACCAGTTCGCGTCCGTCGCGTTCTCCGTGGCCACCGTCCTCTGGCTCACCATCATCTGGAACTCCTTCATCACGCTCGCCGAGCACGAGATCTTCCCGGCGACGTGGGTGGTGTGGGTCGAGGTGATCCTGATGCTCGCCGGCGTCGTCCTGACCGTCTTCGCACCCTTCATCCCGCCGTTCGCGCAGGACTTCCAGGGTCGCCCCGAGAGCATCGCGCACCGCAACGCCCGCCAGGTGCGACCGGTCGCGCCGCGTCCGCTGATCACCCGGCCCGACCCGACACCTCGCGCCGAGCCGGGCGCGGCGGAGCCGGCGGACGTCGCCGCCACGTCGACGCCGTACGGGGCGGGCTCGTCCACGCCTGCGCGCACCGATGACGAGGTCGCGAGCGACGACTTCGCGACCACGGTCATCCCGGTCGAGCGCGAGGACGCCGACACCACCCCCGCCGGCGGAGCACCTTCGACCGCCGAACCTTCCGCCGTGGAGCCGGAGCCGGCACGCGAATCGTTCGAGCACATCGAGAACCCGTCGTCGACGGTGGAGCCGGCGTCGACGACGAGCTCTCAGCACCAGGCGTTCTGGGCGCTCGTGCCCGAAGAGCGCGACGTCGTCGATGAGATCGGCATCCCCGTGTTCCGCATCGGGCCGACCGCGTGGGCGCTGGTCATCGAGGACCGCGGCGACGTCTTCGTCGTGCGCCACGAGGATGGCCGGATCGGCTACCTTCACGACACCTCCGGCGTCACGCGGGGCTGAGCGTCGTCCGCCCAGCGATACCGTAGAAGGATGCTTCGGACGATCGACCTGCGCGGGCGCACGCTGTCTCCCGCCGAGCTTCTCGCGACCGTTCCGCGCGCCACCGCTGCGCGGGAGGAAGCGCTCGCGACGGCCGCCCGGATCGTGGACGACGTCGCCGCACGCGGTGAGACGGCGCTGCGGGAGCAGGCCGAGCGCTTCGACGGAGTGACCGCTCACGACATCCGGGTGCCGGCCGCGCACCTGGACCAAGCGCTGGAGTCCCTTGATCCGGCTGTGCGCGCGGCGCTCGAGGAGGCGATCGCGCGCGTCCGCGAGGCCTCCCGTGCGCAGGTGCCCGCGCCGCGTGTCACCGAGCTCGGGCCCGGTGCGCGTGTCACCCAGCGCTGGCAGCCGGTCCGGCGCGTCGGGCTCTACGTGCCGGGCGGCAAGGCGGTGTATCCCTCCAGCGTGGTGATGAACGTGGTGCCCGCGCAGGTCGCCGGCGTCGCGGAGATCGCCCTGGCCTCTCCGCCGCAGCGGGAGCACGGCGGTCGCGTGCACCCGGTGATCCTCGGTGCAGCACGGCTGCTGGGTGTGACCGAGGTCTACGCGATGGGCGGCGCCGGTGCGATCGGCGCACTCGCGCACGGTGTCGACAGCCTCGGACTGGTGCCCGTCGACGTCGTGACGGGGCCGGGCAACAACTTCGTCGCCGCTGCGAAGCGCGCGGTCGCCGGACGCGTGGGGACGGATGCCGAGGCCGGCGCCACCGAGATCCTCATCGTCGCCGACGACACGGCCGACGCCGACCTCGTCGCCGTCGACCTCATCAGCCAGGCCGAGCACGATGAGCAGGCGTCGGCCGTGCTCGTCACCGACTCCGAGCGCTTGGCACAGGACGTTCGGGATGGGATCGTGCCGCGTGCTGCGGCGACCCGCCACGCCGAACGCGTCGCGGCCGCTCTCAGCGGCCCCCAGTCGGCGATCGTGCTCGTGAACGATCTGGACGCGGCCACGGCCTTCAGCAACGCGTACGCCCCCGAGCATCTCGAGCTGCACCTCGCCGATCCGCGACCGGAGGAATTCGTGCACGCCGGTGCGGTGTTCGTGGGACCCGATTCGCCGGTCAGTCTCGGCGACTACCTGGCGGGCAGCAACCACGTGCTCCCGACGGGCGGGCAGGCGCGCTACTCGGCGGGTCTGTCCGCCGCCACGTTCCTGCGACCGCAGCAGGTCATCCAGTACGACCGCGGTGCTCTCGCCGCGGTGCGGGATGCGATCGTGACGCTCGCCGAGGCCGAGGCGCTGCCCGCGCACGGTGAAGCCGTCACCGCCCGGTTCGCGGATCCGCGGGCCGCAGAGGCCGGCGGGTCGCACCCGGCGTAGGCTGTCTCTGTCATGCACTGCCCGTTCTGCCGTCACGCCGACTCGCGCGTCATCGATTCGCGCACCAGCGACGACGGTCTCAGCATCCGTCGTCGTCGCCAATGCCCGCAGTGCGGCGGACGGTTCACGACCGTCGAGACCGCGAGCCTCAACGTCATCAAGCGCTCCGGCGTGATCGAGCCGTTCAGCCGTGAGAAGGTCATGTCCGGTGTGCGAAAGGCCTGCCAGGGCCGCCCGGTGACCGAGGCGGATCTCGCCGTGCTCGCGCAGACCGTCGAAGAGACGATCCGCCAGACGGGTGCCTCGCAGCTCGACGCGAACGAGATCGGCCTGGCGATCCTCGGGCCGCTGCGGGATCTGGACGAAGTGGCCTACCTCCGCTTCGCGAGCGTCTACCAGGCGTTCGACTCGCTCGAGGACTTCGAGGCCGCCATCGAGCAGCTGCGGGTCGACCACGGACGGGCACCGGCGCGCGCCGAGACGGCCGCGACCGCCGAGTAGAGCCGCCGGTCCGGGCGGCTGAGCCCGATCCCCGTCGGCTGCTCCAGCGCGCGGCACGATGCGGCGAGGGGCGGAAGCGGCGAACGGCTAGCCTAGGAACGATGTATCCCCTCCTGTTCCGCGCCGTCCTGTCGCGCATGGATCCCGAGTCCGCCCATCACGCCGCGATGCTCGTGATCCGGGTCCTGGGGGTTCCGCCCTTCTCCTGGGCGGCGCGCGCGCTGACTCGGCCTGCGCCGGAATCGGCGACGACCGCGCTCGGACTGCGGTTCGCGTCGCCGTTCGGCGTCGCGGCCGGATTCGACAAGAACGTCACCGGCGCCGCGGGCCTGTACGCGCTCGGCTTCGGTCACGTCGAGGTCGGGACGATCACCGCCATCCCGCAGGACGGCAACCCTCGCCCGCGGCTCTTCCGCCTCATCCCCGACCGCGCCGTCGTCAACCGCATGGGTTTCAACAACCGTGGCGCCGAGGCGGCCGCCGTGCGGCTGCGCAAGCTGCGCCGGAAGTCGCGTCGCGCAGTGCTCGGGGTGAACATCGGCAAGAGCCGCGTGGTCGACGTGGCGGACGCCACCACCGACTACGTCCGCAGCGCCACGCTTCTCGCCCCGCTCGCCGACTACCTCGTCGTGAACGTCTCATCGCCCAACACTCCGGGGCTGCGGGGTCTCCAGGCGGTCCAGACGCTCCGGCCGCTGCTGGATGCGGTACGTGACGCCGCCGGCGCCACGCCGCTGCTGGTGAAGATCGCCCCCGATCTGCCCGACGACGAGATCACGGCGATCGCGAACCTCGCGGTGGATGCCGGGCTCGCCGGCATCATCGCGACCAACACGACGATTTCGCGTGAGGGGCTGGTCACCGACCCCGCCACGGTCGCGGCGGCGGGGGAGGGCGGGCTCTCCGGCGCTCCGCTGAAGTCTCGCTCCGTCGAGGTCCTGAGGCTCGTGCGTGCGGCGGTGCCCGACGACTTCTGCGTGATCTCTGCGGGCGGCGTCGAGACGGCGGCCGACGTCCAGGAACGGCTGGATGCCGGAGCCACGCTGGTGCAGGGCTATACCGCGTTCCTGTACCGCGGCCCGCTGTGGGCGCGCCAGATCAATCGCGGACTCACGCGGGGCGCGTGACGGAAGCGTCCGGGGTGCGGGCGCTCGGTACCCGGGCGGGACGCTCAGGCGGGCTTCTGACCCCGCTTGACCTGCGGCTTGGGAAGCCGGAGGAAGCGCATCTGAACGGTGCGCATGGCCGCATACCATCCGAGGCCCTTCTCGACCCTGCCTTCGCCGAACTTCTTCCTCGCCGCCCGTTTCACGGTGATCGACGTGATCACCATGTCGCCGATGACGAAGAAGATGAAGATCCACAGGCCCACGAAGGCGTAGTACTGGAGGGCCGGCACCGGGAGGAACGTCGCCAGGATGACCAGCACCATGGCGGGCATGACAGCCTCACCGAGGTGCCATCCGGCGTCGACCCAGTCGCGCACGAATTTGCGTTGCGGGCCCTGGTCGCGGCGGGGGAGGTAGCGCGCATCGCCGTTGGCCATCCCGATGCGGGCCTTCTCGCGCTGGGCGGCCAGGTCGGCGCGGGCGCGGGCCTTGGCCTCCTTCGTGTCGGCCACGAGCGGACGCTTGCGAGCGGCCTCCTGCTCCGCGCGGGACGGCGTGGCACGGCCCTTGCCGACAGGCGTGCCGTTCAGGACGGTGCCCTCGGAAGGGACGTCGTTCGGCGCGGGGGCGGAGTTCTTTGCCACGGGTGATCCTCGAGGTGCGGAGAAGGGGTGCCCTTAAGATTACCCGCATGACGACTGAGCTCTCCCGGGAGGCTGCTGTGCGGGATGCCGCGGCCTCCGGCATCCCGTCCGCCCTCGCCGATCTCGGCACCCTCGTGCGGATCCCCTCCGTCGCCTTCCCGGGATTCGACCCCGCGCAGGTGCAGCGGAGCGCGGAGGCGGTCGCGCAGCTCGTGCGCGACACCGGGCTGTTCGAGACCGTCGAGATCCGTACGGCCGCCGTCCCCGGCACGGGGGAGCAGGGCAACCCCGCGGTGCTGGCGACCAGGGCCGCCCGCAACGGCCGCCCCACGATCCTGCTCTACGCGCACCACGACGTGCAGCCGGTGGGCGACGAGGCGCTCTGGGAGTCGTCGCCCTTCGAACCCACGGTGCGCGGCGGGCGCCTCTACGGTCGTGGCGCCGCCGACGACAAGGCGGGCGTCATGGCGCATCTGGCCGCACTGCGGGCGCTGAAGGAGGGGATCGGAGACGACTTCGACCTCGGTGTGGCGCTCTTCTTCGAGGGCGAGGAGGAGGCCGGGTCCCGGTCCTTCGCACAGTTCCTGACCGACAACGCCGACGCTCTGCGCGCCGATGTGATCGTCGTCGCCGATTCCGGCAACTGGGACGCGCAGACCCCTGCGCTGACCGTCTCGCTGCGGGGGAACACCCGGTTCACGATGCGCGTGCGCACCCTGGAGCATGCGTCGCACTCGGGCATGTTCGGAGGTGCGGTTCCCGATGCCATGATGGCGACCGTCAAGCTGCTCGCGACCCTGTGGGACGACGACGGCGCCGTCGCGGTGGCGGGCCTGACCGAGCGGGATGCCGACACTCCGCCGTACAGCGAGGAGACGCTGCGCGACGAGGCCGGACTCCCCGCGGGGGTGTCGCCGATCGGCCGCGGCACGATCCTCAGCCGCATCTGGAACAAGCCGTCCATCACCGTGACCGGGATCGATGCCCCGAGCGTCGTCAACGCCTCGAACACCCTGAGCCCGGAGATCTCGGTGGTGATCAGTGCGCGCATCGCGCCGGGACAGACGGCACGGGAGGCGTATGCCGCCATCGAGGCCCACCTGCGCGAGCACGCGCCGTTCGGCGCCCAGCTGGAATTCAGCGACCACGACTTCGGCGACGGGTTCCTCGTCGACACGTCCGGCTGGGCGGTGGCGGCCGCACGCGAGGCGCTTCAGGAGGGCTACGGCGCCGAGTCGGTCGACATCGGCGTCGGAGGGTCCATCCCCTTCATCGCCGACCTCGTGCGCGAGTTCCCCGGGGCCCAGATCCTGGTGACCGGCGTCGAGGACCCGCACGCCAAGGCGCACAGCCCGAACGAGTCCCTGCACCTGGAGACCTTCCGCAACGCGGTCCTCGCCGAGGCGCTGCTGCTGGAGAAGCTGGATGCGCGGGCGGCCGACGCGTGACACGCCGATCTCGGAGCCGGTGCGCCGTGGAGACGCGTAGAATCTAGGCATCCCGCCGCCTGGGCGGATCACCGACCTGCTCGGCCGATGATCCGGGCGGCCCGTCCGGAGGAGTCCCATGACCGACACCGCACTGACGACCGAGCAGACCGCCCACGCGCACGGTGTGCTGCTGACCGACGCCGCCGCCGGCAAGGTGAAGAGCCTGCTCGAGCAGGAGGGTCGCGACGACCTGCGCCTGCGCGTTGCCGTGCAGCCCGGAGGATGCAGCGGTCTGATCTACCAGCTCTACTTCGACGAGCGCTACCTCGACGGCGACAAGACCGTCGACTTCGACGGCGTCGAGGTGATCGTGGACGACATGAGCGTGCCCTACCTCGACGGCGCGACCATCGACTTCAAGGACACGATCTCCGAGCAGGGGTTCACGATCGACAACCCGAACGCGGCAGGATCGTGCGCCTGCGGCGACAGCTTCCACTGAGCGGCGTCGCGGGAGACCGCTGACGATTCGAGCACATTTCCGGCGGGTCCGGGGCGCAGATGAATGGCGCCCCGGCCCGCCTTTTTCCGTGTCGGCGACACGGTCGAAGCTGGGCGGATGGCCTGAATCGCCTGGACGCTTGCCCTAGACTGACAGGAGTCCTGTTCGTGATCGGAAAGGTGCACCGTGCCTTCGAAACGCCGTATCCGCTGGGCCGTTCTCCCGATCGGGATCGCAGCGGCAGCAGTCCTCGCCGGATGCACCCCGACCGAGCTGCACGGCTTCCTCCCCGGGTTCACTGAAGACGGCCAGGCGGCCACGAACCACACCGACATGGTCGCCGGTCTGTGGGTCAACTCCTGGATCGTGCTCCTGGTGGTCGGCGTCATCACGTGGGGCCTCATGGGGTGGGCGGCGATCGCCTACCGCCGGCGCAAGGGTCAGATGGGCCTTCCCGTCCAGCTGCGCTACAACATGCCGATCGAGATCTTCTACACGATCGTGCCGCTGATCCTCGTGATCGGCTTCTTCGCCTTCACGGCGCGGGACCAGACGATCCTGGAGACCCAGTACGACGACCCGGACGTCGAGATCACGGCGATCGGCAAGCAGTGGTCGTGGGACTTCCAGTACGACGGCGAGACCGACGACGACACCGTCTGGACGATGGGCGTGCAAGCCCAGACCGACGAGCGCGGCAACATCATCAACGAGCTGCCCACGCTCGTGCTGCCGGTCGGCGAGTCCGTCAAGATCAAGCTCCAGTCGCGCGACGTCATCCACTCGTTCTGGATCATCGACTTCCTCTACAAGAAGGACATGTACATCGGCAAGGACAACTACTGGTCCTTCACGCCGACCCGCGAGGGCACCTATGCCGGCAAGTGCGCCGAGCTGTGCGGCGAGTACCACTCGATGATGCTGTTCAACGTCGAGGTCGTGAGCCCGCAGGAGTACGAGGACTACCTCGACTCGCTGCGCGAGGCGGGCCAGACCGGCGACATCAACGACGCCTACGACCGTCTGCAGAACGAGCCGGGCACCGGCGGCACCCCTGAGGACGAAGAGGGAGACAACTGATATGGCGACGACGCTTCCGCTTCAGGAGAAGACGCAGGGTCGCTCCACGACTCTGCCGCCGCGTCAGGCCGCACTGCTCAGCGCGACGCGCGTCGAGCAGAAGGGCAACATCATCGTCAAGTGGATCACCTCCACCGACCACAAGACGATCGGCTATCTGTACCTCATCTCGTCGGTGATCTTCTTCCTGCTGGGCGGGGTGATGGCGCTGATCATCCGCGCCGAGCTCTTCGAGCCCGGGATGCAGATCATCCCGACCAAGGAGCAGTACAACCAGCTGTTCACGATGCACGGCACGATCATGCTGCTGATGTTCGCGACGCCGCTGTTCGCCGGCTTCGCGAACGCCATCCTGCCGCTGCAGATCGGGGCGCCCGACGTCGCCTTCCCGCGCCTGAACGCGTTCGCCTTCTGGCTGTTCCTCTTCGGCTCGACGATCGCCGTGTCGGGCTTCCTCACCCCCGAGGGTGCGGCGGGCTTCGGCTGGTTCGCATATCAGCCGCTGGCGAATGCCTCGTTCTCGCCGGGTGTGGGCGGAAACCTGTGGATGCTCGGGCTCGGTATGAGCGGTTTCGGAACGATCCTGGGTGCCGTGAACTTCATCACGACGATCATCACGATGCGCGCTCCCGGCATGACGATGTGGCGGATGCCGATCTTCTCGTGGAACACGCTGGTCACCAGCATCCTGATCCTGATGGCCTTCCCGGTGCTCGCGGCCGCGATCCTCGCCGCGGCCGCCGACCGCGTACTGGGCTCTCACATCTACGATCCCGCCAACGGCGGCGTGCTGCTGTGGCAGCACCTGTTCTGGTTCTTCGGGCACCCCGAGGTCTACATCATCGCGCTGCCGTTCTTCGGCATCGTCTCCGAGGTCTTCCCGGTGTTCAGCCGCAAGCCGATCTTCGGGTACAAGACCCTGGTGTACGCGACGATCGCGATCGCCGCGCTGTCGGTGGCGGTGTGGGCGCACCACATGTATGTCACGGGTGCGGTGCTGCTGCCGTTCTTCGCGCTCATGACGATGCTCATCGCGGTGCCGACCGGGGTGAAGATCTTCAACTGGATCGGCACCATGTGGCGAGGCTCGGTGACGTTCGAGACGCCGATGGTCTTCGCGCTCGGCTTCCTCGTGTCGTTCGTCTTCGGCGGCCTCACGGGCGTGATCCTCGCCTCGCCGCCGCTGGACTTCCATCTGTCCGACTCGTACTTCGTCGTCGCGCACTTCCACTACGTGGTGTTCGGCACGGTGGTGTTCGCGATGTTCGCCGGGTTCTACTTCTGGTGGCCGAAGTGGACCGGCAAGATGCTCAACGAGCGGTTGGGGTACGTGCACTTCTGGATGCTGTTCATCGGCTTCCACATGACGTTCCTCATCCAGCACTGGCTCGGTGTCGACGGCATGGTCCGCCGCTACGCGGACTACTCCGAGGCCGACGGCTGGACGTGGCAGAACCAGGTGTCCACGATCGGCGCCGTGCTGCTGGGCGCTTCGATGATCCCGTTCCTGTTCAACGTGTGGATCACCTCGCGCAAGGCGCCCAAGGTGACCGTGAACGACCCGTGGGGTTATGGCGCGTCGCTCGAGTGGGCGACCTCGTGCCCGCCGCCGCGGCACAACTTCACGTCGATTCCGCGGATTCGCAGCGAGCGGCCCGCGTTCGACCTGAACCACCCCGAGGCGGGCATCCCGGTGGGCGTGGGCCCGGCCAAGGACGCTCCCGAAGCCCCGGTTGCCGACGTCGCAGATGGAGAGGTGAAGTAAGTGCGTACCAACGCCGGACTCTGGTGGCTGCTGTCCGCCTTCTTCTTCCTCGTGTTCGTTGCGTACACGGTGTGGAACCTGATCTCGCACTGGGACACCAACCTCACGGGTGAGCAGTCCCTCTGGCGGACCGCCACGCTCTCGATCGAATGGGTCGGCAGCATCGCGCTGCTGTTCACCGCCTTCATGGCGGCGCTCATCGCCTTCTACGTCGGCCGCGTCCACAAGGCGCAGGGTGGCGAGCTTCCCGAAGACGTGCTGACCGCCGACATCGACGACGGAGACCCGGAGCTCGGCGAGTTCAGCCCGTGGTCGTGGTGGCCCATCGTGCTGGCGTTCTCGGCAGCGCTCGGCATGATCGGACTCGCCGTCGGCGCCTGGCTCATGCCCATCGGCATCGGCGTGTTCGTCGTCGCCATCGTCGGCTGGGTCTACGAGTACTACCGCGGGTACTTCGCCCGCTGATCCCGTCCGCGATCGGCTGAATGGCTCGTCTCGCGACCGACGTGGGGCCCCGTCGATGACGGAGCCCCGCGTCCGTGTGCGCGCGGCCGCTTTCTCAGAGAGTGGACCGCACCGCAGCGTCAATCAGGATTCCGCCTTCACGTCACCGTGGGGCGCGGCTGTCGCCGACGGAGTGGGAGGGGGCCCTGCCGGTGACTTGGCATCGGCCGCGTTCCTGCATCGCCTGGTTGCCGGCCGTCCCGCCGGATTGGATGCGGAGGAGCTTGCCACTCGCATCCGCGGCGCCAACTGGGACCTGCGTGCGCACGTGGATCGGGATCCTGCCCTTCGGGGCATGTCGACGACGTTCACCGGCGTCTTCGCTTCTCGCCGGGGCGGGATGCTGCTCGCGCACACCGGCGACTCCCGCGCGTATCTGGTGCGCTCCGGCCACATGTGGCAGCTGAGCCGCGACGACTCCTTCGTGCAGGCGCTCGTCGATCAAGGCCTGGTGACCCCCGAGGATGCCGTGCACCATCCGCGACGCAACGTGATCACGGCGTCCCTCAGCGGCGACGAGCGTGATGCGGCCGTGATCGCCGAGTATGAGGCAGCGGCGGGGGACCGCTGGCTGCTGTGCAGCGACGGTCTGACCGACTATGTCGCCGACGCCGACATCCTCGCTGTGCTCGCGGACCCCACCGACGCGGAGACGGCCGCCCGGCGTTGCGTCGAGCTCGCGCTGGAAGCAGATTCCCATGACAACGTCACCGTCGTCGTGTGCGACGTCGCAGAGGGCGGCTTCAGCGCGGGGGAGGTGCAAGCGGAGGCGTCGTTCTACGGCGCCGCCGCCGGTCGTTTCACCGAGGAGTTCGATCCGTCCTGAGCGTCAGCGCGACACCGGCGCGCGGACGACCATCACCTGCGGGTCGAAGACGCGCGGAAGCGGCCCTTCGTCGTTCTCCGTGGGCTGGCCTTCGCGTACCCAGTACTCATAGCCCCCGATCATCTCCTTGACCGTGTAGCCCAGCCTGGCGAACTCGAGGGCGCCCTTCGTCGCGGCGTTGCACCCAGGGCTCCAGCAGTAGACGACGACCGGCGTCGACACGGGGATCTCGCGCGGCGCACGCTCCGCGATGTCGCGATACGGCATGTGCACCGCGCCCCGGATGCGTCCCTGCGCCCACGCCTCTTCACCCCGCACGTCGACCAGGATGAACGGTTCGCCGGCCTTCTGCGCCGCATACACGTCGGAGGCGTCGGTCTCGAGGGCGAGCTTGGCGGCGAAGTACGAGAGAGCGTCGGTCATGCTTTCACGCTAGTGGCCGGCCTCGCGGCCCGGGCGCCGGGACGACGCCAACCCCCGCCGGATTCCTGCCGTTTCCGTTCGGCGTTCGGCACCGCGTGAAACGCAGGATGCCCCGGCACGATCGCGAAGATCGTGCCGGGGCATCGGCGAACGGAGAGGACCTACTCGTCGTCGGCCTTGTCGCGGCTCTGTGGCGTCGTGCCCGTATCCGGATCGGGGATGATGACGTTCGACGGCCGCACCGGCACTTCGCCGTGCTTTCCGTCGTCGATCGGTCGGTGCGGAGCGTCGGGTACACCGGCGCGCTCGTGGGCGCCCTGGAGCTCGGCATCCTCCTCGACCGCGATGTGGTCCAGCGCATGGTGCTGGTGCGCCAGAGCAGCGTCGAGCTCGCCCTGCGTGACGGGGGTGAGACGGTCCTCGAAGAACCAGCGCGACACCGAAGCGCGCAGGTTCTCGTGCCACGGGATGCGACCCTTCGCGTTCGGGCGCACGACGAGAGGCTCGTATCCGCCGAAGTCGGCGAGCTTGAACCGCTCGTACTCGTCGACGGGCTGGTGCACCTCGATGTACTCGCCGCCGGGGAGACGGACGATACGACCGGACTCGTACCCGTGCAGGACGATCTCACGGTCCTTCTTCTGCAGCGCGATGCAGATGCGCTTGGTGACGAAGTACGCGATCACGGGTCCCACGATGAGAAGGGCCTGCAGTGTGTGGATGACACCTTCCATCGTCAGCCAGAAGTGCGTGGCGATGATGTCGGAGGATGCCGCCGCCCACAGGACCGCGTAGAACGTCACACCGGCGGCACCGATGGCCGTGCGCGTGGCCGCGTTGCGGGGACGCTCGGCGATGTGGTGCTCGCGCTTGTCACCGGTGACCCACGCCTCGATGAAGGGGTAGATCAGGACGATGACGATGAACAGGCCGAGGATGACCAGCGGAACGATGATGTTGAACGACCAGGTCCGGTCGAGGAAGACGACCTCCCAGCCCGGCGGGATCAGTCGCAGCATGCCGTCCGCGAAGCCGATGTACCAGTCGGGCTGCGTGCCCGCCGACACCGGGGACGGGTCGTACGGACCGTAGTTCCAGATGGGGTTGATCGTGAACAGCGACGCGATGAGCACGATGACGCCGAACGTGATGAACAGGAAGCCGCCCATCTTCGACATGTAGACCGGCATCATCGGGTAGCCGACCACGACGCTGTTGGTGCGTCCTGCCCCGGCGAACTGCGTGTGCTTGTTGATCACCATGAGCATGAGGTGCAGCACGAGCAGCCCCACCAGGATCGCCGGCAGCAGCAGGATGTGCAGCGTGTACAGGCGGCCGACGATCGCGTCGCCGGGGAACTGCCCGCCGAACAGCAGGAACGAGGTCCACGTGCCGATGATCGGGATGCCCTTGATCATGCCGTCGATGATGCGCAGACCGTTGCCGGAGAGGACGTCGTCGGGCAGCGAGTATCCCGTGAAGCCCTCGCCCATCGCGAGGATGAAGAGGATGAAGCCGATCACCCAGTTCAGCTCGCGCGGCTTGCGGAAGGCGCCCGTGAAGAACACGCGAAGCATGTGGACGCCGATGCCGGCCACGAACACCAGAGCCGCCCAGTGGTGGATCTGCCGGACGAGAAGGCCGCCGCGAAGGTCGAACGAGATCTCGAGGGTCGAGGCCATGGCCGCCGACATCTCGATGCCGCGCATGGGCACGAACGCGCCGGTGTAGTGCGTCTCGACCATCGAGGCCTGGAAGAAGAAGGTCAGGAACGTACCCGACAGCAGCACGACGACGAAGCTCCACAGAGCGATCTCGCCGAGCATGAACGACCAGTGGTCGGGGAAGATCTTGCGACCGAGCTCCTTGACGAACCCGGAGAGGCTCGTCCGCTCGTCGATGTAGTTCGCCGTCGCGCCGATGAAGCGTCCGCCGAGAGGCTTCTCGCGTCCGTTCGGGGACGTAGGAGCCGCGGGGGGAGCCTCAGGCCGCTCGGTGGTGGTTGCGGTGCTCAATGACGCTCCCAGAAGCTCGGGCCGACAGGTTCGAGGAAGTCACTGCGGGCGACGAGGTAGCCCTCGTCGTCGACGGTGATCGGCAGCTGCGGCAGCGGACGGGCAGCCGGTCCGAAGATGACCTTCGCGTGGTCGGTCACGTCGAACTGCGACTGGTGGCAGGGGCACAGCAGATGGTGGGTCTGCTGCTCGTAGAGGGCGACGGGGCAGCCGACGTGCGTGCAGACCTTGGAGTAGGCGACGATGCCGTTGTACGACCACTCCTTGCGCTCCTCGGACTCGACGAGCTGCTCCGGGAGCAGACGGACCAGCAGCACGATGGCCTTGGCCTTCTGGTCCAGGTAGCCCTCGCTGTGCTCCATCTCGGCCAGCGCCTCGGGAATGACGTGCACGGCCGAGCCGAGCGTGAGGTCGGCGGCGCGGATCGGTTCGCCCGACGGGTCGTGCGCCAGGCGCATGCCCTTCTTCCACATCGTGTGCTCGAGGAGGTACACCGGGTCCCCGGCGTTGGGCTCCTCGGGCGAGTTGAACGGTGCGAGGCCGCGGAACAGCACCACACCGGGCACGACCGAGGCGACGAGGGCGGCGATGAGCGAGTTGCGGATCATCACGCGGCGGCCGAAGCCGGATTCCTCGTTGGCGTCGGCGAAGGCCTTGATGGCCGCCTCACGCGTGGTGTCGCGACCACGCGTCGCATGCCGCGGCTCGACGAACTCGCGGTCGGACATGACCGCCTTCGACCAGTGGATCGCGCCGATGCCGATGGCCAGCAGAGCCAGGGCGATGCCCAGACCCACGAAGAGGTTGTTGTGGCGGATGTCGATCAGCCGCCCGCTCTCGATCGGGAAGAGCATGTAGGCGGCGACCGCCCAGATGCTGCCCGCGATCGACAGGTAGAACAGCGTGTACACGGTGCGGACCGCGCGCTTCATCGAAGCCGGGTCCTTGTCCGTCATCCGCTCGCGGTGCGGGGGGAGGCCAGGGTTGCGCACCGGGTCGGGGACCGCGACGGCGAGCCCGGGGGAGGGCTTCCAGGAAGCCCTCTCGTGCTCGAGCGGGTCGTCCTCGTGGGCCATGCTGCTCCTCGTCAGTGTTGCGTGGGGGTGTTCGTGATCAGTTGGACTTCGCCGTGATCCACACGGTGATGGCGATCAGCGAACCGATCCCGAAGATCCAGATGAAGAGGCCCTCGGACACGGGGCCCAGGGAGCCGAGCGTGAAGCCGCCGACGGACTCCTCGTTCTGCAGGAAGAGGAGATACGTGATGATGTCGCGCTTCTCTTCGGTGGTCAGCGTCATGTCGTTGAACACCGGCATGTTCTGCGGCCCGGTCACCATCGCGGCGTACATGTTCAGCGCGCTGGTGGTGTGCAGGTTGGGGGCGTACTTGCCCTCCGTGAGAGCACCGCCGGCGCCGGCGACGTTGTGGCACATCGCGCAGTTGATGCGGAACAGCTCGCCGCCCTCGGACTCGTTCCCCTGGCCGTCGAGGATCTTCTCGTCGGGGTAGGTCGGTCCTGGTGCGATGGACTGCACGTACGCGCCGATCGCGGCGATCTGCTCCTCGGTGAACTGCGGCGGCTTCTGCGGCGCCTGGGGGCCCTGCTTCTGCAGCGGCATGCGGCCGGTGCTCATCTGGAAGTGCACCGCGAGCTCGCCGACGCCGTACAGCGAGGGGCCGTCGTCGGTGCCCTGCACGTCGAGCCCGTGGCAGGTGGCGCAGTTCGCCTGGAAGAGCTTCTTGCCGTCCTCCACGCCGAGCGCCGAGTTCACGGCGGTCTCGGGAGTGGTCGCCGCCATCGCGGCGGACGCGCCGGCGTAGACGCCGCCCGTGATCAGCAGGCCGATGCCGATGAGTGCGGCGGCCGCCCAGGGGCTGCGACGGCCCTGCGCACGGTCGTTGGGTACGCGACGGTCTCGGGGACGCCTGGTCTCTCGTGCCATGTCGGGAATCAGCTCCGGTCTTATCGCAGGAAGTAGATGACGAGGAACAGGGCGATCCACACGACGTCGACGAAGTGCCAGTAGTACGACACGACGATCGAGGACGTCATCTCCTTGCGCCCGAAGTTCTTGACGGCGTAAGCCCGTCCGATCACGAGGAGGAAGGCGATGAGACCGCCCGTCACATGGAGGGCGTGGAAACCGGTGGTGAGGTAGAACGCCGACGCGTACGCGTTCGCGGTGATCGGCATGCCCTCGGTGACGAGCTGGGCGTACTCCCACACCTGACCCGACACGAAGATGGCGCCCAGCGCGAACGTGAGCCAGAACCACTCGACCATTCCCCAGCCCAGCCAGCCGCGCTTCTTCAGCGAGTAGGGCTGGAAGCGCTCGGCGGCGAACACGCCCATCTGGCACGTGACGGACGACAGCACGAGGATGATCGTGTTGACCGTCGCGTAGGGGATGTTCAGCAGCTGCGTCTCCTGCGCCCACAGATCGGGCGAGGTGCTGCGCAGGGTGAAGTAGATCGCGAACAGGCCCGCGAAGAACATCACCTCGCTGCCGAGCCACACGATGGTTCCGACGGCGACCGGATCCGGCCGCTTGACGGACCGCATGGCCTGGGAGTAGGTCGCTGTGGAGGTCGTCACGTTCCCCATTATGGCCGATTCAGGCGCCCGATTTTCGCATCCGAGCGTATGTCGGGGCGTGCCCGTGAACTTAGGGGAACCTAAAAGAACTCTGCGACTCTGCCATGAACACGTGGTGAAGTCGCAGAATCGGCGCGGCGGTGCGCTCCCTGTCACGAATCGGTTCCGATTCCCGCGCGCGACTAGGCTTCTGCGTTATGGCGGAGCTGTACACGTGGCCGGGGATCCTCACGACTTTGCTCGAGAAGCGGGACCTCAGCGTCTCGGAGTCGACGTGGGCCATGCGGCAGATCATGACGGGCACCGCCACGCCGTCTCAGCTGTCGGGATTCCTCGTCGCGCTGCGGGCGAAGGGCGAGACGGTCGACGAGATCGTCGGCTTCCGGGACGCGATCCTTGAGGCGGCGCTGCCCCTTCCCGTGGATGCTGCGGTGCTCGACATCGTGGGCACCGGGGGCGACCGCTTCGGAACGGTGAACGTCTCGACCATGTCGGCGCTCGTCGCTGCGGCATCCGGGGTCCCGGTCGTCAAGCACGGCAACAAGGCGGCCAGCTCGTCGTCGGGGTCTTCGGACGTGCTCAGCGCGCTGGGCGTCGACCTCACGCTCTCGCCGGACGCGGTGGCCGAGACGCTCTCACGAGCGGGGATCACTTTCGCGTTCGCCGCGGCCTTCCACCCCGGGTTCAAGCACGCCGGCCCCACGCGCAGCGAGCTCGGCGTGCCGACGGTGTTCAACTTCCTGGGACCGCTGTGCAACCCGGCCCGGGCCGAAGCGAACGCGGTGGGTGTCGCGCACCTGGACCGCGTGCCGCTCATCACGGGAGTCTTCCGCACCAGGGGAGCCACAGCACTGGTGTTCCGCGGTGACGACGGGCTGGACGAGCTGACGACGACCGGGCACAGCCGCTTGTGGGAGGTCAGCCTCGGCGACATCCACGAACACGACCTGGACCCCCGGGACCTCGGCATCCCGCTCGCCGACATCGACGATCTGCTCGGTGGCGACCCGGCCCACAACGCGGCCGTGGTCCGCCGGGTCCTCAGCGGCGAGGAAGGGCCGGTCCGCGACATCGTGCTGCTCAACGCCGCGGCGGGGATCGTCGCCTACCGTCTGTTCCGCGACGCGACGCAGGTGCAGCGCCCGATCCTCGAACGCCTGGCCGAGGCCCGGGACGACGCCGCGTCCGCCATCGACAGCGGTGGGGCCTCGGCAACGCTCGACCGCTGGATCGAGACCACCCGCGCCCTGGCCTCCTGATTTTGCCGCGCTTTCCCGCCGGCGGCGGCTCGCCGAGCACCGGGTCTTCCGCGTCGGTGCCCGGCGCCGCTAGCGTGTGGCCCGGGAGGCGACCGTCGCGTTTGGAGGACGACATGACCGATCAGACCCCAGCAGCGTTCGAAGGCTCCGTCGAACCGCCCGCTCGCAGGCTCGGTGGCGTCAAGGCCGTCGGGATCCTCGGCATCCTGGCGGGGATCCTGCTCATCGTCGCTGGGATCGTGGTGTGGATCGTCGTGTCGACTCAGCTGCAGGCCGAGCGGATCACCATTCCTGACGACGCCATGGCGTTCCAGGGCCAGACGGTAGCGGGACCCTTCACCGCCTACGTGCAGGCCGACATCATCCAGCAGCACGCGCTCGAGGCGTCCGACGGCAGAGCTTATGCCGAGCTGTCGCAGGACGACCCCGCGCGTGCCACGATGATGAACGCCTCGTTCCTTCGGGCCTCCCTGTTCACTTCTGTCGTGTCGTTCGGGGTGGCGGCATTCGCCATCGGCATCGGCATCCTGTCCATCCTGTTCGGCTGGGCACTGCACCGGCTCGCGAGCGCACCGGTGGTCGTGCGCCCGGCGAACAACGTCTGACCGGGTGGGCGCCCCGCGTGGATCCGCATGACGCGCTGACCGAGATCGCGACGCTCCTGGAGCGAGAGCGCTCGTCGAGATACAAGTCGAAGGCCTTCCGTGCGGCGGCGGACGCCATCGCGGGCCTCAGTGAGGCGGAACTCCGTGACTTCGCCGCACTTCGACGGCGCAAGGGCATCGGCGACTCCACGTTCGCGGTCATCCAGCAGGCTCTGTCCGGTGAGGTGCCGGCGTACCTCGCCGACCTGCGCGAACGGGCGGGCGTCCAGCGCGCATCCACCCTGCGGCCGAAGCTGCGTGGGGACCTGCATTCGCACAGCGATTGGTCGGACGGGCTCACCTCGATCGACCTGATGGTCGCGGCGGCGCGGGCCCTCGGCCACGAGTACCTCGCACTGACCGACCACTCGCCGCGGCTGCGCGTGGCCAACGGGCTCTCGCCCGACCGGCTGCGGACGCAACTCGAGGTGGTCGCGGGGATGAGCGGGGACGGCTTCACCCTGCTGTCGGGGATCGAGGTGGACATCCTGGAGGACGGCGCACTCGACCAGGAGCCGGAGCTGCTGGACGAGCTGGACGTCGTCGTCGCCTCCGCGCACTCCAAGCTGCGGATGGAACGCGGACCCATGACGCGGCGTCTCGTTGCGGCGGTGTCGAGCCCGCACGTGGATGTGCTGGGCCATGTCACGGGACGACTCGTCGAAGGCTCGCGGGGCACGAGACCGCCCTCCACCTTCGACGCGAAAGCGGTGTTCGAGGCGTGCGCCGCTCACGGGGTCGCGGTCGAGATCAACTCTCGCCCGGAGCGGCAGGATCCGCCCGACGACCTCATGACACTGGCCCTGGAGCTGGGATGCCTCTTCGCCATCGACTCCGACGCCCACGCGCCGGGGCAGCTCTCGCTGCTGGACTACGGCGCCGAGCGCGCGGAACGGCTCGGCGTGCCGGCGGAGCGGATCGTCACGACCTGGCCGCTTGAGCGCTTGCGCGCGTGGACCGGACGCGAGCGCGACGCCTGACCGTCTCGGCGGAGGGTCGCGCTCGCGCCCGTTGGTCGGTCACTGCCCGGCGTTCGCCCGGATCACCTCGAGCCGCGCGCGGTACTCGGTCTCGTCGATGTCGCCCTTGGCGAAGCGCTCCGCCAGGGTGATCTCGGCCTGGCGTGCCGGCGTGCGTCCGTAGGGACCGTAGCCGCCGACCGCAGCGGCGCGACGCCAGCGACGCCCGAAGACGGCGAACAGGATGGCGATGAGCGTGATCCAGAACAGCGGGATGAGCAGGAACCACCAGCCGAAGCCCCAGGGGCCGACGACATGGGTGGCCACCATTCCGGTGGCGAGTGCAGTGGACATGCGGAATCCTCTCTCGGACCGGAGGACCGGGCGGTCGACCGGATGCCTCGAGTCAACGCGGGTGGCGGCATCCGCGAATCCGCCCTCCGGAGTGATCTCGGGTCGTCTCGTCGGAGTAGCGACCGGGGTGCTATCGCCGGCCGGGCCCGACCAGACCGGACTCGTAAGCGAGGATCACGAGCCGGACCCGGTCGCGCGCGTGCAGCTTCTGCATGATGCGCGACACGTGGGTCTTCGCGGTGAGAGGCGACAGGTACAGCCGGGCGCCGATCTCGTCGTTCGTGAGGCCTTCGGCGACGAGGCGGAGAACATCGACCTCACGCTCGGTGAGTGTGGCGAGAAGCTGCGGATCGGGCGCCGGCCGAAGGCGCGACGCGGCAGTGTCGAGCAGTCTGCGGGTGACGCCCGGCGACAGGAGGGCATCGCCGTCGGCGACGGATCGCACCGCCCGGATGAGGTCCGCCGGCTCGGTGTCTTTCACGAGGAAGCCGCTCGCGCCGGCCAGAACGGCGCGGATCACGTACTCGTCGAGCTCGAACGTCGTGACGATCACGACGCGAACCTGTGACAGCGACGGATCGGCGGCGATCTGCTCGGCTGCCCACAGTCCGTCGCCGTCGGGCATGCGGATGTCGACGAGCGCCACGTCCACCGGCGTGCGCCGGAGGGTGCGGAGCAGATCCTCCCCGCCGGATGCCTCGGCCACGACCTCGATGTCGGGCTCGGAGTCCAGCAGGGCCCGGAATCCGGCACGGACGAGCTGATGGTCGTCGGCGAGCGCCACGCGGATCACGACACGTCCCCTTCCCACGGGATCCGCGCGACCACGGTGGTCCCGCCGGCCCCTGTCCGGACGGTGAGCACGCCCCCGGCCAGCTCCGCCCGCTCCCGCATGCCGCGCATGCCGCCGCGCTCGGGAGCCTGCGCCGGGAACCCCGCCCCGTCGTCGGCGATCGTGAGCACGAGGTCTTCCCCGTCGCGCGAGACGGTCACCGTCGCGCGTGAGGCGGCCGAGTGGCGCACCACGTTCGTGAGCGCCTCCTGCGCGATGCGGTAGGCGGTCGTCTGCACTGCGCTGGGAGGAGCCCCGCCGTCCAGACGATCATCCAGTGTCACGGTCAAGCCGAGCCCCGTGCGCCCGGCGATGAGCGCGGGCAGCTGAGCGAGCTGAGGCTGGGGGGTGAGCGGCGCCGTATCGGGCGCGCCGCCGTCCTCCCCTCGCAGGAACGCCAGCACACCGCGCACCTCGTCCAGACCCGTGGCGCTCAGGGTGCGGATGTTGGCGAGCGCCTCGCGCGCACGTTCGGGCTCCCGGTCGAACAGATGCAGGCCCATCCCGGACTGGACGGCGATCTGGCTGAGGGAATGAGCCAGCACATCATGCAGCTCGCGGGCGATACGCGTGCGCTCCTCCTGCTCGGCGGCGCGGCGCCGCGCCGCCAGCTGTGCGCGCCGCTCCTGGGCACCGCGGATGCGGGCGCGCAGGCCCTCGCCGATGGCGAAGCAGACCGCCAGCGCCACGGTGGCCGCCGCGACCCGTCCGGGATGCCAGTCGACTCCGGCGAACTCCGCACCGAGCACCGCGACGAGCCAGGCGACCCCGACAGAGATGAGCGCCCACAGACGCGCGCCGCGGACGACCGCGCCCACGATGGCGAACGCGAGAGCGACCGGCGGCGGACCGCCGACCGGCGGAAGGAAGAGGTCGGCTGCAGCGAGCACCGCGATGACTGCGACCGTCGGGCCCGGAAGGCGTCGTGCCGCTAGCAGCATGAGCGCGGATGCCGCCGCCACCGCCACGCCGGTCATGGCCTGTGGGAGCGGAACGTGCTGCCACCACGCCACGGCGATCGTGGCCGGGACCTGGGCGATCAGCGCGACGAACACCGGGACCAGAAGCACGAGCGCAGGCGGGGGCCGGAAACGCGGCGAGAGGTCCTCGCCGGGCGGGTCGAGCCGTCGCGCCGCACGCGAGCCGGGGTCCGATCCAGCGGTGCCGGGCATGCGCACGATGCTACGCCGCGTCACGGTGTGACCCATCTGACCGCGGGAGCCGCGCACGTACTCCCGCGGGAGTACGCGGGGAGTGCCCCAGGGGGTCGCGTCCCCGCGTCGGATGTCAGACGGTGTCGAGCGCGCTGACGATGCGCGTCATCGCGGCGCCGAGCGCCCATCGCTCCGCCAGGGCGGCGGCATCCGCCTTCGCGGTCCCGTCCAGCGGATGCAGGCGCGGGTCGGGCACATCCAGCGCCAGATCGCGCACGACGGCCACGACCTGCGGCGCGACCGCGAGATAGGGAAGCCCGGCGAGGATCTTGGCGCGGATGCCTGCCGACATGCCCTCGCCCGCTTCGGCGGCCGCGATGATGCCGGCGAGGTCGCCGTGCGTGGCCAGCAGTCCCGCCGCCGTCTTCTCGCCGATGCCGGCGACGCCGGGCAGACCGTCGGAGGAGTCGCCGCGCAGCGTGGCGAAATCGGCGTACTGCGAGGGGAGGACGCCGTACTTGGCGACGACCGCGGCATCCGTGAGCACCTCGAGGTTGCTCATGCCGCGCGCGGTGTAGACGACCCGCACGTCGCGCGCATCGTCGACGAGCTGGAAGAGATCCCGGTCGCCGGTGACGATGTCGACAGGCATGGTCGCGGTCGTCGCGAGCGTGCCGATCACGTCGTCGGCTTCGTGCTCAGCGGCGCCGACGATACGGATGCCCAGCGTGTCGAGCACCTCACGGATCACCGGCACCTGCACCTCGAGGGGGTCGGGGACCTGTTCCACGTCGGGCGCCCCGGCGACGACTTCGGCGACGCGGTGCGTCTTGTACGTGGGAATGAGGTCCACCCGCCACTGCGGACGCCAGTCGTCGTCCCAGCACGCCACGAGGTGGGTGGGCCGATACGTCGTCACGAGCCTCGTGATGATGTCGAGGAACCCCCGCACCGCGTTCACCGGCGTGCCGTCGGGAGCGCGCACCGTGTCGGGCACGCCGTAGAACGCGCGGAAGTACAGCGATGCGGAGTCGAGTAGAAGCAGCTTCTCGGGGCGGTCGGTCACGCGTTCATCCTGGCACGCGCCCCCGACGCGCGCCGGGGGCGATGGAGGATACCGGGCGTTCACCTTCCGGACGGCTGCCCGTCGCATGTCGGCACCCTTCGCGTTCACGTCTCGCGCTCACCGTGGGGAGACAGCCGCGGAAGGGGGCGCCATGGGCCGGGAAGATGTGCTCGCGTGGGTCGAGTCTCCGCTGCAGCTCATCGGCGCGGCCGAGTGGGCCGCGGCGCACGCGACCACCGTGCCGGTGGCAGGCCGCCTCACGCCGCAGATCTCGGCCACCGCGGATGAGCTCCTCGCCCGCGGCGCAAGGTTCGGCGAGCTCGAGCCGTACCTCGGGATCCCGTGGAGCCTGCTGTCCCGCCACGGCCACTGGCTGGTCGGCGACGGCTTCTCCGGTCAGTTCCGACTGGCCGCCGCGGTGCTGCGGCCCCACCGCATCACGTTCCTCGACGACGGCGCGCACGCTATCGCGTATGCCGACACCCTCCTCGGCCACCGCCCCTACCACCGCCCCACCGTCGAGGAGCGGGGGATCACCACGCTGGTCGCCCCGTTCGCCGCGGAGCTCATCCACCGGCGTGCCGCCGACCGCCGGGCAGGGATGTTCACGGCGTTCGATCTCGGCGCCGCGCGCCAGGACGCCCTGGCGGACCGCGGGTTCGGCATCCGTCGCCACGACTTCTCATGGACGCGTGCCAGCGCGCCGGCCGCGCCGGAGCTCGGCCCGCGCATCGTGCTGGGCAGCGCTCTGCCCGTCGATGGTCGCATGCTGCTCGTGGACTATGTGCGGTGGGTGAGGGATGCCGCGGCCGACGGTGCCGTGTACCTCCCGCACCGTCGGGAGACGATCGAGCAGCTCGACGCCGTCGCCACCGTGCCGACCGTCAGAGTGCATGCGACAGGGCTCCCGGTGGAGCTCGTCCTCGCGGGTGCCCGTGGACCGCTGGATGTGCACACTCTCCGGTCCAGCACCACCACGACGCTCCCGCTGGTGCTCGAGGGCATCGGCGCCACCATCCATACGGGTCGCGTGCGACGCAGCTCCCCGAAGGCGGCGGCATGAGCGAGGTGGTCGCTGTCGTCCCCGCGCGCGGGGGATCCAAGGGCATCGCGCGCAAGAATCTGCAACGGGTTGGCGGGGTGCCGCTCGTCGCCCGCGCCGTCGACGCGGCGCGGCGCTGCCCCGCGATCGACCGTGTCGTCGTGACGACCGACGACCGCGACATCGCGGCCGTCGCCGCCGAATGGGGAGCCGAGGTCATCGAACGCCCCGCCGACCTGTCGGGTGACGAGGCGAGCTCGGAGAGCGCGGTGCTGCATGCCCTCGACACCCTGGAGGCACGCCGGGTCGATGTGGGAGTGGTCGCCTTCCTGCAGGCGACGTCGCCGTTCATCGACGGCGAAGCGCTCGGGTCGGCGGTGCAGCTCGTGCGCTCGCGCCGGCGCGACAGCGTCTTCTCGGCCGTCGAGACCTACGGCTTCCTCTGGGAGAAGGGCGCGGGTGGTGCGGCCGAGGCGGTCAACCACGATGTCGACGTGCGCCCTCGCCGCCAGGACCGTGCGCCGCACTATCTCGAGACCGGCGCCTTCTACGTGTTCCGGGCCGCGGGCTTCCGCGCCTCGCGTCACCGCTTCTTCGGCAGCATCGGCATCGCCGAGGTGTCGCCGCGCACCGCGATCGAGATCGACACCGCCGAGGAGCTCGAGATCGCGCGCACGCTCGCGCCTCTCCTTGACCGTGCCACCCCGGTCGCCGCGGATGCGGTCGTCACGGACTTCGACGGCGTGCACACCGACGACACCGTCCGCGTGGATCAGGACGGCGTCGAGTCGGTGACCGTCAGCAGATCCGACGGCATGGGCGTCTCGCTGCTGCGAGCGGCCGGCATCCCGTTCCTCATCCTGTCGACGGAGGCGAACCCCGTCGTTTCGGCCCGCGCACGCAAGCTCGGAGTCGAGGTGCGTCAGGCCGCCGTGGAGAAGGCGGCCGTCCTGCGGGAATGGGCGGAGGGACGCGGCATCCCGCTGTCGCGGATCGCGTTCCTCGGCAACGACGTCAACGACCTGCCGTGCCTGGAGCTCGTGGGCTGGCCGATCGCCGTGCCCGACGCTCACCCCCGCGTGCTCTCGGCCGCACGCGTGGTGCTCGACCGGCCGGGCGGCGACGGCGCCGTGCGTGACCTCGCCGAGCGCGTGCTGGCCGCGCACACCGCCCGCGAGCATCCCGACGTGAACCCCGCACACCAGCCGGGCCGGCAGGCCACAGCATCCGGTCACCCCATCGCACCACAGGAGGCCTCATGACCGTCACCATCGGAACCCACGTCGTCGGAGGCGGACGCCCCGCGTACGTCATCGCCGAGATCGGACTCAACCACAACGGCGACGTCGAGCTCGCCAAGCGGCTGATCGACGTCGCGGCCGACGCCGGCGCGAACGCGGTGAAGTTCCAGAAGCGCACACCCGAGATCGCCACGCCCGAGCACGTGCGCGACGTCCCCCGTGAGACGCCGTGGGGCACCATGACGTACTTCGAGTACCGCAAGCGCGTCGAGTTCGACCGCGACCAGTACATCGAGATCTCCGATCACGCCATGCTGCGCGGCCTGGAATGGTTCGCGTCCCCGTGGGACGTGCCGAGTGTGGAGTTCTTGGAGGACCTCGGGGCGGTCGCGCACAAGGTCGCATCCGCGTCGCTCACCGACACCGAGCTGCTGCAGGCACTGCGCGAGACCGGCAAGCCGGTCATCCTCTCGACCGGCATGTCGACCATCGAGCAGGTCGACACCGCCATCGACGTTCTCGGCACCGACCGGCTCGTGCTGATGCACGCGACTTCGACGTACCCGCTGGAGCCGGAGGAGGCCAACCTGCGGATGATCCCCGCGCTGCGGGACCGTTATCCGGGCGTCCCGGTCGGGTACTCCGGGCACGAGCGGGGGCTGCAGATCTCGCTCGCCGCCGTCGCCCTGGGCGCTGTCGCGGTGGAACGTCACATCACGCTCGACCGCACGATGTGGGGCTCCGATCACGCCGCATCGCTCGAGCCGACCGGGCTCGCTCACCTCGTACGCGACATCCGCGTCATCGAAGCCGCGCTGGGAGACGGCGTGAAGCGCGTGTACGACAGCGAGCTGGCACCGATGGCGAAGCTGCGTCGCGTTCCGGCGTGAGGTCCACGCGTGCAGGCGGTCGGCGGCCGCGGGTCGTCGCGATCGCCGATACCGACTCGTATGTGAAATGGGCGGCGGCGCTCATCGGATCGCTGGACCGGAAGCGGTGGGATGTCTCGCTCCTGGTGCTCGAGACGCCGCTGGTCGTCAGCGATTCGCAACTGGCAGCCGCGCTGGGCGGCAGCGGACTGCCCGCCGACCGGGTCGAGCGGATCGCCCACCGCGATCTGCCCGCGCGGCTGAGACGGATCGGCGTCGACGCCGTCGTCCTCGGAGCGCGTGGGCCGCTCGTGCGCGTGCTCGCGCGGGAGGTGAGCCGTCTCGCGCCGCGACCCGTGGTCGTCACCGGTCTCCCCGGCATCTCGATCCCCGCGACTCGCAAGGCGGTGGTCTATCGGCTGCAATGCGACCTGTTCGTTGTGCACTCCCGGCGCGAGGTGCGCGAGTTCACGGCGCTCTCCGCGCGCACCGGCTATGCACATCGCTACGCCCTCGCGACGCTCCCATTCGCGCGGGGCGCCGCCGTCGCAGCGGGGGGCGCAGTCCGCGCCGACGCATCGAGCGTGACGCGCACCGACATGGTGTTCGCCACGCAGGCGAAGGTCCCTGCCGAGCGCGCTGACCGGCTGCGGGTCGCGAGCATGCTGCTTCGGGCGGCGGAGGCCGACCCGACGCGCCGTGTGGTCGTGAAGCTGCGCGCGGCGGCGGGGGAGCACCAGACCCACGTCGAGCAGGACGGCTATCCCGAGCTGCTCGCCTCGCTCGGTCCGTTGCCACCCAACCTCGTGACCTCGACGGCGTCGATGCGGGAGGCGCTGGCGACCGCGGAAGGCCTGGTGACGGTGAGCTCCACCGCCGCCATCGAGGCGATCGCCTCCGGCATCCCGGTGATCGCGCTGGATACGTTCGGGGTGTCGGCGCAGCTCATCAACGAGACACTGGCCGACGCCGACCTGCTCGCGGGGGAGGAGGACGTCATCGCGCGACGGTTCCGGCATCCCGATCCGGAGTGGCTCGACGACAACTACTTCCACGCTCCGCACGCCGACGACTGGACCGACCATGTCGAGGACCTGCTCGGTCGGCGCGCCGCCGGACGGCTGACCCCGCGTCCGGAGGTCCGCCGTCATGGCGGGGTTCTCAGAGACGCGTGGGAGCGGAAGGTCGCACTGGGTGCCAGTGACACCTCTGCGCTCGGGGCGTTCGCCTACGCGGTAGGTGTGCCGCTGCGTGCGGCCCTGCGCGCGTCGCGCCGCGCTCGACGTGCCCTCGGTCGCCGGCGTCCGCCGGCGCTCGCCGAGGCGACGAACGCCGCGTCTGCCGGCCTGGCGGGTACGCCCGGACGTTCTCGCGTCGCACCGCTACGCTGAGCCGAAGACCGGCGAACCGGGGCGCTGGTGCACACCCAGACGACGCGTGAAGGATGACACCGTGAGCAGGACGACCGGGGCGCACGGCGAAGTGCACGAACGATTCCGGTTCGTCCGGGCGACGGTCGTGGTCGCGTCGGTGGCCGTCGCGCTCGGTGTCGTCGCGATGCTGGACCCCAGGTCGTGGTACGTCCTGCCCCTCGTCGCGACGCTCGCATGGCTGGTGTGGGCGTCCTGGGTGTGGCCGCGGGTCGTGGTCGGTCCGGATGACGTCATCGTGCGCAACACCTTCAGCACGGCGACGATCCCGTATTCCGATCTGGACGGCGTCACATCAGGGCTCGTCCTCCAGTTCCGCACGAAGTCGGGGGCGCGCGTGCGTGCCTTCGGAGTGCATGCTCAGACCGGACTGGGTCGCGACGCGATCCGGCGATCCGAGGCGTACACGAGCGGCGTCGTCCAGGTGCGGCGGTTCGACGATCTGCGCCCGACGGCGTCCCCGACGCAGGCCTCGCACGTGGCCGAGAACGTGCAGCGGCGCGTGGCGACTGCCGACCCGCAGCCCACGCACCGCCGCACCCGGCGACGCCCCAACCTCGCGATCCTCGTCGTGACCGTGGTCCTCCTCGTCGTCGACGCGGGGGCGTTGGCCGGGGCCTACGCCTGACATCGGGAGAGAAGTCAGCAGCCGGGGCCGCGCGGATCCTCGGCGCACGTGCGGTCGACGAGCGCGGTGCGCGCCTCGACCACGCGGACCTCGTAGCCGCCTGCCTGGGCGCGGACGACACCCGGGACGGGACGCCAGGAGCCGTTTCCGAAGTCGACGGAGGCCGCATACTCGACGGTGACCGACACCGGGTAGGTGCCGCGCTCGCGGTACACGTGGCTGGTCGAGGTCGGAGTGAACTGGCCCTGCCCGAGGCTCTCCCACGATTCGCCGCCGGTGGCGCTGCGCGTGGTGCTCCCGTCGCCGTTGTCGAACACGAATGCGACCGGTGCGAAGCGGACGGTGACCTCCCACCCGAGCACCGTGCCCGGGATGCGCTGCTCGGATGCCGTCGCGAGCAGGTTCGTCGGCATGCCGACGATGCCGAACCCGGCCGGTTCCCCGCCCAGTGTCGGCGCCGCCGGTCGGAACGACGCAAGGTCCGCCAGCGTCACATCCGGGAGCCCCACCACCGTGTACGTGCCGCACCGGTTCAGCGGCCCGCAATCCTCTGGGGGAGTTGCGTTGCTTTCACCGTGTGGAGGTGCAACATGTCCACCTCCTTGATGGCTGTGATCCGCCCCCCCTTGTTCCGAGACGCCTGCCCCGATATCGATGCTCGAATCCGAGTTTTCTACCTCGCAGTACGTCCACGCAGTGGACCCCGAGCACCCCGTGTTGCCAAAGGCATGGGTGCCGCCGACAGTCAGAACTAGAGCGAACGCGATGGCTACGGTGCGCATCGCCCGTCCTTTATCGCGGTACTGCCGGCGACCGCCAAGCCGTTGGGCGTGGAGCCAGGAGTGAATGACACGCGCAGTGCGTACACGTCGGGGCGGTCGGTTGAAACCTTCGACTGGCCGGAGGCATCTGTCACTTTGACATCGCTGACGTCACTGCAGATGACCGCCTCCACGATGCCGTCTTTATAGGATTCGCCAAAGAAACGAGTCACATCGGTAGCGCCAGCTACATTCCAGCCATCGGCGTGCATCTGCGAAAGCGACTTGCGTTCGTTCGCATTGGCTTCGCCCGTCGTGAGCGCGAATACCGGTTCGAAGGTCTCGGGGTCGCTCAGATCCACCTGATTCAGGGCGTCGACATACGCGCGATACGTCTCCTCGGCGGCCGCGAACGCCTCCTCCTCGCTGGTGAAGGCGGGGGTCGGCGTGGGCTCCGGCGCGGGTGTCGTGCATCCGCTCAGCGCGACGAGCAGGGCGACGCCCGCCGCTATGACCGCTCCCCGATTGCGCACGCCCCCACGGTATCGGCACGCATCGGGCGCCCCGCCGAGTTATCCACAGCGTCCGCCCTGCGCAAGAAGCCGGCGATCACGTCCGGGGGGTCGCGGATCGCCGGCTCCGGGCGAGTCAGACAGACCGCCCCGCGTGCCGTCAGGTTGCGGCACGAGGCGCGGTCCCTCGGCGCGCCATGCGAGGGACGAATCGTGGAGGATCGGGTTCCGCCCGTCGATTCCCCTCGACTCTCGCAGGCTTTCCTGCGAGAACCTTATCGACCGGCCGCACGCAGACCCCACGGTGGCCGTGCAACCGCCGCCCCTGCCATCATGGCGGCATGATCTCCGTCAGGCCGGTCGCCGCCCTCGCCGTCATCGCATCGCTCGTCACGCTCTCCGCGTGCGCCTCGTCGTCCGGCCCGGTGATCGCACCCGTGGTCCGCGACGCCGATTCGCTGCAGGGATCCACCGTCGACCTGCAGGTGGGGCAGGTGCTCGACATCGACACCGGAGATCTCGCCGTCGACAGCTATCGCGGGAAGGTCGCCGATCCCTCGGTCGCCGAGTTCACGGCTGGACGGGAAGAGGGCGGCGCGACCTTCAACCCGGGGGTGAAGGGACTCAAGGCCGGCAGCACCGAGGTCGTGCTGTCGAACCAGGACGGCGGCATCGAAGACGTCACCTTCACCGTCGACGTGTCGCAATGACCCGGCACGCCGGAGCGGATGCCGCCGTGCCCAGGCGTATCCTCGTGCGATGACCTCCGCCGCGGGACGCGCCGAGCTGCGAGCGCTCCTGGACGAGTTGCACGCGTCCGCGACCGCCCGTGTGGCGTCGATCGACGCCACACTCGCCGAGCTGCGGGCTGATCGCGGCGCCGACGTCGCGGACGACGAGCACGATCCCGAGGGCGTCACGCTGTCGGGGGAGTGGGCGCGTGCCGTCGGGCTGGAGGAGGCCGCGCGGCGCGAGATCTCCGAGATCGACGATGCCGTCAAGCGCTGGGAGGACGGCACGTACGGCGTGTGCATCGACTGCGGTCGCGGCATCCCGATCGCTCGCCTGCGCGCACGCCCTTTCGCCACCCGGTGCGTGTCCTGCGCCGAGAAGGCCGGCGCCTGAGATGTCGTTCGGTGCGGCGGCGGGCCGCCGGCCTGCCGAGGGCTTCCGCAAGGTCGGCGAGCAGGACCGGTGTCCCTGCGGCAGCGGTGAGCGATTCGACGGATGCTGCGCGCCCGCGTTGCGCGGAAGCCCGCCGCCCACAGCCGAGCGCCTCATGCGCTCGCGGTACACCGCGTTCGTCGTCGGCGACGTGCGCCACCTGCTCGACACCTGGCACCCCGGGACGCGTCCCGACGAGCTCGCCCTCGACCCGGCGCAGCGCTGGACCGGGCTGAAGATCCTGAGCGTGGAGGCCGGCGGCAAGACGGATGCGCGCGGTGCTGTCGAGTTCCGCGCGTCCTGGCGGCAGGGCGGGCAGCAGGCGGTCCTCCACGAGCGGAGCCGCTTCGTCCGGCAGAGCGGTCGCTGGTGGTACCTCGATGGACGGGTGGATCCGAGCTGAACGACCCGCGCAGTTCCGTGCCGCCGATAGCGTGAGGTCCATGACCACTCAGGCTGAGAAAGCACAGACCCTCGCCCGTCTTCACGCCGCCCCCGAGATCCTGCGCGTCGTGAACGTGTGGGACGCCGTTTCCGCCCGCACCGTCGCCGCACTCCCCGAGACCCGCGCGATCGCGACGGCGGGCCATTCGATCGCTGCGACGTTCGGATACCCCGACGGCGGCATCCCGCTCGAGATCAGCCTCGACATGATCGGCCGGATCGTCCAGGCCGTGGGAGATCTGCCGGTGACCGCGGACCTCGACGACGGGTACGCCGATCCGGGCGAGACCGTGCGTCGGGCCATCGGCGTGGGCGTCGTCGGCGCCAACGTGGAGGACCGGCTGCGCCCGCTGGATGAGGCGGTCTCCCGCGTGGAGGCGATCGTCGCAGCCGGCGCCGCCGAGGGCGTGCCGTTCGTGCTCAACGCCCGCACCGACGCGTTCGTGCGCGCCGGCGACCGCCCGTTCGAGGAGTCGCTCGCCGACGCGATCGAGCGCGGTCGGGCGTATCTCTCCGCCGGTGCCGACCTGGTGTTCGTGCCCGGCATCCTCGATGCCGAGGTCACCCGACGGCTCGTCGAGGGCATCGGCGAGCGCAAGGTGAGCGTGATCGGCCTGCCCGGCGCGCTGTCGGCAGGGGAGTACGAGGCGCTGGGCGTCGCCCGCGTGTCCTACGGTCCGATGCCGCAGCGCGTCGCTCTCACGGCGCTGCAGGACGTCGCCGCCGACCTCTACGCGAGCGGCGCCATCCCCGCATCCACGCGCAACCTGAACTGAACCGGCGCCACGTCCTGCCGCGGCCGGCTCCCGGGAATCCTGGTGAGCCGGCCGCTGTTGTGTCGGGCATGCAGCCCGAACCGGTCGACGTCGTCGTGATCGGTGCCGGGCAGGCGGGACTGTCAGCCGCCTACCACCTGCAGCGCCGCGGATTCGTGCCGCTGCCCCGCGCCGAGGCGGACGATGGGACGTTCCTGGTCGTCGACGCCAACCCTGCCCCCGGCGGGGCCTGGCAGCACCGATGGAGCTCGCTGCGCATGGCCACCGTGAACGGCATCCACGAGCTTCCCGGCTTCGCCGTGCCGCCTGCGGATCCGCGCGCCGCGAGCCGGGATGTCCTGCCGGCGTACTTCGCCGAGTACGAGGACCGCTTCGCCCTGGATGTGCTGCGGCCCGTTCGCGTACGCGCGGTGCGCCGCGCCGACGACGACCCCGCCGGCCGGCTGATCGTGGACAGCGACCGCGGATCGTGGGCGGTGCGATACGTCATCAACGCGACAGGCACCTGGACTCGTCCCTTCTGGCCGCGGTATCCGGGTCAGGATCGATTCCGAGGACGCCAGCTCCATGTGGCCGACTACGTGGATGCCGGCGAGTTCCGCGGTCAGCGTGTCGTCATCGTGGGTGCGGGCGTGTCGGCCGTCCAGCTGCTCGACGAGATCTCGCACGTCGCCGACACCTTCTGGGTGACGCGGCGGGAGCCGGAATGGGTGGAGGAGGAGTTCGACATCCCGGCGCGGGTCGCCGCGATCGCCGGCGTCGAGGACCGCGTGCGCCGTGGCCTTCCGCCCGGGAGTGTCATCTCCGTCACGGGAATGCACTGGACGCCGTGGGCGCGGGCCGCGCAGGCGCGTGGCGTGCTCGTGCGGCATCCCATGTTCGCGTCGATCGAAGAGCACGGGGTGCGGATGCCCGACGGCTCGTTCGAGCCCGCCGACGTCATCCTGTGGGCGACCGGCTTCCGCCCCGCGCTGGACCACCTGGCACCGTTGCGCCTTCGGACGCCGGAGGGCGGCATCCGGGTGGAGAACGGGCGGTCGATCGACGAGCCGCGGCTCTTCCTCATCGGCTACGGCCCGTCGCAGTCGACCGTCGGCGCCAATCGCGCCGGCCGTGATGCGGTGCGCGCGATCGCCTCGGAACGCATTCCGCAGGCTGCCTGATCGCCGCGCTGCAGCGACGCGGCGCCCCGACGGTCGCGCATGTCGGCCGTCGATCGAGAGGCGGGCTCCCGCGGGCGTGTCAGGTGCGCGCCGGAGTCGCGCCGCGTACCGTGAGAAGGCGACGGAGGGAGACCGCATGGCCCGCATCATGATCTTCGGAGGCCACGGCAAGGTGGCGTTGCTGCTGGAGCCGCTTCTGGTGGCGCAAGGGCACACCGTGACCGGCGTCATCCGCAATCCCGCGCACGAGCGCGAGGTGGCCGCCACCGGGGCCCAGCCGCTCGTGGCCGACGTCGAGACACTCGACCTCGACCAGTTCACGAACCTCGTGGCGGGCAATGACGTGATCGTCTGGTCGGCCGGCGCCGGGGGCGGCAACCCCGCTCGCACCTACGCGGTGGATCGGGACGCGGCCATCCGGACGATGGATGCCGCCACCGCCGCCGGTGTGCTGCGCTACGTGATGGTGTCGTGGATCGGATCCCGCGCCGATCACGGCGTGAACCCGGGAGATTCGTTCTTCCCGTACGCCGACGCCAAATGGGCCGCTGACGCGCACCTCAGTCAGAGCACGCTGGACTGGACGATCCTCGCCCCGGGCACGCTCACGCTGGAGCCACCCACCGGGCGCATCACGGTGGATCCGGCGGGCCGTGGGGAGGTGTCGCGCGCGGATGTCGCAGCCGTCATCGCCGCGGCCATCGCCGATGACTCCACGATCGGGCGCACCATCCGCTTCGGCGGGGGCGGCGAGAGCATCGGGCACGCCATCGCCGGCTGACTAATCGTCGCTGGAGTGCAGTCCGCGGTGTGCAGACAGCAGCGTCACCTCGGGATGGTCGGCCATGAGCCGCTCCGCGCGGTCGAGGACGTCCCGCACGTGCGAGGAGCCCGCCGCGACCACCGTCACGCCGATGCGGGCGCGCCGGTGCAGATCGTGCTCGCCGACTTCGGCGGCCGCCGCCTCCGTCCGCCGGCTCAGGTCGGCGATCAGCGGTCGCAGCACGCTGCGCTTCTCCTTCAGCGAGCGGACGTCGCCCAGGAGGAGGTCGAACTCCACCCATCCGATCCACATGCGTTCATCCTCTCAGCGGCGGCCGTCCGGCAGGGGGGATCGTGCGCGCGCATCGGCGACGCGCCGCGCGCCTGCGCGCAGCCGGACGCGCGTGCGGTAGAACAGCAGGAGTCGAAGGGACCTGGACCGTGAAGCTCGTCAAGCGCATCATCGTGGTGCTCGTCATCGCGTTCGCGGCCTTCTACCTCATCACCCGCCCGCAAGACGCGGCCAACGCCGTCCAGGGCGCGATCGGCGCCGTCTGGGGTGCCGGGGTCGCCGTCGTCGACTTCTTCATGGCGCTCGCCGCGCACTGACATGTTCGATCCGCGGATCGAGAAGCACCTGATCTCCGATCAGGGCGAACGCGTCGTGGACGAGGTTCGCAAGCACTGGGCCGCGACCGTCTCCGCCGTACTCGAGCTGTTCGCCGGCACCGTCGTCGCGCTGCTGTCGTTCTGGGTTCCGCCGCAGGCGTGGTGGGTGCCCGCCCTCCTCGGAGGACTGGTGGTCGCCCACGCGGTGTGGCGGTTCTTCGAGCAGCACCTCGACCGGTTCGTCATCACCAACATGCGCGTCTTCCGGGTGCACGGCATCCTCTCCCAGCGCATCGCGACGATGCCGCTCGCGCGGATCCTCGACATCTCGGTGCACAAGCCCGTCGTCGGTCGCATCTTCGGCTACGGGCACTTCGTGTTCGAATCGGCGGCGCAGGAGCAGGGACTCCGCGAGATCCGCTACGTCGGCGACCCGGACGAACGCGGGCTGACCATCCAGCGCGTCATCCAGCAGGCGGGCCTGCGCGGAGCGGCCGGCCGCGGCGATCCGTACGCCGGGACACCGCTGCCGCCACCGGCGGTCGCGGTCGTCGAGCCCGAGATGCCGCCTGCGTCCGGCGACACAGCTCCGGTGCCCGACCTTGCCCGGCCCGCCTCGCCGTCGGGCTGGGATTGGCTCGCCGAGGCGCAGCGGCGCGAGGACGAGCGCCTGGCCGAGCTGCGCGGAGAGCCGCGGCCGGCGGTCACGCCGTTCGATCCGGACCGCACGAGCACCGCGCCCATCGACCTGCCGCGCTGAGTCGGGGGCGCTCCGGTGCGCCGGGACGGGTCTCACTCGGGCAGGCGGCGCGACGAGGCGAGCTCGGCGAGCGACGCGTGGATGCGCTCCAGGTCCACCAGCAGCGATCCGATCAGCACCCAGTGATCCGACGACGGAGCCGCGACCGACAGGGGGCGCGTGAGCGCCGGAGCCTCGGCGCCCTCCCGCGCGCTCGCATTCCCGGCCCGACCGGTGGCGAGCCTGACGTCGTGGGCGGCGCGCGTGAGCTGCTCGGCGATGGCGGCCATGGTCGGCTCTTCCACGACCGAGGCGTCGTATCGGTCGGTGAACGCCCGCGTCATGCCGATGAGCTGGGTCGCGATCGGGCCGAACCGATCCAGGGTGGTCCGGAACTCCGCCAGCCGGTCCCGATGGCCGCGAGCGCGCGGGTTCAGCGTCAACGAGTCCTCCGCGTCCCCGATCGCCTGCTCTGCGTCGTCGAGCAGCGGTCGCAGCGCCCGCGCCCGTGCGAGGAGGTCCGCCAGTTCCGCCGGGGACTGCGGCGTCTGGGTGGCGGCGACGAGCCGGTCCATCGCCGCGGCCAGCTCGGACCCCACGCGGTCGATCGCCCGCTGAGCCGGCTCGATCGCCACCGGCGGGACGATCGCCAGGTTGACCGCGAAGCCGACCGCGGCGCCGATCAGTGTCTCCAGCACGCGATCGATCGCGTACCCGGCGGAGGCGCTCCCCAGCGCCAGCACCAGCATCGCGCTGATGCCCACCTGGTTGCCCGTTCCCGGCGTCATGCGCAGCAGCCAGACCAGAAGCAGTGCGGCGACGACGGCGAGCAGGATGACCCACGTCGCGTTGCCGAACGCCACGCCCAGAAGCGACGCCACGATCACTCCGACCACCACGCCGACCGTGCGCTCGACGCCCTTCGTCAGCGACTGATTGATGCTCGGCTGCACGACCAGCAGTGCGGCGATCGCGGCGAACACGGGCAGTGGCCCGGGCACGAGCCAGCCCGCGAGAAGCCATGCCGCGATGGTCGCGACGGCGGACTTCGCCACCTGCAGGATGGGCGGCCGCTTGGCCGATCGGATCGTCGCGGACACGCTCATGCGCCGATCCTTCCTCACCAGGAGTCTCGCCGCGACCGTCACCCCGACCGGCGCCGTCGGCAGGCCGCCCGCGACCGCGTGATCCCGCGGAAGGGAACATCGCGGACGGCCCCGGCGTTCTGATAGCCTTGAGTGTCACTCGTGTGGCCGTTTCGCCACGCCTGGGTGCCGGGTCCTCCGGTGGCCCGGTTCTCGCGAGAGTCAAGTGACATCGCACGAAAACAATCCGCTTCGCCTCGGCTCGAGGCATCCGTTCGCCCACGTGTGACCGGAGCATCGCAGCTGCGGCCCGACACCCCAACCCAACAAGGACAACCCACTACATGACTAGCGCAACGACCGCCCCGGCCACCAAGCAGGTCGCGATCAACGACATCGGATCTGCTGAGGACTTCCTGGCCGCGGTCGAGAAGACTCTGAAGTTCTTCAACGACGGCGACCTGATCGAGGGCACCGTGGTGAAGATCGACCGCGACGAGGTGCTCCTCGACGTCGGCTACAAGACCGAGGGTGTCATCCCCTCGCGTGAGCTTTCCATCAAGCACGACGTCGACCCCAACGAGGTCGTCAAGGTCGGCGACGAGGTCGAGGCCCTCGTCCTCCAGAAGGAGGACAAGGAAGGCCGCCTGATCCTCTCCAAGAAGCGTGCCCAGTACGAGCGTGCGTGGGGCGACGTCGAGAAGATCAAGGAGAACGACGGCGTCGTGACCGGTCAGGTCATCGAGGTCGTCAAGGGTGGTCTCATCGTCGACATCGGCCTGCGCGGCTTCCTGCCCGCTTCGCTCATCGAGCTGCGCCGCGTCCGCGACCTGACGCCGTACCTCGGCCAGGAGATCGAGGCGAAGATCCTCGAGCTCGACAAGAACCGCAACAACGTCGTGCTGTCGCGCCGCGCCCTGCTCGAGCAGACGCAGTCCGAGTCGCGCACCACGTTCCTCAACAACCTGCACAAGGGCCAGGTCCGCAAGGGCACGGTCTCGTCGATCGTCAACTTCGGTGCGTTCGTGGACCTCGGCGGCGTGGACGGCCTCGTGCACGTCTCCGAGCTCTCGTGGAAGCACATCGAGCACGCCTCCGAGGTCGTCGAGGTGGGCCAGGAGGTCACCGTCGAGATCCTCGAGGTCGACCTCGACCGCGAGCGCGTCTCGCTGTCGCTCAAGGCGACGCAGGAGGACCCGTGGCAGGTCTTCGCCCGCACCCACGCGATCGGTCAGGTCGCGCCGGGCAAGGTCACCAAGCTCGTTCCGTTCGGTGCGTTCGTTCGCGTCGCCGACGGCATCGAGGGCCTCGTGCACATCTCGGAGCTGTCGGGCAAGCACGTCGAGCTCGCCGAGCAGGTCGTGTCGGTCGGTGAAGAGGTCTTCGTCAAGATCATCGACATCGACCTCGAGCGTCGCCGCATCTCGCTCTCGCTCAAGCAGGCGAACGAGTCGGTCGACCCCTACGGCACCGAGTTCGATCCCGCCCTCTACGGCATGGTCACGGAGTACGACGAGAACGGGGAGTACAAGTACCCCGAGGGCTTCGACCCCGAGACCAACCAGTGGAAGGAAGGCTTCGACGAGCAGCGCGAGAAGTGGGAGCAGGAGTACGCTGCGGCCCACGCACGCTGGGAGGCCCACAAGGCCGCGGTCATCAAGGCCCTCGAGGCCGAGGCGGCCGCTCCCGTCGAGACCGGCGCCAGCACCTACTCGTCCGACAGCGGCCCGTCGGGCACGCTCGCGGACGACGAGGCCCTCGCCGCGCTGCGCGAGAAGCTCTCGGGTCGCTGAGCTGAGCTGAGCCCTCCGGTTCGCTGAACCTCTGGTTCGAAGAGGCCGTCACCTTCGGGTGGCGGCCTCTTCGCCGTCTGGCCGCCGACGTCGGAGGTCGCGGCTACCCTCGCGATGTGCCCCCGAACCTGCCGCGCCGCTGTCTGGTCGACGATGACGGATGCCGCGGCGCGGTGCCCGCCGACGCTCCGGTGTCGCTGTGCGAACGACATCTCGCCGTCGCATCCGACTGGGCGACGGCACGCGACGGTGTGGCGGACCTGCTGCCGGCGCCCTGCGGGTTGTGTGGATCGCGCGTGGGCGTGCGATACCCGTCCGGCTGGCTGTGCGCGGTCTGCGAGTGGCGCCACGGCGAGCTGCCTGACGCAGAGCTCCCGCCTCCGCGGGTGGATGTGGTCTACTACCTCCGCTACGCCGACCGCATCAAGATCGGCACGAGCAGCAATCCGCGTCAGCGGCTGGGTGCCATCTGGCACGACGAACTGCTGGCGTTCGAGCGGGGCGGGCGCGCTCTCGAGCAGCGCCGGCACGCCCAGTTCGCCGCCGACCGGTACGGCGGCACGGAGTGGTTCCGCCGCTCCGATGCCCTCACCCGGCACGTCGCGGTGCTGGCCGCCGGCGTCGAGGATCCGTGGCAGCTGCACGCCCGATGGCTGAGCGAGGCGCTGGCCGCACGAGGCTGACACACCGTCAGCAGGCGGCTCGGAGGTCCCCAGCCCCTTCCTAGGAACGGGACCTACCGTGGTGACTCCACCGCAGCACTGAAGGCGACGGAGCACACCATGGGATTCCTGGATCGACTGTTCGGAGACTCGGATGCCGCACGGCAGGCACCGCCCGTACCGCCGCCCCCTTCCGGTGCCCGGCCCGGCATGCAGCCGCCCCGCAGCGAGGACGAGGTGGCGATCGAGCGATACCGGTACCTGTTGCGCACGGCGCCCCCCGAGACCATCGAACAGGTGCACGCGGAGGCGTTCGCGAAGCTGACGGAGCCTCAACGGCAGCAGGTGCTCGCCGACATCTCCGCAGGCCTCCCCGCCGCGGAGCAGCCCAGGACGACCGACCCGCAGGCCATGGCGCGGGCGGCCACCCGGGCAGAGTACACCAACCCGGGTTTCATGGAACGCACGCTCGGCTCGCAGCGACAGGGGCCCTCCTTCGGCTCCATGCTCGGATCGTCCATCCTCGGCACCGTCATCGGGTACGTGATCGGGTCGGCGCTGGTCAGCTCCTTCCTGGCGCCGTCCTTCGCGTACGACCAGGGCTACAAGGACGGGGCGGCCGCCGACGAGGGATCGGGTGACGCCGGCGGCGGCGAGAACGGCGCGACCGATGCCGGATGGGGCGACGCCGGCTCCGGGTGGGGCGGTGACGCCGGTCCGGATTGGGGCGGCGACGCCGCGGGAGATCTCGGCGGCTTCGGGGACTTCGGATTCTGAGGTCCGCTGCGCCGGTGTGGTGACCCAGCGCCGCAGGCAGGGAGAGGGCGGGGGAGCAGGCGTCGCCGCGTGCCGCATGCAGCGGCCCGCGGCATCCATTAGCGTCACGGTATGACCGCTGCCACGCCGGGCGAGCCCGGCGCGCCCACGGCGCGTACCCGCGGCACCGGCGGGTCCGCTCCGCAGCTCGCCGATCGCACCCGCGGCCGCACGGCGACGCTGAACCAGCTGCTGCTGGCAGCGGTCGTCTTCGTGCTCGGCGTGCTGGTGGCCCTCGGGCCCTTCCACGGGGACGCCGTCGTGTTCTTCCTCGGAGTGGTGGTGGTCGTCGTCGTCACCGCCGCGACGCTGGTCTTCCCGTGGAACCGCGTGCCCTACGGGTGGATCGCGATCGTGCCCGCCGTCGACATCGTCGCCATCACCCTGATGCAGCTGGCGGCGCCCGACACGGTGATGGGGCTGCTGTGGATCTTCCCCACGATGTGGCTGGCCGGTGGCTTCGGCCTGCCCGGGCTGTTCGGCGTCATCGCCGCGATCGCCGGCATCGTGAGCGTCCTCAACGCGCTGAGTTCGACGGAAGTCACCTACCGCACCTTCCTGCTCCCGCTCGTCCTGTTCGCCGTCGCCGCCACCAGCCACCTCAACGCCCGTCGCTCCGAAGCGCAACGGATGCTGCTCGCCAAGCAGTCGCACCTGCTGCGCAGCGTGCTCGCGCGCACGCGCAGGCAGGAGCAGGTGGTCACCGAAGTGCTGGATGCCGTCGACTTCGGTGTGGTGCGCATCGGGCCCGACGGCCGCGTGGCCGTCACGAACGAGGCCCACGGCCGCCTGCAGCAGGGCCTGGAGCCGAACGATCAGACCGAGGTGGCGGCGTTCCGCGACGACGGGGTGTCGCGCCTGCCGCCCGAGGAGTTCCCGCTCGAGCGGGCGCGACGCGGTGAGGCGTTCGACGATCAGATCGTGTGGTTCGGCGCCGAACCGGGGCCGCGCCGCGCGCTCACGATCACCGCACGTCGGCTGACCGACCCCGACCGCGGTGACATCGGCGCCGTCGTCGTGTCACGAGATGTGACCGCGGAGCTGAACGCGCTGCGCGCCCGCGACGAGCTCGTCGCGTCGGTGTCGCACGAGCTGCGCACGCCGCTGACCTCCATCCTGGGATACCTCGATCTCGCCATCGAAGATCCCGATACGCCGGACGCGGTGCGCGCGGGGCTGGACGTCGCCGAGCGCAACGCCGAGCGGCTGCTGCGCATCGTCGCAGACATCCTGGCGGCTTCAAGCTCCTCGGCCTCGTCGGTCGAGGCATCCCTCACGCCGCAGCTGATCGACGCGCAGGATCTGGTGCGCACGGCGGCGACGGACGCCACACCGGTCGCCGCGGGACGCGCCATCACCATCGACATGACGGGCCTCGAGCCGGCGACCGCGTGGGCGGACCCGCTGCGCATCCGGCAGGTCGTCGACAACCTCATCGCCAACGCCGTCACCTACAACAAGGATGGCGGCACGGTCTTCGTCGGCACCACGACCGACGGCGTGTCCACCTGGATCCTGGTGCGCGACACGGGCGTCGGCATCTCGGACGCCGAACGTTCGCGGCTGTTCCAGCGCTACTACAAGGCGGGTGGAGAGCGCCGTGCCGGCACCGGCCTGGGTCTGGCGATCACGCGCGACATCGTGCGCGCCCACGGGGGCGAGCTCGCCCTGCACAGCGCACCCGGCATCGGCTCGACCTTCATCGTCAAGCTCGCCGCCCACCGCCCGGAAAGGGACACGCAATGATCCTCGACCTGCCGACCGCCATGATCTTCACGGCGGTGGTCGTCAACGTCAGCGGCGTGCTGTTCATCCTCGAGACCGTGCTGCGTCGGGACGAGGGCGCCGGTCGCATCTGGTCCATCGGGTTCCTCGCCGCCATGCTGACGACTCTCGCCTACGCGATCTGGGCGCAAGCCGGAGCAGGCGCGTGGTGGGCGATCGCGGTGGGCAACGCGGCGTTCGTGGCGGGCACCGGCTGCATGTGGCTCGGATGCCGCAGATTCAACGCCCGCGCCATGCGCTGGCCGGCGATCCTCGTCGCGGCCTCAGTGGTCGCCGCAGGTGCCGCGGTGGCCGTCGAGGGCGATCGCGGCGGTGACTGGGCGGGTGTGCTGTGGATGTTCATCCCGCTGCTCGTCTTCGCGGCCGCTGGTGCGGTGGAGTGTTTCCGCGGCGACCTGCGGCGGTCGCGCACCGCATGGGTGCTCGGCGGGGTCCTGGGTTTCCAGTCCCTGTACTACGTGGCGCGCACGTCGGCCTTCGTCGCCGCGGGCCCCGGCAGTGGGCTCTTCGAAGCCGTGTTCGGCACGGTCAGCACCAGCTTCTTGACCGTCACCCTCACGATCGTTGCGGTGGTGGTCACGTCGGTCCTGCGCGCCGGCCGTGCGCCGATGCGCGGTTACCTGCGCGTCGCAGCTGCTGCCGACAACGAGCTCGATATCGTCTCGCAGGAGGCGTTCCGCGCCGCGCTGGCCTCCCTGTGCATCCGGGCCTCGGCACGCGGCGAAGCGGTCGCCGTGACGTCCGTCCGGCTGGACGACCTCGACCAGATCTCGACGGCGTTCGGCAGCGAAGTGGCCGGCTCGGTCGCCCGCACGTGGCGCAGCGGCGTCCGGCGGCACGCGCCGACGAATGCCGTCGTGGCGCAGGACGGGCCGAAGGGCCTCCTCGTTGGCATCGCGGTCGGATCGCCCCAGGAGGCGCGACGTCAGGCGGCCGCGATCTACCGGGGGCTGTTCGACGACCTCGGGCGGGTCGGGGGTGGCGTGATCCCGGTGGTCGGCGTCGGCGTGGCGCTCAGCGAGAATGCGGGGTACGACACCGAGACGCTCATCCAGTCCGCACGGGAGGCCGCCGGCCGCGCGGCGGCCGACGTCGAGACGTCGGTGCTCGTGGACGGTGGCGACTGAGCCGCCCCGGTCACCGCCGTCGCGGCTCGCCTTGGACGAGCTGCCGGCCCTCAGCGGTCAGGCCGTCAAGCGGTAGCCCACGCCACGCACCGTCTCGATCCAGCGGGGGCTCGCCGGCGATTCGCCGAGCTTGCGTCGCAGGTTCGCCATGTGCACCTCGATCGCGCGCGCGTCGCTGTCGGAGACGAAGTCGTTGACGGCGTACTGGTCGCCGCGGAGCATCAGCGCGAGGTCGGCCTTGGCCCGCACGCGACGCCCGGCGCGGAGGAGGTCCGAGAGGATGTCGAACTCGCTGCGCGTGAGGTCCACGTCGTTGCCGTCGACCGAGACGATGCGCGTCTCGGCGTTCAGTCGCAGCCCGTGGTGCTCGAGCCACTCGCCGTCGGCGGCGGGCTCCTGACCGTCCGAGGCGAGCACCTGACGAGGCCTGCGCAGCATCGCGTCGATGCGCGCCCGCAGCTCGCGCGGGCGGAACGGCTTGGCGACGTAGTCGTCCGCTCCGGCCTCCAGCCCCTGCAGCGCGTCGATCTCCTCCGTGCGGGCGCTCAGCATCACGATGTAGGTCGAGCTGAACGAGCGGATCCGCTTGGCGGTCTCGAAGCCGTCCATGCCGGGCATGTTGACGTCCAGCGTCGTCACGAGCGGGCTGTGCGTGCGCACGAGTTCGACACCGGTGGTGCCGTCAGCCGCGCCGTGCACCTCGAAACCTGCCTGGGCGAGGACGGTGGACAGGAGAGCGCGGATGTCGTCCTCGTCTTCGATCACGACGGCGACGCGCACTTCTTCCACCGATTCCCCCTCCGGCTCCGTTGCTGGGGTCGACGGATCCTGGACCTCGGTCATGATATCCCAGAACACAGCCCGAAACGGCGACGACGCGTCCATCAGGCGGCCGGCGCGATGCCGCGGCCGAGGGCGTCCGCGACGGTGCACAGCCGTCGCTTCGAGAGGGACGGACAGGCCGCGCGGAGGGCGGGAGACTTCCCCACGTCCCGCCCTGCGCGCGTCCTCGTCCCACAGACCTGGGTCGTTCTCGTCCCCACGCGATCGGCCGGTCTGCACCTCCGAACCGCTCCACCGCGGCGGCCGTCGCGTGGCCGTGCAGCGCGGAGCGTGCGGCGAGGAGGATGTGCGTCGAACGCAGTGGACACGCGTCCGGCGATCATCTCCGCCCCTTCTCGGCTCCGCAAGAGCGGATCGGTCCTTCGGGTGCCCCGAGGCTACCGTCGGCGGCTCAGCGCCGGCTCAAGCGCGCCTCAGGAACGGCGCAGGCCTTCGGCGTCCCGACGCCCGCACGCGGCGGATCCCGTGGCATCCTCGATGCATGCCGCTCGTCGCTCTCACCGGTGGAATCGCCTCGGGAAAGTCCACCATCGCCCGTCGGCTGGCTGAGCACGGCGCGGTCGTCGTCGACGCCGACCAGCTCGTGCGCGAGGTGCAGTCGCCCGGTTCGCCGGTGCTGGCCCGGATCGCCGACGCGTTCGGGGCCGACATGCTGCGTCCCGACGGCTCACTGGACCGCGCGGCCCTCGGAGGGCTGGTCTTCGGCGACCGCGACGCGATCGCCCGCCTGAACGCCATCGTCCACCCGGCGGTGCGCGCCGAGTCCGCGCGCCGGTTCGCCGCCGCATTCGCGGCCGACCCGTCCGCCGTCGTCGTCTACGACGTGCCGCTCCTGGTCGAGGCGCGTGTCGACGACCCGTGGGAGCTGATCGTCGTCGCCCACGCGCCGGCGGAGGTGCGAGTGCAGCGGCTCGTCGATCTGCGAGGGCTCAGCCGGAGCGAGGCGGTCGCGCGCATCGACTCGCAGGTGCCCGACGACGCGCGACTGGCCATCGCCGACGTCGTGATCGACACCTCCGGCAGCCTGGCCGACACGCTGCGGCAGGTCGACGACCTGTGGGCGGGGCTGGACGGCCACATCGCCCGCCGGGCCTCGCGCGCCTGACGCGCCGCCCGCCGGGACTCGTACGCCTGATCGCGCCGCCCGCGGCGCCTCCGGCATCCGCTCGCCGCGAACGCGGAGCCGATGTCGGTGCCCGCGCCTACGCTGGACGGGTGCAGACCACTCGATCCGTGCGACCGTTCGAGGTCGTGAGCGAATACGCGCCGTCCGGCGACCAGCCGCAGGCGATCGCGGAACTGGCGGCCCGCATCAACGCGGGTGAGACCGACGTCGTCCTGCTCGGCGCGACCGGAACCGGCAAGTCGGCGACGACCGCGTGGCTCATCGAGGCCGTTCAGCGGCCGACCCTGGTGCTGGCCCACAACAAGACCCTGGCGGCGCAGCTGGCCAACGAGTTCCGAGAGCTCATGCCCCACAACGCGGTCGAGTACTTCGTGAGCTACTACGACTACTACCAGCCCGAGGCGTACGTCCCGCAGACAGACACGTTCATCGAGAAGGACTCGTCGATCAACGCCGAGGTCGAGCGGCTGCGGCACTCGACGACGAACTCGCTGCTGTCGCGGCGCGACGTCGTCGTGGTGAGCACGGTCTCGTGCATCTACGGTCTGGGCTCGCCCGAGGAATACCTGCGGGCGATGGTGGCGCTGCAGGTCGGCGAGCGGTACGACCGCGACGCGCTCATCCGCAAATTCATCGCGATGCAGTACAACCGCAACGACGTCGACTTCTCGCGCGGGAACTTCCGCGTCCGCGGCGACACCATCGAGATCATCCCGGTCTACGAGGAGTACGCGATCCGCATCGAGATGTTCGGCGACGAGATCGAGGCGCTGTTCATGCTGCACCCGCTCACCGGCGACGTCGTGCAGCGACTGGACTCCGTGCCGATCTTCCCCGCGACGCACTACGCAGCCGGAACAGAGACCGTTCAGCGCGCGATCGGCACGATCGAGCACGAGCTCGAGGAGCGCCTGAAAGAGCTCGAGTCGCAGAACAAGCTGCTCGAGGCCCAGCGCCTGCGCATGCGCACCACGTTCGACCTCGAGATGCTGCAGCAGCTCGGGTTTTGCTCGGGCATCGAGAACTACTCGCGGCACCTCGACGGTCGCATGCCCGGCGAGCCGCCGCACACGCTCCTGGACTTCTTCCCCGACGACTTCCTCATGGTCATCGACGAGTCCCACGTGACCGTGCCGCAGATCGGCGCGATGTACGAGGGGGATGCCTCGCGCAAGCGCACGCTCGTCGAGCACGGGTTCCGCCTTCCCAGCGCGCTGGACAACCGGCCGCTGCGCTGGGACGAGTTCAAGAACCGCATCGGGCAGACCGTCTATCTCTCCGCCACCCCCGGGCGCTACGAGATGGGCATCGCCGACGGCGTCGTGGAGCAGATCATCCGCCCGACGGGCCTGGTCGATCCGCAGATCATCGTCAAGCCGTCCAAGGGGCAGATCGACGACCTCCTCGAAGAGATCCGCATCCGCGTGCAGCGCGACGAGCGCGTCCTCGTCACGACCCTGACCAAGAAGATGGCCGAGGAGCTCACCGACTTCCTCGGCGAGCACGGCGTGCGCGTCCGCTACCTGCACTCCGACGTCGACACCCTGCGACGCGTCGAGCTGCTCAGCGAGCTGCGCGCCGGGGTGTACGACGTGCTCGTGGGCATCAACCTGCTGCGCGAAGGTCTGGACCTTCCCGAGGTGTCGCTCGTGTCGATCCTCGACGCCGACAAAGAGGGGTTCCTGCGCAGCGGCACGTCGCTCATCCAGACGATCGGGCGCGCGGCGCGCAACGTCTCCGGCGAAGTGCACATGTATGCCGACACGGTCACCGACTCGATGCGCAACGCCATCGACGAGACCGACCGGCGTCGAGAGAAGCAGATCGCCTACAACAAGGCGAACGGCATCGATCCCCAGCCGCTGCGCAAGCGGATCGCCGACATCACCGAGGTGCTGGCACGGGAGGCATCCGACACCGACCGGATGCTGCGAGGCAAGGCCGCCGCCAAGACCAAGTCCGGTGTCGGCAAGAGCCCGACGCCGCAGTTGCGACGTGAAGGCATCGGCGCCGAGGGGGCCGAGCAGCTCGAGGCGACCATCGCCGACCTCAGTCAGCAGATGCTCGCCGCGGCGGGCGAGCTGAAGTTCGAGCTGGCCGCGCGTCTGCGCGACGAGGTGCAGGACCTCAAGAAGGAGCTGCGCGCCATGGAGCGCGCCGGCCACGCCTGACGCTTCGCGCATCGCTGCCATGTGGACGCGCAGGCGCCGCGCCGGCTACGGGCAGTGCATCAACGGCTTCGGCCCGGACCGATCGAAGGTGTGCTGCGTGATCGGGGCGCCGCACAGTGGGCAGGCGCGTTCAGCGCGTTCGGCGGCGGTGGGCGGGGGAGTCGTCTCGTACGGGCCGACCGCGGCCGGTCCCGCGGCGCGGATGAGGTTCGCGTTGATCCACGCGTACCAACCGCCCGCCTCGCGCACGCGTTCTCGAAGGGGGCGGCGGGCGGAGGGGGCATCCGAATCGGGCATGACGTTAGTGTACTAATGATTTGTGCACGATAGGATCTTCGCGTGACGGATGAGCTCGGGCCGGACGACCTGTTGAAGCTGGACAACCAGGTGTGCTTTGCGCTGGTCACCGCTGCACGCAACGTCGTGGGGCTCTATCGGCCGATCCTCGAGCCGCTCGGCCTGACGCATCCCCAATATCTCGTGATGCTGGCACTGTGGGAGCGGTCGCCGCGCTCCCTGAGGGAGCTCGCGGCGGAACTCGCGCTGGAACCGGCGACGCTCTCGCCGCTGGTCAAGCGGCTCGAGGCCCAGGGTCTCGTCACTCGCGGGCGGCGCGACGGCGACGAACGGGTTCTCGACGTGGGGCTGACCGATGCCGGTCGGCGCCTGCGGGAGCAGGCGCTCGAGGTCCCGGGGAAGGTGATGGCGAGCGTGGGGACGGATGCCGCTTCGCTCGTGGCGCTGCGCGACGCGCTGCGGCCTTTCGCCGGAGCCCGCTGATGTCGCCGATCGTTCTTCGGGGCGTTATCAGACCGTTCCCGGCGACCCTATGGGATCGGGCCGGCGTCTCCTAGTCTCGGAACAGGTGCGACGAGTCCACCGAACCCGGCTCGTTCTCGACGCGCCCTCAGCCACGCACACGAGAAAGAAGCACGCACCCATGCGCTCTGGTCCGCGTTCCGCCCCCGCATCTCCGCGCCGCCGCCTCGCGGTCGGCGCGTCGACGATGACGCTCGCCGCACTCGCGGTGACCGGCCTCGCCGCACCCGCCGCCCATGCCGCCACCACCGAGGTCCAGATCCTCGCCACGAACGACTTCCACGGACGCATCCTGAACAACGCCTCCAACGGTGAGGCGGGGGCGGCCGTGCTCGCCGGGGCGGTCAAGCAGCTCCGGGCGGCCAACCCGAACACGGTCTTCGCCGCCGCCGGCGACCTCATCGGCGCCTCGACGTTCGAGTCGTTCATCCAGCACGACAAGCCGACGATCGACGCGCTGAACGAGGCGGGGCTGGATGTGTCCGCCGTGGGCAACCACGAACTGGACCAGGGATACAGCGACCTGGTGAACCGCGTCATGGCGCCTTACGACGCCACCGCGAACCCGTACGGCGGCGCGCAGTGGCAGTACATCGCGGCCAACCTCAAGATGAAGGCCACAGGCGACGACGCGGTGCCCGCCACGTGGATCAAGACGTTCGGTGATGTCGAAGTGGGCTTCGTCGGCGCGGTCACCGAGGACCTCCCCACACTGGTGAGCCCCGGCGGGATCACCGACATCACCGTCCAGGGCATCGTGCAGTCCGTCAACGCGGAGGCTGCCGACCTCGTCGCCGAGGGCGCCGACCTCGTCGTCATGCTCGTGCACGAGGGCGCCTCGTCGACCGACTGCGCGACGATGGACGACGCGGGCGCATGGGCGAACATCATCAACAACGTGTCGCCGGATGTGGACGCGATCGTCTCCGGCCACACGCACCTTGCCTACAACTGCTCGTTCCCGGTCGCGCAGTGGGCCGCCGAAGGACGTGCCGTGACCGACCGGCCGGTGGTCTCGGCCGGCCAGTACGGCACGAACCTCAACCAGCTCGTGTACTCGGTGGACGGCGCCACGGGCGAGGTGCAGGCCAAGTCGCAGAACATCCTCGCATTGGAGGATGCCGCGTTCGTGGCGAAGTACCCGGCGGACCCCGCGACCACCGCCATCGTGTCCGACGCCGCCGCCAAGGCGGAGGTGCTCGGCGCTGTCGAACTGGGCAAGCTCGGCGCGCCCCTGAACCGCGCGAAATTCGCCAACGGGACCGAGAACCGGGGCGGCGAGTCGACGCTCGGGAACCTCGTCGCCGAGGTGCAGCAGTGGGCGACCGAGGCGCCTGAATCCGGCGCCGCCCAGATCGCGTTCATGAATCCCGGAGGCCTGCGTACCGACATGCTCGGCACCGACCCCGGCGACGGCACCTACCCTCGCACGCTCACCTACAAGCAGGCGGCGGTGGTCCAGCCCTTCGCGAACACACTGGTGAACATGCAGCTGACCGGCGAGCAGATCAAGAAGGTGCTCGAGCAGCAGTGGCAGCGCGACGCGCTCAACAAGGTCCCCAGCCGCAACTTCCTGCGCCTGGGGGTCTCGGAAGGGTTCGAGTACACGTACACGCAGCAGCAGGTGACGGAGTACCCGCTCGATGACCCGAAGACGCCGGATGTCGACGAGTCGACGGTCCCGTACACCGGAACCCGCGGCACGGTGACAGGCATGTGGCTGAACGGAGAGCCCATCGACCTGACGGCGACGTACTCCGTCACCGTGAACTCGTTCCTCTCGACGGGCGGCGACAACTTCTTCGAGCTCGCCAACGGCACGTCCAAGCGCGACACCGGCAAGGCCGACCTCGCCGCGATGGTCGACTATCTCGCCACGCACGCCGCCACGACGCCGCTGCCGGTCGATTACGCCCAGCGCGCCGTCGAGGTGAGCTTCCCGGCCGACGCGCCGGCCGCCTACGACCCCGGGGCGACGGTGACGTTCACCGTGAAGTCCTGGGCGATGTCGGCGCCCGGCGACCTCACGGATTCCGAGATCGCCGTGTCGTTGGACGGCGCGCAGCTCGGCGCGTTCCCTGTCGACAACACCATCGGCACCACGGCGGTCCTCAACGACGACTACGGAACCGCGCAGGTCACCGTCACGCTGCCGAAGAAGCTGGCGCACGGCTCGGCCGTCCAGCTCACGCTGACCGGGCCGACCACAGGCACCGAGGTCGTCGTGCCCCTCACCATCGGCGCCGCCGACAGCACCACGATCGGCGTGCCGAACAAGCTCGTGGTCAAGGCGAACTCCTCCCTGCAGTTCACGACGATCGTGGTGGCAGAGGGCGGTCTGCGCCCGACCGGCGAGGTCACCGTGTTCGACGGCGAGACGGCGATCGCGACGGCCACGCTGACCGAGAAGAACCACGGCATCGTCAAGATGAAGCTGCCGCGGCTCGACCGTGGCGTGCACAAGCTGTCGGTCGCGTACGCCGGCAGTGACACGGTGAAGCCTTCGACCAGCCGCGCGGTGCCCGTGCTGGTGGTGCGCTGACACTCGAGGCGTGACCTCCCCGGGGTTTGGGGCGCATCTCGTCCGTTCGGGGCGCTACGCACGCGCCCCAAAGGTACGGACTTCGCCCCAAACCCCGATCGGACCTGCGCCGACGCCGGCCTTCGCCGCGGGCGAACGGCTCCCGGAGCCGATGTCGGAGGCCCCGCCTAGACTTGTCGGGTGCCCATCGTCCCTGTCGCCCTGCCCGGAAACATGCCCGGAAACGCCTTCGGTGGCACCAGCGGAAAGCTCAGCGTCCGCGGTGCCCGCGTGCACAACCTGAAGGACGTCGACCTCGACATCCCTCGGGATTCGCTCGTGGTCTTCACCGGTCTGTCCGGCTCCGGCAAGTCGAGTCTCGCCTTCGACACGATCTTCGCCGAGGGGCAGCGCCGGTACGTCGAGTCGTTGAGCGCGTATGCGCGCCAGTTCCTCGGGCAGGTGGATCGACCCGACGTCGACTTCATCGAGGGGCTCAGCCCCGCCGTGTCCATCGACCAGAAGTCGACGAACCGCAACCCCCGGTCGACGGTCGGCACCATCACCGAGATCCACGACTACATGCGACTGCTGTGGGCGCGCATCGGGGTGCCGCACTGTCCCGAGTGCGGGGAGGTCATCCAGCGGCAGACGGTGCAGCAGATCGCCGACCAGCTCGTCGAGCTTCCTGAGCGCACCCGCTATCAGATCGTCGCGCCGGTGGTCACCCAGAAGAAGGGCGAGTTCGTCGACCTCTTCAAAGAGCTCGGGGCGAAGGGGTACGCACGCGCCATCGTGGACGGCGAGCTGATCCAGCTGGCTGAGCCGCCGGCGCTGAAGAAGAGCTACAAGCACGACATCGCCGTCGTGGTCGACCGACTCGTGGCGGGCCCGGGCATCCTCGATCGCGTCACCGACTCGGTCGAGACGGCGCTGTCGCTTGCCGGTGGGGTCATGCAGGTCAACTTCGTCGACGAGGAGGGCGACGCCGCCTGGCAGTCGTTCTCCGAGAAGCTGGCCTGTCCCAACGGCCACCCGCTGCAGCTGACCGAGATCGAGCCGCGGACGTTCTCGTTCAACGCGCCCTTCGGTGCGTGCCCCGCGTGCTCGGGTCTGGGCACGCGCATGTCGGTGGACGTCGAGCTCATGCTCGGCGATGAGGAGCTCTCGATCCGCGAGGGTGTGCTGATCCCGTGGACGACGCAGGGCAAGGGCCTCTTCCAGTACTACGAGCGCCTGCTCGAGGGTTTGGCGAGCGATCTGGGCTTCTCGCTCGACACGCCCTGGAAGAAGCTCCCCGCATCGGTGCGCGAAGCCGTGCTGCGGGGCGAGAACTACAAGGTCACGGTGCGGTGGAAGAACCGGTACGGCCGTGAGATGCGCTACTCGTCCGGTTTCGAGGGCGTCGTGCCGTACATCGAACGGCAGTACACGCAGGCCGAGTCCGACACGCAGCGGCAGCGCTGGGCGGAGTACCTCCGCGAGGTGCCGTGCCCGGTGTGCGACGGTGACCGGCTCAAGCCCGAGGTGCTCGCGGTGCTCGTGCACGGTCACTCGATCGCGGATGCCTCGCGGCTGAGCCTCGGCGAGGCGCGCGAGTACTTCGCCAAGCTGACCCTCACCGAGCGCGAGGCGACCATCGCGGCCCAGGTGCTGCGCGAGATCCGGCTGCGACTGGACTTCCTGATCCGCGTCGGCCTGGACTATCTCAGCCTCAGCCGCGCGGCGGCGACGCTCTCGGGCGGTGAGGCGCAGCGCATCCGGCTGGCGACGCAGATCGGTTCGGGGCTGACCGGAGTGCTCTACGTTCTCGACGAGCCGTCGATCGGCCTGCACCAGCGCGACAACCGCCGGCTCATCGAGACGCTCGTCGCACTGCGCGACCTCGGCAACACCCTCATCGTCGTCGAGCACGACGAAGAGACGATCCACGCGGCCGACTGGGTGGTCGACATCGGCCCCGGTGCGGGGGTGAACGGGGGAGAGGTCGTGCACTCCGGCCCGATCGCCGAGCTGCTGGCCGATCGCGACTCGATCACGGGCGACTACCTGTCGGGCAGGCGCAGCATCGCGACCCCCAAGAAGCGACGCAAGATCGACAAGAAGCGTCAGGTCACCGTCGTCGGGGCGCGCGAGAACAACCTCAAGAACGTGACGGTCGACTTCCCGCTCGGCGTGCTGACCTCGGTCACCGGCGTCAGCGGTTCGGGGAAGTCGTCGCTGGTCAACGGCATCCTCTACCAGGTCCTCGCGACGCGCCTCAATGGTGCGCGCCGGGTCGCCGGCAAGCACACCCGGGTGACGGGACTGGAGAACCTCGACAAGGTGGTGCACGTCGACCAGGCGCCGATCGGCCGGACCCCGCGCTCCAACCCGGCGACCTACACCGGGGTCTTCGACCGCATCCGCACCCTGTTCAGCGAGACGCCCGAGGCGAAGGTCCGCGGCTATCAGCCCGGCCGGTTCAGCTTCAACGTGAAGGGCGGCCGGTGTGAGGCGTGCTCGGGTGACGGCACGATCAAGATCGAGATGAACTTCCTGCCCGACGTCTACGTCGACTGCGAGGTGTGCCACGGCAAGCGGTACAACCGCGACACGCTGGCCGTGCACTACAAGGGCAAGAACATCGCCGAGGTGCTCGAGATGCCGATCGCCGAGGCGGCAGAGTTCTTCGAGCCCATCCAGGCGATCCACCGCTACCTCAAGACGCTCGTCGACGTCGGTCTCGGCTACGTGCGCCTCGGACAGTCCGCCACGACGCTGTCGGGCGGTGAGGCGCAGCGCGTCAAGCTCGCGACAGAGCTGCAGCGGCGCACCAACGGTCGCTCGATCTACGTGCTCGACGAGCCGACCACGGGGCTCCACTTCGAGGACGTGCGCAAACTCCTCGAAGTGCTGAACGGGCTCGTCGACAAGGGCAACACGGTCATCGTCATCGAGCACAACCTCGACGTGATCAAGTCGTCCGACTGGGTCATCGACCTCGGGCCCGAGGGCGGCGCGGGCGGTGGCCAGGTCATCGCGACGGGTACGCCCGAGCAGGTCGCGCGGGTCGAAGGCAGCCACACCGGCGCCTTCCTGGCCGAAGTGCTCGGACTGCGTGCCCCCACGCACGCCGGAGCGGCTCTCACCGACGCCGAGCCGGTCGAAGTCCGCAAGGCCGGCTGAGCCGCATGGCACGCTCCGCTCCGACTGTCCCGTACAAGCCGAAGCCGGGTGAGATCCCCACCAACCCGGGGGTCTACCGCTTCCGCGACGCGGATGGCCGCGTCCTGTACGTGGGCAAGGCGAAGAACCTGCGTGCCCGCCTGTCCAACTACTTCGCGCCGCTGCACACGCTGCACGAGCGCACGCGTCGCATGGTGACGACGGCGGCATCGGTGGAATGGACCGTCGTCGCCACGGACGTCGACTCGCTGCAGCTCGAGTACCAGTGGATCAAGGAGTTCGACCCGCCGTTCAACGTCCGCTACAAGGACGACAAGTCCTACCCGTACATGGCGATCACGCTCGCCGACGAGGCGCCGCGCGTGATCGTGACGCGCAACCGCCGGATCCCCGGGGCGAAGTACTTCGGACCGTATCCGAAGGTGTGGGCGGTCCACGACACCATCGACCTGATGATCAAGGTGTTCCCTATCCGCACCTGCAGCGACTCCTCGTACAAGAAGGCGATGGCGACGGGAAGGCCGTGCTTTCCGGGACAAATCGGGCGCTGCGGCGGCCCGTGCTCGATGAAGGTCACCATCGAGGAGCACCGCGCGATCGTCGAGGACTTCATGGCCTTCATGTCAGGCGGTGACCAGCGCTTCACCAAAGCACTGACGGCGCGCATGCGCGAGGCCTCGGCGGCGATGGACTACGAGGCGGCGGCCGTCTACCGCGACAAGCTCCAGTCGATCGACGCGGTGCTCAACAAGAGCGCGCTGGTGCTCGCCGCCGACACCGACGCCGACCTGTTCGGGATCGCCGAGGACGAACTCGCGGCCGCCGTCCAGCACTTCGTCATCCGCGGCGGCCGTGTGCGCGGCGTGCGTGCCACGACGATCGAGAAGGAGATCGACATCTCCGGCGGCGACCTCGTCGACCAGGTGCTGCAGCGCACGTACGGGAATGCGGCCGGTGCCGACATCCCGCGCCAGGTGCTGGTGCCGTCGCTCCCGGAGGATGCCGCCGATCTCGAGGAGTGGCTGCGCGGACGCCGCGGCAAGTCCGTCACGATCCAGGTGGCCCAGCGCGGCCGCAAGGCAGACCTCATGCGCACGGCGACCCTCAACGCCCAGCAGGCGCTCATGCTGCACAAGACGCGGCGCACCAGCGACTACGTCGCACGGACGCAGGCGCTCACCGACCTTCAGGAGGCGCTCGACCTCGCCGAGGCGCCGCTGCGCATCGAGTGCTTCGACGTGTCGCACCTGAGTGGAACGAACGTCGTCGCCTCCATGGTGGTCTTCGAGGACGGGCTGCCCCGCAAGGATCAGTACCGCTCCTTCGGCGTGGCCGAGACCACCGACGACACCGACTCGCTCTACCAGGTGCTGACGCGGCGCCTGGCGTACCTCGACCGGCCGGAAGAGCAGGACGAGCCCACGTCGATCGCTCCTGCCTCGGGCGGAGGCGACGGGACCTCTCGCTCGGGCGGCGATTCGGAGGAGGCCCCGGTCGTCACCACGCGCAAGCGGCCGCGGTTCGCCTACCGGCCGCAGCTGCTGGTCGTGGACGGCGGCAAGCCGCAGGTGGAGGCGGCCGCGCGTGCCCTGCGCGATGCCGGGCACGAGGAGATCGCGCTGTGCGGCATCGCCAAGCGGCTGGAAGAGGTGTGGCTTCCTGGGGAGGAGTACCCCGTGATCCTGCCACGCACATCCGAGGCGCTGTACCTGCTGCAGCGGCTGCGCGACGAGGCGCACCGGTTCGCGATCACGCATCAGCGTCGTCGCCGTCGGCGTGACATCCAGAGCGTGCTCGCCGAGGTGCCCGGCCTGGGCGAGGCTCGCATCAAGGCGCTGCTGCGGCATTTCGGGTCGGTGTCGGCACTGAAGAAGGCCACGCTGGACGAGATCGAGCAGCTCCCCGGCGTCGGCCCGAAGCTGGCCGCCGCCATCCACGCGCACCTGGCGCAGACACCGCAGGGCGAGAGCGCTTCCCCGCGCGAGCAGGCCGTCGCCTCGAGTGGGTAGGCTGGGCTCGACGGGGGTGGTCATGAGCGAGGCGTCGCGGCACGTCGGTGAGGTGCTGATCGTCACGGGCATGTCGGGCGCCGGGCGATCGACGGCGGCCAACGCGTTGGAGGACCTCGGCTGGTACGTCGTCGACAATCTGCCGCCGCAGATGCTCAAGCCCCTCCTGGACCTCACGGAGCTCGCGGGGGGAGTGCTGCCCCGCGTCGCCGTCGTCGTGGACGTGCGTGGGCGGGACCTCTTCTCGGACCTGCCGGACGCGATGCGCGCGCTCCGGGAGCGACGGCAGATCCGGGTGATGTTCCTGGATGCCTCCGACGATGTGCTCGTCCGGCGGTTCGAGGCGGTCCGGCGGCCGCACCCCCTGCAGGGCGACGGAACGATCCTCGACGGCATCCGTCGCGAACGTGCACGGCTGGCGGCCGTCCGAGAAGGCGCGGACGTCATCATCGACACGTCGACCTACAACATCCACCAGCTCGCCACGAAGATCGCGGATCTGTTCACCGAGGAGGGCGCAGCGCGGCACACCGTGACGCTGCAGAGCTTCGGCTTCAAGTACGGGCTTCCCCCCGACGCCGACATCGTCGCCGACATGCGGTTCCTGCCGAACCCGTTCTGGGACGAGCGGCTGCGGCCGTTCACGGGCGAGGACGCCGAAGTGCGCGACTACGTCCTCGCCCAGGAGGGGGCACGCGAGTTCCTGGAGGCGTACAGCCAGGCCTTGCGTCCCGTCCTGGAGGGCTATCAACGGGAGAACAAGAGCCATTCCGTGATCGCGGTGGGATGCACCGGCGGCAAGCACCGTTCGGTCGTCATGGTCCGAGAGCTCGCCGAGCGCCTGGCATCCGTTCCCGGCGTGGCCGTCCGGATCGCCGATCGCGATCTGGGACGGGAGTGAGGAGTGGGCGCCGGGCGGCCGGGTAGGCTTGACGGTCGTTCCCGGAAGAGCCCGAAGGAGACCCGTGTCGCTGACCGCTGACGTGAAGGCCGAGCTGATCACTGTGCGCGACCCGCGCCCGACGGCCCGGGTCGCCGAGCTCACGTCGCTCCTGCGCTTCTCGGGAGGCCTGCACTCGATCGCCAACCGCGTCGCGGTGGAGGCGGAGCTCGACTCCGACGTCCTCGCCCGCAGGACGGCCCGCGACCTCGTGGAGCTCTACGGCGTGCGACCGGAGCTCGTGCACGTGCAGGGCTCGGGCGGGCGCACCGGCAGCCATTACGCCGTGCGGGTGATCGAAGGCGGCGAGACGCTCGCGCGCCAGACGGGTCTGCTCGATCAGCGCCGGCGCCCGGTGCGCGGCCTTCCCAACAAGCTCACGACCGGCTCTCGCGGCGACCTCGCCGCCATCTGGCGCGGCGCGTTCCTCGCCGCGGGCACTCTCACCGATCCGGGGCGCTCGGCCGCCCTCGAGATCACGTGCCCGTCGTCGGAGGCGGCGATGGCGCTCGTCGGCGCCGCGCACCGGCTCGGCATCGCCGGCAAGGCACGCGAGGTACGCGGGATCCCGCGCGTGGTGGTCCGCGAGGGCGAGGCGATCCGTGCCGCCCTGGCGGCGATGGGCGCGGTCCGCGCCGCCTCGGACTGGGACCAGATGCGCCAGCGCCGCGAGGTGCGCGCCGGCGTGAACCGCCTGGTGAACTTCGACGACGCCAACCTCCGCCGGTCGGCGCAGGCCGCCGTCGCCGCCTGCGCGCGCGTCGAGCGGGCCCTCGAGATCCTGGGCGACGAGGTTCCCGAGCACCTCCGTCAGGCAGGTGACCTGCGCCTGGCGCATCGCGACGCGAGCCTGGACGAGCTCGGCCACCACGCCGATCCGCCCCTGACGAAGGATGCCGTCGCCGGCCGCATCCGCCGGCTGCTGGCGATGGCCGACAAGAAGGCCGAGGCCGAGGGCATCCCCGGCACCGACGCAGCCGTGCCCGCCGGCATCGAGGACTGACCGCCCAAGCATCCGGTTCCCGAGCCTCTTCTCCCGCGAGACTCATCGGGGCGCCGAGACTCCATGCGAGCGTCGAGTCTCGGCGCTCGGATGAAGTCCGGGGTGGTGCGGGGGGGGCGGGGGGGTCGGGGAGGAGCGGGGGACGAGCGCGGGGGCGTCCTTCCACACGTCATAACGGGAAGCAACCCCGGTGCGCCAGCGTTGCCGCTCAGTAGGATGAGAACGTCACCCTCGCTGCGCCGGGGATTCGGCGCGCGCCGACAGGAAGAAGAGAACATGGCGAAGTACACCTTGCCCGACCTCCCTTACGACTACGCCGCGCTGGAGCCGCACATCAGCGGCAAGATCATGGAGCTGCATCACAGCAAGCACCACCAGGCGTACGTCACCGGTGCCAACACCGCGCTGGAGCAGCTCGCCGAGGCCCGCGAGACCGGCAACCTGGCGAACGTCAACAAGCTCGAGAAGGACCTCGCGTTCAACCTCGGCGGCCACGTCAACCACTCGATCTTCTGGACCAACCTGTCGCCCGAGGGCGGCGGCGAGCCCGAGGGCGAGCTGCGTGCCGCGATCGACGAGTTTTTCGGCGGCTTCGACAAGTTCCAGGCGCACTTCACCGCCGCGGCCACCGGCATCCAGGGCTCCGGCTGGGCCGTGCTCAGCTGGGACCCGATCGGCCAGCAGCTCATCATCCAGCAGCTGTTCGACCAGCAGAGCAACACCGCGCAGGGCACGGTGCCCATCTTCCAGCTGGACATGTGGGAGCACGCCTTCTACCTCGACTACCTCAACGTGAAGGCCGACTACGTCAAGGCGGTCTGGAACATCGCGAACTGGCAGAACGTGGCGCAGCGCCTCGACGCCGCCCGCCAGAAGACCTCGGGCCTGCTGGTACTGTCATAGCAGGCGCGGCCGTCCCGGCGGGCGCGCCCGCCGGGACGCCGTTGTCCTCGTTCGAATCGCAACAACCGCGCACTCGCGCACGACACACTCAGGAGAAACTCCGTGGCTGTCAAGATCGGCATCAACGGCTTCGGCCGAATCGGACGCAATTACCTCCGCGCGGCTCTCGCGCAGGGCGCGGACCTCGACATCGTGGCGGTGAACGACCTCACCGACAACAAGACCCTCGCTCACCTCCTCAAGTACGACTCGGTCGGCGGACGCCTTGACCAGGAGGTCTCGTACACCGAGGACTCGATCACGGTCGGCGGCAAGTCGATCAAGGTCTTCGAGGAGCGCGACCCCGCCAACCTGCCGTGGGGCGAGCTCGGTGTCGACATCGTCATCGAGTCGACCGGCCGGTTCACCAACGCCGACGACGCCCGCAAGCACATCCAGGGCGGCGCGAAGAAGGTCCTCATCTCCGCTCCCGCCACAGGCGAGGACGGCACGTTCGTCATGGGTGTGAACGAGGAGTCGTACGACCCGGCGACGATGCACATCATCTCCAACGCGTCGTGCACCACCAACTGCCTGGCGCCCCTGGCCAAGGTCTTCAACGACACGTTCGGCATCGAGCGCGGGTTCATGATGACCGCGCACGCCTACACCGCCGACCAGAACCTGCAGGACGGTCCCCACAAGGACCTCCACCGCGCCCGCGCGGCCGCGATCAACATCGTTCCCGCCTCGACCGGTGCGGCCAAGGCGATCGGCCTGGTGCTGCCCGAGCTCAACGGCAAGCTGAGCGGCTCGTCGTACCGGGTCCCGGTGCCCACCGGCTCGATCGTCGACCTCACGATCATCACCCCCGCGGAGGGCCTGACCAAGGAGTCGGTCAACGCCGCGTACGAGGCCGCCGCTGCCGAGGGCCGCCTCGCGGGTTACCTGAAGTACAACGCCGACGCCATCGTCTCCAGCGACATCCAGCAGGACCCGCACTCGTCGATCTTCGACTCGCAGCTGACCAACGTCAGCGGCAACCTCGTCAAGGTCTCGGCCTGGTACGACAACGAGTGGGGCTACTCGAACCGCCTCGTCGACCTCACCGAGTACGTCGCCGAGCGTCTCTGATCCCGCCATGGCTCTGCGTACCCTCGACACCCTGGGTCCGCTGGCCGGCAAGCGCGTCATCGTCCGTGCTGACCTCAACGTCCCTCTGAAGGACGGGGTCATCACGGACGATGGCCGTGTGCGGGCCACGCTCCCCACGCTCAACGCCCTGATCAACCAGGGCGCCCGCGTCATCGTCTGCTCCCACCTGGGACGCCCCGACGGCGCGCCCGACCCGAAGTACAGCCTGGCGCCCGTGGCGCAGCGTCTCTCGGAGCTGCTCGGTAAGCCCGTCGCGTTCGCTCGGGACACCGTCGGCGAGTCGGCCCACGAGGCGGCCGCCGCGCTCGAGGACGGCGACGTCGCGATCATCGAGAACCTCCGGTTCCACCCGGGCGAGACCGCGAAGGACGACGCGACCCGTCGTGCCTTCGCCGAGGAGCTGGCGTCGCTCGGCGACGTGCTGGTCTCGGATGGCTTCGGCGTCGTCCACCGCAAGCAGGCATCGGTCTACGACCTCGCGGAGATCCTGCCGTCGGCCGCCGGCTTCCTGATCGAGAAGGAGGTCGACGTCCTCGACCGCCTCACCGAGAACCCGCAGCGCCCGTACACCGTCGTCCTCGGCGGTTCGAAGGTGAGCGACAAGCTCGGCGTCATCGAGCATCTGCTTCCGCGCGTGGACCGCCTGCTCGTCGGCGGCGGGATGATGTTCACGTTCCTCGCGGCCGAGGGGTACCAGGTCGGCTCGAGCCTGTTGGAGCGCGACCAGCTCGACACCGTGAAGGGCTACATCGCGACGGCGAAGGAACGTGGCGTCGAGCTCGTGCTCCCCGTCGATGCGGTGGTAGCCGCATCCTTCTCGGCCGATGCCGAGCACGTGGTGGCCCCGGCATCCGCCCTCGAAGACACCCCGTTCGGATCGTCGGGCCTCGGGCTGGACATCGGTCCCGAGACGGCGGCGATCTTCGCCGACAAGGTGCGCGACTCCCAGACGGTGTTCTGGAACGGGCCGATGGGCGTGTTCGAGATGGCGGCGTTCGCCGCCGGAACCAAGGCGGTCGCCCAGGCGCTCACCGAGGTGGACGGACTGTCGGTGGTCGGCGGGGGAGACTCCGCCGCGGCGGTCCGTCAGCTCGGATTCGCCGACGACGCGTTCGGTCACATCTCGACCGGCGGCGGCGCCAGCCTCGAATTCCTCGAGGGCAAGAAGCTTCCCGGACTGGAGGTCCTCGGATGGCAGTGACGACGGGACAGGCCCAGGGGCCGCGTCAGCCGCTCATCGCAGGCAACTGGAAGATGAACCTCGACCACCTTCAGGCGGTCGCGTTCGTGCAGAAGCTGCATTGGACGTTGAAGGATGCCAAGCACGAGGACGGCTCGGTCGAGGTGGCGGTGTTCCCGCCCTTCACGGATCTGCGCACCGTGCAGACGCTGCTCGACGCCGACAAGATCCCCTTCGCGCTGGGCGCGCAGGACCTGTCGGTGCACGACTCGGGCGCATACACCGGGGAGATCTCCGGCGCGTTCCTGTCGAAGCTCGATGCGCGCTACGTCATCATCGGCCACTCGGAGCGTCGTCAGTACCACGCCGAGACCGACGAGGTCGTGGCCGCGAAGGTGAAGGCCGCGCTCAAGCACGGGCTGGTGCCGGTGATCTGCGTGGGTGAGACCAGCGAGGACCTGGAGAAGTTCGGTGCGAGCGCCGTCCCCGTGAGCCAGCTCGCGGCCGCACTGGACGGTGTGAAGGCGGATGCCGACATCGTCGTGGCCTACGAGCCGGTGTGGGCGATCGGCTCGGGTCAGGCGGCGACGCCCGAGCAGGCACAGGACGTGTGCGCGAAGCTCCGCGAGGTCATCGCCGAGAAGCTGGGACCGGATGCCGCGGCCCGCACCCGTGTCCTCTACGGGGGCTCCGTCAAGGCGGCCAACATCGCCAGCTTCATGCGGGAGCCCGACGTCGACGGCGCACTGGTGGGCGGAGCGAGCCTCGTCGTGGACGAGTTCGCGGCCATCATCCGGTACCAGAAGCACGTCGGAGTCTGATCGCGTTTCGTCTCGTCGCTGCGCTCTCCTTCAAGTACCGGGCTGTGTTCGCGGTCGTTGAACGAGCGAAGCGAGACCAAACGCGGTAACCCGTATACTTGTCCCTTGTGCGATCGGCGAATGATCGCCGCGAAAGGCTTCTACGACTGTGCAGATCCTCGAGTTCGTCTTGCAGGTGCTCCTGGGCATCACCAGCCTCCTGCTGACCCTTCTCATCCTGCTCCACAAGGGGCGCGGCGGCGGCCTGTCCGACATGTTCGGCGGCGGCATGACCTCGGCGCTCGGTTCGTCCGGGCTGGCCGAGCGCAACCTCAACCGCTTCACCGTGGTCCTCGCGCTGGTCTGGTTCGCCTCGATCGTCGCGCTCGGCCTGATCACGAAGTTCCAGGCGCTCTGATGGCTACCGGAGGCAACGCGATCCGCGGCACCCGCGTCGGTGCCGGGCCCATGGGAGAGCAGGACCACGGCTTCCACGCCGAGCGCATCGCGATCTCGTACTGGGACGCACTCGGCAACGAGACGGTGCGGTACTTCGCCGCGGGCATCCCCGAGGAGGAGATCCCCGACATCATCGACTCGCCGCACTCGGGACTTCCGGCCGGGCGTGACAAGGAGAACCCGCCGGCGGTCGCGAAGACGGAGCCCTACAAGACCCACCTGGCCTACGTGAAGGAGCGTCGCACCGAGGAAGAGGCCGAGACCCTCCTCGAGGACGCCCTGCGTCAGCTGCGCGAGCGGCGCGGCCAGGAGTGACGAGCCGTCTCGCGACCTCGTGAGACGAGAAGAAGACCGGATGCCGCGGCATCCGGTCTTCTTCGTTGCTTTGGGACTGATCGATACACTCGCTGCGCACGTGCACGAACTCCTCAAAACCGCCCGCTGCGACGGACAACTCTCGGCGCATCCCTTGGGATTGCCGCAGATGTGAGGAGTTCGTGCAGCACGGTCGGGGCGACTGAGGCCCGGGTGGACGACGGGCACGCCACTGCCCGGCGTCCCGGTGGGCGCCGTCTCTCCGCTCGGCGCCGCCGACCCGCGTGCGCAAACTCCTCAAGGTTGCACCATCCAACGGACGAATCACCGCGAACGCCGGGTCACTCCGGCAGATCTGAGGAGTTCGGGCCGCGCGTCGAGACCGGGACGCGCCCGTGCCCGAACCCTCGAGGTCGCGTGGGGCACAGGCCGGTCAAGACACACGCTGATCCGTCGCGCCTCAGTACTCCTGGTCGATGAGCTCCGGCGGCACCTGCGCGGCAGCGGCGCGATCCACGAAGAACGTGGTGCGCTTGCGGCCCTTGGCGCCCGCGGCGGGCACGCTCGCGTAGCTGGCACCCGCGAGCGCGAGGCCGAGCGCGGCGGCCTTGTCGGGGCCGGCGAGCACGAGCCACACGCGCTTGGAGCTGTTGATGACGGGGCGCGTCATCGTGATGCGCTCGGGTGGCGGCTTCGGGGACTCGCGGACGGCCACCACCGAACGATCCGTGATCTGGATCTCGGGCCGGTCGGGGAAGAGCGAGGCGATGTGACCGTCGGGACCGACCCCGAGGAAGCAGACGTCGAACGACGGCCACGGCCCCTCGGCCCCGGGGAATCGCGCGAGCTCCTCGGCGTACGCGGCAGCCGCGGCATCCAGGTCGACGCCGTCATCGCTGGCGAGAGTCGAATGGATGTTGCCGGCGGGGATGTCCAGGCCGTCCAGGAACGCCTCACGCGCCTGCCGGTCATTGCGGTCGGCGTCGCCGCGCGGGACGAACCGCTCGTCGCTCCACCAGAAGTGCACGAGCGACCAGTCGATCCGCGCGGCCTTCGGACTGCGGGCCGCCGCGGCGAGCACGGCCGAGCCCATCGAGCCTCCGGTGAGGGAGATGTGGGCGAGCTTGCCCTCATCCACCCGCTTGGCCACGCGGCTCAGGAAGCGGGGTGCGACGGAGTCGGCGAGCGTCGCGGGGTCGGAGCTGATGACGACGCGCTTCTCCGCCCAGCCCTCAGGCATCCGCACCGTCCCCGGCCGTGACCCGCGCATCGCTCATCGGACCTGCGTCTCCTTCGTCGCCGGCGGGTCGAGCAGTTCCCAACCCTCGGTGATCACTCGACCATACAGGACGTCGGGGTCCAGCCGACGAAGCTCCTCGGCCAGGCATTCCCGCAGCGTGCGGCGGGGGAACGCGAGCTCGTGGCTGGGCTGCCCCGGCTGCGTCAGGATCGCCGTGCCCGGCGTCGGGCGCTCCAGGAGGACCTCGCCGCTGGCGCGCACGAGGGCGACCGACTTGATGCCGTGAGGCCACTCGTCGGCCGGGAGGTACGCCCAGTCCACCGGCACGTCCAGCGCGAGCCGCAGCCAGGCAGCCAGGAGGGCGGTGGACGGCGAGTCCGCCGCCCCCCGCACGCGCACTCCCACGACCGGCTCGTACGGCGGCTGGTCCAGGATGGCGGCCAGCTGCTCACGCCAGCGTGTCAACCGGGTCCACGCGAGATCGGTGTCGCCCGGCGCGTACTGCCCGCCGAGTCCGGCGACGAAGGCGGACGGGTCAGGCTTGGTGGCCGCATCCGTGATCCGCCTCTGTGCGATGCGGCCGATCGAGGTCTTCGAGATGCTCTCGGGCGTGCGGTTCGGCCACCACACCACGACGGGGGCGTCGGGCAGCAGCAGCCCGGTGACGAGGCTCTCGAGATTCGAGCGGCCGGCGTCCCCGTAGGCCCGCAGCGTCACGACCTCACTCGCGCCGGCGTCGCCGCCGACGCGGATCTGCGCGTCCAGACGCGAGTCGCCCTCGTAGCCGTCCGGGATCAGCAGCACGATGACACGCATGGGATGCTCGCGCGAGGCGTCGTTGGCAGCCTCGATGACCTCTTCGACCGCACTCTCGCGGGTGAGGATGACGAGCGTCAGCACACGGCCGAGCGCGACCGCCCCGCCCTCCTCGCGCACGTTGACCAGCGCGCGAGAGATCTTGCTGACGGTGGTGTCGGGAAGATCGACGATCACGGGCGCCTCCAGGTCCGTCCGTCGCGGGCGAGCATCTCGTCCGCGGATTCCGGGCCCCACGACCCGGGCGAGTACTGCTCGAGGGGACCGCCCTGGGATTCCCAGAACCGCTCGATCGGGTCCAGGATGCGCCACGACAGCTCGACCTCTTCGTGCCGCGGGAACAGCGGCGGGTCGCCGAGCAGCACATCGAGGATGAGACGCTCGTACGCCTCGGGGCTGGCCTCGGTGAACGCGTGGCCGTAGCCGAAGTCCATCGTGACATCGCGCACCTGCGCGCCGGCGCCCGGCACCTTGGAGCCGAAGCGGATCGTGACCCCCTCGTCGGGCTGCACGCGGATCACGAGGGCGTTCTGCCCCTGGCCCGAGGTCTGGCTGCGGGAGAAGAGCAGTTCGGGGGCGCGCTTGAAGACCACCGCGATCTCGGTGACCCGGCGTCCCAGGCGCTTGCCGGTGCGCAGGTAGAAAGGCACCCCTGCCCATCGCCGGGTGTTCACCTCGAGGGTCACCGCGGCGTACGTCTCGGTGGTGGACTGCGGGTCCATGCCCTCCTCTTCGAGGAAGCCGAGCACCTTCTCACCGCCCTGCCAGCCGCCGGCGTACTGACCGCGGGCCGTGGACCGGGCGAGGTCTTCGGGCAGCGTGACGGCGGCGAGCACCTTCTCCTTCTCGGCGCGGAGATCCTTCGCGTCGAACGAGATCGGCTCCTCCATGGCGGTGAGGGCCATGAGCTGCAGCAGGTGGTTCTGGATGACGTCGCGCGCGGCGCCCACGCCGTCGTAATACCCTGCGCGACCGCCCACGCCGATGTCCTCGGCCATGGTGATCTGCACGTGATCGACGTAGTTGCGGTTCCAGATCGGCTCGTACAGCTCGTTCGCGAAGCGCAGCGCCAGGATGTTCTGGACCGTCTCCTTGCCGAGGTAATGGTCGATGCGGAAGATCGAGTCGGTCGGGAACGCCGAACGCAGCACGTCGTTGAGCGCGCGTGCCGACTCCTGGTCGTGGCCGAACGGCTTCTCGATGACCACGCGGCGCCACCGATCCGGCCGGTCCGCGGTGTCGTCGACGAGACCGGACGACTTCAGCTGCTCCGCGACCAGCGGGAACGCCTTCGGCGGGATCGACAGGTAGAACGCGTGGTTGCCCATCGTGCCGCGCTCGGTGTCGAGCTTGTCGACGGTCTCGCGCAGGCGCCGGAAGGCGTCGGGGTCGTCGAACTCGCCCGACACGAACCGGATGCCCTGCAGCAGCTGCTGCCACGTCTCGTCGCGGAACTCGGTGCGTGCGTGCTGGCGGACTGCGTCGTAGACGACCTTCGCGAAGTCCTGGTCTTCCCAGTCGCGACGCGCGAAGCCGACCAGCGCGAAACCCGGGGGCAGCAGACCCCGGTTGGCGAGATCGTAGACGGCGGGCATGAGCTTCTTGCGGGAGAGGTCTCCCGTGACGCCGAAGATGACGAGCGCGCTCGGACCGGCGATGCGGTTGAGGCGACGGTCCTCGGGGTCGCGCAGCGGGTTCTTCCCGCGCGAGATCTCGACGGTCATGAGGGATGGGGCTCCTACTGTGCCGCTTCGAAGAGCGACAGCACTTCGATCTGGGGATCGGTCAGGGTGAGGGTGACGACGGGGCGGCCGTGACCGTCCGCCAGCACGGCGGCGTCACCCGCCGCCTGCGCCTGGATGAGTTCGCCGAAGGTGAACGGACGGCCCGGGATCTCGAGGTCGACGTCTGTCTGCTCGAGGATCTGCAGGAACACGCCCTTCGCCGGTCCGCCCTTGTGGTACTGGCCGGTCGAGTGGAGGAACCGGGGCCCCCACCCGAACGTCGTCGGCCGGCCGGAGTCCGCCGCGACGAGCTCCCGGAGCCCCGCGAGCTGCGAGAGCTCGAGGCGGTTCACGTACGCCTGGATCGCGACGTATCCGTCCGCCGGGATGCGAGCCCACAGGGCGTCGAGGACGCCGGCGACGGTTCCGGATGCCGCGAGCTCGGGGTCGGACACGCGGACCTCGACGCCCTCGACGGCGAACGCCGGTGCGGTCTGCTCGGGACGCGCCTCCAGCAGGCCGCGCGCGGCGACCTTGGCGGATTCGACGTCGGGCTGGTCGAACGGGTCGATCCCCAGCATCCGTCCCGCGATCGCCGTCGCGTACTCCCACACCACGAACTGTGCTCCGAGCGAACCGCTGACCAGCACCTCGCCCTGGTGATGCTCGAAGAGGTGGAACTGCTTCGCCTCGTCGACGAACCGCACGATCTGCAGGTCCGGGGGAGTGACGTCGACTTCCGGCGAGACGGGGAGCAGGACGACGGGCAGGATGCCGGTGCCCTCCTTGCCCGTCGATTCCGCGATCAGCTGCTCGATCCAGTCGGGCAGGCCCGCGATGTGCGTCCCGTCGGAGACGAGACCGAGCTTGTCCTTCCGCGGGTCGCCGCCGGCGATCGCCGCGGCCAGGACCAGCGCCGGATTGTCGGGGCTGTCGATCGCGACCTCGAGCAGCGACGCCTCCGCCTCGTCCAGGAGCTCGGAGATGTCGGCGCCCGCCAGTCCCGCGGGGACGAGGCCGAACGCCGTGAGCGCCGAGTAGCGGCCGCCGACCGTCGGGTCGGCGTTGAACACGGTGTAGCCGTCTGCCCGCGCCGACTGATCCAGCGGCGAGCCGGGATCGGTCACGACGATGATCCGCTCAGCCGGGTCGATCCCGAGGTCGCGGAACGCGGCCTCGAACGCCCGCTTGGCGGAGTCGGTCTCGACGGTGGAGCCCGACTTCGACGACACCACCAGTGCCGTGCGGGTCAGGTCGCCACCTTCGGCGTCGCCGTCGATCGCGGCCAGGACCTGTCCCGGGGCGGTCGAGTCCAGGATGACCAGCGGAACGCCTGCCGTCTGGGTGATGACCTCGGGCGCGAGCGACGAGCCGCCCATGCCTGCCAGCACGATCCGGGTCACGCCGCTGGCGTTGAGCCGCTCGCGCAGGGCGAGGATCTCCGGAACCAGCGGGCGCGAGACGCTGACCGCCTGCACCCAGCCGAGCCGCTGGGATGCCTCGGCTTCGGCCTTCGGGCCCCACAGGGAGGCGTCACCGGCGGTGATGCCGGACGCGACCAGGCTGCTGACCAGACCGGGCAGCGTCGCTTCGACGACGGACTTGACGTGCCCGCTCAGGTGGATGTCGAAGCTCATCGGGTGCTCTGGAGGGCGTCCTCGAGCGCCTTCTTCACCGTTCCCTGCAGGTCGTGCCACGACGCGATGAACTTGTCGACGCCCTCGGTCTCGAGGACATCGGTGACGTCGGCGAAGTCCACGCCCACGGCTGCCAGGTCGGCGAAGATCTTGCGTGCCGCCTCGTACGTGCCGGTCACCGCGTCGCCGGCGATCTCACCGTGGTCGAACGTGGCCTGCAGCGTCTTCTCGGGCATCGTGTTGACGACGCCCGGCGCGACGAGCTCGGTGACGTACAGCGTGTCAGGGAGTGAGGGGTCCTTGACGCCCGTCGAGGCCCACAGCGGACGCTGGACGTGTGCGCCGGCATCCGTGAGCGCCTTCGCGCGGTCGGTGGCGAACTCCTTCTCGAACAGCTCGTACGCCAGGCGCGCGTTGGCGACACCGGCGAGCGACTTCAAGGCGAGGGCCTCGTCGGTGCCGATGGCGGCGAGGCGCTTGTCGACCTCGGTGTCCACGCGGGAGACGAAGAACGACGCCACCGAGTGGATCTTCGAGATGTCGTGGCCGTTCGCCTGCGCCTGCTCGAGGCCGGCGAGGAACGCCTCGATGACCTCGGCGTACCGCTCCAGGCTGAAGATGAGCGTCACATTGACCGAGATGCCCTCGGCGAGGGTCGCCGTGATGGCAGGAAGGCCCGCCTTGGTCGCGGGGATCTTGATGTGCACGTTGGGTCGGTCGATGCTGGCCCACAGCTGCTTGGCCTGCGCGACGGTGGCTTCGGTGTCGTGGGCGAGGTCGGGGGAGACCTCGATCGACACACGGCCGTCCACGCCGTCGGTGGCGTCGTAGACGGGACGGAAGATGTCGGCCGCGTCGCGCACGTCGTCGGTGGTCGCGGCGAAGATGGCGTCGTCGACCGAGGCGCCCGCGCGGGCGAGCTCGGTGATCTGGTCGGCGTAGGCGTGCCCGCCGCCGCCGATCGCTCCCTGGAAGATCGTCGGGTTGGTCGTGACGCCTGACACGTTGCGGGTCGAGATGAGCTCGGTCAGGTTTCCCGACGTGATGCGCTCGCGCGACAGGTCGTCGAGCCAGATGCTCACGCCGTCGGCGACCAGCTTCTCAGTAGGGGTGGTCATGGTGCCTTCTCCTCGTGCTTTCGTGTCGTCGCTCAGCGAGCCGCGGCCGCGAGGGACTCGCGGGCTGCCTCGACGACGGCGTCGGCGGTGATGCCGAACTTCTGGAACAGGGTCTTGTAGTCGGCCGACGCGCCGAAGTGGTCGATCGCGACCGAGCGGCCGGCGTCGCCGATGATGCCGCGCCAGGTGAGCGGCGAGCCGGCCTCGACCGACACCCGCGCCCGGACCGCGGAGGGCAGCACCTTCTCGCGGTACGCCTCATCCTGCTCGTCGAACCACTCCAGCGAGGGAGCCGACACCACGCGGGCGTTCACGCCTTCGGCGGCGAGGGTCTCGCGCGCCGCGACCGCGAGCTGCACCTCGGATCCCGTCGCGATGAGGATCACGTCCGGCGTGCCGCCGGGCGCCTCGGCGAGGATGTAGGCGCCCTTGGCGACGCCGTCCGTCGAGGCGAGCACGTCACCGGATGCCTCGCCGTCGCCGCGCTCGAACACCGGGATGTTCTGGCGGGTGAGGGCGATCCCGGTCGGCCCGCCCTGGCGCCGCAGGATCTCCAGCCAGGCGGCGGAGGTCTCGTTCGCGTCGGCCGGGCGCACCACCGTGAAGTTCGGGATGGCGCGGAGCGTGGCAAGCTGCTCGATCGGCTGGTGCGTGGGGCCGTCCTCGCCCAGCGCCACCGAGTCGTGCGTCCAGACGAAGATCGACGGGATGTTCATGAGGGCGGCCAGGCGCACCGCCGGGCGCATGTAGTCGCTGAAGATCAGGAACGTGCCCCCGAACGGGCGGGTGGGACCGTGCAGCTTGATGCCGTTCACGATGGCGCCCATCGCGTGCTCGCGGATGCCGAAGTGCAGGACGCGGCCGTACGGGTCGCCCGACCACTCGTGCGTGGACCACTCGGCCGGGATGAACGACTTCGCGTCTTTGATCGTGGTGAGGTTGGACTCCGCCAGATCGGCCGAGCCGCCCCACAGCTCGGGAAGCTCGGCGGCCAGGGCGTTGATGACCACGCCGGACGCGGCGCGCGTGGAGACGTCCTTGCCTGCTTCGAACGACGGGACAGCGGAGGCGATATCGGCGGGAAGCTCTGCGGCCTCCAGGCGATCGAGCAGGGCCTTGCGCTCGGGGTTGGCCGCGGCCCAGGCGTCGAACGACTCCTGCCACGCGGCGCGCGCCTCGGCAGCGCGGTCCTTCAGCGCCCGCGTGTGGGTCAGGACGTCGTCGGCGACCACGAACGACTGCTCCGGGTCGAAGCCGAGGACCTTCTTGGTCGCCGCCAGCTCGTCGGCTCCCAGGGCGGAGCCGTGGATCTTGCCGGTGTTCTGCTTGCCGGGCGAGGGCCACCCGATGATGGTGCGCAGAATGATCAGCGAGGGCTTCGCCGTCTCGCCCTTCGCGGCCTCGATCGCGGCGTACAGCTCCGCGACGTCCTCGACGTACTCGCCGGTCTTCTTCCAGTCGACGACCTGCACGTGCCAGCCGTACGCCTCGTAGCGCTGGGCGACATCCTCGGTGAAGGCGACGTTGGTGTCGTCTTCGATGGAGATCTGGTTCGAGTCGTAGATGGCGATGAGGTTGCCGAGCTCCTGGTGGCCCGCCAGCGACGAGGCCTCCGAGGTCACGCCCTCCTGCAGGTCGCCGTCGCCGGCGATCACGTAGACGAAGTGGTCGAACGGCGAGGTGCCGGCGGCGGCGTCCGGATCGAACAGCCCGCGCTCGTAGCGGGCGGCGTAGGCGAATCCCACCGCGGACGCGAGGCCCTGGCCCAGCGGACCTGTCGTGATCTCCACGCCCTTGGTGTGTCCGTACTCCGGGTGCCCCGGCGTCTTCGAGCCCCACGTGCGCAGCGCCTTGAGGTCATCGAGCTCCAGGCCGAACCCGCCGAGGTACAGCTGGACGTACTGCGTCAGCGACGAGTGGCCGGCCGAGAGGATGAACCGGTCGCGGCCCAGCCAGTGGGTGTCCGTCGGGTCGTGGCGCAGCACCCGCTGGTACAGCAGGTACGCCGCAGGCGCGAGGCTCATCGCGGTCCCGGGGTGGCCGTTGCCGACCTTCTCCACGGCATCCGCCGCTAGAACGCGTGCGGTGTCCACCGCGCGCCGATCGATCTCTTCCCAACGCAGTTCCGACACCGGGCCGCCTTTCACAGAGGAGGTGCGCCCGAGAACGAGGCCGGTTCGCGGCCCTTGTCCGGATGGAGAAGGGGAGAATCGGCGGCGGGCGCGCGTGATCTCAGCATAGCGAAGCGGGGTACCGCCCGGGCCATGCGAGCCGTCTATGTGACGGAGTCTTGCGAAGCCGGCATCCTCGCCGGTGACGTGCCGGTGTCGACGGCGTCACGTTCTGCTCACCCGCCTTGCGGCGGCGATGTGAATCGGCCGCGCGAGGGGAGCGGGGCGTCCGGCAGACGGGTCGCGACACGCCGATGCCCTAGACTTGGGAGGATTCTGCGAACGGCGATTGCGGGGGCCATGGACAGCACGAAGACGGTCGGGACCGAGCCGCAGCGCGACGGGTCCCGCCGGCCTCGCCAGAGCGTCGGCCGTACCGTCCGCGCATACGTGGCGCTCATGAAGCCGCGCGTGCTGGAGCTTCTGCTGGTGACCACGGTCCCGGTCATGATCCTGGCCCAGGGCGGCTTCCCGAACGTGTGGCTGGTGCTCGCGACGGTCATCGGCGGCACCGCCAGCGCCGGGTCGGCCGCCGCGTTCAACATGTATCTGGACCGCGACATCGACGCGCACATGCAGCGCACCGTGAATCGTCCGCTCGTCACCGGTGAGGTGTCTCCGCGGGGGGCGCTGATCTTCGCCTGGACGCTCGCCGCGTTCTCGACGGTGTGGCTGTGGCTCACCACGAACTGGCTCGCCGCGACGCTCTCGGCCGCCGCGATCTTCTTCTACGTCGTCATCTACACGATGATCCTCAAGCGCCGCACGGAGCAGAACATCGTGTGGGGCGGGATCGCGGGCTGCTTCCCGGTGCTGATCGGCTGGACCGCCGTCACCGGATCGCTCGCCTGGCCGCCGGTCATCCTCTTCGCCCTGGTGTTCCTGTGGACCCCGCCGCATTACTGGCCGCTGTCGATGAAGTACAAGGAGCAGTACGAGCAGGTGCACGTGCCCATGCTGGGTGCCACCCGGCAGGGGTCGCAGGTCGGTCTGCAGGTGATCCTGTACGCATGGGCGACCGTCGTGTGCTCGCTCCTGCTGATCCCTGTCGCCGGCATGGGACTGGTGTACACCGCGTCGGCGGTGGTGTTCGGCGGCTGGTTCATCTACGAGTCGCACGTGCTCTACACCCGTGCGGTGCGCGGAACGGAACCGCGTCCGATGCGGGTGTTCCACGCGTCGATCACCTACCTCACCCTGATCTTCGTCGCGATCGCCGTCGACCCGCTGCTGCCGTTCTGAGCTCGGGGCCGCCGGCGCTGAGCAGTCGGTGAATTCGGGCCGCCTGTCGAATCCGGTCGCCTCCCGTTCGTCGGAGGAGAGAGGCACAATGCCTCTGGATGACGGAGGAGACCCATGGCGCAGTATCTGATCCTGATCTACGGCGACGAAGCCCGCTGGGAGGCGGCCTCGGAGTCCGAGCGGCGACAGATAGACGAGGGGCACCGCGCGTTCTGGCAGCAGGCCGGTGCCGCGATCCTCGCCTCGGGCGAGTTGGAGCCGACCCGCACGGCGACGACGCTGCGCCCCGGGGGTGAGCAGCCGCTGATCACCGACGGACCGTTCCTGGAGACGAAGGAGGTCCTCGGCGGGTTCTACGTCGTGGATGTCGCCGACCTCGACGCGGCCCTCGCGCTCGCGGGGCTTCTCGCCGAAAGCCGCCAGGATCACAGCGGCGTGCAGGTCCACCCGCTCGTGGACCATTCGTGAGGAGGATGCCGTGCCCGGTGCCATAACCGCCGCGACGGTGAGGGAGGCGGTCGCGGCCGCCCACCGGAGCGAATGGGGTGCGGTGGTGGCGGCCACCGCCCGGCTCACCGGGGAGCTCGACCTGGCGGAGGAGTGCGCGCAGGAGGCGTTCGCGCGGGCGGTGGAGCTCTGGCCGGAGCGCGGCATCCCGGACCGTCCGGGTGCGTGGCTGACGACGGTCGCCGCCAACCACGCGCGCGACCTGCTCCGCCGGCAGGTCGCCCTGCGGCGCCGTCTGCCGCTGCTGGTCCGCGATGAGGTCACGGATGACGACGCCGCGGTGCGCGCGGACGATCGGCTGCGGCTGATCTTCATGTGCTGCCATCCCGCGCTGGCGCGGGAGGCGCAGGTCGCGCTCACCCTGCGTCTGGTGTGCGGCGTCGCGACCGTTGACATCGCGAGGGCGTTCCTGGTGACCGAGCAGACGATGGCGGCCCGGATCACCCGCGCCAAGCGCAAGATCGCCGCCGCACACATCCCTTTCCGGATGCCGGATGTGCGGGAGATGCCCGCTCGGACGTCGGCGGTGTGCGACGTGCTCTATCTCGCATTCACCGTCGGGCATGCCTCGCCGGGGGAGTCGAGCGGGCGCGACCTCGTCGCCGCGGCGCTCGCGCTCACACGCATGCTGCAGACGCAGGTGCCACGCGACCGATCGGTGGCGGGGCTGCTGGCTCTCATGCTGCTGATCGACGCGCGGCGTGCGACGCGCGACCGGCTGCTTCCCGACCAGGACCGGTCGCTGTGGGACCGGGCGCAGGTCGAGGAGGGCCTCGCGATGCTGGGGACCGCGGCGGCCGGGCCGGTCGACCGGTTCGCGATCTCCGCCGCGATCGCGGCCGTGCACGCCCAGGCGCGCACGTGGGAAGCCACGGACTGGGGTCGGATCGTCGACCTCTACGACGTGCTGGGTGAGGCGTGGCCGAGCCCGGTCGTCGAGCTCAACCGCGCCGTCGCGATCGGCATGCGCGACGGGCCGCAGGCGGGTCTGGCGGCGATCGAGGCCGTCCGTGACGCGCCGGCGCTGGATCGCTACGCCTATCTTCCTGCGGCGCGCGCGGCGTTCCTCGCCGGCAGCGAGCGGTGGGCGGAGGCCGCAGCGGAGTACGATCGCGCCGCTGGGCTCACCGCGAGCCTCGCCGAGCGCGCGCGGCTGCAGGAAGAGGCGTCACAAGCGCGCTCGCGCGCGTGAGCAGCATCGCACGGCGAGGCTCTTTCGCACCCGGGACACGAGAAGGGCCGCCCGGTTCGCCCGGGCGGCCCTTCTCACATCGACGTCAGCGGGACGCCTCGGAGCCGGGCTCCGTGGCCGTCTTCGGCTGATCGGCAGGTGCGGTGGACGCCGTGTCGGCGGCGGGACGGTCGGCGACCGGCTCGGCATCGACCACCGGCTCGGGCGTGGGTGCGACGGGTGCGGCGTCGGCGACCGGCTCGGCGGCCCCCGTGGTCGGTGCGAGGTCGGCCTGCGCGGCGGTGGTCCCGGACTCGGCAGTCCAGTCGATGGGCTCCACGACCTCGACCGGCGGGTGCGGCCGGAGCGTGGACAGAGCGGCGATGGCGAGGGTGAGCAGCACGCCGACGATGCCGGCGCCGATGAGGATCGAGCCGAGCTGTGCGATCGACTGGCCGACGTAGACATCCACGCCGGTCGCGCTGCCGTCGGTCAGCGTGGAGGTCATCGTGCCGAGCTTGTCGGTGGTGAGGAACCAGCCGCCGACGATCGTCGCGAGCGACACGACGAGAAGGCCCCAGAACGGGATGCTGCTGATGAGACGGGGACGGGTGGGCATGTGGCGATCACTCCTCGCGGTATGCGACCCGGGTGGCCGCGGCCTCCCACCCTGGCAAAAGAGTCTCTGCGGCGCCAATCCGGCCGCTATGAATTCCCTGTGACGGGTCAGCGTGCGGCAGCGCGGTCACCGGCGTCCACGGCAGCCGGCTTCTTCAGCTGCAGCACGGCGGCCGTCATGGTGGCCACGGCGATCGCCGCGAGGACCATGTGGATGCCGACAGCCAGCGGTGGCAGGTCGTTGCGCGCCTGGTAGAGCCCCACGCCGATCTGCACCAGTTCGACCGCCAGCAGGACCGTCGCCCAGCGCAGGAGGCCGGCCGCGCCCGGGCCGGCGCGCCACGCGCCGATCACCAGCACGATCGTCAGTGCGAACAGCGCGTAGGCGGGCCAGGAGTGCACGTGCTCCAGCAGGGTGGCATCGAACCCGTTGCGCAGGGTGACCTCGGGGTCGCCCGAGTGCGGGCCGGCGCCGGTCGTGAGCACCCCGACCAGCACCGTGAGCACGAGTACGAGGGAGGTGATGTGCGTGGTCACGGCGAGCCAGCGCGGCACCGCGGCCTCGCGGCGACCCGCGGGCTGCGTCGCGCGTCCGACGATCGCGGCGGACACCCCGACGAGGATGAGCGAGACGATGTAGTGGAAGGACACCAGGTTGGGGTGCAGGTCGAAGATCACGAGCACCCCGCCCACCACCGCCTGCACCAGGACACCGGCGAAGACGATCCACGACATCACCCACAGGTCGCGGCGCTCGCGGCGCAGCCGCGACACGAGCACGATCAGGGCGACGGCCGCCAGCCCGACGAAGAACGACAGCGCGCGATTGCCGAACTCGATGACGCTGTGGTAGCTCTGCTCGGCCGTCGGGAACAGCGAGTCCGGTGTGCACAGCGGCCATTCGCAGCCCAGTCCGGAGCCGGTGAGCCGCACGGCGCCGCCGGTGCCCACGATGGCGATCTCGAGCACCAGCGAGATCCAGGCGGCGGTGAGCACCCTGCGGTCCACGCGGTCGGGCAGCCACCGGCGCAGGCGCTGCCCGATCCCTGGAGCGGTGGTGGTGGACTGTTGCGCGGACATGCTTTCGTCGCCTCCAGGGAGAGGCTCCTCGCGCCGCATATGACGGACGGCGCGCGCCCGTGCCGGGGTGGAACCTGTAGAATCGAGGGGTCGGTCGCGAGCGCATCGAGCCGGTGGCTTTCAGGCGCCGCGTACCACTGACATTCTAGGCGCGATGGTCGGCGCCGCTTGAGAGGGCCCGAGAAGCGGCATCCCCCCTCCGGTATCTCCACCGGAGGAACCGGAATGCTGGGGCGGATGACACCGCAGGACCCGGAGGAGAACGTGACGATGTCTGATGTGCTGATCGATCGCCCGGAGCTGGATGGCCTGGGTGTCTACGAGTTCGGCTGGCACGACCCCGACGCCGCGGGCGCGAGCGCGAAGCGCGGCCTGAACGACGCCGTGGTGCGTGACATCTCGGCCCTGAAGGCCGAGCCGGAGTGGATGCTCAAGACGCGGCTGAAGGGACTGCAGCTGTTCGAGCGCAAGCCCATGCCCACGTGGGGGGCAGATCTCAGCGAGATCGACTTCGACAACATCAAGTACTTCGTGCGCTCGACGGAGAAGCAGGCCGGCTCCTGGGAGGAGCTGCCTGAGGACATCCGCAACACCTACGAGAAGCTCGGCATCCCCGAGGCCGAACGGCAGCGTCTGGTGGCGGGTGTCGCGGCTCAGTACGAGTCCGAAGTCGTCTACCACCAGATCCGCGAGGACCTCGAGGCCCAGGGCGTCATCTTCATGGACACCGACACGGCGCTGCGCGAGCACCCTGAGTTCTTCGAGGAGTACTTCGGCACCGTGATCCCCGCCGGCGACAACAAGTTCGCGGCGCTCAACACGGCGGTCTGGTCGGGCGGCTCGTTCGTCTACGTGCCGCCGGGGGTTCACGTCGAGATCCCGCTGCAGGCGTACTTCCGCATCAACACCGAGAACATGGGCCAGTTCGAGCGGACGCTCATCATCGCGGACGAGGGCTCGTACGTGCACTACATCGAAGGCTGCACGGCCCCGATCTACAAGAGCGATTCGCTGCACTCGGCCGTCGTCGAGATCATCGTGAAGAAGAACGCGCGCGTGCGCTACACGACGATCCAGAACTGGTCGAACAACGTCTACAACCTCGTCACCAAGCGGGCCGTGGCCCACGAGGGCGCGACGATGGAGTGGATCGACGGCAACATCGGCTCGAAGGTCACGATGAAGTACCCGTCCATCTTCCTGATGGGCGAGCACGCCAAGGGCGAGACCCTGTCCGTCGCCTTCGCCGGCCCCGGTCAGCACCAGGACGCCGGCGCCAAGATGATCCACATGGCGCCGTACACGCAGTCCTCGATCGTCTCGAAGTCGATCGCCCGCGGGGGCGGACGCGCCGGCTACCGCGGTGAGGTCCGCGTCGACGCCAACGCGCATCACTCGGCCAACACGGTGCGCTGCGACGCTCTGCTGGTCGACACGATCTCGCGCTCGGACACGTACCCGGCCATCGACATCCGCGTCGACGACGTGCAGCTGGGCCATGAGGCGACGGTCTCCAAGGTCAGCGAGGAGCAGCTCTTCTACCTCATGAGCCGCGGTCTTCCCGAAGACGAGGCCATGGCCATGATCGTGCGCGGCTTCATCGAGCCGATCGCCCGTGAGCTGCCCATGGAGTACGCGCTCGAACTCAACAAGCTCATCGAGATGGGCATGGAAGGATCCGTCGGCTAGATGAGCTCCGTCACCTCGGCCCCCACCGTTCCCGGCGCGAAGGGCCACTCCGATGGCGCCGGCGCTTTCGTGCCCGTGCAGACCCGGTCCGAGCGGCCGTGGTCCTTCGACCCCGCTGACTTCCCGGCCCCCACGGGGCGTGAGGTCAACTGGAAGCACACGCCGATCGCCAAGCTCCAGCCCCTCTTCGTCGACGAGGCCGGCCCCCACGGCGTCATCCGTGTCGAGGTGAGTGGTCCCGAGGGGCTCATCCAGGAGCGCCTCCGTGCCGGAACCGCTCCGCGGGGTGAGGTCTTCCGTCCCGAGGACCTGCCCAGCGCGATCGCCTTCGCGCAGGAGACCGAGGCGCCGCTGCTGCGCATCCCGGCCGGAGCGGAGTACGACGAGCCCATCGTGGTCTCGCTGACCGGCACGGGCGGACTCGCCCACGCGCATGTGGTCGTCGAGGCGCAGGCGAACTCGCATGCCACGGTCGTGTTCCGTCACTCGGGCACCGCGCAGCACGCGCAGAACATCGAGATCATCGTCCGGGAGGGCGCGCACCTCGAACTGGTCACCGTGCAGAGCTGGGATGACGAGACCGTGCACGTCGCGTCCCACCAGGCGCGCGTCGAGCGCGACGCGACCCTCCGCCACGTCGTCGTCAGCTTCGGCGGCGGCGTCGTGCGCGTGAACCCCAGCGTCGAGCTGGCGGGCACCGGCTCGCGAGCAGAGCTCTACGGGCTGAGCTACTCCGATTCCGGGCAGCACCTCGAGAGCCAGGTGTACCTGCATCACAAGGGCGCCGAGACCAGCGGCGATGTGCTGTACAAGAGCGCGCTGCAGGGCTCCGCGGCGCGCACCGTCTGGATCGGCGACGTCCTCATCGGAGCGGATGCCGTGGGCACCGACTCCTACGAGGCCAACCGCAACCTCGTCCTGACCGAGGGCGCCCGCGCCGAGTCCATCCCGAACCTCGAGATCGAGACGGGCGACATCCGCGGCGCCGGCCACGCGAGCGCGACCGGGCGCTTCGACGACGAGCAGCTGTTCTACCTCCAGGCCCGCGGCATCCCGGAGGAGGAGGCGCGCCGGCTCGTCGTGCTCGGCTTCCTCGCCGAGATCGTGCAGAAGATCGGCGTGGCCGACCTCGAGGCAGAGCTCTTCGCCGCGATCGAGGAGGAACTGGCGAAGGGGGCCGACCGATGACCGCCGAACGCGTCTGCGCTCTGAGCGAGCTCGTGCAGGACGAGGCCCGGCGCGTGGAGATCGACGGCGTCGCGATCGCGGTCGTGCTCGACTCCAACGGTGAGGTCCACGCCATCGGCGACGTCTGCACGCACGGCGACATCTCGCTGTCCGAGGGGTTCGTCGACGGCGAGTCCCTCGAATGCTGGGCGCACGGCTCGGCGTTCTCGCTGCGCACCGGCAAGCCCCTGAACCTCCCCGCGTACGAGCCGGTCCCGGTCTTCGCGGTCACCATCGACGGCGATGATGTGCTCATCGACCCGACCGTCAAGCTCGAAGTGAACTGAAGAAGGTACTGAACAATGTCTGTCCTCGAGATCCGCGACCTGCACGTGACGGTCGAGACGGATGCCGGAACCACGCCCATCCTCAACGGCGTGACCCTGACGATCCGCACCGGTGAGACTCACGCCATCATGGGCCCGAACGGCTCGGGCAAGTCCACGCTCGCGTACACGATCGCCGGTCACCCCAAGTACACGGTGACGAGCGGCTCGATCACGCTCGACGGTGAGGACGTGCTGGCGATGTCCGTGGACGAGCGGGCGCGGGCCGGGCTCTTCCTGGCCATGCAGTACCCGGTGGAGATCCCCGGCGTCACCGTCACCAACTTCCTGCGCACCGCCAAGACCGCGATCGACGGCGAGGCGCCCTCGATCCGCACCTGGACCAAGGACGTCAAGGCGTCGATGAAGAACCTGCGCATGGACTCCAAGTTCGCCCAGCGCAACGTCAACGAGGGCTTCTCCGGCGGTGAGAAGAAGCGGCACGAGATCCTGCAGCTGGAGCTGCTGAAGCCCCAGATCGCGGTGCTGGACGAGACCGACTCCGGCCTGGACGTGGACGCGCTGAAGATCGTCTCGGAGGGTGTGAACCGCGCCAAGGCCGAGACCGATCTGGGTGTGCTCCTGATCACGCACTACACCCGCATCCTCCGCTACATCGCCCCGGACTTCGTGCACGTCATGGTCAACGGGCGGATCGTCGAGGAGGGCGGCCCGGAGCTGGCCGACCGCCTGGAGGACGAGGGCTACGACCGCTTCCTGCCCGCGGGCGAGGAGGAGGCCGCCGACGCCCCCGTGGGCAGCGAAGCGTAGGATCCTGCTATGACCGCGACGCTCACCCCCGAGAAGTACGACGAGGTGACCGAGGCTCTCAAGGACGTCATGGACCCCGAGCTCGGGATCAACGTCGTCGACCTCGGCCTCATCTACGACCTCGCGTGGGACGACGAGAACGACGCCCTGGTCATCCACATGACGCTCACCTCGGCGGGCTGTCCGCTCACCGACGTCCTCGAAGAGCAGACGGCGCAGGCCCTCGATGACATCGTCGAGCGGTTCCGCATCAACTGGGTGTGGATGCCGCCGTGGGGACCGGAGCGGATCACCGACGACGGGCGCGACATGATGCGCGCGCTCGGCTTCGCCATCTGACGGGCGCGTGCGGCCTGCCGGCGTCCCGGGCGATGTCCCGAGGTGACGGGTCGGCGACCGGGACACGGCGCTCTCGATAGGCTCGGATGGTGAGCGTGATCACCCCCCTCCAGGCACTTCCCGTCGATCAGCTGCGTCAGCGTACGAGCACCAAATGGCGCACCTACCCCGACGATGTGCTCCCGCTGTTCGTCGCCGAGACGGATTTCCTGCCGGCTCCGGCGATCACGGCCGCGCTCGCGCGGGCGGTGGAGCTCGGAGACACCGGATACACGCCGCCGGACCCGGGAGTGCGGGCGGGGTACGCCGCGTTCGCGCAGCGGCGGTTCGGCTGGACGGTGGACCCGGCACGGATCCGCACGACGTGCGACGTCATGATGGGCGTCGTCGAGATCCTGCGTGCGGTCACCGAACCGGGGGACCGTGTCATCGTCACACCGCCGGTCTCCCCGCCGTTCTACGACTGCATCCCCGAGGCGGGCGCCGTGGTGGAGCGGGTCCCGCTCGTCGACACCGGCCAGGGGTGGCACCTCGACCTCGAAGGCATCGAGGCCGCATTCGCCGGCGGTGCGCGCGCGATCCTGCTGTGCAACCCGCACAACCCGACGGGCACCGTCCACTCCCGGCAGACGCTGGCTGCGCTGGCCGACCTCGCCGCGCGTTTCGGAGCCGTCGTCGTCAGCGACGAGATCCACGCGCCGCTGACCGGTCGCGGCGCGACGTTCACTCCCTTCCTGGACGCGTCCCCGGTCGCCGCACGCGTCGGCTACGCCGTGGCCAGCGCCAGCAAGGCCTTCAATCTGGCGGGCCTCAAGTGCGCGCTCATGATCACGGCGGACGACGCGACGACACAGGTCGTGCGATCGCTTCCCGCCGAGGTCGAATGGCGAACGGGGCTGTTCGGCGCGCTGGCCGCCGTCGCCGCGTTCGCGCCCGAGAGCGATGAATGGCTCGACGCTCAACTGGCCGCGCTCGACGCGAACCGGGTGCTGCTGGCCGAGCTGCTCGCCGAACACGTGCCCGCCGCCCGCTACCGGATCCCGGATGCCGGATTCCTGGCCTGGATCGACCTTTCCGCCCTCGGCTGGGGAGACAATCCGGCCGCGAAGATCCTTCGTGAGGCCAAGGTCGCCCTGCACTTCGGTCCGCACTTCGGCGAAGAGGGGAACGGGCACGTTCGCCTGAACTTCGGCTGTTCGCCAGACGTGCTGCGCGAGGCGGTGGCGCGCGTGGGCGCGCTCGCGCGATCGTGACAGCCGACCCCGAGACCGGTATCTGGCAGGGCCGCTACGTCTGGGTGACGGTCGGCGCGGTCGCGCTGATCTTCCTGGCGGCGATCCAGTCCCTCGCGGTGACCACCGTGATGCCCGTGGTCAGCGCTGACCTCGACGGCCAGCGGCTCTACGCGGTGGCTTTCGCCGGCACGCTGGCGACCAGCGTCATCGGCATGGTGGCGGTGGGGGCCTGGTGCGACCGCGGGGGAGTGCTCGCGCCGCTGAGCACCTCCGTCGGACTCTTCGTCATCGGTCTGCTGGTCGCCGGCTTCGCCCCCGACATGCCCGTCCTCGTCGTGGGAAGGCTGATTCAAGGGCTCGGTACGGGCGGCCAGACCGTGGCGCTGTACGTGGTCGTCGCCCGCGTGTACCCGGGCGCGATGCACGGACGCGTGTTCGCGGCGTTCTCGGCGGCATGGGTCGTTCCCTCGCTCATCGGCCCGTTCCTTGCCGGCGCGGTGACGGAGTTCCTGCACTGGCGGTGGGTGTTCCTCGGCGTCGCCGCGCTCACGGTGGCCGCCTTCGGCATGGTCGTCGCCCGGCTGCACGGCCTCCCGCTGCATACCGATGAGCCGGCGACAGGACGCGTCGCACCGCGCCTGGCCTGTGCGGTGGCGGTCGCGGCGGGGGCCCTCGGCCTGAGCCTCGCCGGCGAGTTCGGCGGCTGGGCCTGGGCGGCGGTGGCGGCATCCATCGTCGTCATCGGGCTCGCCTCCCGACCGCTGTTGCCCACGGGCACCCTCATGGCTGCGCGAGGGCTACCCAGTGTCGTGCTCATGCGCGGACTCATCGCGGGGGCGCTGTTCGGCGCTGAGATCTACGTCCCCTACCTGCTCATCGACGGGTACGGGTTCTCCCCGACATGGGCGGGCTTGGGTCTGACCGCGGCCGCGATCGCGTGGGCCGCTGCGGCCGACGTGCAGGGTCGCTTCGGTGACCGGATCGGGAACACGCGGATCACGCTCATCGGCACGGCGCTGCTTGTCGCCGCGCTCGTGGTGGCCGCCGCCACGGCGCTGCTGGCCTGGCATCCGGCCGTCCTCATCGCGGGGTGGGGCCTCGCGGGCGGCGGCATGGGGCTCATGTACCCGCGTCTCACGGTGCTGACCCTGGCGTACTCGACACCTCAGAACCAGGGATTCAACTCATCCGCGCTGTCCATCTCGGACTCCATCGGCTCGGCGTCGTCGATCGCGATCCTGGGCCTGGTCTTCACCGCGCTGGTCGGCACGGATGCCGGCTTCCCGGCCGTCTTCGCGATCGCCGGCGTCCTCGCGCTGGCTGCGCTGGTTCCAGGTCTGCGGCTCGGGCATGCCCACGAGGGCAGTCGATCCACAGCACCACGCCCGGGAGCCCCGACAGCACGGCGGCCGCGCCGGCGCGCACCGCCTCGCTCGCGCGCTCGGGCGTGAAGCTGCCGGCATCGTACTCGGCAGCTGTGCCGAGCCCTTCGCCGCGGTAGCCCGCCCCGGTCCAGTCGACGGCGGTGACGTTGGCCGTGGGCTCGGCGATCTCTGCTCCGACGACAAGGAACTGCCGGTCGAGGTGATTCGCGCTCACCGTGGCGAGAGCGTCGACGAGCCCGTCACCGACGCTCACGATCAGCTCGCCGTTCAGTTCCATGCCCTCGACGAGACCGGCGATCGGGTCGTGCTCGACGCGCACGGTGCGCAGCGCGACGCCCGAGCCGGCGGCCCAGTCCTCGACCGCTGACACGAGCGTGCGGGTCGGCGTGTCATCGCCCATCGTGACGAGGACGACGCGATAGCCCGGCGCCGGGGCGATCCCGTCCCAGGATCCCGGTGGCGGGGAGACGGTCGCCTCCGGCGTCGGGATCGGGGTCGGCACGAAGCCCGCCGCGGCCGCGCCGACGGGCAGCGGCGCGACGCGTTGCTCCCAGGCGGTGGCGCATCCGGAGAGGCCGACCGTCAGCAGGGCGCACGCGAGCGCGGCGGCGCGCGTGAGGGGCGAACGGGACACGGGACCTCCTGTCGATGTGACAGGTGCCACTCTCGCACCGGTCGAATGGGACGGACGCGTCGGCAGGCTGTCCGTCGTGCGGTGTTCTCCCCGCGTGCACGCACTGTTCACCGCGGTGGCGTTCGGTGCTCTGGTACCTGAAGGAGCCCGAATGATCCGCCGGCACTCTCGCCTCATCCTGTCCGCCCTCGCCGTCGTGCTCGGACTCGTCGCCTCGGCAACGACGGGCGGCGCGGCATCCGCGCACGGATTCACCTCCGTCGTCTACGCCGAGATCGCCACCGGCGACCGGCCGGGCCACGTGGCGGTGAGCCTGGAGCTGGAGTACGACCTGCTGGTCGTGTCGGCAGCGGACGCGGAGCGGAACGACCCGCTGTTCCAGGACGGGACCGAGGCCTTCCAGTTTGGAGACGCGGACGATCAGGCCCGTGCGCTCGAGGCGTATGACGACACGGTGCTGCAGTACGTCGCCGACCGGTTCACGGTGACCTCCGGCGACGAAGTGTGCGCCCTCGCCCGTGACGGCGACGTCGAGATCACGGTTCGTGAAGGGGTGCCGTACGCCGTCATCGGCTTTGATGCGGCGTGCACGAGCCCCGGGTCTGCGCATGTCGTCACCAGCACGCTCTTCGGCGACGACGAGGGCTACGTGCGCGACACCAAGACGATCTTGACGTACGACATCGACGCGCACTCCGGAAGTGCCGCGCTCGACGCCGCGTCGCCGACCTTCTCGACCGAGCAGAGCCTCGCGACCCGCTTCGGCGAGTTCTTCCTGCTGGGGGCCGAGCATCTGCTCACCGGCGCCGACCACATCCTGTTCCTGCTCGCGCTGATCGCGGGGTCACGCAGACTGCGGGAGGTCGTCCTCGCTGCCACCGCGTTCACCGTCGCCCATTCGGTGACGTTCATCCTGGCCGCGACCGGCGTGGTCAGCGCGCCGGCCGCCCTGATCGAGCCCGTCATCGCGCTCTCCATCTCGATCGTCGGCGCGTGGCATCTATGGGGACTGTGGCGCAGCGGGAAGGCCGCACCGGAGCTGGACAGCAAGAGCGGCCCGCTCGGCATCGACCGTGCCGGGTGGCTCCGCCTCGCCGTCGTGTTCGTGTTCGGGCTCGTGCACGGACTCGGCTTCGCATCGGCCCTGGGGATCGACGAGCCCTGGTCGTGGACACTGCTCGGTTCGCTGCTCGTGTTCAACATCGGCGTCGAGGTGGTTCAGATCGCGATCATCGCCCTGGTCTTCCCCCTCATCGTCCTGCTGCGCCGCCGGGTGCCGACGGTGGGCCTGTGGGCCACAGGGGCGCTCGCGGTGTCGGTCACGGCGGCGGGTCTGCTGTGGTTCTTCGAGCGGATCCTCGGCCAGTGACCGCCGCACGTGAGAGTTCGCACCACAGATAGATGACCTGGGTCAACTGTTCACCAGCCGTCCACGTGACGGGCGAAACGTTCTACCGGCCCCAAACGAGGCCGCACGCGTTCCCTGTCGGGAACTGAGAGAAATGGACACTGCATGTCGTTCACGCTCACGGCATCCGGTCAGGCCCCACGGCGTCCCCGACGCCGAGCGGTCGCCTGGATCACCGCCGCCACACTGAGCACGACTCTTGCATTCGCGGGTGTCGCGGGCGTTCCCGCGTTCGCGGAAGAGACGTCGAACTTCACCGGCATCATCCTCGGCGTCGGTGCCGACGAGTCGCAGCGCATCGTCACGTGGTACTCCTCCGGCGACACGAACCAGGTGGTGCAGGTCGCACCCACGGCGTCGCTCGTCGACGGCGAGTTCCCCGCGGACGCGGCGACCTTCACCGCGACCGGCGCCGCGAACATCGCGTCCAGCGGCGGGTACAACCGGCACGCCACGCTGACCAACCTCGCCGAGAGCACCGCGTACTCGTACCGCGTGGGTTCGCAGGGCAACTGGTCGTCGGCGTACACGTTCTCGACCCGCTCTTTCGAGGGCGACTTCGACTTCCTGTTCTTCGGCGACCCGCAGATCGGGGCGTCGGGGAACGTCGCGAACGACGGCGCCGGATGGGCCGACACGCTGGATGTCGCGCTCGGCGCCAACCCCGAGGCGGAGCTCCTCGTCTCGGGCGGCGACCAGGTCGAGACGGCGAACACCGAGACGCAGTGGGACGCGTTCCTCGCGTCCGACAAGCTGCGCCAGTACCCCTGGGTCGCCACGATCGGCAACCACGACGTCGGCGGCAAGGCGTACGAGCAGCACCTGTACACCCCGAACACCGACCGCTCGGGCGCGTACTACTCCAACGGCGACCCGGCGTCGAACACCTCGGGCGGCGACTACTGGTTCATCTACAAGGACGTGCTGTTCATCGACCTGAACAGCAACAGCTACACGACCACCCAGGGCGGCGGCGGTGACGCGGCCCACGTGGCCTACGTGACCGACGTGGTGAACAACCACGGCGCCGACGCCAAGTACACCGTGCTCGTCTACCACCACTCGATCTATTCCGCGGCCTCGCACGCGAAGGACGGCGACAACAAGGTCCGGCGAGTCGACTTCCCGACGGCGTTCTCGAACCTCGGCGTGGACCTCGTCTTGCAGGGACACGATCACGTCTACACGCGCAGTTACGAGATCCGCAACGGAGTGAAGGCGAACCCCGACGAGCAGCCGGGCGACGACGAGCTCTTCGCCGGCCCCGGCGGCGTCATCTACATGACGGCGAACTCCGCCTCGGGCTCCAAGTACTACAACATCACTGCTCCTGACAGCAGCGGGACAAGCGGTGCCGGCAACGGCGCCGACCCGCTGAACCCGAGCAGCTACTGGTACAACTCGGTGCAGAGCCAGGAGAAGGTGCGGTCGTACGTGAAGGTCTCGGTGCAGAAGGACCAGCTGGTCGTGCAGGACATCCGCAGCGCCGCCGCGGCGGCGGACAAGCCGGTCGGTTCGGTCGTGGACCAGGTCACCATCCACCCCGACCACGGCGAGGGCGGGCAGGAGATCCAGGTCGACGTGCCAACCGCCGCGCCGGGCGAGTTCGGGTGGACGATCGCCGGCGACAACGGTCTCGTCGACCTCGGCACCGCCGAGGAGCACAGCGGCGAGTACTTCGAGGCGAAGGGGCAGATCAACCCGATCACCGTCTCCGACACGCGTCGTTCGCTGGCGCCCTGGTCGATCGCGGCCTCCGTCGGTGACTTCACGGACGGCTCGAAGACGTTCTCCGGCAAGTTCCTCGGGTGGACGCCGAAGGTCGTCACCCCGGGTGCGGGTGCGGCGGCGGCTGAGCCGGTCGCCTCCGGTTACGACGGCGGAGACGGCCTCGCGGTCTCGCGCGGACTGGGCGCAGCGGCGCAGGGTCACGAGCGTGGTGAGGCCACGCTCGGCGCGGACCTGGATCTCAAGATCCCCACCAGCGCCGACCGCGGAACCTACCGCGCGACGCTCACGCTGACCGCACTGGCCGGCTGAGACAGGCCGTTGCGAGGCGAGCCCGTGCCCGCCTCGCAACGGCTCTCGCCCTGATCTACCCAGAAAGCCAAACATGAGAGCATCGTCCCTTCTCCGCCTCGCGTCCGCGTCGGCGCTGAGTGTGCTGCTGGCCGCTGCGCCGTCGGCGGCCGGCGCGCACGCGGCTGTCCCAGCCGCCCCGAGCGCGAGCGCCGCCCAGAGCGGCGATGTCACGTGGACGGTCCGGACCGAGTCCAATCGCCTCGGCGCGGATCGCACGAGCTTCACGTACACGCTGAACCCGGGCGCCACGATCCAGGACGGGCTGGTGGTCGCCAATCACGGGGATCAGGCGCTCGACCTCGCCGTCTATGCCGCCGACGGGTACACCACGGATTCCGGCCAGTTCGATGTGCTGGTGGCCGGAGCGGATTCCGCAGGAATCGGCGCATGGCTGCACGCCGACGTGGACCGTGTCGCCGTCGCGCCCGGAGGGTCCGCGACCATCCCCTTCACGGTCACGGTCCCCGAGAAGGCGACACCGGGGGATTACGCCGGCGGAGTCATCACCTCCCTCGGCGCCGAGGACGACGAGGCAGGTGTCTCGGTCGACCGACGGCTCGGCATCCGGATCGATCTGCGGGTCGCGGGCGAGCTGACGCCCGCACTCGCCGTCGAGGACGCCCGCGTCGACTGGCAGGGAGGACTCAACCCCTTCGCGACCGGTGACGCGACGCTCACGTACACATTGCACAACACCGGCAACACCCTCGTGACGTCTCAGGAGTCCGCGACGGTCGCCGGGCCGTTCGGCTGGTTCGCGCGGGACGCCGGGGAGATCGCGGCCCCGCCCCGCCTGCTGCCGGGGGAGTCGTGGACCCAGCGGGTGGCCGTCCACGACGTCGGCGCCCTCTTCGTCCTGACGGCCACGGCGATCGTCATCCCCGTCGTGACCGACGCCGCCGGTACGACCGCCCCTCTGGAGCCGGTGACGGCGACCGCTGCCGGCTGGGCGGTGCCGTGGGTCGCGCTGGGGATCCTCGTTCTGGCCGGGCTCGCCGCCTTCTTCATCGTCCGCCGGATCCTCCGGCAGCGCGCGAAGCGGAAGGAGCAAGAAGACGCTCGGATCGCCGAGGCCGTGGATCGCGCCCTGGCGCACGACCGTCGCGCGCGCGAACGCGACGGGGCACCGGACGATGCCGAGATCCCCGTTCCCTGACCCCGCCCTGGAGGGTGCCCGGGCGAGTTCACATTTGGCACTGGGCAGTAGGTAAGGCTAGCCTAATGTCATGCCCTCGACTCAGACCGCGGTCCGGCCTGCCTACCGTCCGTACAGCGCCGAGGTCGCGCGCAGCGTGCGGCTGTCACCGCACTTCGTGCGCGTCACCTTCACGGCCGACGAGTTCGAGCACTTCGGCACGGCGCGCCTGGATCAGCGCATCAAGATCGTGCTGCCGCACCCGGACGGCACCTTCTCCGACTTCGGGCAGGACGAGGGAGCGGGGGACTGGTACGACCGCTGGCGCGCCCTTCCGCACGCCGAGCGCAACATCTTCCGCACCTACACCGTCCGGCGGATCGACCCGGACAGCAGAGAGCTCGACGTCGACTTCGTCACCCACCACGACGCCGGCCCCGCCGGAGCGTGGGCCGAGCAGGCCGTCCCGGGTCAGCAGCTGATCATCGTCGGCCCGGATGCGCGCAGCCCGCTCTCGGCCGGTGGTCTGGACTGGCACCCCGGCACGGCTCGTCGCGTCCTGCTGGCCGGCGATGAGACAGCCGCCCCCGCCATCACCGCGATCCTCGAGCTGCTCGGCGACGAGTACGACGTGGATGCCTTCATCGAGGTGCCGACGGCCGACGACGTGCTCGACGTGCGCCATCACGAGACGGCGCGTCTCACGTGGCTGCCCCGCGAGGACCGGCCACACGGCGCACGCCTCATCGATGCTCTCGCGTCGTGGGCGGATGCCTCCGGCGAGGTCCTGGCGCGCGCGGCGGCGCCCCGTCGGCAGCTGGTCGACGACATCGACGTCGATCTGGAGCTGCTGTGGGACAGTCCCGATCCGGCCGACGGAGAGTTCTACGCGTGGATCGCCGGGGAGGCTGCGACCGTGAAGACGCTGCGCCGCATGCTGGTGAGCGAACGCGGAGTCGACCGCAAGCGGGTCGCGTTCATGGGGTACTGGCGGCTCGGCCAGGCGGAACGCATCGAATGAGCGGCGTCGCCCGCACGCGACGGGCGCGCCTCGTGCTGGTCTGTGTGATCGTGCTCCTCGGCGGAGCCGTCGTGCTGAGCCTCGGCGTGGGCGCGCGCGCCATCGCACCCGCCGACGTGGTGCAGGCCTTCTTCGCGCCGGATCCGGACAGCGCGGACCACACGGTGGTGCTCTCGCAGCGGGTCCCGCGTACCGTGATCGGCTTGCTCGCCGGGGCGGCGCTGGCGCTCGCGGGAACCGTCATGCAGGGCCTCACGCGCAATCCTCTCGCCGATCCGGGTCTGTTCGGTGTGAACGCCGGCGCCGCGGTGGCGGTCCTCGCGGCGATCACCCTCGCGGGGATCACGACGCCCGCCGGTTTCGTGTGGTTCGCGTTCGCCGGCGCCGCGGTGGCCGCACTCGTGGTCGCCGTCATCGGCTCACGGGGCGCCGACGGCGGGAATCCGGCGAAGCTCGCCCTGACCGGCGCCGCGGTGACCGCCGGCCTCACCGCGGTCATGCTGATGATCCTGACGACCAACCGCGAAGCGCTCGACGTCTACCGGTACTGGTCCGTGGGAGGACTGACGGCGCGAGGGCTCGACGCGGTCGCCGCGGTCGCCGGTCCCGTCGCGGTGGGGCTGGTGCTGGCGGCCCTGTGCGCGCGCGGCCTCGATCTGATCGCCCTCGGCGAAGAGACCGCGACCGGGCTCGGTCACAACGTGACGCGAACGAGGGCGCTCGGCATCCTCGCCATCGTCCTGCTGTGCGGCGGCGCGACCGCGATCGCCGGGCCGATCGTCTTCCTCGGGCTGCTGGTGCCGCATGCCCTTCGTGCGCTGGCGGGCTCCGACTACCGCTGGCTGCTGCTCATCGGCGCGCCGGCGGGTGCCGCCGTCCTGCTCCTGTCGGATGTGCTGGGGCGTGTCATCGCGCTGCCCGGCGAGGTGCAGGCCGGCCTGGTCGTCGCGTTCGTGGGGGCGCCGCTGCTCATCTCGCTGGTGCTGCGCACACGGCAGGTGGCCCTGTGAGCGCCGCGCCGCACAGCGCATCCCCGGCGCGGATGACCGCTTCGGGGCCTCCAGGCCGCGTGGCTTCGGTGCGGGCGCGGGTGCGCCGCCGACGGCTTCTCGTCGGAGCCGGGGTGGCTCTGGTCGTCGTGGTCGCGGCTGTCGTTTCGCTGTCGATCGGCGATTACACGCTGACGCCGACGGACCTGTGGCGCACCCTCGCCGGCGGCGGATCGCGTGTCGAGGAGTACGTGGTGTTCCAGGTCCGGGCTCCCCGCATGGCGATGGCCCTCCTCGTGGGGGCGTGCCTGGGGGTCGCCGGCGCTCTGCTCCAGTCCTTGCTGTCCAACTCCCTCGCCAGCCCCGATCTCCTGGGCATCAGCGGGGGAGCCGGGGCGGCTGCCGTGTTCGGCCTGCTCATCCTGGGGATCGGCGGACCGCTGCTGGCTCTGTTCGCGTTCGTCGGCGGACTGGTCGTGGCGACCTTCCTGCTGCTGGCGGGCCGACGCAGCGATGGCGGGTACCGGCTCATCGTCGCCGGGGTGGGCATCTCCTTCCTGTGCGCTGCGATCACCAGCTACCTCATGGTGCGCGCGAAGGTGGAGCTGGCCCAGGCCGCGCTCATCTGGCTCACCGGGAGCCTGGCCTCGACACCGTGGTGGAACGTGATCGTGGTGGCCGCCGTCGCGACGGTGAGCGCGCCGTTCGTCATCGCGTGCGCGCGCTGGCTGCCGCTGACACAGCTGGGCGCGCCCACGGCGGTGTCGCTGGGGGTGCGACCCGCCCTGGTGCGGGGCGTCGCAGTCGTGGTGGCGGTGCTCCTCACCGCCACGACCTGCGCGTTCGTCGGACCCATCTCGTTCGTCGCACTGTGTGCGCCGGCGATCGCCCGGCCGCTTCTCGGCCACGGTGCGGTCGGCATCGGCACGAGCGCAGCAGTGGGCGCTGCCCTCCTCGTCGCAGCAGACCTGGTGGCCCAGTACGCGGTGCCGGGAGTCTCCCTGCCGGTCGGGGTCGTCACGGGCGCGATCGGCTCGCTCTTCCTCCTGTGGCTGCTCACCGCATCGAAAGGACGACACCTGTGACCACCGCATCCGCTCCCGCGCCGGCTCCGCGGCTGGCCGCTCGCGGTCTCGCGGCCGGATACCCCGGACGTCGCGTCATCGCAGACCTCGACCTCGAGATCGCGCCCGGGCGGATCACCATGATCATCGGCGCGAACGCCTGCGGCAAGTCGACCCTGCTGAGCGTGCTCGCCCGTGTCAACAGCCCGCTCGGGGGCGCTGTCGAGCTCGACGGCACCGACGTCTCCACCATTCCCCGGCGCACCTTCGCGCAGACCGTCGGCCTGCTGCCGCAGCACCCCACGGCCCCCGACGGGCTGACCGTGGCCGAACTCGTGTCGCGAGGCAGGCACCCGCACCGCGGAGTGTTCCAGCGCTGGAGCGCGACAGACACCGCACGAGTCGATGAGGCGATGGCGCGGACGGGCGTCAGCGAGCTGGCGGACCGTCCGGTCGGCGATCTGTCGGGCGGGCAGCGCCAGCGCGTGTGGATCGCGATGGCGCTCGCCCAGAGCCCGCGGATCCTGCTGCTGGACGAACCCACCACGTTCCTGGATCTGAGTCACCAGATCGAGGTGCTCGACCTGCTCCGGGAGCTCAACCGGAGCGACGGGACGACGATCGTCGTCGTGCTCCACGAGCTCAACCTGGCAGCACGCTACGCCGATGACCTCGTCGTCATGTCGCACGGGCGTGTCGTCGCCCATGGCTCGGCTCACGAGGTGATGACTCCCGCGGTGATCGCGGAGGCGTTCGCGCTGGACGCGCTCGTCATTCCCGATCCCCTGACCCAGACCCCCCTTGTCGTTCCCGTCCCCGGCGGCTCGCATGTCGTCGCGGACGAGGGGTGACCTGACGAAAGGAAACACAGCGATGCCTTCTCGCGTCTCGTCCTTCGGCGCTCTGGTGGCGCTCACGATGGCCGGCGCTCTTGCGCTGACCGGATGCGCCGGACCGGCGGCCGACGAACCAGCCGCCTCGTCCACGGCCGCCGGAGATGCGTCGGCGTTCCCGGTGACGTTCGATCACCTCTACGGTGAGACGACGATCGACTCCCCGCCCGAGCGGGTCGCGACGTGGGGGTGGGGGGCGACCGACGCCGTGCTGGCGCTCGGAATCGTTCCCGTCGCCATTCCCTCGATGGATTACGGTGGCGGCGACGACCGCATCACCCCCTGGGTCGAAGACGCCATCGAGGAGCTCGGCGGCGACGCGCCGGCGATCCTCGACAACGCCAGTTACGAGCTGTCGGTCGAGGAGCTCCTCGCCGCCGACCCCGACGTGCTGATCGCGCCGTACTCCGGCCTCACGGAGGAGGAATACGACGCTGTCACGGCGGCCGGCATTCCCGTCGTCGCCCCGGAGCAGGCGCTGTGGGCCACGCCATGGCGGGACGTCATCACGGAGACGGGCAAAGCGCTGGGCCTGAGCGCTGAGGCGGAGGACGTGCTGGCGGACCTCGACACGCAGATCGCCGATGCCGCCGCCGCGCACCCGGAGTTCGAGGGAACATCCATCGCGTACATCGATGACGACGTCGACACGCTGTACGCGTACCTTCCGTCCGATGCGCGCGTGGAGATCCTGCAGGACCTCGGCTTCGTCCCTGCCGAGAGCGTCACGGCGCTGGACAACGGGGAGAGCACGTTCTACACGACAGTCAGCTACGAGAACCTGGACCAGATCGACGCGCAGGTGATCTTCACGCAGGCCGAGGAGCAGTCCGCGCTCGACGAGTTCCTCGCGTCGGACAGGGGACAGCTGATCCCCGCCGTCAAGAAGGGCGCCGTCGCGGCGATCGTCGGCGAGGAGAACGTCTCCGCCGTCTCGCCGACGGCGCTGTCCCTGCCCTGGCTGCTGCCCACCATGCTCGAGCAGCTCGCCGCGGCGACCGCGACCGCCCGGGGCTGATCTCCCCGACACGCAGAGGACCCCGGCCGCTCGGCCGGGGTCCTCTGCGTCGTGGAGATGGAGGAGTCAGGAACGCTTGCGCTTGTCGACGGCGCGCACGAGCGCCCACGCGCCGGGGATGATGGCCGCGGCGAGCGCAGCCTTGATGACGCCGCCGACGATGAACGGCAGCAGCCCCGCCTCGATCACCTCGCCGAACGAGTAGTCCAGGCCCAGGACGACGTTGAGGATGAAGGCCATGTACGGGATGCCCACCAGGAACGGCATGACGCTGGCCGCGGCGAACCCCACGAACGCCAGCGCGGGGCGGCGGTCCCAGGCGCGCTCGGCGAACCACCCCGCGACGAACGCGGAGAGGATGAAGCCGATCACGAACCCGAAGCTCGGCTTGCCGACGGCAGCGACCGTCCCGGTGAATCCTGCGAAGACGGGGAGGCCGGCCAAGCCCGCGAGCATGTAGGTGCCGAGGGCCGCCGCGCCGCGCCACGCGCCGAGTGCCGCGCCCACCACGATGACGCCGAGCGTCTGCCCCGTGATGGGCACCGGCCACAGCGGGATCTCGACCTGGGCGAGCAGGGCGACGATCGTGGCTCCCGCGACGATCAGCCCGGCGTCCAGCGCGAAGGCACGGGCACGGGAAGAGGGACGGGCGATGACGTCGGCGAGCACCCGACGTGTCCCGGCGGCGGCGGTCGAGGCAGCGGCGATGGATGACATGGCACTCAGCCTAGGGGCCGCCTGCACCCGATACTTGGATGGCGTCCACCAATGATCGGCCGATCCGCTGTTCACCATCCACCAGCGGCCCCCACGCGGACCGGGCTCCCTTCTGCGATACGCGAGAGCGATGAAGCCGTCACGCGACTGCTTCGCACCGGTGTGCGCGCCAGACGCAGGGCGGCGATGAGGAGGGCGACGGCTGCTGTCGCGGTGAACGCGGTGGTGCCGGCGACGAGCAGAAGCGCGACGGCTGCGGCGCCCACGGATGTCGCGGCGATCAACCGGCGCACCGAACGCGTCGCCGCCGGTGCTCTCACCGCCTCGATGCGTGACAGGGGCCGAGCGACGACGGCGGTCACCAGCAGCGCGACCGCGAGCCACAACGGCCGCCCGATCCACCACCCCGGCCCGTCGATCGGAGGCAGCGGCATCCCGCTCGTCATGGCCGCGGCGGCCGTGATGCCCGCCAGACTCAGCAGCACCGGCATGTGCCACAGGTAGATCGTCATCGCGCGTGGCGTGACGAACGCCGTGAGCGCCCCGGGCACTCGTCGCTGCGCAAGACGCTCCACGTGCGCTCGGTACAGCGAGAACAGCGCGGTGTGGATGACGCCGACCAGCAGCAGCGCCGTCGTGGGCGGATTGATGTTCGCCACGAGGTCGGGGGAGTGGATGCCGCCGGCGAACGACAGCGCCAGCATCGCGGTCGCCCCGGCGGCAGCGATCGCTCGCGTGCGGCGCGAGAGCGCATCGATCGCTCCGTCGGCCAGGAAGAACCCGACTTGCTGCAGCGCCAGCCAGACGAAGGCGAGGTTGATGAAGCCCAGCGCGTCGACGCCCGTGGCGATCCGGGCGACGTCGACGATCAGCGCGAGCCCGGCGAGCACGCCGAGCGATCGCAAGGGCGCGGATTCGTGGAGGCGCACCAGCACCGGCAGCAGTGCCTGGCACACGAGGAAGACGCCGAGGAACCACAGCGGCTGGGCGAAACGGAAGCCCGCGAGCGACACGAGATCAGCCCCGACCCCCGCGGCCGAGAGCATCGCCAGCAGGGCGCCGGCGGCGCCGATCGTGACGACGGCGGGCAGCAGCAGGCGATGGATCCTCCCGGCGACGAACTCGCGGGCGCTGCCGCCGCGTGCTCGCGCACGGCGGAAGGCGGTGACGCCCGAGAACCCTCCGATCACGAAGAACAGCGGCATGACCTGCAGCGCCCAGCTCAGCGGCACGATCCACCACGCTCCGTCGCTCGCATTCAGGAACGCGGGGCCCGTGGCGGTCACCTCGACGCCGACCATCATCGCGTGCAGCAGCACGACTCCGACGATGCAGACGGCCCTGATCAGGTCGATCGCGCGGTCTCGCCCCCGGCTGCGGGATGGGGATGCCGCACGGGCGGCGTCTACGACAGTCATGAGTCCTCCTCGGGAAGCGTCCCGGGAAGGCTATGGAGACGGTGTGCGGGCAGGCATCACTCCGTGGTGCCCACCCTCCTCACTCCAGGGAGGGATATCAGGGAGCGGGTTCGACGAGGCCGGCGTCGTAGGCGAAGATGACTGCCTGCACCCGGTCACGTGCGCCCAGCTTGGCGAGGACCTTGCCGACGTGAGTCTTCACGGTCTGCTCCGAGATGAACAGCTCGCTCGCGATCTCGGCGTTCGAGCGGCCGCGTCCGATGAGCGTGAGCACTTCTCGCTCGCGCTCGGTGAGCTCACGCAGGGCGGACACCGCCCGCCCGGTACGCGGCCGCCGCGCGGCGAAGTGCTCGATCATCCGACGGGTGACGCTGGGCGCCAGGAGCGCATCGCCGGCGGCCACGACGCGCACGGCATGGACCAGGTCGTCCGGCAGCGCATCCTTCAGCAAGAAGCCGCTGGCGCCGGCCTCCAGCGCGTCGTAGACGTAATCGTCGATGTCGAAGGTCGTCAGCATGAGGATCCGGGGAACGCGTGCGGCCGGGAAGTCCGGTCCGAGAATGCGTCGCGTCGCCGCGATGCCGTCGACGCCGGGCATCCGCACATCCATGAGCACGACGTCGGGGCTGAGCCGCGCCGACAGGGCGACCGCCTCGGCGCCGTCCGCGGCCTGCCCCACGACCCGGATGTCGTCCTGGGCGTCCAGCAGGGCGGCGAATCCTGCCCGTACCATGGCCTGGTCGTCGGCCACGAGCACGCTGATCGTCATTTCGTCTCTCCGTCCGAGGCGGGGGCGCTCGGCGCGTCGGGCGCGAGCGGGAGCCTGGCGGCGACGGTCCAGCCGCCGTCCGGGTCAGCGCCGACGCTGACGGTTCCGCCGACCAGGGCGGCACGTTCCCGCATGCCGAGCAGCCCGTGCCCGTGATGCGACGCCGGGGGTGTCGATTCCGCCGAGCCGGTCGGCGCGTTGCGCACCCGCAGCCGGAGGGCCGCGGCATCCACGTCGACGACCAGCTCGATCGGGGCCTGGGGCGCGTGGCGCACGGCGTTGCTCAGCGCCTCCTGGACGATGCGGAACGCCGCGATGTCGACCGCGCTGGGCAGCTCCGAGGCAGCCGGCGGAAGCGTCGCGTCGATGACGGCGCCGGCGCGGCGCACCGTCTGCACGAGCTCGCCGATGTCGGCCAGGCCCTGCTGCGGCGCGAGATCGGCATCCTGGTCATCGGTGCGGAGCACGCTGAGCAGGCGTCGCATCTCGGTCAGACCGGTGCGCGCGGTCAGGGCGATCTCGTCGAACTCGCGGGCAGCGTCATCGGAGAGTGCCGGAACCCGGTAGCGCGCCGTCGACGCCTGGACCTGGATGAGCGACATCCCATGCGCCACCACATCGTGCAGCTCGCGGGCGATGCGGGCACGCTCTTCGACCACCACCCGCCGTGACTGCTCCTGCGCGCTGACCTCACGCTCGCGGGTGAGCTCCGCTCCGACACGGAGGCGGCTGGCCACTAGCACCGCCACCAGGAGTGCCGCTCCGGAGATCGCGGTGACGATGACGAGATTCACCACCGACGCGACGAGCGGGACCGCGACGGCGAGTGCGATCGCCACGGCCAGCGTTCCGACGATCGCCGGGATCCACGCCAGCAGGGCGAGACGCCAGCCGTGCAGGAAGGCGACGACGCCGATGAAGAGGAAGAACACGAGCATGGCGGGAACCGACCACGGCCACGGCGCGGTCGTCGCATCGACGACGGCAAGTGGCAGGGCGATCGCCGCGACGACGAACGCCGCAACGCCCGACCGGGGGAACCGCACCGCGAGCAGCGGGGACGCGCACAGCAGGACGCCGAACAGGAAGGCGAAGGCAGCCGGCTGCTGGTAGAGCGCGATGTGCACGGGCACCAGCACGGAGAACAGCGCCACCATCGCCAGTGCGAAGGCGCCGAAGGCGACCAGACGCGCCGCGTCGCGGCGCGCCGGCGTCACAGCGGATCCGGGGGGTGTGGAGGCGTGCACCTTGTCATCCTGTCAGTCCTGGGCATTCGCAAAGACGCCGCGTACACCACGGCGCAGCAACGGGGCGCGCGACGAGGTCCGTGATCGGACCATCCCGGAACGGTACGCCGCCGACGCCGGGGGAGGCATCCCCCTGCGGTACCGACCGCATCCCTCTGCGGAGCTATCCGGCGCCACGGTCGCGACCCGGACGGAGCGGGGCGAGCGGGCCGTATACTGGATGGCTGGCCACTCGGCCAGCTCTCACTCCACCGACGGAACGGACATCCGCTGTGCTCGCCGTGCACGACCTTGAGATCCGCGTGGGCGCCCGCGTGCTCATGTCGGACGTGTCCTTCCGCGTGTCCGACGGCGACAAGATCGGGCTGGTCGGCCGCAACGGCGCAGGCAAGACCACGCTGACCAAGGTGCTCGCCGGCGACGTGCTGCCCACGGGAGGAAAGGTCGAGAGGTCGGGAGAGCTCGGCTACCTGCCCCAGGACCCGCGGTCGGGCGACCCGGAGATGCTCGCCCGCACCCGGATCCTCGACGCCCGCGGCCTCGGATCGCTCGCCATCGGCATGCACGAGGCATCCCTGGCGATGGCGTCGGACGACCTCGACGTCGCGGCTCGCGCCATGAGGAAGTACGGAAACCTCACGGAACGCTTCGAGGCGCTCGGGGGGTACGCGGCCGAGGCTGAGGCGGCGTCGATCGCCCACAACCTGTCGTTGCCCGATCGCATCCTCGACCAGCCGCTGAAGACCCTCTCCGGCGGTCAGCGTCGCCGCATCGAGCTTGCTCGCATCCTGTTCTCCGACGCGCAGACGATGATCCTCGACGAGCCGACCAACCACCTCGACGCCGACAGCGTCGTGTGGCTGCGCGACTTCCTGAAGGGATACAAGGGCGGTCTCATCGTCATCAGCCACGACGTGGAGCTCGTGGGCGAGACGGTCAACCGCGTGTTCTACCTCGACGCCAATCGCCAGGTCATCGACGTCTACAACATGAACTGGAAGAACTACCTGCGCCAGCGGGTGGCCGACGAGGAGCGTCGCAAGAAGGAGCGCGCCAACGCCGAGAAGAAGGCGACCGCGCTTCAGCAGCAGGCGGCGAAGTTCGGTGCGAAGGCCACCAAGGCCGCCGCGGCGCACCAGATGATCGCTCGTGCGGAGAAGCTGCTGTCAGGTCTGGAAGAGGTGCGCCAGGAGGACCGGGTGGCGAAGCTGCGGTTCCCCAAGCCCGCGCCCTGCGGCAAGACACCGATCACCGCGTCCGGCCTGTCGAAGTCGTACGGTTCGCTGGAGATCTTCACCGATGTCGACCTCGCGATCGACCGCGGCTCCAAGGTCGTCGTGCTCGGCCTGAACGGTGCCGGCAAGACGACGCTGTTGCGGATCCTCGCGGGCGTCGACAGGCCCGACACCGGTGTGGTCGAGCCCGGTCATGGCCTGAAGATCGGCTACTACGCGCAGGAGCACGAGAACCTGGACGTCTCGCGGTCGGTGCTGGAGAACATGATGTCGGCGGCGCCCGACATCACCGCCACCGAGGCGCGAAAGGTGCTCGGATCGTTCCTGTTCACCGGCGACGACGTGCTCAAGCCCGCGGGGGTGCTGTCGGGCGGCGAGAAGACGCGGCTGTCGCTGGCCACGCTCGTCGTGTCGTCGGCGAACGTGCTGCTGCTGGATGAACCGACCAACAACCTCGACCCGGCCTCGCGCGACGAGATCCTCGGGGCGCTGGCGCATTACGAGGGAGCCGTCATCCTCGTCTCCCACGACGAAGGCGCCGTGGAGGCCCTCAACCCGGAGCGCGTGCTCATCCTGCCCGACGGCGTGGAAGACATCTGGGGCCGCGACTACGCGGATCTCGTCACGCTCGCGTGACCTATCCGCGTCAGCGGCCGGCGGCGTCGAGCAGGGCGTCCTCGTCCTCGGCATCGCGGTCCCTGCGGCGTCGTGGCGGCGCGGGCTGCGCGGCATCCGTCGTCGGCTCCGCCGCAGCGGCCTCCTCGGCGTCTTCGCGGCGGTGGCGGCGCTCCGTCCGGATCACGTACCCGATGAAGACGAAGCCCATCACCGCGAAGAGGATCCACTGGATGGCGTACGACAGGTGAGGACCGGGGTCGTCGGACGGCGCCTCCAGCGCGTTCGGTGAGGTGGCCGGCGTCGGGTCCTCGCTCACCAGCACCCCGTACGCGCTCCGCTCCAGCGCGGCGCCCGACTCCGCAGAGATCGCGCCGGCCGCGAGCTCCAGGTTGATCGTCGGCACCTGACCCTCCGGGGCCGACCGGCCAGACGAGGGCAGGGCCTCGCCGGGCCGCAGCCGCGCCACCACGGTGACCTCGCCGGCCGGGGGTGCGGGAACCGCGTCCGGTTCCGGCTGGTCCTGTCCGGGCGGTACCCAGCCCCGGTCCACCAGGATCACACGGCCGTCGTCGAGCCGGAACGGAACCAGCACCTCGAACGCGGACGTGCCGCCGTGCGGGCGGTTGCGGGCGAGCAGCTGGTCGTCGGTGAGGTAGGTGCCGGTGAGGCGGACGGGACGCCATTCGTCCTGCGGGTCGAGCTCGCCGCCCGCGGGGATGACCTCTGCGAGCGGCACCGCTGCGGCGTCGTAGTTCTCGGCGACGAGGGCGAGCTGCCCGGCCCGCTCCTGATTGCGCGAGAACTGCCAGTTCGACAAGAACGCGCACGCGATGGCGAAGACCACCGCCAGGGCGATGTAGATCGCCCACCGCCCGGCTCGCGGAAGCCGCTGCATGCTGACGGATCGGCGCGTCATCGTGGCGCCCCGGTCTCAGCCAGGGGCGCGACAGAGAGGGGGAAGTCGCGCGCGGCCAGGAAGTCCCGCAGGTAGTCGACGTGCTCGTCGCACGCCACCCACGTCTTGCGGCGGTCAGCGGTGTGGATGCGGGGATTGCGCCAGTCGATGCGCCAGTGCGCCGTGGCGCGGCATCCCGCTCGCGAGCAGACCGCGTCGGCGACCTGCCCGCTCGACTGCGCGCTCATGCCGGCCGGTCCGGGGTGCCGTCTGTGCCCGATTCGGGGGGCGCGACCGGATCGGTGCGCGCCTCTTCGATGCGGATCACGCGGGGCGCGGCGGGCGGTGCCGTGGGCGCGGCTGCGGGAAGGGCCGGCTCGGGATCCTCCCGACGGTTGCGCCTGGCCTCCTGACCGACGTTCGCCGAGACGACGGCGATGTAGGGCAGGAAGATGGCGGCGGCGCCGAGCACCCACGTGTACCAGCCGTACGGCGTGATGACGACCATCAGGATGAAGCATGCGATCCGCACGCCCATCATCACCAGATACCGCGTGGACCGCGCGCTCACCTCGTCGCGCGGTGCGCGCGGCAGGGATGTCGCCGACGGGGCGTGGCTCGAGCTCTTCACGGTGCTTCCAGCGTACGCCGGTTGCATCGCTTGATCGCCCTGGGAGCGGATCCCGGGGCGGGGGATTCAGGAGCTGTAGGTGTAGCCCTGGTAGGTCGCCACGAAGAACGAGAAGAACAGGATGGCGGCGATGATGCCGAGGACGGCGAAACCCACGCCGACCCACCCGACGATGGTGCCTGCCAGCGCCATGCCGCGACCTTGCTCGCCGCTGTTCTTGAGCTGGCTGAGCGACATGTGACCGGTGATCACGCCGACGATCGAGCCGATCAGCGGCAGGATGACGAAGGCCGAGATGGATGCGATGAGAGAGACGATCGCGAGGGTGTTCGTCTTGGCCGGGGCGCCGTAGCCGTAGCCGGCACCGTATGCCGGGGCGGCGCCGTAGGCCGACGGAGAGCCGTACGCCGGCGCGGAGCCGTAGGCCGGAGGCTCCGTGGGGGCGCCGTACGCGGGCGGCGGGTAGCTGCCCTGCGGCGGCGGATACGCGGCCGGTCCGGGCTGCGCGGGCTGCTGTGCCGACGGCGCGGGCGGGGCTGCCGGAGCGGGCGGAACCGGCGGATACGCGCCCGGTTCGGGTGCGGGGTTCTGAGGAGGGGTGTCGCTCACGGTGGCCCTTTCGTCGGTGTCTGCGTCCAGCGTTCCAGCGCCGCCCGGGGCTGTCAAACGGGAAGGGGAGGACACCGGAGCCGCCGCTAGGCTGGTGCGGATCCGCCACTGAACCCGGGAGCGTCCCCTATGTCCACTGATCGCGTCGTCCTCGTCACCGGCGGCAACCGCGGCATCGGCCGCGCCATCGCCGAACGCTTCGTCGCCGCCGGGTACAAGGTCGCGGTGACGGCGCGCTCCGGCGAGGGGCCCGAAGGCGCTCTGACGGTGCGCGCCGATGTGACGGATGCCGCCGCCGTGGATGCCGCCTTCACGGAGGTGGAGAGCACCCTCGGACCGGTCGAGATCGTCGTCGCCAACGCCGGCATCACCAAGGACACGCTCCTGCTGCGGATGACCGAGGACGATTTCGACAGCGTCGTCGCGACGAACCTCGGCGGCGCCTTCCGCGTGGTCAAGCGAGCATCGAAGGGCATGCTGCGCGCCAAGTGGGGACGCGTGATCCTCATCTCCAGTGTGGTCGGGCTCTACGGCTCCGCCGGCCAGATCAACTATGCGGCGTCCAAGAGCGCGCTCGTAGGCTTCGCTCGGTCGTTGACACGTGAGCTCGGCGGACGGGGCATCACGGCGAATGTCGTGGCACCGGGCTTCATCGAGACGGACATGACCGCCGAGCTCCCGGCCGAGACCCAGGCCGAGTACAAGAAGAGCATCCCGGCCGGCCGTTTCGCGACCGCGGACGAGGTCGCCGGTGTCGTGGCGTGGATGGCGTCGGACGATGCCGCCTACATCTCAGGAGCCGTCATCCCTGTCGACGGTGGCCTGGGCATGGGGCACTGATCCGATCGCATGCCTCTCGTGCTCCTGCTTCTTCGGTGAGCCGGGTCAGCCGATCGCCTGCAGGATGGCCTCGGCCACCGCGCCGGGTCGCGAGAACTGCGGCCAGTGCCCGGTGGGATCGCCGGGACGGCCCAGCTCGATGATCTCGAGGTGCTCGAGCGCCGCCAGTTCCGCCGCCCATGCCGGCGCAGCGGCGATGATCTCGCGGATCTGCGCCGCCGGAACTGTTCCGGTGATGATCGTGGCGGGCACGGAGCGACGGCGCTCGTCCGTGAGATGGATCGGGTCGGTCGGCACCCGCGCGGGCACGGAACGCGCACGATCCGCCGCCGCAGCCCTGGTCTGCGCGTCGAGGTCCGAGACGTCCGACTCGTCGAAGAAGTCCCAGCCCGGGAACGGAACGACACCGTCGACGACGGGGAATTCAGAGATCGACCCGCCGTCGCCCGGCGGGAACGTGTCGAGGAAGACGACATGCGCGACGCGGTCGGGTCGTGCATCGACGGCCCCGTAGACGACGTTGCCGCCGCCGGAATGGCCGACGAGGGCGATCGGGCCGTCGAGACGGTCGAGCTCTGCGACCGTCGCGGCGATCCAGTCGGCGATCCCGACGCCCGAGGAGTCGGCACCGGTGGCGCCCACGCCCGGCATGGTGAGAGCGTGCGTGCGATGTCCGGCCGCTTCGAGGGCGGGGGAGACCTCCCCCCACGACGACGCGTCGAGCCAGAGACCGGGGACCAGGATGATGTGCATCCTCCGACGCTAGTCGCCGGCCCCGACATCGCGCCGGGCGGGACTCCTCAGGGAAGGAGGGGGATGATCTCGGCGAGGTCCACCGGCGCCACGACGACGTCCGCGCGGGCGCGCACAGCGGGCTTGGCGTTGAAGGCGATCCCGAGGCCGGCCGCCGACATCATCTCGAGGTCGTTCGCGCCGTCCCCGATCGCGATCGTCCGATGAAGGGGCACATCGCGCTCGGCGGCCCATTCCCGCAGCGCGGCGGCCTTGCCCGCGGCATCCACGATCCCGCCGTCGACGGTGCCGCTGAGCACGCCGTCCCGGTGGACGAGGCGGTTCGCCCGCCACATGTCCACGCCGAGGTCGGGCGCGACGGTGTCGAGGATCTCGTGGAATCCGCCCGAGACCACCCCCACGGCGCCGCCACGCTCGTGCACGGTGCGGATGAGATCGGTCACCCCGGGCGTGGGCTCGATCCGCGACAGCACGCGCGCGAACGCGGCGACGGGCACGCCTTCCAGTTCGCGGACGCGGGAGCGCAGGCTCGTGGCGAAGTCCACCTCACCGCGCATCGCGGCCTCCGTCGCGGCAGCCACCTCCGGGCCGCGGCCCGCCTCATCGGCGATGAGTTCGATGACCTCGTTGCGGATGAGCGTCGAGTCGGCGTCGAGGACCACGAGGAAGCGAGCGGGGGCGACGGGCATGCCTCAACGCTAGTCGGGGCCGCCGCCGGTGCCCGACCGTGTGTCACCGCTCGACGCGGACCCCTTTGCCGACGACGGTGATGCCGCTGTCAGTGACCGTGAAGCCGCGCGAGAGGTCCCGCTCGCGATCCACTCCCACCGTCGCGCCTTCCTCGAGGAAGACGTTCTTGTCGAGGATCGCCCGGTGCACACGGGCGCCCGCGCCCACGTGCACGTAGTCGAACAGCACCGAGTCGGTGATCGTCGAGCCGCCGCCTGCGAGCGTCCACGGTCCGACCACGCTGCGCTCCAGGTGCGTGCCCGACAGGACCGAGCCCAGCGACACGATGGAGTCGATCGCGTTGCCGATGCGGCCGACCGAATCGCGCACGAACTTCGCCGGCGGCGAGTTCACCGCCTGCGAGTGGATCGGCCAGTCGGTGTTGTAGAGGTTGAAGATCGGCAGCGTCGAGATGAGGTCGCGGTGGGCATCGAAGAACGAGTCGATCGTCCCCACGTCCCGCCAGTAGTACCGGTCGCGGTCGGTCGAGCCTGGCACGTCGTTGCGGTTCATGTCGTACACGCCGGCTTCGCCTCGGCCGACGAAGTAGGGGACGATGTCGCCGCCCATGTCATGGTTGGAGGTCGGCAGCTCACCGTCGCTCTCGACCGCCTCGATGAGGGCGTCGGCGTCGAAGATGTAGTTGCCCATCGACGCCAGCACCTGGTCGGGCGCGTCGGCGAGACCGGTCGGATTCTGGGGCTTCTCGAGGAACTCCCGGATGCGCACCGGATCGGCGGGGTCCACATCGATGACGCCGAACTGGCCTGCCAGCGAGATCGGCTGGCGGATGCCGGCGACCGTGGCCCGTGCGCCGGACTCGACGTGCGCGGCGAGCATCTGGCGGAAGTCCATGCGGTACACGTGATCGGCGCCGATCACGACGACGATGTCGGGCTGCTCGTCGTTGATGAGGTTGAGGCTCTGCAGGATCGCGTCCGCCGACCCGGAGAACCAACGCTTCCCGAGCCGCTGCTGCGCCGGGACGGACGCGACGTACGAATCCAGCAGCGCCGACATCCGCCACGTCTGGGAGATGTGACGGTCCAGGCTGTGCGACTTGTACTGGGTCAGCACGACGATCTGCCGCAGGCCCGAGTTGATCAGGTTGGAGATGGCGAAGTCGATGAGGCGGTACTGCCCGCCGAACGGGACCGCGGGCTTGGCCCGGTCCGCCGTCAACGGCATCAGCCGCTTCCCTTCGCCACCGGCGAGGATGATTCCGAAGACCTTGGGAGCTGCTGGCATGGTGCCACACTAGGGCCGCGGCGAGATTACGGGTACCCGCTACACGCGGACGTCGACGTGTATTAGGTTTCGTGCCATGCGCGTCGACATCGTGACCAAGGAGTACCCGCCCGAGATCTACGGCGGGGCCGGTGTGCACGTGACGGAACTCGTGAAGGCGCTGCGGTCGAGCATCGACGTGCGGGTGCGCGCGTTCGGGGCCGACCGCGACGAGGAGGGGACCACCTCGTATCGTGTGCCGGCGGAGCTGTCGGCGGCGAACGCGGCCGTGCAGACGCTCGGGACGGACCTCGAGATCGTCTCGGACGTCGCGGGTGCCGACGTCGTGCACAGCCACACCTGGTACGCCAACTTCGCGGGCCACCTCGCCGGGCTGCTGCACGGCATCCCGCACATCGTCACCGCGCACAGCCTCGAGCCGCTGCGTCCCTGGAAGGCCGAGCAGCTGGGTGGCGGCTATGCGGTGTCGAGCTGGATCGAGAAGACCGCGTACGAGAGCGCCGCGGCGATCGTGGCCGTCAGCGACGGCATGCGGACCGACATCCTGCGAAGCTACCCGAGCCTGGACCCCGATCGCGTCCGCGTGATCTACAACGGCATCGACGCCGAGGCGTGGCATCCGGTCGAAGACGCGGAGCTGCTGGCCGAACTCGGCATCGATCCCGCCAAGCCGTCGGTCGTCTTCGTCGGGCGCATCACTCGTCAGAAGGGGCTGCCGTACTTCCTGCGGGCCGCCGAACGCCTCCCTGCCGACGTGCAGGTCGTGCTCGCGGCCGGTGCGCCCGACACCCCGCAGATCATGGCCGAGGTCGAGGCGCTCGTGCGGGGACTGAAGCAGTCGCGCGCCGGCGTCGTGTGGCTCGACCGGATGCTCTCGCGGCATGAGCTCTGCACGATCCTCAGCGCCGCCACCACGTTCGTCTGCCCTTCGGTGTACGAGCCGCTGGGCATCGTGAACCTCGAGGCGATGGCGTGCGGGGCGGCGGTGGTCGGCACCGCGACCGGCGGCATTCCCGAGGTCGTCGTCGACGGTGTCACCGGCCGGCTGGTTCCGATCGACCAGGTGCAGGACGGGACGGGCACGCCGACCGATCCGGAACGGTTCGTGGCCGATCTCGCGCGCGTGCTCACCGAGGTCGTGAGCGATCCGGAACGGGCGAGGGCGTACGGCGCCGCGGGCCGCAAGCGGGCGACCGAGGATTTCAGCTGGCAGCGCATCGCGGAGCAGACGGCGGCGCTGTACGCGGAGGTGGCGGCCGGCGGCCGATAGGCTGGGAGGCATGCCTGAGGTGCTCGAGTTCTCCGACGTCGTCGTCCGCCGAAACGCCCGGAACATCGTCGATCACCTCGACTGGACGATCAGCGACGACGAGCGCTGGGTGGTTCTCGGGCCCAACGGCGCGGGCAAGACGACCGTGCTGCAGATGGCCGACACGCTGCTGCACCCGACGTCGGGCACGGTGACGATCCTCGGCGAGCGGCTGGGCCGCACGGACGTGTTCGAGCTGCGGCCGCGGATCGGGTTCGCGTCGTCTGCGATGGCCCGGCGCGTGCCGCCCGAGGAGACCGTGCTGAACGTGGTGCTCACCGCCGCCTACTCGGTGCTCGGACGGTGGCGCGAGGACTACGAGGACATCGACGAGCGCCGCGCGCTGCGTGTGCTGGCCGAATGGAAGCTCGACCACCTGGCGGACCGCACCTTCGGCACCCTCAGCGACGGCGAGCAGAAGCGCGTGCAGATCGCCCGCGCCGTGATGACCGACCCGGAGCTGCTGCTGCTGGACGAGCCGACGGCGAGTCTGGACCTCGGCGCGCGGGAGGAGCTGCTCATCCTGCTGGGCGGGTACGCCCAGGCCCCCACCACGCCGGCGATGATCATGGTCACGCATCACGTCGAGGAGATCCCCGTCGGGTTCACCCACGTGCTGCTACTGCGCGAGGGGAAGGCGGTGGCATCCGGTCCCATCGCGGCGACCCTCACCGCCGAGGCGCTGAGCGAGACGTTCGGCGCGCCGATCCGTCTCACCGAGGACGGCGGCCGGTTCGCGGCGCGCGCTGCCCACTGATCCGCGATCCGCGGGCGATTCCGCGTCGGCCGCGCGGCCTGATAGAATCGTCCCTTGGTGCGCTCGCACCGCAGACTTTGACCGCCCTGGCAAAATCCAGGGCGCCTTCCTCAAAGGACCATCATGAAGACTGACATCCACCCGGACTACCAGGCCGTCGTGTTCCGTGACCTCGGCTCGGGCGAGACCTTCCTCACCCGCTCGACGGTGACCAGCGACAAGACGATCGAGCTCGACGGCGTCGAGTACCCCGTCATCGACGTCGAGATCTCGTCGGCGTCGCACCCGTTCTACACGGGCAAGCAGCGCATCATGGACTCGGCCGGCCGCGTCGAGAAGTTCAACCAGCGCTTCAAGAACTTCGGCTCCAAGTAACGGGTGCCTCCGGCGCCGGGCGACGGCGCCGGCATCGCAGACGTTCAGAAGACCCCGCTTCGGCGGGGTCTTCTGCGTCGGGGCAACCGCTCAGCGGATGGGCCAGCGGCCGTCCAGCCGGTCGTCCGGATCCAGCCGGCCGATGCCGATGAAGTACTCGGTGAGGCTCTCGGCCTGTGCGCGGGCCCAGCCGATCTGCCGGGTGTGCAGTTCGTGGACGGTCGGCGGCAGCCACGGAGCGAACCGCTCGGCGAGTGCCTGCGCGACCCGACCGGCCGCGACGGCATCGGCGGATGCCTGGTGTGCGGCCTCGAGCCGCACGGCGTAGTGGGCGGCCACGACCTGGAGCGTGCGCTTGCCCTTTCGCCACCGGTCGTACGCCTTGTCGACGACGAGCGGGTCGATGACAGGCGCCGGGTCCTCGATCGGCGCGATGCCGTACCGCAGGCACTCGTACTTCAGGAGCGAGAAGTCGAACGGGGCGTTGTACGCGACCACGGGGATGCCGGCGTCCAGGAGTGCCCGTACCGCATCGACCACTTCGGCCACGACGTCGGCCGCACGGCGCCCGTGGCCGCGCGCGTGCTCGGTGGAGATGCCGTGGACCGCGCGGGCCCCGTCGGGGATCGGCACGCCGGGGTCGGCCAGCCAGTCGCGGGCGCGGATCACGCCGCCGTCGGCATCCAGCAGACCGACATGGGCGGTCACGATGCGGTCGGCGGTGACGTCGACCCCGGTCGTCTCGAGGTCGAAGACGCCCACCATGCGCACCCAGTCCGGCACGTCCCACAGCGGTAGCTGCTCGGGGCCGGGGCGTCTCATGCCGATCACGGTATGCGTCGCCTCCGACATCCGTGCGAGGCTCACCGGCGCCTCGCGGATCTCCCGCCCGCCCGTAGACTCGACAGGTGGTCGCCCCCAATCCCTACGCCGCACTGCTCGAGGCGGTGCCCGTCGAGCGGCGCGAGGCGCAGGTCCTCGGCGGCACCGCCGTGTACTGGACGTACGGACCTGCGGACGCCGAGACGACGGTCGTCGCGGTACACGGCTTCCGTGGCGAGCATCATGGTCTGGAACCGGTCGTCGCCCACCTGCCGCACGTTCGGGTGATCTCCCCGGATCTGCCCGGCTTCGGCGAGACGCCCCCGATCACCGGTCGCACCCATGACCTGGATCTGTACGCGCAGTGGCTGCGGGAGTTCGTGAGGACCGTGGCCCCGGATGCCGTCATCCTCGGGCATTCGTTCGGGTCGATCGTCGTGTCGGCCGCCGTCGCGGGCGGGTTGGCGACGCCTCGTGTCATCCTCGTGAACCCGATCGGCGCACCCGCACTGGAGGGCCCACGCGGCATCCTGACCAGGCTCGCCGTCTTCTACTACTGGGCCGGGGCGAAGCTGCCGGAGCGGCCGGGCGATGCGCTGCTGCGCAACCGTCTGATCGTGCGGGTGATGAGCATCTCGATGGCCAAGACCCGGGATCCCGGCATCCGGCGGTTCATCCACGATCAGCACGACACCTACTTCTCGCGGTTCGCCGACCGCGAGGTCCTCCACGACGCGTTCGTCGCCTCGGTCTCGCACGACGTCCGGGCCTTCGCGCCGGCGATCGCTCAGCCGACGCTGCTGGTGGCCGCGCAGCGTGATGACATCACGCCGATCGAGGCGGAACGGCGCCTGGCGACGATGTTCCCCCGGGCGCAGCTCGTCGAGATCGCGGACGTCGGCCACCTCATCCACTACGAGACGCCGGCCGCCGCGGCGGCGGCCATCACACGGTTTCTCGCGCCTTCCGTCGACGATACGCGTTGACGTTCATGCGGTTCCCGCAGTTGCCGGTGTCGCAGTAGCGCTTCGATCCGTTCTTCGAGTAGTCGATGTAGACGGAGTCGCAATCGTCGGCCGAGCAGATGCGGACGCGGTCGTACTCGTCGGACCGGATGACGTCGACGAACGCCATGGCGGCCTCGACCAGGATGCGCGTCGCCAGCGGCGCGTCGTCGCTCGTGGCGTGGATGTGCCAGTCGAACCCGTCGTGCCGCACCAGTCGCGGAAGGGCCCGGCCGTCGGCGAGCATCTCGTTGACCAGCGGCACGGCCCCGTCGCGGTCGACCTCCCAGAGCTCGCGCAGTCGCGGACGGATCGCCCGGATCGCCGCCAACTCATCCTCGTCGCGGCGGATGACGCCGGTGTAGGGGTTGACGGCCAGGTACTCGTCGAACTGCTCGAGCGTCGTCAGCGTGTCTTCGTCGTCGTAGCCCGGCAGCGTGTTGACCAGGAATGTGGCCGCACGGAGGCTCAGCTCCGTGTCACGAATGAAAACCATATTGACTCCTGACACTACCCGTGGGTACTGTCACCAGTGTAAGCACGCTTGACCCCTGACAGTCGGATGCCGCCCATGACCGCCTCCACCGCGTCCATCCCCATCATCGCCCCGACCGCGACGTTCGGCTCGGCGGCGCGCATGCGCACGACAGGCCTCGTCATGGGGATCGCCTCGGCGCTGGCGTTCTCGTCGAGCGGACCGTTCGTCAAGCCGCTCCTGGAGGCCGGATGGTCGCTGGGCGCGGCTCTGCTCGTGCGCATGGGTGTGGCCGGATTGGTCCTGTCGCCGGCTCTGGTGCGGGCCATCCTGCGTCAGCGGGGCTTCTTGCGCCGGCACTGGAGACTCATCGCCGCGTTCGGCCTCATGCCGGTGCTGGGGTGCCAGCTGTTCTTCTTCTCCGCGATGCAGCGGATGCCGGTGGCCGTGGCCCTGCTGATCCAGTACCTGGCACCGGTCATGCTGGTCGTGGCGGTCTGGGTGCGCACGCGGCGAGCGCCGTCGGCGCTGGTGCTGTGGGGGTCGGCCGTGGCGATGGCGGGGCTCGTGCTGGTCGTCGACATCTCCGGCGCCTCGTTCGACCTGGTCGGCACGCTCCTCGCGCTCGGCGCGGCCGTCTGCGTGTGCGCGTACTTCGTCATCTCCGAGCGGGCCGGCGACGACCTGCCGCCGCTGGCTCTCGCTGCCGGCGGCTTGCTCGCCGGCGCGACGGTGATGGGTGTCCTGTGCCTGATCGGAGTCATGCCCTTCCATGCGCCCGCGGTCACCGTGGTGCTGGCCGGCGTCACCGTGCCGTGGTGGATGCCCCTGCTGTGGGTGGCGGCGATCGCGACCACGCTGGGCTACGCGCTGGGTGTCATGGCCGTGCCGCGGATCGGGTCGCGCGTCGCCTCGTTCGTCGGGCTCTCCGAGGTGCTGTTCGCCCTGTTGTTCGCGTGGATCTTCCTCGCCGAGGTTCCGGCGCCCGTCCAGTTCCTGGGCGGCGCACTCATCCTGATCGGCGTGGTGCTCGTGCGAGCCGACGCCGGACGCATCGCGAAGGAGGCCGCTACGGTTCCCGTCGTGCCAGGTCCATGAGCGGCGTCACGCGATGCGCGATCACCTCGCCCATCACCAGCGAGGTCTCGGTGCGCTCGACGCCTTCGATCGCCAGAATGCGCGCGTCGGTGTCGAAGAGGTGCTGCGTGTCGCGGCATGCCACCCGCACCAGCAGATCCACCTGACCCGACAGACCGTGAGCCTGGACCACCTCCGGGACACGGGCCAGTTCGATGGCGATGCGGGGCAGGTCCGCCTGGCGGACGATGACGCTGATGAAGGCCTCGATCGGGAACCCGAGGGACGCCGACGAGATCGCCCGCTCATACGAGAGGAACACTCCGGCGCGCTCCAGGCGCGCCATGCGCGCCTGGACGGTGTTGCGCGACAGCCCGAGCCGCTCGGCCAGCGCCACCACGGTCGCGCGAGGGTCGGCGGACAATGCTGCCAGCAGCTCGAGGTCGACATGATCGAGGGCACTCATAGTGCGAAACGTTAGCACGCCTTTCGGACGTGTTACTTGTCAACATGCTCAAGTGATTGTCGAATGCTTGAGCGAGGTGCGATGCAGACGTAGCCTCAGAGCAGCCGGCGACGAGGCCGGCGCACACGAGGCGGCCCCTCACGAGGGGGCCCGCAACGAGGAGTGATGACGATGACGCACACCCTGACACCGACAGCGGATCCGGCCACCGACATCGACGATGTCGCGCGGCTGCTAACCCCTGACGGCGAGCGCATCTCCGACCCCGACCTGGAGCGGTGGGTGGCGGACATCGACGCAGCCGCGCTGCGCGGGCTGTATCGCGACATGGTGCTGCTGCGTCGCATCGACACCGAAGGGGTGGCGCTGCAGCGGCAGGGCCAGCTGGGCCTGTGGCCGCCGTGCCAGGGCCAGGAGGCGACGCAGATCGGCACCGCCCGAGCGCTCCGCGCCGACGACTTCGCCTTCCCGAGCTACCGCGAGACGGGTGTCGTGTACGCCCGCGGCGGCAAGCCCTCGGACTTCGTGCTCGCCTGGCGCGGCGAGGAGCACTCGACCTACGATCCGTACGAGCTGAACACGGCGACGCAGCAGATCATCATCGGCGCGCAGTCGCTGCACGCCGTCGGCTATGCCATGGGCATCCAGCGCGACGCGACGGACCAGGTCTCGGTGGCCTACTTCGGCGACGGCGCCTCCAGCCAGGGCGACGTCAACGAGGCGATGGTGTTCGCGTCGTCCTTCGGCGCGCCGGTGGTCTTCGTGTGCACGAACAACCAGTGGGCCATCTCGGAGCCGGTCACGGTACAGGCGCGGTTCCCGATCGCCGGGAGGGCCCCCGGCTTCGGCATCCCGAGCATGCGCGTGGACGGCAACGACGTCCTGGCGTGCCTCGCGGCCATGCGGTGGGCGATCGACAACGCCCGCCGGGGCAACGGGCCGGCCTTCATCGAGGCGGTCACCTATCGCATGGGACCGCACACGACCTCCGACGACCCCACGCGCTACCGCGGCAAGGAAGAGGTGGAGTCCTGGCGCCGTCGCGACCCGATCTCGCGGGTGGAGGCGCTGCTGCGATCGCTCGGCGAGTTCGATGAGGATTTCGCCGCGGCGGTGGCCCGCGACGCCGACGCGCTTGCGGCCGAGGTGCGCGAGGCCGCGATGTCGGCGCGCACGCGAGAGCCGCTCAGCGTGCTCGACAACGTCTACGCCGAGCCGCACGCGGGCCTCGACGAGCAGCGCGAGTGGTTCGGCGCCTACCTCGACGGGTTCGCGCCGGCTGCCGAGGAGGCGGGACGATGACCCAGCTCACGATGGCGAAGGCCATCAATGAGGGGCTGCGCAGGGCCATGGCCGACGATCCGAAGGTCCTTGTGATGGGCGAGGACATCGGCAAGCTCGGCGGCGTCTTCCGCATCACAGACGGCCTGCAGGACGAGTTCGGTGCCCAGCGCGTGATCGACACACCGCTCGCAGAGGCGGGGATCATGGGCACGGCGGTGGGCCTGGCCTTCCGGGGCTACCGGCCGGTCGTCGAGATCCAGTTCGACGGGTTCGTCTACCCGGCGTTCGATCAGATCGTGTGCCAGGTGGCGAAGCTGCACTACCGCACCCGGGGCAACGTCACCATGCCGATCACGATCCGCATCCCGTGGGCGGGCGGCGTCGGCGCGGCGGAGCACCACTCCGAGTCGCCCGAGGCGTACTTCGTGCACACCTCGGGGCTGCGCGTCGTCGCGGTGTCCAACCCGCAGGACGCGTATGTCATGCTGCGACAGGCGATCGCGTCGGACGACCCGGTCGTCTACTTCGAGCCGAAGCGGCTGTATCACACGAAGGGCGACGTCGACCTCGACCTCCAGCTCGCGGACGCGCCGCCCATGGGCCTTGCACGCGTCGTCCGCGAAGGCCGGGACGTGACGCTCCTGACGTACGGCGCGCAGGTGGGCACCGCGCTGGATGCCGCGATCGCCGCCGAGGACGAGGGCGTGTCCCTCGAGGTCATCGATCTCCGGTCCCTCTCGCCGGTGGACTACCGCACCGTCACCGCGTCGGTCCGCAAGACCGGGCGCGTCGTGGTGACCCACGAGGCGGCTCGCGAGGCGGGTGTGGGCGCCGAGCTCATCGCGAGTGTGACGGAGCGCTGCTTCCACTACCTCGAGGCCGCACCGCAGCGTGTCACGGGGCACGACATCCCGTACCCGCCCGCCAAGCTCGAGAAGCACCACCTGCCCGACCTCGACCGGATCCTGGACGCCGTGGACCGCGTCATGGACCGGCCGAACAGCCTCTCGGGGGTGCTGGAGTCATGACGCAGGACTTCCGTCTGCCCGATCTCGGGGAAGGTCTTCCCGAGGCTGAACTGGTGCAATGGCTGGTCGCCGTCGGTGACACCGTGTCGCTGAACCAGACGATCGCCGAGGTCGAGACCGCGAAGGCCGTCGTCGAGCTGCCGTCGCCGCACGCCGGCACCGTCACGGCGCTGCACGCCGAGCCGGGCGACGTGATCGCCGTGGGGTCCGTCCTCATCTCCTTCGACACCGGAGCAACCGATGCCACGTCGCCCGCGTCCGACGCCGGCGCAGCGGCGGCCGATGCACCCGTCGACGCGTCGGCGCCGGCTGAGCAGGCCCAGCCGAACCTGGTGGGCTATGGGGCGGCTCCCCGGGCATCCGTCCGACCCCAGCGGCGTGCACGCGTGGCGGCATCCTCCACCGTCGCGTCCGACACCGCGGTGCTCGAGGCGGCTCCCCACGACGCCATCCAGCTGGGCGATGTCGGGGAGCGGCCGGTCGAGCGGCCCCGCTCGACGCCACCGGTGCGCAAGTTCGCCAAGCAGCTCGGGATCGACCTGGCCCTGGTCGAGGCGACGGGGGTATCGGGGATCATCACGCGGGCCGACGTCGAGGCTTATGCCGCGCGTACGGGGGCCGTCCCGGCACCGGTGACCACGGCGGAGGTGGACGAGCGCCTGGAGCCGCCGCGTCCGGCCGCGTCGGCGGAGCGCACGACACGTACCCCGATCCGCGGCGTGCGGCGGATGACGGCCGAGGCCATGGTCCGCAGCGCCTTCACGGCGCCTCATGTCACGACCTTCCTCACCGTCGACGTCACCGCGAGCAGCGAGCTCATCGCCTCGCTCAAGGCCGACCGTGCGCTTCAGGAGCACCGCATCGGCATCCTCGCCGTCGCCGCAAAGGCCGTGTGCCTGGCCCTGAGCCGGCACCCCGGTCTGAACTCGCGGTGGGACGAGGAGGCGGGCGAGATCGTCGAGCACCACTACGTGAACCTCGGGATCGCGGCGGCGACCGGTCGGGGGCTGGTCGTCCCCAACATCAAGGACGCGCAGGAGCTGACCCTCGTCGAGCTGGCCGACGCCATCCGCTCGCTCGCCGAGACGGCACGCGGAGGCAAGACGCCGCCCGCCGACATGATGGGCGGCACCTTCTCGATCACCAACGTCGGCGTCTTCGGCGTCGACGCGGGAACGCCGATCATCAACCCCGGCGAGGCCGGGATCCTGGCCCTCGGCGCCGTGCGGCGTCAGCCCTGGGAGCACCGCGGCGAGATCGCGTTGCGTGACGTGATGACCCTCGCGCTCTCGTTCGACCACCGGTTGGTCGACGGCGAGCAGGGCTCGCGCTTCCTCGTGGACGTGGCGGAGATCCTGCGCGAACCCGGGCGAGCGATGCTGCTTCGATAGCAGGCCGCTGACCGGCCGGTGACTTGGGGAGGCCGGCCGGTCAGTGCTTCTTCGGGTAGAACAGGCCCAGGCCCTTGGCCTGCAGGATGCGGTACGCGTCGGCGTACGTCGTCGGATCCTCGTCGTCGCTGCTGCCGTACTTGGCCAGCAGGAGTCCGAGCAGCCCGCGTCCGGGCGGACTCAGGGGCTTGTCCTTGTGCGGGCCGTTCTTGAGATCGCTGCGTTCGTCCTCCGCGGTGTTCGGCGGAACGTAGAGCGGATGCACGAGGGGCCACGAGGCGGGATCCCGCGGTTCGTCCAGGTTCACCACTGAGTACAGGTCGCGCGCGTCGGCATCGCGCTGCGTGAGGGGGCGGAGCCCATGGCGCCTGGCGAGGGTCGCGGCCAGCGCCCCGTGGTGCATCTCGTCGTGGATGACGGTGCGTGCCCGGGTGTACGCCGACACCGCGATCGCCGGCACCCGGACGCCCAGGCGGTCGAAGGCGAAGCCCATCTCGCCCGGCGGTTCATCTGCCACCGGCGGAGTGGCCGGTGGCGGCGGCACGTGATCGTACGTCCCGCCGTGCTCGTCGAACGTGATGAGCAGGAGCGTGTTGATCGCGTTGGACCCTCGAGGGCTCGCGCTGGTGCGGATGGCGTCGTACACGTCGGCCACGAGCTTCTCGCCGGCGCGCACGTCCGACACGGCCGCGTCGATCACGACGTCGTCCTCGACGTCGCTGGCCCGCAGCACGCCCACCGGCGGGTGGAAGTCGTTGTGGTTGTACACCAGCCGCGGCTCGATGAACGCGTACGCCGGCAGCGTCCCGTTCTTGGCGTCGTCGAAGAAGTCGCTCATGTAGACGAAGTGTTCTGTGCGCCAGTACTTCTCCAGCGTGGGCGAATGGAGGATGCCGGTGAGTGAGACGAGCTGCAGCTCGTCGAAGTACACCTTCCATGAGATGCCGGCTTCTTCCAGCCGGTCGAACACCGTCGGCACCGGGGGAGCGTCGAGCCATTTGCGGTAGCCGCCGCCGTCGCGGTTCGTGACGAAGCCGTGGGACGTGGAGGCGTGGAAGAACGAGCGGTTGCAGTACGTCTGAGAGGGGACGGCGCAGAACCACGCGTCGAAGACCGCGAACTCGCGCGCCAGCGTCGACAGCACCGGCACCTGCTCCGGCGAGAACCCGCCCATGATGCGCGAGACGTCGTCCAGGCTCGGCGGGCTGCCCCGCCGGATGCGCTCGAGGTTGTTGCGGTAGTCGGTGACGAAACCGCCCATCGTGGCGCTCGTGCCGGCGGGCGGTGCGTTGAACGGCGGCCGCATGTCGACGATCTCCGCGGGACCGTTGCCGGGCGGATCGACGACGCCGAACAGCTGTGTGTTGACGTGGGGGAACTCCTCGCCGGGGTCGGGGTCGGGGCTGCCCATGATCTCGTCGATGGACCCGGTGTAGATGTGGGCGGCGATGCGCTCGCCGGACGGCGCGGTGTTGGCGTAGTCGCCGAACTCCAGTCCGTCGAACGTCTCGCCGGGTGGGACGGTGCCGGGGGAGTACAGGCGGCCCAGGAGGTTGTCGAAGGACCGGTTCTCACCCATGATCACGACGATGTGGTCGAACCCGGGTTCGTCGCGCGCCGGCACGGCGCCCAGATCCACCGAGCCCTCCCGCCCCCCCGCCTCATGGCCGATCGAGGCCCCTGCGGCGGCGCCGATGGCGCCGCCCACCACCAGCCCCGCGGTCGCGGCGCCGCCCATCTTCAGGAAGTCGCGCCGCGAGCTGCCGCGGCGTTCTGTTTCCGCGCCGACCGGTGCTGCGGCGTCGCCCTCGGGCGTCTCCGCATCGTGTGCGCTGCCACCGTCCTCCGCCATGATCCGTCCAGAGTAGGCCAGGAACCCCTGGTCAGGCGGTCAAGCAGGCGCGTGCCATCGACTGGAGGATTCCCCGCACGTCGCGCCCGCCGCTCTCGGTGCGCGCTGCGCGCACCGTGTACGGCGTGGAATTGATGAGGCCGAAGCAGGCGTGAGCCCGGACCCGCAGCTCGTCCTCGTCGCGATCGGGGTGCACCGTGGAGAGGATGGCGATCCAGACCTCCACGTACTCCCGCTGCAGCCGGCGCACCGTATGGCGATCCTCATCGCTGAGGCTCGCGAGATCACGGTCCTGAACGCGGATGACGTCCGCGTCGCGCAGGGCGAACTCGACGTGGAAGGCGATGATCGATTCGAGCCGTTCGACGGCATCGTCGTGCGTCGCGAGCACGGCGCGCCCGCCTGCGAGGAGCCGTTCGCTGACGCCGACGAGGATGGCGCCCAGCAGCGCCTGCTTGTTCGCGAAGTGCCGATACAGCGCGGGGCCGCTGACACCGACGGCGCCTCCGATGTCTTCCAGGCTGACGCCGCTGAAGCCGCGCTCGGCGAACAGCGCTGCCGCCTCGTGGAGGATCGCGGCGTGACGGTCCGCCTTCGCGCGTTCGCGATCGGTGACACCGCTCGTCATCTCACTGCTCCGCTTGTCATTTCAGTTAAGGCTCGCTAACCTAGACGCCAGTTAGTGAACACTAACCAATCTGGTCGCGTCGGGACAACGGACGTGACCCGATCGTGACGTCGACGGAGATGACGCGAGGAGCTCCATGAGCGTGCTGACCACGACGGCCGTGCAGGACGAGGAGTTCGAGCGCACGCGCGCTGCGCAGCAGGAGCTCGCCGGTCGGCTGCGCGAGCGGCTCGCCGCGGCGGCCGTCGGCGGTCCGGCAGCGTCCAGGGACCGTCATGTCGCGCGGGGCAAGCTGCTGCCGCGGGACCGCGTGACCCGCCTGTTGGACGAGGGCAGCCCGTTCCTCGAGGTGGCCCCGCTCGCCGCCGAAGGTCTGTACGGCGGCGACGCTCCGGCCGCCGGAGTGATCGCCGGCGTCGGGCTCGTCCACGGCCGGCACGTCATGGTGGTGTGCAACGACGCGACGGTCAAGGGCGGGACCTACTACCCGATGACGGTGAAGAAGCACCTGCGGGCTCAGGAGATCGCTCTGGAGAACCGGCTGCCGTGCGTGTACCTGGTCGACTCGGGCGGGGCCTTCCTCCCGATGCAGGACGAGGTCTTCCCCGACCGAGATCATTTCGGCCGCATCTTCTTCAATCAGGCCCGGCTGTCGGCGGCGGGAGTCCCGCAGATCGCGGCGGTGCTCGGCTCGTGCACGGCCGGTGGCGCTTACGTGCCCGCGATGAGCGACGAGACCGTCATCGTCCGCGATCAGGGAACCATCTTCCTCGGCGGTCCGCCTCTGGTGAAGGCCGCCATCGGTGAGGTGGTGACGGCCGAGGAGCTCGGTGGCGGGGAGCTCCACGCCCGCCGTTCCGGCGTCGTCGACCACCTCGCCGAAGACGACGAGCACGCCCTCGAGATCGTCCGGGACATCGTCGCCACCCTGCCGCCGCCGGCGGCGCCGGCCTGGGATGTCGCCCCGACGGCCGAGCCGGTGGTCGCGGCATCCGATCTCTACGGGGTCGTGCCCGTCGATGTGAACCAGCCGTACGACGTGCGCGAGGTCATCGCGCGCCTGGTCGACGGCAGCGAGCTGCACGAGTTCAAGCGTGAGTACGGCGACACGCTGGTGACCGGTTTCGCGCGGATCCACGGGCACCCGGTCGGGATCGTGGCCAACAACGGCGTGCTCTTCAGCGAATCCGCACTCAAGGGCGCGCATTTCATCGAACTGTGCGATCAGCGGGGGATTCCGCTGCTGTTCCTGCAGAACATCTCGGGATTCATGGTCGGAACCGATGCCGAAGCGGGAGGCATCGCCAAGGACGGGGCGAAGATGGTCACCGCCGTCGCCACGACGCGGGTCCCGAAGCTGACGGTCGTCATCGGCGGGTCCTTCGGCGCCGGGAACTACTCGATGTGCGGGCGGGCGTACTCGCCGAGGTTCCTGTGGACCTGGCCGGCGAGCCGCATCTCGGTGATGGGCGGGAATCAGGCGGCGTCGGTGCTGTCCACCGTGAAACGCGACCAGCTCGAGGCGCGAGGAGAGGACTGGTCCGCCGAGGATCAGGCGGCGTTCGAGGCGCCCATCCGCGCCCAGTACGAACAGCAGGGCGACCCGTACTACGCGACCGCGCGGCTGTGGGACGACGGGGTGATCGATCCGCTGGACACCCGTGACCTGCTGGGCCTCGCGCTGGACGTGGTGTCGCGTACGCCGCTGCCCGAACCGCGCTTCGGCGTCTTCCGGATGTGAGACATGCTTCCACACGCTCAGCAGCCAGGTGAGGGCGACCGCCCCGCGATGTTCGAATCCGTCCTCGTCGCCAACCGCGGCGAGATCGCCCGCCGGGTCATCCGCACCCTTCGGCGTCTGGGCATCCGATCGATCGCCGTCTACAGCGACGCCGACGCCGACGCGCCGCACGTGCGCGAGGCCGACCTCGCGGTGGGCATCGGTCCGGCCGCCGCGACGCGGTCCTATCTCGACGTCGACGCGGTCGTCGGCGCTGCCGTCGACAGCGGCGCACAGGCGGTGCACCCCGGCTACGGGTTCCTCTCCGAGAACGTGGCGTTCGCGCGGGCGTGCGCGGCGGCCGGGATCGTCTTCATCGGGCCGGGGGAGCGCGCCCTGGAGATCATGGGTGACAAGATCCGCGCCAAGGACCACGTCGCCGCCCACGGCGTGCCGACGGTGCCCGGGTTCTCGGCCGCCGGGATGACCGACGCCGAGATCGTCGAGTCCGCTGACCGGACCGGGTATCCGCTGCTCGTGAAGCCGTCCGCGGGCGGCGGCGGCAAGGGCATGCAGGTCGTGCGGTCCGCCGCGGAGCTCGCCGACGCGCTGGCGACCGCGCGTCGTGTGGCCTCGGCGGCCTTCGGAGACGACACGCTCCTGCTGGAGCGGCTGATCGAGCGACCGCGCCACATCGAGGTGCAGGTGCTCGCCGACGCGCACGGGCAGGTGCTGCACCTCGGCGAGCGCGAGTGCACGCTGCAGCGTCGGCATCAGAAGGTCGTCGAAGAGGCGCCGTCGCCGGTGGTGGATGCCGCGACCCGGGCACGCCTGGGCGCCGCGGCCTGCGCCGCGGCGGCATCGGTGGACTACCGCGGCGCCGGCACCGTCGAGTTCCTGGTCGCCGCCGACCGCCCCGACGAGTTCTTCTTCATCGAGATGAACACGCGCCTGCAGGTGGAGCATCCGGTCACGGAGCTGGTCACCGGGTTCGATCTCGTCGAGCAGCAGCTGCGCGCCGCGGCCGGTGTTCCCTTGGACCTCGTTCAGGACGACGTGCGTCTGACGGGCCACGCGATCGAGGCGCGGGTGTATGCGGAGTCGCCCGAGCGCGGCTTCCTGCCGGCGACCGGCGAGGTGCTCGCGTGGCGGCCTCCCGCATCTGCAGCCCCTGAGGTCGTCGACGTGCGCACCGACTCTGCCGTCGAGACGGGCAGCGTCGTCACGGCCGACTACGACCCGATGATCGCCAAGGTGATCGTGCATGCCCGCGACCGATCCACCGCGCTCGCCGCACTCGATCGAGCGCTCGCCGACACCGTGCTCCTCGGCATCGACAGCAACATCGGCTTCCTTCGTGAGCTCGTCGCCCAGGACGGGGTGCGGACGGGCGACATGGACACCGGCCTCATCGAACGGATGCCGCCGTACACGGCCCCGCAACCGCCGGCGGCTGCGGTGCGCGCCGCGGCCACGCTGACGGTTGGCCGCGCGGACGCTCAGGGCCCACGGCCGGACCGCGCGGGAAGTGTGTGGCGCGAGCTCGCGAGCTGGCGCGCAGGCGCCGCTCGCGTGCCGACGATCGCGCGGTTCGAGACCGCCGACGGGCGCATCGTCAGCGCCGAGCCCAGCGCGCCAGGCCCCGTGGTGAGCGCCGGTTCCTCGCAGAGCCGATCGCGGCCGCTGGGGGACGCGCTGCCTGCGGGACTCGCGCTGGCCATCGGGTCCGACGGCACCGTGTGGGTGCACGCCGAGGGCGGGACGCACCGCCTGCGCCCGCTCACCCGCCGCGCCGCCATGGACAGACGCCTCGCCGCCCGTCGGCGCGACGCCGCGGCATCCGATCCCGAACTGCGCGCGCCGATGCCGGGCGCCGTCGTGGCCGTGCACGCGGCCGACGGCGCGACCGTCTCCGCCGGAGAGCGGATCGTCACCATCGAGGCCATGAAGATGGAGCACCCCGTCACGGCCCCCCATGACGGCGTCGTGCGACTGGACGTCGCCGTCGGGGACCAGGTGCGCCGCGATCAGGTGCTCGCGCACGTGAGCGCCGCGAGCATCACCGAGACCACCCCCCGCGCAGCGGCTCATGAGGCCGCCGCGATCACCTCCTGACACCCGAGGAGCAGCATGGACAGCTACGAGGCCTACGACGTCAGCGACGACGAACGAGAACTCGCCGCGATGGCGCGGCAGTTCGCCGATGAGGTGGTCGCGCCGCGCTCATACGAGGCCGATCGATCCCACACCCTGCCGATGGACGTGGTCGCACAGATGGGCGACCTGGGCCTGTTCGGGCTGCCGTTCCCCGAGGAGTACGGCGGACAGGGCGGTGACTACTTCGCGCTGTGCCTTGCGATCGAGGCGCTCGGCCGCGTCGACCAGTCGATCGCGATCACTCTGGAAGCGGGGGTCAGCCTCGGGGCGATGCCGGTGTTCCGCTTCGGCACCGAGGAGCAGAAGCAGCAGCTGCTGCCGGATCTCCTCGCCGGCCGGGCGCTGGCCGGTTTCGGTCTGACCGAGCCGGAGGCGGGATCGGATGCCGGTGCCACCCGCACGACCGCGCGCCTGGACGGCGGAGAGTGGGTCGTGAACGGGTCCAAGCAGTTCATCACCAACTCGGGCACCGAGATCACCCGGTTCGTCACCGTCACGGCCGTCACCGGCGAGGCCGACGGCCGGAAGGAGATCTCCACGATCATCGTGCCCAACGGCACGCCGGGCTTCACGGTCGAGCCGGGGTACGACAAGGTGGGATGGCGGGCCTCCGACACGCACCCGCTGACGTTCCAGGACGCGCGCGTTCCCGAGACGAACCTGCTGGGCCGGCGCGGGCGTGGCTTCGCCAACTTCCTGCACATCCTCGATGAGGGCCGGATCGCGATCGCCGCGCTGGCGACCGGCGCTGCCGAGGGATGCCTCGACGCGGCGGTCGACTACGCGCGCAAGCGGACGGTGTTCGGCGACCCCCTCGCCGGTCGGCAGGGCATCCAGTTCCTGCTGGCCCGCATGCAGCAGCGGGTGCATGTGGCTCGGCTCGCGTGGCATCACGCCGCACGCCTGCGGGATGCGGGCAGGCCGTTCAAGACGCAGGCGGCGATGGCGAAGTTGACCGCGAGCGATGCGGCGATGGACAACGCGCGCGACGCCACGCAGGTGTTCGGGGGGAACGGGTTCATGAACGAGTACCCGGTGGCCCGTCATTACCGCGACTCGAAGATCCTCGAGATCGGCGAGGGCACGAACGAGGTGCAGCTGCTCGTGATCGCCCGCGCGCTGGGCGTGGCGTGAGGGTAGCGTGACGGAGGTGAGCGCTGACGCTGCCGGCCGGACCGGCCCCGAGATCGTGCAGCGCGGGCTGTACTACGACGAGCTCGCGGTGGGAGCCCGCTACGTTCACCGCCCCGGACGCACGGCGACCGAGGCTGACAATGTGCTGTTCTCCTCGCTCACCATGAACACGCAGGCACTCCACCTGGATGCCGCGTACGCACAGTCGCAGCCGTTCGGCGAGCGCCTGATGAACTCCATGTGGACGCTGGCGACGATGGTCGGGGCATCCGTCTCCCAGATCACCCAGGGCACCCTGGTGGCCCAGCTCGGTCTCAGCGACATCTCGTTCCCGGCGCCGCTGTTCCACGGCGACACGCTGTACACCGAGACGGAGGTCGTCGACAAACGACTCTCGGCGTCCCGCCCGGGCCAGGGGATCGTCACGCTGCGCCATACCGGGCGCAACCAGCGGGGCGAGGTCGTGGCGGTGGCGACCCGCACGGCGCTCATGTGGTGCGCGCCACCGTCCGCGCCCGACGCCTCCGAAGGAGACGCATCATGACCTTCGATCTCGGACCTGCCCTGCTGTTCTGTCCCGCCGACCGCCCGGAGCGGTACGAGAAGGCCCTGCAGCGCGCCGACGCCGTGATCCTCGATCTCGAGGACGCCGTCGCCCCCGCCGACAAGACGGCAGCCCGCGGGCATCTGATCGAATCCGAGCTCGACCCCACGCGTGTCATCGTCCGGGTGAACCCGCCCGAGACCGACGCCTTCCTCGCCGACCTGGCCACGCTGTCGCAGACGGACTACCGGCGCATCATGGTCGCGAAGTCCCAGTCGCCCAAGCGGATCGCGCGGATCGATCCGAGATTCGAGATCGTCGCGCTGTGCGAGACGGCCAAGGGCGTCGCACAGGTGGACCGGCTGGCCGCGCTCGACAACGTCGTGGCGCTGATGTGGGGGGCGGAAGACCTCGTCGCCGATCTCGGCGGCACCTCCAGCCGCAAGCCGAACGGACGCTACCGCGACATCGCCCGGTACGCGCGAGCCCGAGTGCTGCTGGCGGCCGGGGCACGCGGCAAGGCGGCCATCGACGCCGTGCACCTCGACATCGACGACGCGAAAGGCCTGGCGGCCGAGGCGACGGATGCCGCGGCATCCGGATTCCGGGCCACGGCGTGCATCCATCCGAGCCAGGTGGCGGTGATCCGGGCGGCATACCGTCCGGACGAGAAGACCGTCGCGTGGGCCCGCGCGGTGCTCGCGGCCGCCGACCACGAGCGCGGCGTCTTCTCCTACCGGGGACGGATGATCGATGAGCCCGTGCTGCGCCACGCCCGTCGCGTGCTGGCGAGCGCCGACAGGTAGCGGGGGACAGGTCTCCCGCTACACCACCAGCCCGGCGTAGGCCACCAGCCGCAGCAGATCGCCCTCGAACACGAAGTCGTGCATCGACCCGTTGAGGAGGCGCTCGCCCGCCGGCGGCAGCTCTCCGGCGGTGGCATGGCGGATCAGCTCGCGGATGAGGGCGCCGTGGCTCACGACGATCAACGTCCCGTCGTCGCGGCCATCTCCGGCGGCGTCGCCGCGGAGGTCCGGCTCGCTCGAAGCGGCGGCACGCACCGCGTCACGGTGGTCACGCACCACGCGGGCGAGAGCCGCAGTGCCGCGCGCGCGCAGGTCCGCCCACGGCTCCGCGCCGGGCACCTCGGCGGTGTACCAGTCACCCCACCGCGCACGGAACTCGTCCACCCCGAGGCCCTCCGCCTCGCCGTACGCCCGCTCGCGCAGCTCGGGATACACCCGAGGACCCGGGATGCCGAGCTCGGACGCGATGATCTCGGCCGTCTCGCGGGCGCGCGCGAGGTCGCTCGAGGCGATCGTGACCGCACCCGCGTCATCCAGGCGCTCGCGCAGCGCCTCGGCAGTGGCGCGCGCTTGCGCCCGCCCGTGGTCGTTGAGAGGGATGTCGGTGGTGCCCTGGATGCGCCGGTCGCGATTCCAGTCGGTCTCGCCGTGGCGGATCAGGGTCAGCGCGGTCACCCCTCGAGCCTAACCCGACGCTGTCCGGCGGCTGCCGCCCCGTCAGCCGACCGCGGGCAGGGCGTCGGCGAGCGCCCGAAGCACCTCGCTCGTGCCGGCGTCGATCTTCACGCTCGCCCGCCCGTCGCCGCGCGTCATCCCGCGGTTGACGATGACGACCGGCAGACGCCGGCGTCGTGCCCGCTCCAACAGCCGGATCCCGGAGTTCACCACGAGGGACGAACCGGCCACCAGCAGCGCCTCGCTGGTGTGGACCAGCTGCTCCGCTTCCCGGAACTTCTCGGCGGGGATGAACTCGCCGAAGAAGACGACGTCGGGCTTGAGCATGCCCCCGCACACGGTGCATGCCGGGATGCGGAAGCCGTCCGTGCTCTCCGGCAGCACATCCCCGTCGGGACCCAGCGGCACGTTCTCGGGCACGCGGATCCAGGGGTTGTCCTCCTCCACACGGCGCGCGAGGTCGCGGCGGTCGAACACCTGGCCGCAGTGCGTGCAGAACACGCGGCGCATCGTCCCGTGCAGCTCGACCACGCGTCGGCTGCCGGCGCGTACGTGCAGGCCGTCGACGTTCTGCGTGATCACGCCGGTCGACAGTCCCCGCTGCTCCAGCTCCGCGAGGGCGCGGTGACCGGCGTTGGGTTCCGCGGCCGCGAACGCCTTCCAGCCCAGGTGACTGCCGACCCAGTACCGGCGGCGCGAGGCGTCGCTGGAGAGGAACTGCTCGACCGTCATCGGCGTGCGCACCGGCGCGCCCTCGCCGCGATAGTCGGGGATCCCGGAGTCGGTCGACACGCCGGCGCCGGTCAGCACCGCCAGCCGGCGGCCGGAGAGCGTCGCGATGGCCGTTGCGACGGCGTCCGCGGTTCGCGCGTCCCATTCCGTGGCGGTCGTGGTCACCGGCGCACCCCCTTCGTTCCGAGTGTAGGCCTCTGCGTTTTCGGGGATGTTACGCCGGCCTCTCTCGTGCCAGGATGGCGCTGTGGGCAGCTTCGGCGGCGTCAGCGCGGACGCCTACGCACGGTTCATGGGGCGCTTCTCGACGCCGCTGGCGGTGCCGTTCGCCGAGGTCGGGCTGGCGGGCGTACCCGCATCCGCGTCCGTGCTGGACGTGGGCTGCGGACCGGGGATGCTGACGCTCGAGCTGGTGCGGCGTCGTGGCGCGGCGCACGTGGCCGCCGTCGATCCCGAACCCGTCTTCGTCGCGGCCACCGCGCAGGCCTGTCCGGGAGTGGACGTGCGCGTCGCGGCGGCCGAGGAGCTGCCGTTCGCCGACGACGCGTTCGGGGCGTCGCTCGCGCAGCTGGTCGTCCATTTCATGACCGACCCGGTGCGCGGGGTGGGTGAAATGGCACGGGTCACCTCGCCCGGCGGCCGCGTGACGGCGTGCGTGTGGGATCACGCCGGGGGCGGCGGTCCGCTCTCGCTCTTCTGGCAGGTGGCGCACCGGTTCGACGGCGACGCCCGCGGCGAGGCGGGTCTGAGCGGCGCCGCGGAGGGACAGCTGGTCGACATCTTCGAGCGAGCCGGACTGGCGGACGTGACGCAGACCGTGGTGGAGAGCACGGTCGCCTTCCGCGACTTCGACGACTGGTGGGCTCCGTTCCTGCTCGGCGTCGGCCCCGCGGGCCGTTACGTCGGCACGCTGGACGCGGCGGGCAGGCAGCGCCTGGAAGGTGCGCTGCGCGACGAGCTCGGCGCCGGCCCCTTCTCGGTCACCGCGCGGGCGTGGACGGCGGTGGGCACGCGCACCTGACGGGCTCGGCGCGTGCCACGATGGGACACGATGCCCGCGATCGTGATCTCCGACCCCGCTGACGAGAGGCTCGCCGACTACCGCGACCTGACCGACGTCGCACTGCGGCGGATGCTCGAGCCCGAGGGCGGTCTGTACATCGCCGAATCGGCGAAGGTCATCGCCCGGGCGATCGCCGCCGGCCACCGCCCTCGCTCGGTGCTGGCGCAGGAGAAATGGCTCGCTGACATCGAGCGCGTGGTGACGGATGCCTCGGTACCCGTGTACGTGGTGACACCGGAGATCGCCGAGTCGCTGACCGGCTACGCGGTGCATCGCGGTGCGCTCGCGTCGATGCACCGGCCCGAGCTCCCGCCCCTGGTCGACATCGTCGCCGGCGCACGGCTCGTCGTCGTGCTCGAAGACATCGTGGATCACACCAACGTCGGGGCGATCTTCCGTGCCGCGGCGGGTCTCGGCGCCGACGCGGTGCTCGTGAGCCCTCGCTGCGCCGACCCGCTGTACCGACGCAGCGTGCGGGTCAGCATGGGCACGGTGTTCCAGGTGCCGTGGACGCGGCTGCCGGAGTGGGATGAAGCGCGCACCGTGCTTCACGGCGCCGGGTTCGAGCTCGCCGCCCTCGCCCTCGCCGAAGACGCGACGCCCCTCGACGACTTCAGCACGCGCAGGCCGGAGCGGGTGGCGTTGATGCTCGGCGCGGAGGGCGACGGTCTGTCGCGGCGCGCGCTCGCGGCCGCCGACGCCGTGGTCACCATCCCCATGGCCGGCGATGTGGACTCGCTGAACGTCGCGGCGGCAAGTGCCGTGGCACTGTGGGAGCTGCGCCGGCGCTGATCCGCTCGTCCTCAGCTGCCGGGTCGGACCGTGAGCTCCGAGACGACGGCGTCGCGAGGCAGATCGAGCGCGGCGAGGATCGTCGTGGCCACCGACTCGGGCGCGATCCAGCGCGTCGGATCGTAGTCGGCCCCCTCCTGCCGGTGCACCTTCTCCTGCATGGGGGTCGCCGTGCGTCCCGGGTAGACCGTCGTCACGCGGACACCGGTGTCTCGTTCCTCTTCCCGGAGCGCATCCGCGATGGCGCGCACCGCGAACTTGCTGGCCGCATACGAGCCCCACTCCGGGCTCACCCGCAATCCCGCGCCCGAGTTCACGAAGACCACGTGACCGCGCGCCGCCCGCAGCGCCGGCAGCATGAGCCGTGTCAGCTCGGCCGGACCCACGGCGTTCACGTCCAGCTGCTGCTGCCAGGTGGCCACGGATGTCTCGGCGACGGGCCCGAGCTCCACGACTCCGGCGACGTGGATGAGCGCGTCGACTCGGGAAGGGACGGTCTGGTGGCCGAACGCCCACGAGAGGCGCCCAGGATCCGCCAGATCTCCGACGAGCGTCCGTGCACCGGCGTACCGCTCCCGGAGCTGCGCGGCCCTGCCGGCGTCCCGCGCGAGGAGCCACAGTTCGTCACCCCGCTCGGCGAGCCGGGCGGCCAGCGCGGCGCCGATGCCCGAACCGGCGCCCGTGACGAGACAGGTGGCCACTCAGACCTCCTCGCCGCGCGCGGCGGCAGCATCGCGGCCGGGCGCCAGCGTCCGCACGGGCAGCGGATCGGGCCGCTTGGGTGAGATGTCGTCGCCGGACGACTGATGACGCAGCCGCCGCAGCACCCACGGGACGAGGTACTCGCGGGCCCACACCAGGTCGACGGCGCGGGCCTCGCGCCACGTGCGCAGCGGCAGCGGGTCGGGTTGCATCGGCTGCAGGTCGTTGGGCACATTGAGGGCGCGCAGCACCATGCGCGCGACCTCGTGGTGGCCGAGCGCGTTGTAGTGCAGGCGGTCGTCGTCGAAGAAGCGCATGTCCTGCACCTCCTTCAGCGCCCACTGGTCGGCGACGATGCAGTCGTACCTGTCGGCGATGGCCCGGATGTTCTCGTTGTAGATCGCCACTTTGCCGCGGATGCCACGGAACACCGGCGTGAAGGCGGTGTCGATGCCCGTGAAGACCACGACCGTCGCACCCTCGCGTGAGAGCCGTACCACCGCGTCCTCGAAGAGCTGGGCGATCACATCCGGGTCGCCGTTGGGCCGGATGACGTCGTTGCCTCCCGCGGAGAACGTCACCAGATCAGGCTTCAGCGCGATCGCCGGCTCCACCTGCTCGGCCACGATCTGACCGATGAGGCGTCCCCGGATCGCCAGGTTCGCGTATGCGAAGTCGTCGACCTGTTCCGAGAGCACCTCGGCCACGCGATCCGCCCAACCGCGCAGCCCGTTCGGAGACGACGGCTCCGGGTCGCCGACACCCTCGGTGAAGGAATCGCCGATCGCGACGTAACGGCGCCACGGGTGCGGCTCCGCGTTGGCGACGTAGGGGGTGCGGGCGTCTTCGCTGGTGGACATGCGTGTTCCGTTCCTCGGCTCGTGACCGAGAGTCAGGCTACCGCGCACCGTCCGGCGGCGGCTGTCGTGGTTCGGGCCCGGATGTCGCGAGGTTCGTCTATCGTGGTGACTCGTTGTCTTCGGGGGAGGTGTGATCGGTGACGGACGAATCCGCGATCGAATCGCCGCCCGCATCCACCGAATCCCCGACCGCATCGCTCGCCGCTCATGATGCGCCCGCGCACGGCGGTGAACCCCACATCGGCAGCTTCGCGGCGGAGCACCTCTCGCCGACCTACCCGCAGCGTGCGCCATGGGGCACCGCCCAGCGGCTGCGCGCGTGGCAGGCCGAGGCCCTTGATCTCTACTTCGGCATGGACGGCCCGGACGGACCGGGCGGCGGGCCGCGGGACTTCCTCGCGGCCGCCACGCCCGGCGCCGGCAAGACGACGTTCGCCCTGCGCCTGGCCAGCGAGCTCCTCCGGCGCCGCATCGTGAACCGCATCGTCGTGGTGGCCCCGACCGAGCACCTGAAGACGCAGTGGGCGGATGCCGCCGCACGGGTGGGGATCCGGCTCGACCCCGCCTTCAGCAACCGCCATGCCACGCCCGCCCGGCAGTACCACGGGGTCGCCGTGACGTACGCGCAGGTCGCGGTGAAGGCATCCGTCCACCAGCGCCTCACGATGGACGCGCGCACGCTCGTGATCCTGGACGAGGTGCACCACGGCGGCGACGCCCTCAGCTGGGGCGATGCCCTGCGCGAGGCGTACAGTCGGGCGACCCGGCGGCTGCTGCTGTCGGGCACGCCGTTCCGCAGCGACACCGCCCCCATTCCGTTCGTGGAGTACCACCCGGATGAGAAGGGCATCCGGGTGTCGCGCACCGACTACGCCTACGGGTATCGGCGCGCCCTCGAAGACGGCGTCGTGCGTCCCGTGCTGTTCCTCGTCTACGCCGGTCACATGCGCTGGCGCACCAAGACGGGCGAGGAGATGGAGGCCCAGCTCGGGCAGGACAACACCAAGGACATCACGTCGCAGGCGTGGCGCACGGCCCTGGATCCACAGGGCGACTGGATCCCGGCGGTGCTGCGGTCCGCCGACCGGCGCCTCACCGAGGTGCGCGAGCACGTGCCGGATGCCGGCGGCCTGGTGATCGCCACGGATCAGACCGCCGCCCGCGCGTACGCCGCGATCCTGCACGAGATCTCGGGGGAGGCGCCCACCGTGGTCCTCTCGGATGAGGCCGAGGCCTCCGCCCGCATCGAGGAGTTCTCGAAGGCGACGACCCGCTGGATGGTCGCGGTGCGCATGGTCTCGGAGGGCGTGGACGTGCCGCGGCTGGCCGTGGGCGTGTACGCCACCAGCGCGTCGACGCCGCTCTTCTTCGCACAGGCCATCGGCCGTTTCGTGCGTGCCCGCCGCCGCGGTGAGACCGCGAGTGTGTTCCTGCCGAACGTCCCGCAGCTGCTCGCGCTGGCGGGGGAGATGGAGAGGCAGCGCGACCACGCGCTGGACAGGGACGCCGACGGCGACGACGAGTGGAACGCCGAAGAAGACCTCATGGATGCGGCGGAGCGCGAAGAGACCGCGTCCGACGCGCTCACCGAGGAGTTCACGTACCAGGCGCTGGGGTCGCTCGCGCACTTCGACCGCGTGCTCTTCGACGGCAAGGAGTTCGGACAGCTCGCGGTCCCGGGCACGCCGGAGGAAGAGGAGTTCCTGGGCATTCCGGGACTGCTCGAGCCGGACCAGGTGCACGAGGTGCTGATGTCGAGGGTCGCCCGGCAGTCGCGTCATCGCAGCGCGCGCGAGGCCCGCGCGCAGCGTCACGCAGAGGAGGCGGGCGCGGCCGGCGTGAAAGAGGAGCCGTCGCTGCCCCAGCCGCTGCACCGCACGCTCAAGGAGCAGCGTCAGCTGCTCAACAGCCTCGTGGGGCTGTACGCGCGTCAGTCGGGGGAGCCGCACGGGCTGGTCCATGCCGAGTTGCGCCGGATCTGCGGCGGTCCCGCCGTCTCCCACGCCACGGTCGCGCAGCTTCAGGCGCGCATCGACGTGCTCCGCAAGCGTGTCCGCTCCTGACCCCGAGAAGGGTCTCCGGCCTAGAATCCCCGCATGGCGGCGGCGTACTCGTTCGTCTCGCGATGGCGGATCCCGCAGCCGCCTGAGCAGGTGTGGGCCGAGCTCGAGCGCACACTGACCGGTCCGTCGGCTGCGACGATTCCGTGGTGGCCTGAGCTGTCGATCCCGATGCCGCCGCGGCGGCTGGCCCCGGGGGAGCGGATGGTGCTCGCGGTGCGGAGTCCGCTGGGCTACCGGCTGCGGGTGCGACTGGAACTGACATCGGTGGATGCCGGGCGCGCGCTGGCGGCCGCGAGCGAGGGCGACCTGCGCGGGACGGGGGAGGTCGTCATCGGCGGGCCTGCGCCGGAGGACCGGACGGGGGATCCGGCGGGCGCGGGGTGGTGCCTGGTCGCCTTCCGCTGGGACGTGCAGACCCGCCGACCGTGGATGAACGCCACCGCCTGGCTGCTGCGCCCGCTCTTCGAGCGCGCGCACGCGCGGGTCATGCGGCGTGGCGAGCGGGGCCTGCAGGCGTTGTGGGGGAGCGGCGCCGGTTCGGAACCCCGAAATGCTGGCAATCCACGCCCGACGGGCGGCCGCGGCGGTCGGGCTGACTAGCGTGGACGGGTCCCGATCCCGACTGGAGGCCCTGTGAGCGCGCCCGCCGCACCGACCGACCGCGATCGCCGCCGCTGGGCGAAGTACCTCGTGAACGAGCAGGCGGAGGCGCGCGTGTACCGACAGCTCGCCGATCGCCGCACCGGTGAGGAACGCGAGATCCTGCTCGCGCTGGCCGAGGCCGAGGGACGGCACGAAGCGCATTGGGTCGAGCTGCTCGGCGCGACGCCGACGCGGCTGCCGCATCCCGACGTGCGCACGCGCCTGCTCGGCTGGATGGCCAGGCGCTTCGGCTCGATCTTCGTGCTCGCGCTGGCCCAGAACGCCGAGGCGCGCTCCCCGTACGACGACGAGCCCTTCGCGACGTCGCGGATGGCCGCGGACGAGAAGATCCACCACGAGGTCGTGCGCGGTCTCGCCGCGCGCGGACGTCGCCGTCTGTCCGGCACGTTCCGTGCAGCCGTCTTCGGGGCGAACGACGGCCTGGTGTCGAACCTGGCGCTGGTGATGGGGATCGGCGCGACGGGCGTGCCGAGCCAGTTCGTGCTGTTCAGCGGCATCGCCGGGCTCCTCGCCGGGGCCCTGTCGATGGGAGCCGGCGAGTTCGTCTCGGTGCGCTCGCAGCGCGAGCTGCTGGCAGCCACCGAGCCGAGCGATTACGCCGACGGGGCGATTCCGCACCTCGACATCGATGCCAACGAACTGGCCCTCGTCTACCGCACGCGCGGGATGCCGGAGACGGAGGCGTCCGCCCGCGCCCGGCGCGTGGTCGAGGCGGCCCGCGCTGCCGGCCAGGGCCGAGCAGACACCGGTGCCATCGCGATCGCCGACCACGGCAACGTGGTCGGCGGCGCGTGGGCGGCAGCGCTGTCGAGCTTCCTCTTCTTCGCCTCCGGCGCGATCATCCCCGTGCTGCCGTGGCTCTTCGGGCTGTCGGGGTTGACGGCGGTCGTGGTGGCCCTGCTGCTGGTGGGCGTGGCGCTGATGTCGACCGGCGCCGCGGTGGGGCTGCTCTCCGGCGCATCGCCGCTTCGCCGCGCACTGCGGCAGCTCGGGATCGGCTTCGGGGCGGCGGCTGTCACGTACGTGCTCGGGCTGGTCTTCGGGGTGTCGATGGGCTGACGCGCCCGGGGGTCTGCGGATTCGTTCCGCGACCCCCGACGTGGTAGTGTCATTCCTCGGTTGCAAAACCGGAAACCACCTGCGCGGGTGGCGGAATAGGTAGACGCGCTAGCTTGAGGTGCTAGTGCCCGTATAGGGCGTGGGGGTTCAAGTCCCCCCTCGCGCACATGAGGTCGAAGGCCCCCGAGAGGGGGCCTTCGCCGTTTCCCGTCCGATCGAGACGATAGGTTTGAGCGCATGCCCGAAGCCGAACTCCCGGAAGTCGCCGCGCTGGCGCAGGACCTGATCCGCTTCGACACGACGAACCACGGCGGCGGTCGGGCCGCCGGCGAACGGGAGGCGGCGGAATACGTCGGGGCGTATCTGGAACGCCTCGGACTGAGGCCTCAGTTCTATGAGCCGATCCCGCGGCGTACGAACGTGATGGCCCGTGTCCCCGGCCGTGACGGCAGCAAGCCCGCACTGGTGCTGCACGGACACCTGGACGTGGTCCCCGCGATCGCGGAGGACTGGAGCGTGGACCCCTTCGCCGGCGTCGTCAAGGACGGCATGCTGTGGGGGCGCGGCGCGGTCGACATGAAGGACATGGACGCCATGATCCTCGCCTCCGTCGCCGACATCCTGCGCGCGGGCGACCAGCCCGAGCGCGACCTGGTGCTGGCGTTCTTCGCCGACGAGGAGAACGGTGGCGTCGAGGGCTCGGCACTGGTCGTCGAGAACCGGCCGGAGTGGTTCGAGGGGGCGACCGAGGCGATCAGCGAGGTCGGCGGGTACTCGATCCCGCTGGGTGAGCGTCACGCCTACCTGCTGCAGGTGGGTGAGAAGGCGCTGGTGTGGATCCGCCTGGTCGCCCGCGGCCGTGCCGCGCACGGCTCGAGCTTCCACGCCGACAACGCCGTCACGCGTCTGGCCGAGGCGGTCGCGGCGCTGGGCCGCACGGCGTGGCCGGTCACCCTGACCGAGACCACGCGGGAGATGACCCAGCGGCTCGCGGAGCTGACCGGCCGCAGCCCGCACGACGCGGATGCCGTCGCACAGGCCGCGGGTGCAGCATCCGGGTTCCTCCGCTCGACGCTGCGGACGACGACGAATCCGACCGGGCTGGTGGCCGGCTACAAGCACAACGTCATCCCCGACCGCGCCGAGGCGCTCATCGACGTCCGCGTGCTGCCCGGCACGGAACAGGCGGCGCTGGCCGAGATCGCACGGATCGTGGGCGACGACGTGGAGGTGCAGGTCGTCCACCAGGACATCGGTCTGGAGGTGCCGTTCGCGGGCGACCTCGTCGACGCGATGGTCGCGGCGCTCGGGCGCCACGATCCCGACGCGCCCGTCGTGCCGTATCTCATGGGCGGCGGCACCGACAACAAGGCGCTCGCGGCGCTCGGCATCGCCGGCTACGGGTTCGCACCGCTGCGGCTGCCGTCCGAGCTGGATTTCACCGGCATGTTCCACGGCGTGGACGAGCGGGTGCCGATCGACGCGCTGACGTTCGGTCAGGCCGTGCTCACCGACCTGCTCCGCACCTACTGAGAATGGACGGATGCCGCCGGCAGCGGCATCCGCACGGCTGAAAGGCGCCCATGCTTCTCGAAGCGATCATCCTCGGCTTCGTCCAGGGACTGACCGAGTTCCTCCCGATCTCGTCGAGCGCGCACCTGCGCATCCTGGGGGAGTTCCTGCCCTCCGCGCAGGACCCGGGCGCCGCCTTCACCGCCATCACCCAGATCGGCACCGAGGCGGCCGTCGTGGTGTTCTTCTGGCGCGACATCGTACGGATCATCGGCCACTGGTTCCGTGCGCTGTTCGGCCGTATCCCGCGCAACGACCCGGACGCGCGGCTCGGGTGGCTCATCATCGTGGGCAGCATCCCGATCGTCGTGCTGGGGCTGCTGTTCCAGGACCAGATCGAGACGGTGCTGCGGTCGCTGTGGATGACCGCGGGCATGCTGATCTTCTTCGGCGTGCTGCTGGGCATCGCCGATCACGTCGGCGCGAAGAAGCGCAAGCTGAAAGACATGACGATCGGTGACGGCGTCGTCTACGGCCTCGCGCAGTCGCTCGCCCTCATCCCGGGTGTCTCGCGGTCGGGGGGCACGATCACCGCCGGTCTGTTCCTGGGATACGAGCGTGCCGCGGCCGCCCGCTACGCCTTCCTGCTGGCGATCCCGGCGGTGTTCGGGAGCGGGTTCTTCCAGCTGTTCAAGAGCCTCGACGAGCCGGGGGTGTTCACCCTCGGCGAGACCGCGGTCGCCACGGTGGTGGCGTTCGTGGTGGCGCTCGGGGTGATCGCGTTCTTCATGAACTGGATCTCCAAGCACAGCTTCCTGCCGTTCGTGGTTTATCGCGTCGCGGTGGGTTCCCTGCTGCTCGTGCTCCTGAGCATGGGCGTCATCCACGCCTGAGCGGAGGGCACGCGGGGCGTCATCCCGAGGTCGTCGAAGCGCGCTTCGACGACCGGGAACGGTCAGCGGCGCGGGTCGTCGCGCCCGGGCTTGGTCGGCCCGTCGCCCGGCCGGCCGTCGGTGCGGCGCAGGTACCGCTCGAACTCCTGCGCGATGGCATCGCCGGACGCCTCAGGCGAGTCCCAGGTGTCGCGCGTGCGCTCGAGTTGGCGGATGTACTCGGTCATCTCCTCGTCGTCGGCCGCGGCGGCGTCGATCGACGCCTCCCACGCGGCCGCCTCGGTCGCCAGGTCGCCGCGGGGCACCGGCGCACCGGTGATGTCCTCGAGCTTGTCCAGCAGCGCCAGCGTCGCCTTCGGCGACGGGGTGTGCCCTGCGACGTAGTGCGGCACGCTCGCCCACAGGCTGGCGGTGGGGATGCCGGCGCGCTCTGCCGCGTCGCCCAGCACGCTGAGGATGCCGACGGGGCCCTCATACGTGCTGCGCTCGAGGTCGAGTGCAGTACGCAGCGCCTCGTTGTCGCTGCCGCCGAACACCGAGATGGGCCGGGTGTGCGGAACGTCGGACATCATGGAGCCGATCGCGACGAAGCCGGTGATGTCCTCCCGGAGGGCGACATCGATGAACTCCGATGAGAACGCCTGCCAGGCCCTGGCGGGCTCCACGCCGGTGAGCAGCCAGAGCTGGGTGCCCCGGGTCGCATGCGCGGGGCGCAGCAGCGTCGCCTCCGGCCACCGCAGCGACCGGCGGCCCTCGCCGTCCAGCGCGACATGAGGCCGGGTGTACTGGTAGTCGAAGTACAGCTCGGGATCGACGGAGAACACGCTCTCGTACTGACCGCCTTCGCGCAGATGCGTGAGGGCGGACGAAGCGGCCTCACCGGCGTCGTTCCATCCGTCGAACGCGGCGACGAGTACCCGGCGACCCAGTCCGTCCACGAGACCTCCTCCACCCGCGTGCACTGCGGGTCTCTCCAGGATAGGCCCCCCTCTCCGTCGGGGGCCGGAGTCGCGTCGGTAGGATTGCACGGTGAACGCGCCCCGACTCGCCGCCGTCCTCTGGGACATGGACGGCACTCTCGTCGACACCGAGCCGTATTGGATGGCGGCGGAGACACCGCTCATCGAGAGCTTCGGGGGCACCTGGTCGCACGAGCAGGCGCTGAGCCTGGTCGGCCTGGGCCTGGAGGACTCCGCCCGGATCCTGCAGGAGACCGGCGTGCGCATGAGCACGGACGCGATCGTCGACCACCTCACCGACGAGGTGATGCGTCAGCTCGCCGTGACCGGCGTGCCGTTCCGCCCGGGGGCGCGGGAGCTGCTGGCCGACCTGCGCGCGGCGGGGGTCAAGACGGCTCTGGTCACCATGTCGATGCGGCGCATGGCCCGGACGGTGGTCGACCTCATCGACTTCGAGGCGTTCGATGTCGTCATCGCGGGTGATGATGCGACCCGCCCGAAGCCCTTCCCCGATCCGTACCTGCAGGCCTGCGACGCGCTCGGAGTCGAGCCGGCGTCGACGGTGGCCATCGAGGACTCGCCCAACGGGCTGCGCTCCGCGCTGGCGTCCGGGGCGTCGGTCATCGGCGTGCCGCTCATGGTGTCGCTGACGGGCGTCGGCGCCCATGCGGTGTGGGAGACGCTGGAAGGGCGCACGGCAGCCGATGTCTCGGCCTTCCACGCGGCTCACCGTTCGACCCTGCACGGCACGCGCGCTGTCGAGGAGGCCACGCGATGACGACCGAACGCGATGCACCGGAACGCCCTCGCGGTCCGTTCCGCCTCGGGGACCGCGTGCAGCTCACGGGTCCGAAGGGGCGCCTGCACACCATCACGCTGCGCGAGGACGGTGAGCTCCACACCCACCACGGCGTGCTGAGGCACGCGCAGCTGGTCGGACAGCCCGACGGCTCGGTGGTGGCCAACAGCGGCGGCCACGAATACCTCGCGCTGCGCCCGCTGCTGCGCGACTTCGTGATGTCGATGCCGCGCGGGGCCGCGATCGTGTACCCGAAGGATGCCGCGCAGATCCTCGCCGAAGCCGACATCTTCCCGGGCGCCACGGTGGTGGAGGCCGGGGTTGGATCCGGCGCGCTGTCACTGTGGCTGCTCCGTGCGATCGGCGCGGAGGGCCGGCTGGTGTCGTTCGAGCGTCGAGAGGACTTCGCCGCGGTCGCGCGCGCCAACGTGGAGACCTTCACGGGGGAGGTGCCGGCGAACTGGGACGTCGTCGTCGGCGATCTCACCGAGCAGCTCGGCGAGACCGTGGCTGCGGCATCCGTCGATCGCGTCGTGCTCGACATGCTGGCACCGTGGGAGTGCATCGATGCGGTCGCCGACGCGCTCACGCCCGGCGGGGTCGTGGTCTGCTACGTGGCCACCGCGACCCAGCTGAGCCGGGTCGCGGAGTACATCCGCGGCACCGGCCTGTTCACCGAGCCCGATGCCAACGAGACGATGGTCCGCGGCTGGCACGTCGAGGGACTCGCCGTGCGGCCCGACCACCGCATGGTCGCGCACACCGGCTTCCTGGTGTGGGCACGTCGGCTGGCGCCCGGTGCGATCGCGCCCGAGGTCAAGCGCCGCGCCTCTAAGTCCAGCTACGGCGACGAGGACGTCGAGCTGTGGACTCCGGGCGCCGTCGGCGACCGGGAGATCACCGACAAGAACCTCCGCAAGCGCGTGCGTGAGGCCGAGCGGGCCGCCGAAGGAGCCCGCCGGGCCGCGGGGCGCACAGAGGCGCCGGACGCCCCGTGAGGCTGCGCGGCGACGCGTGAGCCGCCTCGAGCGCACGGCATCGCGTCGACGCGCATCTAGACTGTTCCGGTGCGCAAGTTCCCCGCTGCCCTCCTCGTCCTGGGACTGGTGACCGTCGGTCTCACCGGATGCTCGCTGTCCGGGTCGGCCGCCGCGGACTGCTCCCGCCCGGAGGTGACCGACACGGAGGTGATGAACCTCATCGACGTCACCGGCGACACCGACGAGCAGCCCGAGGTCGACATCTACACGCCGCTGCACGCGCCGCACCTCGCCTTCGAGGACGTCGTCACCGGCGACGGCACCGCGATCACGTCGCCGGACCAGCTGATGGTGGTCGACGTGGCGCTCTTCAACGGCACGACGGGGGAGCCGATCGTCGCCACCGCCTACGACGGCGACCTGACCCGCGTCTCGTCGCCGTCCCAGTGGGCCACGAACTTCCTGGGCTTCGAGGATGCGCTGCACTGTGCGACGGAGGGCTCCCGTGTGGCCGTCGCCCTCTCGCCCGACGACCTGGCGCCCGATGTCGCCTCGGGCTTTGGGCTCGAGGACGACGACACGGTCGTCGCCGTGGTGGACCTGCGAAAGGTGTACCTCGCCGCTGCCGACGGGCAGAACCAGTTCAACAGCGGCTTCGGGCTGCCCAGCGTCGTCCGCGCCCCCGACGGGCGCCCGGGTCTGATCATCCCCGACAGCGCGCCTCCCACGGACGTCGTGGTGCAGACGCTCAAGAAGGGCTCCGGCCCCGAGGTCACCGGCGACCAGCCGGTGCGCGTCCACTACACCGGCGTCGTCTGGGGTGAGGACGAAGCGTTCGACACGACGTGGGACGCGCAGCCGGCATCCGTCACCCTCGACGGGGTGGTGCCCGGGTTCGCGGAAGCACTGAAGGGGCAGACGGTCGGTTCGCAGGTGCTCGTGGTGGTGCCGCCGGACCAGGGCTACGGCGACCAGTCGCATGCCGGCGTGCCCGCGGGTTCGACGCTCGTGTTCGTCATCGACATCCTGGGTCTCGACGCGGTCCCGCAGGAGTGAGGCGGGGTCGCCGTCAGGATCGCTCGCGCGCGTGGGGCTCCGCCGCGCCCGCGGAGGCGGCCCTAAGATAGGCGGGTGCCTGCCACTGCTGCCGCGAAGATCCCGCCCGAGGAGCGCCTGGTCAACCTCGTGGTGGCGCTCATCGCGACCGATCAGGGGCTGACGAAGGACACCATCCTGACGTCGGTCGCGGGCTATCGCGAGCAGAGCGAGGCGGGTGCGTCCAAGGACGCCCTCGAGAAGATGTTCGAGCGCGACAAAGAGGCGCTGCGCGGCCTCGGGGTGCCCATCGAGACCATCGGCGACTGGGCCGACCCCGACGATCTGCGTGAAGCGCGGTATCGCGTGCCCACGGCGGAGTACGAACTGCCGGAGGACATCGTCTTCACGCCCGCCGAACTCGCACTCCTCACCTTGGCCGGGGGAGTGTGGAGCGAGAGCTCCATGTCGGACGACGCGCGCAGCGGGCTGCGGAAGATCCGCGCGCTCGGAGACCTCGTCGACGAGCCGATCATCGGCTTCTCCCCGCGGCTGAGCCTGCGCGACCCGGCGTTCCCGGTGCTGCAGCAGGCCATCGAGCAGAGCCGGGTCGTCACCTTCCCGTATCTGAAGCCCGGCGAGGGTGCCCCGCGCACGCGCCGGGTGCAGCCGCTGGCGCTGGTCGAGTACGAGGCGCGCTGGCACGTCTTCGGCGTCGACCTCGACGTGCGCGCAGACCGCACCTTCCTCCTCTCACGCATCGTGGGCCCCGTGACCGTCACGCGCTCGTCCTTCGACCCGGCGCTGCGCGAGGGGGCCGGCGAACGTGCGCTGGCGGGGCTGGAGGACGTCGCCGCGCGGAACTCGGCGCTGCTGGAGGTCAACCCCGGGACCGAGGCGGCGCTGCGACTGGCCCGCCGCGCGCAGCCCGCGGAGCAGGGGATCCGTGTGCCGTACGTGGACGTGCACATCTTCGCCGATGAGCTCGCCTCGTACGGCCCGGAGGTGCGCGTGGTCGAGCCCGCCGAACTGCGGGATCGCGTGATCGACCGGCTCGCTGCCACACGTGATCTGCACGGAGGTGCGTCATGACCGCCCGCCGGCCTCTCGTCGCGACGGATCGTGCGGCCCTCATGCTGCAGCTGGTGCCGTACCTGGTGGGCAAGGGCGAAGTGTCGCTCGCCGAAGCGGCGGACGAGTTCGACGTGACGCCGGAGCAGATGCGGTCGATGGTCGAGAAGCTCACCGTGATCGGGCTGCCCGGCGACCGCGGCTACTGGCAGATGGCCAACGACCTGTTCGACATCGACTGGGATCTCCTGGACGAGCGCGACCTCATCGTCATCACGAACTCGGTCGGGCTCGAGCGGTCGCCGAAGCTCACCGCCCGGGAGGCCGCGGCCCTGCTCGCCGGCCTGCAGATGGCCCGGTCGATCCCGGGCGTGGGCGACACCGAGCTCTACGCGGGCCTCCTCGCCAAGCTCGCACGCGGCGCTTCCGGGACCCCCGCCGAGGTGATCCTGGCCCCTGAGCCGGTCGACGCCGTCCGGGACCTCGTGGCCGACGCCCTGCGCCGCGGGGTGGCGGTCTCCTTCACCTACAAGGCGCCCGATGCCGCTCCCACCACACGGACTGTCGATCCCGTGAAGGTCCACATCGCGAGCGGGCAGTGGTATCTGCAGGGCTGGTGCCATCTCCGGGAGGCGATGCGCACGTTCCACCTCGACCGGGTGAGCGACCTGGAGCTGACCGGCATCCCGAGCACGCACGCGGGGGAGCACGCGCCCGACTGGTTCGACTCCGACGCCGGCGACATCGTCGCGCGGATCCGGTTCGCCGAAGGCGTCGCACCGCTGCTGGGGGACTACCTGGACCGCGCGACCCTCGAGACGGTGCACGGTGTCACCACCGCGACCATGCGCGTGGCGGACGAGTTGAGCCTGCGCCGGCTCGCCGCCCGCCGCGGCGGGGCGGTCGAGGTCCTCGAGCCCGCCGGCGCACGGCGTGCGGTGGCGGAATGGGCCGAGGCGGGTCTGGCCCAATACCGGTGACGTCGGCGGGCCGCGAGCCGCAGCGGGTTACACTGTAGGCACATCCGCACCGACAAGGAGATTCCGCATGGGCGCATTCGGATGGCCGCATCTTCTGATCATCCTCGCGGTGATCCTGCTCCTCTTCGGGGCCGCGAAGCTCCCGGCTCTGGCCAAGAGCCTCGGCCAGTCCGCCCGGGTCTTCAAGGGCGAGATGAAGGCGATGAAGGAGGACGACAGCACGGCGAAGCCGAAGGCGGAGAACGTGTCGTCGGAGTCTCCGAAGGCCGACACCCCCGCGAGCTCGAGCAGCAGCACCGCAGACCCTTCGTCCTGACCCGCCGTGGTCACCACGGAACCACCGCGCATCGAGGAGCCTGAGCAGCCTCGGCGCGACAAGCGCATGTCCCTCGGGGGGCATCTGCGCGAACTCCGCAAGCGGTTCTTCATCGCCGCGATCGGCCTGATCGTCGGCATGGTCGTCGCCTTCGTCATCAGCGGCTGGGTGATCGACCTCCTCTCGCAGCCGATCGTGCAGATCGCAGAAGAGCGCGGGGACCAGTACATCGCGCTCAACTTCACGACCGTCTCCAGCGGCTTCGACCTGCACATGCGGATCGCGTTCGCGATCGGCCTGCTGATCTCGGCTCCCGTCTGGCTGTGGCAGATCTGGGCGTTCGTCATGCCGGGGCTGACCCGCAAGGAGATCCGCTACACGGTGGGCTTCCTCGCCGCCGCCATCCCGCTGTTCGTGGCCGGACTGTACGTCGGCTGGCTCATCATGCCCCACATGGTGGTGCTGATGTCCAACTTCGTGCCCAACGATCAGGGCATCGCGCAGTTCTACGACTACGCCACGTACTACGACTTCGTCTTCAAGCTGCTTCTCGTGATCGGCGTATCGTTCGTCACCCCCGTGTTCCTGGTGGCGCTGAACCTCGCAGGCGTCGTGTCCGGACGCGGCATCCTCAAGGGCTGGCGCGTCGCGATCATCGTGATCACCGTCTTCGCAGCCGCCGCCACTCCCGCCGCCGATGTGACCTCGATGCTGCTGCTGGCGGGCATCCTCTGCGTCCTGTACTTCGCCGCCGTGGGACTGTCGATGCTGTTCGACCGCCGCAAGGCCCGGCGTGACGCCACGCTGCTGCCGCCCGAGGCGACCGCGTGAGCGACGGCGATCCGGCCGAGCGGTACGCGCGAGCCCGCGAGACGGCCCGTCTGGAGCGCACCCACCCGATCACGGCCGACTTCGCGGCGTCCCAGCGGTTCACGCTCGACCCGTTCCAGATCGAGGGATGCCGCGCGCTCGAGGAGGGGCGGAGCGTGCTGGTGGCCGCTCCGACCGGCGCCGGCAAGACGATCGTGGGCGAGTTCGCGGTGCACCTGGCGATGCGGGAGCCCGGCGACAAGGCCTTCTACACCACCCCGATGAAGGCCCTGTCGAACCAGAAGTTCCGGGAGCTTCAGGAGGTGTACGGCCCCGAGGAGGTGGGGCTGCTCACGGGCGACACGAACATCAACGGCAACGCCCGCGTCGTCGTCATGACGACCGAGGTCCTGCGGAACATGCTGTACGCCGACTCGCCGGCGCTGCGGGGACTCCGCTACGTCGTGATGGACGAGGTCCATTACCTGGCGGATCGGTTCCGTGGCGCGGTGTGGGAGGAGGTCATCATCCACCTCGCGCCGAGCGTGCGGCTGGTGTCGCTGTCGGCGACCGTGTCCAATGCCGAGGAGTTCGGAGACTGGCTCGACACGGTGCGTGGCGACACCGAGGTGATCGTCTCGGAGACCCGCCCGGTGCCGCTGGAGCAGCACGTCCTCGTGCGGGGTGATCTGCTGCCGTTGTTCGACGACCGCGCCGGGGTGGCGACGGCGCAGGTGAACCAGGAGCTCATGCGGATCCGCTCGTTCAAGGGCTCGCACTTCGAGAACAACCGCTCGGCGCAGGCGTCGCTCAGTGCGCGTCACGCGGGGTTCGAGGCATCCCGTCGCCGCCCGAACCGTGGCGGGCGACGCCCGGTGCGATCGGCGAACGTGCAGCGGATCGAGCGCATGGATCGTCCGGACGTGGTCGAGCTACTGTCGCGCGCCAACCTGCTGCCGGCGATCTTCTTCATCTTCAGCCGGGCCGGCTGCGACGCCGCCGTGCAGCAGGTGCGGCGGTCGGGTGTGCGACTGACGTCGCAGGAGGAGCGCCGCGAGATCCGCGCGATCGTCGAGGAACGCACTCGCAACCTCCTGGAGGAGGATCTGGCCGTCCTGCGGTACTGGGAATGGCGGGACAACCTCGAGCGGGGCGTCGCCGCGCACCACGCCGGCCTGCTGCCCGCCTTCAAGGAGGTCGTCGAGGAGCTCTTCCAGCGCAAGCTCGTGAAGGTCGTCTTCGCGACGGAGACGCTCGCGCTCGGCATCAACATGCCCGCCCGCACCGTCGTGCTGGAGAAGCTCGAGAAGTTCAACGGCGAGGCCAGGGTGGCGATCACCTCGGGGGAGTACACCCAGCTCACCGGGCGCGCCGGACGCCGGGGCATCGACGTCGAGGGCCACGCGGTGATCCAGTGGACGGAGGGGCTGGATCCGCAAGCGGTCGCTGCGCTGGCGTCGCGCCGCACGTATCCCCTCAACTCGAGCTTCCGGCCGACCTACAACATGGCCGTCAACCTCATCGACCAGTTCGGCCGGGGGAGGGCGCGCGAGATCCTGGAATCGTCGTTCGCCCAGTTCCAGGCCGATCGCGCGGTCGTGGGACTCGCGCGCCAGGTGCGCGACCAGGAGGAGTCGCTCGCCGGGTACGAGAAGGCGATGACGTGTGACCGCGGCGACTTCGCCGAGTACTCCGGCATCCGTCGTGAGCTCAGCGATCTCGAGAAGCTCAACCGCAAGGACGCGAACGCCTCCCGTCGCACCCGCGACGAACGACAGCGCCAGATCGCCGCCTTGCGCAAGCGCATGCAGCGTCATCCCTGCCACCAGTGCCCCGACCGCGAGCATCACGCGCGGTGGGCGGAGCGGTACTGGAAGCTCAAGCGCGAGATCGACAAGATGCGCCGTCAGATCGAGATGCGCACCGGCACGGTCGCCCGCGTCTTCGACCGGGTCGTCGATGTGCTCGGAGCTCTCGAGTACGTCACCGTGGCCGGTGACGGCACCACCGCTCTCACGGCGGCAGGGCGCACCATGCGTCGCATCTACGGCGATCGCGACCTCCTCGTCGCGGAATCGCTGCGCCGCGGCATCTGGCGAGACCTCGACGCCCCCTCGCTTGCGGCATTGGCCTGCTCGCTGGTGTACGAACCGCGACGCGACGATGCCGGCCCCGGTGAGAACAGGCTGCCGCGAGGCGCCTTCCGTCCCGCGTTCGACGCGACCCTCACCCTCTGGCAGGAACTGGACGACCTCGAGCGCGACCACCGGCTTCCCGGCACCGAGCCGGTTTCGGCCGGCCTCGCGCAGGCGATGCACACGTGGGCGCGCGGCGGCATGCTCGACCACGTCCTGCTGGAGGCCGACATGGCCGCGGGGGACTTCGTGCGCTGGGCGAAGCAGACCATCGACCTGCTCGACCAGCTCTCGCTGGTGGCCGATCAGCCCCTCGCCGGGGTCGCCCGCAAGGCGCTGGACGCAGTGCGTCGCGGCATCGTCGCGTACTCGGGCGTCTAGCGGAGTCGGGCTCGCGTGGGCTCGCTTAGGGTGGATCTCGTGCCGCCCGCTCCGCCTCAGCCTCGACTGACGCGGCCGCTGCTGCCGCTGTGGGCGGCGGTGCTGTGCGCGGCGGCGGGCGGTCTGCTGCTGTCCACGGCCTTTCCCGCACTGGCGTGGTGGCCGATGGTCTTCGTCGCTGTTCCGCTGGCACTCATGAGCTTGATCGGCCGGCGGATCTGGAGTGCGGGGCTGGTGGGCCTCGTGTTCGGGCTGGCCTTCTTCCTGGTCAACGTCTCTTTCACCGCACGCTATCTGGGCCCGGTGCCCTGGCTGGCGCTGTCGATCTTCGAGGCGGTGCTCACCGCCGTCGCCGCCATCCCCATCACACTGGCCTACCGGTGGCTGCCCAGAGTGCGAGATGGCGCGTGGGCGCGTCTGGTCGCCCTGCCCGCACTCGTGGCCGCGCTGTGGGTGCTGCGGGAGCAGCTGCTCGGAACGTGGCCGTACGGCGGATTCCCCTGGGGACGGGTCGGCATCACGCAGGCGGCGAGCCCTCTGGCGGAGGTAGCCTCGTGGGTCGGCGTCGCCGGGCTCTCGTTTCTCATCGTGTTCGTCTGCGCGAGCGCGGTCGAATGGGTGCGCCTGCGCCGCTACGGCGATCTGCGCACGGCGATCCCCGGCGTGGGAGTCCTCCTCGTGCTCGTCGTGATCCCGCAGTTCCCGACGACGGATGCCGGGAGCTTGCGCGTCGGCGCGGTGCAGGGCAACGGTCCCGCGGGCTACTTCGATGCGCGCGGCCGCAACGACGTCCTGAACGCCCAGCTGCAGGCGACCGCTCCGCTGTTCGGGGAGGACGTCGACGTGCTGCTGTGGCCGGAGGGCGGCGTCGACTCGGACCCGACGACGGACCCCGGCACGGCCACGACGCTGGATGCGCTGACGCAGCGGCTGGACGCGCCGCTGGTCGTCGCGGCGGTCACGCAGCGCGGGGACGAGTACTTCAACTCGTCGCTGCTGTGGGAACAAGACGCCGACAACCCCGTCGACGTGTACGACAAACGCCACCCGGTGCCCTTCGGCGAGTTCGTGCCCGACCGGTGGCTGTACCGCCAGTTCGCCCCCGACCTCATCGACCTGATCCAGCGGGAGTACACGCCGGGCGGAGCGCGGCCGTTCTTCGATGTGGACGGCGTGGGGGTCGGGCTCGCCATCTGCTTCGACGTGATCTACGACGACGTGGTCTGGGACGGTGCGCAGGACGGCGCCGAGCTGTTCATGTTCCAGACGAACAACGCCGACTTCCGCGGGACCGACGAGAACCTCCAGCAGCTGGCGTTCGCGCGCATGCGCGCCGTCGAGACGGGTCGTTCCGTGGTGAACATCTCGACGGTGGGAACCAGCCAGATCATCGCACCGGACGGCTCCGAGATCGCCGTGATCGCCGCTGACACGGCCGGTCACATGCTCGAGGACGTCCCGCTGCGCACGGGGCTCACACCCGCCGTGATCTTCGGGGGAGCGATTCAGCTCCTGCTCGTCGGGGGTGCCGCTGCGGCGCTCATCGCGCTCGGCGTCATCGGCCGAATCCGGCCCAGGAACGCGAAAACGCCGACCCCGTAGGGTCGGCGTCGCGCGTGGCTCGGCGTCAGGCGCTGAGCTTGTCGGTCTTGGACTCCTCGGTCGCACCGCGACGCGCACGGAGGTACGCGAGGCGCTCCTCGAGCAGCTCTTCGAGCTCGGGAATGGTGCGGCGCTCCAGAAGCATGTCCCAGTGGCTGCGGGGCGTCTTGTCGCCGGAGTGGTCGACCGTCGCGGTGCCTTCGCCGACGCGCAGCAGAGCCTCTGCGCCGCAGGTGCGGCACTCCCATGCCGGGGGGACCTCGGCGTCTGCCGCGAAGGTCAGGGTGGTGTCACGTCCGCACGACGTACACGTGTAGGTGTGCTGTGCGCGCTCATGGAACACGACGCCCTCTTCGCTCTGTAGGCTCTGGGCGCCGAGTCGGATGCCGCGCAGGCTGCGGTCTGCCATTGTGTGGTCCTCTCGTCGCTGTACAGGTATAACGAAGCGACCTGAGCGGATCATCCGAAGGGGGCCTGTTCATCGGCCTTTCACAGTGGATGCACAGGGGCGAAAGCCTAAGGTGGCGCCGGCCTGCTACGAGAGGGTTGCGAGGGCCACGTCAGCCCGATCGGTGACGATGCCGTCGACGCCCGACTCGACCAGGCGGACCATGTCGCCCGGGTCGTTGACAGTCCATACATGCACCTCCACGCCGTGGCGATGGGCCGCAGACAGGAAGCGGGGCGTGACGATCCGCAGCGCCCCCTGGCGCTCGGGCACCTGCAGTGCATCCACGTCGGCCAGGGCGCGCGTGAGGAGCCGGTCGGAGCGCGCCGTCAGTGCGGTGAGCACCCGCGCGATCGTGCGACGACCACCGGAGGTGGCGGGACGGGTGCCGCGACCGGTCGACGCGGCCGCCCGCAGTGCCGCCAGCCGCCGCGCGTCGGAGAAGCTCGTCAGCAGCACCCGGTCGGCGTGCCGTGCGACGATCGTGCCCACGTCGACGGCGGCATCGGCGGCCTTCACATCGAGGTTGAATCGGAGAGTCGGGAAGGCGTCGAGCGCCTGCGCGAGCGTGACGAGCCCGCCGCGCTCGGCCATGAGCTGCTCCAGTTCGCGCGAGCCGACCTGTGCGACCTTGCGCGGGTCGCCGGTGACCCGTGACAGATCCTCATCGTGGAAGAGGACGATGACCCCGTCGGCGGTGCGATGGCAGTCCGACTCCACGTATGCGGCTCCGGCCGCGTGGGCCGCGACGATCGCGGCGAACGAGTTCTCGACGATGCCGGCACGCGCGTCTTCCGCTGTCACGAGCCCTCGATGCGCCAGGACCCGCGGCGGGGCGGCACCGGCGAACCAGGGGTGTGTCACGGGGTCGGGGGAGTGATGGCCGTCGGCGGCCCGCCGGCGTTCGTGCCGGTGCCCGAGGTCGCCTGGGCGCGGCCTCTGGCCGCGGCATCCGCCATGACGCCGCCGAAGGAGCCACTGAGACCCTTGAGCGCCTCGGTGAACTCGCTCGGGATGATCCACAGCTTGCTCGATGCGCTGTCGGCGATCTTGGGCAGCGTCTGCAGGTACTGATAGGCCAGCAGCTTGTCGTCGGGGTTGCCGGAGTGGATGGCATCGAAGACCGTCTGGATGGCCTCGGCCTCACCCTGGGCGCGCAGGACCGCGGCCTGCTTGTCGCCTTCGGCGCGGAGGATCTCGGCCTGCCGGCGCCCCTCGGCCTCGAGGATCTGCGACTGCTTCGAGCCCTCGGCGGTGAGGATGGCGGCACGTCGGTCACGTTCGGCGCGCATCTGCTTCTCCATCGAGTCCTGGATGGAGATCGGCGGGTCGATGGCCTTGAGCTCGACGCGCGACACCCGGATGCCCCACTTGCCGGTGGCCTCGTCGAGGACGACGCGCAGCTGACCGTTGATCTCGTCGCGGCTGGTCAGCGCCTCTTCCAGGTTCAGTCCACCGACGACGTTGCGCAGCGTGGTGGTGGTCAGCTGTTCGACGGCGCCGAGGTAGTTCGCGATCTCATACGTGGCCGCGCGCGCATCGGTGACCTGGAAGTACACGACCGTGTCGATGGAGACGACCAGGTTGTCCTCGGTGATCACCGGCTGCGGCGGGAACGACACCACCTGCTCACGCATGTCGATGAGGGGGCGGAGCCTGTCGATGAAGGGCACGAGCAGATTCAGGCCCGGCGTGAGCGTCTTGTGGTAGCGACCCAGACGCTCGACGACGCCGGCGGTGGCCTGCGGCACGATGCGGATGGAGCGGAAGATCACGACCAGCACGAAGATGAAGACCGCGATCGCGAGGATCCAGCCGATGGCCGCGGGGATGGCGGATGCGAAGTCGTTCATGCGAGCGGTCCCTCCGGGGCGGAAGTGAGCGGGTCGGGGGAGTCCGAGCGGACGATCGCGGTCGCGCCGTCGATGCGGCTCACACGGACGCGCACGCCGGGCTCGAGATCGCCGGCCTCGGTGCGGGCGGTCCAGGTGTCGCCGTTGGCGAGCTTGACCTGCCCGGCGTGGGCGCTGACGGACGAGACGACCACGCCGCCGATGCCGATGAGGGCTTCGACGTTGGACGGAGTGGGGTCCTCGCCGCGCCGCAGCCGCCGCAGCAGCGGTGGTCGCAGCAGGAGGACGAGCACCGCGGCCACGGCCGCGGCGATGATGACCTGCAGCCAGATGGGTGCGCCGAGCAGATCCGAGACGAGACCGGCGAGTCCGCCGATGCTGAGCATCAGGAAGGTGAAGTCGAGAGTGAGCATCTCGATCACCAGGAAGACGAGGATCAGGACGAGCCAGCCGATCCACGCCCATTGTTCGATGGTCTGGATGAGCTCCACGATGCGCCTCCTCTTGCTTCGAACCTAGCAGGTAGGGTCGCTGTGTGACTGAGACATCCACCCCGATTCCCGCCGGTTCGCTGAGAGGCAGGACCGCCCTCGTGACCGGCTCGTCGCGCGGCATCGGCGCCGACACCGCGCGCTTCCTCGCCCAGGCCGGCGCCAACGTCGTCATCAACTACCGGAACAAGGCACCGCGGGCCGAGAAGCTCGCCGGTGAGCTCCGCGAGCTGGGCGTCGAGGTGCTCGTCGTCGGCGCGGACCTGACGGATGCCGAGTCGGTGCAGGCGATGTTCGACGAGGTGGCGAACGCGTTCGGCGGGCTGGACGTGCTGGTTCTCAACGCATCTGGCGGGATGGAGTCCGGTATGGCGGAGGACTACGCCCTGCAACTCAACCGTGATGCCCAGGTGCGGGTGCTCGAGACGGCGCTGCCGCTGCTCCGCGAGGGATCGCGGGTCGTCTTCGTCACCAGCCACCAGGCGCACTTCATCCGCACCACGCCCACCATGCCGGAGTACGAGCCGGTGGCCCTCTCCAAGCGAGCGGGCGAGGACGCCCTGCGCGAGCGGATCCCCGCCCTGCGGGAACGCGGCGTGGACTTCGTGGTCGTCTCGGGCGACATGATCGAGGGCACCATCACCGCGACCCTCCTTGAGCGCGCCAATCCCGGCGCGATCGCCGCGCGCCGCGAGGACGCGGGCAAGCTCTACAACGTCTCGGAGTTCGCGGCCGAGGTCGCGGCCGCCGCGGTGGACGACATCCCCGCCGACAACACCCGTCTCGTGGGTGACGTGTCCTCTTTCGGGGCGGAGGGATCATGAAGGCGCGCGACATCGAGAGCCTGATCTCGGTCGGGCGCCCTGAGATCGCTCCGGATGGTGGTTTCGCGGTCTTCGCCACCTCCCGTCCCGATCTCTCGGCCAATCGGGCCGTCGGCCAGATCTGGGGCGTCGAGCTTCCCGACGGCACCCCGCGCAGGCTCACGCGCGGCATCGCCGACAGCTCGCCGAGACTGTCGCCCGACGGCTCCCGGCTGGCGTTCCTGCGGGGAGATGCGAAAGGCAAGCCGCAGGTGCACGTCGTCGCGGCCGCCGGCGGTGAGCCGGTGCAGGCCACCGACGCCGTGCTCGGTGTGGAGTCGTTCGCGTGGTCGCCCGACGGGACGAGCCTCGCGTACCTCGCCCGGGTGCCCGAGCAGGGCCGGTACGGCAGCGTGGAGGGACTGGATGCCTCGGCGGAGGCGCCTCGGCACATCACGGGGGTCCGCTGGCATGCGAACGGGCTCGGCTACATCGCCGACCGACCGGCGCACGTCTTCGTCGTCGCTGCTCCCGCACCGGATTCCGAGCCGTTCTACGAGCCGGCGCCTGCCGTGAGAGCCGACGACGCCGAGCCTCCGAAGAAGCGGATCGTCGCGGCCGAACCCGTGCAGCTCACGAACGGCACGACGTCCCATGGCGGTCTGGAGTTCACAGCAGACGGTCGTGAGGTTCTGACGGTGCCCGACGACATCGAGCCGGACCGCCGGGACCTGCGCGATCGTCTGGTGGCGGTCGCCGTGGACGGCTCGGGGGAGAGGGAGGTGCTCGGCGCCGACGCGGGTCTGTCGATCTCCGACGTCGTCGTCGCCGACGACGGCACGGTGGGGCTTCTCGCACACGAGATCGGCGATGGGCGGGACTTCATCGCACCCGGTGTCGGCCTGTTCCTGCTGGAGGACGATGGCCCGCGGCGACTCACGGATGCGGAGACCATTCAACTGGGCGAAGGTCACCTCTCCGTCGACGGTGGAGAATTCCTCGTGCAGGATTCCACCCGGGGCCGCCTGCGGCTGCTGCGTGTGACGCGTGACGGGTCGATCACCGAGCTGCTCGGCGGTGATGTCGAGGTGGGCGGACACGCTGCCGCCGCCGGGCGCGTCGTCGCGTCGGTGGCGCGGCCCGACACCTTCGGCGAGCTCGTCCTCGTCGAAGGGGGCGCGGTTCGCACCCTCACCTCGTTCGGCGCCTCCATCGCCGCGGCGGGGATCGTGCCGCCACGTGAACTCACGGTGACGGGGCGCGACGGCTACCCGGTGCACGGCTGGGTCGCCACGCCGGAAGGGGACGGCCCGTTCCCGGTGATCCTCCAGATCCACGGTGGGCCGTTCGCGTCCTACGGGATCCACCTGTTCGATGAGACGCAGGTGCTCGTGGATGCCGGCTACGCGGTGGTGTACTCGAACCCCCGCGGCTCGGCCGGATACGGCCGCGCGCATGGTCGCAGCATCCGTCAGCAGATGGGAACGGTCGACTTCGCCGATGTGATCGACTTCCTCGAGGGTGCCCTGGCCGACGACCCCCGCCTGGACGGAACGCGCGTCGGCGTGCAGGGCGGGTCGTACGGCGGCTACCTGACGGCCTGGGTGATCGCTCACGATCACCGCTTCCGCGGAGCGATCGTGGAGCGCGGCTTCCTCGATCCCGCCTCGTTCCAGGGGACCAGCGACATCGGCTCGTTCTTCGGCGACGAGTACGTCGGGGTCTCGGTCGACGACATCGCGCGCCAGAGCCCGATGGCCGTCGTGGGCCAGGTCACCACTCCGACACTCGTGATCCACTCGGAGCTGGACTACCGCTGCCCGTTGGAGCAGGCGACGCGGTACTACTCCGCGCTCAAGCGTCAGGGCACCGAAGCGGAGCTGCTGGTGTTCCCGGGCGAGAACCACGAGCTCACGAGGTCGGGCCAGCCCCGCCACCGCGTCGAACGCTTCGACGCGGTGCTGGACTGGTGGCGACGTCACCTCCCGGTCGACTGACCACGACGCAGGAAGACCGCGGCCCCGGAGCGATCGCTCCGGGGCCGCGGTCGTGTGCGGACCTGATCAGATGTCGCCCTTGAACGTGAAGGCGCGCACGATGTTGATGATGCCGAGGACCACGAGGGCGATGCCCAGCAGCCACCACAGCACCGCTGCACCCCACAGAGGGGAGAACAGCAGGATGATGCCGGCGATGATGCTCAGGATGGCGAAGAAGATCGACCAGCCCTTCGACGCGGCATCGCCGAGCGTCGACAGTGCGACGACGCCCTCGACGATCCACAGGATGCCGACGAGGATGCCCAGGAACAGCGCCAGCCAGGCGGTGGCCTGACCGATGTTGAACAGCGCGACGACGCCGGCGATGATGAACAGGATTCCGAGCACGATGTGCCCGACACGGGCCCAGCCGCCCTTGGTCTTCGCGAAGATGCCCAGGCCGGCGTAGACCAGCCCCGCGGCGATCGCGTAGATCGCGATGATGGCGGTGACGACGGCGGCCGTCTTGCCCGGCCAGACCAGAATGAGGATGCCGACGATGACGGCCAGAATGCCGCCGACGCCGAGCGCCGTGCGGATCCCGTTGACGGCCGACTTCCCGGCCTCGGATGCGGTAGACATGAGGTCGCCTTTCTGAGAGTTACCTGTGTGTCATGCGGCTAAAGCTTAGACCCGGCGTCGAACATTCGGGCCAGCATTCCCGTGTGTTGCGTTTTGCCCATCGCCCGCGACGGCCCCGCCGCGCTAGCGTGAGCGTGCATTCCCGCGCAGGAGGAGGACCGCATGGCCGTCATCTCGAGAGGTTTCGGCGCACGGCGCCGTGAAAGTGATCCGCACCTGCCTCCGGGGCAGTACCTCACCGAGGACTTCCCGGTGCTCTCCGCGGGTCCCACGCCCCGGGTGGATCTCGCGCAGTGGCGTTTCGGCATCCGGAACGAGCGCGGGCAGGAGGTGTCGTGGTCGTGGGACGAATTCCTCGCACTCCCGATCGACGACGTGCACACCGACATCCACTGCGTGACCCGCTGGTCGAAGCTCGGGACGTCATGGCGCGGAGTGTCGCTGGACACCCTGCTGGCGGCGGTCGAGACGGACGCCGAGTACGCCATGGCGCACTCGTACGGCGGCTACACCACCAATGTGCCCCTGGACGAGCTGCGCGGCGGTCAGGCGTGGATCGCGTTCGAGTTCGAGGGTGAGCCGCTGGATCCGGAGCACGGCGGGCCGGCCCGCCTGCTGGTGCCGCACCTGTACTTCTGGAAGAGCGCGAAGTGGGTGCGGGGTCTGACTCTCATGGACCACGACGAGCCGGGCTTCTGGGAGCAGAACGGGTACAACATGCACGGCGATCCTTGGACCGAGGAGCGCTATTGGTGACGGTGGGCGGCTGGCGCGAGGGCCGCGTCGTGGAGACCGTCGCCGCCACACCGTCGGCGCGCGTCCTGCGCGTGCAGGTTCCCGGCTGGCCGGGCAGTGCCGCCGGGCAGCATGTCGACATCCGGCTCACTGCCGAGGACGGGTACCAGGCGGTGCGCTCGTACTCCCTGGGATCGTACGGCGAGGCTGACACGATCGAGCTCGCGGTGGACGAGGTGCCCGACGGGGAGGTGTCGCCGTATCTGGTGCGCGATGTCCGGCCGGGTGACGAGCTGGAGGTGAAGGGGCCGCTGGGCGGCTACTTCGTGTGGCGGCCGGGGGGAGTGGCGCCGGTGCAGCTCATCGCGGGCGGCTCGGGCGTCGTGCCCCTGGTGGCGATCGCGCGCGCGGCGACGGATGCCGGGGCCGGGGCATCCATGCGTCTTCTCTACTCCGTTCGAACGGCCGAAGATGCGATATATCGTGATGCCATCGAGCGTGCCGGCCAGGACGGGGGAGTGGAGGTCTCCTGGCGCTACACCCGGGCGGCCCCGGACGGCTGGCAAGGCCCGGTGGGACGCCTCGACGACGATGCCCTGCGGGAGGCGACCTGGCCGCCGCAGCGCGAGCCGGTCGTGTACGTGTGCGGTCCGACGGGTTTCGTGGAGCACGTCGCCGACGCGCTGGTGCGGCTCGGTCATGCGCCGTCGCGGATCAGGACCGAACGATTCGGAGGTGCGTGATGCGTGCGGAGAACGCGCAGAGCGTCGTGGACGGGAACGCGGCGGCCGGACTGCTGTGGGACGTGTTCGGGACCGACGTGACAACCCTCGTGGGTGTGTGCGGCGGCTGCGGGTCGGCGGCGCCGCTGGCCGAGGCCGTGGTCGAGCTCGATGAGGTCGCCGCCATCGTGCGCTGCCGCACCTGCACGCACACCCTGCTGACGGTGCTGCGGCAGGGGGACGGGGTGCGGCTGGTGCTCGGAATGCTGGGGGAGCTGGTGCGGGAGTAGCGGCCGCCCGCTTCGCCGCTCAGCCCAGAAGCGCTGTCACGATGATCAGCACCGGCACGCAGCCGATCGTCGTCAGGAACACCGTGTCACGGGAGATGGTCTCGCCCACGTCGTAGCGCTGGGAGTAGTTGAAGACGTTCTGTGCCGTGGGCAGCGCCGCCAGCACGGTGACCACGAGGACGTCGGCCGGGCCGAGGTGGAACACGAACGCGGCAGTGGCCCAGGCGATCAGCGGCATCGCGACGAGCTTCAGCGAGGTGGCCAGGACGATGTCGCGTCGGCGTCCCGACGCTCCCAGCACCCGTTGCCCGTGCAGCGAGATTCCGTACGCGATGAGCAGGATCGGCACGCAGGCGTTGGCGATGAGGGTGGCCGGCTCCATGACGAGCGGAGGCAGGTCCAGTCCGCTCACCGACACCAGCGTTCCGAGGACCGAGCCGACAACGATCGGATTGGTGCCCACGCGGGCGATCGCCCGCCAGAGCGACCCGCGGCTGGAGGTGACGGCATCCAGGATCGCCATCGTGATGGGCGTGAACACCAGCAGCTGCATGAGGATGACCGGGGCGGGATACGCCGCCGACCCGAGCAGGTACAGCGACAGCGGGATGCCGATGTTGTTGGAGTTCACCTGGCCGGCGCTGAGCGCACCGATCACCGTCTCGCCGACAGAGCGCTTCCAGAGGACCCGAGCGATGGCGGCGTACACGGCGATCACCGCGACGGCGGCGATCGCGGAGACCGGCAGCAGTGCGGAGAACAGCGTGTGCACATCGGCCTGTGCGAGCACGACGAACAGGAGGAAGGGCGAGAGCACGAAGAAGGTCAGCCGCGCCAGCACCGGGCGCGCATGCTCGCCCAACAGGTCGATGCGCCCGAGGATCCAGCCGACCAGGATCGCCACGCCCACCACGACGAATCCGGTGAGCGACTCCAGCATGCTTCGAGCCTAGGGAGAACGCTCGGTCGCTCAGAAATCCGGGTCGCCGTCTGTCAGACTGACGAACGCAGAACGAAGGGAATGACGGATGCCCGAACCTCGCGACCGCCCGACCCGCAAGGCCGACCTGCTGGCGGCGCTCAGTGCGCCCGCCGCCGACGTCTGGGTGGCGACGGCCTCGCCTGAGGCGATCCCGCACCTGGTTCCGCTGTCGCTCGCGTGGGTCGACGAGCGCGCCGTGATCGCGTTGGACGGCGATTCGCCGACGGCACGCAACATCCGAGCATCCGGCATCGCGCGACTTGCCGTCGGCCCGACACGGGACGTCGCGATCATCGACGCCGTGCTCGAGCGCACCGCGGGCGTCGACGACGACGAGACGCTCGGTGCACCGTATGCCGCCCAGGCCGACTGGGATCCGCGAGGCCTCGTCGGCTACGTGTTCCTCGTGCTCCGGCCGCTGCGGATCCAGGCGTGGCGCGAGTCGAACGAGCTGTCCGGGCGACTGCTGATGCGCGACGGCGAATGGCTGGTGTGACGCCCAGCGCAGGTCGCATCGGCCTTCAGGTGTCACGACACGCGGTCACCTCGCGCGGGAAGGCGCTTTTGGTGACACCCGAAGCAACGATCCATCGATCGGGGAAGACGAGAGGACCGGATGCCTCAATAGAGCGTCTCGCCGCGTTTGAGCATTTCGACGTACTGTGCGACGCGGGCCTCACGTGAACTCGGCCGTTTGAGGTTGCTCACCCGGAACGCCATCGCGAACCGGTTCTGAGCCGTCTGGGCGGCGAACGCCTTCGCGACGTCCGGATCGGCGTCCAGCGCCGCCTGCAACTCAGGCGGGATCTCACCGTCACGCTGCCGATAGGCGTTGTCCCAGCGTCCGTCCGCCTTGGCACGGTCGATCTCGCGTTGGCCCTCCGGTCGCATGCGGCCTTCTTCGATGAGCCGAGTGACATGCCCGATGTTGACCTTCGACCACATGCTTCGCGGCTTTCGTGGCGTGAACGATTGCAGGAAGTAGTCGGCGTCGAGCGATTGCGACTGTCCGTCGATCCACCCGAAGCACAGTGCGACATCGAGCGCTTCGGGATACGTGATGCCGGGTTTGGTCGACGCCTTCTTGCGCAGTCGCAGTCTCACACCGGCGGGATCCGGGTCGGATTCGAGCCACGTCTCCCACTCGGTGACCGTGTCGACTTGCAGGATCGGCTTGTCGGCATGCTTGACCATACCGGCACGATACCGTTCGCCGATAATGCACATTATGTCAGCTTGAACTTGTACTACGTGCGAGATTCGCAATTACTGCAGAAACGGGTATCACTCGGCGCTCTCCCCTGAAAGCTGATCTGACCAGGCGTTCTCACCTATCTCGCCTGCTTGCCCATGGTGGGTCGCGTTGTGCTGACGTGTGTACGAACCAGTTCAGCGATGCCGGCTGCTCCTCGACGTCGACGTACCGAGACCACCGCACGAAGTTCCTGGCGCGATCGATGAACGGCAGATAGACGCGGAGCATCGGCAGATCCCGGTGGGACGCCGGGATGAAGTCACGAGCGGGGGCGTGCCATCCCGACTGATCCAGCTCCACTATCGTCTGCGCCCTGCACAGACCGTAGCGACGCACCGCTGACACGGGCAGTTCGGCGGGGCGCGTTGTGGTGTCGATCGTGATGGGCTGACGTTAGTGAGGAAACGGGTAACACGGTTTCTCAGCAGAAACGACACTATGTGCGTTTCTCGCAATTGCCGCAGAAACGGATGTGGCACAGCGTGCCTTCCCTGAAAGATCAACTGACCTTTGGGCAGAAGGAACGTGCCAGCGACACTGTCTGCGTAGGGGCTGTCAGGGATCGACGCTGACCGTCGACAGCCGTCGCCCGGTCTGCCCATCAAGCGAGATCAGCGCAACATTGTTGAGCTGCAGCACATCACCGGCCTCTACACGAACGGCGGGAGCGAGCGTTGCGTGAGGTCGATATCCGCTGCCCCAGAAGGCCGGCTCGACCGCCTCGAAAGTCGTCATCTGCATCACCCGTGCCGCGAGCGACTGGTGCAGTCGATGGAAGTCAGGATGCTCGGCAAGGAGGACAGGAATGCTATGTGTCGCTCCGAACTGAGCTGCGGGGCCGAGAACGACTCCGAAAGCCGACGTCGCCTCGACGATCTCGATGAGCGATGCGGAGATGGCGTCAAACTGCGAGCGGTCCGCTCGGAAGTTGCCCACAAGGGTGACATGGACCGGCCAGTGGTGTCGGTCGACGGCCACCGGCACTTCGATCGGGGTCGCCATGATCGTGAACAGGTGACGGTTCTCCATGATGGCCCACACGCTATCGGACGTGCGCCGACTCTTCCTCGCCCGCACAATAGTGAGAAAGTGGATAACGCACTTTCCCACCAGAACGACACGATGTGCGCTTCTCGCAAACCGGATCGAGCGGCGTAGCCCACGATGGAGAGATGCTTCCGACTCATCAACTCGCCGCCGCAGTGCTGGTTCGCAACGTTCGTGGCGACCTCTTGATGGTCGCGAGCCCATACAGAACGGACCTGGTTCTCCCCGGAGGCATCGTCGAAGAGGACGAGCCCCCGGCTGTCGCAGCAGCGCGTGAGGTTCACGAGGAGACTGGGCTGCTCGTGAGTCCCACGCGGCTACTCGTCGTGGAGCACCTGACGCGAACCTCGACCGGAGGTTCGGGCCTGCGCTTCGTCTTCGATACCGCCCCGGTGCCGGTAGACGTTTCCCTCGTCAAGCAGGAGGGCGAGGTTGCCGAGCTGCTCTGGTTACCGCCGGACCAGGCCGTGCAGCGGCATGTGCCACGCGGTCGAAACCGTCTCCAGGCCGCCTTGGCAGCACTTAGCGACGGCAAGACCACCTACCTGGACGGCCACTTCGACGCCCGTTGGTGAAGAAGTTGGTAACGGGATCACCCATCAGAAGTTGCGTTGCGAAAGCTAGTCGGCGGCGAGTAGACGAGCGCTCGCGCTGCGCTCTCGTGACCCGTCTCATCTCGGGCTCACGACGCGCCGATCGCCTCCTGGCGTGCATGTGATCCATCAACGTGTGAGGGCCGAGAGGTACGTGATTGACTTTCGAGATGGTCTTGAGGATGAGGTTCTGCTTTGTCGGATGACGTCGATCAGCCTCCTGAAGGCGTCAACGCTTCTGCCCGGGCGGCCGCTCGGCGGCGAATCGGACAGGTGGGCTGGATTCTCTGGGTGATCCTGTTGGTCGCGGCCGGGGTGCTGGCGGCCTCTATGGTCGGCCTTCTGATGGAGGGCGCCTTTGGTGGTGGCCTGAGTGCCCATGAGGTCGGCGACTGGGTCGGAGCGGCGCGTGCCCTGCTTGTCGCTTCGATCGCCTGCTGTGTCCTCGCCGCGATCGCGAGGCGCTGGGTTCTCTTCTCGCTGTCAGTCGCCACCGCGCTCCTGCTCGCGGTGATGAACCACTTGCAATGGAACGCCGGCGCTTGAGCACGGGTCCCAGAAGACACGGCAGCTATGTCGGTCGGGAAGATGAGCCATACAGGTCGCTAGCCGAACCCTCCCCCGCTCCCGACTCCTTTCGCGGCGATCGCCGCCGGTAACCGGACGGAACCGAGGCGGAGCAGCGCGACACGAATCCGCCCGAGTCGTTGACGAATCCCAGGTCCGCTGCTAATTTCCGGACGTAACTCCGCTGATGCGTCCATGTCGGCTCGGTGAATCCGTGAGGAGTGTGACATGAAGAAGCGAACGATCATCGTGGGCGCGCTCGTGGCCGCGGCCGGCTTGGTGGCAGTCGGCGGTCTGGCTGCGTCCGGTGGATCATTCACGAACCCGGAAGCAGGGCCCCTCCCCGAGGGTGTCACCGTCGTCACGCGACAGGTGTACGAGGATGCCTTCGCGAAGTTCGAGGCATGCATGAAGGATGGTGGCGCCTCGCTCGCCGGCAGGCATGATGTCGCTGGAGTGCACATGTTCTCCTTCCTCGCCCAGGACGAACCGGTATACGACAGGTGCTATGTCGACTTCGCACCGGTCGACTTCCGGTGGCAGGTCTCCAGGTCGTACTACACGCCGGTATTCGACAGGTATCGCGAGTGCCTGACGAACATGGGCGTCGAGCCGGGAAAGGACGCGGAGACCATCCTGGCCCAGGTCGAGGACAGCGGCATGGACGTCCGGAAGTGCTTCGAGGAAGACACAGCGAACGGGTGACGTGAACGTCCCACCTCGTCCCCGTGCTCATCGAAGTGAAATCGAAGTGGTTCCCTTCTCGCCCTGAGGATCGACAGCGCCGATCTCGTCCACGTCGTCGCCCGAACGCAGGGAGTGCACCATCGTGCGCAGGATCTCGCTCGCTCGCGCTCGGTCCGCGGGCGTGAGATCCGCCAGCATCCGTATCTCGACGTGTCGTACCGCGGTCGTCGCCTTCTCGAGCTTCTGCCGTCCCTGGGTCGTCAGTCGCGCCGGAAGCGTCTTGCCCACGCGGTCCTCCGGCGGGCGGACGACGTCGCCGATCTGCTCGAGGCTCTGCAGCAGGACGTTCATCGACTGTCGCGTCACGAACGCTCCCCGAGCGAGATCGGAGTTCGACAGTCCCGGGCGCTGCGCAAGCAGTTCGAGGCAGGCGTAGTGCGTGATGCTCATTCCGAGGGGACGAAGGACCGTCTCCATCGCCGCGCGCAGGGCGCTGGATGCCTCTTTGAGCAGGTATCCGGGAGAGTTCTCGAGGTCGATGCCCGCGTCGTCTTGACTCATGTCAGAAGTCTGACATACCGTGGCGCATGTCAGAAAGCTGACATTCATTTCGAAGGAGCAACCATGCCCGCCACCGGACCCGACTTCCTCTCACTGCAGGTGCGCGACCTCGACGCGTCGCAGGCGTTCTACGAGCGCTATCTCGGCCTCGTCCGCTCCCCCGCCGGTCCGCCGCACGCCGTCGTCTTCGCGACGCAGCCGATCCCCTTCGCCGTCCGCGACATCGTCGTGGGCGCCGATCTTGACGCCGTCGCGCAGCCGGGCGCCGGCATCGCGCTGTGGCTCCACGCCACCGATGTGCAGCAGATCCACGACGCCCTCCTCGCGGACGGCCACCGGATCGTCGCCGCGCCGATCGATGGTCCTTTCGGGCGCACGTTCACCTTCGCCGATCCTGACGGGTATCACATCACGCTGCACGACCGTGCCTGAACGAGGATGAGGCGCTCGCGGGCAACACCGAGAGCGTGCTCTCGGTGAAGACTCGAAGGGCCCCTGCTGATCAGACCACTCCGGCGGCGGTCACGGACGATCGTTTCGGACCGCGATCATCGGGCGTGAGCAGAGGAACCTGGACAGGCTGGATGTCGAAGGAGGCACCGTGATCAGGACGCTCAATCAGGTCGTCGAGTACGTCGACGCTCACCTGGACGACGAGCTCGACGTCGCGGCGCTCGCTCGCCGGCTCGGGACGACCGAGTACCACGTGCGACGGATGTTCTCGTCATTGGCGGGCATGCCGCTGTCGGAGTACGTCCGTCGTCGCCGCATGACGGTCGCTGCCGCGGACGTGCTCGCAGGCGTCGATCTGCTGAGCGTCGCCGTCCGGTATGGGTACGGTTCGACCGAGGCGTTCGGGCGGGCATTCCGAGCCGTTCACGGCTCGGGCCCCGGAGATGTGCGCCGCCGCGGTGGCCCCCTTCGTTCACAACCGCAACTCAGGTTCCGCCTGACCGTCGAAGGGACGACACCCATGGACACCCGCCTCACCGAACGACCCGCGTTCCGTCTGATCGGGCACGCCGCCCGCGTGCCGCTGATCCACGAGGGCCCGAATCCGCACATCCAGGCCCACATCTCGTCGCTGCCCGCATCAGAACATGAACGACTGAAGACGCTGAGCGAGGTCGAGCCTGCGGGCCTGCTGCAGGTCAGCGCGGACATCGACCCGGACTATGTCGAGGGCAGCGAGCTGACCTACCTCCACGGCGTCGCGATGGATGCCTCCTCCCCCGTCCCCGACGATCTGGACGTGATCGATGTGCCGGCCGGCACATGGGCGGTGTTCCGCACAGCCGGCGCCTATCCCGCCGCACTTCAGGAGACCTGGGCGGCGACAGCGACGGAGTGGTTCCCCTCGAACCCGTGGCGGCTGCGGCCGGGACCGTCGATGGTCGCTGTGCTGGACCGCTCCCCCGACCTCCGCACGGCGACCTGCGAACTCTGGCTTCCCGTGGAGAGGGACTGAGGGCGCGCAATCTTGCTGCGAGGGGTCTCCGCCGCCGCGCCTCGGTCTGGCAGACTTCCGGGATGCCGCACCCTGAACTCCTCGCCCGGCTCTGGCCGGCGTCCGCGCTCCGCGTCACCTCCGGCGACCTCGAGCTTCGCTGGATCGACGATGAGATCCTGGTCGAGCTCGCCGAACTGGCCGGTCGCGGCATCCACGATCCAGCCGACATGCCGTTCGAGCACCCGTGGTCGCGGGGAACCGCCGACGAGGTGGGGCGGAGCGTCCTCACGTATCAATGGAGCGCGCGGACGCAGGTCACCCGCGACCGGTTCGCCCTGGAGCTCGCCGTGCTGCACGACGGGCGGCCGGTCGGCATCCAGGGGCTCACCGCGCGGGATTGGCCGGTGCTGCGCAGCGTCCAGACCGGCTCGTGGCTGGGGCGCGAGCACCAGGGGCGGGGCATCGGCACCCGTATGAGGGTCATGGCACTGCATCTGGCGTTCGACGGCCTCGGTGCCGACGAGGCGACATCAGGGGCCTTCGCCGACAACCCCGCCTCGAACGCCGTCTCGCGCCGCGTCGGCTACCAGCCGGACGGCGCGGTCAGAGTGGCGCGAGACGGCGTGGCGGTCGCTCACAACCGCTACGTCATGTCGCGCGAGAGGTGGGCGTCGCTCCGGTCGGAGCACGCCGCCCTGCTGGGCGCACCGGTCGCGGTCACCGGCGCCCGGTCATTCCGGACGCAGATCGAAGGCGCGACGACAGAACGCTGACCGGACCGGCCGCGGGGGTGGAGACGCCCGCGGCCGTCGCGGTGATCAGAGTCCGGCGCTGTCGTCGGGCATGCTCGCACTGCGCCGGGTGACGCGCGAGTTGGTTGCGGGGTCGACGTCGGTGTGCGTCACGACGTCAGAGCGACGGCGCCGCATCAGCAGCACCAGGCCTACGAGGAAGATGACCACGCCGGCACCCATCAGGATGTAGCCGATCATGTCGAGGTTCACCCAGTCGACCTGCACGTTCAGGGCGAATGCCAAGATCGCTCCGATCGCGAACAGAACGATTCCTGCTCCGATGCTCATCGAAAGCTCCTTTCCTGGGGCGCCTTCGGCCCCTCCCCTCCAGGGGACGCGTTCGTCCCGCCTTACAGGCTGGCGTATCGACCAGGAGGCGGGCAGGGGCTTGACAGACGCCGTGAATCCCGGCATCCCGCGCGTGACTACTGTGGAATGGTGCACAGCCTTGCCCGTTCCGCAGCGGCCGGGCCGGGACTGCGCGCGTGGGTGATCTGGACGGTGGGCGTCGCCGCATACGTGCTGGCGATCACCAACCGGTCGTCGCTGAGCGCGGTGGGAGTCGACGCGGCCGCGCGCTTCGATGCCGACGCCGCCACGCTGTCCCTCTTCGCCGTGGTCCAGCTCGCCGTGTACGGCGGCATGCAGATCCCCATCGGCGTGCTGCTGGACCGATACGGCGCGCGCCCCATCATGACGATCGGCATGTCGCTGATGGCCGTCGGCCAGCTGACCATGGCCCTGTCCCCCAGTGTCGGCGTCGCGATCCTCGCGCGCATGCTCCTCGGCGCCGGAGACGCGGCCATCTTCCCCGGCGTGCTGCGGCTGATCGCCACGTGGTTCCCCGCGCAGCGCGGCCCCATCATGGTGCAGCTCACCGGCATCGTGGGACAGGCCGGTCAGCTCGTCGCACTCATCCCCCTGGCGGCGCTGCTGCACGCCACGTCGTGGACGATCACCTTCGGCAGCATCGCCGGGCTGGGCGTGCTGTTCGCCATTCTGGTGTTCCTCCTCATCCGCAACCACCCGCCTGACCGCGACGAGGACGTGTCCGTCGACACCGACACCGGCGCCATCCGGGTGGTGACCTCCGCCGTCGACACCGGCGTCGGCATCAGGGCAGCGTGGGCACACCCCGGTACTCGACTGGCCTTCTGGTCGCATTTCACGACCCCGTTCGCCGGCACCGCCTTCGTGCTGCTGTGGGGGATGCCGTTCCTCACCGCCGGCGAGGGACGCAGCACGGCCGAGGCGGCGTCGATCATGTCCCTGTACGTCGTGGTCGGCATGGTCCTCGGCCCGATCATGGGAGAACTGTCGCGCCGCAACCCCCATCTGCGTTCTCAAGCCCTCGTGCTGCCGACCATCGCCGCGCAGGCGGCGGCCTGGATCGTCGTCATCGCGTACCCGGGGCCGGCGCCGCTGTGGCTGCTGCTCGCGCTCGCGGTTGCGCTGGCCACCGGCGGTCCCGCATCGATGATCGCGTTCGACCACGCGCGCACGCACAACCCCTCGCACCGGCTCAGCACCGCCACGGGCGTGACCAACGCGGGAGGATTCCTCGCCGCGCTCCTGGCGATCCTGCTCATCGGACTCGCGCTCGACCTTCAGGGGGCGGGCACGCCCGCGACGTACAACCTCGATGCCTTCCGGCTCGCATTCCTGATGCAGGTGCCCCTGTGGCTGCTGGGCGGCGCCTTCATCGTGGTCGAGCGCAAACGCACCCGCATCCGGCTCGGCATGGACCCGCCCCGGACGCCCCGGCGCTCCCGTCGGTGAGGCACAGGACCACCGCAGCGGTGGACCCATCCGATCCGCTGTCTGACGGGTCCGCTACGGTGACGGCATGACTCGCGCCGTCTTCTACACCGCGACCACACTGAACGGCTTCCTGGCCGACGACCACGACTCCCTCGACTGGCTGTTCGCCGCGCCGGGCGGCGAGGGCGGCGACGACGACTTCCAGCAGTTCCTCGCGGGCATGGGCGTCCTCGTCCAGGGTTCCTCCACCTACCGCTGGGTTCTCGAGCACGAAGACCTCGTCGCGCATCCGGAGAAATGGCCCGGGTACTACGGTGATCGCCCCACGTGGGTGTTCACGAGCCGTGAGCAGCCGGTCGTGCCCGGTGTCGACATCCGCTTCGCGTCGGGCGACGTCCGTGAGGCGTGGCCGGAGATCCGCGCGGCCGCCGGGGATCGGGATGTCTGGATCGTGGGCGGCGGCGATCTTGCCGGGCAGTTCGCGGATGCCGGGCTGCTGGATGAGATCCGGGTCTCGGTCGCACCCGCCACGCTGCGCTCGGGCAAGCCGCTGATGCCGCGCGATCTGGGCGCGGACCGGCTGAAGCTCACTGCCGTGCGCAAGGCGGGAGCGTTCGCCGAGCTCACCTACACGCTCAAAGGCGCCCGGGAATGAGCCGGCGATGGCGTGGAGTGCTGGCCGCGCTCACCAATCCCGACCTGCGAGCGGTGCTCGCCGAAGCCATGACCGCTCCCCCGCTCCCGGATGCCCGCCGTCGCCGGGCGATCGCCCGCCTGTCGGAGCTCGGGCTGGTACGAGCCACGCCGTCGGGAACGCTCTCGTTCGATGAGGCGACGGTGCGCAGCATCCTCGCGGAGGAGCGTCCCGTGAAGCCATCGGGGGTGGCCCGCTTCCTCGACGCGGACGGTCGGATCGATCGCTATCCGGCTCAGCACGGCGATCGCTTGGACCTGCTCGCATGGGTCGCGGACCAGGCGTTCTCGGCCGACGACGCCCTCGCCGAAACGGAGGTCAACGAGCGGCTGGAGCGCTTCACAACCGACGTCGCGGTGCTGCGCCGCTACCTGGTGGATGCCGGGATCCTGGAGCGCACGAATTCCGGCTCGCAGTACCGGCTCGCGGCGGTGTCACCGCGGTGACGGAGCGAACGGGGTCCAGTCGGCGAACTTGGGCGTTCGCCCGTCTCCCGATGACGTCCGGGTGAGGCGACGGCGCACCCACGGCCCCACGTGTTCCCGGTAGTACGCGGCGCCGCGCGTGCCCCCCTGCGGGAGAGGCGGCAGTGACCACCACACCGGCGGCGCGTCGAATCCGAGCGCGTCCAGCACGCGAGCAGCCACCCGGTGGTGTCCGCGGGAGTTCATGTGCAGGCGGTCCTCCGACCAGTACGGCGGGGTCGCGAGCTCTTCATCGAACCAGTTGTACGCGCGCACGACGTCCGGCCGCGAGGCGAGGTGCGACTCGACGGCGTGTGAGAGCAGGTCGCCACGACGCTTGATCACCCTCCCGAGCGGAAGCTGCGCCGTGGGATTCGCCCCCGACAGCACGATGAGCTGTACGCCTTCCTCGTCGCAGCGACGAAGGACGGTGTCGAAGGCGGCGACCACGCGACTCACATCGGTGCGGGGACGCAGCATGTCATTGCCGCCGCCGTTGAACGAGAGATGGGTCGGCTTGAGGGCGAGAGCCGGCTCCAGCTGCTCCTGGACGATCGGCCACACGAGCTTGCCTCGGATCGCCAGATTGGCGTACTCGATCGGCTCCCCCGCGGCATCCGCCCAGCCCTGAGCGACCAGGTCGGCCCAGCCCCGTACGTGTCCGTCCGGCAGCTCGTCGCCGACGCCCTCGGTGAACGAGTCGCCGATTGCGACGTATCGAACGGATGCCACGGGCTCCAGCCTACGGCGAGCGTCGCCGTGCGCCGTCACCGGTCGTCGAGCGCCGCACCGCGCCGGTCGACCAGGCCCCACGCTCCCGCGGCGGCCAGGACGAAGAAGGCGGCGAACACGACGAACAGGACGGGTGCTCCGCCCGCGAGCAGGAGCGACGGGACGACGAGCGGCGCGACGATCGAGGCGATGCGCCCCACCCCGGCCGCCCACCCCGTTCCGGTCGCGCGCAGCGAGGTGGGATACATCTCCGGCGTCACCGCGTAGAGCGCGCCCCACGCGCCGAGATTGAAGAACGAGAGCGCCATGCCGGCCGCGATGACGGCGCCGGGCGGGTCTGCGGTGCCGAAGAAGACGGCAGCCACCGCCGAGCCCACGAGGAAGACCGACAGCGTCACCCGCCGCCCCCACACTTCGATCAGCCACGCCGCGGCGGCGTATCCGGGGAGCTGGGCGAGCGTGATGACGAGCGTGAAGCCGAACGAGCGGACCAGGTCGTATCCCTGCGCCACCAGGATCGAAGGGATCCAGATGAATGCGCCGTAGTACGAGAAGTTGACGCAGAACCACACCAGCCACAGGCAGGCCGTACGCACGCGGAACTCACCCGACCACAGAGCGCCCAGCCGCTCGCTCAGCGAGCTGGCGCGCGCCGCGGGCACGGTCGGGCGCCCGCGCGGGGGCGCCGAGGCGACGACGGCGGCCTGCTCGAATCTGCCGACCACTGCCTCGGCCTGAGTGAATCGCCCGCGCCGCTCGAGCCACCGCGCGGATTCAGGCAATCCCCACCGGACGATCAGCGCATACGCGGCGGGAATGGCGCCGAGCGCGAAGGCCCAGCGCCAGCCGTCCGCGGACGAGGGGATCACGAGGTACCCGATCAGCGCCGCGAGTGTCCAGCCGACCGCCCAGAAGGCCTCGAGGATCACGATCAGCCGCCCGCGGATGCGCGCGGGCGCGAACTCGCTTACGTACGTGCTCGCCACCGGCAGCTCGGCGCCCAGTCCCAGACCGACCAAGAATCGCAGCACGAGCAACGCGGCGAGCCCCCCGACGAGTGCGCTCGCACCGGTCGCCAGACCGTAGATCAGAAGCGTCAGGGCGAAGATCTGGCGGCGTCCGAACCGGTCCGCGAGCAGACCGCCGACGCTGGCACCGACTGCCATGCCGACGAAGCCGATGGAGGCGATCCACCCGGTCTCGCTGGGTGCAAGGTCCCATTGGGCCGCCAGCGCGGCGATGACGAACGAGATGAGCCCCACGTCCATCGCATCCAGAGCCCATCCGATCCCGGAACCGGTGAGCACCCGCAGATGCAGGCGCGAGAACGGGAGGCGGTCGAGACGCTCCGCGAGCGTCGACGCGGTGCCCGCCGGCGCGTACGAGCCGGACGGGGAGACAGGTACGGCATCCGTCATATCGTCATGCTACGGAGGTCGGCACGGGCGCGGGTGTCATGAGAGCATGTCGCGCACGAGCGGAACCACGCGTGTGCCGAACAGTTCGATCGAGCCCATCATCTTGTCGTGCGAGAGCGTTCCCGTCGAGAATTTCATATCGAACCGCGACGCTCCCAGCGTCCGTACCGTATCGACGATCTTGCGGGCCACCGTCTCAGGAGAGCCGACATACAAGGCCCCCTCGGGGCCGACGTCATGCTGGAAGCGCAGCCGATTGTAGGGCGGCCAGCCGCGCTCCCTGCCGATCGAGTTGTTCATGGCTTCGAACCCCGCATAGGCCTCGTCCCACGCCTGCTGGTCGGTTGCTGCCACATGGCCCGGCGAGTGGACACCGATCGGCAGCTGCGGCTGCCCGAACGTGTCGAGCGAGCGCCGATACAGGTCCGCGAATGGGCGGAAACGGGCGGCAGGCCCGCCGATGATGGCGAGCATGAGCCCGAACCCGTACCGAGCGGCCCGCACCGCGGACTCCGGTGTGCCACCGACGCCTACCCAGGCGCGCAGGCCGTTCTCCGTCTTGGGGAAGACATCGGCCTCCTCCAGTGGAGCCCGCATGGTGCCGCTCCACGTGACGGGCTCCTCGGTGAGAAGGCGGGAGAACAGATCGAGCTTCTCGTCGAAGAGCGCCTCATAGTCGCGGAGATCGTAGCCGAACAGCGGAAAGGACTCGATGAACGAGCCCCGACCCAGGATGACCTCCGCGCGCCCCCGCGAGACGGCGTCGAGGGTGGCGAAGCGTTCGAAGACGCGCACCGGATCGTCGCTGGAGAGCACGGTGACGGCCGTCCCGAGGTGGATGCGCTCGGTCCGCGCAGCGGCGGCGGCCAGCACGATCTCGGGACTGGAGACGGCGAACTCCCGCCGATGGTGCTCGCCTACCCCGAAGAACGACAGCCCGACCTGGTCGGCGAGCACCGCCTGCTCCACGACGTTGCGGATCGTCTGCGCGCCGCTCACCATGGCGCCCGACGCGTCGAGCGTCACGTCGCCGAACGTGTCGAGGCCGAGCTCCAGCGCGGCGGGATCAGGGGCTTCGGCCGGAACAGCATCCATCGCGATCTCCTTTGTATGCAACTGCATGAACTCGAGCGGACCGAAGTGCATTCCCGAGACGTCTGCGCACGGCGAGCGTAGCGTGAGGGCTATGGCACTGTTCGCCGATCGCCGAGCCGCGGGACGCGTGCTCGCCCATGATCTGGAGCGCTGGCGCGGATCCGATGCGGTCGTGCTGGGCATTCCGCGTGGCGGTGTCGTGACAGCGGCCGCGGTCGCGGCACACCTGGGCCTTCCGCTCGACGTCATCCTGGTGCGCAAGCTGGGCGCAACGGGGCACGAGGAGTTCGCGGTGGGAGCGATCGCGGACGGTGTGCGGCTCGTCGAACCGAGCGCGGTGAGGTGGGCGGGCATGTCACCGAGCGACGTCGACGATGTCGAGGCGGCCGAGCGCGACGAGCTCGCCCGGCGCTCCGCGCGGTTCGGATCGGGTCGCGTCGACCTCGCCGGGCGCACCGCCATCGTCGTCGACGACGGCGTCGCCACCGGATCGAGCGCGATCGCGGCATGCCGGGCCGTGCGAGCCCGCTCACCCCGTCGAGTGGTGCTCGCCGTTCCGGTCTCCCCCGAGCGGTTCACGCCGCCCGCGGACGTGGTCGACGAGTTCGTGTGCCCGCACCGCGAGCCGGACTTCTGGGCCGTCGGACAGTACTACGACGACTTCGCGCAGACCACGGACGCAGAAGTCGTGCAACTCCTCGGTGACAGGGCGACAGGCTCAGGAACCGCGAGCGGCTCCTGAGCCAGTCCCGTGCGTCAGCGCGAGAGCGCCGCGCGCAGCGTGTCGAGGCCGACGCCGCCGATATCGAGGGCGCGCTTGTGGAACTGCTTGATCGAGAACGCGTCGCCTTCGCGCTCGGCGACATCGTCGCGCAGCTGCTCCCAGATGCGCTGACCGACCTTGTACGAGGGCGCCTGGCCGGGCCAGCCGAGGTACCGGTTGACCTCGAACTGCACGAATTCGTCGGACATGTTGACGTTGCGCCGCATGAACTCGAGGGCGAAAGCAGCGTCCCACGGGCCGTCGCCGTCGGGACGCTCCTTCTCGAGATGGACGCCGATGTCGAGGACGACGCGGGCGGCGCGCATGCGTTGTCCGTCCAGCATCCCGAGACGGTCGGCGGGGTCGGACAGGAAGCCCAGCTGCTCCATCAGCCGCTCGGCGTAGAGCGCCCAGCCCTCGGCATGGCCCGACGTGCCACCCAGCAGGCGGCGGTAGGTGTTGAGCTGGGCGCGGTTGTAGACGGCCTGAGCGATCTGCAGGTGGTGCCCAGGAACACCCTCGTGGTAGACGGTCGTCAGCTCGCGCCAGGTGTCGAAGTCCTCAACCCCCTCGGGCACCGACCACCACATCCGCCCAGGACGCGAGAAGTCGTCGGTCGGCCCCGTGTAGTAGATGCCGCCCTCCCTGGTGGGGGCGATCATGCACTCCAGGCGCCGGATGGGATCGGCGATGTCGAAGTGCGTCTTGCCCAGCTCGGCGATCGCGCGGTCGCTGGTCTCCTGCATCCACTTCTGCAGCGCCTCGGTGCCGTGCAGCTTGCGGCTCTCGTCCTGTTCGAGGAACGCGACCGCCTCTTCCACACTTGCGCCGGGCTTGATCTCGTTCGCGACGGACTCCTGCTCGGCGACCATGCGCGCGAGCTCCTCGACGCCCCACTCGTACGTCTCGTCGAGGTCGATGGTCGCGCCGAGGAAGCGACGCGAGTGAAGGGCATACAGCTCGCGGCCGACGGCATCCTTCTCGGTCGCGGCCGGCGCGAGCTCGTTCGAGAGGAAGTCGGCGAGATGGTCGTACGCGACGCGCGCTGCGTTGGCGTTGTCGGCGAGGTCCCGAGCCAGCGACGCGGGCAGCTGCCCGTCCTCGGGTGCCGCCTCGGCGGCGAACGTCGCGAAGAAGCCGCCGTCGGCGGTGTAGCGGGCGACCTGGGTCACCACCTCGACGACCTGGCGCCGCGCGGGCACGACGCCCTGCGCGATCCCTTCGCGGAGGGTTGCGATGTAGCCGTCCACCGCGCCCGAGACCGCGCCCAGACGGGTGGCGATCACCGACCAGTCTTCGGCGGTCGCGGTCGGCATCAGGTCGAACGCCGATCGGATGTTCTGCGCGTGCGATGCGATGACGTTGAGGTCTCGGAGATGCCATCTGGCATCGTGAAGGTCGAGTTCGAGCTGGATCTCGCGCGAGAGGTCGTCCTTCGTCACCGCGTCGACATCGTCGTCGACGGTCGCCGCGCTGAGCGCAGCCAGGGTCTTGCGGCCCTCTTCGACGAGGCGCTCCTGCCCTTCCGGGCTGTAGTCGCCGAACCGGTCGTTGTACTCGGACCGGCCGATGTAGGTGGCGAGCGTCGGCTCGAGCTCGGCGAGGGTGTCGACCCACGCATCAGCGATCTTGTCGATCTGCGTGGGCGTGCGGGTTTCGTCTGTCATGGATCCGAGCCTAGAGATGAGACAGGATGCCGACAAACAAGACCGGCGCGCCGACCGCGCCGGTCGCGCTCAATGCCCGGCGGCGTTCCAATCGTGGCCGCGGCCGATCTGCACGTCCAGCGGGACGGACAGCTGCGCCGCGTCTCCCATGCGCGTGCGGACGATGCGCTCTGCGGCATCCCACTCCCCGTGCGCCACTTCGATCACGAGTTCGTCGTGGATCTGCAGCAGGACCCGGGACGACAGTCCCTCGGCCGCGAAGTCATCGTGGATGTGGAACAGGGCGATCTTCATGATGTCGGCGGCGCTGCCCTGGATGGGCGCGTTCAGCGCGGCCCGCTCGGCGTTCTCGCGCAGCACGCGATTCGGGCTCGCGAGGTCGGGGAACGGCCGTCGACGGCCGAAGATGGTCTCGGTGTACCCGTCGATCCGCGCCTGCTCGACGGAGGAGCGCAGGTAGTCGCGCACGGCGCCGAACCGGGCGAAGTACTCCATCATGAGCTGCTTTGCCTCGGCCTGCTCGATCCGCAGCTGCTTGGACAGTCCGAACGCCGAGAGTCCGTAGACGAGCCCGTAGGACATCGCCTTCACCTTCGTGCGCATCGGCGGCGTGACGTCTTCGGGAGCCACGCCGAACACGCGGGATCCGACGAACCGGTGGGTGTCCTCCCCGGAGTTGAACGCCTCGATCAGCCCCGGGTCCTCGGAGAGGTGGGCCATGATCCGCATCTCGATCTGCGAGTAGTCGGCCGTGAGCAGCGTCTCGTAGCCCTCCCCGACCGTGAAGGCCGAGCGGATGCGACGGCTCTCTTCGGTGCGGATGGGGATGTTCTGCAGGTTCGGCTCCGTGCTGGAGAGCCGCCCGGTCTGACTGCCCGTCTGCACGTAGGTGGTGTGGATGCGCCCGTCGTCGCCGATCGCCGTGTCAAGGGACTCGATGATCTGCCGGAGCTTCGTCGCCTCCCGGTGCTGGAGCAGCAGATCCAGGAACGGATGCGGGTTCGACTCCTGGAGGTCGGCGAGCACCGCGGCGTCCGTGGAGTACCCCGTCTTGGTCTTGCGGGTCTTCGGCAGCTGGAGCTCGTCGAAGAGCACCTCCTGCAGCTGCTTGGGCGAACCGAGGTTCACTTCGCGTCCGATGGCGGTGTAGGCCTCCTGCGCCAGCGCGTCGGCGCGCGTGCCGAGCTCGCCGGAGAACTCGGTCAGGGTGTCATGCGACACCGCCACACCCGCCAGCTCCATGTCGGCGAGCGTGTGCAGGGTGGGCAGCTCGATGTCGGTGAGCACGGCGGCCACGCTCGGCGGCATCTCGGCCTGGACCGCCCGGGCGACGCGCAGCGTGTACCACGACAGCTGACCCGGCGTGGCGCCCTCTGTCTCGGGCACCAGTTGCGCAGGGTCGGCCTCCGGCAGCTTCTCGTCGAGGTACCGGTCGACCAGGTGCGCGAGGTTCTTGTCGGGGAAGCTGGGCCGCAGCAGCCAGCCGGCGAGCACGACGTCGCACACGAGCCCACCCAGCCGCACGCCGGCGCGTCGCAGTGCCTTGACCTGCGGCTTCGCGTCGGACAGCACCTTGGGGGCATCGGAGGTCAGCCACGGCTCCAGCGCAGCCTGCAGCTCGGGCGTCCAGGACGCCTCGGCGGCCGCCCCGCTCGTGGCGACGCCGAGTCGAGCGGGAAGACCACGCTCGACCGTGACGGTGAGGCCCACCTCGCCCGTCGCGTTCGTGAGCCATGCCGCGAGCTCGTCAGGACCGAGCTCTTCGGCGACCGGTGCCAGTTCGGCGGCGGCCGACGTCACCGCCGCCATCTGCTGCTCGATCCCCGCGAGCTCGGCCACACGCGGGATCAGCGTCTTGAACTCGAGCCGCGAGAAGATGTCGCGCACCGCCTGCGCGTCCATCGGCTGGACTTCGAGGTCTTCCGGCCCGAGCGGCAGGTCGACGTCGGTGAGCAGACGGTTGAGCGATCGGTTGCGTCGGACATCGTCGATGTGCTCCCGCAGGTTGCTGCCGACGACGCCCTTGATGGTGTCGGCCCCGTCGAGGAGTGCGTCGAGTGAGCCGAACTGGGTGAGCCACTTGACCGCGGTCTTCTCCCCCACCTTGGGTACGCCGGGCAGGTTGTCGCTCGTCTCACCGACGAGCGCCGCGATGTCGGGGTACTGCTCAGGCGGCACGCCGTAGCGGTCGATGACAGCCTGACGGTCGTAGCGCTTGAGCTGCGAGACGCCCTGCACGTTGGGGTACAGCAGCGTCACGTCGTCGTTGACGAGCTGGATCGTGTCTCGGTCTCCTGAGCAGACGAGCACCTGGAAACCCTGCTGAACCCCCTGCGTCGCCAGCGTCGCGAGGATGTCGTCGGCCTCGATGTCTTCCAGCTGAAGCACGCGGATGCTCATCGCCGCCAGGCAGTCCTGCAACAGCGGGATCTGGCCCTTGAACTCGGAAGGCGTCTCGGAGCGGTTGGCCTTGTACTCGCTGTACTCGCGCGTGCGGAAGGACTGACGGGACGTGTCGAAGGCGACGGCGAGGTGGGTGGGCTTCTCCGCCTTGATGAGGTTGATCAGCATCGCGAGGAACCCGTAGATGCCGTTCGTGTGCTGGCCGTCCTTCGTCGAGAAGTTGTCGACAGGAAGCGCGTAGAAGGCCCGGTAGGCCAGCGAGTGGCCGTCCACGACGAGAAGGGTAGGCTTTGCGGAGTCCGTCACCCTGTAAGCCTAGCCAGGGGCGACGACAGCGATCCGCGCCCCCTCCCCCGCCCCGACCGAAGGTGAGCCATGCCCGAACGACCTGTCGCCACGGAGGACGCGTTGGAGTGGGCCCGCGCCCGCGGCATCGGTGCGCTGGCCCAGAAGATGGGCTTCGAGTGGCTGGAGTTCACGCCCGACCGCGCGGTCGCACGCATGCCGGTCGAGGGCAACACGCAGCCCGTCGGGCTCTTCCACGGCGGGGCCTACGTGGTGCTCGGCGAATCCCTCGGATCGATGCACGCGAACTACCACGCGGGCCCCGGCCGCCTGGCGGTGGGCGTCGACATCAATGCCACCCACACCCGCTCGGCGACGTCGGGATACGTCACGGGCGTCTGCACTCCCCTGCACCTGGGTCGCACTCTGGCCGTCCACGAGATCGTCGTCAGCGATGACGAGGGCAGGCGATGCTCGACGGTGCGCATCACGAACCACCTGAAGGACCTGCCCGTCGCGTGACGGGCGCACACGAGAACAGCGGATGCCTCGGTCAGAGGCATCCGTTGCTGTCGAGAGTCTGAGGGTCAGCCCTTCTTGGGCGCCAGCTGCTCGATGATCGCCTTGGCGACGTCCTGCATCGTCAGGCGGCGGTCCATGGAGGCCTTCTGGATCCAGCGGAACGCCTCGGGCTCGGACAGGCCCATCTTCTCGTTGAGCAGGCCCTTCGCGCGGTCGACGAGCTTGCGGGTCTCGAAGCGCTCGACCATGTCGGCGACCTCGGCCTCCAGCGTGATGATCTGCTCGTAACGGGCCAGGGCGATCTCGATCGCCGGCAGCAGGTCATTGGGGGTGAAGGGCTTCACGACGTACGCCAGTGCGCCGGCTTCGCTGGCGCGCTCGACGAGCTCCTTCTGGCTGAACGCGGTGAGCAGGACGACGGGGGCGATGTGGTTCTTGCTGAGCTTCTCGGCGGCGGAGATGCCATCCAGCTGCGGCATCTTGACGTCCATGATCACGAGGTCGGGCCGCAGCTCGGTCGCCAGCTGGACGGCGGTCTCACCGTCCCCGGCTTCTCCGACGACGTCGAACCCGTTGTCGCGGAGGATCTCGACGATGTCGAGCCGGATGAGCGACTCATCCTCGGCGACGACGACACGACGGGGTGTGGAAGCCGTGGCGGCTGGGTTCTGCTCCTGGTCAGTCACCATTGAATCCTACGGCCAGATCGGGCGCCCAGCCCAACCGCGCCGCCTCCGACGTTGCGTGCGGTCCGGGCGGCCGGCTGCGGTAGGGTCGTTCGCGGACGTGCGGCCTGGTCGCACGGGCCGGTGTGGCGGAATGGCAGACGCGACCGACTCAAACTCGGTTGCCCGCAAGGGCGTGTGGGTTCGACTCCCACCACCGGCACTTCCCCGACATCCTCAGGAGCGGATGCCTCGAATCGAGGCATCCGCTCCTTCTGCTTCTGCTCCTGAAGAAATTTGCTATTCGGTGTTGCTAAGTACCGGTACCTAGTGTTACTTTCTACTGGTAGTCAACAACACTGAGTAGTGAAGGGAGGCGCGCCTCATGGGCAAGCAGGAGACCGAGATGCTCAAGGGCACGCTGGAGGGGATCGTGCTCGCGATCCTGTCCGCTCGGCCGGCATACGGCTACGAGATCACCTCGTGGCTGCGAGACCAGGGCTTCTCCGACATCGCGGAAGGCACCGTCTACGCCCTCTTGGTCAGGGTCGAGCAGCGTGGCCTCGTCGACGTCGAGAAAGTGCCCTCGGAGAAGGGACCGCCGCGCAAGGTGTACTCCCTCAACGCGCAGGGCAGCGAGCAGCTCGCGGAGTTCTGGAGGACGTGGAACTTCCTCGCAGACCGGATCGAACAGCTCCGCCACGCGAACAACGACAACACCGTCAGCAGCACGAAGGAAGAGGTTTGATCATGGCCGCCAAGTGGTACGAATTCGTCACCGGATCGCTGGAGCAGAAGAAGCAGTACAAGCAGTACAAGGCCCGCGTAGAGGCCCTGCCGGAGCCGTACCGAGCCGCCGCCAAGGCACTGGATCGGTACCTCATGACCGTCGGGGGGCTCACCGACGGCGAGGCGATGGTGCAGATGCTGAGCGACTCGGCTGATCTGTGGGAGCGGGCCGCCGCCGACGGCACACCCGTTCGCGACATCGTCGGCGAGGATCCGTCGGCGTTCGCACAGGAGTTCACCGCGGCGTACTCCGGCAAGCAGTGGATCGACAAGGAACGCGACCGCCTCAACAAGGCGATCGACGAAGCAGAACGGAATCAGGAGCGATGACGACGACCGCCATCCAGGTCAGCGGCCTGGAGAAGTCTTACAAGGATCTGCGGGTGCTGCGCGGGGTCGACTTCGACGTGGCCCGTGGAAGCATCTTCGCTCTCCTCGGGTCCAACGGGGCCGGCAAGACCACCGTCGTGCGGATCCTCTCGACGCTGCTGAAGGCGGATGCCGGGCAGGCCGCGATCGGCGGATTCGATGTGGCCTCTCAATCGCAGAGGGTGCGCGAGACGATCAGCCTGACCGGGCAGTTCGCCGCCGTCGACGAGGTGCTGACCGGCCGGGAGAACCTCGTGCTCGTCGCCCAGCTGCGACACCTGCCGAACCCGGGTGAGATCGCGGACGGGCTCCTCGCCCGGTTCTCGCTGACGGATGCAGGCAGTCGCCGAGCGGGCACCTACTCCGGAGGCATGCGCCGTCGCCTCGACATCGCGATGAGCCTCATCGGCAACCCGCCGGTGATCTTCCTCGACGAGCCGACGACGGGTCTGGATCCGGCCGCCCGCGTGGAGGTGTGGGAGGCCGTCAAGGAACTCGCCCACGGAGGCACGACCGTTCTGCTGACCACCCAGTACCTGGAGGAGGCGGAGCAGCTGGCTGATCGCATCGCGATCCTCCACAAGGGCCGCATCATCGTCAACGGCACCCTGGCCGAGCTGAAGCAGCTGCTTCCCGCGGCGAAGGTCGAGTACGTCGAGAAGCAGCCGAGCCTCGAGGACGTGTTCTTCGCCCTGACCGGCGAGACCGAGACCGCAGAACCAGAAGGCGCCGAGAACGGCGCTCCGCAGACACGAAAGGAAGGGCGATGAGCGCTCACGTCATCGGCGATACCGCCGTACTCACCGGCCGGTCGCTGCGCCACATCCTGCGCAGTCCCGACACCATCATCACCACCGCGGTCACGCCGATCGCTCTCATGCTGCTGTTCGTCTACGTCTTCGGCGGGGCGATCGACCTCGGCGCCGGTCAGGGGGCGTACATCGACTACATGCTGCCCGGCATCCTGCTCATCACGATCGCCTCCGGCATCGCGTACACGGCGTACCGGCTGTTCCTGGATCTGCAGGGCGGGATCTTCGAGCGGTTCCAGTCGCTGCCGATCTCGCGGTCGAGCGTGCTGTGGGCGCACGTGCTGACGTCCGTCGTCTCCATCATGGTGTCGCTGGCGATCGTCGTCGGCGTGGCCCTCCTGATGGGCTTTCGCACCGGCGCGAGCTTCGGCGCGTGGCTCGGCGTGATCGGGATGCTGCTGCTGTTCACGCTGGCCCTCACCTGGCTCGCCATCATCCCGGGCCTGACGGCGAAGACGGTGGACGGCGCGAGTGCGTTCTCGTACCCGCTCATCTTCCTGCCCTTCATCAGCTCGGCGTTCGTGCCGACGGAGACCATGCCGGGACCCGTGCAGTGGTTCGCCGAGAACCAGCCCGTCACCTCGATCGTCGACACCATGCGCGCGCTCTTCGCAGGCGAGCCCGTCGGCTCGGACATCTGGGTGGCGATGGCCTGGCTGGTCGGCATCCTCGTCGTCGCGTACGTCGCGTCGATGGCGATCTACCGTAAGAAGATCAGCTGACGCCGACCGGAAATGCAGAAGGGTGGATGCCTCTCCTCCGAGGCATCCACCCTTCCGCGTGCACGCGGATCAGGCGCCGAAGTACTGGTGGCCCAGGGCCTTGCTCTTGAGCGCGTCGAACTCTCCCTGCGTGATCGTGCCGGCATCCAGCAGCGCCTTCGCCTTGGCGATGTCCTCGGCGGGGCTGGCGGAAGCGGCGGGGTGGTAGTCGTCGCTCTCGGGCACGACTCCCCCGCGCGCCGCCTGGGCCCGAACGGCCATGCCCTTGCCGCGGGCGATGATGTAGACCAGGGCCGTCAGGAACGGCACGAAGACCAGGGCGATGATCCACAGCGCCTTGAACCAGCCGTTCAGCGCGTGATCGCGGAACAGATCCGTGATGATCACGATCACGACGTACAGGTAGGCGATGAAGTAGAAGCTCCACAGCAGGAACCACCAGAAGTCACCGAAGAACATCGGCGTCACCTTTCTCGAAAGCCGGACGGCTGCGACCACAGTAGTGGTCGCAGCCGTCGCAGCGGGAGAGGTGTCAGTCCCGTGTCTGGTAGATGGGCGCTTTGCCGTGGACCGCGTCGCCCACCTTGTGGATGCGGATGTCGTTGGTCGAGCCGATGATCCCGGGAGGCGAACCCGAGATCACGACCACCTTGTCGCCGACCTTCGCCAGGTCGTTCGACAGCAGGTAGTCGTCGACCTGGATGAACATCAGATCGGTGTGCGCGACGTGCTCCACGAGGGTCGACTGCACGCCCCAGGTGAGCGCCATGCGGCGACGGATGGCCGGTTCGGGGGTGAAGCCGATCATCGGGATGCGCGGACGCAGCCGCGACATGCGGCGCGCGGTGTCGCCGGACTCGGTGAAGATGCAGAGGATCTTGGCGTCCACGAACTCGGCCACCTCGTTGGCGGCCAGCGTGATCGCACCCCCCTGCGTGCGCGGCTTCGTCGTCAGCGGCTGGATGCGCTCCAGGCCGTGCTCCTCGGTGGAGCCGATGATGCGCGCCATCGTCTCGACCGTGACGACCGGGTACTCGCCGACGCTCGTCTCACCCGACAGCATCACCGCGTCGGCGCCGTCGAGGACGGCGTTTGCGACGTCGGATGCCTCGGCGCGCGTGGGCACCGGTGAGTGCGTCATCGACTCGAGCATCTGCGTCGCGACGATCACGGGCTTGGCCATGCGGCGGCACAGTTCGACGGCGCGCTTCTGCACGATCGGGACCGCCTCCAGGGGCAGCTCGACGGCGAGATCTCCGCGGGCGACCATGATGCCGTCGAAGGCGTCGATGATCTCCTCGAGGTTGTCGACGGCCTGCGGCTTCTCGATCTTGGCGATGACCGGAACGTGGCGTCCTTCTTCGGCCATGATCGCGTGGACGCGCTGCACATCCTTGGCGTCGCGGACGAACGACAGCGCGATGAGGTCGGCACCCGCGCGCAGACCCCAGCGTAGATCGGCCTCGTCCTTCTCGGACAGTGCGGGGACGTTGACGGCCACGCCGGGGAGGTTGATGCCCTTGTTGTTCGAGACGGCGCCGCCGACAACCACCTCGGTGGTCACGATCGTGCCATCGGTCTCGAGGACCTTCACGCGCACCTTGCCGTCGTCGATCAGGAGGAAGTCGCCGGGCTTGACGTCCTGCGGAAGACCCTTGAAGGTCGTGCCCACGATCTCCTTGGTGCCGAGGATGTCCTCGGTGGTGATCTTGAAGATGTCGCCGGCAGCGAGCTCGTGGGGGCCGTTCTCGAACTTGCCGAGGCGGATCTTCGGACCCTGCAGGTCGACGAGGATCGCGACCGCACGCCGGGCGTCTTCGGCCGCCTTGCGCACGTTGGCGAAGTTGTTGTCGTGGACCGAGTAGTCCCCGTGGCTCAGGTTGAAGCGGGCGACGTCCACACCGGCATCGATGATCGCGCGGACCATCTCATACGTCGATGTGGCCGGACCCAGGGTGGCGACGATCTTCGCGCGTCTCATCCGTTGGTTTTCTCCGGGTTGGGGTGAATTGGCGAGTGCCTCGGCCAGCCTACGCGGGCTGCAGGCCGATGGCGACATCGGTGGGGCGGACCGGGGCGGGCAGCTCCGTCTCGCCCATGAGGTAGCGGTCGACGCTGGCGGCGACGGCGCGTCCCTCGGCGATCGCCCACACGATGAGCGACTGTCCGCGACCGGCGTCGCCGGCGACGAACACACCGGGAGCGGTCGTCTGGTAGTCGCCCTCGCGGCGGACGTTCCCGCGCTCGGTGAAGCGCGTGCCGAGCTGGTCCTCGAGCAGCGCCTGCTCGGGGCCGGTGAAGCCCATGGCGATCAGCACGAGGTCGGCCGGGATCTCACGCTCGGTGCCGCTCTTGGGCACGCGACGACCGTCGACGAACTCCGTCTCGGCCACACGCAGCGCGCGGACTTCGCCCGCCTCGTTGCCGAGGAACTCGACGGTGGAGGCGAGGTAGGACCGCTCGCCGCCCTCCTCGTGCGCCGACTGCACCTCGAACAGCGTCGGGTCCATCGGCCACGGCTGGTGCTCGGGACGCTCACCCGGAGGGCGCCGGCCGATCGCGAGGTTGGTCACGCTGAGCGCACCGTGGCGGTGGGCGGTCCCGATGCAGTCCGCACCGGTGTCACCGCCGCCGATGACGACCACGTGCTTGCCCTCCGCGGTGATCTGGTTCGGCACCGCATCGCCGGCCACCGCCTTGTTCGACTCGACGAGGTACTCCATCGCGAAGTGCACGCCGGCGAGGTCACGCCCGGGGATCGGCAGGTCGCGCGGCACGGTGGAGCCGGTCGCGATGACCACGGCGTCGTAGCGGGCGCGCAGGTCGGCCCACGAGATGTCCTTGCCGATCTCGACGCCGGCGCGGAAGCGGGTGCCCTCGTCCTGCATCTGGCGAAGCCGCGCCTCGAGGTGCTTCTTCTCCATCTTGAAGTCCGGGATGCCGTAGCGCAGCAGCCCGCCGATGCGGTCGTCCCGCTCGAACACCGCGACGGTGTGGCCGGCGCGGGTCAGCTGCTGGGCGGCGGCCAGTCCCGCGGGCCCGGAGCCCACGACGGCGACCGTCTTGCCGGTCAGGCGCCCCGGCGGCTCCGGCTCGATCCACCCGTTCGCGAACGCCTCGTCGGCGATCGAGACCTCGACCTGCTTGATCGTGACGGCGGGCTGGTTGATGCCCAGCACGCACGCGCTCTCGCACGGAGCGGGGCACAGCCTGCCCGTGAACTCCGGGAAGTTGTTCGTTGCGTGCAAGCGCTCGCTGGCCGCGCGCCCCTCGCCGCGCCAGGTCAGGTCGTTCCACTCCGGAATGAGGTTCCCGAGCGGGCAGCCCTTGTGGCAGAAGGGGATGCCGCAGTCCATGCAGCGCCCCGCCTGCCGGCGAAGCACGGCCGAGTCGCCCGGCTCATAGACCTCTTTCCAGTCCATGATGCGCACCGGCACGGGCCGCCGCGGCGGCAGCTCGCGCTCGGTGACCTTGAGAAAGCCCTTCGGGTCAGCCACCCGTCACCTCCAGGATGCGGTTCCAGACGACGTCGCCGTCGGGGTCCAGCCCCTCGGCGACCGCCTCCTGGCGGGTCTGCAGCACCGCGGCGTAGTCGCGCGGCAGAACCCGGACGAAGTTGCCCAGCTCGGCCTCGAAGTCGTCGAGGAGAGCCTGGGCGAGAGTCGATTCGGTCTCCGCGACGTGCTGCTCGAGCAGATCGCGGAGGATCTCGGCATCACCGGAGCCCAGTTCGCCGAGTTCGAGCTCGCCGGAGGTCAGCGCCTCACGATTGACGAGCTTGCTGTCCAGCCGGTACACGTAGGCGGTGCCGCCCGACATGCCGGCGCCGAGGTTGCGCCCCGTCGCCCCGAGGATCACGGCCAGACCGCCGGTCATGTACTCGAGCGCGTGGTCTCCCACTCCCTCGACCACCGCCGTCGCCCCCGAGTTGCGGACGAAGAACCGCTCCCCCACGACGCCGCGCAGGAACATCGTGCCCTGCGTCGCCCCGTAGCCGATGACGTTGCCGGCGATGACGTTCTTCGACGCGTCGAAGCCGGCTGCCCGGGGCGGCCGGATCACGATCTGCCCGCCCGAGAGACCCTTGCCGACATAGTCGTTCGAGTCGCCCTCGAGTCGCAGCGTGATGCCGGCGGGCATGAACGCGCCGAAGGACTGCCCGGCGGACCCGGTGAGGTTCACGACGATGCTGCCGGAGGGCAGCCCGTTCTCGCCGTGAGCCCGCGTGACGTGGTGACCCAGCAGCGTGCCGACCGCGCGCTCGGTGTTGCGGATCGGCAGGTCGATCGTGATCCGGCCACCGTGGGCGATCACGTCCTGCGCGCGCTCCAGCAGCGCGACGTCGAAGTGCTCCTCCAGGTCGTGCTTCTGGCCCGTCGTGTTGCGACGGGGCTCGTCGGCGGCGAACACCGGGCCCTCGAGCACCGGACGCAGGTCGAGCCCGCTCGCCTTCCAGTGCTGCACGGCGCCGTCGACGTCCAGCAGATCGGTGCGCCCGATCGCCTCGTCGAGCGTGCGGAAGCCGAGCTGTGCGAGGTACTCCCGCACCTCTTCGGCGATGAACTCCATGAAGTTCACGACGAACTCGGGCTTGCCCGTGAAGCGGGAGCGCAGGACCGGGTTCTGCGTCGCCACACCCACGGGGCACGTGTCCAGGTGACAGACCCGCATCATGATGCAGCCGGAGACCACCAGCGGCGCGGTGGCGAAGCCGAACTCCTCGGCGCCCAGGAGGGCCCCGATGATGACATCGCGCCCGGTCTTCAGCTGGCCGTCGACCTGCACGACCACGCGGTCCCGCATGCCGTTGAGCATGAGCGTCTGCTGCGTCTCGGCCAGGCCCAGCTCCCACGGGGTGCCGGCGTGCTTGAGCGAGTTCAGCGGGCTCGCACCGGTGCCGCCGTCGTGGCCCGAGACGAGGATCACGTCTGCGAGGGCTTTCGCGGTGCCTGCGGCGACCGCGCCGATGCCCGACTGGCTCACCAGCTTCACGTGCACCCGCGCGCCGGGATTGGCGCGCTTGAGATCGAAGATCAGCTGCTTGAGGTCTTCGATCGAGTAGATGTCGTGGTGAGGCGGCGGCGAAATGAGGCCGACCCCGGCGGTGGCGTGACGGGTGCGCGCCACCCACGGGTACACCTTGGTCGGGGGCAGCTGCCCGCCCTCGCCCGGCTTGGCGCCCTGCGCGAGCTTGATCTGGATGTCGTCGGCCTCGGTGAGGTAGAGGCTCGTCACGCCGAAGCGGCCGGAGGCGACCTGCTTGATGGCGCTGCGCCGCTCCGGGTCCAGCAGGCGATCCACATCCTCGCCGCCCTCGCCGGTGTTGGACTTCGCACCCAGGCGGTTCATCGCGATCGCGAGCGTCTCGTGCGCCTCCTTCGAGATGGAGCCGTAGCTCATCGCTCCGGTCGAGAAGCGCTTCACGATCGACGACACGGGCTCGACCTCGTCGATGGGGATGGGTGTGCGGCCCTGCGTCTTCAGCCCGAACAAGCCGCGGAGCGTCTTCAGCTCCTGCGCCTGGTCGTCGACGAGCTTGGTGTACTCGCGGAAGATGTCGTACCGACGGGTCCGCGTCGAGTGCTGCAGCCGGAAGACCGTCTCGGGGTTGAACAGGTGCGGGGAGCCGTCGCGCCGCCACTGGTACTCGCCGCCGGTCCAGAGCCGTTCGTGGGCGCGGACAGCGGCATCCTGCGGATATGCGTAGGCGTGCCGCGCGGCGTTTTCGGCGGCGATGACGTCGAGTCCGACGCCGCCGAGCTTGGACTCGGTTCCCGTGAAGTAGGTGTCGACGAAATCCTGCGAGAGCCCGACAGCCTCGAACACCTGGGCGCCGGCGTACGAGGAGACGGTCGAGATGCCCATCTTCGACATGATCTTCAGCACGCCCTTGCCGAGGGCGTAGATCAGGTTCTTGACGGCCTTCTCGGGCGCGATGCCGGTGATGAAGCCGGCGCGCACGAGGTACTCGACGGTCTCCATCGCCAGGTAGGGGTTGACGGCGGACGCGCCGTACCCGATCAGGGTCGCGACGTGATGGACTTCCCGCACGTCGCCGGCCTCGACCACCAGACCGCACTTCATGCGGGTCTGCTTGCGGATGAGGTGGTGGTGCACCGCTGCCAGCATGAGCAGCGACGGGATCGGGGCGAGGTCCTTGTTGGAGTCGCGGTCGGAGAGCACGATGAACTCGGCGCCGTCCTCGATGGCCTGGTCGACCTCCTGGCACATCTGCTCCAGGCGCTTCTTCATGCCCTTGTGCCCGGCCTCCACGCGGTACAGGCCGCGGATGGTCACCGAGGTGCGCCCCGGGAGGGCGATGTCGATGTGCTGGATCTTCGCGAGCTCGTCGTTGTCGATCACCGGGAAGTCCAGTGTGACGACGCGGGTGTGCTCAGGACCCCACTCGAGGAGGTTGCGCTCCGGCCCCAGCCCGAGCGCGAGGGAGGTCACCACCTCCTCGCGGATCGAGTCCAGCGGAGGGTTCGTCACCTGTGCGAACTGCTGCGTGAAGTAGTCGAACAGCAGCCGCGGACGCTCGCTGAGGACGGCGACCGGGGTGTCGGATCCCATGGCCCCGAGAGGCTCGGCACCCGTCTGGCCCATGGGCGTGAGGAGGATGCGGACCTCCTCCTCGGTGTACCCGAACGTGCGCTGGCGGCGCGTGATCGAGGCGATGGGATGCACGATGTGCTCGCGCTCGGGGAGGTCGGCCAGTCGCACGCGGCCCGCGTCGAGCCATTCCTGCCACGGCTCGAGGTCGGCCAGCTGCGCCTTGATCTCGTCGTCCTCGATGATGCGGCGCTGAGCCGTGTCGACGAGGAACATGCGGCCCGGCCGCAGCCGTCCGCGGCGCTTGATGCGCTCGGGGGCGAAGTCCAGGACGCCGGTCTCGCTCCCGATGACGACCAGCCCGTCGGTGGTCTCGGTCCAGCGGCCGGGACGCAGACCGTTGCGGTCGAGCGTCGCGCCCACGAGGGTGCCGTCGGTGAAGATGAGTGCGGCCGGGCCGTCCCACGGCTCCATCTGCATGGAGTGGAACTCGTAGAACGCCCGCAGCTTGGGGTCGATGTCGGCCTGCTTCTCGTAGGCCTCCGGCACCATCATCATGATCGCGTGCGGGAGGCTCCGCCCGGTGAGGGTCAGAAGCTCCAGCACCTCGTCGAAGGATGCCGAGTCGCTGGCTCCCTCGGTGCAGATGGGCAGCAGCGGACGGATGTCGCCGAGCAGCTCCGACTCCAGCTGCGACTGGCGCGCGCGCATCCAGTTGCGGTTGCCGTTGACCGTGTTGATCTCACCGTTGTGCGCGAGCATGCGCAGCGGCTGCGCGAGCGGCCACGACGGGAACGTGTTGGTGGAGTACCGCGAGTGCACGACGGCGAGTTCGGAGGCGAAGCGCTCGTCCTGCAGGTCGGGGTAGAAGGGCTCGAGCTGGAGCGTGGTGACCATGCCCTTGTAGCCCAGGGTCCGCGCCGAGAGCGAGACGAAGTACGCGTCCAGCTCGGTGCGTGCGCGCTTGCGCAGCCGGAACGTGCGGCGATCCAGCGCGATGCCCGAAAGCGCCGGCTGGTCGCCGACCGACGGCCGTGAGACGAAGAGCTGCTCGAACACCGGCCGCGCCTCGAACGCCAGCTTGCCGAGGTTCTCGTCGGCGGTGGGCACCTCGCGCCACCCGAGCACGGTCAGGTTCTCGGATGCCGCGATCCGCTCGATGCCGGCCTTCTGTGCCGCGCGAGCCTCATCGTCGCGCGGGAGGAAGGCCATACCGGCCGCGTATTCCCCGACCGGCGGCAAGTCGAAGTCCACGACCGCGCGCAGGAACGCGTCGGGCATCTGCGTCAGGATGCCGGCGCCGTCGCCGGTGCCCGCGTCCGAGCCGATCGCGCCGCGGTGCTCGAGGTTGCGCAGGGCCGTCAGCGCCAGGTCGATGATGTCGTGCCCGGCTTCGCCGCGAAGGGTCGCGACCATCGCCAGGCCGCAGGCGTCCTTCTCGAAGGCCGGGTTGTACATCCCCTGCTTCTGCGGAAAGCCGGCTCGGCCGGACGAAGCAGGGGTGATCGCCTCCGGGAAGGCGACGTGACGGGGGCTCGAAGCCATACCTACCGTCCTCACGTTGATAGTCAAGATGGGACGACGTCGGCCCTGGGCGCGCTCTTCGGGAGTGAGCAGCGTTACTTGGTGGCAGGGGTGCTTGTGGCGCTGACCTCTTCGACCTCGGACGCCGGGGGTTCGCTGACGTCGACGAAGTCGTCGGTGTCCTGCGATTGTACAGCCTGTCCGGCCTTCCACTCGCGGCCGGGCACATACGGCGACGGCTCGAAGCCGGGGTGGCGGCGCTTCTGCACGAAGAAGATGAACAGACCCAGCAGCACCCCGAGGATGGCCGCCCACACGTTGGTGCGGATGCCGAGGAAGATGTCGCTGGGATCGATGCGGATCGACTCCCACACGATGCGCCCCGCGCTGTACCACATCAGGTAGACCGCGAACAGGCGCCCCCACTGCAGGCGGAAGCGGCGACCTGCCCACACGATCACGATGACGCCGAGAGCGTTCCAGATCACCTCGTACAGGAACGTCGGGTGGAAGAGGGTGCCCTCCGGCAGGCCGATCGGCCAGGCGGGGTTGGGGTAGTCGATCTCCAGTCCCCACGGCACGTCCGTGGGCAGGCCGAACAGCTCCTGGTTGAACCAGTTGCCGAAGCGGCCGATCGCCTGGGCGAGCAGCAGGCCGGGGGCGAGGGCGTCCGCGAACGTCCAGAACCGGATGCCGGTCCAGCGGCATCCCAGCCACGCGCCGACGGCGCCGCCGATGAGGGCGCCGTAGATCGCGATGCCGCCCTCCCAGATGAACAGCGCCGACCAGGGGTTGGCGCCCTCGCCGAAGTAGAAGCTCCAGTGCGTGAGGACGTGGTAGATGCGCGCGCAGATGATCGCCAGGGGCACGGCCAGCAGCGCGATGTCGATCACGACCCACGGCTCGGCGCCGCGCTTGGTCAGGCGGGCGTTGGTCCACAGCACCGCGACGATGATGCCGGTGATGATGCAGAGCGCGTAGATGTGGATCCGCAGGGGCCCGATGTCGAAGTAGCTGATCGACGGGCTCGGGATGCTGGCGACGACGCTCGCGGCGGCGTTGATCATGGAGAACCGTGTCCTTGGTGGATCCGTGCTGAGGGGTCGGCGGCGCCCGCCGACCTGAAGAGTCTAGTTGGCTCGGCGCGCGGTGCCTGCGGCGAGGCTGCGTGCGGTGGTGGCGAGGCCCTCGAGTCCGCCGTCGCGGAGCGCGCGCACGAGCGCGGTGCCGACGATGGCGCCGTCGGCGTAATCGAGCACTCCGGCGACCTGCTCGGCGTTGGAGATGCCGATGCCCACGCACGCGTGCTGGGCCCCGTGCTCGCGCAGCCGCGCGACGAGCGTGCGGGCCGCGGCATCCAGCTGCGCCCGCTCGCCGGTGATTCCCATGGTCGACACGGTGTACACGAAGCCCGTCGAGCTGCCCACGATGAGGTTCAGCCGCTCATCGGTGGACGTCGGTGCCGCGAGGAAGACGCGATCCAGCCCCGTGCGCTCGCTCGCGCCGATCCACTCGGGTGCCGCTTCGGGCGTGATGTCTGGTGTGATGAGCCCCGCTCCCCCGGCGGCGAGCAGGTCGTCTGCGTACCGGTCGATCCCGTACTGCATCACCGGGTTCCAGTACGTCATGACGAGCACCGGGACGTCGACGCGGCGCGTGATCTCGCGCACCGCCGTGAAGGTGTCGCGCATCCGGAACCCGCGCGCCAGCGCTTCCTGCGTCGCCTCCTGGATGACCGTGCCGTCCATCACGGGGTCGGAGTACGGCGGACCCAGCTCGAGGATGTCGGCGCCGTTCTCGGCGAGGGTGACGGCCGCGTCGATGCTGGTGGGCAGGTCGGGGTATCCGAGCGGCAGATAGCCGACGAACGCGCCCCGGCCGGCGGCGTGGGCGGCCTCGATCGCCGCGGCGACGCGCGAGGTCACAGCTTCTCCCCCTCGCCTTTGGCGGCGTCGTCGTGCGGCGCGGTGGCCGCGGCCGCGGCATCCGTCCCGTCGTCGTAGAGCTGGAAGTAGCGCGCGGCGGTGTCCATGTCCTTATCGCCCCTGCCGGACAGGCATACGGCGAGGATCGCGTCGGGTCCGAGTTCGCGCCCGATCCGCAGCGCGCCGGCCAGCGCATGGGCGGACTCGATCGCGGGGATGATCCCCTCGGTCTCCGAGAGCAGGCGCAGCGCCTGCATCGCCTCGTCGTCGGTGGCCGGGATGTACTCGGCGCGGCCGATCGACGCCAGCCACGCGTGCTCCGGACCGACTCCGGGATAGTCCAGGCCGGCAGAGATGGAGTGCGACTCGACGGTCTGGCCGTCCTCGTCCTGCAGGACGTAGGTCTTGGCGCCGTGCAGCACGCCCGGGCGGCCGCGCTCGATGGAGGCGGCGTGCCGAGGCGTGTCGACGCCGTCGCCGGCGGCTTCGACACCGTAGAGCTTGACGCCCTCGTCGTCGAGGAACGCGTCGAACATGCCGATCGCGTTGGAGCCCCCGCCCACGCACGCGAGGACGGCGTCGGGGAGCCGGCCGGCTTCGTCGAGCAGCTGGGCGCGGGCCTCCTCCGAGATGACCTTCTGGAAGTCGCGCACCATCGCGGGGAACGGATGCGGGCCGGCGGCCGTGCCGAAGATGTAGTTCGTCGACTCGACGCTGGCCACCCAATCGCGGTAGGCGTCGTTGATGGCGTCTTTGAGCGTGCGCGAGCCCGTCTTGACGGGCACCACCTCCGCGCCCAGCAGACGCATGCGTGCGACGTTGAGCGCCTGGCGCTCGGTGTCGACCTCGCCCATGTAGATGGTGCAGTCGAAGCCGAACAGTGCGGCCGCGGTGGCGGTCGCGACGCCGTGCTGGCCGGCCCCGGTCTCGGCGATCACGCGGGTCTTGCCCAGTCGCTTGGTCAGCAGCGCCTGGCCCAGAACGTTGTTGATCTTGTGCGAGCCGGTGTGGTTGAGGTCCTCACGCTTGAGGAACACGCGGGCGCCACCGGCGTGCTCGGCGAAGCGGGCGACCTCGGTGATGGGCGACGGCCGGCCGGCGTAGGAGTGCAGCAGACGCACGAACTCCGCCTGGAAGGCAGGGTCGGCCTTGGCCGCCTCATACTCGGCGGTCAGCTCGTCGATCGCGGCGATGAGCGACTCGGGCATGTAGCGCCCGCCGAACTCGCCGTACAGCGGGCCGGGGGCTTCGCGAAGACTCATGCGGTCTCCCTCCGTTCACCCGTGCCGTGCCCTGCGCCCGCCTCCAGGAAGGCACGCAGGGTCGAGACGGGATCGTTCGTGACGAGAGCCTCGCCGATGAGCACGACGTCGGCGCCGGCGGCGCGGTAGTGCGCGACGTCGGCGGGGGCGAGCACCGCGGACTCGGCGATCTTCACCGTTCCGGCGGGGATGCGGTCCGCCAGTCGTCCGAAGAGGTCGCGGTCGAGCTCGAACGTCGAGAGGTCGCGCGCGTTGACGCCGATGAGCTGCGCGCCGAGGTCGACGGCACGATCCACCTCGTCGGCGGAGTGCGTCTCGACCAGCGCGGTCATCCCGAGATCCCGGGTGAGGGCGTACAGCCGTGCGAGCGTGTCGGGCTCCAGCGCAGCCACGATGAGCAGAAGGAGATCCGCGCCCGAGGCGCGTGCCTCGAGCACCTGGTACTCGGTGGCGATGAAGTCCTTGCGCAGTACGGGGAGCGATACGGCGGCCTTGACGGCTTCGAGGTCCGCGAGGCTGCCCTTGAAGCGACGCCCCTCGGTGAGCACCGAGATGGCTGACGCGCCGCCCTCTTCGTACCGGCGGGCCTGAAGCGCGGGGTCGGGGATCGCGGCGAGGTCACCGCGCGACGGGCTGGCGCGCTTGACCTCGGCGATGATCTTCACGCGGTCGGCGGGCGCGAGTGCTGCCAGGGCGTCGATCGCGGGACGCTGCGCCTGCGCGGCGGCCTCGACGGCAGCAAGGGGCCGCGCCGCTGCGCGCGCCTGGGCATCCTCCACCGCGCCGGCCGTCAGGTCGGCGAGCATGTTCAGTGCTCTTTCGCGACGTACTTCGAGCCGTTCACGCCGTACCCGGCCTTGGCCATGGCCCAGCCGACGATCAGGCCCACGACGAGCAGCGCCGCCGACGCCCACACCAGGGCGGGGATGTCGAGGAAGAAGAAGAGGGTGCCGAGCGACACCGCGACGAGCATGATCACGACGGCCGTCCAGGCGGCGGGCGAGTGTCCGTGGCCGGGGTCGCCGATGTTGTTGCTCATGGATATCTCCTCGTGAAGCCTGGGAAGCGCGGGATGCCGCCAGTCTAGCGGTCAGGCGGTCGGGTCCTGGCCACGCGACAGGTCGTCCCAGTCATCGATGGCACGCGACCCCGCGGCGTCGTGCGGGCGGGGACCGGGTGCGGCTCCGGTGCGCGACACGTCGTCTGTGCGGTAGCGGCGTCCGGTGCGCGACCAGGTGTGCGCCGTCGCGAGGACGCACACGCCGACCAGCACGAGAAGGACCCACCCCACGAGGGTGACGACGGGCCAGGCGGTCGCGGTGATGGAGGCGGCCAGCGCGCCGACGGACTGCTCACCGGCGATGCCGGTGGCCTCGGTCACGACCGACGCGACCGCCGAGACCGGGCGTTCGAGCACCACGCGAGCAGTCAGCCACGCCAGCACGACGGCCATCACGACCGACAGAGCGCCGAAGACGTACCGCAGCGCGAGGCCCACGATCGACAGTGCCGCGCCCAGTGCCAGCACGGCCAGGCTCAGCGGGGCGAGCACCGGCACGGCGGAGGCCCCCGGCACGTCGAGCGCGTGGTGGGCACCGTCGCGCAGCACGACGGTCAGCCAGGTCTGGGTGGACGAGATCACACCGAGCGCGCCGCACGCGATCGTCGCGACGACGGCCAGCAGGCGCACTCTGCGGATCACGCGGGAAGCTCCGGGCCGCGCACCGCGCCGAGATCGTCGGCGTCGAAGCAGGTGCGGGTGCCGGTGTGGCACGCGGGTCCGACCTGCTCGACCTGCACCAGCACCGCGTCGCCGTCGCAATCCAGCCGCGCTTCGCGTACGAGCTGGATGTTGCCCGACGTGTCGCCCTTGCGCCAGTATTCCTGGCGCGAGCGCGACCAGAAGGTCACCCGGCCTTCGGTGAGGGTGCGGCGGAGCGCCTCCGCATCCATCCAGCCGAGCATGAGCACCTCGTGGGTGTCCCACTGCTGGATGATCGCGGCGACCAGGCCGTCCGCGTTGAACGCCACGCGGGCGACACGCTCGTCCACCGTCTCGGTCATGACCTCACCTCCCGTACGGCGATCCCCTCGGCCGTCATCGCGGCTTTCACGTCGCCCACTGTGAGCTGTCCGGAGTGGAAGACCGACGCTGCGAGCACGGCATCCGCTCCCGCGGCGATGGCGGGCGCGAAGTCTTCGGCACTGCCGGCGCCGCCGGACGCGATCACGGGCACGCTGGAGAGCTCGCGCATGAGCGCGACCAGTTCGAGGTCGAAGCCCTGCTTGGTGCCGTCGGCGTCGATCGAGTTGACCAGGAGCTCGCCGGCACCGCGATCGATCGCCTCTCGTGCCCACGCGAGGGCGTCGAGGTCGGTCTCGGTGCGTCCGCCGTGGGTCGTCACGACGAAGCCGGAATCAGTGCGGGGCGAGCGCTTGACGTCGAGCGAGAGCACGAGCACCTGCGCGCCGAACCGGTCGGCGATCTCGTCCAGCAGCGGCGGGCGGGCGATGGCGGCGGAGTTGACGCCGATCTTGTCGGCGCCGACCGACAGCAGCCGGGCGACGTCGTCCGCTGAGCGCACTCCCCCACCGACGGTGAGCGGGATGAACACCTCTTCGGCGGTGCGACGCACGACATCGTAGGTGGTGGCGCGCTCGTCGACCGTGGCAGTGACGTCGAGGAACGTGATCTCGTCCGCGCCCTGGCGGAAGTACTCGCGCGCCAGCTCGACCGGATCGCCCATGTCGCGCAGGTTCTGGAAGTTGACGCCCTTCACGACGCGGCCCCCCGCGACGTCGAGGCACGGGATGACGCGGCACACCAGGCTCATGACGCTGCCCCCGGCATCACAGTCTCGCGTTGTGGATCGCGGTGACGAGGATGGCACGGGCGCCGATCGCGTAGAGCGCGTCCATGACCTGGTTGACGCCCTTGCGCGGGACCATCACGCGCACCGCCACCCATGCCGCGTCCCGCAGCGGGGAGATCGTGGGCGACTCGATTCCCGGTGCGATCTTGACCGCCTCGTCGACGAGCTCAGCGGGAAGGTCGTAGTCGACCATGACATAGCGACGGGCGACCATGACCCCGCGCAGCCGGCGCAGCAGCGTCTCGGTTCCTGCAGCCTCGGTCGGCGCACTGATCAGCACCGCCTCCGACTGCAGCAGCACGGGGCCGAAGATCTCCAGTCCGGCCTGGCGCAGCGTGGTCCCCGTGGAGACGACGTCGGCGACCGCGTCGGCCACGCCCAGCTGGACCGCCGATTCGACGGCGCCGTCCAACGGCACGAGGTCCACGGCGACGCCGTGCTCGTCGAGGAAGGCGTCCACGAGCCCGGGGTATGCGGTCGCGACCCGCACCCCCTCGAGGTCGTGGACGTCATCGAAGCGTCCGGGCGGGCCGGCGAAGCGGAACGTCGAGTCGCCGAAGCCCAGTGCCTCGATCTCCTGGGCACCGGGCATTCGGGCATCCAGCAGCAGGTCGCGTCCGGTGATGCCGACATCCAGTGCACCGGAACCGACGTACGTGGCGATGTCCTTGGGGCGGAGGTAGAAGAACTCGACCTCGTTCTGAGGGTCGATGACGTGCAGGTCCTTCGGATCGCGACGACCGATGTAACCGGCCTCGTGGAGCATCTCGGAGGCGGTCTCGGCGAGCGAGCCCTTGTTCGGCACGGCGATTCGCAGCATGGCAGCGTGTCTTTCGGGTTCGAGGATGGGAGGTGACGCGCGCTCAGAGATGTCGGTAGACGTCTTCGAGGCTCAGTCCCTTCGCGAGCATGAGCACCTGCAGGTGGTACAGCAGCTGCGAGATCTCCTCGGCCGCGGCATCCGTGGACTCGTACTCGGCCGCCATCCATACTTCGGCGGCCTCTTCGACGATCTTCTTCCCGATGGCGTGGACGCCCGCATCCAGCTGTGCGACGGTGCCCGATCCCTCGGGGCGCTCGCTCGCCTTCGCGGCGAGCTCGGCGTACAGCGAGTCGAACGTCTTCACCATGCCAGGGTATCGCCCTTCCACGGGGCCCCTGCCCGCGTTACCGCGGCGATGCGTCTCGTGCCGGGCCGCCGCGTCAGTGGGCGAGGATGCTGAGACCGATGACCAGCGCACCCATCACCGTGGTCGTCAGAACACCCGCGATGCGCCACGGCCATGAGCTGCCGTTGCGGGCGGCGTTGGCGTAGCCGATCACGGCGAGCATGACGATGCCGCTGCCCAGCGCGAGGAAGTACGCCGTGTACTCCTCGATGAGGCCGATCGTCCCGAGGAACAGCAGCGCCGCCGGAACGAGCATCGCGACCAGCATTCCGGAGGCGTGGCGCGCGCCGTCGGCCACGGCGGTCTTCAGCGGCTTCGCGGGCTGCGCCGCCCGGCTGGCCACCACGGCCGCGTAGATGTGCGCGAGCCAGAAGACGACCACGGTGCCCACGACGAACAGGAGGACCTCGAAGTCGGTGTCCTCCTCCCAGCCCACCGCGACGAGCGCCGTCACGAGGACGAGCCCGTAGACGGCGTGTTCGCCGCTGTAGGCATCCAGCACGCGACGCGCTCCGCGGCGGTGGCGCGGTGAGGGGGTCGTGGCCTCGTCATCGGCGGTCATCTTCGTTCCTCGCCTTCAGCGCCGCGTCCGTTCGGCGACGTCAGTGGATGTGACTGCGTGCGCTGTCGCGCAGCGCGGCGATCGCTCTTTCGGGGTCTCCGGCTCCGAACACCGCGGATCCCGCGACGAAGGTGTCGGCACCGGCCTCGGCGGCCTGCGCGATCGTCGACTCGCCGATGCCCCCGTCCACCTGCAGCCACACCGACGATCCCCGTCGGCGGGCCTCATCCGCCAGCCGGCGCAGCTTCGGCATGGTCTCGGGCATGAACGACTGACCGCCGAAGCCCGGTTCGACGGTCATCACCAGCACCTGGTCGAAATCGTCGAGGAGGTCGAACAGCCCGTCCACCGGAGTGGCGGGTTTCACGGCGACCCCCGCGCGGGCGCCGATGTCGCGCAGCCGGCGCGCGAGCGCGACCGGCTCGGTGGCCGCTTCCAGGTGAAAGGTCACCGAGGCGGCACCCAGCTCGGCGTAGCCCGGTGCCCACCTGTCGGGGTCGGTGATCATCAGATGCACGTCCAGGGGCACGGGGCTCGTCTCCTGGATGCGCTCCACCATCTGGGGTCCGAAGGTGAGGTTGGGAACGAAGTGGTTGTCCATCACGTCGACGTGGACGAAGTCTGCGGTCCCGATCCGCGCCAGCTCGGACTGCATGTTGACGAAGTCGGCCGCGAGGATGCTGGGATTGATGCGGATGCCGCGCTGGCGGCCGTCGTCGTCGCTGGGGAGCACGCGTCCATTATGGTCGAGGCTCGCCCTCGGGCCCGGCGGTGTGCGTCACACGCGCCGCAGCAGGGAGATCGACATGGCGTCCGTGTTGTGGCGGTGGGGCCACAGCTGGGTGCGTCCGCTCCCGTCCGCCTGGGCGGGCAGACCCGGATCGGCTTCGGCCAGGGCAGTGACGACCTCACGTGCGGACACCTCCTCGAGCGCGCCCTCCCACTCCCGGCGGATGTCGGCGACCACACCGGCCGTCTCGGCCAGGTGCGGCGAGCACGTGACGTACGCGACGATCCCGCCCGGCTTCAGCGCGCCGATCGCCGCATCCAGCAGTTCCCGCTGCAGCTGGGTCAGCGCGGGCACGTCGCTGGGAGATTTGCGCCAGCGTGCCTCGGGGCGGCGCCGCAGGGCCCCGAGACCGGTGCACGGCGCATCGACGAGGATCCTGTCGTACGTCCCGGGTGCCTCCGCCGCCCGTGTGCGTCCGTCCTCCTCCGACACCGGCACGTCCATGGGAACCCCGGCGAGAGCCTGGCGGACGAGCCCGGCACGCGCCGGCGAGATCTCGTTGGCCTCGAGCCTCGCGTCGTTGCGGAGGGCCTCCGCGGCCAGGACTGCGGTCTTCCCGCCCGGGCCGGCGCACAGATCGAGCCACCGCTCGCCCGCAGTGACGGGGACGGCGCGCGTGAGAGCCAGTGCGGCCAGCTGCGACCCCTCGTCCTGCACGCGGATCCGGCCGCCCGAGCCACGCACCAGCGCGTCGGGGTCGCCACCGCCCAGGCGGAAGCCGATCGGCGAGTACGGCGTCCGGCGCGCGTCGCCGGGTGCATCCGCCAGGTCGGGAAGCGCCGCCATCGTCACGCGTGGTGACGCGTTGTCGGCGGTCAGGAGCGCTTCCAGCTCGTCCGCGCGTCCTTCGGCCGCCAGCGCACGCCGGAACGCCCTGACCACCCACACCGGGTGGGAGAAGAGCAGGCCCAGCTGCTCGTCATCGGAGCGTGCGCTCTCGGCCACGTGGGTCATCCAATCCCCCGGCGTGTCGCGGGAGACCCGCCGGAGCACCGCGTTCGCGAACCCCGCGGCACCGCGGCCGCCGGCGGTGCGCGCCAGCTCGACCGACTCGTGGACCGCCGCATGCGACGCGACACGTGTCGACAGCAGCTGGTGCACGCCGAGCCGCAGTGCGTCGAGCACCCCGGGATCGATGTCGGTCACCGGCCGATCGGCGGCGATCGCGATGACGGCGTCGTACGTGCCCTGACGCCGCAGCGTTCCATACGTCAGTTCGGTCGCCAGTGCCGCGTCCGCCGTGGACAGCCCGGCGCGTCCGATCGCGGCGGGCAGCAGGAGGTTCGCGTACGCGTCGGATTCGTGCACGGCCCGCAGGGTGTCGAAGGCGACGCGGCGGGCGGCGACTGCGCGGCTCACGATCCGGCCACCGCGCTCGTGTCGCGCCGGCCCCGCCACCAGTCCGCTGCCCGCATCGGTCCTCTGCCGGCCGGCTGGACCGTCTCCACGACGATGGGGTCCGACCCGGTGCCGGCGATGACGTGCCGCCCGTGCAGCGCGAGCGCGCCCGGTGCCAGGCGCGGGGCGTCCTGGGGAGCACGCGCCACCGCGAGCAGCTTGAGGCGCGCCCCGTCGATGGTCGTATGCGCGCCCGGCTCCGGGGTGACTCCGCGGATGCGGCCGAGGACCGCCGCCGCCGGCTCCTGCCAGCGGACCCGGCCGTCGTCGTCTCCGAGCTTGGGGGCGAGAGTGGGCTCGCCCTGCTGCGGCTGCGCGACGGCCGAGCCCGCGGCGATCGCGTCCACGACGCCGGCCAGCAGGTCTGCGCCCTCGTCGGCGAGTGTGCTCAGGAGATCTCCCGCCGTCGCGTCAGCGGGGATGTCCACGGCGGTCTCGCCGAAGACGTCGCCCGCGTCCAGCTCCGGTACGAGCTGGAACACGCTGGCTCCGGTGCGGGTGTCGCCGGCGATGAGGGCGTGCTGGACCGGGGCTGCGCCGCGCCAGCGCGGCAGCAGCGAGAAGTGCAGGTTGATCCAGCCGTGGGTGGGCGCCGACAGGAGCGGCTCGCGGACGAGACCTCCGTAGGCGACGATGACGCCCAGGTCGGGGCGCAGCGCGGTGATGCGCTCAGTGACGTCCGTGTCCAGCCGGTCGGCGCGCATCACCGGGATACCCAGCTCGTCGGCGGCTACGGCCACCGGCGACGGAGTCATCACGCGTTTGCGCCCGATCGGCGCGTCCCGCCGGGTCACCACCGCGACCACGTCGTGCGCGCCCGCGGCCAATCGCCGCAGCGACGGCACGGCGGGCGCGGGAGTGCCGGCGAAGACGAGACGCATGGCGCTCCTGAACGTCGAGGGTCACAGATCGAGATCGGGTACGTCGACCCGGACCTTCAGTGTATTGGCGGTCCCTGGTGGGCGTCCCTTGACGGGACGGCGGCCCTTGACGGCATGACCCACGACCGATGCCCGCAGGCTCTCCGTCACCCGCGCCCCGAGGCCGTACTCGAAACGCACGAGCGCACGCACCGTGTCCTCGCGCGCGAGCGGCCCGAGCACCGCGTCGGCGTCGAGCTCGGGAACGGCACGGCGCAGCTCTTGCAGCGCGGTGTCCACGGCACGTCGCGGACCTTCGACCGCCGCCACCCGCACCGTCGGCGGCATCCGAAGCGGCGCCCGATCGGCCAGCTCCGCCCGGGCGTATGCGGCCTGCGTCCATGTCGCCAGCGCGCGCGCGACGTCACCGGTCACGCCGACGAGGTGGACCGGCGCGCCGGGGGCCGCCAGGGCGGCCGCGTTGGACCACCAGCGCAGACACGACTCGCCGATGCGAAGATCGTCGGCCATGAGCATGCGGTCGCCGTCCAGCAGGATCACGGCACGGTAGCCGCCCGCCGCGAGGGGCTCGGCACCGCGGGTGGCGACCACCAGGGCGGGCCGTCCGTCGACCTCGGCGACAGGGTGGTCGCCGTCGGCGACGATGACGCGGATGCCGGGGAACGCGCGCCCCAGTTCGTCGGCGGTCCGTTCACTGCCCGACGACGCCATCCGGAGCATCGTCGAGGAGCACTGCGGGCACGTCCATGCGTGCGCCGACCGCCCGCACCACGAGCAGGTCGGCACGGCGCCGTGCCGGGCAGCGTGCAGGGGTCCGCCGCAATGCGCGCAGCGCGCCGGATGCCGGCACTGGGCGCACACGAGGACCGGCGCGTACCCCGGTCGCGCCACCTGCACGAGCACGGGCCCCGTGGCCAATGCCTCACGCGCGGCCGCGAACACCGAGGATGGCACCCGCGCCGAGTGGGATTCACCCTCCCTCGTCGCGCTGAGCACGACCCGGGGGCTGACGCGGCGTGCCGGCGGCACGTCGCGGACCCAGCCGACCCCCACCAGCCGCTCCACGTCTGTCGTGCGCGTGTGGCCGGCGAAGAGGAGAGCGCCGCCTTCGAGCTCCTGCCTGAGCAGCGCCGCGTCGCGCGCGTGGACGCCGGGACTGAGCGGCTCGGCCAGCAGCGGGTCGCCGTCGTCCCACAGCGCCACCAGGCCGAGTGTCGAGACCGGCGCATACACGGCGGAGCGATTGCCGATCACGACACAGGGGGCGTCGGCGAGGGTGCGCAGGAATGCCGCGTAGCGCGCGGGTCCGCTCTGCTTCGCGTCGTCGCGGACGAGCGCGTCGGCGGGGACACGGGCGCCCAGGGCCGCCTCGAGCTGAGCACGGTCCCGGTGGTCGGGGACGGCGATGACCGTGCTGCGCCCGGCGACGAGGGCATGAGTCGCCGCCGCCGCCAGCAAGAGCGCCCAGCTGCCGACCACGGCACCGTCTGCCAGCGCTGCCGGCACAGGTGGAGCGTCGAGCGCGACCCGCTCGCCGCCGTCCAGCGCCTGCGTGAGACCGGGGTACGCGGCCAGGACGGCATCGGCCCACTGCACGTGCTCGTCCTCGACCGCCGGATGCGGTGGCGGGTCCGCCGCGAGCCAGGCCTTCTCGGCGCGCACCATGCGCTTGGGGATCGCCAGGCGGAGGATGTCGCCCGCGGAGCCGGCGGCGCGGTCGGCGGCGCGCCGGGCCAGCGAGTACAGGGCCGGGGTCAGCACCGGGACCGGAGAGACGACGGCCTCCAGCTGCGAGAGCGGCCGGTCCGAGGCATCCGGTTCCCCCACCTCGACGAGGAGCCCGTCCACGACGCGTCCGGCGCTGCGCAGCGGCACCCGCACGCGCACACCCGGCAGCGCCTCGTGGGCCAGCTCCGCGGGGATCTCGTAGTCGAACAGACGGTCCAGCTGCGGCAACGGCGACTCGATCAGCACGCGGGCGACGCGGCGCACGCGGGCGGCGCCGGGCCCGTGATCTTCGTCGTGCACCGCGGTCACGCGGCCGGTGTCAGAGTCCCGCTGCCGCGCGGAGGGCGTCCGCGCGGTCGGTGCGCTCCCACGTGAAATCGGGCAGCTCACGGCCGAAGTGACCGTAGGCGGCCGTCTGCGCGTAGATGGGGCGCAACAGGTCGAGCTGATTGATGATCGCCTTGGGGCGCAGGTCGAACACCTCGAGGATCGCGGATGTGATGGCGTCGTCGGAGACGCGGCCGGTGCCGAACGTCTCGACGTACAGCCCCACCGGCTTGGCCTTGCCGATGGCGTACGCGACCTGCACCTCGAGGCGGTCGGCCAGACCGGCGGCGACCGCATTCTTGGCCACCCACCGCATCGCGTAGGCGGCGGAGCGATCGACCTTGGACGGGTCCTTCCCGCTGAAGGCGCCGCCGCCGTGACGGGACGCCCCGCCGTACGTGTCGATGATGATCTTGCGGCCGGTGAGGCCGGCGTCGCCCTTGGGGCCCCCGATGACGAAGGGCCCGGCGGGGTTGATGTAGTACTTCACGTCCGGCAGCTCCAGCCCGGTCGCCTCGAGCACCGGGTCGATCACCTCCGCGCGAACCGCGGCGCGCAGTGCCTTCTGCGAGATGTCGGGGTGGTGCTGCGTGGACAGCACGACGGATTCGACCGTCCGGGGCGTCTGGCCCTCGTAGCCCAGCGTGACCTGCGTCTTGCCGTCCGGCCGCAGGAACGGCAGTGCGCCCGAGCGGCGCACCTCTGCGAGGCGCTCGGCCATGCGGTGCGCCGTCCACGCCGCCATGGGCATGAGCTGCGGGGTCTCGGTCGTGGCGTACCCGAACATGATGCCCTGGTCGCCGGCCCCCTGCAGGTCGTGGGGGTCTTCGGACCCGTCTTCGCGGCGCTCGAACGCCTTGTCGACGCCGGCGGCGATGTCGGAGGACTGCGCGCCGATCGACACGCTGACGCCGCACGAGTCACCGTCGAAGCCGGTGTCGCTGGAGGTGTAGCCGATGCGGTTCACGACCTCTCGCACGATGGCCGGAATCTCGACGTACGCCGACGTCGAGACCTCACCCGCCACGTGGACGAGGCCCGTCGTGACCAGCGTCTCGACGGCGACCCGGCCGTCGGGGTCTGCGGTGAGGATCGCGTCGAGGATCGAATCCGAGATCTGGTCGCAGATCTTGTCGGGATGCCCCTCCGTGACGGATTCGGACGTGAACAGACGCAGATCGGTCATCGAAACTCCAGTAGTCGTGGACCCGGTCGCCGTGCGCGCACGACCGACTCGCGGGCGGACACCAGTATGCCCCCGACGACGGACAACTCCGTCTTCGAGGGCATCGGGTCGTAACGGATCACTCCGCGCGGCGAAGGCGCAGCTTGTCCTCGTGGATCTCGTGCAGGGCGATCGTCAGCGGCTTGTCCTCGACGGTGGAGTCGACCAGCGGGCCGACGTTGTCGAACAGGTTGCCCTCGTGCAGGTCCGAGTAGTAGTCGTTGATCTGACGGGCGCGCTTGGCCGCGTAGATCACCAGCTGGTACTTCGAGTCGACCTTCTCGAGCAGGCTGTCGATGGGGGGCTCGATGATGCCCTGGTTCGTTCCGGCCATGGCGAAACCTCCTGGATCGGATGTCGGGGTGGAGTCTGCGGAGCCTCGGGGTGCCGAGGCATCCCACCATTCTACGGGACGCCGTCGTCGCGCAGGCGCCGGCCTCACCGCGCGAGGCGCGCGACCTCCTCTGCGGCGCGCGCCACGTCGTCGTTGACGACCCGGTAGTCGAACTCCGCCTGGGAGGCGAGCTCCGTCTTCGCGGTGCGCAGGCGTCGCGCCCGCTCGGCGGCGTCCTCGGTGCCTCGCCCGACGAGCCGGTGCACCAGCTCGTCCCAGCTGGGAGGCAGCAGGAACACGAGCGTCGCGGCGGGATCGGCCTGGCGGACCTGACGGGCGCCCTGCAGGTCGATCTCCAGCAGCACGGTGCGACCCTCGGCCAGGGCCTTCTCGATCGGGGCTCGCGGGGTGCCGTACCGGTGGGCGTTGTGCACGGTCGCGTGCTCGAGGAGCTCTCCGGCGGCGATCATGCGGTCGAACTCGGCGTCGTCGACGAAGAAGTAGTGCTCGCCGTCGACCTCGCCCGGTCGCGGCGCGCGCGTGGTGGCCGAGACGGAGAGCAGGATCTCGGGGTGGTGCTCCTTGATGTGCGCGGCGACGGTCCCCTTGCCCACGGCGGTCGGCCCGGCCAGGACCACCAGCCGACTGCGACCGCCACGCGGCTTCAGCTCCGGCCACCGGCTGTCGAGGAAGCGGCGCAGGTCCTCGCGCTGGCGCGAGCCGAGCCCGCCCAGGCGCTTCACCGGCGAGATCTCGAGGTCGTGCAGGATGCGGTCGCGCTTGCCCTCCCCGATCGCGGGGATCGCGGTGAGGAATTCGGGCACGCGCATCGCACCGGCCGGCGATGCCGGGTCGGCCAGGGCGCGCCGCAACAGCTCCTGCGGCGTGATGACCCGCATCGCGACATCCTTCTTCAGCGCGGCGCGCTCGCGTCGAGCGGCGACCGCACGGCGAGACGCGGCCACTCTGTCGACGTCGGGCGGCTGCGCGCCGGGGTTCCGGGGCAGAGCCCCGTCGGATACAGAGCGCGAATCGGGCATGTCAATCACCACGGTAGAGAAGGGCGCGCTCAGTGATGCGCGCGGCGAGCCGGTCGGGTCCGGCAGCCAGGATGCTGCGGCTCTCCGACGCTATCACCGCTTGCCCCATGTCACCGAAGCGCTCACCGAGGTGATGCGGTTCCGCTCCCTGATGACCGAAGCCCGGGGCGAGGATCGGAGCGACCGGCGAGAACGCCGTCAGCCCCGCCTGGGCCCAGTCCACCGTGCCGCCGATGACGAAGCCGAGGCTGCCCCACCGGCCCTCGGGCGTCGTGGCCGCGTTGCGTGCCGACACCTCGCGCACGATGCCGGCGGAGACCGTCGCGCCGTCCTCCAGCCTGGCACGCTGAGCCGTGAACGCATCCGGATTGCTCGTCGCGGCGAGAACGAACACGCCCTTGCCGCTCGCCTCGGCGAGGGCGAAGGTGCCGTCGAGGGTTCCCGTGCCCAGGAACGGATTGGCTGTCATCGCGTCCGCCTCCAGCGGCGATCCCGGTGTCAGCCACGCCTCGGCGTAGGCGTCCATCGTGGATCCGATGTCACCGCGCTTGGCGTCGGCGATCACGATGAGGCCGGCCGCGCGCGCCGCCGCGAGAACGTCCTCGAGCGCAGCGATGCCCGCTGAACCGTAGCGCTCGAAGAACGACACCTGAGGCTTGACCACGCCCACACGGCCCGCGCAGGCGTCCACCACGCGCAGCCCGAACTCCCGCGCCGCGCGCCCCGAGGCATCCAGCCCCCACTCCTCCAGCAGCGGGACATGCGGATCGATGCCGACGCACAGCTGCCCGTGCGTCGTGAGCGCGGCGCGGATCCGCTCGCCGAATGACGTCATCCTCGGTCCTGCCGCTCCAGCGCGTACTCCTGCAGGCTCTTCACATCGAATCCCTCCCGCAGCACGGGCAGGGCGCTGACTGCAGCGCCGAGCACCGCCATCGTGGTGAACAGCGCCTTGTCGCCCGCGACGGCCGCCGCCCGGATCTCATACCCGTCGGCGCGTGCGGCCCCACCGGACGGGGTGTTCACCACGATGTCGATCTCACCGGCGTTGATGAGGTCGACGATGTTGGTGCCGCCCGAGTCCTGCGTCTCGGAGTACTTGCTCACGACGTTCACGTCGATGCCGTTGCGGGCGAGGATCTCGGCGGTGCCCTCGGTGGCGACGAGGTCGAAGCCGAGCTCCTGCAGGCGATGGGCGGGAAGGATCACCGCGCGCTTGTCGCTGTCGGCGACCGAGATGAAGACGGTGCCGGACTGCGGCATCCCGCCGTACGCGGCCTCCTGCGACTTGGCGAACGCCGTCGGGAAGTCCCGGTCGATGCCCATGACCTCCCCGGTGGAGCGCATCTCGGGGCCCAGCACCGAATCCACGGTCTGCCCCTCGGCCGTGCGGAACCGCTTGAAGGGCAGCACCGCCTCCTTGACCGCCACCGGCGCGTCCAGCGGCACCCGGGAGCCGTCACGCTCGGGCAGCAGCCCCTCGGCCTTCAGCTCGGCGACGGTGGCACCTGCCATGATGCGCGATGCCGCCTTCGCGAGCGGGATGCCCAGCGCCTTGGAGACGAAGGGGACGGTGCGGCTCGCGCGCGGGTTCGCCTCGATGACGTAGAGCACGCCGGCCGAGATCGCGAACTGCACGTTGAGGAGCCCGCGCACCCCCACTCCCTCGGCGATGGCGAGCGTGGCCTCGCGCACGCGGTCGATGTCGGTGCGGCCGAGGCTCACCGGCGGGAGCGTGCACGACGAGTCGCCGGAATGGATGCCGGCCTCCTCGAGGTGCTCCATGACGCCGCCGATGTAGAGCTCCTCGCCGTCGAACAGCGCGTCGACGTCGAGCTCGATGGCGTCGTCGAGGAAGCGATCGACCAGCAGCGGCAGCCCGGGCCCGATGATCGCCTCCCCCGCCACTCGCACGAAGTAGTCGCGCAATGCCTCCGTCGAGTACACGATCTCCATGCCGCGGCCGCCGAGCACGAAACTGGGGCGCACGAGCACCGGATAGCCGATCTCCTCGGCCACCGCCACGGCGCCGTCGACGTCGATCGCCGTGCCGTTGCGCGGGGCGACCAGTCCGGCATCGTCCAGCAGGCGCGAGAACAGCTCGCGCTCCTCGGCGAGGTCGATCGCCGCCGGCTTCGTGCCGAGGATCGTGTACCCGGCCTCCTCGATGCCCTTGGCCAGGCCCAGCGGCGTCTGCCCGCCGAGCTGGCAGATGACGCCGAGGATCCGGCCGGACTGCGCCTCCGCGTGCAGGACCTCCAGAACGTCCTCGAGTGTGAGCGGCTCGAAGTACAGGCGGTCCGAGGTGTCGTAGTCGGTCGACACCGTCTCGGGGTTGCAGTTGACCATGATGGTCTCGTAGCCCGCGTCGGCCAGGGCGAAGGACGCGTGCACGCACGAGTAGTCGAACTCGACCCCCTGGCCGATGCGGTTGGGCCCCGACCCGATGATGACGACCTTGGTGCGATCGGAGGCCGAGACCTCGGTCTCGAAGTCGTAGCTGGAGTAGTGGTACGGGGTCAGTGCCGGGAACTCCCCCGCGCAGGTGTCGACGGTCTTGTAGACCGGGCGGATGCCGAGACCGTGGCGGATCCCCCGCACCTGGCTCTCGCTGTCGCCGCGCAGCTGCGCGATCTGGGCGTCGCTGAAGCCATGCTCCTTCGCGACGCGCAGGGTCGCGGCATCCAGCTCCGCCGCCCGGCGCACGAACTCCGCCACGTCGTTGATCAGCACGATCTGATCGAGGAACCACGGGTCGATCTTCGTGGCCTCGAACGCCTGCTGGACCGTCGCGCCCTTGCGCAGCGCCTGCTGCAGCACCACGATGCGGCCGTCGGTCGGTGTCTTGGCGATCTCGAGGAGCTCCTCCACCGAGCGGTCCTCGTCGCCCCAGTGGAAGCTGGAACCGCGCTTCTCGAGGGAGCGCAGCGCCTTCTGCAGCGCGGTGGCGTAGTTGCGGCCGATGGCCATCGCCTCGCCCACCGACTTCATGGTGGTGGTGAGGGTCGTGTCGGCGGCCGGGAACTTCTCGAAGTTGAAACGCGGCACCTTCACGACGATGTAGTCCAGCGTCGGCTCGAAGCTGGCCGGCGTGACCTTCGTGATGTCGTTGGGGATCTCGTCGAGGCGGTAGCCGATCGCCAGCTTCGCCGCGATCTTCGCGATCGGGAAGCCGGTCGCCTTCGAGGCGAGGGCGGACGAGCGCGACACCCGCGGGTTCATCTCGATCACGATGATGCGGCCGCTGGCCGGGTCGACGGCGAACTGGATGTTGCAGCCGCCGGTGTCGACCCCCACGGCGCGGATGATGTCGATGCCGATGTCGCGCAGCCGCTGGTACTCGCGGTCGGTGAGCGTGAGCGCCGGCGCGACGGTGATCGAGTCCCCCGTGTGCACGCCGACGGGGTCCACGTTCTCGATGGAGCACACGACCACCGTGTTGTCGGCGGTGTCGCGCATGAGCTCGAGCTCGTACTCCTTCCACCCGAGGATCGACTCCTCGAGCAGCACCTCGCTCGTCGGCGAGTCGTGCAGGCCCGCCCCGCCGATGCGCCGCAGATCCTCCTCGTTGTACGCGAAACCCGAGCCCAGGCCTCCCATCGTGAAGGACGGGCGCACGACCAGGGGGTAGCCGAGCTTCTCGGCGCCGGCGAGCAGATCCTCCATGGAGTGGCAGATCACGGATGCCGCGACGTCGGCGCCCGCTTCGATCACGAGCTCCTTGAAGATCTGACGGTCCTCACCCTTGCGTATGGCATCCACCTTCGCGCCGATGAGCTCCACCCCGTACTTCTCGAGGATGCCGCGATCGTGCAGCGCCATCGCCGCGTTGAGGGCCGTCTGACCGCCGAGGGTCGGGAGGATCGCGTCGGGCTTCTCCTTCGCGAGGATCGTCTCGATCACCTCGGGGGTGATCGGCTCGATGTACGTCGCGTCGGCGAAGTCCGGGTCGGTCATGATCGTCGCCGGGTTGGGGTTGACCAGGATCACCCGGATCCCCTCATCGCGCAGCACCCGGCAGGCCTGCGTGCCGGAGTAGTCGAACTCGGCGGCCTGGCCGATGACGATCGGGCCGGAGCCGATGACGAGGACGGAGGCGATGTCGTCGCGCTTGGGCATTACTCGGAGTCCTTCTTGGTCTCGTCGGTCGTTGAGCGAGCTTGCGAGTCGAAACGCGTCGGGTCGCCGGGTTCCGACTCGCTGCGCTCGCTCAACCTGCTTCGCTGGTGCTGGCGCACCAGCTCCGCGAACCGGTCGAAGAGGTAGTTGGCATCGTGCGGGCCGGCGGCGGCCTCGGGATGGTACTGCACCGAGAACGCGGGGATGTCCAGCGCGCGCAGCCCCTCGACCACCTGATCGTTGAGCCCCACGTGGCTCACCTCGATGCGGCCGTACCCGTTGGGGCTGTCGAAGGCGCCCTCGAGCGGGGCATCGACGGCGAAGCCGTGGTTGTGGGCGGTGATCTCGACGCGACCGGTCGACTTGTCGAGCACCGGCTGGTTGATGCCGCGGTGGCCGAACGGCAGCTTGTAGGTTCCCAGGCCGAGCGCGCGACCCAGCAGCTGATTGCCGAAGCAGATCCCGAAGAAGGGCAGGCCCTCATCGAGAACGCCACGCAGCAGGTCGACGTGGTCGCCGGAGGCCGCCGGGTCGCCGGGGCCGTTCGAATAGAACACCGCCACCGGGTCGATCGCCCGGATCTGCTCGATCGTCACGTCCTGCGGCAGCACGTGCACGTCGAAGCCGCGGGCGGCGAGATTGTCGATCGTCGCCTGCTTGACGCCCAGGTCGAGGACGGCCAGGTTGCCGATGCGCTCCGTCGTGGCGGGCGTCACCTGGGCGGCCGGAACCGAGACCTCGGCGGAGAGGTTGAGCCCTGCCATCTCGGGCGCCTCCCGCACCAGCCGGAGCTGCTCCTCGGGGTCGAGCCCCGCGGCAGGACCCGAGAAGATGCCGCCGCGCATGCTGCCGGCCGAACGGATGTGGCGGGTCACCGCGCGCGTGTCGATGCCGCTGATGCCCACCACGCCGTCGTGCACGAGCGCGTCGTCCAGCGACTGGTCGGCACGCCAGTTGGACACCACGCGGGAGGGGTCGCGGACGATGTAGCCCGACACCCAGATCCGGCGGGACTCGGGGTCCTCCCCGTTCATGCCGGTGTTGCCGATGTGGGGCGCCGTCTGCAGCACGATCTGGCCGGCGTACGACGGATCGGTGAGCGTCTCCTGGTAGCCGGTCATCCCGGTGGCGAAGACGACCTCACCGAGGGTGGTGCCGATCGCGCCGTAGGCGCGGCCGGTGTGGCGGGTTCCGTCCTCGAGGACGAGCACGGCCGGATCGGTCTGGAAGAGGGAGGTCATGGGCGGGTTCCCGTCTGTCTCGGGGGAAGGATGGCGGCCACGGCGTCGGCGAGGGCGCGGGCCGAGGCATCCTGGGGTCGGAGGTAGGAGTCGACGACGGTGCCGTCGTCGAGGCGCCAGGCCACGCGCACGAGGCCGTCGCGTTCGACGACGCGGTCGATGGCCACGTTGGCCTGGCCGACGCCGTCGATGCGGTCCGCGGCGACGAAGACCCGGGGCCGTCCGGTGAGGTCGAGCGCCACGCCGGCGTCGGTGACGGTGACGTCGGCTCGCGAGCGGAACGCCAGCCCATCGATGGCCAGGCGCTCGAGCGGCTCGTCGTGGCGCGTGGTGGCGACGTAGAGCGCCGGGAAGGCCGAAAGGGTCCGTGCGCCCTGCGGCACCTCGCCGACGGGCGCGGTGAAGCGCGCATCACGCCGCGTGCGTCGCCACCACGCCCACGCGAGCAGCGCAAGCAGGCCGACGGCGACCGCCACGATGACGGTGAGCGCACCCTCGCGGCTCATGCCCGAACCCCCGGCCGGTCCAGCACGGTGCCGTCGGCGACGGTCACGGTGCCCCGGTGGAGCGTCCATCGGACGTCGCCCGGCAGCTCGCGTCCGAGGTAGGGCGAGTTCACGCTGCGGCCACGGAGGTCGTCGGCGGTGAAGGTGCGACGGGGAGTCGGGTCGTAGAACGCGAGGGATGCCGGCTGACCCTCCGTCAACGGTGTGCCATGCCCGTGCAGCCGGCCGATGCGGGCGGGCTCGCGCGACATGATCCGCGCGACGTCGCCCCACGTGATGAGCCCCGTGTCGACCATCGCCTGCTGCACGACGCGCAGCGCGCTCTCCAGGCCCACCATGCCGTTCGCGGCGGCGTGCCACTCGCACGCCTTGGCCTCGGCGGGGTGCGGGGCGTGGTCGGTGGCGACGATGTCGATCGTGCCGTCGGCGAGCCCCTCCCTCACGGCGAGGACATCCTCTTCGCGACGCAGCGGAGGGTTCACCTTGAAGCGGGCGTCGTAGTCGCGCACGAGCTCGTCGGTGAGGAGCAGGTGGTGAGGCGTGACCTCCGCGGTCACGTTCACACCACGCTTCTTGGCCCACCGGATGATCTCCACGGATCCTGCGGTGGAGAGATGGCACACGTGCAGGCGTGAACCGACGTGCTCGGCCAGCAGGACGTCGCGCGCGATGATCGACTCCTCGGCGACGGCGGGCCACCCGGCCAGGCCCAGCTCGGCCGACACCGCGCCCTCGTTCATCTGGGCGCCCTCGGTCAGCCGCGGGTCCTGTGCGTGCTGCGCGATCACCCCGTCGAAGGCCTTCACGTACTCCAGCGCCCGGCGCATGATGAGCGGGTCCCACACGCAGAAGCCGTCGTCGCTGAAGACCCGCACCCTCGCCCGCGAGTCGGCCATCGCACCCAGCTCGGCAAGGCGCTCGCCCCGCTGGCCGACGGTGACCGCGCCGATGGGCTGGACCGTCACGAAGCCTGCGGCCTCGCCGAGGGCCAGTTCCTGCTCCACCACGCCGGCGGTGTCGGCGACGGGAGAGGTGTTCGGCATCGCGAACACGGCCGCGTACCCGCCGGCGGCGGCGGCGCGCGATCCGGTGAGGATGGTCTCGGATGCCTCGTACCCGGGCTCGCGCAGGTGCGTGTGCAGATCGACCAGACCCGGCAGCAGCACGAGCCCTTCGGCGTCCACGACGGTGGCGCCGGCGCGGCTGAGCCCCTGGCCGATCTCGCTGATGACGCCGTCCGCGACGATGACGTCGGCGCCCGCGGTTCCCTCGACGAGCGCTCCGCGGAAGAGAAGGGTCTCGCTCATCGGGTGTTCTCCTTCGCTGTGCCTTCCGCGGCGGCATCCGTCGCAGGGGTGGTCTCGGCCGTGCTGCGCTCCGCGCCCGCCAGCAGCAGGTAGAGCGCGGCCATGCGCACCGAGACGCCGTTCGCGACCTGCTCGAGCACCGTCGAGCGGGGCGAGTCCGCGGCTTCTGCGGAGATCTCCAGGCCCCGGTTCATGGGTCCGGGGTGCATGACAATGCTATCGGCACCCAGCGCCTGCAGACGGCGGGCGTCCAGGCCCCAGCGGCGCGAATACTCCCGTTCAGTGGGGAAATACGCGGCGTTCATGCGCTCCAGCTGGATGCGCAGCATCATCAGCGCGTCGGGGCCCGCGGCGATCGCCTCGTCGAGGTCGTAGCAGACGTCGACGGGCCAGCCGGATACGTCCTGCGGCACCAGGGTGGGCGGGGCGACGAGCGTCACCCGCGCTCCGAGGGTGTGCAGGAGCCAGACGTTCGAGCGCGCGACTCGCGAGTGCAGGATGTCGCCCACGATCGTGACGGCGACGCCGTCGAGATCACGACCGCGGCTGTCGGCGCCGAACCGGCGCTTGCGGATGGTGAAGGCATCCAGCAGCGCCTGGGTGGGGTGTTCGTGGGTGCCGTCTCCGGCATTGACGACGCCCGCGGTGATCCACCCGCTGGTGGCGAGGGTCCGCGGTGCGCCGGAGGCGCCGTGACGGATCACCACCGCGTCGGCCCCCATGGCCTGCAGCGTCTGGGCGGTGTCCTGGAGGGACTCCCCCTTCGAGACGCTCGAGCCCTTCGCGGAGAAGTTGATGACGTCGGCCGACAGGCGCTTGGCGGCGGCCTCGAACGAGATCCGGGTCCGCGTGGAATCCTCGAAGAAGAGGTTCACGACGGTCTTGCCGCGCAGCGTCGGGAGCTTCTTGACCTCGCGGCGCTGGGTGTCGGCCATGTCCTCGGCGACATCGAGGATGGCCAGCGCGTCCTCGCGGCCCAGCGTCCTGGTGTCCAGCAGGTGCCTCATGACTCGATCGTCACCTCCTCGACGCCGTCCGTCTCGGCCAGGCGCACGTTCACGCGCTCCTCGCGGGCGCTGGGGAGGTTCTTGCCGACGAAGTCGGGCCGGATCGGAAGCTCCCGGTGGCCGCGGTCGACGAGCGTCGCGAGGCGGACGGCGGCGGGACGGCCGATGTCCTGCAGCGCATCGAGGGCGGCGCGGATGCTGCGGCCGGAGAACAGCACGTCGTCCACCAGCACGACCACCTTGCCGTCGATGCCGCCCGGCGGGATCTCGGTCGGCTGCGGCGCGCGGGTCGGGTTGCGGTGCAGGTCGTCGCGGTACATCGTGACATCCAGCGCGCCGACCGGCACCGGGGTGCCGCCGAACTGAGCGACGAGAGCGCCGACGCGGTGAGCGAGCGTCACACCGCGGGTCGGGATGCCCAGAAGGATCAGGCCGTCGGGCCCCTTGTTGGACTCGAGGATCTCGTGGGAGATCCGAGTCAGTGCCCGTGCGATGTCGGCCTCGTGCAGCACGGTGCGCGTGCTCATCCGCCGCTCCCTTCTCCGCCTCACGGGACGGTGTTAAAGGTTGCTGATCGCCTTCCACTCTACGGCACGGCCAGGGCCGGTCCCCAATCGGGGACCGGCCCGTACGGACGCGCCCGCTCAGCTGCGCGGTGACGGTCCGCGCAGCACTCGCGAGGCGATCACGAGCGCCGCGGCGATGAGCACGACGTTCTTGAAGATGTACTGACCGGTCAGCGTGGGGCCGGCAGGGCCGAACACCTCGCCGGGCAGCAGCACGATCGGCGACAGGATGCCGACGAACGCGGCGGCGAGCACGACGAGTCCGAAGCGTGCGAAGGCGCCGCCCGCGATGAGCAGCAGGCCGGCCGTCACCTCGATGACGGCGGTCGCGACGAGGGCGGCCTGTCCGCTCACGAGACCGAACGTGAGCTTCTCCCATGTGCTGCTCACGAGGGCTTCGACAGGGCTGACACCGGGAAACAGCTTCAGCGCGCCGAACACGGCGAACACGGCGCCCAGTGCGATGCGCAGCGCCGGGATGCTCCACCGCTGCAGCGACGCCTTGAGCGCGGCTTCGGCGCGAGCCTGCGCGGCGATGATCCTGCTGCGCGGCTGACGGCGGCGGGCGGACGCGGGGACGACGCCGGCGGCGCCGCGGACGGAAACGGTGGTCATGGCGTGACTCCTTCGGGTTCTGATCGCCCGCATGGCGGGCACGGTGATCAGGACCCGATCGGGCCGCGCCGTGATACGCCGCCGCTCAGATTGACGCCGGTCATACACATGTCGGGCGGTCAACGCGCACGTCGTTGTGGGATGCCTACAATGCCACGGCGCTTCGTCAGGCGGCGGGCGTCGTCGCCGCGCGGAAGAGATCGTCCTCCACCTGCGACGCCCGGATCGGATGGCCTTGGCTGGTCAGGCACTTGCCGCTGGCCAGATCCCACTTCCAGTCGTGCAGGGAGCACGTCAGGACGCCGTCCTCGATCTTCCCGGTCTTGGTGAGGTCGGCCCGCAGGTGCGGGCAGCGGCGCTGCACGAGCCAGTCGCCCAGCTGGGCGTCTTCCGTCTGGTCCGTCTGCTCGGCGTACCAGTTCTCGACGTACTCGATGCGGTCGCGCGACAGGCACTTGAGGAACGTGGTCAGGAACTCGTTGAACTTGCCGCTGCGCCCCACCTCGAACTGCATCGACAGGAAGATCGAGTTCGACCAGTCGATCTCGTGCTCGGCGATGTTCGTGGACACGAGGTCCGCCGGGATGGTGTACCAGTAGATGCACTCCTCGCCGGCGTACTCGCGGACCTTCGCCTTGGGGAAGTCGACCACCATGTCGAGGTCTCCGATGCGGAACCGCACGTTGCCGCCGACCCCGTTGCGGATGGTGCGTCCACGCCGCAGCAGCGGCTCCCACCATTCCTTGATCGCGGCGAGCATCTCGTCGGGCGGGAGCACGGGCGCCCGCGACGCCTCCTCTGCCCGGATCTCGTCCTGCCGGCTGTCGCGCTGCTCGGCGAGGTAGGCCCACTTGTCGTCGAAGATGCGGTCGATCTCGGCCTCGGTGTAGAGCGTCTGCGTGACCGAGATCTCACCGCCGTTCAGCTCCACGACCGTCCCCGGCAGGAATTCGTAGGCCTTCTGCTGCGGGCGCAGCTCCCGCATGTGGGCGAGGAACTCCCGCTGGTCGGTGAAGATCGCGTCGCCGTCCAGGCCCTGTCCGTTGTACTTGAACAGCTCCTCGCGCAGGAACATCGGGGGGCCGGCCATCGGGAAGACGTGCTCGGCGTCGACCTTCTCGATGTAGTACATCGCCCGCTTGTTCTGGGCGTCGCGTTTCAGCTTGGCGAAATTGCGCTTGGCGTCCTGCGGGAGGTCGTAGACCATCGGCCACCAGATCGCGCCCGACACCTGCGTGAAGTACGCCTCGGGCTTGGAGAACGACATCAGCTTCTCCAGATCCAGGGGGTGCGAGTCGTTCTGGTTGAGGATGCTCGCCGTCCCGTCGTCGACGCTCAGCGACGAGTCGCCGATCGGGCCGTCGCTGGGCGCACGCAGCGGAGTGACCATGACCTTCAGGTCGCCGAACTCGAGCGGCACTCCTGCCTGGGTGTAGATGATGTTGTCATAACCGAGCCCACGGAGGTCCTGCTCGAGATCGTCGGTCGGGTACTCGGGCAGCAGGACCTTGATGTCCTTCGGGATGTAGCGGTGCATCAGAGCCGGGTCGAGGTGGTCGCGGTGCCGATGCGAGACGTACAGGAAGTCCGCCTTGCCGAAGCGCTCCCAGTCCAGCCCGCGGTTGTCGGGGAAGGGGAACCACGAACCGAAGAACGTCGGTCCGATCACGGGGTCGCAGAGGATGGTGCCCCCCGCCGTCTCGATGAACATTCCGGCGTGGCCGAGGCCCGTGATGCGCATGGGGAGTCCTCCTGGGTCGAACCAGACGATTCTAGGCGGGGATCGATCCGGTCGCCGTGCGACGTGCTCGACACCCACCCGATCCCCAGCCTCCGTCGCGGTGCCGCGGGCCGCGCCGGGATCACTCGTCGAACAGTCCTCGGATGTCCTCGGCGCTCAGTGCCTGCCCGAACAGGGCGTCGTCGTCCATCACGGCCTGGAAGAGCCTCGCCTTGCGCTGCTGCAGCGCCATCACCTTCTCCTCGATGGTTCCGGCGGCGATGAGTCGGTACACCATCACGCTGCGGTGCTGGCCGATGCGGTGCGCACGATCGACGGCCTGCGATTCGGCCGCCGGGTTCCACCAGGGGTCGAGCAGGAACACGTAGTCGGCCTCGGTGAGGGTGAGGCCGAAGCCGCCCGCTTTCAGACTGATCAGGAACACCGGCGCCGCTCCCCCGCGGAACGCCGTGACGGCCGCGTCGCGATCGCGGGTGGAGCCGTCCAGGTAGGCGTGCGGGATGCCGCGGTCGGCGAGGCCGGCCGCGACCAGACCCAGGAACGACGTGAACTGGCTGAAGACCAAGACGCGATGGCCTTCCGCCAGCGCTTCGTCCAGCTGCTCGAACAACGCGCCCAGCTTGCTCGGCGGGATGTGGGAATGGTCGGGGTCCACGAGTTCGGGGGCAAGGCTCAACAGGCGCAGGAGCGTCAGCGATCGGAACACGATGAAGCGGTTGCGGTCGAGGTCGTCCAGCAGCCCCAGCACCTTCTGCCGCTCTCGCTGCAGCACCGTGTCGTACAGCGCGCGGTGCGCGGCGCCCAGCTCGACACGCACCTCCTGCTCCTGCTTGGCCGGAAGCTCCGCCGCGACGAGGTCCTTGGTCCGGCGCAGGACGAGCGGACGGATGCGTCGGCGCAGCCGGTCCAGGCGCGCGGCGCGGTACGCCCCGCCCTCCTGATTCTCCGGGACCTTGCCCTTCTCGATCGGGCCGACGTACTCCTCGCGGAATCGTCGCGAGGACGGGAAGAGTCCCGGGGCCGCCAGAGACAGCAGTGCCCACAGTTCGGTGAGGCTGTTCTCCAGGGGTGTGCCCGTGACGGCGAAGACGACCTCGGCGGGCAGGTCCCGCGCGGCGCGGTACGCCTTGGTCTGGCTGTTCTTGACGAACTGCGCCTCGTCCAGAATGAGACCCGCCCACGCAACGGCCGAGAACTCGTCCGCTTCCAGGCGCAGCAGTGTGTACGACGTGACGACGATGTCGGCGTCGGCTGCGGCATCCGACACCCTCGCTCCGCGTCTGCTGCGCGTCGCGTCGACGACCGCGACGCGCAGATCGGGGGTGAATCGCGCGGCCTCGCTGCGCCACGTGGACAGCACCGACGTGGGCGCCACGACGAGGAACGGGCGGCTTTCGCCGGATTGGCGTGCGTGTGCGATGAGAGCGAGCAGCTGCAGCGTCTTGCCCAGTCCCATGTCGTCGGCCAGGATGCCGCCCAGCCGGTGATTCCACAGGAACGCGAGCCACTCGAACCCCGCGCGCTGGTACGGGCGCAGCTCGGCCCGCAGCGTCGACGGGACCGGTGCGGCCGGCACGCCGTCCGCGTCGCGCAGCGCCTGGACCGTGGAACGCCATGCCCGTGCGGGCTCGGCCTCGTCCGCGAGATCCTCGAAGTCCGCCCACAGAGCGGTCTGGTAGCGGCTGATGCGCGGCCCCGTCTCCCACTCCGCCAGGTCCCCCGCCTCGTCGATCAGGTCGCGAAGCCGCGTGAGTGCGGGATGCCCGAGCGAGAAGTACGCGCCGTCACTCAGCAGGATCTTCTTGCGTCCGCGCGACAGAGCGGTGAACAGCGTGCCGAACGGGACCCGCCGCCCGTCGATGGTGACGACGACACCGAGGTCGAACCAGTCCGGGTCGCCCGTCTCGACGGTCGAAATCTCGATGCGCGGGTCGCCGGCGAGTTCGCGATACCGGGGGCGCTCGCCCGAGATCTCGACCGCGATGTCGGGATCGAGTTCGAGAGCCGGCAGCAGCCGCGCGGCGAACTCGGCCGCGTCGATCCCCGAGAGCGTGCCCGACGATGCGAACGCGACGGGGGCGAGCTCCTGCCAGCGGGCGTCCAGGCGTGACCGGATCAGTCCTTCGGCCGCGGAGTCGCGCTCGTCGTCACCGGTGTCGAACGGGAGCAGATCGCCGGGGCCGTACCGCCACGACAGGGCGTAGACCAGCCGGTGGTTCGGCTCGAACCGCACGAGCATCACGAGCACCGGCGACGGTGCCGGCGCGATCGTCAGGCCGGGTGCCTCCAAGGGGACGCGACGTGCGATGCGCGGCAGGTGGTCGTGCAGGAACTCGTCGGCCTCCTCGGCCGGGATGGTGACCGTCTCCCGCGTCGCCAGCAGAGCGGGAAGCGGGTCGGGCAGCACTGCCGGCGCGAGCGTCAGGTGGATCCGATCGCGGGCCACCTGGAACCGGTAGACGCCGGTACGCGAAACGGGACGCACGGATCCGGCGTCCGCGTGCTCACCGTCGATGGTCACCACGGGTGCGATCTCGACGGCGCCGCCGGCCCGCCGCGCCCGCACCGCGGCGGTCGCGCTCGTCGCGAGCACCACGGTGGCACCGCGTTTGGTCGCCACGATCGGGATGCCGAGGCCCGCGCCGGCCGCCAGGTGCGGCCAGAGCAGTGTCGAGGCGATGTCGTCGAGGGTGAGCCACTCCGAGACATCGGAGAAGCTCCCGAACGAACGCACGTCGCGGCCGATGCTGTGGAGCTCGGCGAACCATCGCGCCTGTTCGGGGTCGTAGGCGGTCGTGGGACGCCGGAGGGCATCCCACGAGACGCCGCCCTTGATCCATGCGTCGGAGCGTGAGGAGCGCTCCAGGGGGCGCAGGCCGACGAGGATGTCTTCGCCGTGCTGGTGCAGGCTGCGCGGGGATGCCGACTCGATCCGTGCGGGCGCCCACGTGGAGGCGCCGCGTCGGACGCGCTGGCGCAGCTCCACCCCCAGGGCCAGCGGCATGCGGTCGCGCGGCGGCAGGGCTGCCGGCATCAGCACCTCGCGCCACGACCTGGTCGCGGCGCCGGGTGCCGTCACCGCGATCCGGTTGCTCTCCAGCAGGGTGGCGACCGTGTGTTTGCAGTCGAACTGCACCGGGCAGGTGCAGGATGTGGCGGCGATGGGTCGCTCCGGGCGCTGCGGGTCCAGGCGGATCCTGCAGCGATACGTGCGTCCGCCGCTGCCGGTCACGGCGGACTCCACCACCGACGCGTGCGCGTCCCAGTGCAGCTGCACCACGGCACCGTCGTCGAAGTACGCCCGTCCTCGCTCGAACGACCCGCTGTCGGTGAGGGCGCGCAGGTGCGCGGGATCGACGAAGGGAGCGGTCACGGCATCCATCCTGGCCATCATCGCCGACAGGCCGGATGCTCCGACGCGGTCAGGAGGCGCGAGCGATGCGTGCCAGGACTCCGTGGACGAACGCACCCGAGTCGTCGGTCGAGAACTCCTTGGCGAGCTCGACGGCCTCATCGATGGCCACCGCGGCGGGCACCTCGTCGTTGTAGAGCAGTTCCCAGGTCGCGATCCGCAGCACCGCGCGGTCGACCGCGGGCATGCGCGCCAGCGACCAGTCCTTGGCGAACGTCGTGATCTGCTCGTCGATCGCGTCCTGGTTGTCGATCACGCCGTCGACGATCTCGCGGGCGTACAGCCAGGACGCCTGGCGGGCAGGCTCTCCGGCCGCGCGCTTCGCTTCGGCGGCGAGGATCGTCGCCGGCTGGTCGCCGCGGACGTCCGCCTGGAAGAGGATGTCGAGCGCGCGCTTGCGCGCCTTCGTGCGGGCACTCATCGATCGGCGCCGCTGGTCAGTTGACGCGACCGAGGTAGTCGCCCGTGCGGGTGTCGACCTTCACCTTCGTGCCCGTCTCGAGGAACAGCGGCACCTGGATCTCGTATCCGGTCTCGACCGTCGCGGGCTTGGTGCCCGCCGACGAGCGGTCGCCCTGCAGGCCCGGTTCGGTGTACGTGATCTCGAGGACCACCGAGGCCGGCAGGTCGATGTACAGCGGATTACCGTTGTTCAGCGCGATCGTGACCTGCTGGTTCTCGAGGAGGAAGTTCTTCGCGTCCCCGACGGTCGCCGCCGGCACCGTGATCTGGTCGTAGTCGGTCGTGTCCATGAACACGAAGCCGTCACCGTCGCTGTAGAGGTAGGTGAAGTCCCGGCGATCGACGTTCTCGATCTCGATCTTCGCGCCGGCGTTGTAGGTCTTGTCGACGACCTTGCCCGTCACGACGTTCTTGAGCTTGGTGCGGACGAACGCGCCGCCCTTTCCGGGCTTGACGTGCTGGAACTCCACGACGCTCCAGAGCTGACCGTCGATGTTGAGGACGACGCCGTTCTTGATGTCTGCGGTGGATGCCATGAGGGTGCGGGTCCGTTTCGTTGAAGGGGAAAGGCGGTCGTGGCCGCGCGCAGGGGGGCGGCGCGAGCGCCGACGTTCGATTCTACGGGATGCCTGGTCTCGGGCCGATTCCTCAGCCCTCGGCCTGTCCGCTGAGGACGTCGATGAGGCGGGCGACGGCGGTCGCGTACCCGGCGACGCCTTCGCCGGTCACGTGGACCACCGCGACATCGGCCACGTACGAGTGGTGCCGGAACTCCTCGCGAGCGCGCACGTCCGAGATGTGCACCTCGGCGACCGGCAGCGCGACCCCCGAGAGCGCATCGCGCAGCACCACGGAGGTGTGGGCCAGTCCGCCGGGGTTGATGACGATGCCGGCGCAGTCCTCGCGCGCCGCGTGGATGGCATCCAGCAGGACGCCCTCGTGGTTGCTCTGCACGGCGCGCACCTCGAAGCCGCGCCGGGCAGCGGCACCCGTCGCGACGGCCTCCACGTCGGCGAGGGTCTGGGTCCCGTAGATGTCGGGTTCCCGTGTGCCCAGGAGATTCAGGTTCGGGCCGTTGACGAGAAGGAGGCGACGGGGCGTGCTCACCCGCCCACCCTATCGCCGCCTCAAGCGGTCACCGGGGTGTCGTCCCGCGGCTGGTCGGACTCGTCCTCGGCGCGGTACTGGGCCAGCAGCTCCTTCTCGCGGGCGAACTTCGGGAAGGCGAAGAAGACGAGGATGCCGCCGACGAGCACCGCGATGACGCCCGCGAGGTACGCCCACGTCTGCCCCTGCTCGAACGACTCGCGGGCCGCGGTGATGATCGCGTCCGAGTACTGCGGGTACTGCTCGGCGAGGTCCGACGCGCTGGCGAACGACTTGGTCAGCTGGCTCTGCATCGATGCGGTCACCTGGTCGGCGCTCGGCGACTCGCCGATGAGCTGGTTCGCCGAGGCGGCGTACCCGGCGGTGAGCAGCGCGCCGAGGATCGACTGCATGACGGCGCCGCCGAGGTCGCGCTGCAGATCCGCGGTGCCGGATGCCATGCCCGCGCGCCTGACCGGGACGGCGCCGGTGAGCGAGTGCGAGGCGGGCGTCCCCGCCAGACCCACGCCCGCGCCGACGAAGGCGTAGCCGAGACCGACGGCCCAGTAGCCGGCGTTGCTCGTCCACAGCAGGAGCATCGTGAGGAATCCGAGCAGCACTGCCGCGTACCCCAGCAGCAGCGTGAAGCGGGCACCCCGCGCTTCGACGAGCTTCGCCGATCGTGGCGCGAGCAGCACCATGAAGACCGCTGCCGGCAGGATCGCGAATCCGGACTCGAGCGTCGAGTATCCGAGGACGTTCTGCAGGTACTGCTGACCGATGAACATCGCCCCCATGAGAGCGCCGAAGACGATGACGCCGGCGCACGCGGCGACCCAGAAGATCGGTCGCGCGGCGATCCGCAGATCGTAGAGCGGGTTCCTCGCGCGGCGCTGGCGGATCACGAACGCGACGAGCGCTGCCAGCCCGATCACGCTCAGCCCGAGGACGAGCGTTCCCGCGTTCGGGACGGCGGCGAAGTTGATGGCCAGGATCAGTGCCCCGACGAGGATCGCCGAAAGCACCCCGCCGAGGTTGTCGACCGGATCGGTCGACTCGTTCACGTGGCTCGGCACGACCTTGATGACCAGTGGGATCGCGACCAGGATGAGCGGGATCGTCAGGAGGAAGACCGAGCCCCAGTGGAAGTGCTCCAGCAGCACGCCGGACATCAGCGGGCCGAGCGCCGAGATTGCTCCGCCGATCGCCGACCAGAGGGCGATCGCGCGGGTGCGTCCGGCACCGGCCCACAACGCGGTGATGAGCGCCAGCGTCGTCGGGTAGGCCATGCCGGCAGCCAGACCGCCGACGATGCGGGCCGCGATGAGGATGTCGATCGTGGGCGCGAAGGCGGCCACGATGCCGGCGGGCAGGGACAGCAGCACGCCGATCAGCAGCATCATCTTGCGGCCGTAGCGGTCACCGACGGCGCCGAGCCACAGGACCGACGCGGCAAGTCCCAGCGAGTAGCCGACGGCGACCAGGTTCAGCTGCGTCTGGGAGGCGTCGAACGCCTTGCCGATGTCGGGGAGCGCGACGTTGGCGACCGAGAGCGGGAGGTTGGCGACGGCCGCGACGAGGATGAGGGTGGACAGGACCGCTCCGGCGCGAGCCGGTGCCTGTGTGGTACTGGTCGTCATGCGCAGGCTCCGTTCGACGGGTAGGTGGCCTGGTCAGTCTGGCAGTCCCCGCACCCGGCGTGCATCACCTCATTGCGGTGAAAGGCTGCGCGCCATCTCGAGCTCGGGACCGATCGTCGAGGTGAAGGTCACACCCGTCGGCACGAAACCGCAGCGGCGGTAGGCGGCCTGCGCGCGGGTGTTCTGCGTGTGGACGTCGAGGGTGAGGCGCGTCAGGCCGAGCGAAGCGGTCCAGCCTGCCGCCGCGTCCAGGAGCGCATCGATGACGCCCTGTCCTCGGTGGTCCGCCCGCACGAAGACTCCTACGACATCGGCACGTCGGTGGTAGACGGTGCGCCCCGTGTGGTCCGTCGTGCCTGCCGGCCGTACGAGGACCGTCGCCGTGCCCACCCAGTCCCCCTCAGCTTCGGCGATCAGCTGCGCCGTCGCGTCTCCGGAGGCGGCGTCGGCGGCGCGCTTGCGCCAGTGCGCCTCGTCGTGCGCCCGCTCCTGCTCGGGGGTGGTGAGGAACGCGATCGCCGCGTTCGGATCGGTGACGGCCGCGATGCGGAGATCGCGGACGCGTTCCCACTCGTCCGCTCGGACGCGGCGCACCTCGATCCCCTCGGTCACCCGGCGACTTCCTGATACGCCGCGAACAGCAGCGACTCGTCGGGTGCCTGCAGCACCGTGGGCTTGGCGATGTCGTCCAGCACGATGAAGCGGAGCATGCCGCCCCTGCTCTTCTTGTCGCGCTGCATCGTGGCCAGCAGCTGCGGCCACGCGCCCGGCCGATAACCCGTGGGCAGACCGAGCGACTCGAGGACATCGCGATGACGCTGGGCGGCAGCATCCGGAAGCCGCCCTGCCAGGCGCGAGAGCTCGGCGGCGAACACCATCCCGACCGAGATGGCGGCACCGTGGCGCCAGCGGTAGCGCTCGGCGTGTTCGATGGCGTGACCCAGCGTGTGGCCGTAGTTGAGGATCTCGCGCAGCCCCGCCTCGCGAAGGTCCTCCCCCACGACGCGGGCCTTCATGTCGATGGCGAGCTCGACGGCGCGGCGGAAGGCATCGCTGTGCGGGTCGACCGCGTTCTCGGGGTCTGCCTCGACGAGCTCGAGGATCTCGGGCGCCCAGATGAAACCGGCCTTGACCACCTCGGCGAATCCGGCGACCCGCTCGTTGCGCGACAGCGTCTCGAGCAGGTCGAGGTCGCAGATGACCGCGCGCGGCGCCCAGAACGCCCCGACCAGATTCTTGCCCTCCGCGGTGTTGACCCCGGTCTTGCCGCCGACGGCGGCGTCCACCATGCCGAGGACCGTGGTGGGCACCTGGACGACCTCCACGCCGCGCAGCCAGGTGGCGGCGACGAACCCTGCGAGATCCGTGACGGCGCCGCCCCCGAACCCGATGACCGCGTCGGTGCGCGTGAAATCGGCCTTGCCCATCACCTGCCAGCAGAACGCGGCGACTTCGATCCGCTTGCCGGCCTCGGCGTCGGGGATCTCGGCGAGCAGCACCTCGCGGTCGGCCGTCAACAGCGACCTGAGCCGCTCGGCCTGCTCGGCCAGCGTGGGCGGGTGGATCACCAGCACTTTGCGTGCCGCCGGGGGCAGGGCCTCGGCGAGCGAGGCGAGGATGCCTCGGCCCACGGTGATGTCGTAGCGCGCGTCTCCGGTGACGGTGATGGTGGTGGCATCGGTCATGCGTGGTCCTCCTGGCGTTGATGTTCGCCGGAACGCTCGCGGCGCACCCACGCCACGAGGGCGTCGACGACGTCCTGCAGCGGGCCGCTCGAGGTGTCGAACGTCACATCGGCGAGGTCCTCGTAGACGGGCCGCCGCTGCTCGTAGATGGCCGTCCATCGTGCGATCGCGTCGTCGCCGACCAGCAGCGGCCGATTCGAGTCGCGCACGCGTCCGGCCACGACGCGCGGCGTGACGGTGAGGAGCACGACCCGGTGCTCCGCGAGATCGGCTCGTGTGTCGGGGTCCATCACCGCGCCGCCGCCCAGCGACACGATGCCGCCGGCGGCCAAGCCCGCGGTGACGGCGGCGCGTTCCAGCGCGCGGAAGTGCTGTTCCCCATGCTCGGCGAAGATCCGCTCGATCGGCCCATGGTCGCGCACGACGGCGGCGTCGGTGTCGAAGAACGGCACGCCGAGGGCACGTGCCGCCTTCCGGCCGATGCTGGTCTTGCCGGCCCCCATCGGACCGATCAGCACGACGGCCTCAGAGTGCGAGGTCATGCGCGGCGAGGCCGGCGTCGCTCTCGGACGCGGTGCGGAGCGTGTCGGGGATCGCGGCGAGGTAGCCCTCGAGGTTGCGGCGGGTCTCTGCGATGCTGTCGCCGCCGAACTTCTCGAGCACCACATCGGCGAGAACGACGGCCACCATGGCCTCGGCGACCACGCCGGCCGCCGGCACCGCGCACACGTCTGAGCGCTGGTGGTGGGCCGACGCCGTGTCGCCGGTGGCGACGTCGACGGTACGCAGGGCTCGCGGAACGGTCGCGATGGGCTTCATTCCCGCGCGCACGCGCAGCACCGTGCCGGTCGACATCCCGCCCTCGGTGCCGCCGGCCCTGTCACTGGATCGGGTGATGCCCTCCTGCGCGGCGAACAGCTCGTCGTGCGCCGCGGAGCCGCGTCGACGGGTGGTCTCGAACCCGTCGCCGACCTCCACGCCCTTGATCGCCTGGATGCTCATGAGCGCTTGCGCGAGCTTCGCGTCCAGGCGCCGGTCCCAGTGCACGTGGGAGCCGAGGCCCGGAGGCAGACCGTACGCGAGGACCTCGACGATGCCGCCGAGGGTGTCGCCGTCCTTGCGGGCGTCGTCCACTTCCGCCACCATCGCCTGGCTGGTGGCGGGATCGAAGCAGCGCAGCGGGTCGGCGTCCAGTGCCTCCACGTCGTCCGGCGTCGGCAGCGCCGCGCCGTCGGGGACCCGCACCGGCCCGATGGAGAGCGTGTGGCTGACCAGGCGGATGCCGAGCTCGCCGAGGAAGGCGCGTGCGACGGCGCCGAGGGCGACGCGGGCAGCGGTCTCGCGGGCGCTGGCGCGCTCGAGGATCGGCCGGGCCTCGTCGAACCCGTACTTCTGCATGCCGACGAGGTCCGCGTGGCCGGGACGGGGACGGGTGAGGGCGGCGCCGCGGCCGCGCGACTTCTCGGTGAGCTCGACCGGCTCGGCGCTCATGACCTCGACCCACTTGGGCCATTCCGTGTTGCCGATCCGCAGCGCGATGGGGCTGCCGAGCGAGAGGCCGTGACGCACGCCCGCCGAGATCGTCAGCTCGTCCTCCTCGAACTTCATCCGCGAGCCGCGGCCGTAGCCCAGCTTGCGACGCGCCAGATCCGCCTGGATCGCGGCGCGGGAGACGGGCACGCCTGCGGGCAGGCCCTCCATGACGGCGACGAGTTCGGGGCCGTGGGATTCGCCGGCCGTGAGCACGCGGAGCATTGCTCCAGTCTCCCACGGCGTGACCGGCCGTTACGCCGCGGGGGCCTCCAGTGCGCGGCGCATCGCCTCCAGCGCCGCGTCCTCGCCGGGCAGTTGTGCGTCGGGGTCGCCGTGCCGGAAGATGCGGATCTGCAGCAGCGCCTGGTGCAGCAGCATCCCGAGTCCGGATCTGGCGGTCCCGCCGGCGCGATCCCACGCCGCCGACAGCGCGGTGGGCCAGTGTCCGTAGACGACGTCCAGCAGCAGGCCGCCCGAGGCGGCGAGGGCGTCGGCCACGGCACCGTCGACCGGCGCGTCGCCCGGCAGCGTGGCGATCGTGAGCGGCACGTCGGTGCGCGAGGACGACGTGAACGGTGCGGCGGTCACCGTGATGCCCAGGCGGCCGCCGAGCTCTTCCAGCGGTGCGACGGCGCCGGGCCGTCGGGCGACCACCTCGACATCGCGCGCGCCGAGCTCCCCGACAGCGACGAGGGCAGAGGTGGCGGTGGCGCCCGCCCCGACGATGCGGGCGTGCGGAACGTCGCCGATGGCGTCGTCGGCGAGGGCGCGCACGATCCCGCCGACGTCGGTGTTGAAGCCGCGGCGCTGCCCGCTCTCCAGGAGCAGCGTGTTCACGGCGCCGGTGAGCTCGGCGCGCCGGTCCCGCGCTGTGGCTGCGGCGAACGCCGCGCCCTTGAGCGGCATCGTCAGCGACAGTCCGCGCCACGTGTCATCGAGCCCCGCCAGCTGCTCCGCGAAGGACGCCTCGTCCACCCGGCGTCTGCCGTACGACCAGTCCAGCCCGAGCACGGCGTACGCGGCGGTGTGCAGCTGCGGCGACCTGCTGTGCGCGATCGGGTCGCCCCAGACCTCCAGACGCGGCGCGCCGGTCGTCAGCACCCCGAGTCCGGGTGGTCCGAGCACCACTGCTGCCACTGCTGGACGGCACGGTTGTGGTCTGCGAGGTTGTTCGTGAAGACGGTCTCGCCGGTGTCGAGGTTGACCGTGACGAAGTAGAGCCAGTCGCCGTCGGCGGGATGCATCGCCGCGTTGATCGCGACATCGCCGGGGTTGGAGATCGGCCCCACCGGAAGTCCGGTGTGGACGTAGGTGTTCCACGGGTTGTCGTCCGAGAGAGCCTCCGCCGACGAGCTCACGGTCCCGTCGTGCATCTCGCCGTACCCGTACTGGGCGGTCGAGTCCATCTGCAGCAGGCCGAAGGTCTCCTGATTGTCGGGGTTCAGGCGGTTCTGGATCACGCGCGAGACCTTCTGCATGTCGGCCTCGAAGCGCGCCTCGCGCTGGATGACGGACGCTGTCGTGAGGATGCGCTGCCGGTCCTCGGCGGGAACGCCGGCCGCGTCGAGCGACTGGATCGTGCGGTTCACGAGCGTCTGGATCGCCGATTGCGCAGTGACGCCCGGGTCGAAGGTGTACGTCGCCGGGAACAGCCAGCCTTCCAGCGGCTGCCCGCCGGCTGCCACGATGGCCGGATCGACCGGTACGCCGTACGCGGCCGGGTCGGCGGCGGCTGCCTGCAGATCGGCGAGCGGGATGCCGGTGCCCTCGGCGAGCCGCTCCAGCGTCCCCTCGACGGTGAATCCCTCGGGGATCTGGGCGGTGAACTCCTGTTTGTTCGCGGGATCCATGAGGGCGGCCAGCGCCGCCTCCGAGGTCATCTTCTGCTGGAGCTTATAGACGCCCGGCTGGAAGGTCGGGTTCTGCCCGGTGTCGATCAGATAGTCGTAGAACGCCTCGGAAGTCTTCGTGACCCCCGCCTCGTGCAGGGACTGCGAGATCGGCATGCCGGTGTCGCCGGAGGCGATCGTCACGAACGCCTCGCCGGTGGCCAGGCCCTCCTCGTAGTCCTTGGGCTCTTCCCAGCCCATCACCTCGCGGATCTTGTCTTCGTAGGTCGTCCACACGTAGAAGGCGCCACCGGCGATGCCGCCCAGGAGGAGCAGCACGACTCCCAGCGCGATCCAGCCGCCGACGCGCCGACTCCTCTTGTTCTTGGGGGGTGGCACGTCTCCGATGTCCTCCGTCGAGGTGGAACCGCTGAACAGTGCGTCCAGGGTCGCGGGGGACGCGCCGGGGGTCGACTGCCGACCCGAGGCGGTGGCCTCGGGATGCCCGCGCGATTCGAACCCCGGACGGGGGGCGGTCGGTGACGCGGCGGCGCCGGACCGGCTGTACGGCAGCGCGGGCTCCGCTCCCACGCTCGCGAAGATCCACGGCTCTTCATCCGCGCCCGCCGAACCGGCAGGAGCGGCATCCGGGCGAGGCGTTCGCAGCGGCACCGGCCGGAAGCCCGTGCCGTCCGGCACGTCGGAGGCGGGCGCGCCGCCGCTCGGTTCCGTCGCCGGTGAAGCGGGCGCGGCCGGCACGGGACGAGACGTCGCGTCGATCGGAGCCGTCGGCTGAGACGGCCTGCTGGCCGCCGTCCCGGTGGCGGGCGCGCTCGGCTGGGTCGGGTTCTCCCCCGTCGCCGCTCGGCGGGCAGCCGCTTCGCGGGCGGCGCGGCGCGACCGCGGTACGGCTTCGCCGTCGGGCGATGACTCGGGCATCAGGCGGGCTCCTGGGAGATGGGGGTTCCGGGCGCGCGGCCGGTGCTCTTCTCGACATCGAGGGCCTGCTGGAGCAGCACGACTGCGGCGACCTGGTCAACGATCGTACGCGACGTTCGCTGAGATCTGCCGGAACTGCGCAGCGCCGCGTGCGCCGAGACCGTGGAGAGGCGTTCATCCACGAGGCGCACGGGCAGACCGGATGCTGCGGCCAGCGCTTCGGCGAACTCCCGGGCGTCGCGGGTCGAGGCGGTGTCCTCGCCCTTGAGGTTCATGGGCAATCCCACGAGCAGCTCGATGGCGGCGTTCTCGTCCGCCAGGGCGACGATCCGCGCGATCGAGCCGTCGTCGCGGGGCACCGTCTCGACGGGTGTGGCCAGCAAGCCGTCCGGATCGCACTTGGCGACGCCGATGCGGGCTCTGCCCACGTCGATGCCGAGGCGCGTGCCGCGCCGCCACTGGCTCATCCGCGGAATCCGCTCACGCGCGCAGCGCATCCTTGATCGACGCCAGCGCAGCGGGCAGCGCCGAGGCATCCGTCCCGCCGCCCTGCGCGACATCGTCGCGACCGCCCCCGCCGCCGCCGAGCACTCCGGCGGCCGCCTTCGCCAGCGCACCGGCCTTCGCGCCGGCCGCGCGCGCGGCGTCGTTGGTGGCGACGATCACCATCGGCCGGTCGTTGACGACCGCGCCGAGGGCCACGACCGCCGCCTCGGAGCCGAGACGCTCCCGCACCTGCAGCGCGAGCGAACGCACATCGTCGGCCGCCGCCGCCGTGCCGAGCGACTCGGCCACGACCACCGTCTGTCCCACCCGCGCACCGGCGGCAACGAGAGCCGGCAGCCGCTCGCCCAGCGCCTTCGCCTCGAAGGCGGCGATCTTCTTCTCGGCCGCCTTCAGGTTGGCCTGCAGCTCCGCGATGCGAGCGGGCAGCTGTTCCCGCGGCGCCTTCAGCGACGTCGTCAACTGCGACACCAGCGCGCGCTCCGCGGCCAGCGACCGGAAGGCGTCCAGGCCCACGAGCGCCTCGACCCGGCGGTTGGACGCACCCACCGAGGATTCGCCGACCAGGTTGATCAGGCCGATCTCCGCGCTCGTGGACACGTGCGTGCCGGCGCACAGCTCGCGTGACCACGGGCCGCCGATGTCGACCATCCGCACGGTGTCGCCGTACTTCTCACCGAACAGCGCCATCGCCCCGAGTGACTTCGCCTCATCCAGGGGCAGCACGCGCGTGGTCACCTCGAGGTTGTCGCGCACGGCGTTGTTGGCGATCTCCTCGATCTCCGACTTCGTCTCATCCGACAGCGCCTGACCCCACGAGAAGTCGAAGCGCATGTAGCCGGCACGGTTGAGCGAGCCGGCCTGCGTCGCCGTCTTGCCCAGCGTGTCACGAAGAGCTGCGTGCACGAGGTGCGTCGCGGAGTGCGCCTGCCGCGCCGCGCGGCGATTGGCGGCATCCACCACCGATGTCGCGGGCTGGCCGACGCCGACCTCGCCGGTGGTCACCTCGACGGTGTGGCTCACCAGACCCGGCACCGGCTTCTGCACATCGAGCACCTCGAGCTCGTAGCCGGGGCCGACGATGACGCCCTTGTCGGCGACCTGACCACCCGACTCCGCGTACAGCGACGTCTCGGCCAGGATCACCTCGGCGATCTGGCCCGTCGTCGCACGGTCGACCGAGACGCCGTCCACCAGGATCCCGAGCACACGCGACTCCGTCTCCAGGTCCGTGTAGCCCGTGAAGACGGTCTCGCCCTGCGCGCGCAGGTCGCGGTACACGCTCGTGTCGGCGAGCTGGCGCTTTCGTGCCCGGGCATCGGCCTTCGCGCGAGTGCGCTGCTCCTGCATGAGGGTGTCGAACGCCGCACGATCGACGGTGAGCCCCGCCTCCTCCGCGATCTCCAGCGTGAGGTCGATCGGGAACCCGTAGGTGTCGTGCAGGAGGAACGCCTCCGCTCCGGGGATGGAGCTGCCCCCGGAGGCCTTCGTCTGGACCAGGGACTCCTCGAGGATCGCCTCACCGGCCGCCAGCGTCCGCAGGAAGGTGGCCTCCTCGGCGAGTGCGTACTGCGAGATGCGAGCCCAATCCGTCTCGACGACCGGGTAGGCCTCCTTCATGGCATCACGGGATGCGGCGAAGAGCTCTCCGAAGGTCGGCCCGTCCACGCCCAGCAGCCGCATCGAGCGGATGACGCGGCGCATCAGGCGACGGAGGATGTAGCCGCGGCCGTCGTTGGAGGGCGTGACGCCGTCCGACATGAGCATGAGCGAGGAGCGCACGTGGTCGGCGACGACGCGGAAGCGCACGTCATCCTCGTGGTCGGCGCCGTAGGTGCGGCCCGACAGCTCGACGGCCTTGTCGAGCACCGGCCGGACCTGGTCGGTCTCGTACATGTTGTCGACGCCCTGCTTGAGGAACGCGATGCGCTCCAGCCCCATGCCGGTGTCGATGTTCTTGTTGGGCAGCTCCCCCACGACGTCGAAGTCGTACTTCGAGCGCACGTTGGTGATCTCGTACTGCATGAACACGAGGTTCCAGATCTCGACGTAGCGGTCGTCGTCGGTGGCGGGCCCGCCGTCGATTCCGTATGCCGGGCCGCGATCGAAGAAGATCTCCGAGCACGGGCCGGCGGGGCCGGGAAGGCCCGTGCTCCAGTAGTTCGTGTCCTTGCCGAGGCGCTGGATCCGCTCCTCAGGAAGATCGGTGAGACGGCGCCACAAGTCGTGCGCCTCGTCGTCATCCTCGTAGACCGTGACCCACAGGTCCTTCGGGTCGAAGCCCAGACCGCCCTCGGTCTCGGGCGTGGTCAGCAGCTCCCACGCGTAGCGGATCGCGCCTTCCTTGAAGTAGTCGCCGAAGGACCAATTGCCGAGCATCTGGAAGAACGTGCCGTGACGAGGCGTCTTGCCGACCTCTTCGATGTCGTTGGTGCGTATGCACTTCTGGTTGTCGGCCGCGCGTGGATAGGGCGCCGGCACGTCACCGGACAGGTACGGGATGAACGGCACCATTCCGGCGACGGTGAACAGCAGCGCGGGGTCGTCTGTCACCAGCGACGCCGAGGGGACGATGGTGTGGCCGTTCTTCTCGAAATAGTCGAGGAAGCGCTGGGCGATCTCGGCGGTCTTCATTCGGGTCCTTGTGCGTACGAGAGCGTGCGTGTTCCAGTGGTGCGTGCGAGGGGTACGGGGTGTCCCCCGAGGCGCTGAGCCGGCCGCCGGGTCAGTCGGCCAGGCTGCCGCCGTCGGCCGCTGTCTGCGCCGTGCCGGCGGTCGCCGCGGTTGCGGCGGCTGCGGATGCGGCGCTGGCGGCAGCTGCCCCGTCATCCACGATCCCGGCGAATCGTGCCTCCTGCTCGCGGTAGGCGTCGCCGATCCGGTCGGTGAACTCGGTGATGCGCGCGTCGACTTCCGCCAGGATCTCGTGGCCGCGCGGGTCCTTGTTCATCAGATGTGCGATCACGAATCCGCCGGCGATGCCGAACAGGAACCACAGGAGGTTCTTCATGTCACCACTTCCTCGCGGGCCGCCGGGGCGCGGCATCCCACAATCGTATGCCGAAACGACGAAGGGCGTCGGGTCACCCCGACGCCCTTCATGCGCTGCTGGGTATCAGCGCGCTGCGTAGTACTCGACGACCAGCTGGACGTCGCAGACCACGGGGACCTCGGCGCGCTTGGGACGGCGCACGAGACGGGCCTGCAGCTTGTCGAGCTCGACCTCGAGGTAGCCCGGCACCGGGGGCAGGACGTCGGCGTGACCGCCGGCGGCTGCGACCTGGAAGGGCTCGAGGGCCTCGCTCTTGGGCTTGACGTGGATGAGCTGGCCCGGCTTCACGCGGAACGACGGGCGGTCGACGAGCTGTCCGTCCACGAGGATGTGGCGGTGCACGACGAGCTGACGCGCCTGCGCGGTGGTGCGGGCGAAGCCGGCGCGGAGCACGAGCGCGTCCAGGCGCATCTCGAGCTGCTCGACCAGGTTCTCACCCGTCAGGCCCTGGGTGCGGCGGGCTTCGTTGAACTGGATGCGCAGCTGCTTCTCGCGGATGCCGTACTGCTCGCGCAGACGCTGCTTCTCGCGGAGGCGGACGGCGTAGTCGCTGTCGGCCTTGCGCTTGGTGCGGCCGTGCTCGCCGGGAGCGTAGGGACGCTTCTCGAGGTAGCGGGCGGCCTTCGGGGTGAGCGCGACGCCGAGAGCGCGCGACAGACGGACCTTGCGGCGGTCCTGAGACTTCGTAGCCACGAAGTGTTCCTTTCGATGACGCTGCCGTGTCTTTCACGGCTCGCGGACGTATCGCCCTGTCTTCGCCCGGTCCGGACTGCACGCCGGGGCATGCCGGAAGGTCTGTGAAGAAGAAAGGGGATGCCCGAAAACGACGTTTCGAGCCGATCAAGCCTATCAGACCCGGGATCCGTGCCCGTCATCCCCGCGCGACGACCAGCGTCGCGGCCGCGAGCACGACGCATACCGGGGTCATGGTCAGTCGCTCGGGCCGGCTGCGTGAGACGGCGTTCATGACGATGCCGATCACGAAGTAGGCGAGAAGCGCCCAGGTGAGGACGTGAATGACCGTCGTGTCACCGCCGGGCAGCACTCCGGCGCGGCTGAAGACGATGCCGGCGAACGCGGCGTAGAGGATCACCGAGACTGCGCTGCCGACACGCAGGCGGGCAGGAAGCACGCGATGGCCGCCGCCCCAGACCAGGCGGCCCCACGGGGCCCCGGCGGCCACACCTGCCTGCAGCACGACCAGGGCGCTCAGCAGAACCGCGATGACGGCCGCAGCGACGATGGTGGGCGTCATGCGAGGTTCTCCTTCATGCCTGCTCCCCCACTTCGTCGATCCACGCGCGGAGAAGTCCGTGGGCGCGGATGCCGTAGTCGAGCGTCATTCGCTGGAACGAGTAGACCTCGCGCTCATGGCCCTCGAGGCTCGCCGCGCGGCCGTCGAGATCCCGTGCGAGCGACCTCAGGGTCTCCGAGGACCGGTCGACGTGCGCGCGGACCGCCCGTACGACATCCGCGCGGTCGGACTGATCTGCGAGCTGACCGAGGAGGAAGACTCTGGCGAGCACCGTCGTCTCGGCCTCCGTGCCGTCGGGCACCGGGCCGAGCATCCACGACCTCCAGCTGTCTCGTCCGCTGTCGGTGATGACGTAGAGCTTGCGTCCCCGTCGGCTTCCGTCGGGATCCGCGATGGACGCGTACCCGTCCGCTGCCAGGTGCTGGAGCGCCCGCTGGATGCTGCCGGAACTGGCGCTGTAGAACAGGGAGATTCCTGCCGTGAACCGCTTCTGGACGTCGTAGAGCGACAGCGGGCCGCTCATGAGCAAGCCCAGGATGACGTACTGCATACGACTCCTTCCCCACGCGAGTATATCCCTCTGAGGGATATCTACATCCCTCAGAGGGATATCGGCGAGATGAGCGCGCAGTCTGGTTTCCGGAGCGGGCAGACGGGGATGCCGCAGGGCCGGGAACGGACGATGTTCAGCGGTCGCCGAGGATGCGGCGGATGCGTTCCAGTCGGGCCTGCACGTCGCGTTCGGCGCCCAGCGCTTTGGGCTCGTAGTAGCGCCGGCCGCGCAGCTCATCGGGCAGATACTGCTGCGGCGCGATCCCGATCTCCGAGTCGTGCGGATAGACATAGCCCTTGCCGTGGCCGAGCCGCTTGGCCCCCGGATAGTGAGCATCGCGCAGGTGCACCGGCACACGGCCGAACCCACCGGCGCGCACATCGGCGATGGCCGCGTCGATCGCCAGGTACGCCGCGTTGGACTTGGCTGTGGTGGCGAGATACGCCGTGGCCTCGGCCAGCGGAATGCGTCCCTCCGGCATGCCGATGAACTGCACGGCGTCGGCGGCCGCCACGGCCAGCGGCAGGGCGTGCGGGTCGGCGAGGCCGACGTCTTCGGCCGCCGAGATGATCAGGCGGCGGGCGATGAACCGGGGGTCCTCCCCCGCCTCGATCATGCGAGCGAGGTAGTGCATGGCGGCATCGACGTCTGATCCGCGGATGGACTTGATGAACGCGCTGATGACGTCGTAGTGCTCGTCACCCTGGCGGTCGTAGCGCAACAGGGCCCGATCCACCGCCTGCGCGACGTCTTCCGGAGTGATCTCGGGAGCATCGCCGGGCGCGGCGGCCCCGCCCTCCTCGTCAGCGGGCAGCACGAGTGAGGCCGCCGCCTCCAGCGCCGTGAGCGCGCGCCGGGCATCGCCCGAGGCGAGGCGGACGAGGGCGTCGCGCGCCTCATCACCGAGGGCGACTGCGCCGTTCAGTCCGCGCGGATCGTGAACAGCGCGCTCGAGCAGCATGCGCAGATCGTCGTCTGTCAGAGGTTTGAGGGTGAGCAGCAGGGAGCGCGACAGCAGTGGCGAGATGACCGAGAACGACGGGTTCTCGGTGGTGGCGGCGATGAGGACGACCCAGCCGTTCTCGACGCCCGGCAGCAGGGCGTCCTGCTGGGCCTTGGTGAAGCGATGGATCTCGTCGAGGAAGAGGATCGTGGACTGGCCGTAGAGATCGCGCTGTGTCAGCGCCTCCTGCATGACCTCGCGCACGTCCCGCACCCCGGCGGTCACGGCCGACAGCTCGACGAACCGCCGGCCGGAGGAACGCGCGATCGCTTGCGCGAGGGTCGTCTTGCCGGTGCCCGGAGGGCCCCACAGGATCACCGACGTCGCCGCTCGGGCTGCGGCATCCGGGTTGGCCAGCGTGACCAGCGGGGAACCGGCGCGCAGCAGATGCGACTGACCGGCGACCTCGTCGAGCGAGGTCGGACGCATGCGCACGGCGAGGGGCGTCAGCCCCTGGAAGAGCGCGGTCGGACCGGTCACCTCACCAGGCTATCTCCCGGATCCGACACCGGACCGGGGTCGGTTTGGCCGCGGTCTGGCCCGCGCCATAGGATCAAGCCGCCCGGCGCGCACCCGCACTGCGCTGAGGCGACACTGCACGAAGCGGGATCACGGCTTGTGGACCAGGGAGGTCACGTGGCGACCGGTGGCAAGAATCGCGATGCACGGGCGGCGCGCGAGCGCGCCCGGCTGTACGAGGCGCGACGCCGGTTCCACGACGACCAGGCGCGGCGGCGCACGCGGGACAACGTGATCGCCGGCGTCGTCGGCGGCCTCCTCGTCGTCGCGATCGCGGGCGCGCAGACCGCCTACTTCATCGCCGGCCCGGGGGCTCCCGAGCCCACGCCCACCTCCACCCCGACCCCGAGCGCCACGACGCCCGCACCGACGCCATCGGCGAGCACCACCGCCGAGCCGACGCCCACCGGCACTCCGGCGCCCTGACCGCGCCTTCGCGCATCTCCGGGCATCGGCGGCGGGCGTGCGCCGTACTAGGCTGTGAGCCGTCCTACTCCCTACGAACGGCGCGAGCCGCGATGAGGTGCATCCCGTGACTGCCGCAGCAGACTCCCAGCCCGACAACGTCACCCCCGAGGCCGCCGGCGCCGAAGCAGATGAGCGCGTGGCGTCCGTAGACACCGCCGCCGACGCCGTCGACGACACCGCCGGGGAGCCCGCCCAGAGCGACGCCCCGGCCGAAACCGCCGACGCCGTAGGCGACACCGCCGGGGAACCCGCCGAGAACGATGGCCCGGCCGGGACCGAAGCGGCCGGCGACACGTCCGAAGACGATGCTCCGGCCGGGGCTCAGGTCGGCACGTCGGCGGAGAATGAGGAATCCGCGGACGCGCATGTCTCGCCGGTCGCCGAACCGGGCGAGTCCGCCGAGTCAGCCGCTGCGGCGGAGCCCACGACGTCCGGATCGACCTCTGACGCGCCGGCGGGCGGCGCCTCGCCCGACGAGCCCTGGGGTCGCGTGGACGAGGACGGCACGGTCTCGGTGCGCGAAGCCGGTGGCTGGCGCGTCGTCGGTCAGTACCCCGACGGGACGTCCGAAGAGGCGCTGGCCTACTTCGAGCGCAAGTACGCGGACCTCGCCAGCGAGGTGACGCTGCTCGAGGTGCGCCACCGCCGTGGCGGTGCCTCGGCATCCGACCTGCGGGCCACCGCCCGCACCATCAACGCCAAGCTCGACGGCGCAGCAGCCGTGGGTGACCTGGCCGCCCTCGCCGCGCGGGTCGCCGCGCTCACCGAGACGCTCGCCGCCGAATCCGAGTCCGAGGCCGTCGCGGCGCGCGAGGCCGTGGACGATGCCGTGAAGGCCCGCACCGAGCTCGTGGAGAAGGCGGAAGCCCTCGCGGCGCGAGACCCGCGGACCGTGCAGTGGAAGCAGGCGACGGCCGAGCTGAACTCCCTCTTCGACCAGTGGCAGTCGCAGCAGCAGAACGGCCCGCGGCTGCCGAAGTCGACGGCGCAGCAGCTGTGGAAGCGGTTCCGCGACGCCCGCGGGACCGTCGACAAGCATCGCCGCGCGTTCTACGCCGAGCTCGACGAGGCGCACAAGGCGGTCCGCGACCGCAAGACTCGTCTGGTCGAGAAGGCCGAGGCGCTTTCGCAGAAGGGCGAGGACGGCATCCCCGCCTATCGGGAACTGCTCGATCAGTGGAAGACCGCGGGGCGCGCCGGCAAGAAGGTGGACGATGCACTGTGGGCCCGCTTCAAGGCGGCCGGAGACGCCCTCTACGGCGCCCGGGTGCAGCGGGAAGCCGCTGACGCGGAGGCCTCGCGCGAGAAGATCGAGCTCAAGCGCGCCCTTCTGGAAGAAGCCAAGGCCGTCGGTGACGAGCGTGACATCGCCAAGGCCCGCTCCCTCCTCACCGGCATCCAACGGCGATGGGACGAGATCGGCCGCATCTTCCCGCGTGAGACCGAGCGCTCCCTCGATGACGAGCTGCGTCGCATCGAGAACGCCCTGCGTTCGCGGGAGGACGCCGACTGGAAGCGCAACGACCCTGAGCAGAAGGCGCGCGCCAACGACATGACGCGCCAGCTCACGGAGGCGATCCAGAAGCTCGAGGATGAGCTGGCGGCAGCCGAGAAGTCGGGAGACAAGAAGGCGATCGCGCAGGCCAGCGAGGCGCTCGAGGCGCGTCGGTCCTGGTTGCGGGCGCTCGGCGGCTGACGGCGCCCCGCCGCGCCGCGGCTGCGGACTTGTCCACAGGACGATGCGCTCGCCCGCCGTCTGCCCGGGCGCTCGGGCACACTGCCGGTATGCCGTCGCCGTTCCTCTACTTCGCCGATGAGAAGCTCTCACAGGCGGAACTGACCGCGGCATGCCTGGACGGTCATCTCGTCGAGCTGGGTGAGGCGTTCATCCCGGCCGACGCGGTCGAGACGACGGCGCTGCGCGCAGGCTCCCTCATCCGCATCCTCGGAGACACGCTCGCTGCGACGCACCTGACCGCCGCGTGGATCCATGGGGCGCTGCCGGCCCCGCCGGCCCGTCACACCGTTCAGCGTGCGGTCGGTCGCCGACTGCACATCGCGCCGGACCGGCAGGTGGTGTACCGGGATCTCGCGGTAGACCCGGCCGACCTGCAGCTGGTCGGCGGCGTGCTGGTGACCAGCGTGGTGCGCACCCTCAGCGATCTGGCCCGCGTCGACGACGACGTGCACGCGCGCGCATGCGGGCTGCTGGGAGCCACCCGACCGGATGCCGTCGCCACGGCGATCGAGCGGCTCCGCCAGGGCTCACTCCCCCACAAGCGGGCGGCGCTCGCGCGGCTGCACGCGATCGCCGCGCCGGCTCAGGACGACGTGACCCGGTAGACGTCGTAGACGGCGTCGATGCGCCGCACCGCGTTGAGCACGCGGTCGAGGTGCACGATGTCGCCCATCTCGAAGACGAACCGGCTGAGGGCGAGCCGGTCGTTCGTGGTCGAGACGGTCGCAGAGAGGATGTTGACGTGGTGCTCGCTGAGCACGCGCGTGACGTCGCTGAGCAGGCCCGAGCGGTCCAGAGCCTCGACCTGGATCTGCACCAGGAACACGCTCTTGGTCGTCGGCGCCCACTCGACGTCGATGAGGCGTTCGGGGTCGGCCATGAGCGACTTCACGTTGGTGCAGTCGGCGCGGTGCACCGACACCCCGCTGCCGCGGGTGACGAACCCCACGATCTGATCGCCGGGCACCGGCGTGCAGCACTTGGCGAGCTTCACCAGGATGTCGGGGGCTCCGCGCACGAGCACGCCCGAGTCGCCGCCGCGCGGCGCCCGCGCCCGTCCGACGACCGGCAGGTCGATCGGGCCCGTCGTCGTGTCCTCGGCGGCCACGAGCGCGGTGACCTTCTCGATCACGGACTGCGTCGACACGTGGCCCTCGCCGACCGCCGCGTACAGGGCCGAGACGTCCTCGTAGCGGAGCTGGTGGGCGACCTCGGCGAACGAGTCCTGGCTCATCAGGCGCTGCAACGGCAGGTTCTGGCGGCGCATCGCGCGGGCGATCGACTCCTTGCCCTGTTCGATGGCCTCCTCGCGCCGTTCCTTGGTGAACCATCCGCGGATCTTGTTTCGCGCTCGGGTGCTCTTGACGAACGTGAGCCAGTCCTGGCTCGGTCCGGCGTCGGGGTTCTTCGAGGTGAAGACCTCGACGACATCGCCGCTCTTGAGTTCCGACTCCAGCGGCACCAGCCGCCCGTTGACCTTCGCGCCCATCGTCCGGTGCCCGACCTCGGTGTGGACGGCGTACGCGAAGTCGACCGGCGTCGCACCGGCGGGCAGGCCGATCACGCGCCCCTTCGGAGTGAAGACATAGACCTCTTTGGCGCCGATCTCGAAGCGGAGCGAGTCGAGGAACTCCCCCGGGTCGGCGGTCTCGGCCTGCCAGTCGGAGATGTGCGCGAGCCACGCCATGTCGGTGTCGACGGACTTGGCGTCCGCCTTGCCGCCGTTCATCTGCTCCTTGTACTTCCAGTGGGCCGCGACGCCGTACTCGGCCTGCTGGTGCATCTCGTGCGTGCGGATCTGGATCTCGACGGTGCGCCCGCCGGGACCGATGACCGTGGTGTGCAGCGACTGGTACAGATTGAACTTCGGGGTCGCGATGTAGTCCTTGAACCTGCCCGGCAGCGGCGTCCACCGTGCGTGGATCGCGCCCAGGACCGCGTAGCAGTCGCGCACGCTGCCGACCAGCACGCGGATGCCGATGAGGTCGTAGATGTCGTCGAACTCGCGGCCCCGCACGACCATCTTCTGGTACACCGAGTACAGCTGCTTCGGCCGGCCCATGACGCGGCCGCGGATCCGCAGCTCGCGCAGGTCGCTGTCGACCGCGTCGATGACGCTCTGCACGTACTGCTCACGCTGGGGCGTGCGCTGCTTGACGAGGCTGTCGATCTCGGCGTACAGCTTCGGATGCAGCACGGCGAACGACAGGTCCTCCAGTTCCGACTTGATCGCCTGGATGCCGAGCCGGTGGGCCAGCGGCGCGTAGATCTCGAGGGTCTCGGTCGCCTTCTTGCGTGCCTTCTCCGGCGGCACGAACCCCCACGTGCGGGCGTTGTGCAGACGGTCGGCGAGCTTGATGAGCAGGACCCGGATGTCGCGCGACATGGCCACGATCATCTTGCGGACCGTCTCGGCCTGAGCGCTCTCCCCGTACTTGACCTTGTCGAGCTTGGTCACGCCGTCCACGAGCATCGCGACCTCGTCGCCGAACTCGCTGCTGAGCATCTCGAGCGAGTAGTCGGTGTCCTCGACGGTGTCGTGCAGCAGCGCCGCGGCGATGGCGCGGGGCCCGAGGCCGAGGTCGGCGAGGATCTGCGCCACGGCGAGGGGATGCGTGATGTAGGGCTCGCCGCTCTGCCGCGCCTGCCCGGAATGCGCCCGCTCCGCGACCGAGTAGGCGCGCTCGATGACCGACAGGTCGCCCTTCGGATGGTGGGTGCGCACCGTCCGCAGAAGCTGCTCGACGTCGTCTCGGCGGGCCGACCGCGAGAAGATGCGCGGCACCAGGCGGCGCAGCGACGACGACTGGGCGGGAGGGACGGTCTCGGTCATCCGCACCACTCCCCTCCGCTGGACCTCACAATCCTACGCCCGCGCGGCGGAGCCTCAGGCCGGTGTGCCGGCCAGCGCGCGTGCTCCGAGCACCCGCGCGTCGCGTGTCTTGATGCCCGGCTCGTTCTCGCGCAGCAGCGAGTACAGCGGCGCCGCAACGAAGATCGTGGAGTAGGCCGCGACGATCGTTCCGACGAAGATCGACAGTGACAGGTCGGTCAGCGTCTGGGCGCCCACCCAGATGAGGCCGATGAACAGGATCGCTCCGGTCGGCAGCACCGCGACGACGGTGGTGTTGATCGAGCGCACCAGGGTCTGGTTGACGGCGAGGTTGACGGACTCGCCGAAGGTCCGACCCGACACCTCCCCGTCTTCGCTGGTGTTCTCCCTGATCTTGTCGAAGACGACGGTCGTGTCGTACAGCGCGTACGAGAGGATCGTGAGGAACCCGATGACGGCGGCCGGCGAGATCTCGAAGCCGAAGAGGGCGTAGATCCCGATCGTGATGACCAGCACGTCGACGAGGCCGATGATGGCCGACACCGACATCTTCCAGGTGCGGAAGTAGAGCGCCAGGATGAGGAAGGTCAGCGCCAGGAAGATGGCCAGGCCCCACAGCGACTGGCGTGTGACGTCCGCGCCCCAACTGGGACCGATGAACGCATAGCTCACTTCGCTCTCGGGGACGTCGTAGGCCTCGGCGAGAGCGGCCGAGATCTCCCGGCTCTCGGCGTCGGTGACCTGGTCCGTCTGCACGCGCACCGCGTCGTCGCCGATCGTGACGACCTTGGTCGTGGCGCCCGGGACGACAGAGAGCACGGCATCCGTCGCGATGGACTGGTCGATCGGCGAGGCCACACCGCTGACGGTGAACTGAGACCCGCCCGTGAACTCGATCGAGAACTGGATCGGACGGAACAGCGGCACGAGTGCGGAGCCCACGACGAGGATCGCGGCGATGAGGAACCACAGGCGGCGCCGGCCGACGAAGGGGAACGATGTCTTACCGGTGTAGAGGTCGTTGCCGAACTGGCTCATGGAGCGCATCAGTCGTCTCCCTCCTTCACGGTCGTGCCGGGTTTCGCGTTCTCGGCCGCCGCCAGCTCGGCCTGCTTGCGCTCGGCGATCGTCTGGCGTCGTGCCGCCTCGCCCCGTGACTTGGCCGTCCGGCGGCCGGCGCCGCCCGTCGCCAGCACCGGCTCGCGGAACTGCGCGCGGCCGCGGTAGACAGCGCCGAGCGCGGTCGGGTCGAGGCCGGACAGCGGATGCCCCGAACCGAAGAACCGGGTTCGCGCCAGCAGCTGCAGCACGGGGTGGGTGAAGAGGATGAAGATCAAGACGTCGATGGCCGTCGTGAGCCCGAGCGTGAACGCGAAGCCCTTGACCGTGGAGTCGGCCAGGATGTAGAGCACCACGGCGGCCAGGATGTTGATCGACTTCGAGATGTAGATGGTGCGCTTGGCTCGTCCCCAGCCGTCCTCGACCGCCGCGGTGATCGACTTCCCGTCGCGCAGCTCGTCACGGATGCGCTCGAAGTACACGATGAACGAGTCCGCCGTGAAGCCGATCGTCACGATGAGGCCCGCGACACCGGCCAGCGACAGGCGGAAGCCCATGCGCCAGGCCAGGATGCAGAGGGTGATGTAGGTCAGTACGGCCATCACCGCGAGGGACGCGATGATGATGAAGCCGAGTGCCCGGTACACGATGAGCGAGTAGATCGCCACGAGCGCGAGGCCGATGAGGCCCGCGATCAGACCGATCTGCAGCTGCTGGGATCCGAGCGTCGCAGAGATCGAGTTCGAGCTCTCGACGGTGAAGCTCAGCGGCAGTGCGCCGTACTTCAGCTGGTCGGCGAGCACCTTGGCGCTCTCCTGCGTGAAGCTGCCGGTGATGCTGGGCTTGCCGTCCAGGATCACGCCATCCATCGACGGCGCGGACAGGACGTACCCGTCGAGCACGAACGCGAACTGGTTGAGGGGCGGCTGCGCTCCGTACAGTCGCTGGCTGATCTCGCCGAAGGTCTTGGTGCCGTCGGCGTCGAACGACAGATTGACCGCCCACAGCCCGTTGTTCTGCTGCAGACCGAACGTCGCGTCGTCGATCGACGAGCCGTCCAGCTCCACCGGGCCGAGGATGTACTTGACGCTTCCGTCGGGGTCGCAGGTGATGAGCGGCTCGTCCGCCGGCGCATTCGCGGGGTCGTTGTTCGGGTCGGAGCAGTCGTACGCCTGGAACTCCGCCTGCAGCGCGGGGGTGATCCACGCGGTGTCGCTGCCGTTGGTGGGCGACGCGGTCGGCGTCGCCTGCAGCGTGGGATCAGGCGTGGGGTACGGCGTCGTCTTGCCGTCGTCACCGACGAAGGTGTTGGCCGGCTCGCCCGCGAGGAGCACGGCGCGCAGCTGCAGCTGTGCAGACGCCTCGATCCGGTTGCGCGTCTCTTCGTCGGCCTGTCCCGGGATCTGCACCACGATCTGGTTGCCGGCCTGCGTCGTGACATCCGCCTCGCCGACGCCCGAGGCGTCGACGCGCTGACGGATGATCGTCACGGCCTGCTGCATCTGCTCTTCGGTCGGTGCGACGCCGTCCTCGGTCTGCGCTTCGAGCACGATCTGCGTGCCGCCCTGCAGGTCGAGCGCCAGAGCCGGCGTCCACGAGCTGGCGCCGAACACGTAGACACCGAGCGCGTTGATGCCGAACAGGAGTGCCGTGATCGCGAGGAGCCCGGTCAGCGCACGCCACGCATGCCGGACGGGAGTGGATGTCGCCACGTCTCTGCTTTCTTGAGATGCCCGATCGGGCGAGCGGGTCGGGTCTCAGCCCTGCGACTTGGTTCCGGGCTCGGCGTCAGGGTCGGTCTTGTCGTGGGCGGCGCCGGTGCTGTGGTCGTCGCTGATCGAGCTGATGTCGCCGTTCGCGACGCCTTCGGCGTACTCGGCGTGGCTCTCCTCGGCCGCGAGGAACTCGTCCTCGGTGACGGCGCCGACCGTGGGGTTCACGACGCGCAGGATCGCCTGGCTGTGGACCTTGATCTCCACCCCGGGGGCGAGCTCGACGATGGCCGGCTGGTCGAGGTTGTCGGGGTCGTACGAGACGATCGTCCCGTACAGGCCGCCCTGGAGCAGCACCTCGGCGCCCGGTACCGTCTGGCGCGACTTCGCCTCCTGCTCCGCCTTCTGCTTCTGCATGCGGCGGCGCGAGCTCCAGAACATGAAGACGAGGAGCACGACCAACAGGATGATGAGGCCGTAGTTGCTCAGGAACGTAGCGAAGTCCATGGAGCTGTGGGCACCTTTCGGATCAGGCATGCGCCGAGGGCGGCATTGCCTTGCAGGAGGGGGTGGGCGAGAGCCTCCAGCGATTATAGGTCATCGAATCCCAGGACCGAGTCGACGCTCGGCACCCCCAGGTGCGCGTACGCCTCGGGCATGGCGATGCGTCCGCGCGGCGTGCGGCCCATGAAGCCGATGCGGACCAGGTACGGCTCGACGACCGACTCGATGGTGTCGGCCTCCTCGCCGACCGCGACCGCGAGCGTCCCCAAGCCCACAGGGCCGCCCCGGAATCGGCGGACGAGGGCGTCCAGAACGGCGCGGTCCAGCCGGTCCAGCCCGATCGCGTCGACGTCGTAGAGGTCGAGTGCGGCGTCCACCGCCTCGATGTCGGCGCCGGTGCGCCCGTGGACCACCAGGTAGTCGCGCACGCGGCGCAGCAGCCGGTTCGCGATGCGAGGTGTTCCACGGGAGCGCCGGGCGATCTCGGCGCGGGCCGCCGGCGGCAACGAGACGCCCAGCATGACGGCAGATCTCTCGATGACCCGCTCGAGTTCCTCCGGCTCGTAGAACTCCAGATGGGCGGTGAACCCGAACCGGTCCCGCAGCGGATTGGGCAGCAGCCCCGAGCGGGTGGTCGCGCCGACGAGCGTGAACGGCGCCAGATCGAGCGGGATGCTGGTCGCCCCGGCTCCCTTGCCCACCATGATGTCGATGCGGAAATCCTCCATCGCGAGGTAGAGCATCTCTTCGGCCGAGCGTGCCATCCGATGCACCTCATCGATGAAGAGCACCTCGCCCGGCGTGAGGCTGGACAGGAGTGCCGCGAGATCGCCGGCGTGCTGGATCGCCGGGCCGCTGGACAGCCGCAGCGGGCGCCCGCTCTCGTGGGCGACGATCATGGCCAGGGTCGTCTTGCCGAGGCCGGGAGGCCCCGACAGCAGGATGTGGTCCGCCGGCCGCTGCTGGATGCGGGCCGCGTCCAGCAGGAGCTGCATCTGGCCGCGCACCTTCTGCTGTCCCACGAACTCCGCTAGCGACGTGGGGCGCAGGGCCCCCTCGATCGCCAGCTCGGTCTCGTCGACCGGTTCCCCTGCCTCGCGGAAGTCAACCACCGACCGGCTCCTTCCGTGCGGGACCCAGAGCGGCGAGGGTCAGGCGCAGCAGCGCGGGCACGGACGCCCGGTCGGCGTCCGCGGCGTCGGCGGCGACCGTGTCGACGGCGTCGGCGGCGACCCGCTCGGACCACCCGAGACCCACGAGGGCCTGGACGACCTGTGCGGGCACGGCGGCGAAGGAGGCGGCATCCCCGCCGACAGCCCCGGCGGGGCGGGTGGCGGCGATCTTGCCGGTCAACTGCACCACGATGAGCTTGGCCGTCTTGGGCCCGATGCCGGACACCCGTCGGAAGGGCGCGTCGTCGTCGGCGGCGACGGCGTCGGCGATCTGGGCGACGGTCAGGGTGGACAGCACGCCGAGCGCCGACTTGGGTCCGACCCCCGTGACGCCCAGCAGCTGACCGAAGACGCTCAGCTCCTCGCGGGTCTCGAAGCCGAACAGCGACAGCGCGTCCTCGCGGACGATGAGCGAGGTGTGCAGCGTGATCGTCTCACCGACGTGCGTCGCGCGCGCCACCTGGGGGGTGACCGCGACGTGAAGCCCCACTCCCCCGACTTCGACGACGACCGCATCGGCATCGACATGCACGGCGGTGCCGCGGACTGACGAGATCATGCATCGAGCCTACGGCGCGCTTCGGACGTTTGTTCGAGCGACACGCGCCCGTCTCACCGCCGCGCGAGACGTTCCGCATCCGCCCACGCGCGCTGCGCGGGCGTGAGGGGACCGGATGCCGCAGCCGTCGACGGTGCCCCGCGCCACGCGTGGCAGAGCGCGAGGGCGAGGGCGTCGGCGGCATCGGCGGGCTTGGGCAGCTCATCGAGCCTCAGGACGCGGGCGACCATGGTCTGCACCTGACGCTTGTCGGCGTTGCCGTAGCCGGTGATGGCCGCCTTGACCTCGGACGGCGTGTGCGTGGCGGCCGCGATCCCCCGCTCCCCGGCGACCAGGAGTGCGATGCCGCTGGCCTGCGCGGTGCCCATGACGGTCTGCCGGTTGTGCTGGGCGAACACGCGCTCCACGGCCACGACGTCCGGACGGTGCGCGTCCAGCACCGCGCGCAACCCGCTCGCGATGACGGCCAGACGGTCTTCGATCGCGGCGCCGGGGTCCGAGCGGACGACACCGACATGCACGAGCGTGGCCGAACGATCCGGTGCGACGTCGACGACGCCGACGCCGCACCGCGTCAGGCCGGGGTCGATGCCGAGGACGCGCAGTCGACGGGTGCGTGCGGATGCCACGTCACCACGCTAGGCGAGCGGGAGGGATGCCACCGCCAGGCGCGCGGAACGCGGACACGCCAAAGGCTCCGGATCGACGGGAGCCGACGATCCGGAGCCTCGGGAGCGCCGGCTCAGTCCTCGTCGTTCTCGAGCTCCGCCTGCACCTCAGGACTCAGATCGAAGTTGCTGTAGACGTTCTGCACGTCGTCGCTGTCTTCCAGCGCATCGATCAGCCGGAACACCTTGCGAGCCGTCTCGGCGTCGACCTCGACCTTGAGATTCGGGACGAACTCGACGTCGGCCGACTCGTACTCGATGCCCGCGTCCTGCAGCGCAGACCGCACGGTGACCAGGTCTGAGGCCTCGGTGATCACTTCGAAGCCCTGCGCGTGGGGTTCGACCTCCTCCGCGCCCGCCTCGAGCACCGCGAGCATGACGTCATCCTCGGTCGTCCCCTCGCCGCCGACGACGATGACGCCCTTGCGGGTGAAGTTGTAGGCGACGCTGCCCGGGTCGGCCAGCGTGCCGCCGTTGCGAGTGAGGGCGGTGCGCACCTCGGCCGCGGCGCGGTTCTTGTTGTCGGTGAGGCACTCGATCATCAGAGCGACGCCGCTCGGGCCGTAGCCCTCGTACATGATCGACGCGTACTCGACGGATTCGCCGCCGATGCCGGCGCCGCGCTTGATGGCGCGGTCGATGTTGTCCTTCGGGACGGACGTCTTCTTCGCCTTGAGCACGGCGTCGAAGAGCGTCGGGTTGCCTTGCAGGTCGGGGCCGCCGAGCTTCGCAGCGACTTCGATGTTCTTGATGAGCTTGGCCCACGACTTGGCACGGCGCGCGTCGATGACGGCCTTCTTGTGCTTGGTCGTGGCCCACTTGGAATGCCCGGACATGGTCCTCCTGAATCGAGCTCGTCGGGGGCTTCGCATGAGCCTGCGCCATCCGGCGCGGCGCCCGCCTGACGGAACATTCTATTCCTCGCGGCGGGCGCCGTCCGCGTCCTGGCGTCCGGCGTCTGCAGGCCGACGCGGGTGCAGCGTCCTCTCCGGCGCCGGCTGGGTCCCCGTCGTGCTCAGCCGATGCGTTCGCGCACCATCTCGAGGAAGAGGCGGTGGAAGCGGTCCTCGCCGGTCACCTCGGGGTGGAACGAGGTGCCCAGGAGCGGGCCTTGGCGCACCGCGACGAGCCGTCCGTCATTCAGGGCGGCCAGTCGCTCGACGCGCGGACCGGCCTCCTCCACGAGGGGTGCCCGGATGAACACCGCGTGGACCGCTCCGCCGGTCACCGCGGGGACATCGAGATCCACCTCGAACGAGTCCACCTGGCTGCCGAAGGCGTTCCGTCGCACAGTGACGTCCAGCCCGCCGAAGGTCTGCTGGCCGTCGATGCCGTCGACGATGCGGTCGGCGAGGAGGATGAGCCCCGCGCAGGTGCCGTAGACCGGCATCCCGCCGGCGATCGCCGCACGGATCGGCTCCTGCATGCCGAACGCGCGCGACAGCTTGTCGATCACACTGGATTCACCGCCCGGAAGGACGAGGCCGTCGACGTCGAGGAGCTCCTGCGGTCGCCTCACCGTCGCCGGCTCCGCCCCGAGCTCCGTCAGCACGCGCACGTGCTCGCGGACGTCGCCTTGCAGCGCGAGCACGCCGACGCGGAGGCGGCTCCTCGTCACCAGCCGCGCTCGGCGAGTCGGTGCGGAGCGGCGAGGTCCGCGACGTTGATGCCGACCATCGCCTCGCCGAGGCCGCGCGACACGTCGGCGATCACGGCCGGGTCGTCGTAGAAGGTGGTGGCCTTGACGATCGCGGCGGCGCGCTGGGCGGGGTTGCCGGACTTGAAGATGCCGGACCCCACGAACACGCCGTCGGCGCCCAGCTGCATCATCATCGCCGCATCGGCCGGCGTCGCCACTCCGCCGGCGACGAACAGCACCACGGGGAGCTTGCCGGTCTCGGCGATCTCGGCGACGAGCTCGTAGGGGGCCTGCAGCTCCTTGGCCGCCACGTACAGCTCATCCTTGGTCATCGAGCGCAGCACATTGATCTCGGAGCTGATCTTGCGGATGTGCTTGGTGGCCTCGGACACGTCGCCGGTGCCGGCCTCGCCCTTGGAGCGGATCATCGCCGCGCCCTCGTTGATACGGCGCAGAGCCTCCCCGAGGTTCGTCGCGCCGCACACGAACGGCACGGTGAACTTCCACTTGTCGATGTGGTTGACGTAGTCGGCGGGCGAGAGCACCTCGGATTCGTCGATGTAGTCGACTCCGAGCTGCTGCAGAACCTGCGCTTCGACGAAATGGCCGATCCGCGCCTTCGCCATCACCGGGATCGACACGGACGCGATGATGTCATCGATGAGATCGGGGTCGCTCATCCGCGCGACACCGCCCTGCGCGCGGATGTCGGCCGGCACGCGCTCGAGCGCCATCACGGCGACGGCGCCCGCGTCCTCGGCGATCCTCGCCTGCTCCGCGGTGACGACGTCCATGATGACGCCGCCTTTGAGCATCTCGGCGAGCCCGCGCTTGACGCGGTCGGTTCCGGTGTCGGCAGTGGTCACAGGGGTTCCTTCCAGTTCCGCACGCGGTGGCGTGCGACGAGCGAGGACAATGAGCATCATTGACCTAGGCCAAAAGATACCATGGTGTCCGCCCTAGAATCGGCGAGGCACCGCAACCACGGCAGGAGACGGCAGATGACCACGCTCGGCATCAGCGGGCGCTCCGCATCCGAGATCGCCGAGAGCGTGCGTGGCCTCATCGAACGCGCCGACCTGCGGCCCGGAAGCTCCCTGCCGTCGGTCCGCGCGCTGGCGGAGGAACTGGGGGTGAACCGCAACACCGTGGTCGCGGCCTACCGGCAGCTCACGCAGGCCGGCGTCGTCGTCACCCTCGGCCGGGGAGGCACGCGCGTCGCCGACCTCTCCCCCGTCGCCCAGGAGGGATTCGCGGCAGACAGCGTGCTGCGCGACGTCGGCACCGGCAACCCCGACGCGCGGCTCATCCCCGACCCCGCACGAGCCCTCGCCGCGATGGCCGGACGACCGGTGCTCTACGGCGAGCCGGTCGTCGATCCCGGTCTGGAGGCCTGGGCGTCCGACTGGATGCGTGAGGGCCTCGGGCCCGACGTCGACATGCGGCTCACGGTCACCAGCGGCGCCGCCGACGCGGTCGAACGGCTGCTCGCCCAGGCCCTGACACGCGACGACCTCGTGGCTCTGGAGGATCCCTGCTTCCTCACCAGCATCCACACGGTCCGGATCGGCGGATACCGTCCGGTGCCGGTGCCGGTGGACGACGAGGGGATGACGGTCGCCGGGCTGCGCGCCGCGCTCGAGCAGGGCGTCCGCGCTGTCGTGCACACCCCGCGGGCGCAGAATCCGACGGGAGCGAGTCTTTCGGCCCGACGCGCCGCCGAGCTGCGGGCGGTGCTGCGCGAGCATCCCTTCGTCCTGGTCATCGAGGACGACCACTTCTCGATGCTGTCGCGCCGGCCGTTCCACACGCTCATCGCTCCCGGACATCGGCGCTGGGCACTGGTCCGTTCGGTGTCGAAGTTCCTGGGGCCCGACATGTGCCTGGCGGTGGCGGCCTCGGATCCCGAGACCGCCGAGCGCCTGGCGATGCGCCTGACTCCCGGAACCACGTGGGTCAGTCATCTGCTGCAGCGACTGACCCTGGCGCTGGTGACCGACACCGCCACAATGGCGTCGATCCAGCAGGCGGGCGACCATTACGCGCAGCGCAATGCCGCGTTCGCGGGGATGCTCCGGGATCACGGCGTGGTCGCCACCGCGGGCGACGGGCTGAACCTGTGGGTGGCGCTCCCGGTGCCGGCGCGAACGGTCTCGGAACAGCTGATGCGCCGCGGATGGCTGGCCCGACCGGGCGACGAGTTCCAGATCGGTCACCGCGAACCCTCGCAGCGGCTGCGGCTGACCGTGCACGACCTGGACCAGGCCGACGCCGAGAAGCTCGCCGCCGACGTGGCGGGCGCGATCCGGGCTGCGGGTGGTCGGCTCGCCGAGCAGGAAGTGGCATGATCGAGCGGTGAAGATCCTCTCGATCCAGTCCGCGGTCGCCTACGGTCACGTCGGCAACTCGGCCGCCGTCTTCCCGCTGCAGCGCATCGGCGTCGAGGTCATGCCGGTGTACACGGTGAACTTCTCGAACCACACCGGGTACGGTGCCTGGCGTGGGCCGATGATCAGCCCCGACGACGTGCGTGAGGTGATCCTCGGCATCGAGGAACGGGGGGCGTTCCCGCAGATCGACGTCGTGCTCTCGGGCTACCAGGGCGGTGAGGGCATCGCCGACGTCATCCTCGACACGGTCGCCCGGGTGAAGGCGGCCAACCCGGCAGCCGTGTACGCCTGCGACCCCGTCATGGGCAATGCGAAGTCGGGGTGCTTCGTCGCACCCGCCATCCCCATCCTGCTGCGCGACCGCGTCGTGCCGGCCGCCGACATCATCACACCGAACCAGTTCGAGCTCGGATTCCTCACCGAGACCGACCCGTCCGACCTGGAGTCGACGCTGGCCTCGGCCGACGTCGCTCGCGACATGGGCCCGCGCACCGTGCTGGTGACGAGCGTCGAGCGGCCGGACCGCCCCGAGGGCACGATCGAGATGCTGGCGGTGACCGACGACGGAGCATGGATCGTGCAGACACCGCACATCCCCATGAAGGCCAACGGGTCCGGCGACGTGACCGCGGCCCTGTTCACCGCGCACTACCGCCGCACCGGGGATGCCGCCGATGCGCTCGCCCGCACCACGTCGAGCGTCTTCGATCTGCTCGAGCGGACGCATGCATCGGGCGAGCGGGAACTGCAGCTCGTGGAGTCGCAGGAGGCGTACGCCCACCCGCGACTGCAGTTCGAGGTGCTTCAGGTCCGCTGAGCCGAGGCGTCGGCCCAGGCGCCCGCCACGGCACGGCGCACATCGCCGAGGAGCTGAGGCAGCGCCTTGGTCTTCGCGATGATCGGGAAGAAATTGGCGTCGGCTGCCCACCGCGGAACGATGTGCTGGTGCAGGTGCTCGTCGACGCCGGCCCCGGCGACGTGCCCCTGGTTCATGCCGATGTTGAACCCGTCGCAGCGCGAGACGGCCCGCAGCACGCGCATGCCCTGCTGCGTCAGCGCGCCGATCTCGGCGACCTCTGCGTCGGTCGCCTGATCGTAGGTCGCGATGTGGCGGTACGGGCACACGAGGAGATGGCCGGAGTTGTACGGGAAGAGGTTCAGCAGGGCATACGCCGTGACCCCCCGGAACACGATCAGGCCGTCCTCATCCGACTTGCGAGGAGCTTCGCAGAAGGGGCAGTCGTGCCGGAGCACCTCGGGACCGGCCTGGATGTAGGCCATGCGATGCGGCGTCCACAGTCGCTGGAATTCGTCGGGAACCCCGGGAAGCGTGGCGGCGTCGACGAGGGCGGCATCCTCGGCATCGGCCGGTGGGCCGCCCGCCTCGGTCTTGCCGCTGCCCGTCACGAAAAGTCCTCCGCCGTGTTCACCAGCGCGTGCGAGTCGATCGCCTCGCGCACGCGGCGAACCGCGTCGGCGATGGGCACGCCGTTCTCCTGGGAGCCGTCGCGGAATCGGAACGACACGGTTCCGGCCGAACGATCCTGCTCGCCCGCGATCAGCAGCAGCGGCACCTTCTGGGTGGTGTGGGTGCGGATCTTCTTCTGCATGCGGTCGTCGCTGTGGTCGAGCTCCGCACGGACCCCTTCGGCCCTCAGCTGCGCGACGACATCGCCCAGATAGTCCGCATACTCCTCGGCGACGGGGATCCCGACCACCTGCACCGGCGACAGCCACACCGGGAAGGCACCGGCGTAGTGCTCGAGCAGGATGGCGAAGAACCGCTCGATCGAGCCGAACAGCGCGCGGTGGATCATGATGGGCCGCTTCTTCTGGCCGTCGCGGTCCGTGAACTCGAGTTCGAACCGTTCGGGCAGGTTGGGATCGACCTGCACCGTCGACAGCTGCCAGACGCGCCCGATCGCGTCACGCGTCTTCAGGTCGATCTTGGGGCCGTAGAACGCCGCCTCGCCGGGCACCTCGGTCAGCTTCAGTCCGCTGCTTCTGGCGACGTTGCGCAGCGCGTTCGTCGAGTACTCCCAGAACTCGTCCGAGCCGATCCACTTGTCCTTCTCGTCGTCACGCATCGACAGCTCGAGCTCGAAGTCGTCGAGCCCGAAATCGCGCAGCATCGAGATGACGAACGCGAGCACCCGCGTCGCCTCGCCCTCGAGCTGGTCGGGGGTCACGAACAGGTGCGAGTCGTCCTGGGTGAACCCCCGGACGCGGGTGAGGCCGTGCAGCGCTCCCGACAGCTCGTTGCGGTAGACAGTGCCGTTCTCGGCCAGTCGCATCGGCAGGTCGCGGTAGCTGCGCGCGCGCTCCTTGTAGATCAGGATGTGCATCGGGCAGTTCATGGGCTTGAGGTAGTAGTCCTGCCCCTGCTTGGTGATCTCACCGTTGTCGTCGCGCTCCTCGTCCATCACGATGGGCGGGAACATGCCCTCCTTGTAGGTGACGAGGTGGTTCGAGGTGAGGAACAGGTCCTCCTTGGAGATGTGCGGCGTGTACACGTAGGTGTAGCCACCCTCGATGTGGCGGCGTCGGGCATGCTGCTCCATCTCGCCGCGGACGACGCCGCCGCGCGGATGCCACACCGACAGCCCCGACCCGATCTCGTCGGGGAACGAGAACAGGTCCAGCTCCTTGCCGAGCTTGCGGTGGTCGCGCCTGGCCGCCTCCTCCAGACGCGTCTGATACGCCCGCAGCTCATCCTTCGTCGGCCACGCGGTCCCGTAGATGCGCTGCAGCTGCGGGTTCTTCTCGCTGCCGCGCCAGTAGGCGCCGGCGACCCGCTGCAGGGCCCATCCGTTACCGATCAGGCGGGTGTTGGGCAGGTGCGGGCCCCGGCACAGGTCCTTCCAGACCGTCTGGCCGTCGCGGTCGACGTTGTCGTAGATCGTCAGCTCGCCCGCTCCGACCTCGACCGAGGCCCCCTCGGTCTTGTCGGCGCCGCCCTTGAGCCCGATGAGCTCTAGCTTGAACGGCTCGTCCACGAGCTCGGCACGCGCCTCCTCGTCGGTGACGACACGGCGCACGAACCGCTGGCCCTCGCGGATGATGCGCTGCATCTCCTTGTCGATGGCCTTGAGGTCCTCAGGGGTGAAGGGATGCTCGACGCCGAAGTCGTAGTAGAAGCCGTCGGTGATCGGCGGGCCGATTCCGAGGTTCGCCTGCGGATTGATGCGCTGAACGGCCTGGGCGAGGACGTGCGCTGTGGAGTGGCGGAGGATGTCGAGGCCGTCCGGGCTGTCGATCGTCACCGGCTCGACGGCATCCGTCTCCTGCACCGTGGTGGCGAGATCTTTCAGCTCGCCGTTGACGCGGAGGGCGACAACGGAACGGTCGGGGAACAGGGCGAACCCGTCAGCGGGATAGGACACGACGTCAGACACGGCATCAAGGCTATCGCTCCGCCGCACCCCATCCGGCGGGCTCGCCCAGCGGCACCGCCGCGTCCGTCGATCCCAGGGCGTAGCCTGAACGCGTGCGGCGACAACCCCTCGACTCGTCGGCGATCGCGGCAGCGGGCTACGACGCCGCCACCGCCGTGCTCGAGCTGGAGTTCAGCTCGGGCGAGGTGTACCGGTACTTCGCTGTGCCGCCGTCGGTGCATCGCGCGCTGCGGTCGGCCGAGAGCGCGGGGCGCTTCTTCCGGGACCGCATCCGCGACGTATACCCCTCGCAGCACGTCCGCTGAGTCCGGCGGTGCGTGCGCCGCGACCGCTCGCTGTCCCGAGGCCGGCTCAGTGCCCCAGCGCCGCCGCGACGTCGACGAGGGTCGACGGGGAGCCGACGTTGCCGGGCACGACGACGTAGAGCCGGTCCTCCCCCTCCGCTGAGACGAGGTCCCACACCGAGACGCCGTCCAGCACCTGGCCGCGCACCCGCGCGCGCGTCGCACCGACGCCCGTGCGGGCCAGTTCCGCGGACGTGATTCCGCCCTTGGCGACGACCGCCTCCACGTCGCGGACGAGGTCGCGCACGGCCGTCGTGAGCGCCCGCATCACCAGCTCGCCGTGCGTGAGCGTGTTGTGGTCGGGACGCCGGTGCCGCTCGGTGGCGACGATCGCGAGCCCAGTCGTCACCAGGCGCGCCCGCGCCTGCGCGGCCGCCGCGAGGCCGGCCGCCTCAGGATCGGCGAAGGCGGCGTCGGTGGGGATCACGACGGCTGGTCCGTGCCGGGCCTCGAGCTCGGTGAGCTGCGCCGTGGCCCCGGCCGTGTGGGATCCGCACGCGACCAGGGTCGACGTGGCCCTCGTGGTGAGCGGCGTCGGTAGCAGGCCGTCGCTCTGCACGCCCGCGAGGATGGCGGCCAGCGGCGCCGCGCTGCGCACCACCACCGATCGGCCTGCGCGACGGGCCGCGACGATGCCTGCGGCGACGGCGCGGATGTCGTCGTCGGTCTCGGCGTCGGGAAGCACGACCGCTCCGGCCGGAGCGGACGCGATGACCGCTTCCGTTCTGCCCGCCCGCACGTCGGTGAGAGGGACGTTCACGCTCGACCGACCGGACTTGTCGGCGACGTACTCGGCGAGGACGGCCGAACGGAACGGGAAGACGGGATCCTGTGCGTACTCCGTCTCGTGTGCGGGGAGGTTCTCATCGCCGATCCGCACGTAGTGCACGCCGCCGACGGTCGTCCGCCCGCCGGCGGGGAACGCGGGGCAGAAGACGATGACCGAGTCCTCCTCGAGGAACACGGCCGTCTCCGGGAACACGTGCCCGCGCAGCGTCGAGTCGCCTCGCAGCACGAACTGCACGTCTTCGCTGAGCGTGCCGGCGGCCGCCCGTGCGTCATCCCGCAGGCGTCGCAGCAGCGCGACGGCGGTCGCCTCGTCGATCGCGCGCGAGTTCGTCTGGATGTACACGCTGTCGGCGGCGGCCAGCGTGGCGTGCAGCGACTCCGCATCGGCGTCGAGCAGCACGTCGACGCCGCTGGCGGACTGCGTGCCGGTGGGGTCGTCGTCGAACACGACGGTCTTCATCGCCCCTCCTCCCCTGCGCGGTAGGTCTGGAGGACGCTGGAGTCGTCACGCGACAGCAGGCCGATATCAGCGGCCGCGAGGAACCGCTCGCGGGCCGCCTGCAGCAGCGGCAGCTCGATTCCGGCCTCGGCCGCGGCGTCCGCGACGAGACCGGTGTCCTTGACGAAGATGCCGACCTGGCTGCGCACCTCGGCTTCCGGCCCCTCGATCATCCGGGGACCGCGATCGGAGAGCATGAAGGATGCCGCCGCTCCCCCGCCGATCGTGTCCAGCAGGAACGCGGGGTCGAGGTGCAGGCGCTCGGCAAGGGCCAGGGCCTCGGCGGCGGCGACGATGTGGACGGCGCACAGGTGCTGGTTGACGACCTTGATCGACTGGCCGTCGCCGACGGCCGACCCCACGCGGCGTGCCGTGCCCATCGCGGCGAGGACGCCGGCGACGCCGTCGACGACCTCATCCTCGCCTGCGACGAAGAGGAGGAGGTCGCCCGCCGCGGCGCGGGCGATCCCGCCGCTCACCGGCGCGTCGACCACGTGGCCGCCGGCGGCGGCGATCCGGGCCGCGTCGGCGCGGACGGCCTCCGGGCCGACCGTTGACATGACGACCCACGTGCGGCCGTCGACGACGCCGGCGGCGCAGGCGGCGTCGACGACGGCGCTGAGCTGTGCCGGGGTGGCGACCATGACGATGACGGCGGGCGCGGTGCCGATGCCGCCGATGTCGGCCACCGCGTCGATCCCGGCCTCCGCGGCCCGGCGGCGTCCGCTCTCGTCCGGTTCGACGCCCACGACGGGAATGCCTGCCCGGACGAGGCTCGCGGCCATCGGCAGCCCGATCGCGCCGAGCCCGACGAAGGCGGTCAGAGGGTGAGCGCTCATGAGCGCGATCCTTTCGATACAGCGACGCGGGGTGCGCTGCGCACACCCCGCGTCGTGACTGCGTCAGCCGGGGCTCAGTGACCCGGGGTGGGTGCCTGCTCGTCGAGCAGGGCGTCGGCCTTGGCGCGGAAGAACCTCGTGCACGCCATCATGATGGCCGCGAGGAACGCGAACACGCCGAGGGAGACCACGCCCCACGCTCCCGACTCGGTGGGGATCGCCTCGTTGATCGCGGTCCGCATGATCGGCGCGACGAAACCACCGAGGTTGCCGAGCGAGTTGATGAGTCCGATGCCCGTCGCGGCGGCCGCGCCGACGAGGAACGCCGTCGGGAACGACCACGTGATCGGGCCAACCGACAAGAACGCCGCGACGGCGACCGTGATCGCTGCGATGCCGAGGAGCGCCTGACCGTTGGCGCCGGCCCATGCCGACACGATGATCGCGACGCCGGTGATGATGAAGAACAGCGTGCCCCACGTGCGGCGGCGGCGGAGCGTCGTGGCGTGCTTGCCGACGAAGTAGCAGGCGAACAGGCCGACGGCCCACGGGATGGCTGAGACGAGGCCCACCTCCCAGCCGACCTCCTTGCCGATCAGGCCCGAGACCTGTTGCGGCAGGTAGAAGGTGGTGCCGTAGACGGCGATCTGCAGGCAGAAGTAGATGACGGTGAAATACCACACCTTCCAGCTGATGAGAGCGGGGCCGATGCCTCGCGGGCCGTCGTCGTGCTTGACGGCATCCTCGTGGTCCATGACCGCCTTCATCGCCGACTTCTCGTCGTCGGTGAGGAACTTCGCCTTCTGCGGCGAGTCGACGAGGAAGAAGATCGCCGCGATGCCGGCGAGCACGGCGAGCATGCCCTCTACGAAGAACATCACCTGCCACCCGGCCCACGGCGTGTACTGGTCGCCGAAGCTGATGAGCCCGCCCGACAGCGGCGCGCCGAGCATCTGCGAGAACGGCTGGGCGAGGTAGAACAGCGCGAACATCTGCACCCGGCGCTTGTTGGGGAACCACTGCGCCAGGAACATGATGACGCCGGGGAACAGACCCGCCTCCGTCACACCGAGCAGGAACCGGAGCCAGATGAACATCGTGTCGTTCGTCACGAAAGCGAACAGCGACGCGACGATGCCCCATGTGATCGCGATGCGGGCCAACCAGAAGCGGGCGCCGAACTTGTTCAGCAGCAGGTTCGAGGGGATCTCGAACAGCGCGTAGCCGATGAAGAAGATGCCGGCACCGAGCGCGTACGCGCCCGCGGTGATGCCGCGGTCGACCTGGAGCGCCTCTTCGGCGAAGCCGACGTTGGTGCGGTCCAGGAACGCGACGAAGTACAGGATGATGAGCATCGGCATCAGCCGGTAGGTGGCCTTCTTGATGCCGCTGCTGAGGTGGGGGCTCGACAGCAGGGCCTGCGCGCTGGGGGCGCCGGACGTCGTAGTCACTGGGTACTCTCCTTCGAGTTTCTCCCGGGCGTGGGGTGCCCGGTCAGCCGAGGCTGGGGATGATGAGCGCGAGGCCGATGGCCACGCACACGATTCCGATCACCAGGTAGGCGATGCGGGACTTGGACCAGGTGAAAGGCATTCGGGACCTCAATGCATGTAGAGACCGCCGTCGACGTTCAGGGTCTGGCCCGTCACGAATCCGGCGTCTTCGCTGATCAGATACGCGACCGCTGCGGCGATGTCGCGGGGGGTGCCGATGCGCGGCAGCACGCCGTCGGCGGCCATGGCCTGCTTGCGCTCCTCGGTGAGGGTGCCGCCCATGATGTCGGTGTCGATGGGGCCGGGTGAGATCACGTTGGCGGTGATGCCCAGAGGTCCCACCTCTCGAGCGATCGAGCGCATCAGACCGATGACGCCCGCCTTGGAGGCGGAGTACGGCGTCTTGGAGAACGTCCCGCCGCCGCGCTGGGCCGACACCGACGAGATCCCGACGATGCGGCCCACGCCGGACTCGACGAGCGAGGCGACCACGCGCTGGGTCACCCAGTGCACGCCGTCGAGGTTGATGCTCAGCACGCGGTGCCACTCCTCGGGGGTGACCTCGAGGTACGGCACCGGAGAGGACACGCCGGCGAAGTTCACCAGGGCGACGATCTGCGGCAGACCCTGTTCGAGGGTGTCGACAGCGGCGACGGCCTGCTCGCGGTCGGACGTGTCGGCGCCGACGCCGAGTCCGCGGACGCCGAACTGCTCGGCGACCTCTTGCGCGGTGCGCGCGGCCGCATCACCGTCGATGTCGATGATGCCGATGTTCCAGCCGAGCTCGGCCAGGTGATATGCCGTCGCACGGCCGATGCCGCGGGGGCTCGCGGCGCCGGTGAGGATGACGGTGCGCTCTGCGGGGAATGCGGTGGCCATGGTGTCCTTCAGCTGTTGTGGGTGGCGGCCGCGTGGATCGGTGCAGGGCCGAGCTCGTCCATGAGCTTCTTGATGGCGACGTACGCCTTGTTGCGGTAGGCGACGAGTTCCGGTGTGCGATCGGCCGGCACGTCGAGGAAGCCCGCGCCCGACTTCGTGCCGAGCTTGCCCGCCGTGACGAGGTCGTCGAGGATCTTCGGCGTGGCGAAGCGCTCGGGGAACTCCGTCTGCAGCGACGCGTAGCAGAACGCGTACACGTCGAGTCCGGCCATGTCGGCGATCGCGAAGGGGCCGAACACCGGGAGGCGGAAGCCGAAGGTCGTGCGGACGATCGTGTCGATGTCCTCCGGGGTCGCGACGCCCTCCTCGACGAGCTGCGTGGCCTCGTGGAACAGGGCGTACTGCAGGCGGTTGAGGACGAAGCCCGTGGCGTCCTTGACGCGCGCCGACTCCTTGCCGGTCGCCGCCACGATCTGCTCGACCACCGGGATGATCGCTTCATCCGTCGTGGTGTGCGGGATGAGCTCGACGCCGGGGATGAACGGCGCCGGGTTGGAGAAGTGGACCCCGAGGAAGCGCTCCGGGTTGCTGACGGCTTCGGCCAGCTTCCCGATGAGGATCGTGGAGGTGTTGCTGCCGATGATCGCGTCGGGCGCAGCGGCTCGTGAGATGCGTCGCAGCGTGTCGTGCTTGATCTCGATCTTCTCGGGGACGGCCTCCTCGATGAAGGTGGCGCCGCTGACGGCATCCTCGATCGTGGCCGCCGTGATGCGCGCGGCGATGAGGGCGGGGGCCTCGGCTGGGAAGAGGCCGTCTGCGGCGAACTGCTCGGCTTCGCGGATGAGGCGGTCGCGGTTGCCCGCGGCGATGTCGAGGTCCACGTCGGCGATGCGGACGTCGGCGCCGGACATCGCGAGAACCTGGGCGATGCCGCCGCCCATGTAGCCGCTGCCGATGACGGCGTAGACAGGGCGTGTGTTGTCGGTCATTCCATCTCCTTCTTCGACGGCTCGCGTCGAGGCCGATGCGTCGCTCACGCGGCCGGCTGGGGCAGCAGGGACTGCAGGTAGGTGCGGTTGGTGGCGCAGACGCCGAGGCTGTCGCCGCCGTACTGCTCCATCAGGAACGGACCGCGGAAACCGAGCTCGACGGCGCGGGCGACCATCGCGCGGTAGTTGATGAGGCCGAGCTCCATGCTCGTGGGCACTGCCGTGTACCAGCTGCCGTCGGCGGCCTCGTCGCGGATGTAGTTCTTGACGTGCCAGTAGTTCGCGTACGGGAGTGTCTTCTCGTGCATCTCCCGCCAGTCCTCGATCGGACGGTGCAGGCGGATGAGGTTTCCGATGTCGGGGTTGAGCCCGACGTTGTCCAGGCCGATCTCCTCGATCAGCTGAACCGCGCTGTCGGCGGTGCCGAGGTAGGTGTCCTCGTACATCTCCAGCGACATCGGCAGGCCCACAGACGCGGCGTGCTCGCCGAGCTCACGCAGCCGCCGGACGGCCAGCGCCCGTGTCTCAGTGTCGTCGGGGTCGACGGGGCCCTGCGCGGTCCAGAACCACAGCGCCGTGCGCTGCGCCTCGGTGAACGGCTGGTGCAGCCCGGTGGAGAACACCTGCAGCCCGAGCTCTGCCGCGGCGTCGATGGTGCGGTGCGCGTAGGCGAGGTTCTCCTCGCCGCGGCCGGGCTGGATGACGCTCTGACGCTGGACGTGGACCGAGAGGGGCGTGACGCCGTGCAAGCGCGCGATGGACAGCAGCTCGTCACGGCGCGAGGCGTCGAGGTCCGCGGGACGGATGTGGCTGTCGGCGAGCTCGATCGCGGTGAAGCCGAGTCGCGCCACCTGCGCGAACACGCCGTCCCACACTTCGGCGGGCGCGTCGTGCAGCGCCGTGCCGTCCGCGCCGATCGGCGGGAACCCGTGCATGCAGACGGCGATCGGCCAGGTCTCGCTGTCGAGCGCGGGTGGGGGTGACTGGGTCATGACGGCTCCGTTGACGTGTGGATCGACTTCGTTGTGATTCCTAAATCCTACAGGATCTTTCCTGCAGGGCAAGCGCAGTCAGGACGGCCGACTCTGGCGGGAGCCGGAGGCCGGACCGGGCTGCTGGGTGGCTGTCGTGCGGCTAGTCGGCGCCCTCGACGGCGAGGGACCGTGAGCGCACCAGCTGGATATGGCGACGCATGGCCTGCTCGGGCGCGTCCGCGTCGTCGCCGGCGAAGGCGGCGACGATCGACTCGTGCTCCGCGATGGCCTCCTGCACGTCGGTGACGCCGTGCCGAGCTGCCTGCCGCATGCGGTGCAGCTGCGCGCCGAGCGTGTCGGACATCTCGAGGATGTAGTGGTTGCCGCAGTGCGCGAAGACGACGCGGTGGAACGCGGCATCCGCTGCGAAGTACTCGCGGGTCAGGGCGACGTCGGCGATGCCTGCCGACATCGCGGCGCTGATCCGCTCCCCCGCTTCCCGGTGGAGATCCTCGGCGGCGCGGAGATCGCGCAGCATCGACGCGCTGGCGGGAGTTGCCAGGCGAGCCGCCGTGGTCTCGAGCATCAGGCGGGCGTCGAACAACTCCTCCAGCTCCGACGGCCGCAGCGGAGGAGCCACCCGATAGCCCTTGAGGGCTTCACGCGTGACCAGGCCGGTGCGCTCGAGCTGCACCATGGCCTCTCGCACCGGAGTCGGCGAGACGCTGAGTTGGCGCGCGATGGTGTCGATGGACAGGCGCGCGCCGGGCGCGACCTCCCCGCTGAGCAGGAGCTGGAGAATGCGCTCGTAGACGTGGTCGCGCAGGCCGCGGCGCTCGATCGTGCCTCTCAGGGCGTCAAGGCCTTGGAAATCGGCTGCCATCGTCATGATGAGTCCTCCCCGTGTGCACCCAGCAGCTGCGCGGCTTCGTCGAGGATCTGCGCGAACGCCCTCGGGTCGTGGGCGAACCTGCCCAGGAACAGGCCGTCCACGCAGTCACCGATGTCGGTCAGCAGGCCCGGTCCGGCACTGCCACCGTATACGACCCTCACGCTCTCCGGAGCGACGCCGAGCCGCTCCCGCAGCGGTCCGCAGACCGCCCGGATGTGGTCGGGTGCGGCCGGCTGCGCGGCGCCGATCGCCCAGTGGGGCTCGTACGCCACGACGACGTCGCCGCCGTGGCCGGCGGCGCGCGCCGCCGACAATGCCGCGTCGACCTGCCGCAGGCACTCGGCCAGCGCAGGTTCGGCCCCTTCCTGCCGTGATTCGCCGATGCATACCAGCGGCACCAGCCCGTTTCGCAGTGCTGCGGATGTCTTCGCGGCGACCACGCCATCGGTCTCCCCGAAGAGCCGGCGCCGTTCTGCATGGCCGACCTCCACGAAGGTGCAGCCGATCTCGGCGAGCACTGCGCCGCTGACTTCGCCGGTGTACGCGCCCACATCCTCGGTTGCAACGTCCTGTGCCCCGACCGCCAGTCCTGCGGGCGTGCCGATCTCGACGCAGGCCGGGATCGACGGGTACTGCGGGATCACGAACGGCGTCACGCCGGCTGCCGTCGCGGGGTGGTCACGGGCGACGTCGGCGACGGCCCTCGTCCACGCCACCGTGCGGGCGTGGGAGAAGTACATCTTCAGGCTGGAGCCGATGAGCATCGCGACCCTCCCGGCGCGCCGCGGCGTTCAGACGCCCTCGTAGGCGCAGATCTCCGCGACCTTGTCGGCGGACGCGCTGCGGGGGTCGAACGTGTAGGTGAGCCATTCGCGCGCGAGGCGACGAGCGAGCTCGATGCCGACGACACGCTGGCCCATGCACAGCACCTGCGCGTCATTGGAGAGGATGGACCGCTCCACGCTGAAGGAGTCGTGGGCCGTGACGGCGCGGATGCCGGGAACCTTGTTGGCTGCGATCGCCACGCCCAGCCCCGTCCCGCAGATGAGGATGGCGCGGTCGGCCGCGCCCGCCGCGACGCGCTCAGCGGCCGCGATCGCGATGGTTGGGTAGTTCGTGTTGCCGTCGGCGTCCACGCCCACGTCGACGACGTCGGTCACCAGGTCGTTGGCCAGCAGGTCGGCCTTGATCCGCTCCTTGTAGTCGAAGCCGGCCTCGTCGCTGCCGATCACAAGTCGAAGCGCCATGTCAGTTGTTCTCCTTCAGTACGTCCAGAACGGTCTGGGTGCTCAGCGCGAACGAGACCGCGCCGGGGTCGGGGGTGCCCAGGCTCTTGTCGCCGTGGGAGCGGGCGCGGCCCAGTCGCGCCGTCATCTCGGCGGTCGCCTCCGCCGCGGCCGCGGCCACGCCGGCGGCGTGGGTCCACGCGTCGGTGAGTCCGTCGCCGGCCGCGAGCCGCTCCGAAAGGTCCTCCGCGAACGGGACGATCGCGTCGATCATGGTCTTGTCGCCGGGCTTGGCCTTGCCGAATGCCATCACGGCGTCCTTCATCGCCGTGATGCCGGCACCGACGGCATCCGGGGTGACGGTGCCCTCATCGCCCAGGGCCGTGCCGAGGGCGACGAGCATCTCACCCCAGATGGCACCGGACGTGCCACCGCCCTTGTCCGCCCACGCGTCGCCCGCGTGGTGCAGGGTCGTGCGGGCGCCGGCTCCGGCGTCCACGGCGGCCGACGCGGCGTCTGCGGCGGCGCGGCTGCCTCGCTGCATGCCGATCCCGTGGTCGCCGTCCCCCGCGATGCGGTCGATACGGCCGAGCTCTTCCGCGCTGGCGTCGAGCATGCCGGCCATGGCGCGCAGTGCACGGGCGACCATGGCCGCCGCATCGCGCGAGGCTTCGTCGGACTCGCCGATCTCCTGCGCGTCGTCGAGCGCGGCCAGCTCGTCGGCGCTGACCTCGCGGCGCCCGGCGACGGCGCCGCGGCGGTACGCGGGGGTGTCGCAGGGGGCGAGCCACAGCTGCTCGAGCTCATCGTCCAGCCACAGCAGCGTGAGCGAAGCGCCCGCCATGTCGAAGCTGGTGCAGAACTCACCGACCTCCGGCGACACGACGACGGCGCCGGCGTCGGTGAGCAGGCGGTGCACCGAGCGGTAGACCACGAAGAGCTCCTCGTACTTGACGCTGCCGAGTCCGTTGAGGATCGGCACGACGCGGGCGCCGGCAGCCGTCACCCCGTCGGGCAGCTCGTCGAGCAGCTTCGCGACGAACATTTCGGCCAGGCCCGCGGCCGTCGGAGTGTCGACCTCGTCGATGCCCGGTTCGCCGTGGATGCCGAGACCCACCGCCATGCGACCCGCGGGCACCTCGAACAAGGGCTCGTCGGCGCCGGGGAGCGTGCAGCCGCTGAAAGCGACGCCGAACGAGCGCGTGCGGTCGTTCGCGCGGCGCGCCACCCGCTCCACGCCGTCAAGGTCCATGCCGGCCTCGGCGGCCGCGCCGGCGATCTTGAACACCACGAGGTCGCCGGCGATGCCCCGGCGCTTCTCGATCTCTGACTTGGGAGCGCTCCAGACGTCGTCGGTCACGAGCACCGTGCGGCAGTCGATGCCGGCCTCGCGCATGCGCTCCTGCGCCTGCCCGAAGTGCAGCACGTCGCCGGCGTAGTTGCCGAAGCTCAGCAGCACGCCTCGGCCCTCGTGCGCCGCGGTGGCGACGGCGTGCACCTGGTGCGCGGACGGCGACGCGAACAGGTTGCCCATCGCGGCGCCGTGCGCGATGCCGGGCCCGACCAGCCCGCCGAAGGCCGGGTAGTGGCCGCTGCCGCCGCCGATCACGACGGCGACCGTGGGCTCTGCGCCACGGGTGGACCGGACGACACCGCCGGTGACGGGACGCACCCATCGGGACGATGCGGCCGCGAAGCCCTCGATCATCTCCTCGGCGAAATCGTCTGGGTCATTGAACAGCCGCGTCATCGCGCTTCTCCCTACCGGCGACAGTGATTCCTCGATCCTATTGGAAATGGGATCACAAGGCCACCGTACGCCGGAGTAAGCGGGTCGGCGCACTCGCCACAGGGAGGACCCACGCGAAGGCGGCCGCGGGCGCGCACGCATTCCCGGAACGACGAAGCCCCCGCCGAAGCGGGGGCTTGCTGGTGGGCGATACTGGGATCGAACCAGTGACCTCTTCCGTGTCAGGGAAGCGCGCTACCGCTGCGCCAATCGCCCGAGTCGATCTCCGGTCGGGACCGGGAGTGGAGGTGGCGACGGGATTCGAACCCGTGTAAACGGCTTTGCAGGCCGGTGCCTAGCCGCTCGGCCACGCCACCGCGTGTGGTTTGACCCCACGTGCCGTGATCCCTGGAGGAGATCCCTGCACTCGAGCGGATGACGAGACTCGAACTCGCGACCCTCACCTTGGCAAGGTGATGCGCTACCAACTGCGCTACATCCGCATTTCGTTTCCGGGATTCGCACCCCGGGCACTTGAAAGACTTTAGCCGATCCTCGCCCGCATGCAAAACCAGACGACGTCCGCGCGTGTCACGTCCGGGTGGTTCGAGGCATGCGCTGCCATCCGGTAGGATCGTTACTCGTCCCCCTCGGGGAACGGGCGATTGGCGCAGTTGGTAGCGCGCTTCCTTCACACGGAAGAGGTCATCAGTTCGAGTCTGGTATCGCCCACCACACGTGCAGCCAGAAGACCCGCGGTAACCGCGGGTCTTCGGTTTTCAGTCGGTCGAGGAGCGGCGACCCGTCTGAGCGGCTACGTCATCGAAGAGCTTGCGCAAGCGGGTCTTGCGCCCGTTTCCCCGCAGCGCGTCGGCGTCACGTGGCGGCATCCCAGCCGTAGCGGCGGTGGAGCTCCCGAGCGACACGGCCGAAGCGGCCGAGGTCGAGCGCGGATGCCTCGCGCCGCATGCCATCGCGGTGCACGCTGTACAGCTGCTCGATGTCGACCCATGACGGCCGTCGCTGCGGGTCCCACTCCCCTGTCCCCAGGGCGAGGAAGTCCCGGTCCCCCTCGTGCGCCTTGCTCGTGAGGCGGACCGCGTAGACCCGGTCCTGCGTGTGGCGGGCGATCACCAGGACGGGGCGATCCTTGCCCCGCCCGTCGTTCTCGTCGTACGGCACCCACGTCCAGACGATCTCGCCGGCGTCCGGGTCGCCGTCGCGCTGCGGGGCGTACGTGATCTGCAGTCCGCCGCGGCCGGGCGGCGGCACCTCGACCGTGGCCGTCGAACCCCGCTGCGCCGTCCGCGGCACCCGCGTCGGAAGCGGCCGGTTCGATCCGGCGGAGGGCCTGAGGACGGAGTGCAGGATGCCGAGAAGACCGCGTCGCCGTGTCACACGGTCATCCTAGGAGCGGCGTCGCACGACGAAGGGGCGTCGCGACGTAGCGCGCGACGCCCCTTCGCGGGGTTGGCGGATCTCAGGCGCGGGCACCCTCGAGCACGTAGCCCTCTTCACCGTGCACGACGGTGTCGATGCCGGCGACCTCGTCCTCGTTCTTCACGCGGAAGCCGACCGTCTTCTCGATCGCGAACCCGATGACGTACGCGAGCACGAACGAGTAGACCAGGACCGCCACGGCGGCGATCGCCTGCACCATCAGCTGGGTCAGGTTCCCGCTGTAGAGGAGGCCCGTCTCGTTGGCGAAGAAGCCCAGGTACAGCGTGCCGAGGAGGCCGCCGACGAGGTGGATGCCCACCACGTCGAGCGAGTCGTCGAAGCCCCACTTGAACTTGAGCTCGATCGCGAGGGCGCACACGGCACCGGCGATGAGGCCCAGCACGACCGCCCAGATCGGTGTCAGTGAGGCGCAGGCCGGGGTGATCGCGACCAGACCCGCGACGGCGCCGGAGGCGGCGCCGACGGAGGTCGGCTTGCCGTCCTTGAACCTCTCGACGACCAGCCATGCCAGGAGCGCTGCGGCGGGCGCGGCGATCGTGTTGACGAAGGCGACGGCTGCGGTTCCGTCGGCGGCCAGCTCCGAACCGGCATTGAAGCCGAACCACCCGAACCACAGCAGACCCGCGCCGAGCAGCACGAACGGCGGGTTGTGGGGCACGTGGACGCCCTTCTGGAAGCCCAGACGCTTGCCGAGCACGAGGGCGAGTGCAAGAGCGGCTGCACCGGCGTTGATGTGCACCGCGGTGCCACCGGCGAAGTCGATGGCACCGACTCCGAACCACTCCTGCATGCCGTAGGTGATCCAGCCGCCGTAGGCGAAGCTGCCGTCATCGGCCAGGCCGAAGTTGAACACCCAGCTGGCCACCGGGAAATAGACGATCGTCGCCCAGATCGCGGCGAAGATCATCCACGACCCGAACTTGGCGCGGTCGGCGATGGCGCCCGAGACCAGAGCGACGGTGATGATCGCGAACGTCGCCTGGAAGGCGACGAAGGCCAGCGGCGGGAAGGCGGCGCCCTCCGGCACCTCGAGCAGGCTCTCCAGCCCGATCGCCGACCAGTCGATCGACCACGGCGGCACGAGGCCGTCGGAGCCCGGGAACGCGATCGCATAGCCGTAGATGACCCACAGGACGCCGATGAGTCCCATCGCACCGAAGCTGAGCATCATCATGCTGATGACGCTCTTGGCCTTGACCAGACCGCCGTAGAAGAACGCGAGTCCTGGCGTCATCAACAGGACGAGTGCTGCCGCTATCAGGATGAATGCGGTGTTGCCTTGATCCATCTCGAAGAGAACCTCTCTGCAGGGACGCAGGTATAGCGTCGGGTTCCCTCAGTGTGGCGACGGTCCGTTTCGGCCGCGGGACAAGCCGTGTTTCCCCGGGGTTACACGGGGACCGCCCACGTAAACATCGTGTTTCGGCACGCCGAAGCACTGCCCCGAGTCCGGCGTGAGACCGCCTCACGGCCGGACGCCCGGCGGTCAGGCCAGGGTCGAGGCGACCAGCCGCGAGATCGCTCGCAGGTACTTCTTCCGGTACCCGCCGGCGAGCATCTCTTCGGGGAACACCAGATCGAGAGACGTGCCAGTGGCGCGGATCGGCAGCTGCGCGTCGTACACGCGGTCGACGAATGCCACGAACCGCAACGCCGCGGACTGATCCGTGAACGGCGCGACATCGCGCAGCCCGACCAGGGACAGATCCCCGATGAGCCGGATGTAGCGAGACGGGTGGACGCGAGCGAGGTGCGCGACGAGGGAGTCGAAGTCGTCGTCCGAGACGAGACCGGTCGTCGCGGCATCCGCGATGGCGTTCTCGTACGGAGCGGGCTCCAGTACGGCGGCGTGGCCGTCGACGGCGCGGTGACGATAATCCGTGCCGTCGATGCGGACCGTCTGGAAGCTCGCGGCCATGGCGTGGATCTCGCGCAGGAAGTCCTGCGCGGCGAACCGGCCCTCGCCGAGAGCGTTCGGCGGGGTGTTGGATGTCGCGGCCAGGCGCGTTCCCGAGGCGACCAGCTCCCCCAGCAGGCGCGTCATCACCATCGTGTCGCCCGGATCGTCGAGCTCGAACTCGTCGATGCACAGCAGGTCCGATCCGCGGAACAGCTCCACGGTGTTCTGGTACCCCAGCGCGCCGACCAGCGCTGTGTACTCGATGAACGAGCCGAAGTACTTCCGACGCGCGGGCAGCGCGTGGTAGACCGACGCGAGCAGGTGCGTCTTGCCGACGCCGAACCCGCCGTCCAGATACACGCCCGGCTTGATCTCGGGCCGCTTCGCACGGCGGAAGAGACCACCCTTGACGGGCGCGGCGGCACCCGAGAACGCCATCAGGAGGTCTTTCGCCTCCTGCTGCGAGGGGTATGCCGGGTCGGCCCGATAGGTGTCGAACGTCGCACCCTCGAACTGCGGCGGCGGCACCAGTGCGGCGACCATCTCGGCACCGGCGAGCTGCGGAGTGCGATCCGCGAGATGGATCACACCGGTTCGGGTGGCGGGGACGGTCATTCGGGTCCTCTGTCGAAGTGGCGGACGGGCGGTTCGTCGTGCCCGGCGCCCCAGCATGCCGCGGGCCTGTGACGGCGTCTTACGGGGGTGCTGTGCTCGCACGCGCGGGAATCTAGGGTCGGAGGCGACGGTTCAACCCTAATCGTCAGCCGCGTGCGCCGACCCGCTGCCGCCGGACCCACCGCCCCGGCGAGCGATCCGCCCCACCTGAGGAGTAGCCATGTCTGTCGAGACCGACACGTCGTCCGAGAAGTTCGCCGAGTACGCCGAGCCCGGCAGGCTCGTCACCGGCGAGTGGCTCCAGGCCCAGCTGGGCCGGCCCGGGCTCGTCGTGGTCGAATCCGACGAAGACGTCCTGCTGTACGAGACGGGGCACATCCCCGGTGCCGTGAAGGTGGACTGGCACACCGAGCTCAACGACCCGGTGGTCCGGGACTACGTCGACGGAGAGGGCTTCGCGGCTCTCCTCAGCCGCAAGGGCATCTCGCGTGAGGACACCGTCGTGATCTACGGCGACAAGAACAACTGGTGGGCCGCGTATGCGCTGTGGGTCTTCTCGCTCTTCGGGCACGAAGACGTGCGCCTGCTGGACGGCGGCCGTGACAAGTGGATCGCAGAAGGGCGCCCGATCACGACGGAGGTGCCGGCCCCCGCGCCGACGCAGTACCCCGTCGTCGAACGCGATGACAGTGTTCTGCGCGCGTACAAGGACGACGTGCTGGCGCACCTCGGCTCGGGCCCGCTGATCGACGTGCGGTCACCGGAGGAGTACGACGGCTCTCGGACGTCGGCTCCTGCGTACCCGGAGGAAGGCGCCCTCCGTGGTGGTCACATCCCCACCGCGCGCAGCGTGCCGTGGGGCCGCGCGGTCGCCGAGGACGGTGGCTTCAAGCCCCGCGCGGAGCTCGAGGCGATCTATCGCGGCGAGGTCGGCCTGCAGGACGACGACAGCATCGTCGCCTATTGCCGCATCGGGGAGCGCTCCAGCCACACGTGGTTCGTGCTCAAGCACCTGCTCGGCTTCGGCGACGTGCGCAACTATGACGGCTCGTGGACCGAATGGGGCAGTGCCGTGCGGGTGCCGATCGCCACGGGTCCGCAGCCGGGCGAGGTGGCCGCGCGCTGAGCGGAGGCGGCCCGAGCCGGTCGGCCTCACGCGTGGGAGGATGGCGGTGATGTCCGAAGCCGTCCTTCCCGAGCGCCTCGCCGAGATCCGCGACGAGTTCCTGGAGCTGCCCGAGCCCGATCGCCTGCAGCTGCTCCTGGAGTACTCGCAGGAGCTCCCGCCCGTTCCGCAGCGATACGAGGGCCATCCCGAGCTGTGCGAGCGGGTCGTGGAGTGTCAGTCGCCGGTGTACATCGTCGTGGACGTCGATCCGGACGGGGTGGTGGCGATGCACGCCACGGCTCCACCCGAGGCTCCGACGACGCGCGGATTCGCGAGCATCCTCGCGCAGGGCCTGACCGGGCTCTCTGCGGCCGAGGTGCTGGCCGTCCCGGGCGACTACCCGCAGACCCTCGGATTGACCCGCGTGGTCTCCCCGCTGCGGATCTCGGGCATGACGGGCATGCTGTTGCGTGCCCAGCGTCAGGTGCGCGCGAAGACGGCCTGACGCCGGCGCCGCTCACGCCGCGGCGAGCCCTCGCGCGGCCAGCCAGGACCGGATGCTGTCACTCCAGCGCTCCTGGTCGTAGTTCCAGAGCTTCGTGTGACGCGCGACGTCGAACACCCGCAGATCGACGAGGTCGGGACGGGCCGCGAACAGCTCGTGCGACGCGTCGGAGGGCACGAAGCCGTCGTCGTCGCTGTGGAGGATGAGGATCGGATGCCGCAGCTCGGCCGCGCGCGCGACCACATCGAGCTCGTCGAGCCGGATGGCGGCGCCGGTCCGTGTGAGCGGTGTCGCCCATTCCGCCTGAAGCGCCTCCAGGGCCAGCCCCGTGATCGGCCGGGGCACGCGCAGCTCGCGCGCCTGGTACGCCAGCACGAGGCGCCAGTCGACGACGGGCGACTCGAGGATCAGTCCGGCAATGACATCACCGTGGGCCGAGTTCAGCGACAGCTGCAGCGCGATCGCGCCGCCCATCGACCACCCCATGACGATCACACGCCGCGCGCCGCGGCGCCGGGCGAATCCGACGGCGGCGTCGACGTCCCGCCACTCGGTCGCCCCCAGCGCATACGTGCCGGTCCTGCTGCGGGGCGCCTCCCCGTCGTTGCGGTACGACACCAGCAGGGACGTGATGCCGAGCGAATCGAACAGCGGCACGGCGCGCAGGCACTCGGCGCGCGTGGTTCCCCGGCCGTGCACCTGGATCACCCACGTGTCGCCGTCTCCGGCAGGGAACAGCCACGCGGGACAGGGACCGACGGTCGAACCGATGAGCTCCGGCGTGTACGGCAGGTGCAGCTCCTCGGGGCGCTCGTAGTACCAGCCGCTGAAGGCCGCCTCGGGCGACAGGTGCGCATCCGGCCCGATGTGGGTGAGCAGCTTGCGTTTGACGCTGGTGGCGTCCTCGGACAGCACCGAGCCCAGCTTGAGGTAATCCGCCGTCCCGGTGGTGAACAGACCGTAGCGGCCGGGGAGCTCGGTGTCGGCGGTGCGCGCGAGGGTGATCGTCTGCGCCGCCGTGTCGAGCGCGAGGATGCGCGTGTCCGGCAGCCGCCGGGCGGGCGTCACGACCTTGCGAGCCATCCGCACGGAACCGGCGGCGAGGGCGCCGACGACGCCTGCCAGCGCGATGCTCAGCACGGCGAGAGCAGCCTTGACACCGGCGGCGAACAGAGGGGTTGCGCCGCGGATCGCGGCGCGCCTGGAGGCGACCATCGAGGCATCACTCTAGTCTGTCCGCGTGGCTGAGCAGCGTCCCCCGGCGGCACCCACCACGTTCGAGCAGGCGGCGGACGCGGTGAGGGCGATCGAGTTCCGCGATGACCTGACGGTGCACGAGATCGCGGCACCCCAGGGGCTCGCGCCGCAGGCGCTCGCCATCGCGGGAGACGTGCGCTCCTCCCCCGACGAGGCGGACTCCCCCTACGGCACCGGGCGCCTGGTGCTTCTCTTCGATCCCGAGGAGCCCTCTGCGTGGAACGGTCCTTGGCGCATCGTGTGCTTTGCACAGGCCCCCCTCGAGCCGGAGATCGGAATCGATCCGCTGCTGGCCGACGTCGCGTGGACGTGGCTCACCGACGCCCTGGCATCCCGCCACGCCGGCTTCCATTCGGCCTCGGGCACGGCCACCAAGACGCTCTCCAAGGGCTTCGGATCGCTGGCCGCGGAGGGCGACGGAGCGCAGATCGAGCTGCGCGCGTCCTGGTCGCCGGAAGGCGCGATCGCGCCGCACGTGGAAGCATGGGCGGAGTTGGTATGCATGCTGGCGGGACTCCCGCCGGGCTCGGAAGGAATCGCGATGCTGGGTTCGCGCAGGTCGACACGTGGCTGAGTATGCGGTGATCGACGCCGTCGACGACGTCGTCGAAGCTGCCCTTCGGCTCGCCGCCGGGCAGGGGCCCGTCGCCGTCGACGTCGAGCGTGCGTCGGGTTTCCGGTACTCGCAGCGGGCCTATCTGGTGCAGGTGTTCCGGCGCGGCGCCGGGGTCTTCCTGTTCGACCCGCCCCCGATCGGCGACTTCCGCGCCCTCCAGGATGCGATCGGCGGCGAGGAGTGGGTGCTGCACGCCGCCAGCCAGGATCTGCCGTCCCTGCGTGAACTCGGGCTGGAACCCGACTCCATCTTCGACACGGAGCTCGCAGCCCGCCTCCTCGGTCACGAGCGGGTGGGCCTGGGTGCGGTGGTGGAGGACACGCTCGGCATCACGCTCGCGAAGGCGCACTCGGCGTCCGACTGGTCGACGCGGCCGCTGCCCCAGTCCTGGCTGGAGTACGCGGCCCTGGACGTCGAGCACCTCGTCGACGTGCGCGACAAGCTCGCAGACGAACTGGTTGAGCAGGGCAAGACGCAGTTCGCCGCCGAGGAGTTCCGCGCAGTCCTCGAGCGCGAGCCCAAGCCGCCGCGCGAGGAGCCCTGGCGACGGCTGTCGGGACTTCACACCGTGCGTGGCCGCAGGGCGCTGGCGATCGCCCGCGAGCTGTGGACCGCCCGCGAGGAGTTCGCACGTGAGGAGGACGTCGCTCCCGGACGTCTGGTTCCCGACCGTGCGCTCGTGGCAGCCGTGCTGGCCGACCCGAAGTCGAAGAACGCGCTGGCGGCCGTCAAGGAGTTCACCGGCCGTGCCAGCCGTACGCAGCTGGATCGCTGGTGGGCGGCGATCGAGGCGGGACGCGCGGCGAACCAGCTTCCTCTGGAGCGTGCCACCGGTGGCGACTCGCTCCCACCGCCCCGAGCCTGGTCCGATCGCAACCCCGAGGCCGACGCGCGGCTGAAGGCGGCCCGACCCGCTGTCGAGCATCGCGCCCAGGAGCTGGGAATGCCGACCGAGAACCTCCTGACGCCCGAGACTCTGCGCCGCGTCGCCTGGGCGCCCCCGGAGCCGGTGACCCCGGCATCCGTCGGGGAGGCACTCGCGGCGCTGGGCGCCCGCACCTGGCAGGTTGCGCAGACTGCACAGGTGATCGCCGATGCCTTTGTGGGATCCGTGCAAGGGCCGTCGCAGGCGTCCGAAGCCGCTTCGTAGGTTTCCCCCACCCGATTCCTGGCGTTCCGCGGCCGATCCTAGGCTGGCGGCATCTCTATGTTTGGAGGCAGAGTGGCCGAGATTTCGGACGTCTTCTTCGTCGATGGCATGCGCACCCCGTTCGGGCGCGCCGGCGAGAAGGGCATGTACTGGAACACCCGCGCGGACGACCTCGCCGTCAAGGCGACGATCGGGCTGATGGAACGCAATCCGGGCGTTCCCAAGGACAGCGTCGATGATGTCGCCATCGCCGCGACCAGCCAGACGGGCGACCAGGGGCTGACCCTGGGCCGCAGCGTGGCGATCCTGGCAGGGCTGCCCCAGACGGTTCCGGGCTTCGCGATCGACCGCATGTGCGCGGGTGCCATGACGAGCGTCACCACGATGGCCGCCTCGATCGGCGTGGGCATGTACGACGTCGCCCTCGCGGGCGGCGTCGAGCACATGGGCCACCACCCCATCGGCGCCAATGCCGACCCCAACCCCCGATTCGTCGCCGAGAAGATGGTGGATCCGGGGGCCCTCAACATGGGGGTCACGGCGGAGCGCATCTTCGACCGATTCCCGCACCTCACCAAGGAACGCTCGGACCGCTACGGCATGCTGAGCCAGCACAAGGTGCAGGCGGCGTACGACGCCGGCAAGATCCAGCCCGACCTCGTCCCGGTCGCGATCAAGGACGCCGAGGGTTCGTGGGGCCTGGCCACCGAGGACGAGGGTCGCCGGCCGCAGACCACAATGGAGGACCTGGCCAGCCTGAAGACGCCGTTCCGCCCCCACGGCCGTGTGACCGCCGGGACGTCGTCGCCGCTGACCGACGGCGCGACGATGTCGTTGCTGGCGGGCGGTCGCGCTGTCAAGGAGCTCGGTCTGAAGCCCAAGATGAGGCTCGTCTCGTTCGCCTTCGCCGGCGTCCAGCCCGAGATCATGGGCATCGGCCCGATCCCCTCGACCGAGAAGGCTCTCAAGAAGGCCGGCCTCACGATCGACGACATCGGACTGTTCGAGCTGAACGAGGCCTTCGCGATCCAGGTGATCTCGCTGCTGGATCACTTCGGCATCGCCGATGACGATCCGCGCGTGAACCCGTGGGGCGGCGCGATCGCGTTCGGCCACCCGCTGGCGGCCTCCGGTGTGCGCCTCATGATCCAGCTGGCGGCCCAGTTCGCCGAACGGCCCGACGTCCGCTACGGGTTGACCGCCATGTGCGTGGGCCTCGGACAGGGCGGCTCCGTCATCTGGGAGAACCCGTACTTCGACGGAAAGAAGCGGAAGTAATCGCAGAATGACCGACTACGACGACATCGACTTCTCCCCCATCCTCGCCACCACGGACGGCGAGGTGATCACCCACTCCCGCGTGCGCGACATCCGCCTGCCCTCCGGCAAGGTGCTGGCCCTCATCACGCTCGACAACGGCCGCGACCACACCCGTCCGAACACACTGGGCCCGGCCACGATGTCGCAGCTGGGCGACACCCTCGACGCCGTGAAGGCCCGCGCGGCCGCGGGTGAGATCCAGGCCGTGGGCATCACGGGCAAGCAGTACATCCTGGCCGCCGGCGCCGACCTCTCCGACATCGGCAGGGTGCGCTCCCGGGACGACGCACGGCTGGTCGCCCAGCTCGGCCACAAGGTGCTCGGCAAGCTCACCGAGCTCGGCGTGCCCTCGTTCGCCTTCGTCAACGGCCTGGCCCTGGGTGGCGGGCTCGAGATCGCCCTCAACAGCACCTACCGGACGGTGGATGCCTCGGCCGCGGCGATCGCGCTGCCCGAGGTGTTCCTCGGCATCATCCCGGGCTGGGGCGGCGCGTATCTGCTTCCGAATCTCATCGGCATCGAGAACGCGCTCGAGGTGGTCATCTCGAACCCGCTCAAGCAGAACCGCATGCTGAAGCCGCAGCAGGCGTTCGACTACGGGATCGTCGACGCCATCTTCCCCGCGGCCAACTATCTCGAGGACTCCCTCGCCTGGGCCGACGCCGTGCTGGCGGGCAAGGTCAAGGTGGAGCGCCGGAACGAGCCGGGCAAGCTCGAGCGTCTGACGAAGTGGCCGATCGCGATCAAGGTCGCGCGCGGAATGCTGGAGTCCAAGATCGGTACGGTGCCGAAGTCACCGTACGTCGCGCTGGATCTGCTCGACAAGGCCAAGAGCGGCACCAAGGCCGAGGGGTTCGCCCGCGAGGACGAGGCGCTGGCCGAGCTGGTGACCGGCGACCAGTTCGCGGCATCCATGTATGCCTTCGATCTCGTCCAGAAGCGCGCCAAGCGTCCGGTCGGCGCGCCCGACAAGCAGCTCGCGAAGAAGGTCACCAAGGTCGGCATCATCGGCGCCGGTCTCATGGCGAGCCAGTTCGCGCTGCTGTTCGTGCGCAAGCTGCAGGTGCCCGTGCTCATCACCGACCTCGACCAGGCCCGCGTCGACAAGGGTGTGGCGTACATCCACGAAGAGATCGGCAAGCTCCAGGCGAAGGGCCGGCTGGACGGCGACACCGCCAACAAGCTGCGTGCGCTGGTCACCGGCACGACCGACAAGAGCCTCTACGCGGACTGCGACTTCGTCATCGAGGCGGTGTTCGAGGAGGTCGGCGTCAAGCAGCAGGTGTTCGGCGAGATCGAGCAGATCGTGGCAGAGGACGCGATCCTCGCGACCAACACGTCGTCGCTCTCGGTCGAGGAGATCGGGGCGCGGCTCGTCCATCCCGAGCGCCTGGTCGGGTTCCACTTCTTCAACCCGGTCGCGGTGATGCCGCTCATCGAGATCGTCAAGACGCCGCAGACCGCGGATGCCGCGCTCTCGACCGCCTTCGTGGTGGCCAAGAACCTCGGCAAGAACGCGGTGCTCACCGCTGACGCGCCCGGCTTCGTCGTCAACCGCCTGCTGGCGAAGGTGATGGGCGAGGCAGCGCGCGCAGTGTACGAGGGAACCCCCGTCGCGGACGTGGAGAGGGCCTTCGCGCCGCTCGGCCTGCCGATGGGTCCGTTCCAGCTCATCGATCTGGTCGGCTGGAAGGTCGCCGCCCACGTGCAGGACACCATGGTGCGCGCGTTCCCGGACCGCTTCTACGCCAACGAGAACTTCCATGCTCTCGCGGAGCTTCCCGAGGTCGTCGAGAAGGACAAGGGCGGTCGTGTCACCGGCTGGACGAAGGCGGCCGAGAAGGTGCTCAAGCCCGCGGTCGGCTCCGCCCCCGCTCCGGCGGCGGAGATCCTCCGCCGCGTGCAGGACGGACTCGCGCAGGAGATCAAGATCATGCTCGACGAGCGTGTGGTCCCCGAGGTGCAGGACATCGACCTCTGCCTGATCCTCGGCGCCGGCTGGCCGTTCATCGACGGGGGCGCCTCGCCCTACCTCGACCGCGAAGGCGCTTCGGAGCGCGTCTTCGGCGACACCTTCCACCACCCCGTGATCAAGGGCATCGGCGGCTGAGCCACCGCCTCCTGCCAGGGCGCACCTTCTCCGGAGGGTGCGCCCTGCGCTTTCCCCCGCGACGTCGTGTCGCGGCCGAGTCGACACCTTTCGATCCAGACGACATGTATCGCCCGTCCGGAACACCGCGACTCGCGCGAAGCGCATCGAGTCGTCGGCCGCGAGGACGCCCGCGAGCGTCAGCGGCGTTCGTCGCGGCTGCGGGCGAGGTCCGGCAGGGTCGGGATCTCGGTGGTCTGCGCGCCCCGGGCGACGGGGATGCGCGTGCCCAGCACCTGTGCCACGACATCCTGGGCGATCTTGGCCGGCGCGAGCCCGGCGTCTTCGAGGATCTGCTCGCGGCTGGCGTGGTCGATGAACTCGTCCGGAACCCCGAGCTCATCCACGGCGGTGTCGACCCCCGCCTCGCGCAGCACCTGTCGCACGCGGGTGCCGATGCCGCCCACGCGGATGCCGTCCTCGATCGTGATGACGAGGCGATGGGATGCCGCGAGCTCCACGATCGACGGCTGCACCGGAACGACCCACCGGGGGTCGACCACCGTCGCACCGATGCCCTGCGCGCGCAGGCGCTCAGCGACCTCGACCGCGGTGTGGGCCATGGGGCCGATGCCCACGAGCAGCACGTCCTGGGCGTCCGAGCGCACCAGGACGTCCACGCCGTCTTCGAGCCGTTCGAGAGCGGGAAGGTCGGCACTGACCGGGCCCTTGGGGAAGCGCAGCACCGTGGGAGCGTCGTCGACGGCCACAGCCTCCTGCAGCTCTTCGCGCAGCCGGGCTTCGTCACGCGGCACGGCGATGCGGATGTGCGGGACGATCTGCAGCATCGCCAGATCCCAGATGCCGTGGTGACTGGGCCCGTCGGGGCCGGTGACGCCGGCCCGGTCGAGCACGAACGTGACGCCCGCCTTGTGGAGGGCGACGTCCATCAGCACCTGGTCGAAGGCCCGGTTCATGAACGTCGCGTAGATCGCCACGACGGGGTGCAGCCCGCCGAAGGCGAGGCCGGCGGCCGATGTGACCGCGTGCTGCTCGGCGATGCCCACGTCGTACACGCGGTCGGGGAACCGCTGCGCGAAGGGCAGGAGCCCCGTCGGGCGCAGCATCGCGGCCGTCATCGCGATCACGTCGTCGCGCCGGTCGCCGACCGAGACCAGCTCGTCGGCGAAGACGTCGGTCCAGGCGCGATCGCCCGGGGAGCCCAGCGCCTCGCCGGTCAGTGGGTCGATCTTGCCGACGGCGTGGAACTGGTCGGCCTCGTCCTCGAGTGCCGGAGCGTAGCCGCGGCCCTTCTCGGTGATCGCATGGACGATGACCGGGGCGCCGTACGCCTTCGCGAGTTCGAGCGTCTCCAGCAGCACCGGAAGATCGTGACCGTCGACCGGACCGAGGTATTTGATGTCGAGGTTCGAGTACAGCGCGGCGTTGTTGGTGAACCGTGAGAGGAAACCGTGTGTGCCACCCCGCACGCCCCGGTACACGGCGCGCGCGGCCGGCCCGAGCTTGCGGAACAGGTTGTCGGACCCGCGGTGCAGATTGCGGTACGACTCCGCGGTGCGCACCCGGTTGAGGTACCGGGCCATCCCGCCGATGGTCGGTGCGTACGAACGACCGTTGTCGTTGACGACGATGACGAGGTTGCGATCGTTGTCGTCCGAGATGTTGTTGAGCGCCTCCCACGTCATGCCGCCGGTGAGCGCGCCGTCGCCGACCACCGCGACGACGTGCCGGTCCTTGCGGCCCGTGCGCGTGAGGGCTCGTGAGACGCCGTCCGCCCAGCTGAGTGAACTCGATGCGTGCGAGGACTCGACGACGTCGTGCGGGCTCTCGGATCGCTGGGGGTAGCCGGCCAGGCCGCCCCGGGCGCGCAGTTTCGTGAAGTCCTGCCGCCCCGTCAGCAGCTTGTGGACATAGGACTGGTGGCCGGTGTCGAAGACGATCGGATCGTGCGGGGAGTCGAACACCCGATGAAGGGCGATCGTGAGCTCCACGACGCCGAGATTGGGACCGAGGTGGCCTCCGGTGCGTGCGACGTTCTCGACGAGGAACCCGCGGATCTCATCCGCCAGCTGCTCCAGCTGATCGATGCTCAGTGCGTCGAGGTCGCGCGGTCCGGTGATGGACGACAGCAGCGACATCCCCGCTCCTTTCCGGCCCCGGAGGGGCTCTGACAGTCTACCCGCGGCACGCAGAAGGACCGGATGCCGCGAGGCATCCGGTCCTTCTGCGTGCGAGTGTCAGACCAGCGACCGCAGCACGTACTGCAGGATGCCGCCGTTGCGGTAGTAGTCGGCCTCACCGGGCGTGTCGATGCGCACGACTGCGTCGAATTCGACGGTCTGCTTGCCCTCGGGCGAGAACTCGCTCGGCGCGGCGGTGACGTGCACGGTCTTGGGGGTGATGCCCTCGTTCAGCTGCTCGAGGCCGGTGATGGACACGATCTCGGTGCCGTCCAGCCCGAGCGACTTCCAGCTCTCCCCCGCCGGGAACTGCAGCGGGACCACGCCCATGCCGATGAGGTTGGAGCGGTGGATGCGCTCGAAGCTCTCGGTGATGACCGCCTTGACGCCCAGCAGGCTCGTGCCCTTGGCCGCCCAGTCGCGCGACGAGCCCGAACCGTACTCCTTGCCGCCGAACACCACCAGCGGTGTGCCCTGCGCCTGATAGTTCATGCACGCGTCGTAGATGTAGGACTGCGGGCCACCCTCTTGCGTGAAGTCGCGCGTATACCCGCCCTCGACGATCTGGCCGTCGTTGACGGCGGCGACCAGCTCGTTCTTCAGGCGGATGTTGGCGAACGTGCCACGGATCATGACCTCGTGGTTGCCGCGTCGGGAGCCGTAGGAGTTGAAGTCCTTCTGCGCGACGCCGTGCTCGGTGAGGTACTGCGCGGCCGGCGTTCCGGCCTTGATGTTGCCCGCGGGCGAGATGTGGTCGGTCGTGACCGAGTCGCCGAGCGTGGCCATGACGCGTGCGCCGGTGATGTCGGCGACCGGCGTCAGCTCCATCGACATGCCGTCGAAGTAGGGCGCCTTGCGCACGTACGTCGAGTCGGCGTCCCACTCGAAGACCGGGCCCTCGGGGGTCGGAAGGTTCTGCCAGCGCTCATCGCCGTCGAACACCGTCGCGTACTGCTTGATGAACTGCTCGCGCGAGATCGAGGTGTCGATGATCTGCTGGACCTCCTCGGGCGAAGGCCAGATGTCCTTGAGGAAGACATCGTTGCCGTCGAGGTCCTTGCCGAGAGGATCGGTCTCGAAGTCGAAGTTCATCGAGCCGGCGAGGGCGTACGCGACCACCAGCGGCGGGGACGCCAGATAGTTCATCTTCACGTCGGGGCTGATGCGGCCCTCGAAGTTGCGGTTGCCCGACAGGACGGCCGTCACGGCGAGGTCGTGCTCGTTGATGGCCGCCGAGACCTCCTCGATGAGGGGGCCGGAGTTGCCGATGCAGATCGTGCAGCCGTAGCCGACGGTGTAGAAGTCGAGCCCCTCGAGCGCCTTGTCCAGTCCGGACTTCTCGTAGTAGTCGGTGACGACCTTCGAGCCCGGGCCCAGCGTGGTCTTCACCCACGGCTTGCGCTTGAGCCCCTTGTCGACCGCGTTCTTGGCCAGCAGGCCGGCGGCGATCATGACCGACGGGTTCGACGTGTTCGTGCAGGACGTGATGGCGGCGAGCGTCACGGCGCCGTTGTCGAGGATGTAGGCCTCACCGTCCGGGGTGGTGACCTTGACCGGCTTGGAGGCCGTCGCCGGTGCGCCGCTGTTGATGTGGACGGGTCGCGTCGAGCGCTCCTCCTCACCGGGGACCTGGCCGGGGTCGGAGGCCGGGAACGAGTGCTTGGACTCGAGGTCCACGATGTCGTCGCTCGTGGACGGCGTGGCGTAGCCCACGATGTCCTTCTCGAACTGCGCCTTGGCCTCGGACAGCAGGATGCGGTCCTGCGGGCGCTTCGGCCCGGCGATCGAGGGCACGACGGTGGAGAGGTCGAGCTCCATGTACTCGCTGAAGTTCGGCTCGCGGGCCGGGTCGTGCCACAGCGACTGCTCCTTGGCGTACGCCTCGACGAGGGCCACCGCCTTCTCGTCCCGGCCGGTCAGACGGAGGTAGTCGAGCGTGACGTCGTCGATGGGGAAGATCGCCGCCGTGGAGCCGAACTCCGGGCTCATGTTGCCGATGGTGGCGCGGTTGGCCAGCGGCACCGAGGCGACGCCCTCGCCGTAGAACTCGACGAACTTGCCCACGACGCCGTGCTTGCGCAGCATGTCGGTGATCGTGAGGACCACGTCGGTCGCCGTCACGCCGGCGGGGATCTCACCGGTGAGCTTGAAGCCCACCACGCGCGGGATGAGCATCGAGACGGGCTGGCCGAGCATCGCCGCCTCGGCTTCGATGCCGCCGACGCCCCAGCCCAGCACGCCCAGGCCGTTGACCATCGTGGTGTGCGAGTCGGTGCCCACACAGGTGTCGGGGTAGGCGCGGAGCACTTTGTCCGCCCCCAGTCCTGAGCCTGTCGAAGGGACCTCACGGTCGTAGATCACCTTCGCCAGGTGCTCGATGTTCACCTGGTGCACGATGCCGGTGCCCGGAGGTACGACCTTGAAGTCGTTGAAGGCCGTCTGTCCCCAGCGCAGGAACTGGTAACGCTCGCCGTTGCGCTCGTACTCGATCTCGACGTTGCGCTCCAGAGCGTCCTCGCGGCCGAAGAGGTCGGCGATCACAGAGTGGTCGATGACCATCTCCGCCGGCGAGAGGGGGTTGATCCGGTTCGGGTCGCCGCCGAGGGCGGTGACCGCCTCGCGCATCGTGGCGAGGTCGACGATGCAGGGAACGCCGGTGAAGTCCTGCATCACCACGCGCGCCGGCGTGAACTGGATCTCGGTGTCAGGCTCGGCGTCCGGGTTCCACGAGCCGAGGGCCTGGATCTGCTCCTTGGTGACGTTGGCACCGTCCTCGGTGCGAAGCAGGTTCTCCAGCAGCACCTTCAGGCTGAACGGGAGCTTGTCGTAGCCCGCGACCGTGTCGATGCGGAAGATCTCATAGTCGGTGCTGCCGACCGTCAGGGTGCTCTTGGCACCGAAGCTGTCAACCGTGGACACGTCTGTCTCCTTCGTCGGCGGCGGGATCGTGCCGGAGTCCGGCATCCCCATCTTCTCTCGCCCCCGACCCCTCGGCTAGTGAGGTGCACCTAAACGGGACGAGCGATATTTATCTTGATGTCGAGATAAATGTATCACCTTGGCGAGGGTGGGTAGAGCGCGCGCACCGCGAGCCAGGTGACGGCGACGAGCGGGGCGAACAGCGGCAGACCCATGACGAGCTTCAGCGTGCCCAGGGCGGTCACGTCGTTCGCGAAGTACAACGGCACCTGAACGAGCAGCCGCGCCGCGAACAGCGAGGCCCACGCGATCGACAGCCAGAAGAACGCGCGACGCTTGCGCCGGTCGACACGCCACGCTGTGCCCTCCCCCATGAGGAACCCGACGGCGAGCCCGATGAGCGGCCATCCCACGAGAGCGGAGATCAGGAAGGCGGTGCCGTAGAGCCCGTTGGTCGCGAACCCCCAGAGGAAGTTGTCGGCGGCCCGACCGGTCCACAGCGACAGCGCGGCGGCCGCCACCGCGGCGATGAGTCCGCCGAGGGCCGCGGCGACCGGCTGCTTCTGGAGCAGGCGGATCACGGTGAAGATCGCCGCGATCCCGACCGAGACGGCCAGCGAGAGCACGAGCTGCTGCGTGAGCGTGAACAGCACGACGAACGCGAGGCTCGGAAGCACCGATTCGAGGATGCCGCGCCAGCCGCCCATGGCCGACCACACCACGTGCCGCGTGCTCCTGCCCTCCGCCGGGTCGAGGCCCGCGCGGCGCGCGGCGCCGCCGAGGGCGGCGCCCAGGATCTCGGATGCCGACGGCTGGGCGCCCGCTGCGGAGGAGGAGGGATCGGGCAGGCCGCCCTCGGGCATCGGTCCGGCGGTCGCGCCGGCCGTTGCCGGCTCGGCGTCCGCGTGTCGCGCGATCGGGGGATCCCCGTCTGCCGGCTCGCCACCGGGTCCGGGGCGGCCGTCGCGCGGGGTCGCGTCGCTCACGCCGTACCCGGGGTCGCCGGCATCCGAAGCGGGATGAGGTCGCGCGGAGGCATCGGGGACCCGCCCCGGACCACGACGATCGAGCGGAAGAGGTCCTCCACAGCGGCCGCCGCTTCGACGTCGGAGGTCGCCGCCCCGCCGATGACGCCCCGCAGGAACCACCGAGGACCGTCCACGCCGACGAAGCGCGCCAGGCGCTTGCCCGCCGTGCCGTCCGGCCCGGCGATGACCGGCACCTCGGCGAGCAGCTCCGGCCCCAGAGGGCCCTCGCGCTCCTCCACGCGTCCGCCCTGCTGGCGGATCTGCTGGCGGATCTGGTCCCGCGTCTCGTCCCACAGGCCCGCAGTGCGCGGGGCGGCGAACGGCTGCACCTGCAGCGTCGACCCGGCATAGTCGAGCCCGACGGCCACGATGCGCTTGGTCTGCTCCTCGACCTCCAGGCGGAGGTTCAGTCCTTCGCGCGGCAGGATCTTGATCCCGCCCAGGTCGATGTACGGCCGGACCGGGTTCGCTTCCGACTCGTCGAACGGGCCGGTCGCGGCACGGTCTTCGGGAGCCGCCTTGCGCGGCGTCTCGGGTGAGGGGGAATCGGTCATGCCAGGACTCCGTCCGTCTCGTCGTGGTCGCGGGGAGCTGTCCGCGCGTACTCCGCGGCGCCCGTCGCCGGCTGCGCCGCGCCCGCGCGATAGCCCGTGGAGCCGAAACCGCCCTCGCCTCGCGTGCTGTCGGGCAGCACCTCCACAGGAAGGAACGCCGCGCGCGGGACGGGCATCACGATCAGTTGCGCGATGCGGTCGCCCACGGCGATCTCGTGCGGCTGATCGCGATCGGTGTTCAGAAGGATGACCTTGATCTCGCCCCGGTAGCCGGCATCGATGGTCCCCGGCGAGTTGACGATGGTGATGCCGTGCTTGGCGGCCAGGCCGCTGCGCGGCACGACGAAGCCGACGTAGCCGTCCGGGAGCGCGATGCGCACCCCCGTGCCGACCAGAGCGCGCGCACCGGGCTCCAAGCGCACCGCCTCCGCGGCGACCAGATCCGCTCCGGCGTCGCCGGGATGGGCGTACACCGGGACGTCGGAGGCGATAATGGGGACGTCCACCGTTTCAGTCACCCAATGAGGGTAATGCAGAACTCATCGCGTCACGCCGGGGCCCGCAACGACCGCGGCGGTGCGCCCGCGGACCGTCTGTACCGGGAACGCCTCGGGCCGTCGCTGTGGATCCTGGTGGCCGCCGCGGTGGCGGCGCCGATGGCGGCTCTGGTGCTCACGCCGATCGACACGACGGTGGCTCTGGCGGTGGGGATCGTAGTGGGCGTGCTGCTGGTCGCGCTGATGATCGCCGCCGCTCCCGTCGTCGAGGTGCGCGGTGGCGAGCTCCGCGCGGGACGCGCCCACATTCCGGTGGAGTTCCTCGGCGTTCCGGTGACGCACGTGGGCGATGACGCCCGCCATGTGCGCGGTGCCGGTCTGGACCCCCGCTCGTGGCACCTCATCCGCGGCGGCATCGACGGCGTCGTCGTCATTCCGGTGACGGATGCCGACGATCCGACGACCGCGTGGGTGATCTCCTCGCGGACGCCTGATCGCCTCTCCGCCGCGGTACGGCGGGCTCAGCTCAGGCGGCGCACTCCGAGCAGATAGGGCCGTCGCCGCTCTCGTGATCCAGCTGCGAACGGTGCTTCACGAGGAAGCAGTTCGCACACGTGAACTCATCCTCCTGAGGCGGCAGAACGACGACGTCGAGCTCGAGGTCCGACAGGTCGGCCCCGGGCAGCTCGAAGCCCGACGGGTTGTCGGCGTCCTCCACGTCGACCGAACCCGAGAGCTTGTCGGGAACGCGCTCCTTGAGCGCCTCGATCGACTCGCTGTCGTCCTCGGTCTTGCGGGGGGCGTCGTAATCGGTGGCCATGCGTGAAGATCTCAACTTCCGGGTATCGCGGGTTGCGCTCGCCCTTGCGGGCGGCGATAGTTTGCACGACGGCTTCCCCTTTTGCAAATGCGATCGAGGCGGGTCCGTGGGGTGCGTTCGCGTGAAACTCGCGGCACGCGCGCGATATTCCCGGCGCTGGGGATCTGCTGTGACAGCATGGGCGCACAGGCAGGATCGGCAGCCATCAGCCCGACAAGACACGCGCAGCCATGAGCCGGCACGAGAAAGCAAGGGGCGTCCGCATGGAACAGCTCAAGGTGATCGGAACCGAGGACGACAAGCTCATCCTGGCGACCGAGTCAGGCGAGAGGTTCTCGCTCGCCGTCGACGACCTGCTGCGCCGAGAGCTGCGCAAGGCGCGCCGGGAACGCGACGAGGACGCGCAGGCCGCCCGGCCGAGTCCCCGCGAGATCCAGTCCCACATCCGCGCGGGGTTGTCCGCGCGAGAGGTGGCGGAGCTGCTGGGCGCCCGCGTCGAGGACATCGTCCGCTTCGAAGGCCCCGTCCTGGCCGAGCGCGAGCACGTGGTCGGTCAGGCGCTGGCCGTGCCCGTGCTGCTCGGCGGCGACTTCGAAGGCGACGGCCACACGACTTTCGGCGCGGCAGTGAGGGCGAAGCTCGCTGAGGCCGGCGCCATCGGTGAACGGTGGACCAGCTGGAAGGAGCCGACCGGCTGGATCGTGAAGCTGGAGTTCACCTCGAACGACATCGGCCATGACGCCCGCTGGGGCTTCGACCCCCGCCGCAGCACGCTGTCGCCGCTGAACGCCGACGCCATCCAGCTCTCGCGCCAGGGATCGCTGCCGGAGGGGCTCATTCCCCGGCTGCGCGCCCTGGAGTCGGTCTCCGCCAAGGACGACTCCCGCTTCGACAGTGGCGCATTCGGGCCGCGACGGCTGCCCGAGGCAGACATCGAGACGCCGGAGCTGCCTGCTCCCGCGGCTCCGGCCGTCCAAGAGGCGGCGATCAAGCGCGCGAGCGAGCCCGCCGTGGCGACCTCGGCCGAGACGGCGGACCTCCTCGAGGCGCTGCGGCGGCGCCGCGGTCAGCGCGAGCCGCTGCCGGGTGCCGACGAGGTCGCTCCGACGCCCCGCGGCTCCGCGCCGGTGGCGCTGTTCGACGCGCTCGAGCCCGGTTACGACGAAGCACCCGCCGACGAGGAATCCTCGGCAGCCGACCATCAGACGTCGTCGTCCTCTGCGGCGGTCGCCGAGGCGGGTCGCCGCAAGGGGCGGACGTCGATGCCATCGTGGGATGAGATCGTGTTCGGCGCCCGCTCCGACGACTGACCCCTTTCAGGCGAAGGCGCCCAGCCGGATCAGCGGCACCACTCGCTCTTCGTCGGTCAGCGAGCCGTGCTGGCCGATCATCTTCTGCGGCGCCTTGTCGGCGAGCCGGTCGTCGTAATAGGCGATGCCCGAACGCGCTGCGACGACCACGTCGCCGATCCGCGCGCTCACCTCCTCATCGATCGGACCCATCAACCCGGATTCCGCCAGCTCGGCACGCGAGAGCACCCAGGAACGGGACGCCTCGCCCGCCAGCCAACGCTCTTTCACCGCCACCGCGGCCCCGGGCTCCGCATACAGATGCAGCATGCGCGGCTCGCCGCCGATGAGGTGCACGCCCTCCAGCAGCGTAGATCCCTCCTCGAGGAGCACGTGCCGATGCCGCGGCACATCGACCATGCCGTGGTCGGAGGTCACCACGACCCCCGTGCCACGCTCCAGCGACCGGGCGAGCAGGCGCGCGGCGGCATCCACCCGCTCCAGGGTCGCCACCCACTCGTCCGACTCCCAGCCCCGCCTGTGCCCGACGGCGTCGAGGTCCGGCGCGTAGAGATAGACCAGCGAACCCGGATGCCGCGCCGCGAGGTCGGCGGCCAGCGCCACGCGCTGATCGAGGTCGTCCGCCCCGTGGAACTCTGCCGAGCCGAGCGTCGCCTCCGTGAATCCCGTGCGCGCGTACTCGTCGCGCGACACGACGAAGAACGGACGGCCGAGCGTCTGCGACAGCGGCGCCGCACGTTGGAACGACTGCGGCAGGCCATCGGTGTCCCAGCCGCGCAGCTGATTGGCGACATGGTCCGTGCCCGGGATGCGCGCGCGGTAGCCGACGATGCCGTGTTCGCCGGGCGCAGCCCCCGTGAGGAGGCTGGTGAGCGCGGCCGCCGTCGTCGAGGGGAACACCGTGCGCGCGGCATCCTTCTTCGCGCGGGCGTCCGCGAGGAACCGTGCGTGACCGGCGCGCGCCGACAGGTTGAAGACGCCGAGTCCGTCCAGTACCCAGACGATGGCGCTGCGGGCCGGGGCGAACCACTCCGACCGCCCATCCAGTGCCGCCGACATCTCCGGCACGACACGGGTGAGGCTCCGGGCTCGCGGCGGGTCCACGGGTAGGCTGAGGGACATCGGGGCCAGTCTCGCACACGCGGCCGCGCCCGTCCCTTCTGCCATCACCCGAGGCTTCATCGTCACATGCCCGCATCCCGCACCGACTCCGCACCCGCAGACCACGGCCGCATCGAGGACGTCGACGTCTCATCCGAGATGCAGACGTCGTTCCTCGAGTACGCCTACTCGGTGATCTACTCTCGCGCGCTGCCCGACGCGCGCGACGGCCTGAAGCCGGTGCAGCGGCGCATCCTCTTCCAGATGGCCGACATGGGCCTGCGACCCGATCGCGGACACGTCAAGAGCGCGCGCGTGGTCGGCGAGGTGATGGGAAAGCTGCACCCGCACGGTGACGCTCCGATCTATGACGCGCTGGTGCGGCTCGCGCAGCCCTTCTCGCTCCGGGTGCCGCTCGTGGACGGGCACGGAAACTTCGGGTCGCTGGACGACGGCCCCGCCGCCCCCCGCTACACCGAGGCGCGGCTGGCGCCACCGGCGCTCGCGCTGACGGAGAACCTCGACGAGGATGTCGTCGACTTCATCCCCAACTACGACGGCCAGTTCCAGCAGCCGGAGGTGCTGCCGGCGGCCTTCCCGAACCTGCTGGTCAACGGCACGACCGGCATCGCGGTGGGGATGGCGACCAACATGGCGCCGCACAACCTCATCGAGGTGGTCGGAGCCGCGACGCACCTGCTGGAGAACCCCGAGGCCACCGTCGAGGAGCTGATGGAGTTCGTGCCGGGTCCGGATCTTCCCGGCGGCGGCATCATCGTCGGGCTCGACGGCATCAAGGACGCCTACGCGACCGGCCGTGGCAGCTTCCGCACGCGCGCCAAGGTCTCCATCGAGTCGCTCGGCCCGCGCCGCACCGGTCTGGTGGTGACCGAGCTGCCCTATCTCGTGGGTCCGGAGCGGGTCATCGAGAAGATCAAGGACGCCGTCAACGCCAAGAAGCTCCAGGGCATCTCGGACGTCAACGACCTGACCGACCGGCACAAGGGCCTGCGCCTCGTCATCGGCATCAAGACCGGCTTCGACCCGCAGGCGGTCCTCGAGCACCTGTACCGGCTCACGCCCCTCGAGGACTCCTTCAGCATCAACAACGTCGCTCTGGTGGAGGGGCAGCCGCAGACCCTGGGACTGCGCGAGCTGCTGCGGGTGTACCTGGACCACCGCATCAGCGTCGTCACCCGCCGTAGCCGGTACCGGCTGAACCGCCGTAAGGAACGCCTGCACCTGGTCGAGGGCCTCCTCATCGCGATCCTCGACATCGACGAGGTCATCCAGGTCATCCGCACGTCCGACGACGGCGAGGCGGCCCGCACGCGCCTGATGAGCGTGTTCGACCTGTCCGAGCCGCAGGCCGAGTACATCCTCGAACTCCGCCTGCGACGGCTGACGAAGTTCTCGCGCATCGAGCTCGAGACCGAGCGCGACAACCTCCAGAAGGAGATCGCGGCGCTCGAGGAGCTGCTGGGCAGCGACGTGCTGCTGCGGCGGCAGGTCGCCACGGAATTGGATGCTGCGGCGGAGGCGTTCGGCACTCCGCGGCGGACCCTGCTGCTCAACGGCGGACCGGTGCAGCCGCGTTCCCGCGCGGCAGCAGCGGCCGCCGACCTGCAGATCGCGGACGCGCCGTGCCGCGTGTTCCTGTCGGCGACGGGGCGCATGGTCCGCGCCGAACTGGTCCCGGACGCGCCCGGCGGCGGCATCGTTGCACCGGCCCGCCGGTCCAAGCACGATGCGATCCGGTCGGCCGTGGACGCGACCACACGCGGTGACCTCGGCGCGGTCACCAACCTGGGCCGTCTCGTCCGCTTCTCCCCCGTCGACCTGCCCTCGGTCCCGGCGAACTCGGTGCAGTTGGCGGCCGGCACGCGCGGCGACCAGTACCTCGGTCTCAGCGGCGGCGAGCACGTGGTCGCCCTGGTGCCCCTCGCAGACGGTCCCCCGATCGCTCTGGGCACGGCGCAGGGCGTGGTCAAGCGCGTCGCGGCCACCGAGATCGGCAACAAGCACGACATCGAGATCATCGCGCTGAAGGACGGCGACCACGTGGTGGGTGCCGCTCCTGCGTCCGACGGTGCCGAGCTGGTGTTCGTCGCGAACGACGCCCAGCTGCTGCGCTTCGACGCGTCATCGGTGCGCCCCCAGGGCCGCTCGGCCGGGGGCATGGCCGGCATCCGTCTCGCCGACGGCGCGGAGGTGATCGCCTTCCACGTGGTCGGCGCATCCGAGTTCGATGCGGTGGTCGTGACGGTCGCCGGATCGACCACCGCGATCGCGGGAACCGACGCGGGCAGCGCCAAGGTGTCGCTGTTCAGCGAATTCCCCGCGAAGGGACGTGCGACCGGTGGCGTACGCGCTCAGCGGTTCCTCAAGGGCGAAGACGCGCTCACCCTCGCGTGGGTGGGAACCGACCCGCGCGCGGTCGGCGCCGACGGTGCCACCCGTACGCTGCCCGAATCCGGTGCCAAGCGCGACGCGTCGGGCGTGCCGCTGGACGGTGTCATCGGTGCCGTCGGGACTGCGGTCCGCTGATCAGACGAGACCCTGTCGCGGGCGGTGAGGTTTCGACTCGCTTCGCTCGCTCAACCTTGAGTCGGCACGCGTCAACGCTCATTCGTCGCATTGACCCGCACCGACTCAAGCGTCGATGCGCTCCCGCGCGAGGCGGTCGCTGGAGTCGATGATGAACTCCTTGCGCGGGGCCACGTCGTTGCCCATGAGCAGTTCGAAGACGGATGCCGCGGCCTCGGCATCCTGCATCCGCACGCGGCGCAGCGTTCGACCCGCACGGTCCATGGTGGTGGTGGCGAGCTGGTCGGCATCCATCTCGCCCAGACCCTTGTAGCGCTGCACGGGCTCCTGCCAGCGCTTGCCCGCCTTCGTGAGCTTCGTGAGCAGGGCGTGAAGCTCGTGCTCCGAGTACGTGTAGATCGTGTCGTTGGGCTTGGACCCCGGGTTGATGACGACGACCCGGTGCAGCGGCGGCACGGCTGCGAAGACCCGGCCCTCATCGATGAGGGGACGCATGTACCGGAAGAAAAGCGTCAACAGCAGCGTGCGGATGTGCGCGCCGTCCACGTCGGCGTCGCTCATCAGGATGATCTTGCCGTAGCGCGCGGCGTCGAGGTCGAACGAGCGACCCGAGCCGGCACCGATCACCTGGATGATCGCCGCGCATTCCGCGTTCGACAGCATGTCGCTGATCGACGCCTTCTGCACGTTGAGGATCTTGCCGCGGATCGGAAGCAGTGCCTGGAACTCGCTGTTGCGGGCGAGCTTCGCGGTGCCCAGGGCGGAGTCGCCCTCGACGATGAACAGCTCCGACTCCGCGACGTCGTTCGAACGGCAGTCGGCGAGCTTGGCGGGGAGGGACGAGGACTCCAGCGCGTTCTTGCGGCGCTGCGTCTCTTTGTGCGTGCGGGCCGAGATGCGCGCCTTCATCTCGGAGACGACCTTGTCCAGCAGCAGAGAGGTCTGCGCCTTGTCGTCCCGTTTGCTCGAGGTGAACCGCGCGGTCAGCTCGCGGGTGACGACGTTCGAGACGATCTGCCGCACCGCGGGGGTACCCAGAACCTCCTTCGTCTGGCCCTCGAACTGCGGTTCGGGCAGCCGGACCGTCAGCACCGCAGTGAGCCCGGCGAGGATGTCGTCCTTCTCGAGCTTGTCGTTGCCGACCTTGAGCCGGCGGGCGTTCTGCGTCACCTGGTCGCGCAGCACCTTCATGAGACCCTGCTCGAACCCCTGCTGATGCGTGCCGCCCTTGGGTGTGGCGATGATGTTCACGAAGGACCGGGTCACGGTCTCGTAGCCGGTGCCCCAGCGCACGGCGATGTCGACGTGACATTCGCGTTCCACCTCGGTGGGGACCATCGCACCCGACGCCTGCAGCACCGGGACGGTCTCGGTGAACGTGCCCGAGCCGGTCAGGCGCCAGGTGTCGGTGACGCCCGCATCGGGCGCGAGGAAGTCCGCGAACTCGGAGATGCCGCCGTCGAACCGGTAACTCGTCTCGACGGGCTCGCCGGTCTCGGTGCCGGGCCGCTCGTCGCGGATGACGATCTCGAGCCCGGGCACGAGGAAAGCCGTCTGGCGGGCGCGCTGCTCCAGCTCCTGCAGGTTGAAGGTCGCGTCCTTCGTGAAGATCTGGCGGTCCGCCCAGTAGCGGATGCGCGTTCCCGTCGCACCCTTGGGCGCCCGGCCGGCGACGCGCAGTTCGCTGCGATCCTCGAAGGGCGTGAACGCGGACTCAGGGCTGCCGTTGGAGAAGATGCCCGGCTCGCCGCGGTGGAACGACATCGCCCACGTCTTGCCGCCGCGGTCGACCTCGACGTCGAGCCGCTCCGACAGCGCGTTGACCACAGACGCACCCACGCCGTGGAGTCCGCCGGAGGCGGCGTAAGAGCCGCCGCCGAACTTGCCGCCGGCGTGGAGCTTGGTGAAGACGACCTCGACCCCGGAGAGCCCCGTGCGCGGCTCGATGTCGACGGGGATGCCGCGCGCGCGGTCACGGACCTCGACGCTGCCGTCGGCGTGGAGGATGATGTCGATCCGTGTGCCGAAGCCGGCGAGGGCCTCGTCGACGGAGTTGTCGATGATCTCCCACAGGCAGTGCATGAGCCCGCGCGAATCGGTGGATCCGATGTACATGCCGGGGCGCTTGCGGACCGCCTCGAGCCCTTCGAGCACCTGGAGATGATGGGCGGAGTACTCGGCGGTCACAATCTCTCATCGTAATCGCGGGGCCTGACACCCTTGCGCAGACACGCGCCGGGCGGGGCCGCCGTACGCGCTCAGCGAAATGTGCCGCGCTACCGGCATTCTCCGATGCAGCGCGTGGTTGTATTTCATGACCGCTACGGAGTTCTACGCATACGAGGAGGCACCGAGATGACCACGCTTTCCACCCCCACTGAGAACGGCGCCGTCCTCGAGTACCGCCTCACGGCGATGGACCGGTGCGATTCGTGCGGAGCGCAGGCGTACATCGCCGCCGAGGTGAACGGCAGCGAACTGCTGTTCTGCGCCCACCACGGTCGCAAGTACGAGGAGAAGCTGCGCGCCGTCGCCACCACGTGGCACGACGAGACCGCGCGCCTGTCCGAGACCGACTGACGCCGGTTCAGGCGTCCTCCGTCCCGCCCGCGAAGACCCGCGGGACGAGCGGCGAGACGCGCACGGCGAGCTCTTCCCCGATCGTTCCGATCTCCTCGGCGAGGTCGGTGGACGACGGGTCGTCGTGCTCACCCGTGCCGAACACCGTCACCTCATCGCCGACCGCGGCGCCCGGCCACGCTTCGATGGTCGACCGGGTGGCGCCCACGCCGAGCAGGCGCCGTCTGCCGGCGGGTGTGCCCAGCGCGGCCCTGCCGCCCAGCGACGATGGCAACCCGTGAAGCGCCCCGATCCCGATCTCGAGGACGTCGTCATGCACCTCGATGACGTCGGCGGCGAGTCGCCCCACCGGCATGAGTCCCAGCGACTGCGCAGACGGCCCGCCGGCGGAGCGGATGCCGTAGCAGAACGCGCCCACGCGCACCATGTCGTAGCGGAACTCCGGACGGGCGAACGAGGCCGCGCTGGCGGCCAGATGCCTCACGGCGGGGCGCAGGCCGGCCGACGAGGCCTGGGCGAGTGCGTGCTCGAAGACGTCTCGCGCCGCGTCGTCGTCCTCGTCCGACGCCTCCGCGATGTGGCTCCAGATCCCGACGACCTCGGTCAGACCGTGCGACTGCAGGGCGGCGGCGCGCGCGACGAACGCGGGCCACTCCTCGGGTCGCACGCCGTTGCGATGCAGCCCGGTGTCGATCTTCAGATGCACGCGCACCGGGCCGCGCGCCGCACGCGCAGCGTCGGCGACCTCCTCCAGGAGGGCCGCGTCGCCGACGCCGAGGTCGATGTCGGCGGCCACGGCGTCGTCGAGGTCGCTGCGGGACGCCGCGATCCACGCGAAGATGCGGATGCCTTCGCCCACCGCCGCACGCACGGCGCACCCGGTTCGCACGTCGAAGGCGCCGATCCACGTCACGCCGCTCGCCACCGCCGTGCGGACCACCGGCTCCACGCCGTGCCCGTACGCGTCGTCCTTCACCACGAGCATCGCCTCCGCGGGCGCGACCGTCTCCCGCACCCGCCGGATGTTCGACGCCAGCGCGCTGCGGTCCACGTGCAGTCGTGCGCTCATGCCACGACCTCCCGGAGCGCACGCAGCCCCACCATCGTGATCAGCTCGCCGGCGGAGAGCCCGGTCGGCGCGAGCCAGTCTGCGAGCGAAGGCTCGCCCTTCGACGCGTCGCCGAGGAACAGCGCCTCATCACCGCGCCCGACCTGGGAGCCGCCGATCTCGACCACGCAGACGTCCATCGCAACCCGTCCCACGATCGGATGCCGCATGCCGGCGATCATGACGTCCGCACCCCCGCCCAGCGCCCGCACGATGCCCTGTGCGTAACCACCTGTCACCAGCGCCACCCGTGTGTCGACGGGCGCCCGGTACGCGTAGCCGTAGGACACGCCCTCACCGCGACGCAGGTCCTTCACGGAGAGCACGGTCCCGGTCAGCCGGAGCGCGGGCGTGCCGCCGGAGCCGGGCAATCCGAACAGCCGCGGCGCCGACAGCGATCGCCGGGAGCCGGGCACCGCGACATCGCCGGCGGCAGCGTCCGCGGAGTCTGCCGGGTCCGGCCCCAGCCCCGCCTCGACGAGCACCGCCGCGACGAGCTCTTCACCGTGGCCCCAGGCATCCGCGTCCAGGATCGAGGACGCGTACAGGCGGATGTCGTCCGCCCGCGCCCTGCGCGCGTTGGCGAGGAGGATCCCCCGCGACACCCGGGCGACCGGCGCGCTGTGAGGCCCGGATCCCGATGCCGTCTGCCCAGGGATCGCGGAACTCACGCCTCTAGACTAACGAGGTCCCCTGCACCCGATACGGAGCATCCATGCCTTCTCAGGGCCTCAGCCTTGCGCCTCGCCTTCGCTACCTCGCCGCTCGCGCGCGCCGCATCGATGTCGGCTCGGTCATCGAACGGGCCAAGGAGACCGCGCGTGATCACGGCAAGTGGACGCCGGCCGTGCTCGTGGACATGCTGTGGTCGGCGGGTTTCCGGCAGGTCGGGTTCCAGGACTACGTCGACTACGACTTCGCGATCCTCAATCGCGCCGAGCGATCCACGTACATGACGCACCCGGTGTCGAACGAGCTGTCGCAGAAGTACGACGACCCGGCGTACCGGCACCTGTTCCACGACAAGGTGGCGTTCGACCGCACGTTCAGCGACTATCTGCGACGCGATTGGATGGTCGTCGAGGACGGCAACGCCGAGGCCGTGCGGGAGTTCACTCAGAAGCACGGCACCATCGTGACGAAGGAGCCGGTCGGTCAGGCCGGCACGGGCGTGCACCGCTACCACGCGAGCGATGTCTCCGACTGGGACGACTTCCATCGCGGGTTGCTCGCGCGCGGGGAACTGCTCATCGAGGAGGTCATCCGTCAGCACGACGACCTCGCCGCCGTGTGCCCGGGCACCGTCAACACGACACGCGTCACCGCCTTCTTCGACGGTGAGACCACCCACATCCTCGCCATGGCGCAGAAGTTCGGTCGGGGGGCCGTGAGCGATCAGATGACGTTCGGCGGCTTCTACACCATGCTCGACGACGACGGGCACGCCGTGGGTCCGGGCTACGACTCGCACGGCCACGTGCACCGCGCCCACCCCGACAGCGGCTTCGTCATCGCCGACTTCCAGCTGCCGATGGTCGACGAGGTCAAGGCCTTCGTCGACGAGGTGGCGCGCGTCGTGCCGCAGATCCGGTACGTCGGCTGGGACATCGTCGTCACGCCCGAGGGGCCGGTGCTCGTCGAGGGCAACTGGGGCGCGGGCGTCTACGAGAACAAGCCCAGCGTCACCGGCATCCGGACCGGTCACAAGCCCCGCTACCGGGCCGCGATCGGATTCTGAGCACGGGACGCCTTCGGGACGACACGGAAAGGGCGCGGCACCCGTATGGATGCCGCGCCCTTCCGCGCGTGTGGATCAGACCGCCCGGACGATGCCGAGCGGCGTGGACTGGTGCCCCTGCCCCAGCGGGTTGTCCTTGAGGATGGCGACCAGGCGCCGCTCCCCCTCCTTGTCGAGCGTCGAGCCCAGGATGTTGCCGCCGAGGTCGTTGATGTCCACGACGGCGACCTCCGCGACGGAGCCCAGGAGCGCCTTGAGACGCTGCGCCACCTCGCGCGGCCGCTCGGGCCCCAGCACGACGGCCTTGTTGTACGGCGGGATCGTGCCCGAGGTGGGACCGTCGATCGCACGTGCCTTGTCGCCGGCGATGCGGTAGAAGTCACCCTTGCGGCCGAACAGTTTGGTCACGGCCGATACGGCCGCGGCGACGAGGATGCGCGGTGTGCCGCACTCGCGAAGGGCCATCTCCATCGTCTCGGGCATCCCGAGGCCGATGCCATAGGGCGTGCGCGTGACGTACTTCGACAGGAAGAGCGCGAGCTTGCGGGGCGTGATGTCCTCCACCAGGTACGAACGCCCCTGGGTGATGGCGACGATCTTCTCCGTGACGAAGAGCACGTCCCCGTCACGGACGGCGTCTGCGGCGTACTCGCGCACGAAGGAGTCGAGGTCGTCGCCCGGCATCACGACCCGGGTGCGGATCGGGATGCGGGCGAACGACGAGCCCTCGACCTGGACGGTGAGCGCCTTGCCGGCGTTCGCCTCGCTCACTCGAGGTAATCCCGCAGGGACTGCGAACGGGAGGGGTGGCGCAGCTTCGCCATGGTCTTGGACTCGATCTGGCGGATGCGCTCACGCGTGACGCCGAACGTGTCGCCGATCTGATCCAGCGTCTTCGGCTGGCCGTCGCCGAGCCCGAACCGCATGCGGATGACGCCCGCCTCGCGCTCTGAGAGCGAGTCCAGCAACGACTCGAGCTGGCGCTGCAGCATCGTGAAGCCCACCGCGTCGGCGGGGACGACCGCCTCGGTGTCCTCGATGAGGTCACCGAACTCGCTGTCCCCGTCCTCACCCAGCGGTGTGTGCAGCGAGATCGGCTCGCGGCCGTACTTCTGCACCTCGATGACCTTCTCGGGGGTCATGTCGAGCTCGCGGCTGAGCTCCTCGGGCGTGGGCTCGCGGCCGAGGTCCTGCAGCATCTGGCGCTGCACGCGCGCCAGCTTGTTGATGACCTCCACCATGTGGACCGGGATGCGGATCGTACGGGCCTGGTCCGCCATGGCACGCGTGATCGCCTGGCGGATCCACCACGTCGCGTACGTCGAGAACTTGAAGCCCTTGGTGTAGTCGAACTTCTCCACCGCGCGGATGAGACCGAGGTTGCCCTCCTGGATGAGGTCCAGGAACTGCATGCCACGGCCGGTGTAGCGCTTGGCCAGCGACACCACGAGGCGCAGGTTCGCGCCGAGCAGGTGGCTCTTCGCGCGCTGGCCGTCGCGGGCGACCCACTGCAGATCCAGACCCAGCTGGGACGCCTTCTCGGCGGGCGACATGTGCGAGAGCTTCTCTTCGGCGAAAAGGCCCGCCTCGATGCGCATGGCCAGCTCGACCTCTTCGGCCGCGTTCAGCAGCGGCACCTTGCCGATCTGCTTGAGGTAGTCCTTGACCGGGTCTGCGGTGGCGCCGGTGATCTGCGTCGAGTAGACGGGGACGTCGTCCTCGTCGCTGGACGAGATGACGATGGCACCGGTGGGAAGCGGCTCGGTGAACGCCGGCTTGGTGCTCTCCTCCTCGTCCTCCTCGTCTTCGGCTGCCGATGCGTCCTCGGCGCCGGTCTTGCCGTCCTTCGCGGCGGGAGCCGCCTGGGCGTCGGCACCGTCGTCGTCGGCGTCCTCGTCGATGTCGTCGGCGTCCAGTTCGACGTCGTCGTCGAGCTCCTCGACGTCGTCCTCGAACTCGTCGTCGGACTTCTTGGTGCGCTTCGAAGCGGTCTTGGGGGCCGCCTTCGCCTTGCCGGCACCCTTCCCGGCGGCAGCCTTGGTGGTGGCCGAAGCCTTCTTCTCGTCCGTCTCGGTGTCCTTCACGGCCGAGCGAGCCTTGGTGTTCGTGCCTGGAGTCACGTTTCGCCTTTCACCGGTCTGCGCGTGACGCGCCGTCCGGTCGGTTTCGGACACTAGTAAGACCCTTGTCAAGTCCGGATCTTCGGCCGGTGCGCCGGCGAAGAAGGTTGACAACGGGTCAGAGCGTCTAGTATCTCATACTTGCCGTGCGCCGCCAGCATCGCTCTGCGGAGTCGGCGCACCTCCATCTCCAGATGCAACGCATCGGCGCCGCCGGGAATTCCGCAGCGGCGCGGGTCTCCCCGCGATCAGACGCCGAATCGATGCGTGGATCAGGATCCGCGCTTGTCCTCGTCTCCGGGGCGGGTGGCCAGGAACCGCTCGAGCTCGGCAGCGAGCTCGTCTGCACTCGGGAGATCGCCGGTGTGGATGATCGGTGTCGCCTGGGTGGAGCCCGCCATGTAGGCGTCGTACCGCTCCTCCAGCCCTTGGATCATGCGCCCGAGCTCTTCACTGCCGTCGATCTGCTCCGTGACCTTCTCGAGGTATTCGCGGTTCTCGTCGCGCAGTTCCTCGCCGGCGAAGACGAGTCCCGTCGCGACGGTCAGACTGTCCAAAGCCGCCAGCGCGGCGGCCGGATACTCGGTGTCGCCGAGGTAGTGGGGCACCAGCAGCACGAACCCCGCGACACGGACGCCGGCCGCAGCCAGCCGGTACTCGAGCAGGTGACCGGCGGTGGCCGGCACTTGCGTGTGCGGCTGCCACACCGAGTGCGCCTCGGTCAGCTCCGTCCTCGTGCCGCTGACCGTGGTGCCGATCGGACGCGTGTGAGGCACCGGCATCGGGATGGCGTGCACCCATGTGACGGTCGAGACGCCGTACACGTCGGTGAAGTCGAGCACGGCTTCCGCGAAGGCGTCCCATCCGAAGTCCGGCTCGTATCCCGCCAGCAGCAGGAAGGGCTGTCCGAGAGCATCGTGGGCGAACGACAGCTCCAGGCGCTGCGGACGGAAATCAGTCAGGTGATCCTTCTCGAACGAGACGATCGGGCGGCGGGCGCGATAGTCCAGCAGAGCGTCGTTGGAGAACACCGCGAGCGGTGTGGGCACGAGCTCGTCGCGGAAGTAGTCGATCACGCGGCTCACCGCGCTGCCCGCATCGGTGAACCCGGTGAGGGCGATCACCAGCGGCAGACCGCGCGGGACCGGCGGCGCTGAGGCCGCACGCTCGAACAGCGGGCCGGGAAAGGGCATGGACCCATGCTACGAGTCGCGCGCGTACGCCGGGTCGCGCCCGTCGCGCTCAGAGCGAACACCCTCGGCTCCCTAGGATGGAGATCATGTCGTTCCCCGACCTCGAGTACCGCCTCACCCCGATCCGAGAGTCAGACGCCGACGCACTGCTGCTGGCACTCCCCCCGCTCGAGGCGGAAGGTCCGGCGGATCTCTCCGACTGGCCGGGACTGCCAGAGGCGCTGTCCGGCGTCGGATTCACCGGGGCTCCCGGGTCCTTGGTGCGCGTCTACGCACCGGAGACCACCACGCGGCCCCTGGCGGTCGTCGGAACAGGGTCGGCTCCGGATGCCGCGACGCTGCGTGATGCGGTGGGTGCAGCCATCCGCTCCCTCACCGGGTTCGCGACCGTCGCGGTGGCCGCACCGGCTGCCGATCCGGCGCTGTGGACCGCCATGGCGGAAGGGGCCGCGCTCGGCGGGTATCGCTTCGACGGCTACAAGAGCGACTCCGGCAAGCAGCGCGCATCGCGCGTGATCGTCCACGGCGACGCGGATGCCGACGATGCGGCACTGCGGCTGATCAGGGAGACCGCGGCATCCGTCGCCCTGGTGAAAGACCTCGTCAACATCCCCGCCGAGTGGCTCGGTCCTGCCGACCTCGCCGAGCGCGCGGCCGCGGAGGTCGCAGAGCTGCCCGTCACCGTGCAGATCCTCGACGAGGTAGCCCTGCGCGAGCAGGGTTTCGGAGGCATCCTCGGCGTCGGTCAGGGCTCGGACCGCCCGCCGCGCCTGGTGCGGTTGGAGTATGCGCCCGAAGGAGCGACGCGGCACGTCGCGCTCGTCGGAAAGGGAATCACCTTCGACACCGGCGGGCTCTCGCTCAAGCCGGCCGCATCCATGGTGGGCATGAAGTACGACATGGCAGGAGCGGCCACCGTGCTCGGCGTGCTGCGGGCCGTGGCATCCGTCGAGGCTCCCGTCAAGGTGTCGGCGTGGCTGTGCCTCGCCGACAACATGCCGTCGGGGCGTGCGACACGGCCGGGCGACGTGCTGCGGATGTTGGACGGCACCACGGTCGAAGTGCTCAACACCGACGCCGAAGGCCGGCTCGTGCTGGCCGACGGGCTCGCCGCCGCGAGCCGTGAACGTCCCGATGTCCTCGTGGACGTGGCGACGCTGACCGGTGCGATCCTCATCGCGCTGGGCACGCGCCACACCGGTGTGATGGGCGACGACGACGCAGCGGCTGCCTATCTGGCCGCGGCCGCTCACGCCGGCGAGCCGGCGTGGCAGCTGCCGCTTCCGGCGCACATGGTGGAGGAGCTCGACTCCCCCATCGCCGACCTGCAGAACGCGAAGATCGGCGACCCGGCCGGCGGATCCCTTTTCGCAGGACTGTTCCTGCGTCACTTCGTCGGCCGGACGGGCGACGAGGCCGATGCTCCCCGCATCCCGTGGGTGCATCTCGACATCGCCGGCAGCGGCACCCACAAGGGCGCGCCGTACGGCTACACCGACAAGGGGCCGACTGCCGCGACCGTGCGCAGCTTGGTCCGCTTCGTCCTGGACCTCGCTGAGGAGGCACGATGACCGACCACACCTTCGATCTCGTCATTCTGGGCGGCGGCAGCGGCGGCTACGCCGCGGCGCTGCGGGCCGCGGAGCTCGGCAAGAGCGTGGCTCTCGTGGAGAAGGACAAGGTGGGCGGCACGTGCCTGCATCGCGGATGCATCCCGACGAAAGCGCTCCTGCACGCGGCAGAGGTCGCCGACACCGCGCGGGATGCCTCGACGATCGGCATCCGCGCGACGCTGGAGGGCATCGATCCGGCCGGTGTCCGGGCGTATCGCGAGGGCATCGTCGCCAAGAAGTACAAGGGCCTCGAGGGTCTCGTGAAGGCGCGCGGCATCACGGTCGTGAAGGGCGAGGGCCGTCTGGAGTCGGGACCGGCCGTCCGGGTCGGAGAGGACGTGTACCGGGGCACCGACGTGGTGCTCGCGACCGGTTCGTACAGCCGCACCCTTCCCGGTCTCGAGATCGGCGGCCGCATCCTCACCAGTGAGCACGCCCTCGAGCTGGACGACATCCCCAGCCGGGTCGTGATCCTCGGCGGCGGTGTGATCGGCGTCGAGTTCGCCAGCGTCTGGCGCTCCTTCGGCGCCGACGTCACGATCGTGGAGGCACTGGACCACCTGGTGCCGAACGAGGACGTCACCCTCAGCAAGGGACTGGAGCGTGCGTTCCGCCGACGCGGCATCCAGTACTCCCTCGGCGTCCGGTTCCAGGCGGCGACCCAGACCGCCGACGAGGTCACCGTCACCCTGGAGGACGGCAAGAGCTTCACCGCCGATTACCTGCTCGTCGCCGTCGGACGCGGGCCCGCGACGGCGGGACTGGGCTACGAGGAGGCCGGGGTCACGGTGGACCGCGGCTTCGTCATCACCGATGAGCGGCTGCGCACCGGCGTGCCGCACGTCTGGGCGGTCGGCGACATCGTCCCTGGCCTTCAGCTGGCGCACCGCGGCTTCCAGCAGGGGATCTTCGTCGCGGAGGAGATCGCCGGGCTGCGGCCGGTCGTCATCCCTGACACGCACATCCCGAAGGTCACCTACAGCCACCCCGAGGTCGCCTCGGTGGGTCTGACCGAGCAGCAGGCGACCCAGGCGCACGGGGCGGACGGCGTCGTCGCGTACGAGTACAACCTCGCGGGCAATGGAAGAAGCGAGATCCTCGGGACCAGCGGCGTCGTCAAGGTGGTGCGGGTCAAGAACGGCCCCGTTCTGGGCGTGCACCTCATCGGAGACCGTGTGGGCGAACTCATCACCGAAGGGCAGCTCGCCGTCGGCTGGGAGGCGCACCCCGAAGACATCTCGCCGTTCGTCCACGCCCACCCGACGCAGTCCGAGGCGCTCGGCGAGGCCTTCCTCGCGCTTGCGGGCAAGCCGCTGCACGCGCTCTGACCCTTCGGGCCCGGCCCGATCACTAAGCTAGATCCGATATTTCTTCAGAAGGAGACATCCTCATGAGCACATCCGTGGTCCTCCCCGCTCTCGGCGAGAGCGTGACCGAGGGAACGGTCACCCGCTGGCTCAAGAACGTCGGCGACACGGTCCAGGCGGACGAGGGCCTGCTCGAGATCTCCACGGACAAGGTGGACACCGAGATCCCCTCGCCGGTCAGCGGCGTCATCGAGGAGATCCTGGTGCAGGAGGACGAGACGGTCGAGGTCGGCGCCGTGCTGGCCAAGATCGGCGACGGCTCGGGCAGCACCGAGGCAGCACCCGCACCGGAGGTCGCGACGGCAGAGGCCCCGTCGGCACCTGCCCCGGAGGCGGCGCCCGCGGAGGCTGCGCCGGCTCAGGCCGCGCCTGCCGAGGCCGCCCAGGCCGCTCCGGCCGCGGCTCCCGCCGCTGACGCGGCCCCGGCTGCCTCCTTCAGCGGCAAGGAAGTCGTCCTTCCGGAACTCGGTGAGAGCGTCACGGAGGGCACCGTCACCCGCTGGCTCAAGCAGGTCGGCGACGAGGTCGCCGTCGACGAGCCGTTGCTGGAGATCTCCACCGACAAGGTCGACACCGAGATCCCGTCGCCGTTCGCGGGTGTGCTCCAGGAGATCCTCGTTCCCGAGGATGAGACGGTGGCCGTCGGCGCTGCGCTTGCCCGCATCGGCGAGGCCGGTGCACCCGCCGAGGCTGCTGCGGCTCCGGCACCCGCCGAGGCTTCGGCACCCGCGCAGCCCTCGGCACCCGCGCAGTCCTCGGCACCCGCGGCTCCGGCCGCCGCGCCGGCTCAGGCCCCGGCACCTGCCGCGCCGGCCCAGCCCTCGGCACCCGCCGCCGCGCCGGCTCAGGCTTCGGCACCTGCCGCGCCGGCCCAGCCCTCGGCACCTGCGGCGCCCGCCCAGACTGCGGCGGCCCCGGCTGCCCCGGCCATCGTGGCCGAGGACGACGGCATCACCTACGTCACCCCGCTGGTGCGCCGTCTCGCGCAGCAGCAGGGTGTGGACCTGTCCACGGTGAAGGGCACCGGCGTCGGCGGGCGCATCCGCAAGGAGGACGTGCTGAAGGCTGCCGAGGCTGCGGCCGCTCCCGCCGCGGCAGCGGCTCCTGCGGCGCCGGCGCCGGCACCGCTCGAGGTGTCGCCGCTGCGTGGGACCACCCAGCCGATGTCGCGCCTTCGCAAGGTGCTGGCGCAGCGTGCGGTCGAGTCGATGCAGTCGACGGCTCAGCTGACCACCGTCGTGGAGGTCGACGTCACCAAGCTCGCGGCGTTCCGCGACAAGGTGAAGAACGACTTCCTCGCGAAGACGGGCGACAAGCTGTCGTTCCTGCCGTTCTTCGCTCTCGCGGCGGCCGAAGCGCTCCAGGCGTACCCCGTCATCAACTCGACGGTGGATGGCGACCAGATCGTGTATCCGGCGACGGAGAACCTCTCCATCGCGGTCGACACCGAGCGCGGTCTGCTCACCCCGGTCCTGCGCGACGCGGCCACGAAGAACCTCGCTCAGATCGCACACGAGATCGCCGACCTCGCCGCACGCACGCGCGACAACAAGCTCAAGCCCGACGAGCTCGCCGGCGGGACGTTCACGCTCACGAACACCGGTTCTCGCGGCGCATTGTTCGACACTCCGGTGGTGTTCCTGCCGCAGACGGCGATCCTCGGCACCGGCGTCGTGGTCAAGCGCCCCGGTGTGGTCACGGTCGACGGCAAGGACGCGATCTCGGTCCGCTCGTACGTCTACCTCGCGCTGTCCTACGATCACCGCGTGATCGACGGGGCCGATGCCGCCCGCTTCCTCGGTGCGGTCAAGTCCCGCCTGGAGGCGGCCGCGTTCGAGGGTCAGCTCGGCATCTGATCCGGGCCGCCCGAAGGCTCTACGGCTGCTGCGCGACGTCATGCACGTCGCGCAGCAGCCATTCGTCGTTCTCACGCACGATCACCACGAGCTGCGCCGCGGCCTGTCCGGACGCCGCCTCCACGCGGAGCACGGCGAGGTCGCCGAAGTCATCCAGCAGCGTCACGGTCCGCTCCTGCGTCGCCAGATCGATGACGCCGCCGGCGGGGAGGGCGGTCGGATCGACCGTCACCGCCGAGAGACAGTCGATGTCGGTGCCGCACGTGCGCCGGGTTCCCCCGCCTCCGGGGTCGCCGTCGTCGTGTCGTTGCCCGAGCCGGTCCGGGTTCCGACCGCGTCGTCGGCGGGTGGAGGTGCCGTCTGGGCAGCGGTGCCGGTCGCCACTCCGCCGGCCGACGGCCACAGTGCTCCGCCCGCGAGCACCGCGGCAGCCACGGCGCCCCCGACCAGCCAGGGCGTGCGTCGGCGCGGTGACCTCGGTGGACGGTCGGCGCGCAGCCGCCTCCAGACGGCCGTCGTCGCACGCGACACGCTGTCGGCCAGGTCGTCGTCGACCCCGGCGATCAGAGAGTGCCACAGCGGCCGCGCCGGCGGGTCAGGCGGCCCACCGCTGCCGTCGGCCCGGCTCACAGCATGCGCGGGAGACGCGGTGCCGGCCGCCTGCCGGGGCGCCAGGTTGACGGTGCTCAGCGGCTCGGGGGCGGCGACGGCGAACAGCGCATCCTCCGCGGCCGACAGTTCGCGCAGAGATACGCGCTCCGCCGTGAGCGAGCGCAGCACGTCGTCCCACACGCGGGCGAGCTCCGGGTCCACGGCGGCGCGCTGAAGCGCGCCGACGGCACCATCGAACGCGTGGTCGGCGGTCGCCTCGGTGGCGAGGATCGGTCGTCCGGAATCATCGAGCCACCACTCCCCCGTGATGTCGCGCCTTCCGATCACCTGGGCGCATCCGCGGAGGACGCTGACGCCGAGCGTCACGGCCTCCCCAGGGCTCAGCGGCGCGCGCCGGGCGCGGCGGCCGACGAAGTCGTCGAGTCGCTCGACGCACAGCGGAAGCACGACATCGTGCCCGTCCGTGCGCCGCGCCACGTCCAGCGCCGCGAGCACGTGACCCTCTGGTGCGGCATCCCACCCGCTCCATCCCTCGCCGAGCGTCACGGCATCGACGAGCACCCGCGACTCACCGTCGGCGGCGCGCACCAGAGTGCCCGGCCACGGGCCGTCTTCTCTCGCGCGGACGGCTCGCACGACGCGGTACGGAGCACCGAGGATGCCGTCGGATGGGGTCACCCGCCCAGTCTTCGGGGAGTCGTCGGCCGCGTGCGCATCGACGAGGAATCTGGGGACGAAGCCGTGACTTGCGCGGCTGGGGAGGAACCGAGGACGAGCCGGCGGAAAGGTAGGCTGGAGGGTATGGCCGCGCGCAGCACCGCCCCCGAGAAGGGCCCGGGATTCTTCTCTCAGATCCGCACCCTCTACACCTTCACGCAGAAGGAGTTCCGCTGGCTGCCCTTCCTGCTGGCGGGCATCCTGCTCGTCGGCATCGCCATCGGGGTGGGCATCGGCTTCCTCATCCCGCCGGTCGCCGTGTGGAGCGTCATCCTGTGGGGTGTGACCGGCCTGATGCTCGGCGTCCTGGCATCGATGATGACGATGACGCGGCTGTCCACGCGCGCGATGTACAAGAAGATCGACGGGATGCCCGGGGCGACCGGGCACGTCATCTCGACGTCGCTGGGTCGCAAGTGGCAGGCCAGCGAGATGCCGGTGGGCATCAACCCCAAGACGCAGGAGGCGGTCTATCGCGCGATCGGGCGCGGCGGCGTGGTGATCGTGGGCGAGGGCGCCCGCGGACGCCTCACCCGCCTGGTCAACGACGAGCGCGCGAAGGTGCAGCGCGTCGCCTCCGGTGTTCCGGTCACCGTGCTCTACGTGGGGCACGGTGAGGACGAAGTGCCGATCGCCAAGCTCGCGCCGACCATCAAGGCGCTCCCCAGCAAGATCGACCGCGCCACGATGGCGGCCGTCATCAAGCGCGTCGAGTCCGTCTCGCAGTCGCTCACGTCTCTGCCCATTCCGAAGGGCATCGACCCGACGAAGGTGCGCGCACCGCGTCCACGCTGAGCGCCCGTCCTCGGCCCGCACGTCGCGGGCCGCCTCTCGACTGGCGGCCGGCGACCTGCGTCAGGAGCGGATGAGGACCGTCCCGGCGGCCTTGTCGTGGAGGCCGCGCTGGTCGGCATCCCAGATCACCGCGGGGATGGCGAGAACCAGAAGAGCCGTGCGGATGACGGGGCGCCAGAGCCCGACCCAGGCCCCGTCCAACCGCACCAGGCGCAGGCCGAAGATGCGGTGACCCGGGCTTCCCTGCAGGGTGGGCAGGAACACGATCTGGATCGCGGCGAAGATCGCGAGGATCGCCAGCGGGTCCCACCCGAAGAAGCCCGAGATCAGGTACGCGGCGCCGTAGTCGAGGAACAGCGCGCCGACGCGGCGGCCGACGCGGCCGACCGATCCCGTTCCCTCGCGGGGAAGACCGAGGCGCTCTCCGGGGTAGTCCTGCGTGCTCTGCGTCACTTCCTCAGCGTACCCAGGTCGCCGTAACATCCCCGAAACACAAGTGATACTGCCGGGCAATGCCCTGCCGGTAGCTTGCCAGCAAGCCCGCCCGTACGGGCCGATCCGAATGCCCTACCTCTGGAGTCTTCATGTTCAAAGATTCATCCGAGGTGCTCAAGTTCATCAAGGACGAGGACGTCAAGTTCCTCGACATCCGTTTCACGGATCTTCCCGGTGTGCAGCAGCACTTCAACATTCCGGCCTCCACCGTCGACGAAGAGTTCTTTACGGTCGGCCAGCTGTTCGACGGCTCCTCCATCCGGGGATTCGCGAACATCCACGAATCGGACATGCAGCTGATCCCGGACGTCTCGACGGCCTACCTCGACCCGTTCCGCGAGGCGAAGACCCTCATCATGGTCTTCGACATCTACAACCCCCGCAACGGCGAGATCTACGCGAAGGACCCGCGCCAGGTCGCCAAGAAGGCCGAGAAGTACCTCGCGTCGACCGGCATCGCCGACACGGCGTACTTCGCACCGGAGGCGGAGTTCTACATCTTCGACGACGTGCGCTACGAGGTGAAGCAGAACTCGAGCTTCTACTCCGTCGACTCGGAGGAGGGCGCCTGGAACACCGGTCGCGCGGAAGAGGGCGGCAACCTGGCGAACAAGACGCCGTACAAGGGCGGATACTTCCCGGTCTCGCCCGTCGACAAGACGGCGGATCTCCGCGACGACATCAGCCTGCGCCTCATCGAGGCGGGTCTGCAGCTCGAGCGCGCGCACCACGAGGTGGGCACGGGCGGTCAGCAGGAGATCAACTACCGCTTCGACACGATGGTGCACGCGGCCGACGACATCCTGAAGTTCAAGTACATCGTCAAGAACGTCGCCAACGAGTGGGGGAAGGTCGCCACCTTCATGCCCAAGCCGCTGTTCGGTGACAACGGCTCCGGCATGCACACCCACCAGTCGCTGTGGCTGGAGGGCAAGCCGCTGTTCTACGACGAGAAGGGCTACGCGCAGCTGTCCGACACGGCCCGCTGGTACATCGGCGGCATCCTCGCCCACGCGCCCGCGCTGCTCGCGTTCACCAACCCGACGCTCAACTCGTACAAGCGTCTGGTGAAGGGCTACGAGGCGCCGGTCAACCTGGTGTACTCGGCCGGCAACCGCTCGGCGGCGATCCGCATCCCGATCACCGGTTCGAACCCCAAGGCCAAGCGCATCGAGTTCCGCGCGCCGGATGCCTCGGGCAACCCGTACCTCGCCTTCGCGGCGCAGCTGATGGCGGGCCTCGACGGCATCCAGAACCGCATCGAGCCGCACGAGCCGGTCGACAAGGACCTGTATGAGCTTCCGCCCGAGGAGGCCAAGAACATCCCTCAGGTGCCGAACTCGCTGCTCGACTCGCTCGAGGCACTGCGGGCCGACCACGAGTTCCTGCTCAAGGGCGGTGTGTTCACGCCCGAGCTCATCGAGACGTGGATCGAGTACAAGATCGAGAACGAGATCCAGCCGCTCAACGCGCGCCCGCACCCGTTCGAGTACGAGCTGTACTTCGGGGTGTAAGCACCAGATAGACCAAGACCCCTCCTCCTCCCGCGAGTCACGGGAGGAGGAGGGGTCTTGCTGTCGGTGCGGATGTCGGCTGTTGTCGAGGAGCTGCCCGCCCTCACCGTGAGCGGAGCGCTACTCGCGTCTGCGTCTGGGCTGCGCCGCACTCCTTCTTGAGCCGGCGCAGCAGCGTGTCCAGGGTGCGGGTATCAGGGACGAACGCACGCAGGAGGTAGTCGTAGGAACCCGTCATGTGCACGGCATCCACGATGTGCTGGATCGGTGCGATGCTCGCCGTGAAGGCGTCGTAGTCTGTCGCCGCGTCGAGGCGGACGTCGATGAACACCTCCAATCCGCCGGCAGAAGGCGGCGCGTCCGTGCCGGTGACCACCGTGTACCCCACGATGATCCCGTCGGCCTCCATCCGGCGCACCCGCGCGGCCGTCGCATTGGTGCTGAGTCCGACCAGCCGCCCCAGCTCACTGAACGAACTTCGCGCGTTCTCCCGCAGAAGACCGAGAATGTTGGCGTCTGTCGCGTCCATGCCGCAAACATACCCGTGGGGCGGAGAATCCTCACGGCATCTGTGTGCGCGGTCGTCACACTGGCTGTCATGGTCGACGACATCTGGTCCCCGCTGCTCGGCGGTGCGCTCGCGGGCCTCGGCGTCGCGATGCCCTTGGGAGCGATCTCTGCACTGCTGCTGAGGGAGGGCGTGGTCAACGGCTTCCGGGTCGCGATGGCCGCCGCGGCGGGGGTCGCAACCATCGACCTGCTCTACTGCGCGGTGGCCACCGCGACCGGAACCCTCCTGGTGCAGGTCATCGAAGACCAGCGAGGCATTCTCATGGTCGTCTCGGGTGTCGTCATCGTGGCCATCGGCGCGCGGCAGCTGCATCGCAGCAAGGCGGAGCGGTCTGCCGCACCGACCGAGGTCGGCACAGCGTCGCGCTGGGGCGCCTACGGCCGCTACGTCGGCCTGACCGCGATCAACCCGTTGACCCTCGTGTACTTCGTCGCGCTCGGTGCGGCGGTGACCGCCTCACGCTCGTGGCCCGCACCGGTCCTGTTCGTGGCAGCGGCGGGACTGACGTCTCTCGCCTGGCAACTGGTGCTCGCCGGCATCGGCTCCTTCGTCGGTGGCGCGATAGGATTCCGGGCCACCCGCGCGATCGGCGCCGTGGCCGCGCTCCTGGTCATCGCGTTGGGAGCATCCGTGCTGATCAGCGGTGCGTTCGCGCTGGCGTAACGGGCATTCTCGACCAGCCGGGCGCGGCGACCGCCACGACACGACGACGGCGGATGCCGCCGGCCTCGCGGGATGCGCGCGTCGAGGTGCGGATCCCGGAAAGCGCTCTGCCAGACTGACAGGGACCTATTCCGGAGGACGCATGAATCAGGATGCCCCTACTCGGCACGGCCGACGCGGTCTGCGCATCGCCGGCTACACCCTGCTGGTGCTCACCGGCCTGATCATCGTGGTGCTCGTCGTCGGTGCCATCACGCCGTGGCCGTCCGCGATGCTGATCCGCTCGGTGTTCGAGCGGGGCGGGGACGAGACGGCCGCGGAGATGGAGCGACACCAGCCGTCGGCGCCCGTCGAGGAGCAGCTCGGCCTGGAGTACGGCGCTGCGGGAGATGAGACGACCACATTCGACGTGTTCCGTCCGCAGGGAGCCGAAGGGCCCCTCCCGACGATCGTGTGGGTGCACGGCGGCGCGTGGATCTCCGGCTCCTCCGCCAACGTCGACCCTTACCTGCGCATTCTCGCGGCCGAGGGCTACACCACCGTCGGTCTGAACTACGAGCTCGGTCCGGAGGGCACGTACCCCACGGCCGTCGTGCAGTTGAACGAGGCGCTGGCATATCTCGACGACAATGCGGCCGACCTCGGCATCGATCCGGATCACATCGTGCTCGCGGGCGATTCGGCCGGCGCGCAGCTGGCCAGCCAGTTGGCGGTGCTGACCACGAACGACCGCTACGCGAGGCTCATGGGGATCGACCCTGCGCTCGAGTCCTCGCAGCTGTCGGGCGTCATCCTGAACTGCGGCGTCTACGACATGCCCGCCATGGCAGAGCTCGACGGGATCGTCGCGTGGGGCTTCCAGATCGCGCTCTGGGCGTACACCGGCACCAAGAGCTGGTCAGCCGGCTACGAGGGCGCGACGATGTCGACGATCGACTTCGTCACCGCCGACTTCCCGCCGACCTACATCAGCGGCGGCAACGCCGATGGGCTCACCTGGCTGCAGTCGATCCCCATGTCGCAGCGCCTGCGCGACGCCGGCGTGCCGGTGACGGAGAAGTTCTGGGCCGCCGACCACTCCCCCGCGCTGCCGCACGAGTACCAGTTCCACCTGGACCTGCCCGACGCTCAGGACGCCCTGCAGACGACGATCGACTGGCTGGGCGAGACCGTGGGCACCGACGCTCAGCCGTAGAAGAGCTTCGAGAAGACGCGCCGCGCGCGCCGCGTGGTGCCGAGGTAGTCCTCCTCGACCTGTGTCGCCGAGCGCGGAGGGTACTCGAGCAGCCGACCGATGCCGTCGAGCTTCTTCCGGTCCACCGGGAGCACGTCGCTCGTCTGACCCGACAGGAGCGTGTTCGCTGACCTCAGACGGCTGGCCAGGCGCCACGCCGCCGCCAGGCGTTCGACGGCGCTGGTCGGAATGAGACCGGCCGACTCAGCCGCGCGCAGTGCATCCAGAGTCGACGTCGTGCGCATGCCCGGGACGGCATGGGCGTGCTGCAGCTGCAGCAGCTGCACGAGCCACTCCACGTCGCTGAGGGAACCCGGACCGAGCTTGAGGTGGCGGGACGGATCCACCCCTTGAGGCAGACGCTCGCTCTCCACGCGCGCCTTGATCCGCTTGATCTCCCGCACCGCGGTCGCGTCGATGGTCGGCGGGTACCGCACCTGGTCGGCCAGCTCGATGAAGTCATGGATCAGCTTCACGCTCCCGGCCACGCCGCGCGCACGCAGCAGCGCCTGTGCCTCCCACGGCTGAGCCCAGCGCCGGTAGTACTCGGCGTACGCCTCCAGCGACCGAGCCAGCGGGCCGTTGCGTCCCTCGGGTCGCAGATCGGCGTCGAGCTCCAGCGGAACGCGATGGTCTTCCGAGTGCGTGCGCAGTGCCGCGACCAGCCGGAGCGCGAGCTCGTGGGCGCGTTGCGGATCCACGCCGTTCGCACGGTACACGTACATGACGTCGGCGTCGGAGCCGAAGCCGAGCTCGCTTCCCCCGAAGCGCCCCATCGCGATCACCGAGAAGTCCAGTGCGGAGTCCTCCTCGGGGACGATGTCACGCCGCACCGCGCGCAGTGTCGCCTGGATCGTCACCTCGGTGATCGTCGTCAGCGCCTCGGCCACCTCCTCGATGGTCACCGCCCCGAGGATCGCCGCCATCGCCAGGCGCAGCTGCTCCCGACGGCGCAGCGCGCGCACCGCGCGCATCGCGTCGGCCACGGTGTCATGCCGCGTCTGGATGGCGCGGGCCTCCTGCTGCAGCGCCGCACCCGATCGCGGGCGCAGCAGCTCGGGGTCGTCGAGCCAGGCGGCCGACTCCGGTGTCCACTCGATGAGCTCGCCGACGTAGCGAGAGCCCGAGAGCACGCGGGACAGACTCTCCGCGGCACCGGACGAGTCGCGGAGCATGCGCAGGAACCAGTGGGTGTCGCCGAGCCGTTCGCTCAGGCGGCGGAAGGCCAGCAGTCCGTAGTCGGGATCCACCCCGTCGGCGAACCAGCGGATCATCACGGGCATGAGGTGCCGCTGGATGGTGGCCTTCCGGCTGAGGCCGGTCGTCAGCGCCGCGATGTGGCGCAGCGCGCCCGCGGGGTCGGCGAAGCCGATCGCGGCCAGGCGGTCGTGGGCCTGTTCGGTGGACAGCACGCGCTCATCGGCAGGGAGCGAGGCGACCGCCGACAGCAACGGCCGGTAGAACAGCCGCACGTGGATGTCGCGCACCTCGCGCTTCACCGACTCCCACAGGTCCCACACGCCCTCCCCGGTGTCGGCCAGGCCGGTCGCCCGCGCGAGCACCCGCAGGTCTTCTGGCCGCGCCGGCATGAGGTGCGTGCGACGCAGCTGCCGCAGCTGCACGCGATGCTCGAGCAGGCGCAGCACACGGTAGTCGCGTGAGAAGGCGGATGCCTCGGCCCGGCCGATGTAGCCCTCCGCGACGAGTGCGTCCAGCGCGTCGAGAGTGCCTCGCTGGCGGATCCGGTCGTCGGACAATCCGTGCACGAGCTGCAGGAGCTGCACCGTGAACTCGATGTCGCGGATACCGCCAGGGCCGAGCTTCAGCTGGTACGGCACGTCGCCGGCCGGGATGTGCTCGGTGACGCGCTCGCGCATGCGCTGCACGCTGTCGACGAAATTCTCGCGTGCGGCGCTGGTCCACACCTTGGGCTGGACCGCGTCGATGTAGGCCTGGCCCAGCGCAGCGTCGCCGGCGATGGGCCGCGCCTTCAGCAGTGCCTGGAACTCCCAGCTCTTGGCCCACCGGTCGTAGTAGGCCAGGTGCGAGTCCAGGGTGCGCACGAGCGCCCCCTGCTTGCCCTCAGGGCGCAGGTTCGCATCCACCTCCCAGAGCGGCGGTTCGATCTCCATCCCCGAGATGCCGCGCATCGTCTGCACAGCCAGCCGTGTCGCGATGTCGACGACGCGGCTCTCCCCCAGCTCGTCAACGGCATCGCTCGCGGCGCCCGCGACGAAGATCACGTCGACGTCGCTGACGTAGTTCAGCTCCCGCGCACCGGTCTTGCCCATTCCGATGATCGCGAGCTCGGTGCGCGCGACGTCCTCGCGCGGGAAGAGGCCGGCACCGACGGCACCGCCCGAGACGCGGGTGCGGGCGACCGCCAGCGACGCCTCCAGTGCCGCCCCTGCGGCATCCGCGAGCGCCGCGGAGACGGCCGCGACCTCGTCGACCGGTGAGGCGCTCAGCAGGTCGTAGGCGGCGATGCGGGCGAGCATCCGGCGGTACCGGATGCGCAGCGCCACCCACGCGGCCTCCCCGCCGTCCGCTGCGAATCCGTCGGTCGCACCGACGGATTCCAGCAGCGCCTCCCGCAGCTCGTCGGCCGTGGGAAGCCGCGCGCCTGCGTCGCCGAGCTCGTCGAGTTCGGCCGGGTGGCGCAGGAAGAACTCGCCGAACCCGCTCGAGGCGCCCAGCAGCGCCCACACTGCGCGCCACGCCGCGGTGGCGTCTTCGGCCCGCCGGACGGCGGCGGCGTCGCGCCGGGCGAGGCGCGTCAGCGCCACCAGCGCCTCATCGGGATCGGCCGCAGACGACGCACCCTGGAGCACGGCATCCCGCGGCGCAGCGATGAGCCCCGTCAGCTCGTCCAGCAGCGCCTCGGCCTCCGCGAGGCGGCTGAATCCCAGCCGTGCGAGAGGGGTGAGGGAACCCGGCCTTTCGCTCGCGGACATACGGTGAGGTCTCAGAGCATCTCGAGGTTGCTCTTGAGCTCGAACGGCGTGACCTGCGATCGGTATTCCTGCCACTCGCGCCGCTTGTTGAGGAGGACGTAGTTGAACACCTGCTCGCCCAGAGTCTCGGCGACCAGCTCCGACTCCTCCATGTATTCGAGCGCGTGATCAAGGCTCGCCGGCAGCGGCGCGTACCCCAGGGCCCGCCGCTCGGCGTCGGTCAGCGACCACACGTTGTCTTCGGCCTCGGCGGGCAGCTCGTACTCGTTCTCGATGCCCTTGAGCCCCGCGGCGAGCATGAGGGCATACGACAGGTACGGGTTGGCAGCTGAATCCAGCGCACGGTACTCCACCCGGGAGGACTGGCCCTTGTTGGGCTTGTAGAGCGGCACGCGTACCAGGGCCGAGCGGTTGTTGTGACCCCAGCAGATGAAGCTCGGCGCCTCGTCGCCGCCCCACAGGCGCTTGTACGAGTTCACGAACTGGTTGGTCACCGCCGAGATCTCGTTGGCGTGGCGCAGGAGGCCCGCGATGAACTGCCGCCCGACCTTCGACAGCTGATACTGGGCGCCCTCTTCGTAGAAGGCGTTGACGTCGCCTTCGAACAGCGACATGTGGGTGTGCATGCCGCTGCCGGGCTGTCCGGTCATCGGCTTGGGCATGAAGGTCGCGTACACGCCCTGCTCGATGGCCACCTCCTTGATGACCGTACGGAAGGTCATGATGTTGTCGGCCGTCGTGAGCGCGTCGGCGTAGCGCAGGTCGATCTCGTTCTGACCGGGGCCACCCTCATGGTGACTGAACTCCACGGAGATCCCCAGGTCCTCCAGCATGCGGACCGAGCGGCGCCGGAAGTCGTGTGCCGTGCCGCCGGGGACGTTGTCGAAGTACCCCGCGGAATCGACCGGCTCGGGCCCCTCGGCGCCGAACGCGGACGACTTGAGGAGATAGAACTCGATCTCGGGGTGCGTGTAGAACGTGAAGCCCGCATCGGCGGCCTTCGCCAGCGTGCGCTTGAGCACATGGCGCGGGTCTGCGACGGCCGGCTGCCCATCGGGCGTCGTGATGTCGCAGAACATGCGCGCGGTCGGGTCGATCTCGCCCCGCCAGGGCAGGATCTGGAACGTCGTGGGATCGGGATGTGCCAGCAGATCCGACTCGTACGAGCGCGTCAGGCCCTCGATGGCGGACCCGTCGAAGCCGAGACCCTCGCTGAATGCGCCCTCCACCTCGGCGGGCGCGATCGCGACGGACTTGAGGGTGCCGATCACATCCGTGAACCACAGCCGTACGAACTTGACGCCTCGCTCTTCGATGGTCCTCAGAACGAAGTCACGCTGCTTGTCCATCGCGTCCTCTCCGGTGCCCGGTCCGCCCCAGCCGTCCACGCGGACGCGGGCGAAGCCAGACTACTGGTCGTCGCGGGTCTGTCCTGACACGGAGTCGCCGCCCCAGCCGTCCTCACGTGCTTCCTCTTCGGCCCACGCACGGGAACGCTCGCGGATGACCTCGGGGGCCTTCGCCGCCTCCTCGGGTGTGTCGAAGGGACCGGCGCGGTCGGGAGCGGGCGATTCGAAGCCCTTCTCGACCTGGCCGGTCTTGAGGTTGTACCAGTACTTGTCGTTGCCGCTCGTCATCGCGCACTCCTCGGATGGCGGGACCTGGTCCCCGCAGCTCGATCCTAGTGAGCCGGCGCTGCGCGGCGCCCTGTGCGCGCCTGGCTAGGCTGTGGGCATGGCATCTGAGGCGACACGTGCCGTCGGCGTGGACATCGGCGGCACCGGCATCAAAGCGGGGATCGTGGACCTGGAACGGGGAGAGCTCATCAGCGATCGCGTCAAGGTCGCCACCCCCGAGGGCGCCCACCCGCCGGACGTGCTGGCGGCGGTCACGGAGGTACTGAAGACGCTCCAGGTCGAGGACGACCAGACGGTGCCCCTCGGTGTCGCCTTCCCAGCCATCGTGAAGAACGGCCGGACGCTGTCGGCTGCGAACGTCTCGGACGAGTGGATCGGCTTCGAGGCCGAGAAGTTCTTCGAGGACGGCCTCGGCCGCGACATCCACTTCGCCAACGACGCGGACGTCGCCGGTGTCGCCGAGATGCGCTACGGCGCGGCGAAGGACCAGCGCGGCCTGACCATCCTGACCACGCTCGGCACCGGCATCGGCTCGGCGCTGCTGTACAACGGGGTGCTGATCCCGAACTCCGAGCTCGGGCACGTGCAACGCGCCAAGCACGGAAAGGATGCCGAGGCCTATGCCGCGTACTCGGCGATGGAGCGTGACGAGCTGACGTGGGAGAAGTGGGCGCAGCGGCTGCAGTGGTACTACAGCCACATCGAGTTCCTCTTCAGCCCCGACCTGTTCGTCGTCGGCGGCGGCGTGTCGAAGCACTCCGACAAGTTCTTGCACCTGCTGGACCTGAAGACGCCGATCGTGCCCGCCGTGCACCGCAACAACGCGGGCATCATCGGCGCCGCCGCGCTCGCACGCGACTGACGCGGAGGCACAGGGAGGCGAATGGGCCGGCCTGTACGCCGGGTTCTGTCCGGGGGCTCACGCCCCGTGGACGGTCATCTCTCTCGGCGACACGTTGCCGTGCCGCTCCAGCGGCCTACCCGGGGACTCGGCGGGCCGCGTCGTCATCCCCTGTCTGGCCTTGCTCCGGGCGAGGTTTGCCGTGCGGGTCGTGTCACCACGACCCCGGTGGTCTCTTACACCGCCCTTTCACCCTTACCCCGGCCGAGGCCGAGGCGGTCTGCTCTCTGTGGCACTGTCTCGCGGATCGCTCCGGGTGGGTGTTACCCACCGCCCTGCCCTGTGGAGCCCGGACGTTCCTCGGCGCGCGGCGGCGAACCGCCCGCGACGCGACCGTCCAGCCGACCCATTCGCTGGCAGAAGCTTAGGCGATCCACAGGCAGTGCTCACCTGGGGATGCTGTCAGCGCGCCGGGCGATGGAGTAGAGTCTCCCTTACGACCCTCCTGGGGAGTTGGGTCGTACACGCCTACTGGGGAGGCAATTGTGAAGCGATCTTTCTTTGTCGCGCTCACGGTCGCCGGGGTCGTTGCGCTGGGTGCGCCGGCTGCGGCTCAGGCCGAGACCGACGATTACACACCGACCAATCCGGCGACGCCGTCGCTGGCGGGGTCCACTGCCGTCGGCGTCTGCGAGGACGACGTTCCGTGGATCAGCTACGACGTCACGCTCATCGATCCCGATGCGCAGACGTCGAACGCCGCAGCGCGGCTCGTGCTGACCGACGGCACCAACTCCGCGACGATTCCGCTCGGCACGTTGTCCAACGGTCACCTCGCCGGTCGGGTCCTCTGGCCCGGCGCGTCGGTGAGCGCCTCCGGACAGCCGACCGGCTGGCCGGGGTGGGTCTACGAGAACGGTGCCTGGGTCGAGACGTCGGGGAACTTCCGGTGGACCCGCGGTGACATCAGCGCGACGATCGAGGTCAATCCCTCGCTCGCGGTGCCGCTGTCGTACCCGCCGTCGACTCCGGAGTGCGCCACCGATCCCGGCAACCCGTCGACCGCGGCGATCCTGCCCGCGACCGGGATGGGAGCCGCCGTGCTGCCCATCGCGATCGCCGGTGGAGTGGCTGTGGCGATCGGTGCCGTGATCATGCTCCGGCGACGCGCTGTCCGTCGCTGACCCGCCGTGGAGAGCAAGAAGGCGGCCCGCAAGGGCCGCCGGATCCTGTTCGGCGTGCTCGCGCTCGGCGCGGTCCTGATCGCCTGCGCGGCGTGGGTCGGCGTGCGCGCGTTGATGGTGAAGTCCGATCTGGACGAACTGGTTCCCCTCGCCGAACAAGCGCGGTCTGCGCTGGACGCGGGCGATCCCGAGCAGTTCGCCCAGGTGGCCCAGGCCATGTCGGCGCACTCCGAACGCGCCGCGGCGACCGCGGGAGACCCGCTGTGGCGAGCCGCCGAGACCGTCCCCGGTGTCGGTCCCAACCTCACGGCGGTGCGGGTCGTCGCGACCGAGCTCGATCGGGTGGTTCGGACCGCTCCCGCCGTGCTGCAGGCTGCGGACGGGCTCGACGCTCCGGCCGACGGCGCGCTCGTGGACACCGCCGCGCTCGCGGCCGGGTCTGCACGGATCGAGCAGTCGGCACGCGCGCTGGAACGTTCGGCCGACGCGCTGCGTGCCATCGACGAGGGCGCCTTGATCGCACCCGTCCGGCAGGGGGTCGACAAGGTGCGCGGTGCCGTCGACACCCTCGCGCCGCTCGCTGATGTCGCGGCCGGCGCGGCACGCATCCTCCCGACCGCACTCGGAGGCGACGGCGCACGGTCCCTCCTGGTGATGATCCAGAATCCCGCCGAGCTGAGGACCGGCGGCGGGATCTCGGGCAGTTTCGCGGAGCTCCGAGCAGAGCAAGGTCGTCTGACGCTGGTGCGCCAGGCGAACTCGTCGGAGTTCACGCGCACGACGGCGCCCGTGGCGGACGTTCCCCCCGCCACGGGCGCGCTCTACGGCGACGGCGTCGGCCGGTACGTGCAGAACGCATCGATGGCGCCGGACTTCGCGGTCACTGGTGAGCTGGCATCGGCCTGGTGGGCCTCACTGACCGGACACCGACCCGACATGGTGATCGCGGTGGACCCGTACGTGCTCCAGGCGCTGCTCTCGGTGACCGGTCCGGTCGCCTTGCCGTCCGGAGCGACGCTCGACGCCGCCAACGTGCTCGACAGCCTTCTCGTGCAGCCGTACCTCACGCTGTCGTCCGACGAGCAGACGGCGCTCTTCTCCGGCGCCGGCGACGCGGTCTTCGCCCGCGTCGCCGACGGTTCCCTGGACGCTCTCGCGCTCCTGCGTGCCGTCGAGCAGCCGGTCGCGGACGGACGCGTCTCGGTGTGGAGCGCCCACCCCCACGAGCAGGACGTGCTGGGACGCTCGCCCGTGGGCGGGCCGAAGGCACGTCAGGATGCCGCGGGCGCGGGCGCCTTCGCCGTGTACTTCAACGACGCCACCGGCGGCAAGATGGCGGGATACCTCGATGTCGGTATCCGCTCGCGGGTGCTGGAGTGCCGCAGCGATGGCCTCGCCGAGGTCGCCGTCACGGTGACGATGGGCAGCCACGCCCCGGCGGATGTCGCCTCCCTGCCGATCAGTGTCACCGGCGGGGGCATGTTCGGCGTGGGAGAGGGCGACATCGGCACGAATGTGACCGTCACCGCGCCCGAGGGCTCGTTCGCAGGTCAGGTGATCGTCAAGGGTGAGCCCTACCCCGCGGCGACGGCAGACGACGCCGGTCGGGCGGGAAGCACCGCGCGAGTGAACCTCTCGCCCGCCGAGATCAACGAACTGGAGTTCCGCTTCCTGGTGCCGCGCGACGCGACAGACGCGATCACGTTCGTTCACACCCCGCTGATGAACGCCCCGGAGGTGAGCGTCGAGGGGCGCTGCTCGGCGACCGTCACTCCTTGAGCGCGGTCTCGGCGATCCGCACGTCCAGGCGGAAGTCGAGGGGGAAATCGCCGAACAGCAGCCGCGCGGCCTGCGCCGCCGCATCCGTCACCGCCTGCGCTGCGGCATCCGCATGCTCCTGCGGCGTGTGCACGATGACCTCGTCGTGCAGGAAGAAGGCCAGGTGCGGCCGCCGCGCGAACGCGATCCCCGAGCGCGGCGCCGCCCGCTCGTGGTCCACGGGCGGCAGGGACGCCAGGCGCCCGCGCAGATCGGCGAGCCAGGCCAGGGCCCATTCGGCGGCCGTGCCCTGCACGACGAAGTTCCGCGTGAAGCGACCGCGATCGCGGGCCCACCGCCTCGCGCGCGTCTCGTCGGCCCCGGATGCCTCGGCTTCGGTCGCGCGGGACTGGGCCGCCGACCACGCCGCCGAGGGAGGCGGTGACGAGCGCCCGAGCCACGTCGAGACGACGCCGCCATCCTCGCCGGTGCGCGCCGCGTCGTCGACCAGGCCCATGGCGCGGGGGTAGGCCCGCCGCAGCCTGGGGACGAGACGGCCGGGCTCCCCCGTCGTCGCGCCGTACATGGCACCGAGGATCGCGATCTTCGCCTCGTGCCGCGTCGCCACCGCACCGCTCTCGACGATCCCGGTGTAGAGGTCGCGTCCGCGCGCCGCGGCGGCCAGAGCGGTGTCGTGCGAGATCGCGGCCAGCACGCGAGGCTCCAACTGGGCGACATCGGCCACGACGAGGCGCCAACCCGGGTCGGCGCGGACGGCCTGCCTCAACTGGCGCGGAAGCTGGAGCGCGCCCCCGCCCGAGGACGCCCATCGGCCCGTCACGACACCGCCCGGGACGAACACCGGACGGAAGCGGCCGTCCGCCACCCATTCCTCCAGCCAGACCCATCCGTTGGCCGACAGCAGGCGCGAGAGCTTCTTGTACTCGAGCAGCGGCTCGATGACGGGATGTCGCTGCTGGGCCAGCTCCCACCGACTCGTGGACTCCACGAGGACGCCGACACGATGCAGCGCGCGCAGCAGCTTGGGCTGGGAGTCCAGGCTCGCCGTCGGATCCCCGAGGGCGGCGCGGACCCGGGCCGCCGACTCGGCGAGCCTGGCCGGCGGACCGCCACCCGGCGGTCGCTCGCCCAGCGTCTCCACAAGGATGCGGTCGTGCTCCACCGCGTCCCACGGGAGCCCCGCCGCTCGCATCTCCACCGCGATGAGAGCTCCGGCCGACTCGGCCGCTGTGAGCAGACGGAGCCGTCCCGGCTGGGCGCTGCCGGAGATGGCGTCACGTTGGCGTGCGAACTCCGCCAGAGCGGACTCGACGTCAGCCGGCGGACCCGCCGCGCCGGCAGACTCGTCGAGCTCGAACAGCGCCGGCGCGCGGCCGGCGTCGGTCTCGACCTGGGCCGCGGCATCCCATGCCGACCTGTCCTTCACCGGCGCGGACGGATCAACGAGCACGGAGTCGCGCAGGATCGCGTGGCACAGGCGCAGGTCGTGACAGCGCGCCACTCGTGCTCCCGCGTCGATCAGCACCGCGTACCACTGGGGGGTGTCATGCCAGACCCACCGAGGGGCGGAGCGCCCCTCGAGGTCGGCCACCCAGCTGACCAGTTCGGATACGGCGATGCTCTCGCGCCCGAGCTCATCTCCCGCCGCATCCAGTGCGACCGCGGTGACAGTTCCGTTCTCGCGGCCCAGGACGACCCAGGCGGGCGCGTCAGAACCGCCCATAGCGGTACCGCCCCGGTCCGGTCATCGCGGCGGTCGGATCACAGACCCGACTCGTCGTCGCGGACCAGGATGCAGCCGCACTCGGGACACGTGACGACGTCGTCCTCGGCGGCCTGACGAAGGGCGTTCAGATCGGTGCCGGCGAGGACCATGTGGCACCCCTCGCACGTACGACGCCACAGCAAGGCTGCTCCGGCACTGCGCACGGAGAGCCGGTCGTAGAGGGCGAGGAGCTCCCCCGGGACCGACCCGGCCAGCGCGGCACGGTCGCGGGTGGCCGCGTCGAACGCGGCGTTGGCCTCGGCGACAGCGCGCTTTCCCTCGGCGCTCAGCTCGGCCCCCTCCGCGTTGGTGGCCGCGATGAGCGCCTCCTGCTCGGCGACGGCGGCATCGGCGATCTCCAGGCGCTCCATCACGCCGAGCTCGGCGTCTTCGAGGTCGCTCTTGCGTCGTGCCAGGGCGGCGAGCTCGCTCTCGAGGCCCTGCGCTTCTTTGGGATTGCTCGATGCGGCCAGACGCTCGGCATCGCGCGCGGCCCGGGCGTCGACGACGGCGACGTCGGACTCGATCCGCGACAACTCGGTGCGCAGGTCGTCGCGCACGCCCAGCCGCGTCGTGAGCTCCTGCGAGAGCTCCTGCCGTCGCGCCAGCAGCTCCTGCACCCGGGCCGCCTGAGGCGGGTTCTTCCGTGCGTTGTCTGCCTGGCGGATGCGGGCGTCGAGCTGGGCCACGTCGACGAGGCGTCGCTGATCTGCGGGGCTGGCTTTCACGTGACCAACCTACCGTGGGGCGTCGACGCCGCGACCGGGCGGCGGTTACCATTCGACGACCTGCCCTTCCGAAGACGAAAGGCACGCACCATGGGCGTTCTGCGTACGAAGTCCGTCGAGCAGTCGATCGCCGACACCGACGAACCGGAATATCGACTCAAGAAGTCCCTCACCGCGCTGGACCTGACGGTCTTCGGCATCGGCGTGGTGATCGGGGCGGGCATCTTCACGCTGACCGGGCGCGCGGCCCACGAGGTCGCCGGCCCGGCCATCGTGATCAGCTTCGTCGTCGCGGCGATCGCGTGCACCCTCGCCGCCCTCTGCTACGCGGAGTTCGCCTCGACCGTGCCGGTGTCGGGGTCCGCGTACACGTTCTCGTACTCCTCGCTGGGCGAGCTGTTCGCCTGGATCATCGGGTGGGACCTCATCCTCGAGATGTTCCTCGGGGCCAGTGTGGTGGCCCAAGGGTGGAGTGCGTACCTCGGCACGCTGCTCGCTCAACTCGGTCTCCCCATCCCCGCCGTGATCGGATACGGCGGCGTCGTGGACGTCATGGCGATCCTGCTCGTGCTCGTGCTCGGCGGGCTGATGACGTTCGGCATCAAGGAGTCGCTACGTGTGAACCTGGTGCTGGTCGCCGTGAAGATCTTCATCGTGCTGTTCGTCATCGTGGCGGGGCTGCTGTTCGTCAACCCGGCCAACTGGTCTCCCTTCGTGCCTGAGGCGCAACCCCGCGAGGCGGCCACCGGACTCACGCAGCCGCTGCTGCAGTTCCTGTCCGGCATCGAACCGACCGCGTTCGGGGTCGGCGGGATCTTCGCCGGCGCCGCACTGGTGTTCTTCGCCTACATCGGCTTCGACGTCGTCGCGACCACCGCCGAGGAGACGAAGAACCCGCAGCGCGACATGCCGATCGGCATCATCGCCTCTCTGGCGATCTGCACGCTGCTGTACTGCGCCGTCTCGTTCGTGGTGACCGGGATGGTGCCCTACGAGGATCTGGACCCCGCGGCCGCTCTCGCGAACGCGTTCGTGTTCCACGGCGCGGACTGGATGGCGACCCTGATCTCGGCGGGCGCGGTGGCGGGCCTAACCACCGTGGTGCTGACGCTTCTGATCGGCGCCACGCGCATCATCTTCGCCATGTCGCGCGACAACCTGCTCCCCGTCCGTCTGGCTCGTGTGCACCCGCGGTTCCGCACGCCGTGGGTGATCTCGATCCTCGTGACGATCATCGTCGCGCTTGTCGCCGGCTTCACCCCGGTGGGCCTGCTCGAGGAGATGGTGAACATCGGCACGCTGTCGGCCTTCGTCCTGGTCTCGGTCGGCGTCATCGTGCTGCGCCGCAAGCGTCCCGACCTGCGGCGCACCTTCCGCGTGCCCCTGAACCCGTGGCTGCCTGCGCTGTCGGCCGCGATCTGCGTCTACCTGATGCTGAATCTGACGGTGGAGACGTGGCTGCGCTTCCTGGTGTGGCTCGTGATCGGCTTTGTGATCTACTTCGCGTACTCGCATCGCCACTCGAAGATCGGCCGGCCCGGCTACGAGGACTTCGCGCTGCCGCACGTCGTCTCCCACGCCAGGGATGACAGCGACGGCGACCCGCGGCGCTGAAGGCCCGGTCTCTGACAGTGGGCCCTGCCGGGATCGAACCGACGACATCCACGGTGTAAACGTGGCGCTCTACCAGCTGAGCTAAAGGCCCCTCGCGCTCAGTCTACGAGGTGCGTCCGTCGCGTCCCGAACTCGCTAGGCTGGCAGATGGTGCGTTGTGCAGGGCTGACAAAGCCCGCACCGCTCCGCTAGCGATTCCCTGGCACGATCTGCCAGACGACGAAAGGTCTTCTGTGACTGTCAACGATCAGGATCCGTACTCGCAGGAACCCCTCGACAGCGATCCCGATGAGACCTCCGAGTGGCAGGAGTCCCTCCAGCAGCTCGTGCAGGCCAAGGGCCACGGCCGTGGACGCGAGATCATGCTGAGCCTGCTGCAGACCTCGCACGAGCTGCAGCTGGACGTGCCGCAGGTTCCCACCACGGACTACATCAACACCATCGCGCCCGAGAACGAGCCGGAGTTCCCCGGCGACGAGGAGCTGGAGCGCCGCTACCGGCGGTGGATCCGCTGGAACGCGGCCATCACCGTCCACCGCGCGCAGCGTCCCGGGATCGGCGTCGGCGGTCACATCTCCACGTACGCCTCGTCGGCCTCCCTGTACGAGGTGGGCTTCAACCACTTCTTCCGTGGCCTGGACGACCCGGCCGGCGGCGACCAGATCTTCATCCAGGGTCACGCGTCGCCTGGCATCTACGCGCGCTCGTTCCTCGAGGGCCGGCTCAGCGAGGCCCAGCTCGACGGCTTCCGCCAGGAGAAGTCGAAGGCGCCCGACGGGCTGCCCTCGTACCCGCACCCGCGGCTGATGCCGGACTACTGGCAGTTCCCGACGGTGTCGATGGGCATCGGACCGATCAACGCCATCTATCAGGCGATGACCAACAAGTACCTCACCAACCGCGGCATCAAGGACCTCTCCAACTCGCGGGTGTGGGCGTTCCTCGGCGACGGCGAGATGGACGAGGTGGAAAGCCGCGGCCAGCTCCAGGTGGCCGCGAACGAGGGACTGGACAACCTGACCTTCGTCATCAACTGCAACCTGCAGCGTCTCGACGGTCCGGTGCGCGGCAACGGCAAGATCATCCAGGAGCTCGAGAGCTTCTTCCGCGGCGCCGGCTGGAACGTCATCAAGGTCGTGTGGGGCTCCGGGTGGGACGAGCTGCTCGCCAAGGACGTCGACGGCGCCCTCGTGCACCTCATGAACACGACGCCCGACGGCGACTTCCAGACCTACCGCGCCGAGGACGGCGCCTTCATCCGCGAGCACTTCTTCGGGCGCGACGAGCGCACCGCGGCGCTCGTGAAGGACTGGAGCGACGACGACATCTGGGGCAAGCTCCGCCGCGGCGGCCTGGACTACCGCAAGGTGTACGCCGCATACAAGGCCGCCACGGAGCACAAGGGTCAGCCCACGGTCATCCTCGCCAAGACCATCAAGGGCTACGGGCTCGGTCACCACTTCGAGGGGCGCAACGCGACCCACCAGATGAAGAAGATGACCCTGCAGGACCTCAAGTACTTCCGCGACTCGATGCGCATCCCGATCTCGGACGCGCAGCTGGAGGAGAACCCGTACCTTCCGCCGTACTTCAACCCGGGCGGGCAGGACGAGACGATCCAGTACATGCTCGAGCGCCGACGCGCGCTCGGGGGCTTCCTGCCGGAGCGCCGCTCGCACCACGTGGGCATCCAGCTCCCCGGCGACGAGGCCTATGCGCTTCCGAAGAAGGGCTCCGGCACCCAGGAGGTCGCCACCACCATGGCGTTCGTTCGCCTGCTGAAGGACCTGCTGCGAGCCAAGGACTTCGGTCACCGCATCGTGCCGATCATCCCGGACGAGGCACGCACGTTCGGCATGGACGCGTACTTCCCCACCGCGAAGATCTACAACCCGCACGGCCAGAACTACACGTCGGTCGACCGCGAGCTGCTCCTGGCGTACAAGGAGAGCCCGCAGGGCCAGATCATGCACGTCGGCATCAACGAGGCCGGCGCGGTCGCCGCGTTCACGGCCGCCGGCACGTCCTACGCCACGCACGGCGAGCCGCTGATCCCGGTGTACGTCTTCTACTCGATGTTCGGGTTCCAGCGCACCGGCGACGCCCAGTGGGCCGCCGGTGACCAGATGGCCCGCGGCTTCATCATCGGCGCGACGGCAGGTCGCACCACGCTCACCGGTGAAGGTCTGCAGCACGCCGACGGGCACTCCCAGCTGCTCGCCTCGACGAACCCCGCGACGATCTCGTACGACCCCGCATACGGCTACGAGATCGCCCACATCGTGCGCGCGGGTCTGGAGCGCATGTACGGCGGGAACCATCCCGACCCGAACGTCATGTACTACCTCACCGTCTACAACGAGCCGCTCGTGCAGCCGGCGGAGCCCGAGGGTGTGGACGTCGACGGGATCGTTCGCGGCATCCACCGCATCTCCACGCTCGAGGGCGACGGGCCGCGCGCGCAGATCCTCGCGTCGGGCGTCGGCGTGCCGTGGGCGCTGGAGGCGCAGCAGCTGCTGCGCGACGACTGGGGAGTGCACGCCGACGTGTGGTCGGTGACCTCCTGGAGCGAGCTGCGCCGCGACGGTCTCGCCGCCGACGAGCACAACTTCCTCCACCCGGAGGAAGAGCCCCGCACCGCCTACATCACGCAGAAGCTGGCGGGAACACCCGGCCCGGTCATCGCCGTGAGCGACTTCATGCACGCGGTGCAGGACCAGATCCGCCCGTGGGTGCAGCACAACTTCGCCACGCTGGGCGCCGACGGCTTCGGCTTCTCCGACACACGTGCCGCCGCGCGCCGCTTCTTCAAGATCGACGGCCCCTCGGTGGTGGTCCGCACGCTCCAGGCGCTCGCGCAGGAGGGAGCGGTCGACCGCAGCCTGGCAGCCCAGGCGATCCACAAGTACCGCCTGCACGATGTCACGGCGGGAACGAGCGGGAACACGGGCGGCGAGAGCTGAACCGCGGATGGGCAAGTCCGCCGAGGTGATGGACAAGCCCGAGACGCTCGCGTGGCTGCGGCGCATCTCGGGTGATCTCGCCACCGTCACCATCAAGCGACTCGAGGAGACGCTGCCCTGGTACGCCGAGATGCCTCCGGCCCGACGCTCCGCCGTCGGGCTGGTGGCACAGGCCGGCATCACGTCGTTCATCCAGTGGTACGACGATCCCAACTCCACGCCGTGGATCGCGTCGGATATCTTCGCCGCGGCCCCGCGCGAGCTGTTGCGCAGCGTCAGCCTCCAGCAGACGCTGCAGCTCATCCGCGTCACGGTGGAGGTGACCGAGGAACGGGTCGCCGGCAAGGGTGAGCATCTGCGCGAGGCGATCCTGCTCTACTCGCGCGAGGTGGCCTTCGCCGCCGCCGACGTGTACGCGCGCGCCGCCGAGGCGCGGGGACTGTGGGACGCGAGGCTGGAAGCGCTGGTCGTCGACTCGATCCTCACCGGCGAGGCCGATGAGGAACTGCCCAGCCGCATCGCGGCGCTCGGCTGGCACGGACACGGTGAGGTCGCGGTGCTCGTCGGCACGACTCCCCCGCAGTTCGATGTGGATCAACTGCGCCGCACGGCCCGCAAGCTGGGAGTCGACGTGCTGATCGGCGTGCAGGGTTCGCGCCTGGTGCTCGTCGTCGGGCGCGCGGAGCCGGGCGCACGAGCGGACGATGCCGCGGCGGACCTGCCGTTCGCCGAGATCGCACGGCGGCTGGAGCCGGGGTTCGGCAACGGGTACCTGGTGCTCGGCCCGACCGTGCCGGCGCTGGTCGACGCGAGCCAGAGCGCCCGGGCGGCCCTCGCCGGCTTCGCGGTCGCCCGCGCGTGGCGTCACGCGCCGCGTCCGGTCGAGGCGGACGACCTCCTTCCGGAGCGCGCCCTCGCCGGCGATCCCCTGGCGAAGGCGACGCTCGTCGATCGCATCTACCGGCCGCTGCAGGGGCACAGCGCAGACCTCGTCGCCACACTGTGGGCCTATCTCGACAACGGCCGGTCGCTCGAGGCCACGGCCCGTGAGCTGTTCGTGCATCCGAACACCGTCCGGTACCGCCTCAAGCGCGTCTCGGAGGTCATCGGGTGGGACGCGACCGGGCCGCGGGAAGCGCTGATCCTGCAGACCGCCCTCATGCTGGGCTCGATCGGGACGGATGCCTCCCGCCGGCGTCCGGCGCCCGCCCGTCGCGCGCCCGTGTGACCGCGCGGCCGCAGAAGATGTCGGCCACGCACAAAGCCGCGCGCGATTCTTTGACGGTGTCGCCAGAATCGCCCTTTCGATGATTGGCAGGATGGAACGGTGAGAATCGCGGTCTTCCCCGGGCAGGGCTCCCAGTCCCCCGGTTTCCTGTCCCCGTGGCTCGATGCCGACGGCGCTGCCGATCGGCTGGCGCAGTACTCGGAGTGGTCCGGTGTGGACCTGGTCGCCGCCGGCACCGAGTGGGACGCAGACCGCATCCGCGACACGCAGGTCGCTCAGCCGCTCATCGTGGCGGCGAGCCTGCTGTCATGGAACGCCCTGCCCGACCGGGACGGCATCGGCGGCGTCGCCGGCCATTCCGTGGGCGAGTTCGCCGCCGCCGCGGCGGCGGGCGTCCTCAGCGAGCAGGCGGCGCTCACCCTCGTGGGCATCCGCGGCCGTGCCATGGCCGAGGCGGCTGCGACGGCGCAGACCGGGATGAGCGCCGTCATCGGCGGCGACGAGGCCGCGGTGCTCGCACGTCTGGAGGAGCTCGGGCTGTCGCCGGCCAACTACAACGGCGGCGGACAGCTCGTCGTGGCCGGTGCCCTGGATGGGCTGCAGGCTCTCGCCGCCGACCCGGTGCCGGGTACCCGCGTCATCCCGCTGCAGGTCGCCGGCGCGTTCCACACCCGGTACATGGCGCCCGCTGTCGATGCGCTGCGCGCCGCCGCGGCCGAGGTGACGGCATCCGATCCACGGGTCATGCTGTGGACGAATCGCGACGGATCGGCCGTCACGTCGGGTGCCGATTTCGTGGCCCTACTCGTGGATCAGGTGGCCTCGCCGGTGCGCTGGGACCTCTGCATGACGTCGTTCGCCGACGCCGGTGTCTCGGGCATCGTGGAGCTCTCGCCCGCCGGCACGCTGGTGGGCTTGGCCAAGCGTGCACTGCGCGGCGTGCCCGCCGTCGCCGTCAAGACCCCCGCCGACCTGGACGCCGCCACCGCGCTGGTGGCCGTCGAATCCTGACCGGAGCAAGAGCATGACCCCCACCCTGATCCAGCCGACAGGCGCCGCCCACACGCGGATCTACGCCTACGGAGCCGCGCGCGGTGAGATCGCCGTCCCCAACGAGGACCTCATCGGGCCGATCGACTCCAGCGACGAGTGGATCCGGCAGCGCACGGGGATCGTGACCCGCACGCGTGCCGTTCCCGAGACCGACGCGATCGATCTCGCGACGGATGCCGCGCGTGAGGCGATCGAACGGTCCGGCGTCGCGGCATCGCAGATCGACGCCGTCATCGTCGCCACAGTGAGCAATCCGAAGCAGACCCCCTCGGTCTCGGCGATCGTCGCCGATCGGGTCGGATCCAACCCGGCCGCCGCATACGATGTCAACGCCGCGTGCGCCGGTTTCGCGTACGGCGTTGCACAGGCTGACGCACTCATCCGTGCCGGTGCCGCCCACTACGCGCTCGTCATCGGCACCGAGAAGCTCAGTGACATCGTGGACCCCACCGATCGCAGCATCTCGTTCCTCCTCGGCGACGGAGCCGGCGCCGTGGTGATCGGTCCGAGCGAGGCCGCGGGGATCGGTCCCACCATCTGGGGCTCCGATGGTTCGAAGGCGGATGCCGTCGGCATGAACCACACGCTGACCGAGTTCCGCGATGGCGTGGCTCCGTGGCCGACGCTGCGTCAGGAGGGCCCGACGGTGTTCCGCTGGGCGGTGTGGGAGATGGTGAAGGTGGCGCGCCAGGCGCTCGAAGCGGCCGGCGTCGAAGCATCCGACCTGGCCGCCTTCGTGCCGCATCAGGCGAACATGCGCATCATCGACGAGTTCGCCAAGCAGCTCAAGCTGCCCGAGACGGTGGTGATCGGCCGCGACATCGAGACCACCGGGAACACGTCGGCGGCATCCATCCCCCTTGCCACGCACCGGCTCCTGGAGGAGCACCCCGAGCTCAGCGGCGGACTGGCCCTGCAGATCGGCTTCGGCGCCGGACTGGTGTTCGGCGCGCAGGTGGTCGTGCTGCCCTGACGTCGCGGGCCTCGACCCTAGACTGAGACCCGGCCCGCTCGGGTCCTCGAACCCCCAAGAAACAGGAGAATCCCATGGCATTCACCAGCGAAGAGGTCCTCGCCGGACTCGCCGAGCTCATCACCGACGAGACCGGCATCTCGGCCGACGAGGTCGCGCTCGAGAAGTCGTTCACCGACGACCTCGACATCGACTCGATCTCGATGATGACGATCGTCGTCAACGCGGAGGAGAAGTTCGGCGTCACCATTCCCGACGACGAGGTGAAGAACCTCAAGACCGTCGGCGACGCCGTCAGCTACATCACGTCGAACCAGGCGTAAGCAGTTCCGAATCGGGGCATCGCGCCCCACACCCCGGCTCGCCGTCGCGAGACCCCGGTGGGGGCTGCGGCCCCCACCGGCAAACCCACGAGGACTTTCACCGACATGAGCAACTCCCGAATCGTCGTCACCGGCATCGGCGCGTCATCGCCGTTGGGCGGCACGGCCCCCGAGAGCTGGTCCGCGCTGCTGGACGGCGTCTCGGGCGCGCGCACCCTCGAGTACGACTGGGTCGAGCAGTACCAGCTGCCGGTGACCTTCGCCGCTGAGGCGAAGGTGCGTCCCGACACGGTGCTCGAACGGCCCGTCGCCAAGCGCCTGGACCCCGCTTCGCAGTTCGCCATGGTCGCGGCCCTCGAGGCCTGGGCTGATGCGGGAAGCCCGGATGTCGACCCGGAGCGCCTCGGCGTGGACTTCGCGACGGGCATCGGCGGTGTCTGGACGCTGCTGGACGCGTGGGACGCCCTGCGCGAGAAGGGCCCGCGCCGGGTCATGCCGATGACCGTCCCCATGCTCATGCCGAATGCAGCGGCGGGGAATCTGTCGTTGCACTTCAACGCGCGCGCCTACGCGCGCACCGTCGCAAGTGCCTGTGCGTCGAGCACCGAGTCGATCGTGAACGCGGTGGAGCACATCCGTGCCGGGTATGCCGACGTCGTGATCGCCGGCGGCACGGAGTCGGCGATCCACCCCATCACGGTGGCGGCGTTCTCCTCCATGCAGGCACTGTCGCGCCGGAACGACGACCCCGCGACGGCCTCACGGCCTTGCAGCATCGACCGAGACGGCTTCGTCATGGGCGAGGGTGCGGGTGCCCTGGTGCTCGAGACCGAGGAGCACGCACGCGCGCGGGGCGCCAAGATCTACGCCGCCGTCGTCGGTGGCGGCGTCACCGCTGACTCGTACCACATCACCGCGAACGACCCCGAGGGGCTGGGCGCCTCGCGGGCCGTCCGCATGGCGCTGGAGATGGCGGATGCCTCTCCCGACGACGTCACGCACATCAACGCGCACGCGACGTCCACTCCGGTGGGCGACCCGAACGAGTACACCGCGCTGCGCTCCGTCTTCGGCGCCCGCATCGACGAGATCCCGGTCTCGGCGACGAAGGCGTCCACCGGTCACCTGCTGGGCGGCACCGGCGCCCTCGAGGCGATCTTCACGGTCCTCGCGCTGCGGGACCGCGTCGCGCCCCCCACCATCAACCTGACCACGCAGGACCCGGACGTGCCGTTCCGCATCTCGGGCACTCCGACGCCGCTCGGCGACGGGGCGCACCTCGCGATCAGCAACTCGTTCGGTTTCGGCGGACACAACGCCGTCGCCGCGTTCGCCACGGTCTGAGGCGGAAGGCGCCTCGCGGCGCTGCCGCGGCTGCACACGAAGACGCCCCCGCGCGGCCCGTCTCGGCTGACCAGCCGGTCCAACGGGCCGACGCCGGGGGCGTCTGTCGTGTCAGGCGGTGGTTCGCGGTCCCGCTGCCCGGGATTCACGGCCTCCGAGCCTCGGTAGTGGCGCCTCGCACCGCCTGCGTCTTCGTGAGTGCTAAATCGCTCCTTCGTCGCTTTCCGACACCCGGCGCGTCTCAGCCGACCTTGTGAAGCCAGACCACCGGCGCGTCGTCGCTCGCGTGCCGGAACGGCTCGAGCTCCTCATCCCAGGCGGCGCCGAGCGCGACCTGCAGTTCCCGATGCAGTTCGGCCGCGTCTCCCCCGGCGATCTCCATGGCGTACCGGATCCGGTCTTCGCCGATCACGACGTTGCCGGCGCTGTCGGTCTGCGCGTAGTGGATGCCGAGGCCCGGTGTGTGCAGCCACCGGCCGCCGTCGCTGCGCGGAGTCGGATCCTCGGTGACCTCGAAGCGCAGGTGCTCCCAGCCCCGGATCGCCGTGGCGAGCGCCGAACCGGTGCCCGCGGCGCCCTCCCAGTAGAACTCTGCGCGACGGCTGCCTGCCAGGACGGGCTGGTCGGCCCAGTCGAAGCTGACGGCACGCCCGAGGGCGCGCCCGACTGCCCACTCCAGGTGGGGGCACAACGCGCGTGGCGCAGAGTGAATGAAGATCACTCCACGCGCCTTTTGTGTCGCCATGATCTCTCCGTTCATCAGGTGCGTCTTCCCCTACGACCTGCGACGGTTGTCACGACTGCTGTTCGGTTGTGCTGCCGCCATTATCGCCGACAGGGCGGTGGAATCACAAGAGTGTGATTCCACCGCCCTGTCGCGTGCGATCGAGGCTCAGGCCTCGCTCATCGCCTGGACCTCGGCCTTGCCCTTGGCGGCGTAGTACGCCGCGCGCGCGGCATCCCGGCGGGCCTGCTCGGCCTGGCCGGCGTCGAGCACATCCTGTGCGACCTCGACCTGGTCGGTGGTCGGCTTGCCGTGGTACTTCTCGATGTAGGCGTCGAGTTCGGGACCGGACTCCCACGAGGTGATGAGGCAGTAGCGCGCCGCGTCGCCGTAGTGGGCGACGGCGTGCCACAGCCGCTGGGTGTCGACGATCAGCTGCGCGCCCGCGGGCAGGGCAACGCGGTACTCGATGCTGGGGTCGGTACGGTTCTCACGCAGCACGAAGTAGCTGTTCTTGTCGTCGGTGAGGTTGAAGAACCCACGAACGACCCAGCCGGTCCCGTCGGGGTTGAGGCGGTTGTTGTCGTCCTGGTGCAGGTTGTACAGCGCGTCGGCGTACGTGTTGGGCTGCAGCTCGATGATGCGGCAGCGGCCCACGTTGGCGCCCGGCTCCTGCGCGCGGCGCGTGAGGGTCGGCGCCTTCTCGGTCTGCGACGGGATCCAGACGCCGTCCTTGTCGGTGCGCGGCGGAGTGTGGTTCCAGAAGCCGTTGCACTCGATCTCGCCCTTGGCTGAGGCCAGTGGCGCGAAGCGGGTGTCACCCGAGGACTTCCAGTCGACGTACTCGATCGACAGCCATTCCTGCGGGTCGATCTCCTCGTTGTAGGAGTCGAGCACCACGAAGCCGGTCTCTTCGAGAGCGGCGGACTTGATGTAACCCATGACGAATCATGCCTTTCGGTCAGCGAGCCAGCGCGTTTTTACAGGCTCAACTTAGGCAAGCCTACCTCGGGGCCTCGGAGCAGCCGGATCGACGGCCCGGGAAAGGGGGACGCACCCTTGCCCCGCATAGACTGGACGGGCCATGGTGAGTGCCACGAACGTCGATGCGACCGCTGTCAACACGATCGGATGGCTGTCCGCCGCGGACCGGACGATCGTGGTTCCGGTGTATCAGCGACAGTATCGCTGGGACATCGGCGGCTGCGAGCAGCTCCTGGCCGACATCCGTGCGGTGGCCGACCTCGATGATCGGCACATGCATTTCATCGGCTCCATCCTCTCCTCCTCCAGCAGGGAGGGACGGGATGCCGAGCTCGTGCTCATCGACGGCCAGCAGCGCACCACGACGCTGATGCTGCTGGTCGCCGCACTCCACCACACGGTGCGCGATGCCGATCCGCAGCTCGCGCGCGACCTGCAGCGGGTGCTGGTGCACGCCGATGACGCCACCCGCACCAAGCTCCGACCGCACCGTGCGTGGGCCTCGGTGTATGAGCGCGTCGTCCTCGACCTGCCGCTTCCGCCCGGTGAGCAGCGCGACTCCCGGTTCGACGACAACTATGCGTTCTTCCGCAGTCAGATCAGCCTCGAGGAGGCGCCGCACATCTGGCGCGGACTGCAGAAGCTCGAGCACGTGGCGATCACGCTGGGATCGGGCGCCAATGCCCAGCAGATCTTCGAGAGCCTCAACTCCACAGGCGAGCCGCTGCGGGACCATGAGCTCATCCACAACTACGTGCTCATGGGGCTCAGCCACGGCGAGCAGCGTCGGATCGAAGCCGAGTACTGGCAGGCCATCGAACAGAACACCGGCGACGCGATCGCGGAGTTCTGGCGGCAGTATCTGACGATGCGGACCGGCCGCGAGGCGACCGTGGTCGGCGGGCGCGGGGTCTACGACGCCTTCCGGAGCGAGTTCCCGCGCCTGGACTTCAGCCGGCTCGTGGCGTACGCGGAGGAATGGCGGGCTCTCTCGCACGTGTATCGCATCCTGCGGGATCCCGACGAGGCGCCGGACGACGAGATCGGACGTCACCTCCGGTACGTGAACACCTTCGGGACCGACATGTACCCCCTGCTGATGCGCGCCTACCGCGATTTCGAGCTCGCGCGCATCGGGCGCGATGAGCTCATCGACACGCTGGAGATGGTGCAGTCGCTGGTCGTGCGGCGCTCCGTGGTCGGTACCGGCGTCGAGCGCCTGGTCGCTCGGCTGTGCCGTGCACGCGAGGAAGGGCCTGCGGCCCTGGTCGCCGCGATCTCGCGCATCACACCGTCGGACGAGCGCGTCGCGGTGGCGCTCAAGTACTCGGAGCTGCCGCATGCGGCCTACATCCTCGGCCGTATCGCCGGGGTGGACGGGCTGGCAGGGCTCGACGTCGAGCACATCTTCCCGCTGGCGCCGGGAGACTCATGGACCGGCGACGGCGTCCGCGAGTGGGCGTCGTACAGCGACGACGAACAGAACAGCCATCGCGCGCTGGCGAAGACGATCGGCAACCTGACGGTGCTCGAGGAGGATCTGGCCGTTCGCGCCTTCGATCGATCCTTCCCCGAGAAGAAGTCGCTGTATGCCCGCAGCGCCGTCTCGACGACCGCCGACCTGGCGCAGATCGACTCATGGGGCACGGCAGCGATCGCCGAGCGCTCCGCTGGGCTGACCGAGAGGTTCGTGCAGGTGTTCCAGCGTCCGGGCGGTCCGGCCATCGACGACGACGGCCTCACCCCGATCCTGGACGCGGTGCGCCGCCGCGGGTGGCCGCCCGGATGGCAGCGCGAGTGGTCCTACGTCGAGTACTGCGGAGAGCACTGGGAAGTGCCCGACGTGAAGTACCTCTTCAACCGCGTCTTCAAGCGACTGTGGGCCGACGCCCGCGATGCCGTCGAGCGCTACAGCGCGCGGCGCGGCGGGCCCGTCTACACCGCGGAGTCGTGGAACGGCCAATGGGACCGGCTCGACGACCAGCACTCCCTCTACATGGGGTGGGACTCCAGCTACATGCTGAGCGCCGTGCAGGGTGTGCTGGAGGAGGCGGGGCTGGCCGCCGAGGTGTTCGTGAAGTACTCCTACATCGGCAATGCCATGTAGCGGACCGCGCCGAAGGCGGGATGCCTCGTGGTGAGGCATCCCGCCTTCGGCGCATCGATGCCGGTCAGTCGAACGCGATCGACGCGTTCTCGTTGTTGAGGACGATCACCGGCGTGATCGCGGGGTGACCCGCGGCCTTGATCCTCGCCAGGTCGAAGCGCAGCAGGGGCGTCCCCGCGGCCACCTTCTGGCCCTTCTCCACGAGGGTGCGGAAGCCGTCGCCCTTCATCTGCACCGTGTCGATGCCGACGTGGATCAGCAGCTCCGTGCCGTCCTGGAGCACCAGGGCGACCGCGTGGCCGGTGTCGAAGGTGGCGCCGATCGTCCCGTCGGCGGGCGCGACCACGGTGTCACCGGTGGGCTCGATCGCCACGCCCGGACCCATGATCCCCTCGGCGAAGGTCGCGTCGGGCACCTGCGACAGCGGAACGACGGTGCCCTCCAGCGGCTGACGGAGCGAGACGGTGGTCGTGGTCGCCGCGTCCGTCAGGACCGCGGTGCTCCCGGCCGCCGGTGCCACGGCCGGTTCGGGCGCGGCACCGGTCGGCGCTTCGGCGCGCCCCGACATGATCTGCTCCATCGCGTCCTTCACGAACTGCACGTTCGTGCCGTACACGACCTGCACGGACTTGCCGCCCGGCTTCATCGTTCCGGCGGCACCGGCGCGCTTGAGGGCCGTGTCGTCGACCTTGCTGACGTCGTCGATCTCCAGGCGCAGGCGGGTCGCGCAGTTCTCCAGTTCGAGGATGTTGTCCTTCCCACCGAGGGCATCGATGAAGCGGCTCCCGGTGACGAGGTACTTGTCATCGGCAGAGCGGGTGTCGTACTCGGTGTCGTCGGCGAGGATGTCGTCGTCCTCGCGACCGGGGGTCTTGAGGTTGAAGCGCTTGATGAAGAAGTAGAACACTCCGAAATAGATGAAGAACCAGAAGACGCCCATCACCGGGATCAGCCAGGGATTCTGTGCCATCGGGTTCGACCATCCCAGTACGAGATCGACGAAGCCTCCCGAGAAGCCGAAGCCCATGCGGACGGGAAGGATCTGACTGATGGCCATCGAGATGCCCGTGAAGACCGCGTGCACCACATACAGGACGGGCGCCAGGAACATGAACGCGAACTCGAGCGGTTCGGTGACGCCCACGAAGAACGACGACACGGCGCCGCCGAGCAGGATGCCGTACGCCAGCTTCTTGCGGGTGGTCTTGGCCGTGAGGTACATCGCCAGCGCCGCGCCGGGCAACCCGAACATCATGATGGGGAAGAAGCCGGTCATGTACTGTCCCGTGACCCCGTACGTACCCTCGCCGGCGAGGAAGTTGTTCAGATCGTTGATGCCCGCGACATCGAACCAGAACACCGAGTTGAGCGCGTGGTGCAGACCCACCGGGATCAGCAGGCGGTTGAGGAATCCGTAGATGCCCGTGCCGACGGGGCCGAGGGTCACGATCCACTCGCCGAATGTGACCAGGCCGGTGTAGATGAAGGGCCACACGAAGAACAGCACGATGGCGAGCACGAGCGAGAAGCCCGCGGTCACGATCGCGACGGACCGCTTGCCGGAGAAGAACGAGAGGGCGTCGGGCAGCTTCGTGTCCTTGAAGCGGTTGTAGCAGAACGCGCCGATGAGACCGCAGATGATGCCGACGAACACGTTCTGCACCTTGAGGAACGCCGGGTCGACCTGATTGACGTCATCCACGCCGGTGAACACCATGACGGTCTCGGGCCTGAGCAGAGTCGTCACGACCAGCCATGAGACCAGTCCCGCCAGCGCCGACGTGCCATCGGACTTGTTCGCCATCCCGAGGGCGATGCCCACGGCGAACAGAAGGGCGATGTTGTCGAGCAGCGAGCCGCCGGCCGCGCCCAGGAACGTTGAGACCAGGTTAGGCGACTTGCCGCCGTTACTGACCCAGAACGCGATGCCGGACAGGATCGCCGCCACCGGCAGCACCGCCACCGGCAGCATGATCGATCTGCCGAGCCTCTGCAAGAACTTCATCGTTCGCCTCCGAGATGCGAGGAACAGTTGCTGGCGACGACGCTACACGCAAAGGAAGTCGCGTCAACAGGCCACCCCCTCCGAAAGTAAGGAGGGTGAACGAATTGCGCCGGGTCGGTGCATTCGAGCTTCGCGCGCGCCGGATCATGCGGACGCCGGGAACCGACTCGACACGAAGAGACAGCCGCCACCTCTGTGCGACGGCTCACATCTGTAGGGCGGGTGGGACTTGAACCCACGATCGTCGGGTTATGAGCCCGCTGCCTTGACCAGCTTGGCCACCGCCCCGCGCGCGCAACGTGCGCGGACAAGAGCCTACCGCTCGTGCACGAGTCGTCGGTGTCAGCGCCGATCGGGATCGTCGGCGCGGTCCTTGACCGGCGGCTCGGGCCAGACCTTCGCGACGGCCTCGGTCACCTTGATGGACCCGGTGCGCGGGTGTGCGGCATCCACTGTTCCGCCACTGCTTCCCCGCTGGATGGGCAGCTCCTGGCTCTCGCTGAGCACCTGGGGATGGTGGCGCGCGAGCTGGAAGACGCCCCACACCGCCACAGCGCCCACGACGGCGAAGGCGATGTACACCCACAGCGGCGCGCCGGCCGCCTCCTGCAACACGGTGAGACCGATGATGATCGCCACGATGGGGTCGATCACGGTCAGGCCGGCGACCACGAGGTCAGGCGGCCCCGACGCGTAGGCGCTCTGCACGAAGTAGGCGCCCACGATCGCCCCGAGAATGAGCGCGGCCAGGCAGGTGAATGTCAGCCAGTCGAAGTCGCTGGCCTTGATCCGTTCGATCACCACCTTGGCAAGCGTCGCCACGAAGCCGTAGATGACGCCGGCCGCGATGATGTAGAAGAGCGGGCCCATCCGCTTCCGCAAGCAGATCCACAGTCCCGCGAACACCACGGTGACCACGCCCAGCAGGACCAGGATCGTGACGAGCTGTGCGTTCGACACCGGCTTCTCGGTCGCGAACAGCGCCGCGATCGTCACGAAGACGAAGATGCCGCCCACGCAGGCACCGATCGCGGTGAGAGACCGCTTCGTGGGTTTGTGCCCGCTGATCTGGGCGTTCAGCAGCGTGGTGATGACGAGCGCGACCGCGCCGAGCGGTTGAACCACGATCAGTGGTGCGAAGGCGAGAGCGGCCAGCTGGCACACGATCGCCAGGCCCAGCATCAGCGTGCCGATCACCCACGACGGCCGCGCCAGGAGCTTGAGCAGGTGGCTGGCGTCCAGTCCTCCCTGACTCCCCTGGGTACCGCTCAGGCGCTCGACCTTGGTGACGCCGCGATGCTGGTACTGGGCGCCGAACGACATGAACACCGCACCGAGGAGCGCCAGCGGGATGCCGATGAGGATGCCGGGGTTCTGGAAGGCGCCGACGAGCTGATCGCCCACGTCCTCGAGCTCCACCGCCGTCCACACCACACATCGACACTAGCCGCAGGCGTCGCTCGATAGGCTCAAGGCGTGGCTGTTCTCCCGATTCGCATCATGGGCGATCCCGTCCTGCACTCCCCTGCTTCCCCGGTCGACGAGATCACCGACGAGATCCGCGCGCTCGTCGCCGACATGTTCGAGACGATGGATGCCGCCCCCGGTGTCGGGCTGGCCGCACCGCAGGTCGGCGTTCCGCTGCGCATCTACACGTACACGTACACCGATGACGACGGGGCACCCTGGCGGGGCGTGATCATCAACCCGGAGCTGTGGATGCGACCGCTCGAGCCGGGCTCGCCGGACCCGGACGAGGAATCCGAGGGGTGCCTGTCATTCCCGGGGGAACGGTTCCCGTTGCGCCGCTCGGACGAAGTGCTCGTGACGGGCATCGACCTCGAAGGCGAGCCGGTGCGCATCCAGGTGGACGGGTGGCGTGCCCGCATCATGCAGCACGAGTTCGACCACCTCGACGGGGTGCTCTACATCGACCGCCTGGACGACGGTGACTGGAAGACGGTGCAGAAGATCGCCCGCAAGCGCGGGTGGGGGCGCCCCGGCAGCGCATGGACGCCCGGGGTGGACGACCTCGAGGCGTGAGGCCTGCACACCCACGTGAACCGGTCGGAGAATGCGGCCCTCACGATGAAGAAAGGCCCCGAGGTGGAGCTCGGGGCCGATCCGCTCCCCCACTTGGACTCGAACCAAGAACCTATCGGTTAACAGCCGATTGCTCTGCCAATTGAGCTATGGAGGAATGTGCTCCGCGCTCGCGCGGGCAACCAGTCCATATTAGCAAAGCTCCGGCGGTGCGATGACCACCGCCGGCCCTCAGGAGCCGACCAGCCGCCGATCGGCCTCACCGCTGGGCGTCCAGAGAAGATCGTCCGTGCCGTGCCCGAAGGCGACCGCGTGACCTGCCCGCAGGACGAGCACGTCGGCATCGAGCTCCTTGATCGCCTCGCGCTCGTTGGTGATCACGAGAGCGGCCATCCCGAGGTCCCGGCGGCGGCGCATGATCGCCTCGCGTGCCGCCTTGCGGACCTCGACGTCCATGTTCGCGAACGGATCGTCGGCGACGAGAACGCGAGGCTGAAGCACCAGCGCGCGTGCCAGCGCAACGCGCTGGCGCATGCCCGCGCTCAGTTCGTACGGATACTTCGCCGACGCGCCCAGAGGCAGCAGCATCTCGTCGAGCAGGGAGGCGACACGCACGGCGAGCGCTCGCGCGCTCACGCGCCGGTCGCGGCTGGTGATCGGTTCGCCGATGACCTCGGCCACCGTCAGTCGCGCCGGAAGCCGGGCACCCGCCGACTGGGGCATGTAACCGGCGTAGTACGTCAGATAGCGATGCGCCCGCCCGGGATGGCGGACCGGGATCCCCTCCACCAGGCCGCTGCCGCCGACCACCGCGAGCCCGGGCTCATCGGCGCCGGCGAGGACCGCGGCCAGCGAGGACTTGCCCGACCCCGTCGGCCCCATGACAGCGAGGATGCCGCCATGGGCGAGCCGGAACGAGACGCCGTCGACCACGCGCTGCGCGGCGCCGCCGCGTGCCGCGCGGGCGATGGACAGATCAGAGCAGTCGATGGCGAACTCCGCGTCTCGTCTTCGAGCCATGACTTCATCCTGCCGTGCGGCGCGCCAGGAAGCCAGCCGACCGGGGCTGGTCACGCCTCTGCGGCCAGTGCCTGGCGACTCGCGTCGATCTCGCGCAGGCGCAGCCTGATGCGGCGACCCTCTTCGGAATCGGCCGGCACGCGCTGGATCGCACCCAGAAGCTCGGCCTTCTCTCGGTCCAGGCCACGCAGCACGAGTCGCCGAGCCAGATCCCCTGCGGACACGACCGCGGCGTCGTCACTCAAGGCGGGAAAGTCCCCGGCCAGCAGCTCCGCCGCCAACGCCCGGTACGGCTCACGGACGGCTGCCACGGCATCCGCCGCCCATCCGGGGCGTTGCATGTCGGGCGCTTCGCGGACTGCCGCGCGCACCGCATCGAGCGCAGGATGCCGGAACGGCAGATCCAGCGCACGTGCGACCAGGGCGGCGTCCATGCGGTGCCCGAACTGCAGCACGCCCATGAGCGCGTCGCGCTCGAGCCCCACCTCGGGAGTGCGCGGAAGGGTCGCCAGCGTCACCCGCAGCGAGCCGTCCGCGGGTGGCGGAGCGGTCGGTTCGGGTGCGGCGCCGGCCTCTCGTCTGCCACCGCGGCCGGCACGCTCGACCTCGCGGCGCACGTCCTCGGTGTCCATGCCGAGACGACGGGCCAGAACCCGCACGTACTCAGGCTGCAGGAGAGGATCGCGCAGTTCCGCCACGACCGGGGCTGCGGCGCGCAGCGCCCCCACGCGCCCTTCGACGCTGGCGAGGTCGTAGCCCGAGATGCGCTGGTCGAGCACGAATTCGACCATCGGGGCCTTGGTCTCCAGAAGCGCCCGCACGGCGCCGTCGCCGCGAGCAAGACGCAGGTCGCAGGGGTCGAGCCCCTCCGGGCCCGTCGCGACGTAGGTCTGCGCGTTGAAGCGCTTGGCATCGGCGAACGCCCGGAGCGCCGCCTTCTGGCCGGCCGCGTCAGGATCGAACGTGAAGACCACCTCACCGGCCGTCGAGTCGTCGCCCATGACCCGGCGGAGGACCGTGATGTGGTCGGAGCCGAATGCGGTGCCGCATGTCGCGATCGCCGTGGTGATGCCCGCGAGGTGGCACGCCATGACGTCGGTGTACCCCTCGACGACCACCACCCGGTGCTGGCGGGAGATCTCGCGCTTGGCCAGATCCAGGCCGTACAGCACCTGCGCCTTCTTGTAGAGCGTCGTCTCGGGGGTGTTGAGGTACTTCGGCCCGTTGTCGTCGTCGTACAGCCGGCGCGCGCCGAACCCGATCACCTGGCCGGTGACGTCGCGGATCGGCCACACGACGCGGCCGCGGAAGCGGTCGTACACCCCGCGCTGACCTTGCGAGACAAGACCGGCCGAGCTGAGCTCCTCGTCCGAGAAGCCCTGAGCGCGCAGCGCCGCGTGCATGCCCGACCAGCCCTTCGGCGCATAGCCGACCCCGAAGTGCCCCGCTGCCCCCGCGTCGAACCCCCGCTGACCGAGGAATCGACGGGCGATGTCGGCCTCGGGCGACATCAGCTGTGACCGGAAGAACTCGGCGGCGGCGGCGTTCGCGGCGTACAGTCGCGCGCGTCCGGTGTGCTCCGGAGCGGCGCCGCCGTCTTCGTAGTGCAGGGTGTAGCCGATGCGGCTCGCGAGCCGCTCGACCGCCTCCGTGAACGTGACGTGATCCATCGCCCGCAGGAACGAGTACACGTCACCGGATTCGCCGCACCCGAAGCAGTGGTAGAAGCCCGCCTGCGGTCGCACGTTGAAGCTCGGGCTGCGCTCGTCGTGGAACGGACACAGCCCCTTCAGCGACCCGACGCCCGCGGACTTCAGCGCGACACGTTCTCCGATGATGTCGGCGATGTTGGTGCGGGCCTTGACCTCATCGACGTCGGCCTGGCGGATCCGTCCTGGCATCAACGGCCTCCCGGGGCCCGCATCGCCGCCGTCGTGCCGTCCACCGGCCGCGCTCCCGGAGCCCAGACCCCGACCGATGCCGGATCAACGGCCCCCACGAGCGCGCCGTGCCACGCGATGGCCAGCTGGTCGGTCAGGCTCGCGACCTGGTCGACGACGACACGGCGGCGCGCGGCATCCGTCTGCGCGGCGGCGAAGTCCTGACCGTGCAGCGGGTCCAGCGCTTCTGGCCGCTCCCACAGGGCGGTCGCCAAGCGCTTGAGCACACGACGCTGCTCCTTGTAGAGGTCCTTGCGTCCCTCGATCGAGACGACGGCCGCGCCGATGATGCCCTTCAGCACGGCCATCTCCGCCTCAACCACGCGCGGCACCACGAGGTGACCGCGGTAGCGGGTGAGCACCGAGGCATCGTAGGAATCGCGCGTCGCGGTCGTGGCGGCGCGTGCGAAACGGCCGATGAGGTCGGACGTGAGGTTCTTCAAGCGCGCCAGCGCCGACCGTGTGCCGTCGAAGGAGTCGATCCACTCCGGCATCCGTGTCAGCCGGAACAGCGCGTCCTCCAGCTCGTCACGGGCGTAGTCGAAACCCACCCACGACTGGATCGCCGTGAGCAGCCAGTCGTGCTCGCGCGGGTCCACCAGGCGCGCCGGGTCGAGGTAGCCGTTGACCACCGCGTCTTCGAAGTCGTGCACGGAGTAGGCGATGTCGTCAGAGAGGTCCATCACCTCGGCCTCGATGCACCGCACCCGGCCGGGAGCATCGGCGCGCAGCCAGTGGAAGACCTCCTCGTCCTCGGGGTACACGCCGAACTTCAGGCGCCCGCCCGGGTCGGGAAGCGGGTGGTCCGCCGTCCACGGATACTTGCAGGCGGCATCCAGGCTGGCACGGGTCAGGTTGAGCCCGAAGCTGCGCCCCTCCGCGTCGATCACCTTGGGCTCCAGGCGCGTCAGGATCCGGAGCGTCTGGGCGTTGCCCTCGAATCCCCCGAACCCCTCTGCCCATTCGTTGAGCGCGCGTTCGCCGTTGTGACCGAACGGCGGGTGTCCGAGATCGTGGCTGAGGCATGCCGTGTCCACCACATCCGCGGCCAGGCTCAGGGCGGTGGCAAGCTCACGTCCGACCTGGGCCACTTCGAGCGAGTGCGTCAGCCGGTTGCGCGCGAAGTCGGCCGGGCTGGCGGGACTGAGCACCTGGGTCTTCGCAGCCAGGCGCCGCAGTGCGGCCGAATGCAGCACGCGTGCCCGGTCGCGTGCGAAGTCATCTCGCTGCGACCGGTGCTGCTCGGGGTGGAAACGCGCGGCGTCGGCGTCGTCGTACCCCACCGGGCGGTCCGACGCGCCGGCGAGATCACCCGCCACTGTGATCGAGTTCCGCGTCGGCCAATGCGGTGGATGCCTCGGCGCCCAGCTCACGCGACTGCAGCCAGCCGTCGGGGAGGGCCGGGCGCTTCGGCGTGCCGGCGCGGCCGCGCTGCCCCTCGGCGGCGGCGCCGGGGTACGGCGCATCGAGGTCCATCGTCGCCACCAGAGCGTCGATCTCAGCCAGGCTGGAGACGGTCGCCAGGCTCGCGCGGAGCTCGCCGCCCACGGGGTATCCCTTGAAGTACCAGGCGACGTGCTTGCGGATGTCCCGACAGCCCCGGGCTTCGTCGTCGAAGAACTCGACGAGAAGCTCCGCGTGTCGCCGGAAGGCCGCGGCGACGAAGCCGAGCGTCGCATCGACGGTCTCGGCGTCGGGCGCCACCGCCGCGGGGCCGCCGAGGGTGCGTGCCAGTTCGCCGAACAGCCATGGACGACCGAGGCACCCGCGCCCGACGACTACGCCGTCGCAGCCGGTCTCGGCCATCATGCGCGCCGCGTCATCGGCCGACCAGATGTCGCCGTTGCCGAGGACGGGCACGCTCGTGACGGCATCCTTCAGGGCGGCGATGGCTGACCAGTCGGCGTGGCCGGAGTAGAACTCGGCGGCCGTGCGGGCGTGAAGGGCGACCGCCGCGACGCCCGCGTCTTCGGCGATCCTTCCCGCGTCGAGGTACGTCAGATGATCCGAATCGATGCCCTTGCGCATCTTGACGGTCAGCGGCACCTCCCCCGCGGCGCGCGCGGCACGGGTCACGATCTCGCGGAACAGTCCGAGCTTCCACGGCAGCGCGGCTCCCCCGCCCTTGCGTGTCACCTTGGGCACCGGGCAGCCGAAGTTCAGATCGATGTGATCGGCGCGGTCCTCTTCGACCAGCAGCCGCACCGCCGCCTCAGTGGTCGCGGGGTCCACGCCGTAGAGCTGGATGGAGCGCGGCGTCTCGGACTCGTGATGGGTGATCAGGCGCATGGTGGTGGCGTTCCGTTCGACCAGGGCACGCGTCGTGATCATCTCGCTGACGTAGAGGCCCGCCCCGTACTCGCGGCACAGGCGCCGGAAGGCCGTGTTCGTGATGCCGGCCATAGGAGCCAGGACGACGGGGGCGGCCAGCGTGATGGGACCGATGCGCAGGGGGCGCGCAGCGGTATCCGGCCGCGTGGGCGCCGGGGCGAGGGCAGTCGTCACGACTCCATTCTCGTACAGGAATCCGGCCCTTGGCTGAACGGCCTTCCTGCCTGTGAGGGGCTTAGCCTGGGGGTTATGACCGAGGCCACCACGACCGACCTGCGCGAGATCCCCTTCCAGACGGCTGACGGCGGCACCGCGACCCTCGCCGACTACGGCGATCAGGTGCTGCTCGTCGTCAATGTCGCGTCCCGATGCGGGCTGACGCCGCAGTACGAGCAGCTGGAGCAGCTGCAGCGGGCCTACTCGGACCGGGGCTTCACGGTGCTGGGGTTCCCCTGCAACCAGTTCATGGGCCAGGAGCCGGGCTCCATCGAAGAGATCCTCGAGTACTGCACCACCACATGGGGGGTGACTTTCCCCGTCTTCGACAAGGTGAAGGTGAACGGCCCGGGTGCGGCGCCGGTCTACAAGGCGCTCAAGAAGGCCCGTGATGCCGAGGGCAAGAAGGGTCCGATCGTGTGGAACTTCGAGAAGTTCGTGCTGACGCCCGCCGGCGGCATCCATCGTTTCCGCCCCAACGTCAAGCCGGACGACCCCGCCGTCGTCGAGGTCATCGAGGCGAACCTCCCCCGGTGACGCGCGCGCGGGGATCGCCGACCACGACGATCCCCGCGCGGTTCAGGCCGTTGCGTCCGCAGGCTCGCGGTGTTCGGCCCACACCTGCCGGACGATCTGCGCGAACGCCTCGGCGGGCTGCGCACCTGACACACCGTACTTGCCGTCGATCACGAAGAACGGCACGCCGTTGATGCCGTACGCGCTCGCCTGCGCCTGATCGGCGCGGACCGCCGGCAGATACCGACCGCTCTGGAGCGCCTCGCGCGCGGCGTCGGCGTCGAGACCCGCCTCGGCGGCGAGCTCGACGAGTTCATCCTCACGGCCGAGGTGGCGTCCCTCGGTGAAGTACGCCGACATCAGCCGCTCCGCCATCTCGTGCTGCCGTCCCTGTTCCTTCGCGAAGTGCAGCAGCTCATGCGCCTTGACGGTGTTGGTGTGCTTGAGGAGATCGAAGCGATACTCCAGGCCCGCATCGGCGGCGACGCCGGTGACCCGCTCCAGCATCTGCTGCGCCTGCGCCGGCGAGATGCCCTTGTGGGTGGCCAGGTAGTCCGTCTCGCCGCCCTCGAAGTCCACGGGGGTGTCGGGCGACAGCTCGAACGAATGGAACACGACCTCCACGGCGGGAGCGTCGTCGTCACCGGATGCCTCGGCCAGCCCCTTCTCCAGATTGCGCTTGCCGATGTAGCACCAGGGGCAGGCGATGTCACTCCACACGTCGATCTTGATGGCATCCGTCATGTTGAGGACAACTCGCCGTGGCGTACTTCGTATTCCAGCGACCGACGGGCGAGGACCGCTGCGAGGAAGAAGCAGACCGCCCCGAGGAACGTGCCGAGGTTCACCCACTGAAGGCTGTAGAGATCGCCGGTTGCCGGAACGACGTACGCGCCGACCGCCGAGAAGCCGAAGGCGACTGAGCCGGCCATGTTCAGCCAGGTGCCGTGCGCCGTGCGTGCGTCCGGGTCCCACAGCTCGTGGCGGCGATACGCGGCGACGAGGGCGACGCCGCTGGAGAGCAGGAAGGCGGCCGATCCCCAGGCATCCGGCTTCCATCCGGTCGACGCGGCCGCGGACGAGTGCAGCGCGCCGATCAGCACGGCACCGGTGCTGACGTTGAACAGCAGCGTGCCCACGAACTGGATGGCCGCCGACCACCAGTCGGCGAAGTCCGCACGCGAGGACGAGCGCCGCGGCGGACGGCGACCGCTCAGCGCGAGCTGGATGAAGGCGGCGAGGGTGAAGAAGATCGATCCGGCGAAGAAGGTCGCCGCGTCCCACACCGCGCCCACGGCACCGGCATACGAGGGCACCACGCCGACGGCGAAGAACACGGAGCCGATGGCGAATCCCCACGATTCGCGGCGGAGGCGGGTCGTCCGGGTCCGGGGCGTGCGCACCGGATGATCGTAACGTGCGGGGCGGACCCGGCTGCCGGCGACCCGTGTTCAGTGGTGGAAGGCGCCCGCCTCCTCCTCGGTCATGGGGACGGTGATGGGGTGCCGGTCGAAGTGCGCGATCGCGGCGCGGTAGTCGTCCATGAGGAGGGCGGCTTCGTCACGGCTGAAGCCGGCGCGCACCAGGATGCGCTGGACGGCGAGATCCTGCCGATCCGCCGGCATGGTGTACGCGGGCACCTGCCATCCCCGCGCACGCAGGCGGTCGGCGAGGTCGAAGAGCGTGAAGGGATGGTCCACGCCCTCCTTGAGCTTCCACGACACCGCGGGGATCCCGGCCTGCGGGCTGCCGTCGTTGATGATCTCGAAGTGCCCGAGCTTGGCGATCTCGCTCGCGAGGTACATCGCGGTGTCGTAGCAGGACTGGTGGACCTTGCGGTATCCCTCGCGGCCGAGCCGCAGGAACGTGTAGTACTGCGCCACGATCTGGCCGCCGGGACGGGAGAAGTTCAACGCGAACGTGGGCATGTTCCCGCCCAGGTAGTTCACGTTGAAGACCAGCTCCTCGGGAAGGTCCTCGGCATCCCGCCACACGATCCAGCCGACCCCGAGGGGGGCGAGGCCGAACTTGTGACCGGACGTGTTGATCGACTTGACCCGTGGCAGCCGGAAGTCCCAGACGATGTGCGGTGCGGTGAAGGGCGCGAGGAACCCCCCGCTGGCGCCGTCGACGTGGATCGGGATATCGAGCCCGGTCTCCTCCTGATGCGCGTCCAGCGCGTCACTGACCGCCTGCACCGGCTCGAACCCGCCGGTGAAGGTGACGCCGAGCGTCGGCACCACCCCGATCGTGTTCTCGTCGACGCGCTTGATGACCTCCTCGGGCGTCATGAGAAGCCGGTCGCCCTCCATCGGGATCTCGCGCAGCTCGACATCCCAGTATCGGGCGAACTTGTGCCAGCACACCTGGACGGGACCGGTGATGAGGTTCGGCTTGTCGGTGGGCTTGCCGGCGGCGCGCTGCCGTGCCCGCCACTTCCACAGCAGGGCCATGCCACCGAGCATCGCCGCCTCGCTGGAGCCGGTGGTCGACGTCCCGACCGTGTTCGCGGCATCCGGCGAGTTCCACAGGTCGGCGAGCATGTGCACGCAGCGCTCCTCGATGGCCGCCGTCTGCGGATACTCGTCCTTGTCGACCATGTTCTTGTCGAGGGTCTCGGTCATGAGCAGACGCACCTCGGGCTCGAGCCACGTCTGGCAGAACGTCGCGAGGTTCTGTCGAGAGTTGCCGTCCAGCATGAGCTCGTCCGAGACCACCTGGTAGGCGTGCCGGGCGAGGTGCTCCTTGTCGGGCATCCGGTATTTCGGCATCGAGATCGACAGGTCCGACGCGGAGAAGACCTCGTCGAGAAGGTCGTCACGGATCGAATCGCGCTTGTGCAGCATTGCTTCCTTCTTCCGGAGAGGGTCGGTTCGTGCGCGGCGACACTACACCGGCGAGTCAACTCCCGGTCGCAAGGGGCGACATCGCGCAGAATGCGTGAAATGCCCGGCGCCGTCCGTCGGTACCCGCCCGGGGCAGTCGTCTGGGCGGTCGTCAGGCGCTGGGGGCCTGCGGCACGTCCACCGCGCCGCCGAATCGGCGTTCCCGCCCGAGGTAGACGTCGATGCCGTGCCACAGGTCCTCGCGGGTGAAGTCGGGCCACAGCGTGTCGAGGAAGACGAACTCGGCGTACGCCGACTCCCAGAGGAGGAAGTTGGAGGTGCGCTGCTCCCCACTCGAGCGGAGGAACAGGTCCACATCGGGCATGTCGGGCCGGTACAGCCGCCGCTGGATGAGCTTCTCCGACACCGCCGAGGGCCGGAGGCGGCCGGCCGCGACATCGTCCGCGATCGACCGCATGGCGTCGACGAGCTCGATGCGCCCGCCGTAGTTCACGCACATCGTGAGGGTCAGCACATCGTTGCCGGCGGTGAGCCGCTCGGCGAACTGGAGCTCCTTGATGACGCTCGACCACAGGCGGGGCTTGCGCCCTGCCCACTGGATGCGCACGCCCCATTCGTTCAGCTGGTCGCGACGGCGGTGGAGCACGTCGCGGTTGTAGCCCATGAGGAAGCGGACCTCGTCCGGTGAGCGCGACCAGTTCTCCGTCGAGAATGCGTACACCGACAGATGCCTGACGCCTGCCTGGATGGCGCCGGCCACCACGTCGAGCAGCGCCGCCTCACCGGCCTTGTGTCCTTCGATGCGTGTCAGACCCCGCCGGTTCGCCCAGCGACCGTTGCCGTCCATCACGATGGCCACGTGGTTGGGTACCGCACCTCGCGGGTAGTCCGGCGGGTAGATGCCGGTCCAGTCCAATGGTCGATACGGGACGGCGTCCCGGTGCGTGTAAGGCTTGGGGGTCACCGGGTGCCTTCCTGAAGGGCCGTGGACACGTGCGAGAGCGAACGGATGCCCCGCTCCAGGTGCCACTGCGCGTACGCGGCGATGAGACCCGAGGCGGCTGCGCTGGAACCCGGAGAGGCGGCATCCACGGCATCCCACTCCCCCGCCATGAGCGACTGCAGCAGTGAGACCGTCGAGGCATCCACCCGCGCAGCGCCGACCGGCGCACAGTCGCGGCATACGATGCCGCCCTGCTGGGCGACGAACGTGTCATGCGGGCCCGTCCGCCCGCACCGGGCGCATTCACCCAAACCTGGGGCCCACCCCGATAGCGCCATCGCGCGGAGGAGATACGAATCGAGCACGCTGCGGGCGGCGTGCTCGCCGCGTGAGAGCGCGCGCAGCCCACCGACCAGCAGTAGGTACTGCTGCGGCGTCGCCTCGGCCTCGTTGAGCCGGTCCGCTGCCTCGACCATGGCGTGAGCGGACGTGTAGCGGTCGTAGTGGGCCGCGATGTCGGCCCCGTAGGATCCCAGCGACTCCGCCTGCTGCACGATGTCGAGCGATCGGCCCTGGTAGAGCTGCACGTCGGCGACCATGAACGGCTCCAGCCGTGCCCCGAAGCGCGACGAGGTGCGCCGCACGCCCTTCGCGACGGCGCGCAGCTTGCCGTGGCGGCGGCTGAGCATCGTCACGATCCTGTCGGCCTCACCCAACTTGTGGGTGCGCAGGACCACGACTTCGTCGCGGTAGGTGGGCACCCGTCAATTATCCCTGCGTGCCTCGCGGATCGGGCGAGGCGGGCGCGTTGCGTGGCGACAGGCTCCGCTGCCTCGTTCGGGTGTCACGACACGCCGTATCGCCCCGCCGGTTGCCGCGTGTCGTGACACCTGAACCGCCGGCCCGCTCGACCTTGCGATGGAGCGACATCATGCAGACGGTGCAGCGCTCGTGAGATGTCGCGGAGAAAGCGCCGATGATTCGCGATGAAGTGCACGGACGCACGTTGAGTCTGCGCATCCCCTGAGCGCTCGGTACCGCGTGGGCCGGCGCCGTTCGGGTGTCACGACACGCCGTATCGCCCCGCCGGTTGCCGCGTGTCGTGACACCTGAACCGCCCCTGGTGATGCAGCGCGGGCGCCTTGCGCCGATCGCGACGACAATGGAGGGGTGAACGAGCCGGTCTTCGTGATCCCCCTGTGGGCGGACCTCACCGCTGTCGGCCTCGGCGGCATTCAGGGGGCCCTGTTCGCCTCGGGCTTCCGGGGCCAGCGCCGGCTCGACCTGCTGGGCGTCGCCATCATCGGCATCGTGGTCGGAATGGGGGGCGGTCTCATCCGCGACCTGCTCCTGAACGTCACGCCGACCACGCTGCAGAGCAACTGGTACCTGTTGACGGCGACCGGGGCCGCACTGCTCGGGATGCTGCTGGCCGGGCTCTTCCAACGGCTCAACGCCGTCATCGTCGGCCTCGACGCGCTGGTGATCGGTCTGTTCGGCGCCTTCGGCACGAGCAAGGCGCTGGTGCTCGGGCTCCCGCTCGTTCCCGCCGTCTTCGTCGGCGTCTGCGCCGCGGTCGGCGGCGGCATCCTGCGCGACATGATCATGGGTCTGCCCGTCGCGATCATGCACGTCGGCTCGCTCTACGCCGTCGCGGCGGGGGCAGGATGCCTCGTCCTGGCCGTCGCCCATGAGCTCGGGCTCGACGTGGTCATCGCCTCGGCCATCGGCATCGTGGTGACCGCTGTCATCCGGCTGCTCGCGGTGATGTTCGACATCTCTCTGCCCGAGCAGCGGGCTCTGTATCGCCGCAAGGTCGCGGTCGAGACGTCGACGATCCCGATCGTCAAGCCCTGAGGCATCGGCGTTTCGTCTCGCTCGTTCCCCGCGCGCCCAGCGACCGAAGGCGCACACACCGACGGGTGCACACGGGGGTCGCCCGTGCACACCCGTCGACGGTTCGCGCTCAGACGGCCGCGAGGGCCCCTGAGCGCTCCCGCGTGCGGATCGCGCGGTTCACCCCCGACACGATCGCCTTGAGCGATGCGGTCGAGATGTCGGAGTCGATGCCCACGCCCCAGAGGCGCTCACCATCGACCTGCAGTTCGACGTAGGCGGCGGCCTGTGCATCGCCGCCGGCGCTGAGAGCATGCTCGACGTAGTCGTACAGCGTCACGTCGAACCCCTGCGCGCGGATGATCTCGAGGAAGGCCGCCACCGGGCCGTTGCCTCGGCCGGATGCCTGGAACCGGTCGTCCCCGTCGCGCAGGGTGATGTCCAGCGCGACGTCGCCCGACAGGTCGCTGCGGGTGCTCATGGCGAGCAGCTCGAACCGGCCCCAGCGCTCGTCGGCGACCTCGGAGGGCAGGTACTCGTCCGTGAAGATGCGCCAGATCTGCTCGCTGGTGACCTCGCCGCCCTCGGCGTCGGTCTTGGCCTGCACCACGCCCGAGAAGTCGATCTGCAGCTTTCGCGGCAGATCCAGCGAGTGATCGGTCTTCAGCAGGTAGGCCACTCCCCCCTTGCCGGACTGCGAGTTGACGCGGATGACGGCCTCGTACGAGCGCCCCAGATCCTTCGGGTCGATCGGCAGGTAGGGCACCGCCCACTCGATCTCGTCGACACCGACGCCCCGCTGCGCAGCGCGGGCTTCCATCGCCTCGAAGCCCTTCTTGATGGCGTCCTGGTGGGAGCCGCTGAAGGCGGTGAACACCAGGTCGCCCGCCCAGGGGCTGCGCTCGTGCACCGGCAGCTGGTTGCAGTACTCGACCGTGCGCTTGACCTGGTCGATGTCGCTGAAGTCGATCTGGGGGTCGATGCCCTGCGTCAGGAGGTTGATACCCAGCGCGACCAGATCGACGTTGCCGGTCCGCTCGCCATTCCCGAAGAGGCATCCTTCGATGCGGTCCGCGCCGGCCATGTAGCCGAGCTCGGCCGCGGCGATCGCGGTCCCCCGGTCGTTGTGCGGATGCAGCGACAGGATCACGTTCTCACGATGGTTGAGGTGACGGCTCATCCACTCGATCGAGTCGGCGTAGACGTTCGGGGTCGCCATCTCGACGGTGGCGGGCAGGTTGATGATGACCTTGCGCTCGGGTGTCGGCTCGAAGACGTCGAGCACCTGGTTGCAGACGTCGACGGCGAACTCCAGCTCGGTCCCCGTGTAGCTCTCGGGCGAGTACTCGTAGAAGACCTTCGTCTCGGGGATGCGCTCCTCGAACCGGCGGCACAGGCGCGCACCCTCGAGGGCGATGTCGATGATGCCCTGACGATCGGTGCGGAACACGACCTCGCGCTGCAGCACGCTCGTCGAGTTGTACAGGTGGACGATCGCCTGCCTGGCCCCGGCGATGGACTCGTAGGTGCGCTCGATGAGGTGCTCGCGCGCCTGCGTGAGCACCTGGATCGTCACGTCGTCGGGGATCAGGTCCTCTTCGATGAGCTGGCGGACGAAGTCGAAGTCGGTCTGGCTCGCCGAAGGGAAGCCGACCTCGATCTCCTTGTAGCCCATCTGCACGAGCAGGTCGAACATGATGCGCTTGCGCTCGGGGCTCATCGGGTCGATGAGGGCCTGGTTCCCGTCGCGCAGGTCGACCGCGCACCAGCGCGGCGCGGTCGTGATGCGCTGGTCCGGCCAGGTGCGGTCGGGCAGATGCACGCGGATCTGCTCGTGGAAGGGCCGATACTTGTGGATCGGCATCCCGGACGGCTTCTGAGTGTTGTTCATGATGGCTGCTTCCTCGTCGGGTGGTGCGGGCCAACACGAATCGCCGCGACGAGAAAGGCCCTCAGTACGAAGCCTCGTCGCGGCGGCTAAGAAGAAGGAGCCCGCCGAAGCGCATGCACTCAGCGTACACCCCGTGGCAAGCGCGGGTCGAAGCAGGTGACGGCGGATGTCGGAACGGGTCAGCGCACGACGTCGAGTACGAGCTTCTGCACGCCGTTCGCGTACACCTCGTGCTCGACGACGTCGACGCGCTGCGCGGCCATGTCGGCGTCGGTGAAGAGCGGCTTTCCGGCCCCGAGCAGCACCGGAAAGACCAGGAGGTGATAGCGGTCGATGAGTCCCGCCTCCTGCAGGGCCCGGTTGAGCGACGCGCTGCCGTGGACGAGGAGCGGGCCGCCCTCGGTGTCCTCCTTCAGGCGGGCGACGTCGTCCAGTGAACGCAGGATCGTGTTCTCGCCCCAGTCGTCGACCAGATCGTCGTCGGTCAGGGTGGTCGAGACGACCCATTTCGGCAGGTCCTTGTAGATCGTGAACTCGGCCATGCCCGGCCACACCGGCGCGAACAGCTCGTAGCTGCGCCGGCCGAGCAACAGACCGCCTGCTTCCTCCTGCTCGCGGCCCTTGAGCTCGTACACCTCCGGCAGGAAATCGACCGTCTTGAACGTCCACTTGGTGTCGCGGAGCTCGGGATCACCGCCCGTGGGGTCGAGCTTGCCGTCGAGCGAGACGAAAGACGTCGAGATCAGGGTGCGCATGGTTCTCCTCATCGTCGAGAGCGTGCAGTGGTGGATGCCGAGGCGTCGGTCCGGGCTCGGCATCGAAGCGCCTGGACACGCGTGGATTCTACGCGCGACCCGCCGCGCGCGGTGACCGCCAGCCGCGTCAGAAGCCGAGACGACCGAGCTGCTTGGGGTCCCGCTGCCACTCCTTGGCCACCCGCACGTGCAGACCGAGATACACCCGCGTGCCCAGCAGCGGCTCGATCCCCGCCCTCGCTCGTGCGCCGACGTCCCGCAGCCGTGAACCCTTGTGCCCGATGATGATCGCCTTCTGGCTGTCGCGCTCGACGACGATGTCGGCGTACACGTCGGTGAGGTCGGAGTCCTCGCGCGGGGCGATGTCCTGCACCACGACCGCGATGGAGTGCGGCAGCTCATCGCGCACGCCGTCCAGCGCCGCCTCGCGGATGATCTCCGCGATCCGGTCCTCTGTGGACTCGTCGGTGACCACGCCCTCGGGGTACAGCGCGGGACCTTCCGGCATCAGAGCGAGCAGCTCGTCGCTCAGCACATCGAGCTGGTCGCGGGTGAGCGCCGACAGCGGGATCACCGCCGCCCAGTCCTCGCGGAGCTGATCGACCTCGATGAGGCGCTCTGTGATCTGCTCGCGCGGGGCGGCGTCGGTCTTGGTCACGATGGCGACCTTCTTGGCGCGGGGGTAGCCGCTCAGCGACTCCGCGATGCGGCGATCACCCGGGCCCACCTTCTCGGTCGCCGGCACGCAGAAGCCGATGACGTCCACGTCTCCCAGCACCTGCTCGACGAGGTCGTTCAAGCGCTGCCCGAGCAGCGTGCGCGGCTTGTGCAGTCCCGGCGTGTCGACGATGACGAGCTGACCGCCGGGCCGGTTCAGGATGCCGCGGATCGCGCGCCGCGTGGTCTGCGGCTTGTCGCTGGTGATGGCGACCTTCTCGCCCACCAGCGCGTTCGTGAGCGTCGACTTGCCGACGTTGGGTCGCCCCACGAAGGTGACGAAGCCGGAACGTCCGGCACCCCCGGGGACCGGCGCGGGCGCATCGGCGGAGTCGGATTCCCGTCGGGCAGGATCCGGAGCAGCGGATGTGTCGCGGTCGCTCATGAGGTCTCCTCCTTCTTCGGGATCCGGGTCTCGCCGGTACGCGGTCCGAGGACGCGGATCTCGCCCGTGCGTGGAGATCGGCCGGGATCCGGAGCCTGGGCGCTGCGCTCGACGAACACGGTCGAGATCCCGCGTCCGCGCCCGCGCGAGGCCCCGCCCGTGAGCAGCAGGCCGGCGTATTCCGCGGTGGCGCCCGGTTGCGGAACGCGTCCCAGCGCCTTGCCGAGCAGTCCGCCGATCGAATCCACGTCGTCGTCCTCGAGCTCCATGCCGAACAGGTCGCCCACTTCGTCCAGACCCAGCCGCGCACTCACCCGGTAGTGGCCCGGCTCGAGCTCGGTCACCTCGGCCGCCCGGGGGTCGTACTCGTCGGAGATGTCGCCGACCAGTTCCTCGATCAGGTCTTCGAGTGTCACCAGGCCCGAGACGCCGCCGTACTCGTCCACGACGAGGCACACGTGGACCGCGTCGCGCTTCATCTGCTGCAGGAGCGTCTCGGCCTTCATCGACTCCGGCACGAAGACCGCCGGACGGGCGATGCGGCTGATCGGGGCATCCCGCCACCCCGTCTCGTCGCGGAAGCCGAACTGCACGAGGTCCTTGAGGTACAGCACGCCGACGACGTCATCGGCGTCGTCGTCGACGATCGGCACCCGCGACACCCCCTTCTCGAGGAACACCTTCATGGCGTCGCGCGTCGAGGTCGAGGCATCCACCGTCACCATGTCGGTCCGCGGCACCATGACGGCGCGGACGAAGGTGTCGGTGAAGTCGAACACCGAATGGATGAGCTCCCGGTCGTCCTGTTCGATGAGCTCGTTCTCGGCGGCCTCGTCGATGATGCTGAGGAGCTGCTCCTCGGAGGCGAACGAGGAGCCGCGTGACGCGCCGGGCGTGATGCGGGTGCCCAGGGCGACCAGTCCGTGTGCGAGCGGTCCGAGGATCACCCTCACGCCCCGGATGACCGGCGCGGCACCGCGCAGCAGCCCCTTCGCGTGGAGCCGGCCGACGGTGCGGGGGCTCGCGCCCACCACGACGTAGGAGACCCCGGTCATGAGGACCGCGGCGGCGAGCATCGCCCACCAGATGTTGTCGAAGAGGTCCACGAACGCGACCGTCACGAGCACCGCGGCGGTCGTCTCGGCCAGCACCCGGATGAAGAGCACGGCGTTGCTGTGGGCTTCGGGATCGGCTGCGATGCGTCGGAGGGACCCTGCGTTGCGGCCCTCGGCCGCCAGCTCGGCCAGGTCGGCGCGGGATGTCACGCCGAGAGCGGCGTCGATGGCGACCATGAGGGCGCCGAAGGCGAGCAGCAGCGCCGCGACGACGAGGAGGGCGGCGGCGGTCATGCGCGCGGTCGTCGCCGCTCGGCCGCGTGGAACGACGCGATGAGCTCCCGCTGCAGGCCGAACATCTCCCGCTCCTCTTCGGGCTCGGCGTGGTCGAATCCGAGCAGGTGCAGCAGCCCGTGAGTGGTGAGAAGGATCAGCTCGTCCAGCGTGGAGTGCTTGGCCGCGACCGCCTGCGTCTCGGCCACCTGCGGGCACAGCACGATGTCGCCCAGGAGGCCCGCAGGGGTGGGGGCGTCCTCCGTGCCCGGGCGCAGCTCGTCCATGGGGAAGCTCAGCACGTCGGTGGGACCGGGCTCGTCCATCCACTGCACGTGCAGCGCCTCCATCGCTCCTTCGTCGACGAGGAGGATCGCCACGTCGGCGTCGGGGCTGACGTGCAGCTCCGAGAGGTTGTGCTCCATCAGCCGCAGCAGCACCGTCTCGTCGACGGCCACACCGGACTCGTTGCCGATCTCGATGGTCATGCGCGTCCTCGCTTGGGAAGGTGATCACGCGGCCCGCCCGGGCGGACGGTGGCCGCGCGCCGCTCGGCGCGGTTGGCGAACTCGGATGCCTCGTCCCGCTCTCGGCGGGCGGCCAGACGGCGCTCGTCGTATTCGCTGTAGGCGTCGACGATCCGTCCCACCAGCGTGTGTCGGACGACGTCGTCGCTGGTCAGATAGGCGAAATGGATGTCGTCGATGTCGCCCAGCACACGGGTCACGAGCCGGAGGCCGGAGGCTCCCTGCGGCAGGTCGATCTGCGTGATGTCGCCGGTGACGACCATGCGTGTGCCGAAGCCCAGTCGCGTCAGGAACATCTTCATCTGCTCGGGCGTGGTGTTCTGCGCCTCATCGAGCACCACGAAGGAGTCGTTCAGCGTTCGGCCGCGCATGTAGGCGAGCGGCGCGACCTCGATGGTGCCCGTCGCCATCAGCTTGGGCACGAGCTCCGGATCCATCATCTCGTTGAGGGCGTCGTACAGCGGCCGCAGATAGGGATCGATCTTGTCGGTCAGAGTGCCCGGCAGGAAGCCGAGCCGCTCCCCCGCCTCCACGGCCGGCCGCGTCAGGATGATGCGGCTGACCTCCTTGCGCTGCAGCGCCTGGACGGCCTTGGCCATCGCGAGATACGTCTTGCCCGTGCCCGCGGGGCCGATGCCGAAGACGATCGTGTTCTCTTCGATCGCATCCACGTACGCCTTCTGACCCAGTGTCTTGGGCCGGATCACCTTGCCGCGGGACGACAGGATGGCCTCGCCGAGCACCTCGGACGGGCGAGGACCGCCTTCGCTGCGCAGAATGCGGTTCGAGGAGGCGACGTCCTCCTCGCCCAGCGCATGTCCCGCCTTCGTCATCGCGAGGAGCTCGTCGACGAGCGACTTGGCGGCGGCGACGGCCGCGGCATCCCCGGTCAGGGTGATCTCGTTGCCGCGGACGTGGACGTCGACCTCGGGATGCTCCCTCTCGACGACCCGCAGCAGCCGGTCCTGCGGACCCAGCAGCTGCACCATTGCGACCCCGTCGGCCCAGATGCGCTCGACCGTCGTGCCGCGGTCGCTCGGGATGTCGTCAGCAGGTTGGTCAGGCACCTACGCTCTTCTCTTCCAGGCCTCCCGCGAGCACATGGGCGTGCACGTGGAAGACGGTCTGACCCGCATGGGGTCCGGTGTTGAACACGAGGCGGAAGTCTCCGTCGGAGTGCTCGGTGGCCAGCGTGTTCGCCAGCCCCACGAGCTCCGCCATGAGCTCCGGATCGCCGGCCGCCAGTTCGACGACGTTCCGATACTCCTCGGTCTTGGGGATCACCAGCAGGTGCACGGGCGCCTGCGGTGCGATGTCGCGGATGGCGAAGGCGTTCTCGGTCTCCGCGATGATCTCGGACGGGATCTCCCCGTTGCGGATGCGCGTGAAGATCGAAGGCTCGCTCATGCGCCAAGTCTACCGACGGGGTCCTCCGACGGGCCGGCTCCGAGGGCGCCGCGGGCCGAAACCGACGGTGCCCGTGCCGATCGAGGTGCTCACCGGCGCCCGAGGCGCGTGCTCACCAGCGTCCGAGGCGCGTGCTCACCAGCGTCCGAGGCGCGTGCTCACCAGCGTCCGAGGGCGGTGCTCACCACCGCGAGAGCGGCGGGGCCGGCAGTCGAGGTGCGCAGCACGGTGTCGCCGAGGCGCACCGCCCGCGCTCCGGCCGCGGCCAGCGCCTCGAGCTCCTCGGGCGCGATGCCGCCTTCCGGGCCGACGACGAGCAGCACGTCCCGCGCGTCCTCAGGGGAAAGCTGGACGGCGCTCAGCCGCTGCCTGGCGGTGGGCTCGAGGGTCAGGGCGACGGATGCCGCTGCGCGGCGTGCGAGCGTGGCCGTGCTGACCGGCTCTGCGACCTCGGGAACCCACGCCCGGTGCGCCTGCTTCGCGGCCTCGCGGACGATGGCGCTCCACCGGGCACGTCCCTTGACCGCCTTGGCGGCGTCCCAGCGCGAGACGCTCCGCGCCGCCTGCCAGGGCACGATCTCGTCGACTCCCAGCTCGGTGGCGGCCTGCACGGCCAGCTCATCCCGGTCGCCCTTCGCGAGGGCCTGCACCAGCACGATCCGCGGACGTGGCGCAGCGGCATCCGTCCGGTGGGCGATCCGCACGACGACCTCGCGGGGCGCGACGGACTCGACGGTCCCAGCCAGCCACGCGCCGCGCCCGTCGCCCACCGTGACCTCCTCCCCGGTGCGTACCCGTCGCACCGCGGCGGCGTGGTGCGCCTCGGCCCCGGTGAGCACGACGACCTCCCCCGGCCCGGCTGCAACCGGATCATCCAGGAGGAAGTGCAGCGCCACCGATCAGCCGTTCCGGAAGCGGTCGCGCAGCTTCGCGAAGAGCCCCTGGTGGAACTCCGCGAGGCGCGGGGCGGGTGCCTTGGTGCGCTTGGCGAACTCCTCGATGAGGGCCCGTTCCTTGTGGTCCAGTCGTGTCGGGGTGACCACGTGCACGCCCACTCGGAGGTCGCCGCGCTGCGTGCCGCGCAACGGCGTGATGCCACGGCCCTTGATGGTCAGCACATCGCCGGCCTGCACGCCTGGCCTGACCTCGAGGTCGACGGGGCCGTCGAGGGACTGGATGGTCGTGGTGGTGCCCAGGATCGCGTCGGGCATCGAGACCTCCAGCGTGGCCAGCAGGTCGTCGCCGTCGCGGCTGAACACCTCGTGCGGTGCGACGGTGACCTCGATGTACAGGTCGCCGTTGGGGCCGCCGGCGGGGCCGACCTCACCGGAGCCGGGCAGCTGCAGCCGAAGCCCCGTCTCGACGCCCGCCGGGATGTCGAGCGAGACCGTACGCCGTGCGCGCACACGACCCTGCCCCTGGCAGGTCGCGCACGGGTACGGGATGGTCGTGCCGTAGCCCTGGCACACGTTGCACGGCTGGCTCGTCACGACGTTGCCCAGGAGGCTGCGCACCTGGCGCTGGACGTTTCCGGTGCCATGGCAGATGTCGCACGTGACCGGGCTCGTGCCCGGCTGGCAGCACGACCCCTGACAGGTCTCGCAGAGCACGGCGGTGTCGACCTCGATGTCGCGGTGCGTGCCGAACACCACGTCGCCGAGTTCGAGCGTGACCCGCACGAGGGCGTCCTGGCCGCGCTCCCGCCGGGACCGCGGCCGCCCGCCGCGCCCGCCGCCTGCGGCACCGAAAAAGGTCTCGAAGATGTCGTTGAAGCCGCTGAAGCCGGCACCGGCGCCGCCGAACGGCGAGTCACCGCCGCCCATGTCGTAGCGTGCGCGCTGCTCCGGGTCGCTGAGGACGTCGTAGGCGTGCGTGACGAGCTTGAACCGCTCGGATGCCTCTTCACCGGGGTTCACGTCCGGGTGCAGCTGTCGGGCGAGCTTCCGGTAGGCCTTCTTGATTTCGTCGGGAGAGGCGTCGCGTGAGACGCCGAGGACCTCGTAGTGGTCAGCCACTTTCGCCTTCCTGCCGCGGCACCGCCGCGGGATCGTGGGTGCGCGCCGATGTCAGCGGGAGTTCTCGTCCTGCTCGAGCATGCGCGTGAGGTAGCGCGCGACGGCACGGACCGCCGCGAGGTTGGTGGGGTAATCCATGCGGGTCGGGCCGAGCACGCCCACCCGCGCGAGTGAGCCGGTGCCGTCGTAGTCGCTGGCGACGACCGACGCCTCGGCGAGGCCGAACGGCTCGTTCTCGCGTCCGATGCTCGCCGACAGCCCCTGCTCGTCCGCCACCATCTCGCCCATGAGGCGCAGCAGCGTGACCTGCTCCTCGATCGCCTCCAGCAGCGGATAGATGCTGCCGCGGAAGTCGGCTTCGCTGCGGGCGAGATTGGCACTGCCGGCCATGACCAGCTTGTCCTGCCGGAACTCCTCGAGCTCTTCGGCCACGGCGCTCACGATCTCATCCGTCGCGCGCTCGTGAGCCGGGGCCGTCGGAGCCACCGGGGCTTGCAGGCGGTCGGCGATGCGATGGAGTCCGTCGCGCACGGGTCGACCCACCAGGAGCGTGCCCAGCTCCGCCCGGATGCGGGCGAGGTCGGCCTCGTCGAAGTCGTCGCCCACGAAGATGAGGCGCTGTGAGACCCGTCCGGTGTCGGTCACCACGATGACGAGCATGCGCCCGCCTCCCAGTTGCACGAGCTCGACGTGGGTGACGTTCGCGCGCGCGAACGAGGGGTATTGGACGATGGCCACCTGGCCGGTCAACTGCGTGAGCGCGCGCACGGTGCGGACCAGGACATCGTCGAGGTCGCCCGGGCCTTCCAGGAACGAGGCGATGGCCGACCGCTGTGCCTGCGTGAGGGGACGCAGCTCCGCGAGGTGATCGACGAAGACGCGATACCCCTTGTCGGTCGGCACGCGACCGGACGACGTGTGCGGCGCGGCGATCAGCTCTTCGTCCTCGAGCAGCGCCATGTCGTTGCGGATGGTCGCCGCCGACACGCCGAAGGCGTGCCGCTCGACGATCGCCTTGCTGCCGACCGGCTCGCGCGTGTCGACGTAGTCCTGGACGATCGCCCGCAGCACCTGGAGTCCTCGCTCGCTGACCATCCCGCCTCCTCACGCCCGGACCTGGCACTCGCATGACTGGAGTGCCAATTCTATCCGATGCCCCTGCGAGGATCGCCGAGCGACGCCGCTCTTGCCGTGCATGCGCCCGGATGTCGGGCGCACGCCGGATCAGATCACGCGGTGAGCGTGCGGACGACGGCGTCCGCCAGGAGCCGGCCACGACGGGTGAGCACGACCCGTCCGCGCACCGCCGCGACACCGTCGACGAGTCCGTCGGCGACCAGACCCGCGACGCCCCGTCGCCCCGCTTCCTGCAGCTCCGACAGCGGCAGCCCCTCGCGGATGCGCGAGCCGAGCAGCACCCGTTCCAGGGCACGCGCCTGGGCATCGGGGATCTCCCGCCCTGCTGCCGGGGACTGCCCCAGGGACAGTCGCTGCGCGTACGCGGCCGGATGCTTGACGTTCCAGAAGCGCACGCCGCCGATGTGGCTGTGCGCGCCCGGGCCGAAACCCCACCAGTCGGTGCCCGTCCAGTAGGCGAGGTTGTGACGGGAACGATGCGTCTGGCCGCGCGCCCAGTTCGACACCTCGTACCAGTCGAACCCGGCGGCCGCCAGCAGCTCGTCGGCAAGCTCGTACATGTCGGCCTGGAGATCGTCGTCCGGTGCCGGCACCTCACCGCGCCTGATCTGGCGGGCGAGCTTGGTGCCCTCCTCGATGATGAGCGCGTACGCGGAGATGTGGTCGGGGGCCAGAGCGATCGCCGTCTCGAGCGACGCACGCCAGTCCGCGAGCGACTCCCCCGGTGCCCCGTAGATGAGGTCGACGCTGACGTCGAGCCCGGCATCCCGAGCCGCATGCACGGCGGTGCGCACGTTCTCGGGGTCGTGGGTGCGATCGAGGGCCGCCAGCACGTGGGGCACGACCGACTGCATGCCGATTGACATGCGGGTCACGCCGGATGCCGCGAGCTCGGCCGCGACCGGGGCTGAGACGGTGTCGGGGTTGGCCTCGACGGTGATCTCCGCGTCATCCGCGATGCCGAACGTCCGACGGATCCCGTCCAGCATCCGCGCAAGATCGCCGGGTGGCAGGAGCGTCGGTGTGCCGCCGCCGAAGAAGACCGTGGCCGCGGGGCGGTTGCCGCCCGCCCGCTGCAGGACCTCCGCCGCAAGTCGCACCTCGTGCAGCAGCGTGTCGGCGTACTGGTCCTGACGGGCTCCGCGCAGCTCCGACGAGGTGTAGGTGTTGAAGTCGCAGTACCCGCACCTCACACGGCAGAACGGGACGTGCAGGTACACGCCGAAATCCCGTGACGCGTCGACGTGCGTGCCGGCGGGCAGCGAGCCGTCCGCGGGAACGGGCTCGCCGAGCGGAAGAGCCGATCCCATCAGACCCTCACGCCGGCGTCGTGTACAGGGGCGAGATCGCCCGCAGGTAGCGCGTGAACAGCTCTCGGCGGCGTCGCCTGGTGAGGCCAGGAAGCAGGCGGTACAGCATCGCGCGCGGGGCATCGAACGCGCGCACGGTGAACCAGACCTCGTCGTTCTCGTACCAGTCGATCATGAACGACTCCTCGCCGCTGACCACAGAGTCCGAGACGGTCCCCAGCGCGAAGCCGACTCGCCGCGGCTCCTCGACGGCGAAGATGACGCGCAGCTCGGCATCGGCACGCAGACCCTTCACGCGCCCGCTGACGCGGATGGTGGTGCCCGCGCCGACGAACGGGGTGCCGTCCGCGTCGAAGCGCTGCTCGGACTCGGTTCGACTGGGCGCGATCGGGTGCCCCTCGGCGTCGAAGCTCACTCCCGAGTACATCGGCCCCGACGCCGGTCGCACGTCGCTGAGCGAGAGACCGGCGGCGCGCTGCGCCGTCCACGACAGCAGCGCGTCGGATGCCGCCTGGAATCGCCCCTGGCCGCTGCCGATGCGCCAGGATTCCTCGGCCGGGATGCTGCGCTCCGGTGGGTACTGCATGAGATCCGGCGCCTGCGTCGCCCCGACGGCGGCGTAGTCGACGGTGTCGTCACGGAAGGTTCCTCGACGCATGTCCCTCAGCCTACTTCGAGGCCTTCCCCTCGACGTCGCCCGAGAGCGCGGCGATGAACGCCTCCTGAGGGACCTCCACGCGACCGACCATCTTCATGCGCTTCTTCCCCTCCTTCTGCTTCTCCAGGAGCTTGCGCTTGCGCGTGATGTCGCCGCCGTAGCACTTGGCCAACACGTCCTTGCGCATCGCCCTGATGTTCTCGCGGGCGATGATGCGCGCGCCGATCGCGGCCTGGATGGGGACCTCGAACTGCTGGCGCGGGATGAGCTTGCGCAGGCGCTCGGTCATCATGGTGCCGTACGCGTACGCCTTGTCGCGGTGGACGATCGAGCTGAAGGCATCCACCTTGTCACCCTGGAGCAGGATGTCGACCTTCACGAGGTCGGCCGTCTGCGAGCCGGCCGGCTCGTAGTCCAGGCTCGCGTACCCCTGGGTCTTCGACTTCAGCTGGTCGAAGAAGTCGAACACGATCTCGCCGAGCGGCATGTTGTAGCGCAGCTCCACGCGGTCCTCGCTGAGGTAGTCCATTCCCAGCAGCGTGCCGCGGCGCGACTGGCACAGTTCCATGACCGTGCCGACGTAGTCCTTCGGCAGCAGGATGCCGACCTTCACGACCGGCTCGGACACCTCGGCCACGCGGCCGTCGGGGTACTCGCTGGGATTGGTGACCACCACGGTCTCGCCCGTGTCGGTGGTCACCTCGTAGGTCACCGAGGGTGCCGTCGTGATGAGATCGAGGTCGAACTCGCGCGAGAGCCGCTCCGTGATGATCTCCAGGTGCAGCAGTCCGAGGAAGCCGCACCGGAAGCCGAAGCCCAGCGCCACCGAGGTCTCGGGCTCGTACTGGAGGGAGGCGTCCGACAGCTTGAGCTTGTCCAGCGCCTCGCGCAGGTCGGCGTAATCGCTGCCGTCGATCGGGTAGATGCCGGAGAACACCATCGGCTTGGGATCGGTGTATCCGGGGAGCGCCTCAGCGGCCGGCTTGCGCTGGTTGGTGATGGTGTCACCCACCTTCGACTGGCGCACGTCCTTGACACCCGTGATGAGATAGCCCACCTCGCCGACGCCGAGGCCCTTCGTGGGGACCGGTTCGGGGCTGGACACGCCGATCTCGAGCAGATCGTGGGTCGCCTTCGTCGACATCATCTGGATGCGCTCGCGCGGCTCCAGCTTTCCGTCCACCATGCGGACGTACGTGACGACCCCGCGGTACGAGTCGTACACCGAGTCGAAGATCATCGCCCGGGCGGGGGCGTCCGCATTCCCCTTCGGCGCCGGGATCCTCTCGACGATGCGGTCGAGGAGGGTCTCGACACCCATACCCGTCTTGCCGCTCACGCGCAGCACGTCGTCCGGATCACCGCCGATGAGGTTCGCCAGCTCTGCGGCGAACTTCTCGGGATCCGCCGCCGGCAGGTCGATCTTGTTGAGGACCGGGATGATGTGCAGATCGTTCTCGAGCGCCAGGTAGAGGTTCGCGAGCGTCTGCGCCTCGATGCCCTGCGCGGCATCCACCAGAAGGATCGCCCCCTCGCACGCCGCCAGCGAGCGGCTCACCTCGTACGTGAAGTCGACGTGGCCCGGTGTGTCGATCATGTTGAGGGCGAACACGTCATCGGTGGTCGAGCTCGTCGACACCGCCCACGGCATGCGCACGGCCTGCGACTTGATCGTGATGCCGCGCTCGCGCTCGATGTCCATGCGGTCCAGATACTGCGCGCGCATGTCGCGCTCCGCGACCACGCCGGTGATCTGCAGCATGCGGTCGGCCAGTGTCGACTTGCCGTGGTCGATGTGGGCGATGATGCAGAAGTTGCGGATCAGCTCGGGCGGGGTGGCGGAGGGCTCGAGAGGCTTCAGGGCGCGCGGGGACATGTCCAGACGATTGTACGGGTGGCGGCCGGCGGGCGAGGCCCCGGCCCCGGCGCTGCGCAGGGCGACGGCCGGCGCGCTGCCGGGCGAGGATGGCTCACCGCTAGCCTGTGGTCATGGTGGTCCAGGTCGTGCTCGTGCACGGCATCCGGACGTCCGCCACGATGTGGCGCTCCCAGATCGAGCACCTCACCGCCCGCGGCACTCCCGTCACCGCGGTGGATCTCCCCGGCCACGGCACACGGATGGCCGAGACGTTCACCCTCGACGGCGCGTTCGCCACAATCGATGAAGCGGTGCGGGATGCCGCCGCCCGTGGCCCCGTGCTTCTCGTCGGCCACTCGATGGGCGGACTGCTCAGCGTGGAGTACACGGGAGCGCAGACCGCTCCCCCCGTCGCCGGCTTGATCGCCGCATCGTGCACGGCGATCCCGCGAGGCGTGGGACTGCGGACCTACCGCCTGCTCGCCCGCGGCTTCGACTCCTTGCCCGACCGCGGCATGTGGCTGACGGACCGCCTGCTGGACCGCATCCTGCCGGAGGAGACCCGCGCCGACTTCGGTGCGGGCGGATACGCGCTGGACGCACAGGATGTCGCGCTGGCGAGTCTGTCGGTGCTGGATCTGCTGAGCGCCCTGCACCGGATCGACGTTCCCCTCTGGTTCGTCAACGGTCAGTACGACCAGTTGCGCGTGAACGAGCGGCTGTTCACGCGGGTCGCGCCGGATGCGGAGCTGATCGTGGTCCCCCGGACCACGCACCACGTCACGGTGATGCGTCCTCGCGTCTTCAACGCCGTGCTCGACGTCGCGGTGACGACGCTGGAAGCCTCACACCGCTGACCGGGATCGCTCCCCCGTCCGGATGGCGTACGTCATGAGACCACCGGCGACGGAGAGGATGCCGCCCACGAGGAAGAGCAGCCAGAAGCCGCCCACGAGCGCGACCAGGCCGGCGCCGAGCAGCGGCCCGATGAGCTGTCCGAGGTTGGCAGAGACGTTCACGAAGCCCAGATCCTTGGCATGGTCCTCCGGGCGCGGCAGCAGGTCGGTTCCCAGTGCCAGGCCGACGGACATGTACGCGCCGTAGCCGATGCCGAGGAGCGCGGCGGCGACGAGGGCCGACGTGAGCGAGGGGGCCACCACGAGCAGGACCGACGCGCCGCCCTGGATGACCGCCGACCACACGACGAAGGGGATGCGGCGGCCAGTGCGGTCGGAGACCCGCCCCGCGACGACCGAGGCGGTGACGACGAACAGGGTGTAGACGAGGATCAGGAGCAGCAACTCGTCTTCGGCGGTCGCCGGGTCGCGGTCCAGACCGTACAGCAGGAAGAAGAGCAGCAGCCCGGTGCCCAACGCGTTGCCGATGTTCACGACGAGCCGCCCGGCCAGCAGCCACGCGAAGTCGCGATCGCGCAGGGCGGACAGGCGTTCTGCGAGCGGCCGGGTCTCGCGCGCGGCGGCGGCGGCGGCCGGAGCGGGCGGGTCGGGCAGGAGCAGGGCGGCAACGGTGCCCACCACGGCGAGGAAGGCGGCCAACACGAGGTAGCCCACCACCACACCGAGCTCGAGCAGCACGATGACGCCGACGCCGACCACGATGCCCAGCGCCTGCGATGACGACACCGCGGCCGATGCCGCGCCCCGCTGGGTCGTGAGCTGGTCGGCGATGAGGGCGGTGAACGCGGCCGACGCGACAGCCACCCCGACGGACACACCGACCCATGCCACGCCCACGCCCCACGGTCCGGCAGCGAACGCGATCACCACCAGTGACAAGGTCGCGAGCCAGACTCCGCCCAGCGCCCACGGACGCCGACGGCCCGCCCGGCCGCGCGTGCGGTCGGACAGCCCACCGGCGAGGGGCGCCGCGATCACGCCGGCGATGCCGCCGGCCGCCAGCACCAGCCCCGAGGAGACCACCCCCGACACCCACCCGTCGGCATCATCCGGCGTGTTCAGCTGCAGCGGGATGAGCAGCTGCAGCGGCGTGAGCTGCACCGTCCACAGGGCGAGCCAGGCCAGCGTGAACAGGGTGAACCACCGTGCGCCCACCTTTGCGCCTCCGGTGGCGATCATGACCGCGCCTCGGCGATCAGTGCGCGGTACCAGTCGAACGACTCTTTCGGTGTCCGCGCCGAGGTCTGGAAGTCCACGTGCACCAGCCCGAACCGCTGCGTCCAGCCTTCTGCCCATTCGAAGTTGTCCAGCAGCGACCAGACGGTGTACTCGCGGACGTCGACACCGGCATTCACCGCGGCGCCGACGGCGTCGATGTGGCCCGCGAGGTAGGCGATGCGCTCGGTATCCCTGAGCGCTCCGTCGACGTGATCGGGTTCAGGGAACGACGCCCCGTTCTCGCCGATGATCACGGGAGGCAGACGGTCGCCGTACCGCGCGGCGAAGTCCGTGAGCAGGGCCTTCAAGGCGGAAGGGAGGATGGGCCATTCCTGGCCGAACCCGGTCACGGGGGCGCCTGCCGTCGGCTCGATCGTGAACGGGACGGGGCTGCCGTCGGGCGCCGCGGCGATCGTCGTCGGGTTGTAGAAGTTCACCCCGTAGAAGTCTCCGCGCGTCGAGATCAGTTCCAGGTCGCCGTCGGCGACCGGCATCGCCGGGAGGCCCGCGGCCTCGAGGTCGGGATACGTGCCGGTGAGGACGGGGTCGGCGAAGATCCGGTTGTGCAGCATGTCGTAGGTCGCAGCCGCGGCGAGGTCGGACTCCGCATCGGATGCCGCCAGCACGAGGGTGTGGTTGTTGACGATGCCGCACTCGACCGCGCCCGCCTCTCGCAGCGCGCGCATGGCCAGCCCGTGGGCGAGCAGCTGGTGATGCACCGTCGGCAGCGCGCCGAACAGCAGCTGGCGTGCCGGCGCGAGCGTGCCCACCGCGTATCCCTGCAGCGACGTCGAAACCGGTTCGTTCACGGTGTACCAGTGATGGATGCGGTCCCCCAGGGCCGTGGCGACGACCTCTGCATAGTCCGCGAAGCGGAGGGCGGTGTCACGACTCAACCATCCGCCACGCTCCTCCAGTGCGCTGGGCAGATCCCAGTGGTAGAGCGTCGGGAACGGCGTCACACCGGCGTCGAGAAGATCGTCCGCCAGGCGGCGGTAATAGTCGAGCCCCGCCTGCGAGGCCAGACCGCCGGGCTCCGGCTGGACCCGCACCCACGAGATCGAGAACCGGTATCTGTCGGCTCCGAGACGCGCCAGAAGCGCGACGTCCTCGGTGTGCCGCCGGTAGCTCTCGGGCCCGGGCTCTGCGGTGGCACCGCCGCGCACCCGGCCGGGCTGATCGACGAAGTCGTCCCAGATCGAGCGGCCCCGCCCGTCCGCGGTGCGTGCGCCCTCGACCTGGAAGGCGGCCGTCGCTGCCGACCACCGGAATCCCGGAGGAAAGGCGGACACGTCGACAGGGTGATGCTGGGGCACGGCGAGACTCCTTCGTCACTCGGCGCGTCTCGGGCGACGCGCACCCACCCGTTGATCATGCATCATCGCGCGTGTGCGGGGTGGACGGCTGTGGACGCGCCGCCGGGCGGCAGGACGTCCACGGCAGGGCGGGCGACCTGATAGAATCCTTGTTTGGCTTGCGTGTGGGTTCGCCCTCACGACCGCCGGGAAGCGCCCCTCTCTCGCCGACCGGCACATCAATCCGATTCACCTTCGAACGAAAGAACCGTCGACACGTGGCGAACATCAAGTCGCAGATCAAGCGCAACAAGACCAACGAGAAGGCGCGCGAGCGCAACAAGGCCGTCAAGAGCGAACTGAAGACGCTCGTCCGCCGTACCCGCGAGGCCGTGGCCGCGGGCGACAAGGCCGCTGCGGAGCAGGCTCTCGGCAAGGCCACCAAGAAGCTCGACAAGGCCGTCAGCAAGGGCGTCATCCACAAGAACCAGGCGGCGAACCGCAAGTCGGCCATCGCCAAGCAGGTTTCCGCGCTCTGAGCCGCCGCGCCGCTGGGCGCCGAACGGTCATCAGTCGACAGGCCCGTCCCGCAGGGGGCGGGCCTGTCGCATGCGCGAAGATGCCCGCTTCGCCCGCGGGGGCGGTCGTCAGGAGCCGTACGGGGCCCGCGTCGCGATGACGGTGATCATGCGCTCCAGCGCGAAGATCGGATCGCGCGAGCCGCCCTTCACCTCGGCATCCGCTCGTGCCGTCGCCTGGATCGCGCGCCCCAGGCTCTCCTCGTTCCAGCCGACGAGGTCGCGACGGGCACGATCCACCTGCCAATCCTTCATCCCGAGCCGTGCGGCCAGCGCTGCCGCCGGTTCGCGGTTGCCCGCGACGCGCGCCATCGTGCGAAGCTTCATCGCCACCGCGGCCACCAACGGCACTGGGTCGGCCCCCGACGCGAGCGCGTGCCGCAACGCGATGAGCGCGTCGCCGTAGCGACCGGCGATCGCGGTGTCGGCGACCGTGAAGGCGGACGTCTCGACGCGCCCCCCGTAGTAGCGCTCGACCACCTGGTCGGTGATGTCACCGGGGACATCGGCGATGAGCTGCTGGCACGCCGCGGCCAGTTCCGTCAGGTCGTCGGCGAACGCGGAGACCAGCGCCCGCAGCGCGGTGGGCTTGATCGCCTTCTTGGCGGCCTGGAACTCCCCCGCGGCGAAGTCGAACCGGTCAGAGTCGCGTTTGACGGCCGGGCAGGCGATCTCCACACCCGATCCCTCGCCCGCACGGATCGCGTCGAGCAGCTTCTTGCCACGGACGCTCGCGCCCGTGTGTCGCAGTACGACCGTGGCGCCCTCCTGCGGTGCCGCCACGTACGAGAGTGCCTCTGCCAGGAACGTGTCGGAGCACTTCTCCACCCCGCTCACCCGCACCAGTCGCGGCTCTCCGAACAGGGACGGCGAGGTCACCGCCAGCAGGGTGCCGGCGGCGTAGTCGTCGGCGCGGAGGTCGGAGACCTCCAGCGTCGGATCCTCAGCTCGGAGGTAGTCGCGCACGCCCGCGATCGCCCTCTCGGCGCAGACCTCTTCCGGTCCGGACACCAGTACGATGGGCGCCGGCTGCGGCGACCGCCACGACAGCTGCGGGATCGCACTGCGCGGTGCCTTCGCGGGTGGTCTGCGGGCGGGGGAAGCCATTGTTCCAGCCTATCGACGGCCATCGACGTCCGAGGCGGGAAACCGACCGATCACCGCGGAGTCCCCGGGGGCGCCGCCGGTGATCGCCGCCTGCCGTCACCCGCCGCGTTCGCGCCAGACCGAGACCGTGTGATCGGCTGCGCTCCAGAGGGCGACCGCGCCGTCGAGATCCGTGCGCGCCACCCGCGCACCGGTCGCCGTCAGCAGATCGAGGAGCTCTCGACGAGGGTGACCGTAGTCGTTTCCGGCTCCCACCGTGATCACCGCGACGGAGGGACGCACATCGGCGTACAGGTCGGCGTCCTGATCCGCACTGCCGTGATGCGCCACCTTCACCACGGCGTACGTCCTGTCCAGCGCACCGGAAGCGACGAGAGCGCGTTGCGGGGAAGCTGACAGATCCCCGAGGAGCAGGATCGACGGCAGGCCCCCACCGACGACGTCGATCACCACGCTGGCGTCGTTGCCCGGTTCAAAGGCACGACTCCCGGCGCGCGGCCACAGCACCCGCCAGCGCGCCTCCCCCAGATCGCCTGCCATGCCGGCCGTCGCCGGGGTCGATCGCGCCCCGCCCGCCTCGAGTGCGGCGATCGCCGCCGCGCCGGCCTCATCGGCGGGCCCGTGAAGCACCTGCCCGACACGTCCCTGAACGGCGGCGACTCCGCCGATGTGGTCCAGATCCGAGTGGGTCAGCACCAGGAGGTCGACCCTGTCGATGCTCGCCCGCGCCAGACACGCGGTCAGCGGCTCAGGCGCGGGGCCGGTGTCGACGAGCGCCACCGCGCCGGCCGATCGCAGGAGCACGGCATCCCCCTGTCCCACGTCGCAGGCGAGCACGCTCCAATGAGCGGGCAAGGTCCAGCGACCGGCGATCGAGCCGAGCGCTCCGATGCCGACCGCCACGCCGGCCACCGTCGCGACGAGCGCCGTCGCCGCGAGCTTGACCGCGCGGCGGGCGGGTGGCCCGCCACGGGGCAGACCGACGACCAGCCCGACGGCGGCTCCCACCACCGCGAGGGCGGCCGCGCCCCCGACGCCCTCTGGCCATGGCAATTGGTCGGCCGGAAGATCCGCCACCGTGGCCGCCGTCGCGGCGATCCAGGATGCCGGCAGCCATGCGAGTGCGGCGAGCCCGGATTGGAGCCACGGCAGCGGCGCGCTCAGGCACGCCGCCAGCCCGAGCACCGTCGCCGCGGGCGCGGCAGGGCCGGCCACGAGATTGGCCAGCACGCCGTACATCGGGACCGTCGGCTGGATCAGCACCAGCAGAGGACCGCAGGACAGCTGAGCGGCCAGTGGAACCGCGAGGCTCAGCGCGAGGGGTCGAGGCATACCACGTGCCAGTCCGGCGGCGAGGGGACGGGCGAACAGCAGCAGTGAACCGGTGGCGGCCACCGAGAGCGCGAAGCCGAGCGAGGCCGCGAGCCACGGGTCCAGGACGAGCAGGAGCGTCACCGCCGTGCACAGCAGCGCCGCCCCGGCACCTGCGCGGCCCAGCAGCACGGCGAGCATCGCGATCGCCGCCATCGCTGCTGCCCGCACCACACTCGGCTCGGGTGTGACCAGCACCACGAACCCCACGAGCGCACCGAGCCCGATTGCCACCCGCGCCCCTCGTGGGGCGCCGGCCAGGGCCGCGAGAGCGAACGCGATGCCCACCACCAGTGCGCAGTTCGCGCCAGAGACCGCGGTGAGATGAGACAGCGATGCCTCCTTCATCGCGGCATCCAGTGCTGCGGGAACGACCGAGGTGTCACCGACCGCCAAACCGGGAACCAGTGCGGCACCTGCCCCGGGCAGCCCCTCCACCGCCCTCACCAGGCCGCGGCGCAGATCGGCGGTGGCGGCAGCCACGCCGCGCGCGGGGGCGTCCACGGTGACACCGCGGGAGGCCCACAGCACGAGGACCGCACGCTCCCCCGGGCGCGGCGGCGAAGCGGTGCCGCGGGCGAGCACCGTCGCGCCGACGTCGAGCCGTTCGCGGTCCTCGACCGCATCCTCGCCGACGCGCACGACGATCTCCGCGTCGACCTGCCGGACCTCGGCGCCCGCCGACACCCGGGTGGCCCGCGCGTCGAACGAGAGCGAGCCGTCGGCGCGTCGCTCGATCTTGCCGACGACCTGGGCGCGGACCTCCAGCGCCCGGCCGCCGTCCGCCGCCGACGCGGCGAGGGCCGCCCGTGCCGGTCCCACGGCTGCGCCGTGGCCGGCCGCGGCGGCCGCGGCGGCCAGCGCGAGAACCGCCACGACGAGGCCTCGGCGCACCGCATGCCGCGGCATCCGCCATGCCCGACACCGTGGCCCTCTGACCGTCACCGTCTCGCGCACCTGGCGTGCGCGTCCGGCGGCCCGGGCGCCGAGCAGCGGAAGGCCGACGCAGCAGCCGCCGGCGATCACCCACAACGACACGGCGATCGGCCCTGCCGCGCGCGGCTGGAGGATGACGACTGCCGCGGTGGCCCAGACGAGCGCCGCGACGGGTACCAGGCCCAGTCCGCGCGTCTTCATGTCACACCGTGACGAGGTCGCGCAGCGACTCGAGCATCTTGTCGCCGATGCCGGGAACCGCCAGCAGGTCCTCGACGCTGGTGAAGTCCCCGTTCTCCTCGCGCCACGCGATGATCCGCGCCGCCAGAGCGGGCCCGATGCGAGGCAGCGTCTCGAGCTGGGCCGCGTCCGCCGCGTTCAGATCGACACGTCCGTCGGCGGCGGGTGGGGACGCCCCAGCCGGCGGGACCTCGCCGATCCGCGGCACCGGCAGTTGCTCGCCGTCATCGAGCCCCCGGGCCAGGTTCACCGCCTCCCGGTCGGCGTCCTCGGCGAAACCGCCGGCGGCAGCGACGGCATCGACGACCCGCGCCCCCGGTGGCAGGACGTACAGACCCGGTGCGCGCACGGCGCCGGAGACGTGGACGTAGAGGTCGCTGCCGCCCCCGTCCGAGACGGCAGGCGTCGACTGGATCACCACCTCCTCGACGGGGGCGAGGGCGCCCCGGAGGATGCCGATGGCCACCGTGACCGCCAGCGCCACCAGCACGACCACGATCGCCGCGCCCACACCCACCCGCCGACGTGTGGGAAGAGCGCCCGTCGGTTCGGAGTCGGTGCGGGCACCAGCTGTCACGGATTCACGCTAGGGGCGCGGCATATGCCGCACCCCTACGGATCAGCCGATTGTGGACATCGCCCGGCGCAGTCTCGTTGGGGAGGAGGTCAGTGCGTGCTGAAGCTCACGACCTTCGGAGGCCGGACGACGGCACGGGTGATCTCGCGGCCCGCCAGCGACCGGACGACCTTCTCATCGGCGCGAGCCAGGCGCTCCAGCTCGGCGGCGTCGATGCGCGCGGGCACCTGCAGGGTGCCGCGGACCTTCCCGTCGATCTGCACGACCGCGGTGACGCTCTCCTCGACGAGGAGGGTGGGGTCGGCTGCGCGCCAGGGAACGAGACCGACGAATCCTTCGTAGCCGAGGATCTCCCACATCTCCTCGGCGGTGTGCGGGGCGAACAGGTCGAGGATCATCGCGGTGACCTCAGCCGCCTCGCGCACCGCGGGGTCGGCCGGCCCTGCGCCCGTGTCGATGACCTTGCGGGTCGCGTTCACCAGCTCCATCAGGCGTGCGACGACGACATTGAACTTCGTCTGCTCGACCAGGCCCGGGGCGTCCGCCAGCAGGCGGTGAGTGATGCGACGCAGTCCCGCATCGCCCTCCGCCCAGATCACGTCGGGCTCGCTCGTGACGTCCTTGGCAACCCGCCAGGCGCGTGCGAGGAACTTCTGCGCGCCCGTCGTCGACACATCCTCCCAGTTGATGTCGTCTTCGACCGGTCCCGCGAACGCGATCGCGACGCGGGACGCGTCGGCGCCCGGGTCGACCATGCTCGACGCGAACTCGACGAGGTTGCCCTTCGACTTCGACATCTTCGACCCGCCCAGCAGCACCATGCCCTGGTTGATGAGGCTCGAGAACGGCTCGGTGAAGTCGATCAGGCCCATGTCGAAGAGGACCTTCGTGATGAACCGCGCGTACAGGAGGTGCAGGATGGCGTGCTCGACGCCCCCGATGTAGGAGTCCACGGGTGCCCACCGGTCGGCTTCCCGCGACGGGAAGGCCGCGTCGTCCGCGTTCGGTGAGAGGAAGCGCAGGAAGTACCACGAGCTGTCGACGAACGTGTCCATCGTGTCGGGGTCCCGCAGCGCCGGCTCGCCCGTCTCGGGGTCGGTCGTGCGCATCCACTCGGACGCCGCGCCCAGTGGCGAGGTGCCCTTCGGCGCGAGGTCCAGCCCGTGCGCGTCCGGAAGCCGCAGCGGCAGCTGATCCTCGGGGACGGGGACGATGCGGCCGTCCTCGGTATGGATCATGGGAATCGGCGTGCCCCAGAACCGCTGCCGTGAGATCAGCCAGTCGCGCAGGCGGTACGACTTGGCGGCGCGACCGGTGCCCGCCGCCTCCAGCTGCTCGATGATGCGCGCGATCGCGTTCCGCTTGGAGAGGCCGTCCAGCGTGCCGGAGTTGATCATGCGGCCCTCGCCGGTCAGCGCGATGCCGGTCTTGGCAGGGTCGATGTCGGCGAGCGTCTCGGTGGGACCGGGATCGATCGGCACACCGTCGTCGTCGAGCTCGATGACGGGGATGGCGCCGGTGATGGGCGCAGTGGTGTCGACGACCACCTTCACCGGCAGATCGAAGGCCCGGGCGAAGTCGAGGTCGCGCTGATCGTGAGCGGGCACCGCCATCACCGCGCCATGACCGTAGTCTGCCAGCACGTAGTCCGCCGCCCAGATCGGCAGGCGCTCGCCATTGATGGGGTTGATCGCGAATCGGTCCAGGAAGACCCCGGTCTTCGGCCGGTCGGTGCTCTGCCGTTCGATGTCGCTCTCGCGCTGCACGCGCTCGAGGTAGTCCTGGAAGCGCATCCGCACCTCGGCGGACGAACCGGCAACCAGCTCCGCCGCCAGGTCGCTGTCGGGGGCGACCACCATGAACGTCGCGCCGTGCAGCGTGTCGGGGCGGGTGGAGAACACCGTGACCTTCTCGGGGTGCCCCTCGATCTCGAAGTCGATGTCGGCGCCGACGGACCGGCCGATCCAGTTCCGCTGCATGCGGATGACCTTCTGCGGCCAGAACCCTTCCAGCTGGTTCAGATCGTCCAGCAGCCGGTCGGCGTACTCGGTGATCTTGAAGTACCACTGCGTGAGCTTCTTCTTGACGACCTCGGTGCCGCAGCGCTCGCAGTGCCCGTCGATGACCTGCTCGTTGGCGAGCACCGTCTGGTCGTGGGGGCACCAGTTGACCGGGCTCTCCTTGCGGTACGCCAGGCCGCGCTCGTAGAGACGCTGGAAGAGCCACTGGTTCCAGCGGTAGTACTCCGGGTCGCTCGTGTGCAGCACGCGGCTCCAGTCGTACGACGTGCCGAAGTTCTTCAGGCTGGCCTTCTGCTGTGCGATGTTCGCGTACGTCCACTCGCGGGGGTCGGCCCCACGCTGGATGGCGGCGTTCTCCGCCGGCAGGCCGAAGGAGTCCCACCCGATCGGGTTCAGGACGTTGTAGCCGCGGTGGCGCCAGAATCGCGCCACGGTGTCGACGTACGCGTAGTTCTCGGCGTGGCCCATGTGCATGTCGCCGGAAGGGTACGGGAACATGCCGAGGACGTACTTCCGCGGCCGGGTGTCATCGTCGCCGCCCGCACGGAACGGGTCGGCTTCCGCCCAGCGCGCCTGCCACTTCTGCTGGATCGCATACGCGTCGTAGCCCTCGGCGGGCACAGTGGTGTCGGAGGACATGGTCTGACTCACGGGCGGGGAACCAATCATGGGGTGCTGGAAAGCGCGCACAGCGCGCGAAGCGTGCCTTCCAGGTTAGCGGAACGGCGTGGTCACCAGCCCGGGGGCAGCGCCGCCCCGACCGCAGCCAGCGGTCCCCGCGCCTTGATGCCCACCTCGGCGACCTCGGCGGCCGCATCCGAACGCCACGTGATGCCGCCGCCGGCACCGACATAGGCGCTTCCCGGACGCACGACGATCGACCGGATCACCATGGCGAGGTCGGCCGCGCCGTCGTCGCCGACCCACCCGAAGCATCCTGAGAAGACACCGCGCGGTCCGCCCTCGAGCGCGTGGAGGATCGTCATCGCCGAGAGCTTGGGCGCACCGGTCATCGACCCGGCGGGAAAGGTCGCATCGAGGATCCCTCCGAGCGTCGTGCCCGGCCGTAGCCTGCCGGACACGGTGCTGACGAGCTGGTGGACGGCCGGGTACGACTCGACCTCCAGCAGCCCGTCCACGCCGACGGTGCCGGGCACGCAGACGCGGGACAGGTCGTTGCGCATGAGGTCGACGATCATCACGTTCTCGGCGCGCTCCTTCTCGCTGCGGCGCAACTCGTCCGCGAGCGCCACGTCGGCTGCGGCATCCGCCCCACGCGGGCGTGTTCCCTTGATGGGGCGGGTCCGCACGACGGCGGCTCCGGCGGCGGACTCGACGTGGAGAAAGCGTTCGGGGCTGGCGCTGAGCAGCGCCACGTCCCCCGACCTGATGAAACCCCCGTGGTGGGCCGGCGTGCTCGCACGCAGCCGGGCGTACGCCTGTACGGGATCCACGGATGCCTCGACGTCGAAGCGTGTCGTCAGGCACAGCTGGTACGCGTCGCCCTCGCGGATGGCATCGCGGCACCGCTTGATGAGCGCGGCGTATTCGTCGGGGGCATGCCTCGCCCGCACCCGACCCGACATCGGGACGGAGGGTGCCGGCGGAGCGGGAGCAAGGTCGGCGACAGACGACGCCAATTCGCCTGCCACAGCGGGCGGTCCGAACGCGATGACCCTGCGGTTGGCGTGGTCGAATCCGACCATCCGCTCCACACGCAGCCAGAGGGAGGAAGGAACACCGTCGGCCTCGCGCGTGGCGGGTGCCCCGGCTCGCGCGGCGGCGTCGTCGTACGAGAGCCACCCGACCCATCCCCCTCGAAAGGGTCCCGCGTCGCCGCTCGGGCTCACTGCGTCGCTGCGGACTGCTCTGACGCGCGCCGCGTCGTGCGGAGTGCCGCTGCCCATCCAGCTCCAGCCGTCCGGGGCATCGGGTCCGGCATCCAGCCAGAACACGTGCGGGCCGCCGGCGAAGAGGGCGGCGAAGACGGATGCCGGGTCCACCCACTGCGCGGCGTGTGCGACGGCGAGGGGCTCCGACATGTTCCCAGGTTAGAGGTCGGCCATGGCCTCTAGGCTCGTGGCGTGAACGAGTTCCTGACGTGGCTGCTCGACGCCGTGCAGAGCGTCGACCCGGTGGTCAGGACCCTCCTCGCCGGGCTGGCGATCATGCTCGAGACCAGTGTCCTCATCGGTCTCGTCGTGCCCGGCGACACGGTCGTGATCGTGGCGGCCACGGCGGTGTCGTCGCCGCTGGAGGGGGTGCTGCTCGGCGTCGCGGTGGTGCTCGGAGCCGTCGCGGGTGAGAGCATCGGCTTCGGGCTCGGCCGCTTCCTGGGGCCCCGCATCCGGCATTCGCGCCTGGGCCGGCGCATCGGAGAGGAGAACTGGAGGCGCTCGGAGCGCTATCTGCGCAGACGCGGCGGACCAGCGATCTTCATCTCCCGCTTCCTGCCGGTCCTGCATTCACTGGTGCCGCTCACCGTCGGCATGAGCGGCTACCCGTACCGCCGGTTCCTCGCGTGGACCATCCCCGCGTGCATGGTCTGGTCGGCACTGTACATCTCCGTGGCGGCCGTCGCCGCCGGCACCTACCGGGAGCTCGCGGACCGGCTGCACTACGCGGGATACATCTTCGTCGGCGTGATCGTCGTCTTCCTGATCCTCGTCTTCGTGGCCAAGAAGGTCATCGAGCGTGCCGAACGCAAGCACCTGGATCACGACGGTCCCGACGAGGCCCCCACGGCGGACGTGAAAGACTGAGGGGATGCCCGAGACCGACGCTCCTTCTGCGCGCCCGAAAGTGCTGTGGCTCGCCAGGCTGGAGTACCGGTTCCACGCGTGGCGGGAACGACGCGCCCGTCGTCGGGGGCAGACACCCACCGTCACACCGTTCCCGGGCTACGGCGGACCCGACTGGGTCCGGGTCCTCGGGCGCGTCATGATCGTCCCGCCCGTGAAGCCGTCGGGCTCCGGCGAGTACGCCGGCGTGCGCGGCTGGCGCAGCTTCGTCGCCGTGCCCATCGGCTATGCCCAGGTGACGGTGAGGATCGCCGGGGTCGAGCACGAGGTCGTCGCCGACCGCGGCGGCGTTATCGACACGCGGCTGCCGGCGCAGCTGGAGCCGGGGTGGCAGACGTTCACGATGTCGGTCGAGGGCGGCGAGCCCGTCGAGACGCGGGCGTTCATCGTCGGACCGGAGGTGCGGTTCGGCGTCGTCTCGGACGTGGACGACACCGTCATGGTGACCGCGCTGCCCAGGCCGCTGCTGGCGGCGTGGAACTCCTTCGTCGTCGACGAGCACGCCCGCCAGCCGGTCCCCGGCATGGCCGTGCTCATGGAGCGCGTCATCCGCGAGAATCCCGGCGCGCCACTGGTCTACCTCTCCACCGGTGCCTGGAACATCGCCCCGACGCTGATGCGGTTCCTCAGCCGTCACGTCTTCCCGCCCGGTGCGCTGCTGCTCACCGATTGGGGACCGACGCACGACCGGTGGTTCCGCAGCGGAATGGCTCACAAGCTGTCGAACCTGCGACGCCTCGCCGAGGAGTTCCCCCAGGTGCGCTGGCTGCTCATCGGCGACGACGGGCAGCACGACGACGAGATCTACACCACGTTCACCGACGAGCATCCCTCGCAGGTCGTCGCCGTCGCGATCCGGCGCCTGTCCCCCGCCGAGGCGGTTCTGGCCGGCGGCCGCACCGCCGTCAACGACCACGCGGCGGCCGCCGTTCCCTGGGTGAGCGAGAGCGACGGAGCCGGTCTCCTGGAGCGGCTGGAGGATGTCGGCGTCGTGGGTGCGGACGGACGCCTCCCTGACGTCGGAGGCCGCGCGTAGGCTGGCCGCATGTGCGGACGCTTCGTGGTGGCAAGTGCCGGATCCGACCTGGTCGGTGTCCTTCGCGTCGACGTCGAAGGCGACGACCTGCCAGCGCCCTCGTACAACGTCGCCCCCACCGACCGCGTCGCCATCGTCCTCGACTCCGCCAAGACCGAGCCGCCGACGCGGCGGCTCGAGGCCGCGCGCTGGGGTCTGATCCCCTCATGGGCGAAAGACCCCAAGATCGGCGCCCGCGCCTTCAACGCCCGGGCCGAGGAGCTCGAAGACAAGCCGATGTTCCGCAGCGCGCTCGAGAAGCGCCGGGCCGTGGTGCCGACCTCGGGCTACTACGAGTGGAAGACCGCCGACGGCGTCAAGACCCCGCACTACATCCATCCCGCCGACGGCGAGCCGCTGTTCCTGGCCGGGCTCTACGAGTGGTGGCGCGACAAGACCAAGGGCGACGACGATCCGGACCGGTGGCTGCTGAGCTTCACGATCCTCACCAGGGACTCCATCGGCCGCCTGGGGTCCATCCACGACCGCATGCCGCTGTTCCTCGACCCGGATCACGCCGACGCGTGGCTGGACCCCACGACCGACAACGTGCGCGACGTCCTGGACGCGGCGATCGACGCGGCGCCCACGTTGGCCGACACGCTCGACGACCATGCCGTCTCCAAGGCGGTCGGAAACGTCCGAAACAACTCGCCCGAGCTCATCGAGCCCGCCGAAGAGTGACGCCGCGCAGGGCCTCGTCGCCCCGTATCCTCGAACCGTGTCCTCCCGTCCACCCCGGCCGCGCGTGCTCTCGCGCCTGGAATGGCGTGAGCACGAGACGGCGCACGACGAGAGGGCCCGGGCGTTGACGAGGCCCCACCGCGAGCGGGCGGCGCGCGGCCAGTCGCATCCCGTCGAGGACTTCCTCTTCACGTACTACTCCTACAAGCCGTCACTGCTGCACCGGTGGCATCCCGGCGAGGGCGTCGACCTGGCCGAAGCCGTCACCGGCCCACGTGCGGCGTGGCGCTGGTACCGGGCCGGCGCCGAGCCGCGGAGCCTCGCGGTCGACGGCGCGGCGTACCGCGCGGAGCGAGCGGCGCTCCTGGCGAACGTCGGGACGATCCTGCGTGCCACCGCCGACAGAGCCCCGGGATTCGGTTGCTTCGGGCTGCACGAATGGGCGATGGTGTACCGGCAGCGTGAGCACCGGCACCCGGTACCGCTGCGACTCGGGCGATCGGGGACCGACGCGGTCGTCGAGGCGCATGACCTGCGCTGCACGCATTTCGACGCGTTCCGCTTCTTCACGCCGGAGGCGGCGCCGCGCAACCGCGACGCCCCCACACGGGAGCGTCAACCCGAGCTCGAGCAGCCGGGTTGCCTGCACGCGGGGATGGACCTCTACAAGTGGGCGGTCAAGCTCGGTCCCCTCGTGCCCGGCGATCTCCTGCTCGACGCGTTCGAGCTCGCCCGCGACATCCGCGTGCTCGACATGCGGGCCTCGCCCTACGATCTGACCGACTGGGGTTACGAGGCGGTGGCCATCGAGACCGCTGAGGGGAAGGCGGCGTACGTGCGGGAGCAGCGTGCGTTCGCCGAGCGCGGGCAGTCGATCCGCGCGCGGCTGAGCGACATCACGGCCGGCTGAATCAGTCTCGGGGCGTGCACGTCGTGCAGGGCAGATCACCCGTCCCGGCCGCCGCGATCGCCAGCCGCAGCTCCATCACGCGCGTCGCAGCCTCGTCGAGCCGATCCAACGGGACGGCGCCGGACTGGACGGCCGCGACGATCCCGTCCACGATGCGCGGCGCGGTCTCGGGCGTGGAGTAGACGACGGTCAGCACCATGTCGTTCCCGGCAGCGAGTGCTGCAACGGCGTTGGCGACCGGATCGGCGTACTCCGGCACCCCCGACGCCTCGAGCATGCCGAGGTCGTCGGTGATCGCGACGCCTGTGAATCCCAGTTCCTCCCGCGCGATTCGGTGCCACGTCGGCGAGAGGCTCGCGGGAGCCGTGTCCACCGCGGTGTACGCCAGATGCCCGAACATCAGAAGCGGCGCACCGGCCTCGATGCCGGCGCGGAACGGCACCGCGTCGGCCGTGCGCCATTGATCGAGGGTGGTGGCGGTGGCAGGGATCGTGGAGTGCGAGTCGCCGGGAGCGGCGCCGTGACCGGGAAAGTGCTTGAGGGTGGACAGGGCCTTTCCCTGCTCACCGTGCACGGCGGCCGCCACACGTGCCGCGGCGGCGTCGGGGGTGGTCCCGAGGATGCGGCGGCGCAGGAACGACTGCGGATCCGCAGTGACATCGGCGACGATGCCGAAGTTGACCCCGATCCCCGCCTGGCGCACCAGCGCGGCGCGCGCGGCGTAGGCCGCTTCGGTGGCCGCCGGGTCGGCATCCTGCAGCTCGTACGGCGCGGGAAGATCGTCCCACGGCAGCCGTGAGACATCCCCGCCCTCCTGGTCGATCGCGATCAGCGGCGGACGCGAAGGGTCCACGGTCAGTGCCGCGGTGATCGCGCGAAGCGCCGGCTCGTCGGCGGGCATGTTGGCGCCCATGAGCAGGAACCCGCCGAGCGCGTCGTTCTGCATGTACGACCGCAGCGCTGCGGTGTCGGTGGTCGGGATGTGCCCCATCACGACGCTCGCCGCCTTCTCGCGCAGTGACATCGCCGCCACCGCCGACGCTGCCGGAGTGGCCGGGGTGGGAGTGGGGGTGGGTGTCGAGGAGGACGCCGGCGATGCGGAAGCCGACACCACCGGCTTCGGGACGGCGGTCGGCGCACAGGACGCGCACACGATCGCCACTGCCGCCAAGGCGGCCAGCGCACCGGATCGTCCGAGGGCCTTCACCCCGCAAGCCTAAGCGCGGTGAACGGTTCAGTGGCGGGTGACGATGGATGCCGCGTCGGTTCCCGTGGGGAGCACCCCGTACTGCGCCCCGCGGTCATCGCCCAGACGTGCGGCGATGAAGGTCTCGGCGTCCACAGACGGCGCATGCCGCAGCATGAGCGAGGCTTGAAGCGCCAGTGCGAGATCCTCGGTGAGCCGGCGAGCCTGAGGAGCCGCGTGGGCGGGTTCGCCCTCGCTCAGCCGCTGCAGCAACGCCAGCGTGCGCGCCACATGCCGATCGAGGATCGCGGAGGCGCCGGCCGTGGCACGCAGCTCGTCCGCGAATGCCTCACCGGACTCACGATCGCGCGTGAGCGCCCGCAGCACGTCGAGCGCGATGACGTTCCCGGATCCCTCCCAGATCGCCATGACCGGCTGCTCGCGGTAGCGTCGCGCCAGAGGGAAGGACTCGGTGTAGCCGTTCCCGCCGAGGCACTCCAGCGCCTCGTACGCGTGGTGCGGTCCGCGCTTGCACACCCAGTACTTCGACACGGGCGTCGCCAGGCGCCTCAGGGCGACGTCGCGATCGGAGGCCTCCGCCTCGAACAGCTGCGCCAGGCGCAGGCCGGTGAGCATCGCGGCCTCATATTCGAGCGCGAGGTCGGCAAGCACCGCGGTCATCGCGGGCTGATCGACGAGCGGCGCTCCGAACGCCTCCCGCCCGCGGGCATGCCAGATCGCCTCGGCGACGGATTGCCGCATGCCGGCGGCCGTGCCGAGCACGCAATCCAGCCGAGTGCGCTGGACCATCTCGATGATCGTGCGCACTCCCCTGCCCGCCTCACCGACCAGCAGACCCACCGTGCCGTCGAACTCCACCTCTGCGGAGGCGTTGGAGCGGTTTCCGAGCTTGTCTTTGAGACGCTGGATGCGGAACACGTTGCGCGTCTCATGCGGCAGCACACGAGGGACGAACAAGCACGAGAGCCCTTCGTCGCTCCCCGATCGCCGCGTGTGCGCGAGCACGAGGAACGCGTCGGACATGGGCGCCGAACAGAACCATTTGTGGCCCGTGATCTGGTACGCGTGCCCGCCCATCGACTCCCCGACGGTGGTCCCCGCGCGCACGTCCGATCCGCCCTGCTTCTCGGTCATCGCCATACCGATGAGTGCGCTGGTCTTGCCGCCCGGCACGAGCAGACGCGGGTCGTATCCTCGGGAGTACATCCGAGGCAGCCAGTCATCTGCGATCCACGGTGACCCCGCGATCGAGGCGACCGCGGCATGCGTCATCGACACCGGGCATGCGTGCCCCGGTTCGACCTGCGCGAACAGCATGAACATCGCCGCGCGCGCGACGTGCGCTCCGGGTCGCGGGTCGGCCCACGCCGACGTGTGCGCGCCGCGGGCGATCGCCTCGCCGATGACGCGATGGTACGACGGGTCGTACTCGACTTCATCCAACCGGAAGCCCCACCGGTCATGCGTCATCGCCGTGGGCGTGTGCACGTTCGCCAGGTGCGCGTCCCGCTGGAAGGCGGCCGTCCCGACGACCTGCCCCGCATTCCGCAGGCATTCCTCGGCCCATGCTGCGCCGAACGAGCGCACGGCGGCCGTCAGCGGCGCATTGGAGGTGTACTCGTCCACGTCGACGCGCCAAGGAGGCTGATTCTCGACGGTGTGCGTCGCGGCCCCGATGGGCCGCTCACCGCGCGCGTAAGGCGAGCTCACGAACTCACCGTAGCGCGCGACCGGCATCCGCCGCGGTCAGCCCGACACCGTCAGTTCGACGCGCAGCAGCATGTCGTCATCGGCTCCCGGGGACCCGCGTCCGTCGGTGTTGCTCGTGAGCACCCACAGCGAGCCGTCGCCCGGCGCGACGACGTCGCGCAGCCGGCCGTACGCATCCAGCGCCGCCACGGGGTCGTGCGCGAGCGCTCCGGCATGCGTGTCGACCTGCCACAGGCGCTCACCGCGCAGTCCCGCCAGGAACACGGTATCTCCGACAGCGGCGATGCCGCTGGGGCTGGCGTCGCTGGTGGCCCACACCGCCACCGGATCGATGAACCCGTCGCGCTCGGCGACGCCCTCCACGAGCGGCCAGCCGTAGTCGCCTCCCGGCTGGATGCGGTTGAGTTCGTCCCACGTGTCCTGCCCGAACTCGCTGGCCCACATCGTCCCGTCCGCGGTCCACGCGATCCCCTGGACGTTGCGGTGTCCGAGCGACCAGACCTCGTTGCCCCAGGGGTTTCCCGGAGCGGGCTCGCCGTCGACCGTGATGCGCAGGATCTTCCCTGCCAGAGCATCGGCATCCTGTGCCGCCTCACGCTGCTGCGCGTCGCCGGTGGTGACATAGAGGAAGCCGTCCGGGCCGAACGCGAGGCGGCCGCCGTCGTGCGTGCTGGCGCGCGGGATACCGTCGATCACGACCTCGGGCTGCCCCAGCGACAGCTCGCCGGGGCGCCCGAGTACGGGCATCTTCACCACGCGGTTGTCGGTCTCGGATCCGAAGTAGGCGTACAGCATCGGATCGTCGGCGTCGGAAAGGAGCGCGAGGCCGTGCAATCCCGATTCGCCGCCGGAGACCACACCGGGTACGACGCCTGCCGTGCGCAGGTCCCCCGCCGCCGTAAGCTCGTGCACGGTGCCGTCGTCGCGTGACGATATCAGTGCACCCCCGCCGGGCAGCGGCACGACCGACCACGGGGTGTGAATCCTCGAGGCCAGGCGCGTGACCTCACCGCCGACCCGCCACCATCCCGCCGTCGCAGACGGGGTGGGCCCGACCGTGGGCGCCTGCGGCGACGGCGTCTCTCGGGCTGTGGAGGCGGTGCACCCGGATGCCGCGGCGAGCAGCAGTGCGAGGCATCCGATCGCCGTCCATCGGACGGATCGCCCAGTCATCCGTCCGACACCGCCGCCTCTAGGGTCGCGATGTCGATCCGTCGCATGCGGAGCATCGCCTGCACAGCCCGATGGGCGATCTCGGGGTCAGGGTGACGGATCAGCTCCACCAGCCGATCGGGGATGATCTGCCACGACAGTCCCCAGCGGTCCTTCAGCCACCCGCACGGCTGCTCCTGGCCGCCTTCCGCGGTGAGAGCGTCCCAGTAGCGGTCGACCTCCGCCTGGTCACGGCATGACACGTAGAGCGAGACAGCCTCGGTGAAGGGGAACTGCGGTCCCGCGTCCATCGCGAAGTAGTCGCGTCCACCGAGCCGGAAGTGCACGTGCATGACCTTGCCGCCCATGCCCGGCACCTCGTCCGGGTACCGCCCGATCGTGACGATCTCCGAACCGGGGATGAGGCTGGTGTAGAAGGTCACGGCCTCCTCCGCGTCGTCGTCGAACCAGAGGAACGGGGTCACGGCGCTCATGCCTCCACCCTGCTCCGCGAGCCGCTGCCTATGCAATGGCTGGGGCGGCTATCGCTGCGGTGCCGGGAGCTCCACTCTGACGTGCAGGCCTCCGCCGGCTCGCGGGCGGATGGCGATCGTGCCGGCGTGGGTCTCGGCGATGGTCTTCACGATGGCGAGCCCGAGCCCGACGCCTGCGTGGTCATCGCCCCGGGCGCGTTCGCTTCCCCGCTGGAACGGCTCCGCCAGCGTCGCCACCAGCTCGGGCGACATCGGTCCTCCGGTGTTGTCGACCGTGAGCGCGGCCGTGCCGCGCGGGGTCTGTTCGGTGGTGATGAGGACGGCACCACCGGTGGGGAGATTGTGGACGATCGCGTTGTGCACGAGGTTCGTGACCAGCTGCAGCAGCAGCGTCGGCGATCCCGCCGTGCGCGCGACGCTGCCGGACGTCTGCAGTTCGACGCCGCGCGCCTCTGCGAGCGGCAGCAGCGTCTCGGTCGCTTCCTCGGCCAGCAGCGACAGATCCACCTCCTCGGCGGTGAACGAGCGCTGCTCGGCGCGGCTGAGCACGAGGAGGGCCTCCGTGAGGCTGATCGCGCGCGCGTTGACGATGCGCAGCCGCTCGATGAGCGCCCGGGTGTCGTGACCTGGGTCGTTGCGTGCGACGTCCAGCATGGTCTGCGTGATGGCGAGCGGCGTGCGCAGTTCATGCGAAGCGTTCGCCGCGAACCGCTGCTGCTCCTCGACCTGCGCCTGGAGTCGCTCGAGCATGGCGTCGAAGCTGTCGGCGAGCTCGCGGAACTCGTCCTGCCTCCCGGCGAGATCGATCCGGTGCGACAGCGACCCGCTCGCAGCCAGGCGCGTAGCCTCGGTGATCCGCTGCAGCGGCGCGAGCATCCGTCCGGCCAGCAGCCACCCGCCGACCAGGCCGAACGCCAGGAGAAAGAGGAGGGCCCAGGCCGCTGCCGGCGTGAAGGCGCGCTCGAGATCGCCGCGGTTGGGGATGAACGGGCCCGGTCCCGTGATCGCTCCGGTCGGCACGTAACGCAGCAGGAACACCCACACCACGGCCAGCAGCAGAGCACCGGCGACCATGAGGAACGCGGCGTAGCTCACGGCGAGCTTGACCCGGACGCTGAGTCCCGGCGCTCTAGCCCGGCGGATCATCCTGGCCTCGTTCCTCGGGGGCGGCATCGATGCGATAGCCGACGCCCGGCACCGTCGCGATCACCCACGGCTCGCCCAGCCGTTTGCGCAGCGCCGACACGGTGATGCGCACGGCATTGGTGAAGGGGTCGGCGTTCTCGTCCCACGCGCGCTCCAGCAGCTCCTCGGCGCTCACCACACCCCCTTCCGCGGCCACGAGCACCTCGAGCACCGCGAACTGCTTGCGGGTCAGCGCCACGTAGCGGCCGTCCCGGTAGACCTCCCGCCGGAACGGGTCCACGCGCAGCCCGGCGAGTTCGCGGACGGGCGGCCTGCGATGTGCGCGTCGCCGATCGAGCGCGCGCAGCCGCAGCACCAGCTCTCGCAGTTCGAACGGTTTCGTGAGGTAGTCGTCGGCACCGAGCTCGAAGCCCGTCGCCTTGTCGTCGATGCGATCCGCGGCGGTGAGCATGAGGATCGGGATGCCGCTTCCCGAGGCGACGATGCTCGCCGCCACCTCGTCTCCGGACGGACCGGGGATGTCGCGGTCGAGCACGGCGATGTCGTACGCATTGAGATCCAGCAACTCGAGCGCCGTATCGCCGTCGCCCGCCAGATCGGCGGAGATGGCCTCCAGGCGCAACCCGTCGCGGATCGCCTCGGCGAGGAACGGCTCGTCCTCGACAACCAGCACACGCATTCCTCGATGCTACGAGGCGGCGCATATCGTCGCTGTATCGCCGGCGCCATACGCTCCGGCAACACGGGCGCGCGTGAAGTGGTGGCATGACTCGGTCAGCTTCCTCCCGTCGCCCGCACGCGCTGTGGGGCGTGATCCTCGCGGTCGTCGTCCTCTGCGTCGCGGTCTCGGGATTCGCACTGTCCCGCTCCGGCTCCGCGGGGGCTTCACCGCCTGATGTCGCTCCACCGGCTCCGCTCGACGCGTCCGGCCCCAGCGACGGAACGGACCACGGCGCCATCACCGAGGCGGACGGCATCCTTCCCGATGACGCCACGGTGTTCGAAGACGGGTATCCCGGGATCACCCGCTTGTCCCCCGACCTCCTGACCGCCCTGCGGGCGGCGGCACAGGACGCGTCGCAGGACGGCGTGGTGATCCACGTCAACAGCGGCTGGCGCTCGGCGGAGTACCAGGAGCAGCTGCTGCGGGACGCGCGGTCGCAGTACGGCTCGGCCGCCGAGGCCGCGCGGTGGGTCGCGACCCCGGCGACGTCTGCGCACGTCGCCGGGGACGCTGTCGACATCGGCTCGTACGATGCGGTCGACTGGATGTCGCGCCATGGCTCGGTCTACGGGCTGTGTCAGGTGTACGACAACGAGGCCTGGCACTTCGAGCTCCGCCCGGCGGCAGTCGCCGGCGGCTGTCCGCGCCCGTACACCGACCCGACACAGGACCCGCGGATGCAGGGGTGATGGGGGCGGACAGCGGCGAGGCCGGGTGCATGCAGACCGGGGGTCACGCCGGGAAGTTGCCTCGGAACAGCCCCGCCGGGTCGCAATCGGACTTGATCGCGCGAAGCCGAGCGATCGATGCGGCGGGGAGGGCGTCGCTGAGCTGCTCGGCCGGGTTCAGGAACGTGACCGGCTTACGCCCGGTGATCGGGAGCGAGTGCGCCATCAGCTGCTGCCGCGCTGCGATGTCGGCGGCGGGCGCGAAAGCAGGAGACCCGAACATGTACACCGCGAACTCGGCGGACAGCGGCCCCTGTGGAGTGTCGGACGGCTGCGCGAACGCACCTCCGAGGTGGCGGACCTGGACGCTCAACATCGGCGCGATCGATGACGTCAGCACGTCGTCGACGGCCTCGGCCCCGAGATGAGCGAGCAGCTCCCCTCGAGTGACCCCTGCACCCGGGTCGGTCGGCTCGGCGGTGATGCTCCCCAGCTCCGCCACGCTCATCGACCTCCGTGTATCGGACAGCGGCGCGGGGAGGCGCTCCAGCTCCGCGAGGTGCGTGACCGCCTGTGAGGCGGACCCGAGATAGGTGAGATCGATCGCGACCACCGGGTCGCTCCCGGGAAAATGGAGCAGTTCCAGCCACAGCGTCAGCTCCTGTGGGGCGGCCGCCGTGACAGCGCGGAAGGCATCCAGCACGTCGCGCGTGAGCTCTCCTGGCCACAGCACGCGACCCCCGAACAGCGCGGGAGCCCCGTGCAGGTCGAGCTCGAGACCGGTCACGATGGCGTAGTCGCCGCCTCCTCCGCGAAGCGCCCAGAAGAGGTCGGGGTCGCTCGCAGCCGTGACGCGTCGCTGGTTGCCCAGGGCATCCACCACGTCGAAACCACGCACGCTGTCGGAGACCCAGCCGTGGGCGCGTCCGAACCAGCTGAGGCCCCCGCCGAGGGCCACCCCCGCGACACTGACCACGGGCGAGCTGCCGGGAAGCGCTGTCAGACCGTGCTCAGCGGTCGCTTGCTGCAGTGCGCCCGAACTGACGCCGGCACCGATTCGTGCCCGGCGGCTCGCGGCATCCACCTCGACGGCGTTCAGCCGACCCGTGCGAAGAAGGATGGTGTCTTCGGTACGGCCAGACGCTCCGTGCCCGTTCGGCTGTGTGGCGATCGCGAGCCCGGCGTCCCGGGCGAAGTGGACCAGGCGCGCCACGTCGGCCGCGTCGGCGGCTTCGACGACCGCGCGCGTCGGCTGTGCGACCGCGCGGTTCCAGGGCAGCCTGACGTCGTCGAACCGGGCATCCCCGGGCAGCCAGACGCGGCCGCGTACCGCCGAGCGGAGTCGTGAGAGGTCGGTCGAGCGGGATGAGGTGTGGGGCGTGTGCGACACGGAAGCTCCTTTGTGCGATGGGATGGCCGGCGTCTGAGGCGCACGAGATACGCCTCACAAAGACGTCGGGCAGACTGCCCGGAATGTGACAGACCGGGCCGAGACGGACAGAATGGGGACCCATGGCCGATCTCGCCGGGCCCGCCCTCGCGGAGCTGTTCGATGCCCAGCGCGGGCGGCTGCGAGCTATCGCGTACCGCACACTCGGCTCCCACTGGGACGCTGACGACGCCGTCCAGGACGCATGGATCCGCCTCAGTCGCGCGGACGTCGCCCGCATCGAGAATCTCGAGGCGTGGCTCACGACGGTCGTCTCCCGCGCCAGCATCGACATCCTCCGCTCTCGAAGCGCCTGGCGCGAGGATGCCGACGACGTCCTGCTACACGAGTCCGTCGACACCGAGGGACCGGAATCGGAGGCGATGCGGATCGCTGAGATCGAAGCGGCCATGTTCGTGGTGCTGGAACAGCTGACGCCGCTGGAGCGTCTGTCGTTCGTGCTCCACGACATCTTCGGCCTCGCATTCGATGACATCGCGCCCATCGTCGAACGCAGCCCCGCCGCGGCGCGCCAGCTCGCATCCCGCGCCCGACGCCGCGTGCGCAGCGTCGATGTGACCACCGAGCGGGTTCGGCGAACGCGCGCCGTCGCAGCCTTCCTCAAGGCGTCCCGGGACGGCGAGTTCGGCGATCTCCTGCAGCTGCTGGATCCGGACGTCCAGTTGAAGGCGGATGCCGGCGTCGTGGCGACGGCGGCGGCATACGCGGACTCGGGAGCGCCGCTGCTGCGCGAGAACGTGCAAGGGGCCGATGCCGTGGCCCGGGTGTTCGCCGGACGGGCCGATCAGGCCGAGGTCGCCGACGTGGATGGCTTGCCAGGCGCCGTCTACGCACCCGAAGGCGTCGTCCAGGCCGCATACATCATCCGCTTCGAGGCGGACCGGATCATCGGCGTCGAGGTCATCGGAGATCCGGACCGTCTCATGTCGCTGCAGGTCGCTCTGCACCGTTCCGTCGTGCGCGGCGACAGCTGACGGACGTGTGCTCCGCCGGCGGAGCCGACGGGCTGCGCAGCGCTGCTATCGCCGGGATCGAGGCTCGTTGCGGTCGGGGTGCGCGGTGAGGTTGGCGCCGCCATCACGCTCGGAAAGCCCGTGCAGGGAGAACCCCGGTGAGTCCAGGAAGGGCGCACGTAGCCACATCGGCACCTTCGCGATGAATCCGATGATGAAGAACCCGATTCCGCAGGCGACGATGAGCACCCACCCCGCCCAGTACAAGGGGACGCGCCACGCGCCCAGGATGTCGAGAGCCTCGACCGTGGGAAGGAGAGCGACCAGTGCCACGCCGAGGACGAGGCCGAAGCCCAGGAACCCGCCGCCGGCCTTGATCGCCTCGCCGCCGAGGATCGCGGCCACCAGCAGCGGCACGAGCAGCCCGCCGACCACCAGGCCTCCTCCGAGGTTCCCGAGCGTGTCGACGGCGTCGCCGCCGAGGCTGTCCGCCACGAGGCCCAGGACGACGCCGGTCGCGACGACCACACCCATGATGATGAGCAAGACGGCGGTGGCGCGCCGGATGAACTGGTCCGAGAACCGGTACCGTCCAGCAGGCCGACCACCCGGGCGATGCACGGTTGCCGCGTGTCGTTTCGTGCTCATGATCGGATCGTAGCGACCTCCGTGCCGAGGTGGCCGTCGCCCGAACCCACGGTGCGTCCGCCACGCAAAGCGAAAGGCCGCCCCGTGGGCGGCCTTCTCGCTGTGGACCTGAGGGGACTCGAACCCCTGACCCCCTGCATGCCATGCAGGTGCGCTACCAGCTGCGCCACAGGCCCGGATGTCTTCCCGCTCTCGCGGGGCAACTCGTCTAGCTTACAACACTCGGGAGCGTGATCCGAACCACGGTCAGTCCTCCGATGCCGCCCGCGCGGGAAGCGTCACGGGCACGACGGGGCAGTCCTTCCACAGACGTTCCAGGCCGTAGTAGACGCGTTCCTGCTCGTGGAAGACGTGCACCACGAGGTCACCGAAATCGATCAGCACCCACCGGGACTCCTCGCGGCCCTCGCGACGCAGGCGCTTGTGCCCGGCCTCGAGCAGACGGTCCTCGATCTCGTCCGCGATGGCGGCGACGTTGCGCTCGCTGCGGCCGGTGACGAGCAGGAAGATGTCGACGAGAGGCAGGGGCTCCGACACGTCGAGGGCGACGAGATCCTCGCCGCCCTTCGCATCCGCCGCGGCCGCGGCGATCTGAAGCATCTCTCGCGATGACGCGCTCGCGACCATCAGAAGACCCCCGTCACGAACGCGAGGATCAACACGCCCACGAGCGCGAGAGCCAGGACGCCGGCGGTGATGGCGAGGGCCATCATGAGCCTGCCGCCCTTCTCCGGTGCCGGCGGTTTGATCACCTCGCCGGGCATCTTCACGGTGCTCACGGCGGCGCTCGCGGCGATAGGCGTCGGTGACGAGTGCGAGGGCAGCTCCCCGTCGACCAGCGCCGCGTCGATCTCCTTGCCGTCCGCCGTTCCCTTCACGTGGCCGGTCGACCCGAGGCCTTCGGGAAGATTGAACGTCCCGGTGAGGATGACTTCACCCGTCGCTGTGACGGGCGCCACGAGCGGTGATACTTCGGGCGCCTGCGACACGATGAGCGTATTGGGGACGGCGACTGCACCGGTGGTGCGTGCCAGCAGCTGATCGAACGAGGGCGGGAACTCGACCGCCTGCGGCTGGGTCGTCCCGTGCTCGTCGAGCAGGCTGGCGCCCAGCAGTGGGCTGACGGACTTCGGGCGATCATCGGCTTCCTCCGCCGCCGGCTCTCCGTCATCGAAGAGAGAGCGAGCGGAGGCATCGTCACCGACCTCGGCCGGCGCGGGGGTGGGCGCCTCGACGGCCGCGCTCTCGGCGGCGGTCTGATCCTCCGGTGATGACTGGCGCGGCAGCCCGAACAGCGCGTGCAGGCCGCTGTCGGTCGTGACCGGCGCCTCCTGGTCGGCCGGGGCGGTGAACAGCGGCTGCTCGGGCTCGGGCGACCCGTCGGGGGCGGCTGCGGGCGGTGCCGACGGGAACGCCGCCGGCGAACCGGACGTCGCCGCCGCGTGCGCCGCGACGACCTCGGGCGTGATCACGGGCACGGAGGCCGTGCGGATGCGCTCCTGCTGACGTGCCTGACGCCTCGTGAGGGGCGAGACGCCGAGGTCGACAGCCGAGTCGGCCACGGGAGGCGGGCCGACCGGCGCGGGGTCGGCCGGGCGCGGGAACGGAGTGACGGCCGACGGTGGCGCGGTGGCGGGGGTGCCGGTCGCGCCGTCGCCGGCGGGGTCATCCGTCGTCGGTGATGTGGGTGCGGCGGTGATGACGGGCGTGGAACCCGTGTTCCGCAGCTCGCGCATCTGCTTGCGCGTGAGAGCTGGTGTTGCCGGCTGCTCGGGTGTGCTCATTCCTTGCTCCGGTAGAGATGGTGCTTCGCAATGTATTGGACGACCCCGTCGGGCACGAGGTACCACACCGGGTGTCCTCGCTGAACTCGATCGCGGCAGTCCGTCGACGAGATGGCGAGGGCGGGGATCTCGAGCTGGCTGACGTCGTCACTGGGCAGGCCGTCCGTGTTCAACACGTGGCCGGGTCTGGAGACCGCGACGAAGTGGGCGAGATCCCACAGTTCATCATGGTCTCTCCAACTGAGAATTTGCGCTATGGCGTCCGCGCCGGTGATGAAGAACAGCTCCGCGTCGGGGCGCTGTGCCTTGAGATCGCGGAGCGTGTCGATCGTGTAGGTCGGGCCGTGTCGATCGATGTCGACGCGGCTCACGGTGAAGCGCGGATTGGATGCCGTGGCGATCACGGTCATCAGATACCGATGCTCACTCGGCGAGACGTCTTCCTTCTGCCACGGCTGTCCCGTGGGAACGAACACCACCTCATCGAGGTCGAACCATTGCGCCACTTCGCTTGCGGCGACCAGGTGACCGTGATGGATGGGATCGAACGTCCCGCCCATGACCCCGACCCTCGGGGCTGTCGCCACCGACATGCAGCAGCCCTAGTGGCCGTGCCCCGCTCGCTGCACGTCGTCGGCGTGTGCCTTCGCGTACGCCTCCGCCTTGTGCGAGTGGCGGTTGGCGACGTTGCGGTACGACAGGGTCACCAGAGCCAGCGCGGCGAAGACGAGGATCGCGGTGATGCCGTACCCCACGGTCTCGAGCGCCACGTTGCCGTGGTGCTCCGACTCTTCGGCGGCGAGGGCGAGGATCGTGGCGATTGTCATTCGGGCTCCGTTCGGGTTCGCCTCTGGGGCGCAGGACTGCTCCAGTCTATGGCGTTACGCGCGCACCTGCCCGGCGCCGCGCGCCAGCCACTTCGAGCTCGTGAGCTCCGCGAGTCCCATCGGCCCGCGCGCGTGGAGCTTCTGCGTGGAGATGCCGACCTCCGCGCCGAAGCCGAACTCGCCCCCGTCCGTGAACCGGGTCGACGTATTGGCCATCACCACCGCCGAATCGACCTCGGCGAGGAATCGCGCCTCGTTGGCGGCATCCTGCGTCACGATCGACTCGGTGTGGTGCGTCGAATAGCGGCGGATGTGCTCCAGCGCGTCGTCGAGATCGTCCACGACGCGCATCGCGAGGTCGAGACTGAGGTACTCCGTCGCCCAGTCCTCCTCGGTGGCGGGAATCACACCGGGCGCCAGGCGCGCGACGGCTTCATCGCCGTGCACCGTGACGCCGCCGTGCTGCAGCGCCTCGACGACGGGACCGACGAGTCGCTCCGCGGCGGCCCGGTGGATGAGCACCGTCTCGACCGCGTTGCAGACGCTCGGCCGCTGTGTCTTCGCGTTCACCACGATCTCGCGGGCCCACTCGAGCGAGGCGGTCTCGTCCAGCACGATGTGCACGACGCCGGCGCCGGTCTCGATCACCGGCACGGTCGACTCGGTCACCACGGTCTCGATCAGCTGGGCACTGCCCCGCGGCACCAGCACGTCCACGATGCCTCGCGCGTGCATGAGATCACGCGCACCCTCACGTCCGTACTCGTCGACGGTCTGGATCGCTTCCGGGTCGATCCCCCGGTCGGCGAGAGCCCCGCGCATGGCGGAGACCAGGGCCGCGTTGGTCTGCTCGGCTGCTGTCCCGCCGCGGAGCACGACCGCGTTGCCCGACCGCAGAGCCAGCGCCGCGATGTCGACCGTGACGTTCGGGCGCGCCTCGTAGATCGAGCCGACCACTCCGAAAGGGACGGCGACCCTGGTCAGCGACACGCCGTTGGCGAGCGTGCGCTCATCGAGGATGCGCCCGACAGGGTCGGGAAGGGCCGCGATGTCGCGCACCGCTGCAGCCAGGGCAGCCACACGCGGTTGGTCGAGGCGAAGCCGATCCTGCAAGGCGGTCGAGAGCCCGCTCTCGCGTCCTCGCTCGAGGTCTGCGGCATTCGCAGCGACGATCTCCGGCGCTGCCGCTTCGATGGCGTCGGCGATGGCCAGAAGCGCCGCGCGCTTCGCGTCGTCGCCGAGCAGACCGATGGTGCGGGAGGCGTCCTTCGCCAGCAGCATCCGTTCGCGGGCCGTCGTCGCGGTGGTGGTCATCCGCCCAGTTTATCGGCCGCCGTACGCAGCGGCCCGGTGGCCGCGGGCGCCGTGGGTTCCGGATTCGGTTGGAACCACGTGCCGACGTCTTCTCCCGTCAGCGCCTGCCCAACGAGGTCGGCGCTGGTCACGAGCACGCCGATGCCGGATGCCGCGGCCAGGCGGGCCGCCGAGACCTTCGTGGCCGCTCCTCCGGTGCCGACGCTGTTGACCACGACGGATCCGAACTCGAAACCGTGGAGGTCGTCCCCGTAGCGGACGAGCGGGATCGGCATCGCGCCGGGTTCACCGGGCGGCCGCGTGTAGAGGCACTCGATGTCGCTGAGGAGCACGAGGGCGTCGGCGCCGATGAGCTGGGCCACAAGTGCCGCGAGCCGGTCGTTGTCGCCGAAGCGGATCTCGTGCGTGGCAACGGTGTCGTTCTCGTTGACGATGGGCAGGATCCGCAGACCGAGCAACCGCTCCATCGCGCGGCGCGCGTTGGACCGGTGCGTCGGATTCTCGAGATCCCCGGCGGTCAGCAGGACCTGGCCCGCCACGATGCGGAACGGGCGCAGCGCCTCCTGGTAGCGATAGATCAGCACGTTCTGGCCGACAGCCGCCGCCGCCTGCTGCGTGGCGAGGTCGCTCGGCCGCTCGTCCAGCAGGAGGAAAGGCATGCCGGTCGCGATCGCCCCCGACGACACCAGCACGACCTCGGTGCCACGCCCGTGCGCTGCGGCCAGCGCATCCACGAGCGGCTTGATCTTGTGCGCGTTGTCGCCGCTGATCGACGACGAGCCCACCTTGACGACGACGCGCCGGGCGGAGGGGATGTCTTCGCGCTCGCGCGCACTCACTCGTCGTCCTCCTCATCCCACCCGCGCTCGGCCAGACGCTCGGCCTCGAGTTCGGCGCGGGCCTGCGATTTGGCGTCCATGAGCTCGTGGTACTGCTCGCGACGCTCGGCGCTGGTGCGCCGGCCCCGCTCGTACAGTCGAGGATCGGTGCCGCGGGGGGCCGTCATGAGCTCGGCCGCCGACGAGAGCGCGGGCTGCCAATCGAACACGACGCCGTCGCCCTCGCCGATCACGACGGTGGCGCCGGGCGTGGCGCCCGCACGGTACAGCGCGTCGTCGACGCCGAGGCGATCCAGCCGGTCGGCGAGGTACCCGACCGCCTCATCGTTCTGGAAGTCGGTCTGCTGCACCCAGCGCACCGGCTTGTCGCCGAGGATGCGGTACACGTTGCCGTAGGTGCCGCCCTCGACCCGTACGGTGAAGTCCTGGTCGGCGCCCTTGGGCCGGATCACGACGCGCTCGGGCGGCGCGGTCTCGGCCTGCTCGCGGCGGTGCGCGGCGATGATGTCGCCGAGCGCGTAGGTCAGCTGGCGCAGGCCCTCGTGGCTGACAGTGGAGATCTCGAACACCCGATACCCTCGGGCCTCCAGGTCCGGACGCACCAGGTCTGCGAGATCTTTGGCCTCCGGCACGTCGACCTTGTTGAGCGCGACCAGCTGCGGTCGCTCCAGCAGCGGCACCTGACCCTCCGGCACCGGGTACGCTGCCAGCTCGGCCAGGATGACGTCGAGGTCGGTGAGAGGGTCTCGACCGGGTTCGAGGGTGGCGCAGTCGAGTACGTGGACGAGCGCCGTGCATCGCTCGACATGGCGCAGGAACTCCAGGCCGAGCCCCTTCCCCTCGCTCGCACCCTCGATGAGACCGGGCACGTCGGCGACGGTGTAACGCACGTCGCCGGCCTGCACGACGCCGAGGTTGGGGTGGAGCGTGGTGAACGGATAATCCGCGATCTTCGGCCGGGCCGCCGACACCGCCGCGATGAGGCTCGACTTGCCCGCGGACGGGAAGCCGACCAGGGCGACGTCGGCGACGGTCTTGAGCTCGAGGACGACGTCGCCCTCCCACCCCGGGACGCCCAGGAGCGCGAAGCCGGGCGCCTTGCGCTTGGGACTGGCCAGCGCGGCGTTGCCGAGTCCGCCCTGCCCGCCCGGGGCGACGACGAACCGCATGCCGGGCTCGATCATGTCGACGAGGACCTCGCCGCCGGCATCCCGCACGACGGTCCCCACCGGCACGGGAAGCTCGAGACTCTCCCCCGCCGCCCCGGACCGATTGTCGCCCATGCCGAAGCCGCCGTTGCCCGCGTGTCGATGAGGCGAATGGTGGTACGACAGCAGCGTCGTGACCTGAGCGTCGGCGACCAGCACGATGTCGCCGCCATGGCCTCCGTTGCCGCCATCGGGGCCGGCGAGCGGCTTGAACTTCTCGCGACGCACCGAGACGCAGCCATTGCCGCCCTTGCCGGCGCGCAGATGCAGCGTCACCCGGTCGACGAACGTGACCATGCGGTCCCCCTCAGGTCTGGTGCTCCCCACGGCGGGGGAACGGATAAAGCGAAGGGGCGAGCCGAAGCCCGCCCCTTCCGGAAGTCTGCGCCACTCTCGCGGTGCGTGAGCCTGATGAAGGCTACTCGGCCACCGCCACGACGTTGACGACCTTGCGGCCGCCCTTCTGCCCGAACTGGACCGCGCCGGCGGCCAGTGCGAACAGCGTGTCGTCGCCACCGCGGCCGACGTTGGCGCCGGGGTGGAAGTGGGTGCCACGCTGGCGGACGAGGATCTCGCCGGCGTTGACGGCCTGGCCGCCGAAGCGCTTCACGCCGAGGCGCTGTGCGTTAGAGTCACGACCGTTGCGGGTGGAGCTTGCGCCCTTTTTGTGTGCCATCTCTGCGTCTCCTGTGGCTTACTTGATGCCGGTGACCTTGACGCGCGTGAGGTCCTGACGGTGGCCCTGGCGCTTCTTGTAGCCGGTCTTGTTCTTGAACTTCTGGATCACGATCTTCGGGCCGCGCTCCTCACCGAGGACCTCGGCGGTCACGGTGACCTTCGCGAGCTTGTCGGCGTCGGTCGTGACGTTGTCACCGTCGACGAAGAGCACCGCGGGGAGCTCGATCTTGTCGCCGACCTTCGCGGCCTGGCGGTCGAGAACGACGATCGTGCCGACCTCGACCTTCTCCTGCCGGCCACCGGCGCGCACAACTGCGTAAACCACTTCACACCTGTTTCTTCTGGGAGCACGCGCACGCGCTCAGGACGTCATCCAAGACTTGGCGCGGATGTCTCGACGCACCAAGGGTCAACTTTACCAGATGCCGGGTCGGTCCGCGAAAGCGGCCACCGGCCGTGTCGCGCCGGCGGTGCGTAGGATCTGCACGTGGCGATCCTCATCGACGATCCGCTCTGGCCGGCCCATGGGCGCCTGTGGGCGCACCTGGTGACCGACACCGATCTCGCGGAGCTGCACGCGTTCGCGGCTGCGAACGGCATCCCGGCGCGAGGGTTCGACCTCGACCATTACGACGTTCCGGAGGACGCGCACGCAAGATTGGTGGCCGCCGGCGCGCAACATGTCAGCGGCCACGAACTGGTGCGCCGCCTGATCGCATCGGGACTTCGCGTGCGGGCACGCGATCGGCACTGACCGGGTCGCGCCCGCCGCCCCGGGGTGCGAAGCAGCGGGCGGGGACGCTCAGTCCTCGGACGGGGTGTGCGGCACCGGCGTGCCGGTGAGGGCGGCCGTGGTGACCCGCCGGCGGGCGCGACCCTGCCCCGGAGCCTTCGGCTCGGGCAGCGCGTTCAAGACGGAGTCGAGCAGGATGTCCTTCTCGGTCCGCGGCTCCTTCTTCGCACCCGAGTCGCGCTTCTTGCGCTTCTTCGGACGCTCCGCCGGCAGAGGCTCCGCGACGGGCTGCCCGGGTTCAGCCGAGGCTGACTCCTCGTGGTGGTGGATCGTGGATGCCGCGATCTGCGCGAGGGCCGACTTCACTCCCTCGGTGATCACGTGCGTGCCGTTCGCGCCCCCGTTGGAGGGCGCGGGAGCCGAGCCGCGCGAGCGGCGACCGGAAGGCGCGCCCGAGGACGACGGCACCCGGTGCTTGACCACCGGATCGTGGTGCACGATGAGGCCACGGCCCGCGCACACCTCGCACGGCTCGCTGAAGGTCTCGAGCAGCCCCAGACCCAGCTTCTTGCGCGTCATCTGCACGAGCCCGAGCGAGGTCACCTCGGCGACCTGGTGCTTGGTGCGGTCGCGGCTGAGGCACTCGACGAGACGACGCAGCACGAGATCGCGGTTGGACTCGAGCACCATGTCGATGAAGTCCACGACGATGATGCCGCCGATGTCGCGCAGTCGCAGCTGCCGGACGATCTCTTCCGCCGCCTCCAGGTTGTTCTTGGTGACGGTCTCTTCGAGGTTGCCGCCGGACCCCACGAACTTGCCGGTGTTGACGTCGACGACCGTCATGGCCTCGGTGCGGTCGATGACGAGGGATCCGCCGGAGGGCAGCCACACCTTGCGGTCCAGCGCCTTCTCGATCTGCTCGGTGACCCGGAACTCATCGAACGGGTCCTGCTCGCCCTCGTAGCGCTCGACACGCTCGAGCAGGTCGGGGGCCACCGACTCCAGGTACTTCGAGATCGTGTGGTGCGCGTCATCGCCCTGGATGAGCATCTTCGAGAAGTCCTCGTTGAAGACGTCGCGGACGATCTTGACCAGGAGATCGGGCTCGGAGTGCAGCAACGCGGGCGCCTGGATCGTCTCGACCTGCTTCGAGATGTGCTCCCACTGGTTGGTGAGGCGCTGCACGTCGCGCGTGAGCTGCTCCTCCGTGGCGCCCTCTGCGGCGGTGCGGACGATCACGCCGGACGACTCGGGAAGCACCTCCTTGAGGATCTTCTTGAGCCGCGCGCGCTCGGTGTCGGGCAGCTTGCGCGAGATGCCGTTCATGGCACCGCCCGGCACATACACCAGGTAGCGACCCGGCAGCGAGATCTGGCTCGTCAAGCGGGCGCCCTTGTGCCCCACCGGGTCCTTCGTGACCTGCACGAGCACGCGGTCACCCGACTTCAGCGCCAGCTCGATGCGGCGGGGCTGGTTGCCCGTCTCGACGGCATCCCAGTCGACCTCGCCGGAGTAGAGCACGGCGTTGCGGCCGCGGCCGATGTCGACGAAAGCCGCCTCCATGCTCGGGAGCACGTTCTGCACACGACCGAGGTAGACGTTGCCGATGAGCGACGCGTCCTGGCTGCGGGCGACATAGTGCTCCACGAGGACGTTGTCCTCGAGGACGGCGATCTGGATCCGTCCGTTGCGGGAGCGGACGATCATCACGCGGTCGACGGCCTCACGGCGCGCGAGGAACTCGGCCTCGGTCACGACGGCGCGTCGGCGTCCGGCCTCGCGGCCGTCGCGGCGACGCTGCTTCTTGGCTTCCAGGCGGGTGGACCCCTTGATCCGCTGCGGTTCGGTGATGAGCTCGACGGCTCGCTGCCGCGGCGGCGACTGCTCGGCGGGACCGGATGCCTCCTCGCGCCCCTCGCCGCCACGACGACGGTTGCGGCGACGCGATGTACCGGAGGATGCCGCATCCGGTTCCGGCTCCCGTCCCGGTCGGGCCGGGAGCACGGTGATCTCGGGGGCGTAGAAGTGCAGGTCGGTCGACACCGCCGAGACGAACACCTCGGGAAGCAGTCCGAGGCTCACCGCGGTCACGGGCTCCTCGGCGCGCGCGTCGCCGCCCGGCTGGTCAGTGCTCTCCGCGGCGTTGTCCTCGGACGCGACGTCCGTCGCGGCGGCGCCGTCCTCGGGCACGGCGGCGTCCTCAGACGCGCCGTCTTCGGACGCGCCGTCCTCGGGCGCGGCGTCGGTCTCGGGCGCGCCATCGGTCTCAGCGTCCACCGCCGCATCGGGATCGGCGCCATCGGCCACAGCCTCGATGTCGGTCGCAGTGCCGGCGTCGGGGTCCGCGTCGGCCGCAGCATCGGGGTCGGCGTCGCTGACGGCCTCGCCGGCCGGGTCGGCAACACCGGCCGGTTCCTCCGTTGCGGGCGTGCCGGCCTGTGGGCCCTCTTCAGACGCGGATGCCGTGACGTGGGCCGCTGGTGTCAGCGAGCCGTCCGGATCGGTCTGAGGGGTGACTTCTGCATCGGTTCCATCTGCCATCACTGGCGTACTCCTAGCGGGGCGGCACCGCGCGTCGCCCGGCGAAATCTCGTGCGGCGCCGCCCGTGTCCCTGGGGTGGGACGGTGCCGCGAACTCACTCGGTCTGCAGCGGAACTCGTCGCCGAGGCGGACGTTCGCGCTGCCAAGGGCATTCGTCGCCCTGAAGTCTTCTGTGATCGCCCTCACGGCGCGGCCGTGAGTCATCCCGACCATTATCGCACCTCCCCCGCCGTATTGCGCATTCACGGCGCGCCAGCGATCGGATGCCGCACCCAGCGGGCGCGCCGGGTGCGGCATCCCCTCAGTCCTCGATGCCATAATCCGAGGCATGCCCGAACGCGAGAGCACCGCCCGACCGACCGGATTGGCCGTATGGCTGGTGATCGCCGGTGTGATCGGCTGGTGGGCGGCGTTCTCGCTGACCGTGGAGAAGTTCGAGCAGCTGGCGAATCCCGATGCGATCGCCTCCTGCGACTTCAGCGTGCTGGTCCAGTGCACGGCCAATCTGGGCTCGTGGCAGGGCAGCCTGTTCGGCTTCCCCAACCCGATCCTCGGGCTCACGGGGTGGGTCGCCCCGGTGGTCGTCGGGGTGGCGATCCTGGCGGGAGCACGGTTCGCGCCGTGGTTCTGGTGGTGCTTCTGGGCGGGCACCGCGTTCGCCTTCGGCTTCGTGGTGTGGCTCATCAGCCAGAGCATCTACGCCCCGAACCTCCACACTCTCTGCCCCTGGTGCATGACCACGTGGGCGGTGACCATCCCTACCTTCTACGCGGTGACGCTCCACCTGCTGCGGGCGGGACTCGTGCCTGTCTCGGGGCGCGTCCGCGACGCCGCCGGCCGGCTGATGGCGTGGGTGCCGCTGGCTGCGATCGTGAGCTTCGCACTCATCCTTCTGCTGGCTCAGCTGGAGATGAATGCGATCGTCAACATCTGGCAGACCTTCTTCAGCTGATCCGGCCGACCTCGAACGCGTGGGCGCGGCGGCTCAGCCGAACCAGATGTCGAGCTCGCGTGCGGCGGACTCCGGGCTGTCGGAGCCGTGCACCAGGTTCTGCTGCACCTTCAGGCCCCAGTCCCGGCCGAAGTCGCCGCGGATGGTTCCCGGCGCCGCGGTGGTCGGATCGGTCGTGCCGGCGAGGGAGCGGAAGCCTTCGATGACCCGGTTCCCGGCCAGCCGGATGGCCACGGACGGACCCGACATCATGAACTCGAGCAGCGGCTCGTAGAAGGGCTTCCCCTCGTGCTCCGCGTAGTGCCGCTCGAGCGTCTCACGATCGGGTTCCACGAGCCGGATGTCGACGAGCGCGTACCCCTTGGCCTCGATGCGGGCGAGGATTGCTCCGGTCAGACCACGGGCGACGCCGTCGGGCTTGACGAGGACGAGGGTCTCTTCGGTGGGCATGCGGGTCTCCGTTCCGGGTCAGGCGTTCGGCGAGGGATCCGCCGTGCGGCGCGCATTGCGCCGGTCGAGGGCGGCCCCCTTGATCGTCGCATACGCGTACATGCCACCGAAAATGAGTGCCACGATCGCGAGGGCGGGCACCAGGAAGGCACCGAGGGCCACGACCGCCTGCAGCACCCAGCCGACCACGATCCCCCACCGGTACCGGACGAGCCGCGCGGTGAGGATCATCAGCACCGCCAGTACGGAACCGGCGACGATCCCCCACCACGGCTCGATCGGCTCCGGCAGCGCCTTCAGCCCGTAGACCACCAGTCCTGCCAGGAAGGCGACGATCGACTCGAAGCCGAGCACGATCGCCGCGAGCGACTCCGCCGCGCCGCGCGTGCGCCGCTGCCGGGCCGGTGGCGTGAGGCTCACTGGTTCCACCCGCCCTTCCAGTCCTCCGAAGCCGCCAGGGCGAGCGCCTCTCCCGCGAGCACGACCGATCCGGCGATGATGACGGCACGACGGTCCGAGGCGGCCGCCCACTCGCGCGCCGCGTCGGCCGCCTCGGCCAGGTCCCGGTGCACCGAGACCCTCACGTCGTGGCCTTCCGCGAGGTCTGCAATCGCATCGGCGTCTTCGGCACGATCAGAGTCGGGCGTGGTGGCGAACACGTGGGCCGCGATCGGGGCGATCGCCGCCACGATGCCGGCGGCATCCTTGTCGGAGAGCACCCCCAGCACCACCCCCCACTCGTCGAAGTCGAACGACTCGCGCAGCGCGGTCACGAGGGCGCGCGCACCGTGGGGATTGTGGGCGGCATCCACCAGCACGGTCGGCGCGGCGCCGACGAGCTGCAGGCGGCCCGGAGACGTCACGCTGCCCAGACCCTCGGCCAGCACGTCGGGAGCGATCGCCTGGGTGCCACCGCCGACGAGGGATTCGACAGCCGCGATGGCGAGGGCGGCGTTGAACCCTTGGTGACCGCCGTACAGCGGCAGGTACTCGTCCGGGTAGGTCGCTGCCAGGCCCCGCACGGTGATCTGCTGCCCGCCCACCGCCAGGCGCTGTTCTGCCAGGCCGAACTCCTGACCCTCGAAGGCGATCGAGGCGTGGTGGGCGGCTGCCGCCTGTCGCAGCACCGCCTCGGCGGCGGCGTCCTGCTTCGCCGACACCACGGCGGCGCCGTCCTTGATGATGCCGGACTTCACGGTGGCGATCTCGCGGATCGTCCCGCCCAGGCGGTCGGCGTGGTCGACGTCGATCGGCGCGAACACCGCGACGTCGCCGTCGGCCGTGTTCGTGGAGTCCCACGACCCGCCCATGCCGACTTCGAGCACGAGCACATCGATCGGCGCGTCCGCGAACGCCACGAACGCGAGCACCGTGAGCAGCTCGAAGAACGTCAACGGCGCGTCGTCCTCCGATGCCAGCTCGGCGTCGACGATGTCGACGAACGGGACGATCTCGTCCCACGCGTCGGCGACAGCCGTGTCGTCGATCGGCTCACCGTCGATCATGATGCGCTCGGTGAAGCGTTCGAGATGCGGGCTCGTGAACAGACCCGTCCGCAGTCCGTGCGCGCGGACGAGGCTCTCGATCATGCGGCTGGTCGAAGTCTTGCCGTTCGTGCCGGTGACGTGGACCACCCGATAGGTCTTCTGCGGGTCGTCCAGCAGCTCGAGCACGCGCCGCGTGCGTTCGACACGCGGTTGCACCCATCGCTCGCCCTGCCGCTGCAGCAGCGCCTCGTAGACGGCATCTGCCCGTCGACGGTCCCGATCGCTCATACGGATGCCTCCACCTTGGTCACCGAGACGGTGAACGCGCCGCGGTTCGCGAAGTCGCCGGCCGCGTGCGTGCGCTCGAGATCGCTGCCCGAGGGGATCATGCTGGCCAGCACCGCGCCGTCGGCCAAGAGCACCGTGCCATCCGGTCCCACGACCGAATAGTCCACGGCGAGGGTCTCCCCCGCGACATCTGCGGTGCCGAACGCGCCGGCGACCGCGGCTGCGTCGCCGGGATCCTCGAAGGCGAGCCGCAGGTCGATGCGGTCGCTGACGTCGAAACCGGCCGCCTTCCGCGTGTCCTGGACCGCGCGGATGATGTCGCGCGCCAGGCCCTCGGCCTCCAGCTCCGGAGTGGTCGTGGTGTCCAGCAGAACGAAGCCGTCCCCGGCCAGCAGCGCGATCGCCGTGCCGTCCTCGACGCCGCCGGCTTCGAGAGTGAGGTCGTACTCCCCCGGCTCGAGCGCCACGCCGTCGACGACGACCACGCCGTCGCGCTCCTCCCACACGCCCGCCTTGGCGCCGGCGATGACGTGCTGCACCTGCTTGCCCAGACGCGGGCCCGCGGCACGCGCGTTGATCGTCAGGCGCTTGCTGATGCCGTACTGCTCCGAGACATGGTCGCCGAGCTCGATGAGCTCGACCGACTTGACGTTGAGCTCGTCGCGCAGGATGCCCTCGAACTGACCGAGAGCGGCGGCATCCGGCACCGCGACCGTCAGCGACGGCAGCGGCAGGCGCACGCGCCGGCCCTCCTTCTTGCGCAGCGCGTTGGCGACGCTGGATGCCTCGCGGACCGCATCCATCGCGGCGCGGATGTCGTCGGCGGCGGGGAACGCATCGGCGTCGGGCCAGTCCTGCAGGTGCACGCTTCGACCGCCGGTGAGCCCCTGCCAGATCCTCTCGGACACGAGCGGGATGAGCGGCGCGGCGACGCGGGTCAGCGTCTCGAGCACCGTGTAGAGCGTGTCGAACGCCTCGCGGCTCTTCGGGTCGTCGGAGACGCCCACCCAGAACCGGTCGCGCGATCGCCGGATGTACCAGTTCGTCAGCGCCTCCGCGAAGTCGCGGAGCTTCGCGGCGGCGAGGGTCGAGTCGAGAACCTCGAGGTCGGCCGCGACATCGCGAACGAGGTCGCCGGTGAGGGCCAGGATGTAGCGGTCCAGCACGTCGGTCGAATCGGTCCGCCACGACGCCTCGTAGCCCTCCGAGCCCGACGCGTTCGCGTAGGTCGCGAAGAAGTACCAGGCGTTCCACAGCGGCAGCAGGAACTCGCGCACGCCGGCGCGGATCCCCTCCTCGGTGACGATGAGGTTGCCCCCGCGCAGCACCGAGCTGGACATCAGGAACCACCGCATCGCGTCGGATCCGTCGCGATCGAACACCTCGCTGACGTCGGGATAGTTGCGCAGCGATTTCGACATCTTGAGGCCGTCGCTGCCCAGCACGATGCCGTGGCACGACACGCCCGTGAAGGCCGGGCGGTCGAACAGCGCCGTCGAGAGCACGTGCATGACGTAGAACCAGCCGCGCGTCTGGCCGATGTATTCGACGATGAAGTCGGCGGGTGAGTGCTCGTCGAACCATTCCTGGTTCTCGAAGGGATAGTGCACCTGGGCGTACGGCATCGAGCCGGAGTCGAACCAGACGTCGAAGACGTCCTCGATCCGGCGCATCGTGCTCCTGCCGGTCGGGTCGTCCGGATTGGGCCGCGTCAGCTCGTCGATGTAGGGGCGGTGCAGGTCCACCTCGCCGTCGGCGTTGCGGGGCAGCCGGCCGAAGTCCCGCTCGAGCTCTTCGAGAGACCCGTAGACGTCCACGCGCGGGTGCTCGGGGTCATCGCTCTTCCATACCGGGATCGGCGAACCCCAGTACCGGTTGCGACTGATCGACCAGTCACGCGCACCCTCCAGCCACTTGCCGAACTGTCCGTGCTTGACGTTCTCGGGCACCCAGGTGATCTGCTCGTTGCCGGCGATCATGCGGTCCTTGATGTCGGTGACACGCACGAACCAGCTCGACACCGCACGGTAGATGAGGGGGTTCCGGCAGCGCCAGCAGTGCGGATACGAGTGCTCGTAGCTCGCCTCGCGCAGCAGGCGCCCCTCCTGGCGCAGCAGCCGGATGAGCGGGCGGTTCGCATCCATCCAGAGCTCACCGGCGACGTCGGTGACCTGCGGTAGGAAGCGCCCGCCGTCGTCCAGGCTCATGATGAGCGGGATGCCGGCGGCCTCCGTGACCCGCTGGTCGTCCTCACCGTATGCCGGCGCCTGGTGGACGATGCCGGTGCCGTCGCCGGTCGTGACGTAGTCGTCCACGAGGATGCGCCAGGCGTTCTGCGTACCCCAGACCGAGGCATCCGCGTAGTAGTCGAAGAGACGGTCGTATGCGACGTCCTCGAGCTCGGAGCCGGTGATCGTCTGGACCACCGCGTCCCGGGCGGCCTCGGGCGAGTCGTAGCCGAGGTCTTTGGCATAGCCCCCGAGGAGCTCGTCGGCCAGCAGATAGCGGTGGGCGTAGGCCTCCTCGGCCTCGTCGGCCTCTCCGTCGGGCGCACGATGCACGTCGGCGGCGCCGTTCGGCCCACCGGGCACCACGACATAGCGGATGTCGGGCCCCACGGCCAGCGCCAGATTCGTCGGCAGCGTCCAGGGAGTCGTCGTCCACGCCAGCGCGCGGACGCCCGTCAGCCCCAGGGACTCGGCCTTGGCGCCGACCAGCGGGAAGGTCACCGTCACCGACGGGTCCTGCCGCATCTTGTACACGTCGTCGTCCATGCGCAGCTCGTGCGCCGACAGCGGCGTCTCGTCGCGCCAGCAGTACGGCAGCACGCGATAGCCCTCGTATGCGAGGCCCTTGTCGTAGATGGTCTTGAAAGCCCAGAGCACGGACTCCATGTACGACAGGTCCAGCGTCTTGTAGCCGCGCTCGAAGTCGACCCATCGCGCCTGACGCGTGACGTAGTCCTCCCATTCGCGGGTGTACGTCAGCACCGATTCCCGCGACTTCGCGTTGAACGCGGCGATCCCCATCGCCTCGATCTCGCTCTTCTCGGTGATGCCGAGCTGCTTCATCGCCTCGAGCTCGGCGGGCAGGCCGTGGGTGTCCCACCCGAACACGCGGTCGACCTTCTTGCCGCGCATCGTCTGGAACCGCGGGAACAGGTCCTTGGCGTATCCGGTGAGCAGATGTCCGTAGTGCGGCAGTCCGTTGGCGAAGGGAGGGCCGTCGTAGAACACCCACTCTTCGGCGCCGTCGCGCTGATCGATCGAGGCGCGGAACGTGCCGTCGGCCTGCCAGAAGGCGAGCGTCTCGCGCTCGATCTCAGGAAAGCGCGGGCTGGGAACGACGGAAGCCGCGCTGCCCGGGGTCGTCGAGGCGTCGGCCGCTGGTCCGAATGCGGAGGGGCGGGGATAGGTCATGTTCTCTCGCAGGTGCTCGCTCGTGTGCTTCCTGCGGGGACGACCCGGACGGGATGCCTCTCCCGACGGACCGCGGTACCACCCTGCGTTGACGACTCGGATCCTTCGACGGACTCAGGGACCGAGCAGTCCACTCTCACAGCGGCTGTGACGGGCCTGCCCCGCTCGGTTCTAATGAGGTCGTCGCGTGTGCGGCTTCCCGTTCTTCCGAGAGCTCCCCGGTGATGGCCGGATCTGCGCTGGTGCGTCGATTCTACCGTCATGGGGAGCACCGGGAATGCGGGATGCCGCCCCGGGGTTTCTGGACTCGTGCCAAGATTGACGTCCGTGACCGCAGCCCCCGCATCAGAGTCTCCTCTGCCTCCCGCCTCCGCCCTCGAGGCCGCCCCCGCCCGACGCGTCGCCTGGGCGTCGATGGTGGGGACCTCGCTGGAGTCGTTCGACTTCTACCTGTTCGCGTACTTCTCCGCCTTCTTCGTCGGACCGCTGTTCTTCGACCCGCTCGGTTCCTTCGGCGCGACGAGTGCGGCCTTCCTGACGATCGCGCTGGCCTTCGTCGTGCGCCCGATCGGCGCGGTGATCTTCGGCTACATGGGCGACCGGCTCGGGCGGCGCACGACGCTCCTGTGGACGGTCGCGATCATGGGCATCGCGACCGGTCTCATCGGTCTGCTCCCCACGTACGCGCAGGCCGGGTGGCTGGGGGCGATCCTTCTGATCGTCCTGCGGATCGTGCAGGGGCTGTCGCTCGGCGGCGAGTGGGGAGGCTCGATCCTCATCGCGACAGAGAATTCCGGACCGGTCAAGCGCGCGTTCTACGCCGCCATCCCGCAGCTGGGCTCACCGGTCGGCTCGATCCTCTCGGCGGCCGTCTTCATCGTGCTGACCGCGGTCCTGCCGGCCGACCAGCTGGCCGAGTGGGGATGGCGCATCCCGTTCCTCCTGGCGATCCCGCTGCTTCTGGTGTCGCTGTACCTGCGGTGGTCGATCTCCGAGACGCCCGTCTTCCAGGACGTCGTCGCGCAGGGTCGTCGTGACCGGATCCCCTTCGTGACGATGTTCGCCAAGCGTCCCGGAGCGATGCTCATCGCCATCGGCGCGGCGCTCCTGGGCATCGGCTCCTACTCGCTCATGAACACCTACACGGTGAACTACGGGGTCGAGCAGCTCGGCTTCAGCTTCCAGGACCTGCTGGTGGCGACGACCATCGGCGGCCTGCTCCAGCTGGTGACCATCCCCTTGTTCGGCGCGTGGGCGGGTCGGATCGGATCGGCGCGCGTGGTGCTGTGGGGAGCCCTCGGCACGCTCCTGATCACCTTCCCGATGTACTTCCTGCTCCAGTTCGCGACGTTCCCGATCCTGGTCGCCACGATGATCGTCGGCGGCATCCTGCCCACGATGTCATGGGCGGCGCTCGGCGGTCTCATGAACGACCTGTTCCCGGACTCGTTCCGCTACTCCGCGCTGTCCTTCGCCTACGCGCTGGCGGCGACCATCAGCGGGTTCGTGCCCTACCTGACGCTCGAGCTCGGCGCGGCGACCGGCTTCGCCTGGTGGCATCCGGGAGTGATACTCGCGATCATGTCCGCCGTCACGCTGGTCTCGGCATGGCTCGCGGCGCGCCGCCGGGCCGAGCCCGAGATCGCGACGGCCCCGGAGACCGCCAGCGCCGCGGTCTGACGGACTCGGCTCGCACTCCACGGCTCGCACTCCACGGCTCGCACTCCACTGCCCGCGCCGAGATGACGGCATGTGCCCAGATGAGGAGCGGCCCCGGCTAGAACGTCCTCACGCCGGCACGCTTCCTCATCTGGGCAAGGGCATCGAGGGCTGACGTTCATCACGGCGCACCGACGGGAGAGCGCCGTGCGCGCGGCGCCGCGAGGCATCGGCGTCAGCGGGCGAGATGGAGGCCTTGAGCGACCGCCGTCATGATCAGCTGCTGCACCATCGGCCAATCGTCCATCACCTGCCAGTACCCCACCCGGATGACGTGGTATCCGCGCAGGAGCAGGTCGGCATCATGCGTGATGTCGGCGCGCCGCTGAGTGCCGACGTGGTGTCCGCCGTCGATCTGCAGCACGAGTCGTTCGCCGATCAGGAAGTCCACCGGCCGCCCCAGGATCCACGCCTGCGGGAGGATCCGCACGTTCATCCAGCGCAGGCGCCGCGGGACGAAGGACTCCAGTCCCGAGTCCGCGAACGGTGACGCTTCGTCGAGAACGGCACGGGCGAAGGCCGGCAGCGGGAGTCGCCCGAGCACCGTCTTGTCGACCAGCCCGCGGTTGAGTGCGGAGTCCCACACCGCCAGCGCGTGCTCTCGAGGCTGACATCTCGCGACGACCACCAGAGTGTTCTCGATCGAGTCTTCGAGACAGTGCGGTGGTCTTTGCACGACCGGCGTGCACCAATGCACGACGGCCTTGCGCCCGTCCACCGGATCCCCGCCGCCTCGTTCGATCGTGACGCCGCCGCTGTTTCCCGGCGCCGCCACGTGCGGCCGGTCCTCCATGGTCACCCAGAGTCCGAGGCGCTTGGCCCGGGTCACGCACGTCAACACGACGCCCGCCCTGGCCGCCGCGACGAGCAGCGGATCGGCATCCGGCAGCGCCAGCCACGACCGCCGGACACGCAGCAGGCGCTGCTCCCGCACGTGGCGCGCCAGCTCGTTCTTCCCTGCGCCCAGCTCGATGAGCATCGCCTGGCGCGCGATCCCGTCGCCCTCGCCGAGCGCGCGCATCCACGGGGGCTGCGAACGGTTCATCTTCGGAATGCTCCTCTCCGATGCCGCCGTATAGGCGGGACCACGGCGCTTCTGTGGAGGCCGCGACGCAGGTGGCGCAGGTGGAGGAGGCGTCGATATCGGTACTGCGCACGGGGACCCGCCGGATCGAGCCGGATCGAGGAGGGATGCCGAGATGAGGCCGCAGGGGCGCCCCAGCTCCCGCATCCGGGCACATCTCCTCATCTGGGCATCACGTGCGGTCTGGGCATCACGCGCAGAAGTCCGGGCACCCGGGCACCCGATACAATCGAGCGACATCCCACACTCAGGCACGCTCACACGGTGCCGCACATATCGCTCGAGGAGTTCTCCATGACCGACGCCCGCATCTCGCAGGGTCAGATCCCCGAAAAGCCCGCACTGGAGGGCCTCGAACAGAAGTGGGATGCGGCGTGGTCCGCGCAGGGCACGTACCTGTTCGACCGCGCGCGGGCGGCCGAGGTCGGCCGTCCGGGTGTCTACTCGGTCGACACTCCCCCACCGACGGCCTCCGGCTCGCTGCACATCGGGCATGTCTTCAGCTACACGCACACTGACGTCAGGGTGCGGTTCGAGCGCATGCGCGGCAAGACGGTGTTCTACCCGATGGGGTGGGACGACAACGGCCTGCCCACCGAGCGACGCGTGCAGAACTACTACGGCGTGCGCTGCGACCCGTCGCTGCCGTACGATCCGGACTTCACCCCGCCGTTCGAAGGGGGCGACAACAAGTCGAGCCGTGCCGCCGACCAGGTGCCGGTGAGCCGCCGCAACTTCATCGAGCTGTGCGAGCGACTCACCGTCGAGGACGAGAAGCACTTCGAGTCCCTGTGGCGCTCTCTGGGACTCAGCGTCGACTGGACTCAGACGTATCGCACCATCTCGGACGACACGATGCGCACGAGCCAGCTCGCCTTCTTGCGCAATCTCGAGCGCGGCGAGGCGTTCCAGGACCTCGCCCCCACCCTGTGGGACATCGACTTCCGCACGGCGGTCGCCCAGGCCGAGCTCGAAGACCGGGATCAGCCCGCCGCCTACCACCGCGTGGCCTTCCACAAGAGCGACGGCACGGGCGACGTCTTCATCGAGACGACGCGCCCCGAACTGCTTCCGGCCTGCGTGGCCCTGGTCGCCCATCCCGACGACGAGCGGTATCAGCCGCTGTTCGGAACGACGGTGCGCACCCCGCTGTTCGACGTCGAGGTTCCGGTGCTCGCCCACCCGCTGGCGCAGCAGGACAAGGGCTCGGGCATCGCCATGATCTGCACGTTCGGCGATGTCACCGACATCGTCTGGTGGCGTGAGCTGCAGCTGCCCAACCGGACGATCCTCGGGCAGGACGGTCGCGTGCTGGCCGACGCTCCCGACGTCATCGTGACGGATGCCGCGAAGGCGGCGTATGCCGAGCTCGCCGGCAAGACGGTCTTCAGCGCGAAGAAGCGGATCGTGGAGCTTCTGCAGGAGTCCGGCGAGATGGAGGGCGAACCCAAGCCCTTCACGCACGCGGTGAAGTTCTTCGAGAAGGGCGACCGGCCGCTGGAGATCGTCTCGACCCGCCAGTGGTACATCCGCAACGGCGCTCGCGACGAGGCCCTCCGCGACAAGCTCATCGCGCTCGGCAAGAGCATGTCGTGGCATCCGGACTTCATGCGCGTGCGCTTCGAGAACTGGACCAACGGGCTGACCGGGGACTGGCTGGTGTCCCGACAGCGGTTCTTCGGCGTACCCATCCCGGTCTGGTACGCGCTGGACGAGAACGGCGAGCGGGACTACAGCCGGGTTCTGACCCCCGACGCAGCCTCGCTGCCGGTCGACCCGTCGACCGACGTCCCGCCGGGGTACACCGAGGAGCAGCGCGGCGTCCCCGGTGGTTTCGACGGCGAGAACGACATCTTCGACACGTGGGCGACGTCGTCGCTGACGCCGCAGCTCGCCGGCGGGTGGGAACGCGACCCGGAGCTGTGGAACCTCGTCGCGCCGTTCGACCTTCGTCCCCAGGGGCAGGACATCATCCGCACGTGGTTGTTCTCGACCCTGCTGCGCAGCGCCCTCGAAGAGGACCGCGCACCGTGGTCGGATGCCGCGATCTCCGGCTTCATCGTCGACCCCGACCGCAAGAAGATGTCGAAGTCCAAGGGCAATGTCGTCACGCCGGCCGACATCCTCGCCCAGCACGGGTCGGACGCCGTCCGCTATTGGGCGGCATCGAGCCGTCTGGGGACGGACGCGGCCTTCGACCCGCAGAACCCGACGCAGATCAAGATCGGCCGACGGCTGGCCATCAAGGTGCTCAACGCCGCGAAGTTCGTGCTGTCGTTCCCGGTGCCCGAGGGAGCACAGGTCACCCACGCGCTCGACGCGTCGATGCTGACGGCGCTGGACACGGTCGTCCGCGACGCCACGAAGGCGCTGGAGGCGTACGACCACGCGCGCGCGCTCGAGGTCGCGGAGTCCTTCTTCTGGACGTTCTGCGACGACTACCTCGAGCTCGTGAAGGAGCGGGCGTACAACCAGAACGACGTCGGTCAGGCATCCGCCGCCCTCGCGCTGCGGATCGCGCTGTCGACGCTGCTGCGTCTGTTCGCCCCCGTCCTGGCGTTCGCGGCCGAGGAGGCCTGGTCGTGGTTCAACGACGGGTCCGTCCACACCTCAGCGTGGCCGGAGCCGCTCGGCATCGAGGGGGATGCCGCTGTGCTCGGTGTCGTGGGCGAGGCGCTCATCGGGATCCGCCGCGCCAAGACGGAGGCGAAGGTGTCGCAGAAGGCACCCGTCTCGCACGTCACCATCGCCGCGCCCGCCCACGCCGTTGCCGCGCTGCGCCTGGCAGAGGGTGACCTGCGCGCTGTCGGACGGATCGGCGAGATCCGTTACACCGACGCCGACGCGCTGGCCGTCACGGAGATCGAACTGGCCCCGCAGGAGGACTGATGCAGCTCGGAACACGCTGGACCTCAGGAGACGAACCGCCCGCAGGGGTCCCGGACGCGCTGCGCCGGGGCATTCGGGCGGTCGACGAGACCATACCCGCCGATCAGCTCGGTCAGCCGCGGCCGCGCTGGACCCTCACGTGGCTGGAGGGGAAGCCGCTCGCCGAACTCGACACGGGCGTCATCGTCTCGCTCAATGAGGACGGCGAGGCGGTCGCCCGCAACGACCCGGAAGACGGCTTCGGCTGAGCAGTCCTCACTCCTCCGGGGCGTCGTGCGCCGACGCCGACAGGAGGAGCCGCACGGCGACGAGCGTGGCCACGAGTGTCACACCTGCCGCCAGGAGGAACGGAAGCCGCAGGTCGATCCGGGCCACCCATCCGCCCAGCAGCGTGGCGAACGGGAAGATGCCCCAGGTCAACGTGCGGCTGATGCCGAGCACGCGGCCGAACAGATGCCCCGGCACGATCGTCTGACGCAGGGCGCCCCACGGCACGTTCCACACCGACACCGCAGCCGCCATCGTCGCATAGGCGACCGTCGCAGAGATGGCTTCGGGCGCGGCCCACACGCCGATCAGGCCGATCGCGGCCACGACGTTGGCGCCGAGCATCACCTTTCCGCGACCGAACCGCGCCACGAGCCGTGAGGCGACGAGCGACCCCACCAGCCCTCCGAGACCGATTCCCGCGGTCACCAGACCGATCGCCGCAGGGGCCACGTGGTGGACGTCGAGGAAGTAGAGGAACACCGGCGCCTGCGCGAAGGCGAACGCGCAGCCCACGATGGACGTGAACAACACCATCGACCGCAGGAAGCGGTGATGCCACAGGTACGCCAGCGCCTCGCGGGCCGACACCCCGGAAGGACGCGAGCCCGCGGCATCCGCCTCGGCGTCCATATCCGCCGCGGCCAGCGGCTCGCCCGCAGCCACGGCAGCCTCGGCCGACGCGGCCGGAACCCGCTCGGCTGTCCAGGCCTCGCGCAGCGGGCGCGCGGCCGACAACGGCAGCATCACGGCGAGGACGATGGGGATGAGATACCCGGCCGCGCCGACCCACAGCGGCAGCGCCAGCGCGACGGCGAACAGCACGCCGCCGATGGGCGACGCGATGAAGCTGTCGATGGTGATCTGCGCCGCCTGCAGCCAGCCGTTGGCCCGGTCCAGCGCCGGACGTCGCACGACACTCGGAACGATCGAGTTGGTGGCATTGTCGAACAGCGTCTCCCCCAGACCGAAGACGAGGACGCCGGCCAGCAGCCACCAGATGTCGATCGCGCCCGTCACGGTCAGGAACGCCAGACCTACGGCAGCCAGCCCGCGCAGCCCGTTGGCAACGGCCATGATCCACCGCCGATCGAAACGGTCGACGATCATGCCCGCGGGCAACCCGAACACGAGCCACGGAAGGAAGGCGAGGGCGCCCAGCGCCGAGATCGCGAGCGGATCGCGCGTGAGAGTCGTCGCGATCAGCGGAACGGCGACCCGGCCGACTCCGTCGGCCAGATTGCTGAATGCCGCCGCGGTCCAGAGCTTGCCGAAATCGCGGCCGAGCGGGACCCTGCGCGCCCGCCCGGCCGACGCTTCGGGGTGCACCACCGTGTCGGTGCCCTCGCTCATCGAGGCAGCATTCCGACCGACGCCAGCGCCTCTGCGGCACGGCGCGCGCCCGTGGCTGCAGCCTCTGCCGCGAGGGCATCACGCCGGGCTGCGGCATCCCGCCGTTCCAGCCGCGTGAGGACGTAGGCGTCCAGCGCGGAGGCCGCGCGCAGGAGAGCGCGCTCGAATCGCGTCGTGCTCGAGCCGAACGCTCGTACGGAGAGCTCGGGGGCCGTGATGGTGCTCATGACTGTTCTCCTAGCTGCGGGAGCGGGAACAGGTCGGCCCTGATGGTGACGGGTCGCACGTTCTCGCCGGTCTGATTGCGGTAGTTGTCGACGGTCTCGTCGATGAGGGCCATGATCTTCATGCCCAGTTCCTTGCTCTGCTCGGGGGTGAGCCGGGCCGTGGCGGTCGAGATCATCGTCCCGTCCTGCCATTCCACGTCTTCCTGCCCCAAGCCCCGGTTCACGAACTCGAGCAGCTGCTCGTTGCGGTTTCGCAGGAACTCGGCCATGACGACCTGTGTCGCGGCGCGTCCGGCCGGCGTGGACATCGCCTCGGGGTTGCTGAAGGAGACGCCGCCGACCGGACGCTCCCACCAGCGCTCGCGGCCGGTGCCCCGATCCTCCGCCTCACGGATGAGGTCCTGCTTGGCCAGAGCTCGCAGGTGGTAGCTGGTGGAGCCCGTGGACTCCCCCAGCTTCTCGGCCAGAGAGCTGGCCGTCTGCGGACCGTACTGGCTGAGGATGTCGTAGATCCGCACGCGGAGCGGATGCGCGAGAGCGCGCAGCGCACCGGAGTCGAGGACGCGATCCTGGCTGTGCCGCAGCTGGCTGCGTGCGGCGGCGTCCATCGGCTCGTCGACCGGGTTGTCTGTCATGGTCTCAGCGTACCTGTGCAAAGGTTTCTTTGCAAGCGTTTCTTTGCAGTCGCACTTTTGCAAACGTTTCTCGGCATCCTCGCGGACGCCGGATAGGCTGTTCCGCATGCCGACCGACGACAACCCGCTGCTCTCCCCCTCCTCGCTTCCGTACGGCCTTCCCGACTACGGCATCATCAAGCCCGAGCACTACCTCCCGGCCTTCCGCGCCGCCTTCGACGAGCACTCGCGCGAGATCGCGAACATCACGCGCGACCGCTCGATGCCGACTTTCGAGAACACCCTCGTGCCTCTCGAGGAGAGCGGGCGCCTGCTCGGGGATATCGCGCGCACGTTCTACACCGTGTCGTCCGCGGACGCCACGACCGAGGTGCAGCAGATCGAAGAGCAGTTGGCGCCGTTGATGTCAGCCCACCAGGACTCCATCCAGCTGAACTCGGAGCTGTTCTGGCGCATCAAGACGATCCATGACCAGCTCGACGAGCTGGATCTGTCACCCGAGCAGCGGTATCTCGTCGAACGCCATTACACCGAAATGTCTCACGCCGGCGCAGGCCTCGACGATCAGTCGAAGGCGCGTTTGACCGACCTCAACCAACGGCTCTCCACGCTCACCACCCAGTTCGAGAAGAATCTGCTCGCCGACACCAATGACCTCGCCGTCGTCTTCGACGATCCTGCCGACTTGGACGGTCTTGCTGAGGGCGAGCTCTCGGCGGCCTCGCAGGCGGCCTCCGATCGCGGGCTCGAGGGCAAGTGGGTCGTGACACTCACCCTCTTCACCGGTCACCCGTACCTGTCCAGTCTCACCCGCCGGGCGTCGCGCGAGCGCTTGCTTGCGGCTTCCCGCTCGCGCGGCTCCCGAGGCAACGAGCACGACAACCGGGAGACGCTCCGCGAGATCGTGCGTCTGCGCGCCGAGCGTGCCGCCCTTCTGGGATACGAGTCTCACGCCGCGTACGTCACATCCGACGAGACGGCAGGCTCACCGGCCGCCGTGCACGACCTGCTGCGCAGGCTCGCCGTACCGGCCGCTCGCAACGCCCGCCGCGAGCAGGAGAAGCTGCAGGCGATCATCGACGCGGAGGCGGACCCGTTCCCGCTCGAGGCGCACGACTGGGCGTTCTACACCGAGAAGGTGCGCGCTGCCGAGTACGACCTCGACCGCGCGGCGCTGCGACCGTGGTTCGAGGCGGAGCAGGTGCTGCGCGACGGTGTCTTCCGCGCCGCGACGCAGCTGTACGGCATCACGTTCACGGAGCGCACGGACCTGGCCGGATACCACCCCGACAACCGGATCTTCGAGGTTCGCAACGCGGACGGCTCGCCGCTCGGGCTGTACCTCCTGGATCTCTACACGCGTGACACCAAGCGCGGCGGCGCCTGGATGAACTCGATCGTCCTCCAATCGCGGCTGCGCGGCACCGCGCCAGTGGTCGTCAACAACCTCAATGTGCCCAAGCCGGCGCCGGGCCGGCCGACGCTGCTGACCCTCGACGAGGTGACGACGCTGTTCCACGAGTTCGGACACGCGCTGCACGGGCTCTTCGCCACCGTCACCTACCCGCACTTCGCGGGAACCAACGTCTTCCGCGACTTCGTGGAGTTCCCCAGTCAGGTCAACGAGATGTGGATCTACTGGCCCGAGATCCTCGCCTCCTACGCGCGGCACATCGACACGGGTGAGCCGCTTCCCGCGGAGGTCGTCGAGAAGCTTCACGCGTCCGAGGCGTTCAACCAGGGTTTCGCGACCAGCGAGTACCTCGCGGCCGCGTGGCTGGACCAGGCCTGGCACTCGCTCTCGGTCGAAGAGGCGACGGCCGACATCGACGTCAACGAGTTCGAGGCATCCGCCCTCGCCGACATCGGCCTGGACAACCCCGTGGTGCCGACGCGTTACTCGTCGACCTACTTCGCCCACGTGTTCTCGGGCGGCTACAGCGCCGGGTACTACTCGTACATCTGGAGCGAGGTGCTCGATGCCGACACCGTCGAGTGGTTCCGCGAGAACGGCGGTCTGCGCCGCGAGAACGGTGACCGGTTCCGCGAGCGGCTCCTCGGAGTGGGAGGGTCCAAGGACCCGCTGGAGGCGTACCGCGACTTCCGTGGCCGGGATGCCGAGATCCAGCCGCTGCTGGAGCGACGCGGGCTATCCGACTGACGTCAGCGCGCGTTCGCGACGGCCCACGCCGCCGCGGCGGAACGGGACGGCACGCCCAGCTTGGTGCGGGCGTTCGCGACGTGCCGATGAACTGTATGCACGCTGAGGAAGAGCTCGGACGCGATCTGAGCATCCGTCCTGCCCTTCGCAACGAGGAGCAGTACCTCGAGTTCACGAGCCGAGATCGGCGACGGTCGCTGCGTGCGACGCGCCGCCTCCGCGTCGACGGCGCCCGGAGAGAGGCTCACGTGCATCTCATCCACTCCGTCGAACGCCATCGCGCGCCGAAGGAAGGTCGCCGCGTCGCCATGCCATGGATGGTGGGCGTCGCCGTCGAGAACCTCGAGATGAGCTCCCGGGATCGCCTGCGCCGTCGCCACGCCGAGTGCGAGCCGGATCGCACGGTCGCCGCGACGGTGCAGCACGAGTGTGGGCGCGCGTACGGCGGGCGCCGATTCGCGGGCGTCGAACTGGTACACAGCCTCGAGGGCCGCCGCGGCCATATGCGGCGTCGCGGAAGAGCGCTGATGAGCGATGTACGCCCGCCGCTGCTCCGGCGTCGCATCGGGGTAGAAGATGTCGGACATCACTCGTGAACTCACCCCCCAGCTGCGACGCACCATCTCCACCAGGGCCTCTCGGTCCGGCGCAGCGGCCACTGACCCGCCATCCAGGTAAGGCCCCGCGAGCACGAGACGATGCACGCGCTCGGGGTACCGTGCGGCGAACTCGACTGCGATCGGGCAGCCCGATGACCCCGCCATGATTGTGACCTGGTCGACTCGGGCGGCATCGAGCACCGCGGCCACCGCGTCGACGTGCGGACCCAGCGTGATCGGCGTCTCGCCGCGTGAACGCGAAAGCCCACTGCCGGGCAAGTCCATCCGGATCACCCGCCGATGGCGGGCCATCTCGCTCGCGAACGCCCGAAACGGCGGGGACGCCCAGTCGTGGGGGAGGTGACTCATCCACCAACCGCCGATGAGGACGGGCTCGCCGTCGCCCAGCTCCGACCAGGCGACATCATCGGTTCCCGACCAGGCATAGCGAACGTCGACAGACGCGGACTCCACGCCATCAGTATGGACGACCGGGCCCGCGAGATGCGGTGCCGGTCGTGCGGCGTCGCGACACCGTGCGCTGCTGCCCGTCATCATCCATCCGGTAGAAACGACCGCCTGGACGGCTTCAGCGCGAAGTCGGGCCACGGCACCCAGTCGGTCAGGGTGCCGGCGATCGCGTGGTGACCGCGCCACGCGCGGAGCTGACCCATCGCAATCGCCGGCGAACGCGTGCGTCTCACCTCAGGCGACCGAGGAGCCACACGAGCCGCTGATGCCTGAGAGCGACCCAGGTGGAATCAGCCCGAGCGATCCGTTCTCCGGCGGCATCGACAATGACCACTGACGTCTCGTACCGACGGCCGTGCTGCTCACGCGTCCAGCTGAATACCACGAGGTGCTCACCCACGCGGGGGCGCCGCTCGACCTGAGCAGTCATGGTGCCGAGCAGGCACAGGACCCGCTGCCGCAATGCAGCAGCGGGAAAGCTCGGGCAATCCATCGCCCCCCACACGGCCGGGAAGTCGGCGATGCCCGCGTGCGCGTACGCTGCCCCGACGACCCACGGCGCCGCAAGGATCTCCGGGCGGTGCGGGACCGGCCCCGGCGTGACATGCATGCCATCCGCGCGCGCAGGCCCGCAGACGACGCAGTCCGACAGCGCATGGCGCACTCCGACCAGGGGATGCGCCTCTCGTGCACGCCGCGCGTCGTCGAACGTGGGTGCGGGCGGAACGGCGGAAGCGTCGAGACGCCCCGGTCTCGCCTCGGCGACGAGCCTGGTCCGATCGAGGACGACGAGACCACCGGAGGGCGCGCCCGAGACGTCGAGCGGCACGCCAAGGCGGATCGGACGCCGCAGTGCGACCGTCACGGTCTCGGAATCGATGCGTGTCGCGATGGTGCCTGCGGCGAATCCGCCGTTGGCCGTGCGACGAGGTCCGTTGAGGGAACGGTCGATCTGCAGCCGCCCGGGCTGCACCGGATCCACGATGGTGGGTGCGACGGTGACGGCAGCAGTGGCGTGCTGTGTGGCGGATGTAGACATGCAACAAGCAAATCGTCGCCGAGCGCGTCGTGCATCGCCGGGATGGGCTATCAGCATGGCCCGATCCGGCCATGTCCGACTGTTCTCAGAGCGCTCTGACCTCGCGAGCCAGCCACCGCGCCCGGTCCGCCATCGTGGTCGGCACCTCGGCGGCGGCGAAGTGTCCGCCCTCGTTCAGTCGCTCGAACGTCCTGAGGTCGCGGTAGAAGCGACGGGCGAGCGCCTCGGGATAGTCGGCTTCGTGCCGTTGGATGTGCACGGATGCCGGCACCTCGACGGGCGGCATCCTGTCCGGCTGGTCGGCGCCCTCGTAATAGGGCCGGAAGGACGATCCGATGCACTGCGTCGTCCAGTAGATCATCGCCTCGGTGAGGATGCGTTCGCGCGAGATGCGCGTCTCGACCGCCCGCGGGTCGCCCTCGGGCGTGTCGCTCCACTCCACGAGCTTCTCCGCGAGCCACGCGAGCAGCCCCGCGGGCGAATCGTTCAGCGCCGCGGCGAGGGTGTCGGGCCGTGTCGCCTGCACGTGGCCGTAGGCCCCGTTGCGGCCGCCCCAGTTGTCGAGTCGCTCGAAGAAGGCGATCTCATCGGGGGCCGTGAGGTGCTGCCGCTCCTCGCGCGATGGAAAGTGCGAGTGGGTGACGAGGATGCCTGCCACAGCGTCGGGGTAGGAGCCCGCGATCAGGTCGTTGACGTTGGCCGAGACGTCCTCACCGTAGGTGAGGTACGTGCGGTAGCCCAGCACGTCTGTCATCAGCTCGTGCATCGTCTGGGCCAGACGCACCTCGGTGACCGGGCCGGCGGCGTACGGGCTCGAGTAAGCGAAACCCGGGAGGCTCGCCACCACGACGTGGAAATCGGGCAGCAGATCGGCGAAGTCGAGCTGCAGAGCGAAGGTGTGCGGCCAGCCGTGCATCACCAGGAGCGCCGGTGCATCGGCGCGCGCCGACCGCAGATGCGCGAAGTGGATCGTGGAGTCGCCGATGTCTGCGAGGAACTGTGGATGCCGGTTCAGCCACGCCTCGCGTGCGCGCCAGTCCCACGCGCGCCAGCTCGCCACGAGCTCCGCGAGATAGGCGGCTGTCATGCCGGACGACGGTCGTCGCGGCGAGTCGGGAAGCGCACGGAAGTGGTCGAGCCGGTCGTGCAGGTCGGTCAGTACGGCGTCGTCGACAGCGATGGAGAAGGGGCGCGGGGTGCTCACGTCCCGACGCTAACGGCCCCCTCCGACACCGGAGACGACGCGGTCAAGCGCTCTTGCGCTTCTCACGCAGCACGAGGGTGGGAGGAGCACCGTCCTCGACGGCTGCGCGCGTGACGATGACCTTGTCGACGTCGTCGGTCGAGGGGATCTCGAACATGATCGGACCGAGCACGTCCTCGAGGATGGCGCGCAGGCCGCGCGCACCGGTCTTGCGTGCCACAGCCAGGTCGGCGATGGCCTCCAGCGCTTCGCGATCGAACTCCAGCGTGACGCCGTCGAGCTCGAACATGCGGTGGTACTGCTTCACCAGCGCGTTCTTCGGCTCAGTGAGGATCTCCATCAGGGCTTCGCGGTCCAACGGCGAGACCGACGCGACGACCGGCAGGCGCCCGATGAACTCGGGGATGAGGCCGAACTTGTGGAGGTCTTCGGGCTGCACGTCGCCGAACAGGTTGAGATCCTCGTCCTTGCGGTGCAGCGAGGCGCCGAAACCCACACCGTGCTTGCCCACGCGCGCCGAGATGATGTCTTCCAGCCCCGCGAACGCTCCCGCGACGATGAACAGCACGTTCGTCGTGTCGATCTGGATGAACTCCTGGTGCGGGTGCTTGCGACCGCCCTGCGGCGGGACCGAGGCGACCGTGCCCTCGAGGATCTTCAGCAGCGCCTGCTGCACGCCCTCACCCGACACGTCGCGGGTGATCGAGGGGTTCTCCGCCTTGCGCGCGATCTTGTCGACCTCATCGATGTAGATGATGCCGGTCTCGGCGCGCTTGGTGTCGAAATCGGCCGCCTGCAGGAGCTTCAGGAGGATGTTCTCCACGTCTTCGCCGACATAGCCGGCCTCGGTCAGCGCGGTCGCGTCCGCCACTGCGAACGGCACGTTCAGGCGCTTGGCGAGGGTCTGAGCGAGATATGTCTTGCCGCACCCGGTGGGCCCCAGGAGCAGGATGTTGCTCTTGGCGATCTCGACCTCGTCGGCGCGCTGCTCGGCCGACTGGATGGTCCCGTGCGCCCGCACGCGCTTGTAGTGGTTGTACACGGCGACCGAGAGCGCGCGCTTCGCGTCCTGCTGGCCGACGACGTACTCCTCGAGGAACGCGAAGATCTCGCGCGGCTTGGGCAGGTCAAAGTCGGCGACGACGCCCGACGAGGACTCCGCCATGCGCTCTTCGATGATCTCGTTGCACAGCTCGACGCACTCGTCGCAGATGTAGACGCCGGGCCCCGCGATCAGCTGCTGGACCTGCTTCTGGCTCTTGCCGCAGAAGGAGCACTTGAACAGGTCGGCGCTCTCACCGATGCGTGCCATGCGGCTCCTCCTCGTCGCGACCGGGGGCGCGTCCCCCAGCTGTTCTCCGAGCCTAATAGCTGATGCCGACGTGCGGCGGCATTGCGGCGCACGTTGTGGACGCCGCCGATTTCGCGCTCAGCGGACGCACGGGGCGGTACATGACGACACCCCGCCGCCCGGCAGTTCCGGGCGACGGGGTGTCGCGGCATCCGCTCGAGGCGGCGTGACCTACTTGGTGAGCGCCTGCTGCCCGCGCTTGCGGGTCGTCAGAACCTGGTCCACGAGACCGTACGCGACCGCCTCCTCGGCAGAGAGGATCTTGTCGCGGTCGATGTCCTTGTTGACCTCCTCGACCGACTTGTTCGAGTGCTTCGCGAGCGTCTCCTCCAGCCAGGTGCGCATGCGCATGATCTCCTGAGCCTGGATCTCGATGTCGGAGGCCTGACCGTGCCCAGCCTCGCCCATGGCGGGCTGGTGGATCAGGATGCGGGCGTTGGGCAGAGCCAGACGCTTGCCGGGGGCACCGGCGGCCAGCAGCACGGCTGCGGCCGAGGCGGCCTGGCCGAGCACGACCGTCTGGATCTGCGGCGACACGTACTGCATAGTGTCGTAGATCGCCGTCATGGCCGTGAACGAGCCACCGGGCGAGTTGATGTACATGATGATGTCGCGATCGGGGTCCTGCGACTCGAGCACGAGCAGTTGCGCCATGACATCGTCCGCAGAGGCGTCGTCGACCTGCACGCCCAGGAAGATGACGCGGTCCTCGAAGAGCTTGTTGTACGGGTCCTGCCGCTTGTAGCCGTAGGCCGTGCGCTCCTCGAACTGCGGCAGGATGTAGCGGCTGCCGGGCATCTGAAGTCCCTGCGGCGCGGTGGGTGCGCCGCCGAAAGTGGGGGTCTGCATTGCGGGTTCTCTCTCTTTCGCCTCAGGTGCCGTCAGCTCGCGGACTCGCCGTTGCCGCCGGTGCCGCCGCCGCCGATCACATCGACCGCGGACTCGCGGATGTGGTCGACGAAGCCGTACTCCAGCGCCTCCTGTGCCGTGAACCAGCGGTCACGATCGCCGTCGGCGTTGATCTGCTCCACCGACTTGCCGGTCTGCGCAGCCGTGATCTCGGCGAGGCGCTTCTTCATGTCGAGGATGAGCTGGGCCTGCGTCTGGATGTCGCTCGCGGTGCCGCCGAAGCCGCCGTGCGGCTGGTGGAGCAGCACGCGGGCGTTCGGCGTGATGTAGCGCTTGCCCTTTGTGCCGGCGGTCAGCAGGAGCTGTCCCATCGAGGCGGCCATGCCGATGCCGACCGTGACGATGTCGTTGGGCACGAACTGCATGGTGTCGTAGATCGCCATGCCGGCCGTGATCGAACCGCCGGGCGAGTTGACGTACAGGTAGATGTCCTTCTCGGAGTCCTCAGCGGCGAGAAGCAGGATCTTCGCGCAGATCTCGTTGGCGTTCTCGTCGCGCACCTCCGACCCCAGCCAGATGATGCGGTCCTTGAGCAGCCTGTCGAAGACGCTGGTCGCGACAAGTGGTTCGGCCATGTGTACTCCTGTTTCCTTGGGTCGCCAACGAATCTACCGGCGCGCTGCGAGCGACCCGCCCGTGTTCGCCGTGGGCAGATCGGCCACATCGAAGGCGAAGGGACGGATGCCGCGGCATCCGTCCCTTCGTCATTCACGTGTGCGCGGCAGCCGCCGCGTCACTCCTTCTCGGCAGCAGCCTTCTTGGCCGGTGCCTTCTTCGCGGGAGCCTTCTTGGCTGCGGTCTTCTTGGCGGGCTTCTCGGCCTCTTCGGCCTCGATCACCGCGTCGGCGTCGGCTGCGGCGTCCGCGATCTGCTCCGCCTCCTCGACGACCTCTTCCTCGGCCTCGGCCTCGTCCTCGACGGCGATGAAGCCGCTGAGGTCGACGGGCTTGCCGTTGGTGTCGACGACGGTCACCTTTCCGAGCGCGACGGCCAGGGCCTTGTTGCGCGCGACCTCGCCAACGATGGCGGGCAGCTGGTTGCCGTCCTGCAGCGCGTTGACGAACTCCTGGGGAGCCATGCCGTACTGTGCGGCGGACTGCACGAGGTACTGCGTGAGCTCGTCCTGCGAGACCTGCACGTTCTGCTGCTCGGCGATCTTGTCCAGCAGCATCTGCGTCTTGAACTGCTTCTCGCTGGCCTCGGCCACCTCGGCGCGGTGGACGTCGTCTTCGAGGCGGCCCTCTGCCTCGAGGTGGTTGTGCACCTCGTCCTCGATGAGCTGAGGCGGAACGGGGATCTCGACCTGGTCGAGCAGCGTCTCGACGAGCTTGTCGCGCGCAGCCGACCCCTGCGAGAAGGCACCCTGCTGCCCGACGCGCTCCTTGAGGCTGTCGCGCAGCTCGCCGATGGTGTCGAACTCGCTCGCGATCTGAGCGAAGTCGTCGTCGGCCTCGGGAAGCTCGCGCTCCTTGACCGCCTTGACGGTGACCGAGACCTCGGCCTCTTCACCGGCGTGGTCGCCGCCGACCAGCTTGGAGCGGAATGTGGTGTCTTCGCCGGCGGTCAGCGACTCGATCGCCTCGTCGATGCCCTCGAGCAGCTCGCCCGAGCCCACCTCGTACGACACGCCCTCGGCGCGGTCGATCTCGGCGCCGTCGATGGTGGCCACGAGGTCCAGCTCGACGAAGTCGCCGGTGGCAGCCGGGCGATCGACCGTCACCAGCGTGCCGAAGCGGCCACGGAGCCGGTCGAGCTCGGCGTCGACGGCCTCCTCGTCGACCTCGACGGCGTCGACCTCGATGGTCGTTCCCTCGAAGGCGGGAAGCTCGAAGTCCGGGCGCACGTCGACCTCGACGTCGACCTCGAGGTCGCCGGAGAAGTCCTTCTCGTTCGGCCACTCGGTGACCTCGGCCGACGGCCGGCCCAGCACGCGCAGCTCGTTGGCGGCGACGGCCTCGCGGTAGAAGTTGTCCAGGCCTTCGCTGACCGCGTGCTCGAGCACGGCGACGCGGCCGATGCGCTGGTCGATGATGGGGGCCGGCACCTTGCCCTTGCGGAAGCCGGGAATCTGCACGTCCTGCGCGATGTGCTCGTAGGCGTGCTTGATCGACGGCTTGAGCTCGTCAGGGCTGACCGTGATGTGCAGCTTCACCCGGGTCGGGCTGAGCTTCTCGACGGTGCTGTTCACCATGCCTGTTACTTCTCCTCTATCGGACCGCGCGCGTGCACGGTTGAAGGTCTGGGTCGCGAAAATTCTGTGAGGCCGTGATGTCGGGGCGACAGGATTTGAACCTGCGGCCTCCCGCTCCCAAAGCGGGCGCTCTACCAAGCTGAGCTACGCCCCGGGCGGGTTCGCACGCATGCGCGCGCCTTTCGGCCCCGAGCAGTCTAGCCGACCCGCCCGGGCACCGTCTGCGCGGCACGGTCCGCGACGCGCGCCGGTTCGAGTCGGGCCCTGTTCGTGACATACAATGGCGGATGCCGCGGCTCGCCGCTGCGGGGATGTAGCTCAATGGCAGAGCCTCAGTCTTCCAAACTGATGGTGCGGGTTCGATTCCCGTCATCCCCTCCACTTCCTCATCGGAACGACACTCCCGCCGCGGACTTCCGCCTCGCATCGGTGCTCACGGGCCGCGCGCGCCGATCCGAGATTCACGCGATCCGCACTACCTGCCGCCTCCCGCGGAGCGGCAGACTGACAGCAGCACTGGGTCCTCGCCTGTCAGGAGGCGCGATGAGCACACCGTCGCCCGCATCACAGCCGGCCAAGCCGCGCAAGGTGCCGCGGCGCCCCGCGTCACGGCTCGCGGAGAAGTGGACGCGGTTCGACGACGTCGATGTCTTCTACCGCGAGTCGCCGAATCCGCCCAAGGACGCCCGAGTCATGGCGCACGTGCACGGCTTCGGACTCTCGGGGCGATATCTGCTGCCGACCGCCGAGCAGCTGGCGGACGAGTTCCACACGTATGTGCCCGACCTGCCGGGCTTCGGGCGCAGCGGCAAGCGCCGCGACATGCTCGACATCCCCGACCTCGCGCGCGCGGCGCGCGACTTCCTCGACGATCGGGGCGTCGAGAAGGCCACGCTCGTCGGCAATTCCATGGGATGCCCCGTGATCATCGAGTTCGCCCACACGTTCCCCGAGCGAATCGACCGAGCAGTGCTGGTCTCCCCCGCGGGCGGCATCTTCAACCAGCCCCTGCGGCGCGCGATCGGTCAGCTGTCGGCCGACGCACCGCGCGAGCCGGTCCGCATGGCACGCGTTGCGGTACCGGACTACGTGAGGTTCGGCGTGCCCAGCACGATGCGCATGTTCCGGGCATTGACGCAGTACCCCTCGCTGCCGCGTCTGCTCGAGATGCGCATCCCGACGCTCGTGGTGCTCGGGCAGCGCGACCCGCTGCTCCCGCACGCGCACCGCATCGACGAGGTCGCGAGCCAGACCGACAGCCATGTGCTCGTCGTCCTCCTCGAAGGCGCTGCGCACGCCATCAACTTCAGTCACCCCGGCCAGCTCGCGCACGTCATCCGGCTGTTCATGGACGACAAGCCGATCGTGAACGATCCCGCGTGGCCCGGTCACCTCCGGCTCTACGAGGTGCACCGAGGCAAGCATCACCCCCGCCCGCGGGCGTGAAGTCCCCGCCCGTCACACCGCCGGCGTTGCGTCGCGGTGCTCCTCGATGTGGGCCAGATAGTGCTCCGCGTTGCGCAGCAGCCCCGCGCGCTCCTCGGCGGTGAGCTCGCGGCGCACCTTCGCCGGCACCCCGGCGACGAGTGTGCCGTCCGGGATCTCGGAACCCTCGAGCACGACCGCACCGCCGGCCACGAGGCATCCGGATCCGATCCTCGCCCCGTTGAGCACGACGGCCCCCATGCCGATGAGCGAGCCGTCGCCGATCGTGCAGCCGTGCACCACCGCGTTGTGCCCCACCGAGACGTTCTCGCCGATCACGACCGGCTTGCCGGCGTCGACGTGCACCGAGACGTTGTCCTGAAGATTGCTGCCCGCGCCGACGGTGATGGTGTCTCCGTCGGCGCGCAGCACCGCGTTGTACCAGACGCTGGCCCCAGCGCCGAGAGTCACTCCGCCGACGACACGCGCTCCCGCTGCGACGAAAGATGTGGGGTCCAGCGCCGGCGTTCTACCCGCCGCGGTCAGGACCGATGCACCTACTGCAACCGTCATGATCCTCTCCTCTCCAGAGCCGACTGGATCGCCTCCGTGTACCACGGCGCGAGGGTGTCGACGAAGGTCACCGTCAGGTGGTCCTGGTCGCGATAGATGTTCGCGCCTCCCACGACCGGCGCGCAGTCCGTCTCGCCGCAGAACACGTCGGTGAAGTCGAGCAGTGTCACCAGATCCTGACCGGATGCCGCGTCCCGCAGCGGATCGTCGGCCACGAGCACATCGGCGCGTGCCCCGTCGCAGTCGGACAGCGCGCGGGTGCGCAGGCACTTGTTCGGGTCGGTCTCCCACACCGGGTTGTCGACCACCGTGATCACCGGGATGCCACGATCGGTCACGGTGCTCCACGCGCCGCGGTACCCGGCCGCGGCGGCGTCGTGCGCCGAGTCGTACCCCGCGGACGAGTACGGTGTGGTCGCGATCGCCGCAGTGAACACCGCGTCGAGGTCGGTCTCGTCGATCGCGCGCTGCACCCCTTCACGCCACTCGGCGCACGCCGCCCCGAAAGCCCCCGGAGTCGACAGCGGCGTCGTGTTCCACGGGCAGGCGCCCTTGAACCAGGTCACCAGCTGCCACCCGTTCTCCTCTGCCATCCGCTCGAACGTCGACAGCAACTGGTACGCGTGGCTGTCGCCGATCAGCGCCACCCGCGGTGCGTCGGGGTCATCTGAGCCGAAGGTGCAGGAGACCGGCCGGGAGTCGGTGAGCTGCACGAAGCACTGTTCGTCGCTGGGTCGGTCGATCCCCGCGAACCCGGGCGCCGGAAGGATCGTGTCGCCGAAGTCGGCATCGGCGCACGAGGCGTCCAAGACGGATGCCGCGCCGAAGCAGTCCGGCGGATCCTGCTGCAGCTCGGCAATGGCCCGCGTGCCCTGGTTGTACAGGGGCGCGTTGACGAACCATGCCGATGCGGCGACCAGGCCCACCACGACCATCGCGGCCAGGGAGGACCAGAGCGTCACACGCGCGGGTCGGCTGGTGAGCACCCGCCAACTGCGCACCGGGTCCTCGACGAACCGCTTCGTCAGCCACGCCAGCACGAAGCACAGCACCAGAAGAGCCACCCGGTGATAGATGGTCAAACCCCAGAACGGCACCGACGGGGCGATGACGATGAGCGGCCAGTGCCATAGGTACAGCGAGTACGAGATGTCACCCACGAATTGCGCCGGGCGGATCGCCAGCACCCGAGTGGCATACCACCAGCGCTCGGTGTTGGATGCGGCGATGATCGCCGCTGCTCCGAGTGTCGGCAGGGCCGCCATGTAGCCGGGGAACGGCGTCTGACCGTCGAAGGTGAAGGTCACGAACACCAGGAGGAGGATGCCGCCCCAGCCGAGCACGAAGCTGCCGATCGCGTTGCTCACCCGCAGACGCGGCACGAGGGCGATCATGGCGCCGACGCCGAACTGCCACATGCGGCCGAACGTCACGAAGTACGCCGGCGCGGGGTCGGTGATGGTGAAGATGACGCAGAACACGAAGGAGGCGATGCTCACCAGACCCAGCGCGACGATGACGGCCCGTCGGCGTGCGCCGCGCAGCCACTTCACGGCCACCCACGCCGCGAGCAGCATGATGAGCGGCCACATCACATAGAACTGCTCTTCCAGGGAAAGCGACCAGTAATGCTGGACGGTGGTGGGCTCGCCACCGTGATTGAGGTAGTCCGCTGAGTTCAGCGCCAGGTACCAGTTCTCGACGTAGAACGTCGACGCCAGGATCTCGCGCACCTCGTTGGGCAGAGCCGACGTCGGCATGAGATACGGCGACATCACCACGAGCGCGCAGAACAGGAGCACCAGCAGCGACGCCGGAAGCAGTCGCCGCGCGCGCCGCGCCCAGAACTGGCCGAGCCGCACCGTGCCGGTCGCCGTCAACTCGCGCATGAGATGCGCCGTGATCAAGAACCCGGAGATGACGAAGAAGATGTCGACGCCGATGTACCCGCCCGTGATGCGTCCGGGCCAGAAGTGGTAGAGCACGACGCAGAGCACCGCGATCGCACGCAGCCCCTGTACGTGCGGGATGAAGCGCGCGGGTTCGGCGTGTTCGGGCGAGCGGTCGCGAGGCTCGCGGGTCACGGTCTTGACGGGATCGCCCAGATTCTGCGGTCCGAGGTCGTGATCGGCGGAAGGCACGAATCGACGTTAGCCGCTGTCGCTGTGCGTGCCCGCACACACGGCGTGCAACGCCTGATTAGCCCAGCCTTCTCTTGCTTGCGGAATGACAGCCGGTGAGTAGCGTTGCACTCACTGGAGGACGAGCGCCGATCTGAGCGATCCTCCCCACGATGGAGGGCAGAGATATGACGAACACCCAGACCACCCCCGCAACCGCCGCGAACCCCGACGTCGCCGCCGCGACCGCGCAGTTCCTCACCCCCGTTGCTCTGGGCCTGCAGGCCCTGGCCGTGAACGGAAAACAGGCGCACTGGAACGTGCGCGGCGCGAACTTCATCGCGATCCACGAGCTGCTCGACACCGTGGTCACGCACGCGCAGGACGGCGCCGACCAGGCCGCCGAGCGGATCGTCGCGCTCGGGCTGCCGATCGACGCACGTGTCACGACCGTCGCCGAGAAGACACCCGCGACGGCGGTTCCCGCCGGCTTCACGCAGTGGGACGTTCTCATCCGCAACGTCATCAGCGACATGGACGCGGTGATCGCCGACGTGCAGGCGGCCATCGACGGTCTCGACGAGTTCGACCTGACCAGTCAGGACATCGCCATCGCCATCAAGGAGTCGCTGGAGAAGGACCGCTGGTTCCTCTTCGCGCACCTCGCAGAGTGAGCCCACTCCCGATGTGGAACGCCCCGGACCCATCCTGAGGTCCGGGGCGTTCCGTCTCGCTTCGCTCGCTCAACGAACGTCGGACTCCGGTCGTTGAGCGGAGGGCGCCCTGGCGCCCGAAGACGAAACGCCACGAGGCCGCAACGAGGCGTTTCGACTCGCTTCGCTCGCTCAACGAACATCGGCCCCCGGTCGTTGAGCGGAGGGCGCTCTGGCGCCCGAAGACGAAACGTCTCGAGGTTCCCGCCGGGGCGTTTCGTCTAGCTTCGCTCGCTCAACGAACATCGGCCCCCGGTCGTTGAGCGGAGGGCGCTCTGGCGCCCGAAGACGAAACGCCTCGAGGCCGCGCCGGGGCGTTTCGACTCGCTTCGCTCGCTCAACGAACATCGGCCCCCGGTCGTTGAGCGGAGGGCGCTCTGGCGCCCGAAGACGAAACGCCTCGAGGTACCCGCCGGGGCGTTTCGACTCGCTTCGCTCGCTCAACGACCGAGGGCCGCGCCGGGGCGTTTCGACTCGCTTCGCTCGCTCAACGAACGAGGGGCCCACCGGGGCCGATTCGGTCTCGCATGGCCGCGCGATGACGGAGGGGTCAGGGGCGCTGCAGGAACGCCAGCACGGCCAGGACGCGGCGATGCTCGGTGCCGGATTCCTCGAGGCCGAGCTTGGCGAAGATCGAGCTGATGTTCTTCTCCACAGCACCCACCCCGATGAACAGGCGCTCGGCGATGCTGGCGTTGCTGCGGCCCTCGGCCATGAGCGTGAGCACGTCCCGCTCGCGCGGCGTGAGCGTCGACAACGGGTCGGGCCGTGCCGACAGCAGCCCCTGCACGACGAGCGGATCGAGCACCGTGCCGCGCTCGCGGACGCGGCGGACGGCATCGGTGAATTCGTCCAGCGACGTGACGCGGTCCTTCAGCAGGTATCCCACGCCGCCCTCCCCGCTCGCCAGGAGCTCGCGCGCGTACACGCCCTCGACGTATTGGCTGAGCACCAGGATGCCGACATCCGGCAACGCAGCGCGCACCGCCAGCGCGGCGCGGATCCCCTCGTCGCGGAAGCCGGGTGGAAGCCGGACGTCGAGGATCGCCACGTCCGCCCGCGCATCGCGTGCACGCGCCACGACGTCTTCGGCGTCGCCCCATGCGCCGGCAGTGACGTAGCCGGCCTCGTCGAACAGTCGGACCAGGCCCTCCCGCAGCAGCACGGAGTCCTCGAACAGGACCACGCGGACGGGCTCGGAGTCGGCGGAGGCGGGCATCCCCTCAGGATAGGCAGAGGTCACGGCGCCATCACCAGCGGGATGTGCGCGCCCACGGCGGTGGGCCCCCCGGCGGGGCTCGTCACGACGAGGACGCCGCGCAGACCGGCGACGCGTTCCTGCAGCCCCTCCAAGCCGTGCCCCGACGAGACCACCGCTCCCCCGCGCCCGTTGTCGACGACCCAGACGTCCAAATGGGTCGGAGCGCCGGCGGGGCTGCGTCGGAGCGACGCGCGCAGCGTGACCCCGGTGGCACCGGAGTGCTTGACGACGTTGGTCATGAGCTCGGCGACGACGAAGTACACCGTCCGCGCGACCTCCTGGCTGACGGCCCGGTCGATGGCGGGGTCGATCTCGGTCTGCACCCACAGCGGTGATGCCGTGGCCAGTGCGCTGAGCGCCGCGGCCAGACCCCGGTCCTGCAGCAGAGGCGGCGCGACGCCGCTCGAGAGTGCGCGGAGCTCGTCCAGCGCCGCCTTGGCGTGACCCCGGGCGTCGCGCGCGAGCTCGGCGGCGGCATCCGCGTCGCCCGCCTCGGCCCGGCGCTCGAGCGCCGCGAGATCCATCTGCAGACGCACGAGACGCTGCTGGGGCCCGTCGTGGATGTCGCGCTCCAGGCGTCGCAGCGACAGGTCTTCCGCGTGCACCGCGGCTCCGCGCGCGGCCGCCTCGGCGCGCACCTCGGCGGCGAGGTCGTCCGACTCCCACCGGCCGAGCATTCCTGCGGCGATCGCGTGGTGGCCGCGCGCGAGCCCGCCGAGCACCCAGGGCATGGTGAAGGTGAACAGGATGCCGGCCACGAGGTACAGCACCACCTCGACCGCCCAGCTGGACCACCCGCCGAACAGCCACGGCACCGCGTCGGCGACATAGTGGCCCCATTCGCCGCCGGATCCGTCGTTCTCCCAGTTGCGCGGGAGGAACAGGCCCCAGAACCAGTAGGTCAGTCCGCCGAGCCCGATGCTCAGCCACGCCACGGTCACGGCGAAGGAGATCGTGCTCACGATCGGGCTGACGATCATGCCGTGCACCAGGTACAGCCAGTAGTGGGCGTTGCGGATGGGCCGGGTGAGCGTCATCCAGAATCCGTCGGCGTCGGCGCGGTCCCGGTTCCACTCCGGCTCAGCGATCGGGGGCAGTCCGGTGAGCGCCAGCAGGAACCTGTCGGTCACCCCGAAACCGCGCGCCACGAGAAGGGTGAGCACGACGAGGGGAAGGCCGATGACGAGGATCAGAAGGCCGACGCTCGTCCAGAACAGGGAGGCGAGCACACTGATCGAGATCATCGCGAGCACGAAGACGATCAGGAGATACAGGGCGCTGCCCGGTGTGCGGATCCAGGCGTGGCCGTACCCAGCCCAGAACCCGGTGCTGGATTGCCCGCGTGCGCCCGGCTGCAGAGTGGCCGGCTCAGTGGTCATGGTGGTCATCAGTGTCTCCCTCGGGACGCTTGAGATCGGGCTGCTGGCCCGGTTCGACGACCAGGAACTGTCCCATCATGCCCTGGTCCTCGTGCCACAGCAGGTGGCAGTGATACATGTACGGAGTGGTCGGGTCGGCGTAGTCCTCGAACCGCACGAGGAGCCGGTACTCGCGGTCGCGCTCCAGCGCGATCGTGTCCTTGAAACCTGCGAGTCGTTGGGGCGGGGGCCCGCCGTCGACGCTGAGCACGCGGAACTGGGTGTCGTGCACGTGGAAGGAGTGCGGCAGCGGATTCTCGTTGCGGACGGTCCAGATCTCGCTCGTGTCCACCGTCGCGACGAGGTCGACGCGACCGAGATCCATCTGCGCGTCGTTGATGTTGTGGCCCGACATGACGAACGAGCGTTCGGCCGCGACATCCGAATCGTCCGGCTGCGGAACATCCACGAGCCGGTCAGGCACGGCGGAGGACGGCCGAAGGGATGCCGCAGCCCGCAGTTGCATCACGTCGAAGGCTGCGCCACCCGCGTTCAACGCCGGGTCGGGCGGGTTCGACACGAGCGTCACCTTCTCACCGGGCTTCATGCTGACGACGATCTCGGCGCGTTCCCCGGGCGACAGCGGGATGCCGGTCGTGGCGACGGGGGCGGCCAGCAGCCCGCCGTCCGTGCCGATGAGGTCGAAAGCGCGGCCGTCGGAGAAACCGAAGTCGTACATGCGGGCACTGGACCCGTTCAGCAGGCGAAGCCGCACCCTTTCGGTGGACACGTCCAGGTACGGCGCCACGGTGCCGTTCACGAGGATCGTGTCGCCGAGCACGCCGTCGAACTGCATCCCCAGACCGGCGGCGAACGATCCGTCGCCGTTGAAGGATCGGTCCTGCACGATCACCGGGATGTCGTCGACGCCGTACTCACGCGGGAGCGCGAGACCGGACTCCTCGTCGTCCCGCACCAGGAACATTCCCGCCAGACCGGCGTCGACCTGCTCGCGGGTGCGTCCGTGGAGATGGGGGTGGTACCAGAGCGTGGCGGCGGGCTGGTCGATCGTCCACTCCGGCTGCCACGTGGCGCCTGCGGCGATCGGCGAATGCGGCCCCCCGTCCATGGCGGCCGGCAGGTGCATGCCGTGCCAGTGCACGGTGGTGGAGTCGGTGAGCTCGTTGGTGATGTTCACTCGCACCCGTTCACCCCTGTCGGCGACGAGGGTGGGACCGAGATACGCCCCGTTGTAGCCGAGCGTCGGCGTCTGCCCCTGAGGGACGAACGAGGAGCGTCCCTCCTGTGCCGTCAGCTCGAAGACGCGGACGCCGTCCTCCACGCGAGACGGCGCGAGCGCGGGGACAGCGAGGGGATTCTCGAAGTCGACGCTCCCGGCGGCAGGCGGAGTCGCGCGCGTCGCGTTCGTCGCGAACCAGATGCCGGCGCCGGCGATGAGCAGCACGACGACGGAGAGCGGGACGGCGATCAGGGTGACGAGAAGTCCCCGTCGGCGTCGCCGTCCCGGCGGACGCGATGCCGCCGGTGGGGTCGGAGGAGCGGGTGGAGCGAACGTCATGACTCCAGCCTCGTGACGAGCGAAGTCCGCCGGCAGCCGACGCCCTCCCGAACCTTCACGGGGGCTGGCCCCCGTGTCGTCGGGGAGTCAGCCGGGTGCGTGCTTCCCGACGTGACGGGTGGGTGGAGGTCCGCCGCGGGCGCCTGAATCAGGCCAGGTGGGTGAGCCTGCCTCCCAGCAAAGTGGCCGATACGCGCATACCCCGGAGCGTGGCCTCGTCGGCGGCGAGCGGGTCGTGCTCGCAGATCGCGAGATCGGCGATGTCGCCGGGTTCCAGACGCGCAGGTGCTGCCGAGCCTCCTCGCGTGGATGCCGCCAGGGCGGTGGTGGCATCGACGCGCTGGTGCGGCTGCCACGGCTCTCGACCGTCGCGGGTGCGGAAGACGGCGGCGGCCATCGCGGCCCAGGGATCCAGTGGTGAGACCGGGGCATCCGATCCGAACAGCAGGGTGGCTCCGGTGTCGGCCAGCGTGCGCAACGGGTAGGGCTGTGCGGTTTGGTCGACCCAGATGGTGTCGGTGAGATCGCGGTCATCGAGAGCGTGCTCGGGCTGGACGCTCGCACCGATCCCGAGCCGACCGAAACGCGGGATGTCGGCGTGCGCCACCAGTTGGGCGTGCTCGATCGTGCCCCATGCGCCCGTCGCGGCGAAAGCGTCCAGCGCGTGGGAGTTGGCGACGTCACCGATCGCGTGGATCGCCGAGGCGATCCCGGCCGACGTCGCCCGCGTCATCAGCTCCACGAGCGTCGGAAGATCCACGGTGACCACACCGTGATTGTGCGGATCTCCCGGGTACGGGTGAGAGCATGCCGCGGTCCGTGTGCCGAGCGAGCCGTCGGTGATCACTTTCAGCGGTCCCACTCGGGCGAGGTCGGACGCGGCGCCGCGTGCGACATCCCCGGTCTGAAGTCCCTCGCGGACGGCGCGGTCGAGGTGCTCGGGATAGATGCCGAACGAGACACGGAGTGCGTCGAAGCCGGCGGCGATGCGGCGGACCCAGGCGTCTTCGTTCCACGCCATGTCGAGGTCGACGATGCCGACCACGCCCCGCGTCGCAGCCTCCTCCGCCATCCGCTGCACGAGCGGATCGGACACCGTCGCAGCCACCGCATTGAGGCGGCGGGAGATCTCGAAGGCGGGCTCCTCACGGAGCACGCCCGTCCCGTCGGGCGTGAAGCCCTCGCGGCGCAGGGCGGCGGAATTGAGCCACACGCTGTGCACGTCGGCGTTGATCAGGTAGGTGGGCACGTCCCCGGTGGCCGCGTCCAGCGTGGCCAGATCGAGCGTGTCGGCCCAGAAGGCGTCGCGGAACCCGCTGCCCACCCGGCGTCCGTCCGGCAGCGTCTGCGCTGCCCCCATGAGCGCCGCGGCGTGCGCCGCGCTGGTCGCATCGCCGAGCGCGACGCGCTGTGCGGACAGCGCCCACTGCACGGTGTGGACGTGGTGATCCCACAGGCCCGGGATCACCCGTCCTCCCTCCGCGTCGAGCACGCGGCCACGGCGTGGCAGCGCACCAGCGGGAGCGAGGTCGGTGACGATCCCGTCGGCCAGGTGGACGTCCACCGGGTCGGTGTCGAACGGGTCGGTGCGCTCCGAGCCGGTCAGCCGCGCGTTCACGATGACGTCGGGCGCGTCCCCGCGAGCGAGCGTCACCGTGCCGTCCTGCGCGTCTCGAGGTCACGGCGCATCTCGCCGGCGAGCCGCGAGTCGGCGTAGGGGCTCGACCCCGCTTCCAGCTCGACGATGACGTTCTCCACCACGTCGTCGGTCTTGTTCTGGCTGAGCTTGCGCTTGCCGACGACTCGGGTGGGCGTGAGCCGGAACCCGACGGTCCCCTTTTCGAGCCGCCGCACGAACTCGGGGTCGTTCGGCGGCGCCCACATCAGCCGCGGCTGTGGCAGGCCGCTCTCGAAGCGTGCGACGAGGCGCTCCAGGACGGCGAGGTTCTCCTCCGGGCTGAGCAGCTCGGGCACTCCGCTCAGGTGGGCGGAGATGAAGTTCCACGTCGGGACGCTCTGGGTGTCGCCGTACCAGCCCGGCGAGATGTAACCGTGCGGGCCTTGCACGACGACGAGGATCTCACGCTCTCCGAGGCCGTGGATGAGGTCATCGGGCTTGCCGACATGACCGACGATCGTGAGGTCCTCGCGGTCGGGATCCAGCAGCACCGCGTAGTGCGAGGCCACCAGTCCGTCGTCGGTGGAGCTGACGATGGTGACCCAGGGATTCTGCTCGACCAGGCGGCGGATCTCGCTGACGTCCGACATCGCAAAACTCGGGTTCTGGCGCATGCCCTCAGCCTAGAGACCCGCTCGCATCAGCGCTGGCAGGAGGGGCACCAGTAGAGCTTGCGGCCGGCCGCCTCTTCCACGACGATCTCCGTCCCGCACACGCGACAGGGCAGGCCCGCGCGGTGGTACACCCAGTGACGGTCGTCGCGGCTGGCCATCGCCTTGCGGTAGGCGTCCGGATCCAGGTCGTCCATCGTCATCATCTGGCCGGTCTCGACACCGATGGAAAGGAGCCGCACCCAGTCGCGCCAGATGCCACGCACGACCTCCTCGGGAACGTCCCGGCCCGGCGTGTGCGGATTCTGTCGGGCGCGATACAGCAGCTCGGCGCGATACACGTTGCCGATGCCGCTGACCACGTTCTGATCCATGAGCAGCAGACCGATGGGCGTGGGCTTGCGGCGGACCACCGACGTGAATCTCTCTTCTCCCTCGGAGACATCATCGACCAGCGGATCGGGACCGAGCTTGGCGATCGTGGCGGCTACCTCCTCCGGGGTCTGCAGTTCACATGCGGTCGGCCCGCGCAGGTCAGCGCACGTCACGTCCGTGAGCAGGCGGAGGCGCACCTGCCCGACCACGGGCGGCGGCCACTGGTCGCCCTCGTCGGCAAGTCCCGTCGTCTGCTCCGACATCCGCACGTGCACCCGCGCGCGGCGCGGGGCGCCGATCGACGTCAGTGAGTTCTCGCCGGCCGAGTCCAGGATCGGCTCCTCCAGCTGCGTGCCACGCTGATTGGTCTGCCCCATGCGCCCGTTGGAGGAGGCGATGGTGGGATCGACCAGGATCTCGCCGGCGAAATCCCATGCCCCGTACATGCCCAGGTGCACCCGCAGCCAGATGTCGTGGTCGAACTCGAGGAACATCTGCTTGCCGACAGCGCGCACCTCGGTGGGCGTCCGTCCGTCGAGTACCGCCGCACCCTCGGTGAACCGGCCCTGCGGGCTGGATGCCGTGACCGGGCGCCCGACGAAGTTGCGATCGAATTGCCGGGCGATGCGGTGGACGGAATGGCCCTCGGGCATCGGCTCAGCCGGCTTCGGGGTCGAACGAACTGTCCTCGGCGTCCAGGACGTCGGGCTCAGCCTGGATCGGTCCGTCCGCGCGCTGCGCGGCACGCGGGTCGGGCTGCAGCGTGCCGTCCTGTTCGTACGCGGCCAGCTGCGAGATGCGCCGGGCATGCCGCTCCTCTGCCGAGAACGGCGTGGCGATGAAGCGGTCGATGAAGGAGGCCGCCTCTTCGAAGGTGTGCTGCCGGGCGCCGATCGCGATGACGTTGGCATCGTTGTGTTCGCGCGCGAGCTCCGCGGTCGCGATGCTCCACACCAGGGCGGCACGCACGCCGTGCACCTTGTTCGCCGCGATCTGCTCGCCGTTGCCGGAGCCGCCGAACACCACCCCGAGCGTCTCGATGCCCGCCGCCTGATCGCGCACGACGGCCTGTGCCGCGCGGATGCAGAACGCGGGGTAGTCGTCGAGCGGGTCGTACTCGATCGGGCCGTGGTCGACGACCTCATGGCCGGCGGCGGCGAGGTGATGCTGCAACTGTGTCGAGAACTCCAGTCCGGCGTGGTCCGTCGCGATGTGGATGCGCATGCGGTCAATCCTAGGGAGGCTGTCGTGGTCGTGACGGCGTCAGGGCACGAGGCCGGCCGCCGCCGGTTTGAACCCCGCGCGGACGTTCTCGCAGCAGGCGGGCCGGCACACATCGAACCAGGGCCCGAGGTCCGTCATGTGGGGTCGCTCTCCCGCCGGCGTCCCGGACAGGCGCTCCTGGACGAGGTCGACCAGACCCGACACGAAGGCGGGGTCGACGCCGGGAGTCGGCGTGCGGACCGCGCGGATGCCGGCCTCGGCCGCAGCATCCATCGCCTCCGTATCCAGATCCCACAGGACCTCCATGTGGTCGCTCACGAACCCGAGCGGCACGATCGCGACCGCCTGAACCCCCGCGGCCGGAAGCCCCGCGATGACGTCGTTCACATCGGGTTCGAGCCACGGCTGGCTGGGCGGCCCGGACCGTGACTGGTACACGAGGTCCCAGGCGACGCGATCGGCGCCGGGGACCTCAGCTGCGACCGCCGCCATGACCACTTCGGCGACGGCGAGATGCTGCGCCGCATACGCGCCACCCGGGCCGAGATCGCGGTGCAGGGGGTCTCCCGTGCGCGGACCCGAACGTTCGGCGTCGGCCGTCGGGATGCTGTGCGTTGAGAACAGCACTCGCACGGCCTCGGGCGCGACGCCGTCCGACAAGAAGCCCGCGACCGCGTCGCGCACTCCGTCCACGAAGGGCTGGACGAAACCCGGGTGGTCGAAGAACTGGCGCACCTTGTCGATCGTGACGGTGTCCTGCAGGTTCGTCTCCGTCAGCACCCGCGCGAAGTCCTCGCGGTACTGCCGGCAGCTCGAGAAGGAGGAGTACGCGCTGGTGGCCAGAGCCAGCAGGCGGGTGTGGCCGGCGGCGGCGGCATCCGTCACCGCCTCCTGCAGGTACGGAGACCAGTTGCGGTTGCCCCAGTAGACCGGCAGGTGCAGTCCTCGTCGAGTCAGTTCTGCCTCGAGCGCCTGCTTGAGGGCCCGGTTCTGCGCGTTGATCGGGCTCACACCGCCGAAGTGGCGGTAGTGGTGGGCGACCTCCTCCAGCCGCTCGTCGGGGATGCCCCGTCCGCGCGTGACGTTGCGGAGGAACGGAATCACATCGTCCTGCCCCTCCGGACCGCCGAACCCTGCGAGCAGGATGCCGTCGTACGCGACGGGCTGCTCGACGAACGGGGCGCCGGGCGCGGCGGCCGGCGAGGCGAACGGGACGACGGGCTGGTCCGAGGAACTCACCCGTCCATCCTGACACTCCGGGCCGCGGGCGCACGCCGACAGAACCATCCCAAGCGACGTGCTTTTCCACACGACGCCGTTCGCCGACGCGGCCTGGCATAGGCTGGGACGGTTGTCATCGGCGCCAGCAGCGCTGATCGTCGGCGCCGGAGACGCGTCGGCGCAACGGGCTTTAGAGACCATCCGTACCTCACCCCCTTGGGAGCCGAAGCAGTGCCAGGAGAGAACCTCACCCGCATCGAGGCGCAGGAGCGCCGCGCGATCGTCGACACGCAGTCGTACGAGGTCGCGCTGGACCTGACGAAGGGCGCGGAGGTCTTCGGATCCCGCAGCGTCGTACGGTTCACTGCAACGCCCGGTGCGTCGACCTTCATCGACCTGATCGCCCGTGAGGTCCGCGAGATCACGCTCAACGGCCGCGCGATCGATGCGGCATCCGCCTTCGCGGACTCGCGGATCCGGCTGGACGGCCTGGCCGCCGACAACGAGCTGGTCGTCGACGCAGACTGCCTCTACACCAACACCGGCGAGGGCCTGCACCGGTTCGTCGACCCCGTCGACGACGAGGTCTACCTCTACTCGCAGTTCGAGGTCCCCGACTCGCGCCGTATGTTCGCGGTGTTCGAGCAGCCCGACCTCAAGGCGACGTTCCAGTTCACGGTCACCGCGCCGGAGCCGTGGAAGGTCGTGTCGAACTCCCCCACGCCCGAGCCGAAGAAGCACGGGGATGGGACGGCCACCTGGGTCTTCGAGGCGACGCCCCGCATCTCGTCCTACATCACCGCACTCATCGCCGGTCCGTACGAATCCACGTTCTCCGAGCTCACCAGCGCCTCCGGACGTGTCATCCCGCTGGGCGTCTACGGCCGCAAGAGTCTGTGGCAGTTCCTGGACGCCGACTACATCTTCGAAAAGACGCGCCAGGGCTTCGCCTACTTCGAGGACAAGTTCGACTACCCGTACCCGTTCGCCAAGTACGACCAGCTCTTCGTGCCCGAGTTCAACGCGGGTGCGATGGAGAACGCCGGCGCGGTCACCTTCACCGAGACGTACGTCTTCCGTTCCAAGGTGACGGATGCCGTCAAGGAGCGTCGCGTCGTCACGATCCTTCACGAGCTGGCGCACATGTGGTTCGGCGACCTCGTCACCATGAAGTGGTGGAACGACCTCTGGTTGAACGAGTCGTTCGCCGAGTGGGCGTCGACGATCGCGACTGCCGAGGCCACCGAATGGACGGAGGCCTGGACCACGTTCAATGCGATGGAGAAGACGTGGGCCTACCGTCAGGACCAGCTCCCGTCGACGCACCCTGTGGTCGCGCAGATCAACGACCTGGAGGACGTGCAGGTCAACTTCGACGGCATCACGTACGCCAAGGGCGGGTCGGTCCTCAAGCAGCTGGCCGCCTGGGTGGGTATCGAGGCTTTCTTCTCGGGTGTCGCCGCGTACTTCAAGAAGCACGAGTGGTCGAACACCGAGCTGTCCGACCTGCTCGCCGAGCTCGAGGTCACCAGCGGCCGGGAGCTCACCACGTGGTCGAAGAAGTGGCTCGAGACGGCCGGTGTGAACACGCTCTCCCCCGAGGTCGTCGCCGACGTCGACGGCACCATCACACGGTTCGCGATCGTGCAGACCGCTCCGGCCGACTATCCGACGATCCGGCCGCACCGCCTGGGCGTCGGCTTCTACGAGCTCGAGGGCGACGCGCTGGTGCGCGTGCACCACATCGAGCTCGACGTCGACGGAGACCTCACGGAGGTTCCCCAGTTGAAGGGCCGCAAGCGCCCTGCCCTGGTGCTGTTGAATGACGACGACCTCGCCTACGCGAAGATCCGGCTGGACGGCCAGTCGCTGCAGACGGCGATCGACCACCTGGGCAAGATCAGTGATCCGCTGGCCCGCTCGCTCGTGTGGGGTGCTGCGTGGGACCAGACGCGCGACGCCGAGGCGTCCGCGTCGGACTACGTCGACCTGGTGCTGCGTAACATCGGCGCAGAATCGGAGTCGACGACGGTGCGCACCACGCTTGCCCAGCTGCAGCTGGCGGCGAACTCCTACGTCGCCCCCGAGAAGCGGGACGCCAGCCGCCGGAAGGTCGCGGACGCTCTGTGGGACCTGGCCCACGCGGCCGAGGCCGGCAGCGACAGCCAGCTGCAGTTCGTCACCGCCTTCGCTTCGGCAGCGGCCACGCCGGCGCAGTGGGACCGGGTGCGGCAGGTGCGCGACGGTGAGGTGACTTTCGACGGACTCGAGATCGACACGGATCTCTCGTGGCAGCTGCTGGTCTCGCTCGCCGCCGGCGGCCTCGTGACCGACGAGGACATCGACGCCGCGCTGACCGCCGACAACACCGCGAAGGGCGGCGAGTTCGCCGCGCAGGCGAAGGCCGCCCTCCCCACCGCCGAGGCGAAGGACGCGGCGTGGACCTCACTCGTCGACAGCGACGACCTGCCCAACACGATCGTCCGCTCGGCGGCGCTGGGCTTCGTGCACCCCGCCGGACGGGACCTGCTCGAGGACTTCGTGCCCCGGTATTTCGACGCCCTGCTCCCCATCTGGAACTCGCGCACGTACCAGATCGCGCAGTACCTGATCGTGGGCCTCTACCCGGCGCCGCTCGCGAACCTCGCCCTGCGGGACGCCACCCGCGCATGGCTCGAGGCGAACGCCGACGCCGCCCCCGCGCTGCGCCGCCTCGTCGCCGAGAACCTCGCCGGCGTCGAGCGCGCGCTCGCCGTGCAGGACCGCGACGCCCAGTAGGCGACGCCCAGTAGGCGATGCCGGGATGCCCCGGTCCCCCGCGAGAGCAGGGACCGGGGCATCCTCCATTCCGGCACCCAGGTACCACCGATGGCGGGACCGTTCGTACCGCAGGCGGACGCGCGCGCCCCGGCCGCCCTCGTAGCGTGGGCGCATGATCGTTGCAGAACAGCTCACGAAGCGCTTCGGAGACAAGACCGCCGTCTCCGAGGTGTCGTTCACCGTGCAACCCGGAAAGGTGACCGGGTTCCTCGGACCGAACGGCGCAGGCAAGTCCACGACCATGCGGATGATCGTCGGCCTCGACCGCCCGACGTCGGGATCGGTCACCGTCAACGGCCAGCCGTATGTCCGGTCGCGGGCGCCGCTGGCGGAGGTGGGGGTGCTGCTCGATGCGAAGGCCGTGCACACCGGCCGGTCGGCGCGCAACCACCTGCGCGCGATGGCCGCCACCCACGGCATCGGCCGCTCACGAGTCGACGAGGTGATCGAGCTGACCGGCATCGGGTCGGTCGCGGGCAAGCGCGCCGGGAAGTTCTCGCTGGGCATGGGGCAGCGCCTGGGCATCGCGGCCGCGCTGCTGGGCGACCCCCACACGCTGATCCTCGACGAGCCTGTCAACGGGCTCGACCCCGAGGGCGTGCGATGGGTGCGCCAGTTCGTACGGTACCTGGCCTCCGAAGGACGAACGGTGCTCCTGTCGAGCCACCTCATGAGCGAGATGGCGCAGACCGCTGATCATGTGATCGTGCTCGGGCGCGGGCGGGTGCTCGCCGACGCAGACCTGTCCGAGCTCGTGCGGGCGTGGACGAGCAACACGGTCCTGGTGCGCTCGCCGCGGCTGGGCGAACTCGTCACGGCCGTTGCGGGACCCGATGTCACCGTGACCGCCGCCGAACCGGGGACCGCCGAGATCACAGGCGTCACCGCTGCGGCGATCGGCGACCTCGCCGCCTCTCTCGGCATCCCGATCCACCAGCTCACACCCCGTACCGGCTCGCTCGAAGACGCGTACCTCGCGCTCACCGGCGACGCCGTCGAGTACAAGTCCAAGGAGATCTCATGACCGCCCTCGCCACGGAGCCGCTGACGCGCTCACGCATCGCCTCGCCCTACCGCCTCAGCTTCGCTCATCTGCTGCGCAGCGAGTGGATCAAGATCCTGTCCGTGCGCTCCACGTGGTGGTCGCTCGGTGTGGCCGCGGCGCTGTCGGTCGCGATCTCGATGATGGTCGCCGGCGCCTCGGCGAGCTTCGGCAGCTCGTACCCGGCCGTCAGCGTCATCCTGTCCCCCACCCAGTTCACGATGCTCGTCGCCGGCATCCTCGGCGCCATCGTGATCACCGGCGAGTACTCGACGGGCATGATCCGCTCGACGTTGACCGCCGAGCCGCGCCGCGGCGCGGTCGTGCTGGCCAAGGCGGTCGTCGTGTCCGTGCTCATGGCGGTGGTCACCGCAATCATCTACGCGATCGCCATCGCGGCGACAGCCCCGCTCGTGTCGGAGGGCATCGACTGGTCTGAGCCGTCACAGTCGATCGCACCATTGGCGTACGGCGTCATGTCGATGGTCGCGTTCACCCTGATCGGGCTCGGTTTCGGCTTCATCGTGCGCAACGGCGCCGGTGCCATCGCGGCGACGGTGGGCGTGCTGTTCGTGCTGCCCATCGTGTTCAGCCTGTTCTCGATGGCGGGTGAGGGCTGGCGCTGGATCGTCGACCTGTCGGAGTACCTGCCCATGAACGCGGCCTCGACGCTCGCCGCTCCGGGCGCCGAGGACGTTCTGCCGGCCGTGCTCACTCTTGTCGGCTGGGCCGTCATCCCGCTGGCCTTCGGGTGGGGCGTGCTGCGCACACGCGACGCGTAGAGTCGACCGGATGCCCCGATCCCCGTCTGACAGCACAGCCGTCGTCGGCGCCCTCACAGGTACCGACGACGGCCTGCTGCTGCCGCGCCCACCCGGGGTGCTGCGCCGGTTCTGGGCGCGGCATCCGCGGATCACGGACGTTCTCGTCGCACTCGTCGCGTTCCTGCTCTCGGCACCCGCCGCGACGATCCGCAGCGATGCGCCGGTCGCTCCCTCGACCGGCGAGACCTGGTTCGCGATCGCGCTCGTCGTCCTGATGTCGGCCGCCTTGGTGCTGCGTCGCCGCCACCCGCTCCTCGTCTTCGCGCTGACGATGGTTCCCGTGCTGATCCTGGCGCCCAGCCTCTCACCCGTCGCCCATCTGCTGCCCGCCTTCGCCATCTACGCCGTCGCCGTCTACCGCTCCGTGAGGGCGTGCTGGATCGCGTTCGCCGCGGCTTCCGGTGCGCTGGTGGTCTACACGCTCGTCGCGTGGGCGACGGTTCCGGTCGAGCTGGGCTTTCTCGTCACGTCCCAGATCTCGGCGATCGTCGCGCTCCTGCTGGGCGCGCTCATCGGCATCAACGTCGGGAATCGCCGCCGATACCTCGAGGCACTCATCGACAGGTCTCGGCAGCTGCTCGTCGAGCGCGACCAGCAGGCCCAGCTCGCCGCCGCCGGAGAGCGCGCGCGCATCGCGCGGGAGATGCACGACATCGTCTCGCACAACCTCACGGTGGTGGTCGCCCTGGCTGAGGGCGCCGCCGCAACCCCCGATCCCGACCGTGCGCGGACGGCCGCGCAGCAGATCGCCGCGACCGCCCGCGGCGCACTCACGGAGATGCGCGCGATGCTCGGCGTCCTCCGCGCTCCCGGCGCCGCGATAGAGCACCCGCTGGCGCCCGCGGGGTCCGAGGGCGTCGCGGAGGCCGTCGAGGCGGCGCAGAGAGCCGGCTTTCCGGTGGTGCTGCGCTCCGAGGGCAGGTGGGAGGACGCTCCCGCCGAGACGCGGTTCGCGGTCACGCGGATCGTGCAGGAATCGCTCACAAACGCGATGCGGCACGCTCGCCTGGCCACGTGCATCGAGGTGCACCTGGCCACCGGCGACGCCGGGATCGACCTCACGATCGTGAACGACGGCGTCCGTGGCGATGCGGACGCCGTCTCGGCGCGCGGCGGCTTCGGTCTCGTGGGGCTGCGCGAACGCGTGACCCACGTGGGCGGCACCCTCCAGGCCGGCGCTGCGGGCGGCGGTCGCTGGCTCGTGCGCGCATCACTCCCGTGGGACCCCACCACCAGCCGAGCAACGAAGGAGACCACCCCGTGAACGAGCCGATCCGCGTCCTGCTGGTCGACGACCAGCAGCTCATCCGGGTCGGCTTCCGGCTCGTCCTGGAAGCCGAGCCCGACCTCGAGGTGGTCGGCGAGGCAGCCGATGGCGATGAGGCGATCACGGCGGCGGCCGCACTGTCACCCGATGTGGTGCTGATGGACATCCGCATGCCGGGCACCGACGGCATCGCGGCGACCCGGGCCATTGTACGAGCACACCCCGGCACCCGCGTGCTGGTGCTCACGACCTTCGATCTCGACGAGTACGCGTTCGGCGCGCTGGATGCGGGCGCCGGCGGCTTCCTCCTCAAGGATGCCGAGCGTGCTGAGTTGACCGCGGCGATCCGGGCGGTCCACCGCGGCGACGCCGTCCTCGCCCCACCGGTCACGCGGCGGCTCATCGAACGCCTGCATGCCGGGCCGCCGCCGGCCGCGGAAACCGACGTCGATCCGACCGGCGACCTCACCGATCGCGAGCGGGATGTCTTCATCGCCATCGCGCAGGGCCTCAACAACGCCGAGATCGCCCGTCACCTGTTCCTGAGCGAGTCCACGGTGAAGACACATGTGGGCCGCGTGCTCGCCAAGCTCGGCGCGCGCGACCGCGTCCACGCCGTCATCCTGGCTCACCGTCACCGCCTGGTCGACTCGTCCGCTCCGCCGCCTGCTCGCCTCGGCGACCGGTCGACAGCCTGAGCGCCGGCTCAGCCGGGCCGCGGCACCGGTGGTTAGGATCGTCACGATGATCCTGCATCCCTTCGACACCACTCCGCAGGACGAGAATGTCGACATCACGGACGTCGAGTTCTGGCGGGGGATCGGCGAATTCTTCGTCGCTGCGGGGTGGAATCTCCTGGCCGTCGCGGGAATCATCGTCGGCGCGATCCTCCTCGTCTGGGTGCTGCACGGTGTCATCCGCCGCGTCGTCAACCGCATCGTCAACGGCGCCAAGTCGAAGGCCAATGTCGACGACACGCAGGCGCTCGAGCGCTCCCCGCTCGCCTCCGTGCGTCTTGTGCAGCGCACGCGGACGCTGGGGTCGATCCTGGGCAACATCGTGAACGTGACGATCATCGTGATCGCACTGCTCCTGATCATCAACGTCGTCGCGCCCACTGCGCTCGGCTCACTCACCCTCCTCACCGCCGCCGTCGGGGCGGGTCTGGGCTTCGGAGCGCAGAACATCGTCAAGGACGTCCTCAACGGCATCTTCATCGTCGCTGAGGACCAGGTCGGGATCGGCGACGTCGTGGATCTGGGACTGGCCACCGGCGTCGTCGAGTACGTCAGCGTGCGCGTCACCCACGTGCGCGACGTGAACGGCACGCTCTGGTACGTGCGCAATGGCGAGATCACGCGGATCGGGAATCTGTCGCAGGGATGGTCGCGGGTGATCCTGGACCTCTCGGTCGCCGTGGACTCCGACATCGAAGCGGTCGAGAAGGCGATGCTCGACACCGCGAAGGGCCTGGCGAAGGACCCCAAGTGGCGCACCCGCATCCTGGAGCAGCCGGAGGTCTGGGGTCTGGAGTCGATCTCCGGCGATGCGCTGGTGATCCGCCTCGTCATGAAGACGCGCGCCAACGCGAAGGACGACGTGGCACGCGAGCTGCGCATGCGTCTGAAGCGCACGATCGACGACATGGGCATCAGCCTCCCCGCGCTCACCGCGGTCATGCCGACCGGACTGGAGGGCGCGCAGCGCGTGCGGGGTGCCAACCCCCCGAAGACGAAGCCCACGCCGGTGGCTGCCAGCAGCGAGCGCCCCGTCTGGAAGCCGAAGCGAACCGGCAAGAAGACCCGGCCCACGGACGGCGGCTCCGACGCCCCTTCTGAAGGAGCATCATGACGATTCCCCCACCCACGCCGTCGGATGCGTCGCGGCACGAAGGCACGAGTGATTCTGCCGGTGCCCAGGCGCCCGCTGCCGACACCGGCGAACGTCCCGAGCCCGCGGCCGTGCTGAGCTTCTACGACGAGATCGGCGGCCACGAGACGTTCGTGCGCCTGGTGGAGGCGTTCTACCGGGGCGTCGCGGACGATGAGGTGCTGCGACCGATGTATCCCGAAGAGGACCTCGGCCCTGCCAAGGAACGGCTGACGCTCTTCCTGGAGCAGTACTGGGGCGGCCCGACGACGTACAGCCGACAGCGCGGCCACCCCCGTCTGCGCATGCGGCACGCCGCCTTCCACGTCGACCCCGAGGCACGAGACCGGTGGCTCGCCCACATGCGCGTGGCAGTCGACGAACTGCAGCTGCCCGCCCTGCACGAAGTGACGCTGTGGGACTACCTTCAGCGCGCGGCGTTCGCGATGGTGAACACCTTCGAGCCTTCCGGGATCGGGCCGTCCGCCGGCACCAGGGCGGCCGGTGGGCTTCCCGTCACCGCCGCACCACCGGCGGCCGCGTCGCCGCCGGCAGCCCCACCCGCGGACCCCGCGCGCGGAACCGCCCGCTGACCCCGATCCCGCTCCTCACCACACGCCGACAAAGGAGTCGACATGCCCCTCGCCACCCACAACACCGACGTCCTCGTCATCGGATGGGGTCTTGCCGGCCTCGTCGCGGCCGCCGAAGCGGTGGCCGCCGGCAGACGCGTCGTCCTCATCGACCAGGAGCCGCGCTCGAACCTCGGCGGGCAGGCGTGGTGGTCGTTCGGGGGCCTCTTCTTCATCGACTCCCCCGAACAGCGGCGCCTGGGAATCCGCGATTCCCTCGAGCTGGCGCGGCAGGACTGGTTGGGGAACGCCGGCTTCGACCGCGACGAGGATCTGTGGCCCCGCCGCTGGGCGGAGGCGTATCTCCAGTTCGCCCACGAAGAGAAGCGGTCGTGGCTCCGCGAGAAGGGGGTCGGCTTCTTCCCGATCGTCGGCTGGGCCGAGCGGGGCGGTTACACGGCCACCGGCCCGGGCAACTCGGTGCCGCGTTTCCACATCACGTGGGGTACGGGGCCCGGCATCGTGGCGCCCTTCCAGGCCGCTGTCGAGGCAGCCGAGGCCGACGGGCGTCTGGTGGTCCTGCCGCGCCACCGCGTGAGGGCGCTGAGCGTCGAAGGCGGAGTGGTGACGGGAGCCGAGGGAGACATCCTCGCGCCGTCCGGGGCACCCCGTGGTGTCGCGACGTCCCGCGACGTCGTGGATGCGTTCGTCGTCCGGGCGGGCGCCACGATCGTCGCGTCCGGAGGTATTGGCGGCAATCATGAGCTGGTGCGCCGGTGGTGGCCCGAACGGTTGGGGACTCCCCCTGCCACCATGGTGACCGGCGTCCCGGCCTACGTGGACGGGTCCATGCAGCCCATCAGCGCGGCGGCCGGCGCGCGGCTCATCAACGGCGACCGCATGTGGCACTACGTGGAGGGCATCCGGAACTGGGATCCGGTGTGGCCGGATCACGGCATCCGAATCCTTCCGGGGCCGTCGTCGGTGTGGCTCGACGCCACCGGGAGCCGGCTGCCGGTGCCGCTGTTCCCCGGGTTCGACACCCTGGGAACGCTCGCGCATCTGCGTGGCACGGGGTACGACCACTCCTGGTTCGTGCTCTCGCAGAAGATCATCGAGAAGGAGTTCACGCTGTCGGGCAGCGAACAGAACCCCGACCTCACCGGCAAGGACGTGCGTCTGCTGGCGAAGTCCCGGCTCGGCAAGGGCGCCGCCGGTCCCGTACAGGCCTTCGTGGATCGCGGCGCGGACTTCGTCGTGCGCGACACGCTCGACGCGCTCATCGCGGGCATGCAGGCGCTCCCCGGCGGAGAGGCGCTGGACGCGGACCGTGTGCGCGCGGAGCTCGAGGCGCGCGACCGCGAGGTCGACAACGACTTCACCAAGGATGCGCAGATCGCGATGCTGCGCTCAGCGCGCGCCTTCCGGGGCGACAGACTGATCCGGACGGCCAGCCCACATCGCATCCTCGATCCCAAAGCGGGCCCGCTCATCGCCGTGAAGCTGCATGTGCTGACGCGCAAGTCGCTCGGCGGGATCGAGACCGACCTGTCGGGACGGGCGCTCGGCTCCGGCGGCGAACCGGTCCCGGGGCTCTACGCCGCCGGGGAGGCCAGCGGATTCGGCGGGGGCGGCGTCCACGGATATCGGGCGCTGGAGGGCACGTTCCTCGGCGGCTGCCTCTTCTCCGGGCGTATCGCGGGGCGCGCAGCCGCAGCGGCTGTCTGACGTCGTCCCGCGCACCGTCGTGGCCGGTCGCTCAGGCGCTCGGCCGGAACCGATCGCTCAGTCCCGGGACGGCCCGGTGCGGCGCACCGGCGTGAGACCGGTGACCAGCGGCCCGCGCACGAGCACGTGCCCCCGCGCAAGACTGATCCGGGTCCACGGCCCGGCGGTGAACACGCGTGCGGTCTCGGCCCCGCTGATGAAGCCGAGGCTCAGGGCCGCGAACGCGACACCCAGGGGCCTTCCTCCGAGCTCCTCGTCGGGCGCGCCCCACACGGTGGCGCGCACCGCTCTCACGACGTCCTCGCCGGCATCGGTGGGCACCGCGTCGGCCACCCGTGCGATGCCCGCCTGCGCCTTGGTCGCCAGCGTCGAGGCCTCGATACCCGGCTGCGCCTCCCACCCGGAGCGCGGCGGTGCGATCCCTGCCCAGGCGGGCGACAAGGCGGTGTCGGGAAGAAGGACGGCCCTCGCGTCGTCCGGCGCGGCCGACAGGGCGGATGCCTCGACGACGAGGTCGCAGACCAGCTCGGGATCAGCCGCGAGCGTGCGCAGCGCCAACACGGTGGGCGTGGGGTCGCCGAGGCCGCGCGGCGCCAGCGGCGCCGCGGTCATCGCCATGATTCCGCCCGAGGCCTGCAGCCGCACTCCCTCGACGGTGAACCGGGCGGCGCGGCCCGCGAACGTGATCGCGTCGGCGGCGGAGTGCGGATCGGCGAACAGCAGGCGCGAAGACATCGCCCCTAAGCTACCAAGCGGACCGACGGGCGGCCGACGCCCCGGGAGGGAGCACCGTGGACGCCGAGCCGAACCTCGAGGACTCACCCGAGAGCGACCCCGTCGCGTCCATGCTCGCCGTGATCGACCTCAGGGAATCGGACGCACGCACCACCGAGGACATCTTCACCGGCACGTCCCAGTCCATGCCGCTCGGCCGCGTGTTCGGCGGTCAGGTGCTCGCGCAGTCCATCGTGGCGGCATCCCGCACCATCCCCGAGGAGCGCATCGTGCACTCGATGCACGGGTACTTCCTGCGCCCGGGTGACTCGACGAAGGGCATCACCTTCGCGGTCGACCGCATCCACGACGGTCGCTCCTTCTCGACGCGTCGCACACAGGCGTTCCAGGAGGGTGTGCCGATCTTCTCGATGATCGCGTCGTTCCAGGACGAGGATCCGGGACTGGAGCACCAGGAGCCGATGCCCGAGGGTCTGCCGCAGCCGGAGGACGTGCCCGACGTGGAGTCCCACCTGGAGGGACTGCACCCGATGTCGAAACGGCTGTTCACCGATCGACCGGTAGACCTCCGGCACATTCCTTCACCGATCTACGTTTCGGTGGACGGCGGCCGGGAGCCCCGTCAGGCCGTGTGGATGCGTGTGCGCCGGCCGATCCCCGACGCGCCCGCGATCCATCGGGCCGCCCTGGCCTACCTCAGCGATCTGACGATCCAGGAGTCGATCCTTCGCGCGCACGGCGTCGCGTGGTCCACACCCGGCCTGAAGGTGGCGAGCCTCGACCACGCCATGTGGTGGCACCGCTTCGGCCGGGTGGACGAGTGGATGCTCTACGTGCAGCAATCGCCGAGCGCCCGCGGTGGCCGCGGCCTGGCGACGGGCCGTGTCTACAGCCGGGACGGGTCGCTCTTGGCCAGTGTCGCACAGGAGATCATGGTGCGGGTCCCTGGCGGGGACGTGGCCGGACGCTGACTCAGCGCCGGTGCGCGTAGAGGATCGGCTCGCCCAGATACGGCTCCCATGCGGCCCGCTCGGCGGCTGAGAGTCGCAGCGGACGGCCGGTCTCGGCATCCACCTTCACGACCACCGTCGTGGCCCGGGCATAGAGCGCCTGCTCGCCGTTCGCGGTCTCACGAGGACTGCGCACCTCGTAACACACCTCGATGCTGGAGCCGCCGATCTTGCCGAACCACATCTGCACATCGAGCGGATGCCGCTGATACGGCACTGGGGCGAGATACTCGATCTCCTGCCGGGCGATGAGGGTGAGCACGCCGCTGAAGATGCTGGAGTCGAGCACCGCCGTGTCGGGAGCGTGCTCGCCCGGTTCGGGCAGCCAGAACGCCCGCACGCGCGCCTCTTCGAGGAGCTTCAGCATCGACGTGTTGTTCACATGGTTGAACGCGTCGAGGTCGCCCCACCGCAGGTGGATCGGGATGTGCAGCCGGCGGTCGGGCCCGGGGGCCGCGGCCGCGGCTCCGGCGGTGTCAGTCACGCGTCAGCTTGCGGTAGGCGGTGCGGTGGGGACGGGCGGCATCGGGGCCGAGCCGCTCGACCTTGTTCGCCTCGTACGCCTCGAAGTTGCCCTCGAACCAGTACCACTGGTCGGGGTTCTCCTCGGTGCCCTCGTAGGCCAGGATGTGCGTCGCGATGCGGTCGAGGAACCACCGGTCGTGGGTGATGACGACCGCACAGCCCGGGAACTCCAGGAGCGCGTTCTCGAGCGACTGGAGGGTCTCGACGTCGAGGTCGTTGGTCGGCTCGTCGAGCAGCAGCAGGTTGCCACCCTCCTTCAGCGTGAGGGCCAGGTTGAGGCGGTTGCGCTCACCGCCCGAGAGCACGCCCGCCTTCTTCTGCTGGTCGGGCCCCTTGAAGCCGAACTTGGATACGTAGGCCCGGGACGGGATCTCCGTCTTGCCGACGGTGATGATGTCCAGTCCGTCCGACACCACCTCCCACAGGGTCTTTCCGGGGTCGATGTTGGCGCGTGTCTGGTCGACGTAGCTGATCTTCACGGTCTCGCCGATCTTCAGATCACCGCCGTCCAGCGGTTCGAGACCGACGATCGTCTTGAAGAGGGTCGTCTTTCCGACGCCGTTGGGACCGATGACGCCGACGATGCCGTTCGGCGGCAGGCTGAAGCTCAGACCGTCGATGAGCGAGCGGCCGTCGAAGCCCTTCTGCAGCTTCTTCGCTTCGATGACGACATTGCCCAGGCGCGGACCCGGCGGGATCTGGATCTCCTCGAAGTCCAGCTTGCGGGTGCGCTCCGCCTCGGCAGCCATCTCCTCGTAGCGCGCGAGACGGGCCTTCGACTTCGCCTGGCGGCCCTTGGCGTTCGAGCGCACCCAGTCGAGCTCCTCCGCGAGGCGCTTGGCGAGCTTCGCGTCCTTCTTGCCCTGCACCTCCAGGCGCTCGGCCTTCTTCTCGAGGTACGTCGAGTAGTTGCCCTCGTACCCGATGAGCCGGCCGCGGTCGACTTCCGCGATCCATTCGGCCACGTTGTCGAGGAAGTACCGGTCGTGCGTGATCGCGATCACCGCACCGGGGTACTTCTGCAGGTGCTGCTCGAGCCACAGCACGCTCTCGGCGTCGAGGTGGTTCGTCGGCTCGTCCAGCAGCAGCAGGTCGGGCTTCTGCAGCAGCAGCTTGGTGAGCGCGACACGCCGCTTCTCACCGCCGGACAGGTGCCGTACGGAGGCGTCGCCCGGAGGCGTGCGCAGGGCGTCCATGGCCTGCTCCAGCTGAGAGTCGAGATCCCACGCATCGGCTGCGTCGATCTCTTCCTGGAGGGTGCCCATCTCTGCCAGCAGAGCGTCGAAGTCCGCGTCGGGATCTGCCATGAGACCCGAGATCTCGTTGAATCGGTCGAGCTTGGCCTTGATGGCGATGCCGTCCTGGATGTTCTCCAGCACCGTCTTGTCCTCGTCCAGCTCAGGCTCCTGCATCAGGATTCCCACGGAGAAGCCGGGGCTGAGCTTGGCTTCGCCGTTGGAGGGCTGGTCGAGGCCCGCCATGATCTTGAGGATCGTCGACTTCCCCGCGCCGTTCGGGCCGACCATGCCGATCTTCGCGCCCGGCAGGAATGCCATGGTGACGTCGTCGAGGATCAGCTTCTCGCCGACTGCCTTGCGAGCGCGGACCATCTGGTAGATGTACTCAGCCATGCGGGTTTCAGTTCTCCTTGGAGTGGACGTCAGCCTCCCAGCCTACCGGCCGCTCCCTCCGGCGGTGCGCTCGCGGGAAGCGGTCGATGCCGCCGCGCGCTCGCGGGACTCACCAGTCGATGGGTCGGGTCTGCCCGATGAGGCAGGTTCCTTCCGCGAGCACGGGCATCACCACGGTGACCGGCTCGCCGGTCGCGGGACCCACCTGGCCGATGAGGCATTCCTCGTTCCATCGGACGGAGAACTGAATGCTCTCGGCGGGGTTGCCCACCGTCGTCGTGTCCTCGGTCACCTGCATGGCCGATTTGTCGAAGCCGGCGGCCACGAGCGCATCGACGTACGCACGCCCCGCGACCCGATCCGCCGAGTTCCACACCGCCTTGGTGACCGCCGTGAACACCGGGAGGTTGTCGGCCGCTGTGCCATCGGGGACCAGCGTCGGCGAGGTCGCCGTCGCGCCGGGAGTTCCGGTATTCGAGGGAGTCTGCGTCGGATCGCCCGACGAGGGCGCACCACCGGGATTCCCCGGTGTGCAGGCCACCAGAACGGCCGCCAGCATCGCCGCCGCCAGCGCAGATGAACCGCCTCGGCGAGCACTGCTGTGCGAGAAGGGCGGTAGCAGTCGGGGCACGCAGAGAGTTTATGGGCCGCGGGCCGAGCGCCGGCCGCACGGCTCAGAACGGAGTGTCGCCGGCGTCGGCTTCCTGCGCTGTTTCCGACGCAGCGCCGAGGGGAACGAGCAGCGGACGGCCGTCGCCGTCGGACTCAGCGGCCACGCCGGCCACTTCCCCAGTGCGACCGGCACCCTCGGGCGGCACTCCGGGCGCGGCCCACGCGTCACCGGGCGCGGCCGTCCACGCTGTTCCACCTCCGCCCGCTGCTCGGGCGTCCTTCACGAAGGTGGTCGTCCCCCAGAGCAGGTCGTGCCCGATGGCGTCCGCATCGATCTCGACCGCCGTGCCTCGACGGGTGCCGTTGTCCCACTCGCGCAGTCGCAGTCGGCCGGTCAGGATGACGCGGTCGCCCTTGCTGAGGGAATGGAAGGCGTGATCGGCCAGCATTCTGAAGACCGACACCGTGTACCAGTTGGTGCCGGAGTCGGACCAGGTGCCGGAGTCGCGGTCGTACTTGCGCCGCCCGCTGGCGACCCGGAACGTCGTGATCGCCACCCCGGCAGCGGTGCGCTTGAGCTCGGGATCCGTGGCCACGTTGCCCGTGATCGTGATGGTGTCGCCGGTGTCACTCATTTCGCTTCCCTTCGTCGGACCGGGGACTCTCCTCCGGTCCCGCCGGCGCCCCGTGCCCGAGGACGCCGGCGGTGCACACAGCTTCGCCGCCCGCGGTGCCTGTTCGGGGCGCCGGCTCCAGGACTGGGGAAAAGCCGAGGGAGACCGCGGCTGGGGAGGAATCACCGTCGAGGGAGGAATGTCGGAGGTCGCACATATCTTCGAAACACATCATCGTGGCAGGGAGGACCACATGAGCACCGCCTCACCCACAGCCTCGCCGCTGCGCGCACCCGCACTCGCGCCGCGGCTCCGCGTCCGACTCATCCCCGCCGCGCCCTCGTTGTGGCGCGTGGTGGAGCCGAGCGGCCGCGTCATCGGACACTTGCAACAGCTGACGCACCATGGTGCGGTGCGCTTCCGGGCGCGTCGTTACCACGCCGCGTCTCACGCGTTCCGCGACCTCGGGGACTTCTGGAGTGCGGACGACGCCGTCGAGAGCCTGCGCTTCACGCGGTGAATGCCATTTCGTTGACCCGCGCGGGGACGACGTCCCCGCCCAGGGCGCGCACGCGTCAGACCACGGCGCCCGCTGCGTCCACCATCGTCGACCGCGCACCGGCTCGCACCGCGTCCCAGGCATCCGAGAGCACGTGCGCTGCCCGCATCATCTCGTCGGGCGGACTCGTGAACGGCACTCGCAGGTGCCGATCGTGCCCCCCGTCCACCGAGAAGCGCGGGCCGGCCGTCAGCAGAACCCCGCGCGAGCGTGCTTCGAGCACGAGGGCGGAGCTGAGCGGCGCGTCCAACTCGACCCAGAGCGAAACGCCGCCTGCGGCGTGCGGGATGCGCCACGACGGAATCACACGCAAGGCGTCGGCGACCGCATCCCGGCCGGCTCGCAGCAGCTCCGACCGCTGGGTCACGATGTCGTCGAAGCGTGCGAGCAGCCGTGAGGCGATCGCCTGCTCGAACTCGGGAGTGCCCAAGTCGTGGGCCGGGCGCGCGGCCACCAGACGCCGGATGAGGTCTCCGTCCGCGCGCACCCAGCCGAGCCGGAGTCCGCCCCAGACGGTCTTGCCGAGCGAGCCGATGCGCACGACCGTGCCGGGCTCGGCGGTGTCGAACCCCGGTGGCACCGGACCACGGTCGATGTCGAGATCGCCGGTCGTCTCGTCGAGCACCAGAACGGATCCGGCGCGCTCCCCCGCCGCCAGAAGCGCGCTCCGCTCGTGGGCGGTCATGCTGCGGCCCGTCGGGTTCTGGAAGTCCGGCATGAAGTACGCCATCACGGGGAGCGTCCGCGCGAACGCCTGCTCGGCGCGGTCGACATCCCAGCCATCGCCTGTCGTGACCGGTATGCCGACGAGCCGGGCACCGGCGCGCCGCAGTGCATCGACGGCGTGAGGATACGTCGGCGTCTCGACGAGGACGCGGTCACCACGGCCGATGAGCACCGTCGAGACCAGATGGATCGCACTCTGCGCGCCCGTGGTCACCAGCACTTCGGCAGGATCGGTCGGGATCCCTCGCTCGGTGTACCGTCGCGCGATCGCCTCGCGCAGTTCGATCCGTCCCAGCACGTCGTAGCCGACGCGCGAGACGAGCGACGACGCCGCAGCACCCACGTCCGCCATGAGACCTGCCAGTCCCGGCCACGCGGGCGGGCTCGCCTGTTGCAGGTCGATCATGCCGTCCGCCGGGTCGACCCGACCGGGGTCACGCCGTCCCAGTGGCAGCGTCACGCTTCCCGATCCGCGCAGACTCGCGATGTGCCCCGTTTCACGCAGGCTGCGGTAGGCCGCCGCCACCGTGCTGCGGCTCAACTGAAGCGCCGCGGCGAGCTCGCGCTCAGCAGGCAGCGCGGTGCGGGGAGCCAGCCTGTTGTCCAGGCACAGCAGGCGGATGCTGTCGGCCAGGGCTTCATACGCCGGCTCGCGCGTGCGCCAGCCGCCGAGGGCCGCCGCCAGAGCCCGCGCCGATATCCGGGAGTCCATGGGGGCCAGCGTACCGCTATTGGACTGGAGCGTACGGGCCAATCCTGCGATTGGATGGAGAAATGACCCGTCGGATCGTGCAGCTGTTCGTCGGCCTCTTCCTGTACGGCGCCGGCTGCGCCCTCACCGTGCAGGCGGGCCTCGGCGTCGACCCCTGGACTGTGTTCGCCGAGGGACTCTCCGTGCGAACCGGCATCGGCGTCGGCTGGATCACCAACATCGTCGGCTTCTTCGTGCTGCTGCTGTGGATACCGCTCCGACAGCGTCCCGGCGTCGGAACGGTCGCGAACATCCTGCTCGTCGGCACGAGCATGCAGATCGTCCTGGGCATCGTGCCGCCGATCTCGGGGTTCCTGCCGCAGCTGGCAACCCTACTGGGCGGGATCGCCGTCGTCGCGCTCGCGTCCGGCCTCTACATCGGAGCGGCATTCGGGCCCGGCCCCCGCGACGGGTTGATGACGGGCATGCACTCGCGCCTCGGGTGGCCGATCTGGCTGTGCCGCGCGCTCGTCGAGCTGACGGTGCTGCTGGTCGGCTGGCTGCTGGGCGGCACGGTGGGTATCGGCACGGTGCTCTTCGCCGTCCTCATCGGACCGCTCGTGCACATCGCGCTCCCGCTGCTGGACACGCGGCGGACGGCGGCCCGGGCCGCCGCGCAACCCTCGACCTGACGGCTCGCCGACGCGAATTCGGCGACGTCCCGTCGGGTGCTCAGTGCTCGCGGAACAGTGGCCAGTCGCTTCCCGGCGCCATGTGCGCGTGCAGCGCGCTCTTGGCGATCTCCATCGAGGGGTAGGTGCCTGCCGCCTTGTCGGCGCCGGCCATCGTGACGGTGTAACCGTCGTCGTCCTTGCGGATGCTGCCGGCGACGCCGGACGGGCCGTAGGCGACCCACAGTGCGTGGTGCGTCTGGGTGGTGCTCATGGTGAACTCCTTTCGACCTCTGTGTCAGACGCTACGCTCGAGAGCCGTGTGACGCCAGCATCGGCGTCGGTGTCGTCCGACCCGGTAGGGTGAGAACACCCTTCCCTCCGTAGCTCAGGGGACAGAGCGAGCGGTTTCTACCCGCCAGGTCGGGGGTTCGAATCCTCCCGGAGGGGCACGGGGTTCCGGCGTGGCAGCCGGGACCTGCGTCCAGCCCTGTGGGATACCTGGACCTGTCACGAGGATGGAGCGCATGGTGGGGGCATCCGAGAACGACCGTCTGGTGTGGATCGACTGCGAGATGACGGGGCTCGACCTCGGCGTCGACGAACTCGTCGAGATCGCCGTCGTGGTCACCGATTTCGAGCTGCGTCCGCTCGATCCCGGCTTCCATGTCGTCATCAAGCCCGACGATTCGGCGCTGGCGAACATGAACGAGTTCGTCACCAACATGCACCGGACGTCGGGACTGCTCGACGAGATCCCCCACGGCGTCAGCCTCGCCGACGCGGAGTTCCAGGTGCTCGAGTACATCCAGCGCTTCGTTCCCCTCGAAGGCAAGGCCCCGCTCGCGGGAAACACCATCGGAACCGACCGCATGTTCCTGGCCAAGTACATGCCGCGGGTCGACCGGTGGCTGCACTACCGGAACGTCGACGTCTCGAGCATCAAGGAACTTGCTCGGCGCTGGTATCCCCGTGCCTACATCCACGCGCCCGCGAAGGAAGGCGGCCACCGCGCGCTCGCCGACATCATCGAGTCGATCCGCGAACTGGCCTATTACCGCCAGGCAGTCTTCGTCCCCGAGCCCGGCCCCACGAGCGACGGCGCACGTGCCGCAGCGGCGGCAGCCGTGTCGTCGTTTGCTCCGGAGGTATGAGAGAATCTTCTGGTTGCCCGCGCAGGCGGGAGACATGGTGGGTATAGCTCAGTTGGTAGAGCACCTGGTTGTGGTCCAGGGGGTCGCGGGTTCAAGTCCCGTTACTCACCCCATTTCCTCCGAATGGGGCGCGCAGCTCGCGCCCCATTCGCGTCGAGGCGAGGCATCATGATGGAGATGGATGCCGCGACCTTCGAGCAGCTCGTGATCGACGAGCTGGACCTGCTGCCCGACGACATGGTGGACGGCCTCGACAACGTCGTGTTCGTGGTCGAGGACCGGCCCGAGGACGGCAGCCTCGACCTGCTCGGCCTCTACGACGGCTGGGCCCTGACCGAGCGCGAACGCTATGGCGTCGGCGAACTGCCCGACCGCATCATCGTCTACCGCGAGCCGCATCTGGCCGCATGCGACGACGAATCCGAACTTCGCGACGAGGTGCATACGACGCTCGTGCACGAGATCGCACACTTCTACGGCATCGACGACGAGCGGTTGCATGAGCTGGGGTGGGCGTGATGGCACCGGTGGCCACGCCCGACATCGAGCGGGACCTCGAGCAGGGGTCGCTCGTGGACCCCGGTCTGCCGTGGCAGACCGTCGTGTGGGACGATCCGGTCAATCTCATGAGCTACGTCACCCACGTCTTCCGCGAGTACTTCGGGTTCCCCAAGCCCGAGGCCGAACGCCTCATGCTCGCCGTCCACAACAACGGCCACGCCGTCGTCGCCCAGGGGGCGCGGGAGCAGATGGAGCTCCACGCCCAAGCCATGCATGACTACGGGCTGTGGGCCACGGTGCGGCAGGCCCCGCGATGAGCGGTCGGGCCCTGGTCGTGGAGATCACGCGTCTGGAGGCGGCGCATCTGTCCGGTCTCGTCGCGCAGTTCGCCGACCTCCTGCGCGAGTCGACCCCTCAGGATGGCGATCCGGCGATCGCCCGTCTCGTACCTCCGGCGTATCCCGACGACGAATCCGCCGCTGCCGAGTTCCGCGCCCTCACCGCCGGCGACCTGCTGGCTCGACGCGCCTCCGACGCCGACATCGTTCTGGCTTCTCTCCACGATGCGGCGCAGATCCCCGACGACCCGGATGACCCGACGCTCCTGGAAGAGGTCGAGGTCCACCTGGACCCTCAGGCGTCGCGCGCGTGGCTGCGCACGCTGGCTGCTGTCCGCCTCGTCCTGGCCAGCCGGCTCGGCGTCGCCGACACGGACGACTACGACCACGAAGACCCGCGATTCGGCATCTACGACTGGCTCGGCTACCGGCTCGACGGTCTCGTCAGGGCGCTAGAAAGCACCGACTGACGAACACTCGCCGGCAGTCGGGCGTGTGTCACGGCACCGGGAACACGTGAGTGGCCAGGCGCTGCGGCTGATCGCGCTCGATGTGCCGCTCCTCCTGACGCGCCCATCGCTCCCAGTGCGGCCGATAGGTCTCCCCGTCGCGCGCGAGCGCTCGCTGCCGGCGCGAGGCCGGCGGCGACTCCAGCCACACCCGGATATCGCCCAGGCGGGCGGTCGCCGGTGTCAGGATGCCGGCGCCTTCGACGATCAGCGGAAGGGAGGGATCCACGGCATGGGCCTCCGCCGGGGCGGAGACCGTCCAGTCCCACCGCTGCCATACGCCGATCGCCCCGCGAGCGTGAGGAGTCAGGATCAACTCTCTGGCGAGCTCCACACCGTCGTCCAATCCGTCCCACCCGGGGTAGAGCGAGTCCAGCGCAACCAGTTGCACCCGCCCCCGCAGTGGCCACCGGGCGACCAGCGCGCGCGCCAGCGAGCTCTTTCCCGCGCCGCTGCGGCCGTCGACGAGGATGACGGGATTGGACGCGGCCATCTCGCCGATCGCGGCGAGGATCTGTGCAGCCGCCACCGCCAGCGAAGAGCCGACCGCGTCCGGGCTATTTCTTGAGGGTGCGGATGACACGGCTGAGCGCACGCCCGGCGAAGAAGACGAACGGCACCGCGACGGTGAGCAGCGCGATGATGTTCGGCTCGAAGCGCAGGTCGTCGCCCCGACGGATGTACGCGCCCACCGGGATGGCCCAACCACCCCCGCCGCCGCCACCGTTGCCCGCCTCGTCGGAGCCTCCGCCGAAGCCCGACCAGGTCAGCGCGACAGGGATGATGCGAACGCCGTCGACGTCCTGCTGCTCGCCGTAGGCGCTCCTGACGCCGAATTCCGCGGACTGCTTGCCGAGTTCGAGTGCGATGTTGGGCATGCGTCAACGGTAGCGGGCTGGGCGCCTCCGGCACAGAGCCAACGATCCTCGCAAGATGCGCTCACCTCGGTTCCACCACGGATGTGCATCAGCCCCGGTCGAGGCGGGGCGCGGGCGGGCTGGACGGCAGGGTCCCACCACCCCGCGACCCCAGCAGCGTGGCCCGCGTGACGGCTCCGCGGCCGAAGCGTGCCGCCGCATCGTCGAGGGCCCCCTCGATGCGCCGCCAGTCCTCGTCGTCGTCCCAGAGAGCCGGGGCGCTCGAGCCGGCGGGACGCAGCCGCTCCGCCCGCACACCGATCAGCCGTACCGGGAGGACGCGGTCCACGCCGTCGAACAGATCGTGTGCAGCGTCGCCGATCCGCTGCCCCACCGCCGTCGGCTCGGGGAGGGTCTGCGACCGCGAGATGGTCGTGAAGTCCGCGAAGCGGACCTTGATCGCCACCGTGGACGCCTCCCAGCCGTTGCTGCGCAGGCGGGCCCCCACGCGATCGGAGAGGCGACGCAGTTCCGAACGGAGGATCGCCGTGTCGGCGATGTCCTCGTGAAAGGTCTCTTCGTGCCCGACGCTTTTCTCCACGCGCTCGGTGTCGACGTGGCGGGCATCGAGGCCGCGCGCGAGATGCCACACCCGATCGCCCATCGCGGCCCCGAGCGCTCGATCCAGCACCGACCGCGGCGCGTCTCGAGCGTCGGCGATCGTGCGGATGCCGCGAGCCTCCAGCGCCTCGGAGGCTTTCGGTCCGACGCCCCAGAGTGCACGCACGGACCGGGGCCCGAGGAACGCGGCGGTGTCCGCTTCGGCCACGATCAGAAGTCCGTCGGGCTTGCTCAAGGTGGAGGCCATCTTCGCGACGTGCTTGGTGGCGGCCACCCCCACGCTGCACGCGAGGCCGGTCTCTTCCCGCACCCGGTCACGGAGCATCCGTGCGATCACGCCGGGGCTCCCCCACAGGCGTCGGGCACCTCGGACATCGAGGAACGCCTCGTCGATCGAGAGCGGCTCCACCAGCGGCGTGATATCGCGGAAGATTGCCATGACCTGCGCGGACACCTGGAGGTAGCGTCCGAAGTGCGGGAGGACGACGATCGCGGTCGGGCACAGACGCAGCGCTTGACCGACCGGCATCGCCGAGCGCACGCCGAATCGCCGTGCCTCGTATGACGCGCTGGACACCACGGATCGGCTGTCGGGGGCACCGACGATGATCGGCTTGCCGCGCAGCGACGGATCATCCAGTTGCTCGACCGACGCGTAGAACGCATCCATGTCGACATGGAGGATGCCGGTGCCGGTGTCGTCGGCCCCGTCCGGGGAGACCAGCCGGCCTGTTCCGTCACCGCGCCCCATGGCCTCGATTCTCCCAGGTACTCCCGACAACCGTCCCGACAACCGATGAGAGCGGCTCCCGACGGAGCCGCCCTCATCACCAACTCAGACGGCGAATCAGCCGCCGGTCGTCAGTCGTTCGTCGCCGCCGCGCGCTCCAGGATGAGCTCGCGGACACGCGCCGCGTCGGCCTGGCCCTTCATGGACTTCATGACCGCGCCGATCACAGCGCCCGCCGCTTGCACTTTGCCGTCGCGGATCTTCTGCAGCACGTCCGGCTGCGCGTTCAGGGCTTCGTCGATCGCGGCGATGAGCGCGCCGTCATCCGAGACGACGGCGAGGCCCCGCGCGTCCACGACCTCCTGCGGAGTGCCCTCGCCGGCGATGACGCCCTCGAGCACCTGCCGAGCCAGTTTGTCGGTCAGGGTGCCTCCGTCCACCAGAGCCTGCAGCGCCGCCACGTCCGAGGGTGTGACGAGGTCCGAGGCTTCACGGCCCTCGGCGTTGGCGATGCGGGCGATCTCGCCCGTCCACCACTTGCGGGCCGCCGCCGGCGAGGCTCCGGCGGCGATGGTCGCCTCGACCTCGGCTACCACGCCGCTGTTGACGACGCTCTGGAACTCGATGTCGGGGAATCCCCACTCCGCCTTCAGGCGGCGCCGACGGGCAACGGGCGGTTCCGGCAGCGCCGCGCGCAGCTGCTCGATGAGCTCCGGTGTCGGCACGACCGGCAGAAGGTCCGGCTCGGGGAAGTACCGGTAGTCGTCGGCGTCCGACTTGGGCCGGCCCGGTGATGTCGTGCCGGTGTCCTCGTGCCAGTGCCGGGTCTCCTGCGTGATCGTGCCGCCCTCGGCGAGGATGGCGGCCTGTCGCTGGATCTCGTAGCGGACGGCGCGCTCGACCGAACGCATGGAGTTGACGTTCTTCGTCTCGGTGCGGGTGCCGAGCTTCTCCTGGCCGCGGGGTCGCAGCGACACATTGGCGTCGCAGCGGAGGTTGCCGCGTTCCATGCGCGCATCCGAGATGCCCAGGGCGAGGACGACGTCGCGGATCGTCTGCACGTAGGCCTTCGCGACCTCGGGAGCACGGTGCTCTGCGCCGAAGATCGGCTTCGTGACGATCTCGACCAGCGGGACTCCGGCACGGTTGTAGTCGACGAGGGAGTACTCGGCGCCCTGGATGCGACCGGTCAAGCCGCCGACGTGGGTCAGCTTCCCGGCATCCTCCTCCATGTGCGCCCGCTCGATCGGCACCTGGACGATGGTGCCGTCGGCGAGCTCTATCTCGACCTGGCCGTCGAACGCGATCGGCTCGTCGTACTGCGAGATCTGGTAGTTCTTGCCGAGGTCGGGGTAGAAGTAGTTCTTCCGGGCGAACCGGCTGGACGGCGCGATGGAGCAGCCCAGCGCCAGTCCCAGGCTGATCGAGTAGCGCACCGCTGTCTCGTTGACCACCGGAAGCGATCCGGGAAGGCCCATGTCGACCGGTGCCACGAGCGTGTTCGGTGCGGCGCCGTGGTTGGCCGAGTTGGCGGGGTTCGCCGCGGCCGAGAACATCTTGGTCTCGGTGTTGAGCTCGACGTGCACCTCGAACCCGAGCACCGGCTCGAAGAGCTCGAGGGCCTTGTCGAAGTCCATCAGCTTGTCCTTCGCCATCAGCGGGCACCTCCGTTCGCGTCACCGGCGGACGCCCCCGCCAGCTGGGGAGCACGGTCCAGCAGCGGGCCTCCCCACGAGTCGACGAGCAGCTGCTCCACCGCTGCACCGACCCGGTACAGCCGGGCGTCCTCATACGCCGGCGCCAGGAACTGGATTCCCACCGGCAGCCCGTCCTCGGATGCGAGTCCGGACGGGATCGAGATCCCGGGCACGCCGGCGAGGTTCGCGGGAATCGTCGTCACGTCGTTCAGATACATCTGCAGCGGGTCGTCGACCTTCTCCCCCAGCTTGAACGCGGTGGTGGGAGCCGAGGGCGTCGCGATGACGTCGACCTGCGCGAACGCCTCGGCGAAGTCGCGCTGGATCAGGGTGCGCACCTTCTGTGCGGACCCGTAGTACGCGTCGTAGTAGCCGGCGGACAGCGCGTACGTGCCCAGGATGATCCGGCGCTTGACCTCGTCGCCGAATCCCGCGTCGCGGGTCGCGGCCATGACGTCCTCCACGGTTCCGCCGGGGACGTTCACCCGAAGGCCGAAGCGCACCGAGTCGAACTTGGCGAGGTTGCTGGATGCCTCGGCCGGCAGGATCAGGTAATAGGCGGCGACGCCGTACTCGAAGTGCGGCGCGCTGATCTCGACGATCTCGGCGCCCTGCGCCTGCATCGCCGCCAACGCGGCCCGGAAGGACGCCGAGACGCCGGGCTGGAATCCGCTGTCGGGCAGCTCACGGATCACCCCGACCTTCAGACCCTTGAGGACCTCACCCGTGGCGCCCTCACGAGCGGCGGCGGCGAAAGAAGGCCATTCGTGCGCCAGCGACGTCGAGTCGTGCGGGTCGTGCCCGCCGATGACGTCGTGCAGGAGGCCGGCGTCGAGCACGGTCCGCGTCACGGGACCGACCTGGTCGAGGCTGGATGCCAGCGCGATGGCGCCGTATCGGCTCACGCCGCCGTAGGTCGGCTTGATCCCGACGGTGCCCGTGACGTGGGCGGGCTGACGGATGGAGCCTCCGGTGTCCGACCCGAGTGCGAGCGGCGCTTCGAAGGCGGCCACAGCCGCCGCCGATCCCCCGCCGGAGCCGCCCGGGATGCGCTCCAGATCCCACGGGTTGCGCGTGGGGCCGTAGGCCGAGTGCTCCGTGGAGGAGCCCATCGCGAACTCGTCCATGTTGGTCTTTCCCAGCGGCACGAGGTCGGCGGCCCGCGAGCGGGCGACCACTGTCGCGTCGTACGGGGACAGGTAGCCCTCGAGGATCTTCGATCCGCTCGTGGACGGCATGTCGGTCGTGACGAGGACGTCCTTGATCGCGAGGGGGACGCCTGCGAGGGGGCCGAGGTCATCGCCGGCGCCACGGCGACGGTCGATGTCGGCGGCCACATCCAGCGCGCGCTCGTTGACGTGCAGGAACGCGTGGATGTCGGCATCCACCGCGGCGATGCGCTCCAGGTGCGCGCGCGTCACCTCGACGCTCGACACCTCGCCACGGGACAGCTTCTCCGCCAGGTCGGCGGCAGTGAGACGGGTCAGATCGGTCATCTCGCGCCCCTACTGCTCTTCACCGAGGATCGCGGTCACCCGGAAGCGCCCGTCGGCGGCGTCGGGGGCGTTCTGCAGCACCTGCTCGGGCGTCAGCTGGTCGGCCGCGACATCCGAGCGGAACACGTTCTGCAAGGCGATGGGATGGCTGGTGGCGGGAACGTCGGGCGTGGCCACCTCGGAGACCTTCGCGATGTTGTCGACGATCGCATCGAGCTGACCGGTGAGACGCTCGACCTCTTCATCGCTCAACTGGATCCGGGCGAGCACACCGAGATGGCGCACGAGATCGGGGGTGATTTCAGACACCCGAACAGCCTACCGGGGCGGCATGCGTGGCCGAGGGCGCCCGGCGTAGGCTGAGGCGGTGACGACCTACGACCCGCCGCGTCCCTGGATCGCCAGCTATGCCGAGGGGGTCCCGGCCGACCTGGATCCGGTGACCGGATGCCTCGTCGACATCGTCGACGCGTCCGCGCGCGACTATCCGGATGCTGCGGCGCTGCAGTTCTTCGGACGCGAGACGACGTACCGCTCCCTGCACGAGCAGATCGAGCGGGCGGCAGCGGGGCTGCGGGCGCTGGGCGTCAAAGCGGGCGACCCCGTGGCCATCGTGCTGCCCAACTGTCCTCAGCACATCGTCGCCTTCTACGCCATCCTGCGCGTGGGAGCGGTCGTCATCGAGCACAATCCGCTGTACACGCCGCGGGAGCTGCGCAAGCAGTTCGAGGATCACGGCGTGACGCACGCGATCGTGTGGAGCAAGGTCGTGAAGACGCTGCAGGCCTTCCCGCCCGATGTCGCTGTGCCGAACATCGTCTCGGTGGACGTGGTCAAGGCGATGCCCCTGCGCACCCGCCTCGCGCTCTCGCTCCCGGTGGCGAAGGCACGAACGGCGCGTGCGGCTCTCACCGAGCGTGTGACCGGCACCGTGCCGTGGGAGCAGGTCGTCGCATCGGCGCCGCTGCCCGCCTCGCACCCGCGCCCCGCGACGGACGACCTGGCACTCATCCAGTACACGAGCGGGACGACGGGCACACCGAAGGGTGCGGCCCTGACCCACCGCAACCTGCTGTCCAACGCGGCGCAGGCCCGCGCGTGGGTCCCGTCCATCGTGCGCGGCGACGGTTGTGTGGTGTACGCGGTGCTGCCGATGTTCCACGCCTACGGCCTCACGCTCTGCCTGACCTTCGCGATGTCGATGGGCGCGCGCCTGGTGCTCTTCCCCCGCTTCGACCCCGACATGGTCCTCGAGGTGACGAAGAAGCATCCGGCGACATTCCTCCCGCTCGTGCCGCCCATCGCCGAGCGCCTTCTCAAGGCCGCTCGCGAGAAGGGGGTGTCGCTCGCCGGCACGGAGGTCGCGATCTCCGGCGCCATGGCCCTCCCGCACGACCTGGTCGTGCCGTTCGAGGCCGCCTCGGGGGGATACCTGGTCGAGGGATACGGCCTGAGCGAGTGCTCCCCGGTGCTGATGGCGAACCCGGTGGCCGACAACCGGGTCCCCGGCACGGTCGGTCTTCCGCTGCCGGGAACGGAATGTCGCGTCGTGGACCCCGATGACCCGACGCGCGATGTGCCCGCCGGCGAGCGGGGCGAACTGCTGGTGCGTGGACCGCAGGTCTTCGGCGGCTATTACGGAAAGCCCGAGGAGACGGAGGCGGTGTTCTCCGAGGGCTGGTTCCGTACGGGAGACATCGTCACGATCGATCCCGCCGGATTCGTGCGGATCGTGGACCGGATCAAGGAGCTCATCATCACCGGCGGATTCAACGTCGCGCCGACGGAGGTCGAGAACGCGCTGCGGCAGCACCCCCACGTGGAGGACGCCGCCGTCGTGGGACTTCCCAGCGACCACTCCGGGGAGGAGGTCGTCGCCGCCATCGTCGCGAAGCCCGGCGAAGACGTCGACGTCGAGGCGGTGCGCGAGTTCGCCCGCGGCATCCTCACCGCGTACAAGGTGCCCCGCCGGATCTACGTCGTCGACGAGCTGCCCACCTCGCTGATCGGGAAGGTGCTCCGTCGGCAGGTGCGGGAGCGGTTGCTCGCGCTCAACGCCGGCGGCTGAGCCTCACTCCTCCAGGGCCTCGCGGGCGACAGCGATCCGGTACGGGTGCAGCGTCGCGAGGAAGACCCCGCCCGCCACACCCGGATCTGCTTCCATCACGCCGCGCGCCGACGCCTCATCATCGGCCTCGAAGATCGTGATGCCGAACGTGTCGCCGGCATCCTGCGTGCGTCCGGCGAGGATCAGCACGCCCCGATCGCGCAGGTCGACGAGGTACTGGAAGTGGTCCCCCACGATCCGGCCCTCTTCGGGCGTCGGGTCCGTGACCATCGCCGGCCGGGAGGGAACGATGCGGTACAGCCACTGCGCCATGCCGACATCATCGCAGTCCCTCCTCGTCTGCCGCGAGGCCGGCGTGTACGCAGCCGGATGCGGCCGCGTGCGCGCCGATCGAACCTTCGCGTGCGCTGAGCCGGGGCCCACCCGTCCGTCCGTTGCCTCGTCGTCGTCACCCGGCGTCGGGGGCGAGCGCGTCCAGGGCGGACGGACCCTCGGTGACGAGGATGTGGAACTGTGCGGCGTCGAGGATGCGGATTCCGAGCTCTTCGGCCTTCGAGAGCTTCGATCCCGCGCCGGGGCCGGCGGCCACGAAGTCCGTCTTCTTCGAGACGCTGGAGGCGGCTTTGCCGCCGGCCTTGATGATCGCCTCCTGCGCTCCCTCGCGCGTGTACCCCTCGAGCGAGCCGGTGGCGACGACGGTGAGCCCGTCCAGCACCCCTCCCTCGGTCGAGGCCGCTCCTGGTCCGGGGTGACCCGGCGTGGCCAGTTGCGCACCGGCGGCGGCCCAGCGCTCAACGATCTCGCGGTGCCAGTCGACCTGGAACCAGTCGCGGAGCGAATCGGCGATGATGCCGCCGACTCCCTCGACGCCGGCCAGCTCATCGCGTGACGCCGTCCGGATGGCGTCCACCGAGCCGAACCACTGCGCCAACGCCCGGGCGGCGACCGGGCCGACGTGGCGGATGTTGAGGGCGACGAGGAAACGCCACAGCTCCTTGGTCTTCGCACGCTCGAGCTGGTCGATGAGCGTCAGGGCCTGCGCCGAGGGCTGAGGCTCGGTGATTCCCGTCTTCTTCTCGGCCGCCGTGGGATTGCGGCGGAACGGCGCGCGGCGCACCGCCTCGCCGGTCTTCTCGTCGACGCGCGGCTCGCCGGTCTCGGCATCGCGCACCACCACCTCGATGGGCACCAGCTGCTCGACGGTGAGCTCGAACAACCCCGCCTCGGTCTCGAGCGGAGGCACCGCGGGAACTGACGGCTGGGTCAGCGCGGCGGCGGTCACCTCGCCCAGCGCCTCGATGTCGAGGGCGCCGCGCGAGCCGATGTGTTCCACGCGCCCGCGCACCTGCGCCGGGCAGGCTCGCGTGTTCGGACATCTCAGGTCGATGTCCCCCTCTTTCGCGGGCGCGAGCGGAGAGCCGCATTCGGGGCAGTTCGCCGGCATCACGAATTCGCGTTCACTGCCGTCGCGCAGCTCGACGACCGGACCGAGGACCTCGGGGATCACGTCACCCGCTTTGCGCAGGACCACGGTGTCGCCGATCAGCACGCCCTTGGCGCGCACGACGTCCTGATTGTGCAACGTCGCCTGGCGGACCACCGATCCCGCGACACGGGCCGGGGCCATCACGGCGAACGGCGTGGCGCGGCCGGTGCGCCCGACGGACACGACGATGTCGAGCAGCTTCGTGTTGACCTGCTCGGGCGGGTACTTGTACGCGATGGCCCAGCGCGGCGCACGACTGGTCGCGCCGAGTTCGTCGTGAAGGGCGAGCTCGTCGACCTTGACGACCACGCCGTCGATCTCGTGCTCGACGTCATGGCGATGCTCGCCGTAGTGGGCGACGAAGTCGAGCACACCATCGACGTCGTCGGCGGTGCGGTAGTACGGACTCGTGGGAAGACCCCATTCGGCCAGCAGCGCATACGTCTCGCTCTGCGAATCGACCGGCGGGCGGCTCCAGGCGCCGATGCCGTGCACGAACAGCCGGAGCGAGTCCAGGCGCGCCCGACCGGCTTCGAGCTCCAACCCGTCCTTCTTCTCGAGCTGCTGGCGCAGTCCGCCGGAGGCGGCGTTGCGCGGGTTCGCGAACGCCGGGAACCGCCGCTCGGCACTGATGCGCGCCTTGGTCTCGTCGAAGGAGCGGCCACGGGCGCGGGCGTCTGCGACGACGCGGTCGCGCATGTCCGCCTGCAGCGCGTTCAGCCTTTCGAACGCGGCGACGGGGATGTACACCTCGCCTCGCACCTCGACGAGCTCCGGGTGGCCGGTGCCCGCCAGTCGCTGAGGGATGCCGGTCACACGCACCGCGTTCATCGTGACGTCCTCGCCGACGCGCCCGTCGCCCCGCGTAGCCGCCGACGTGAGGACGCCGCGCTCGTAGCGCAGGCTGATGGCGAGGCCGTCGATCTTGAGCTCGGTGAGCCAGCGGACCGGCCGTCCGGCGGCAGCTTGCGTCTTGACGCACCAGTCGCGCAGCTCGTCGAGGCTGAACACGTTGTCAAGACTCAGCATCCGCTCGGCGTGCTCGACCGGCGCGAACATGGAGCTCTCGGCAGCGCCTACTGTCTGGGTCGGGGAATCCTGTCCCTGCAGCTCAGGGTGCAGCCGCTCGAGCTCTTCGAGCCGGCGCATCCACGCGTCGTAGGTGGCGTCATCGACGATCTCGGCGTTGCGCCCGTAGTACGCGTCGCGCGCCCCCAGGATGCGCTCGGTCAGCTGAGCGGCTTCCTCCCGCGACGCGTCCAGACCGGGGTCGGCGGGAAGGGCTTCGTGCGTGCCGACAGGGCCGCCGCGTTCGTCATCCGTCACCCCGCCAGTCTAGGAGCGGCCCCCGACAGCGCACCGGGCTTGCGCCGCAGCCGCGGATCCCTCCGCGGCGCTACGCGATGACGGGTACGGCCGACACCGTGCGGTCGATCGTGAACTGGCCGATCACCCGGGTGCCGTCGTACAAGACGGCGGTCTGACCAGGCGCCACGCCGTCGAACGGCGTCTCGGGCACCACGGTGAGCACTCCGTCATCCAGCGTGGCCGTGGCCGGCACCGGATCGGCATGCGCACGGATCTGCACGTGGCACTCGAACTCGCCCGGCGGCTGCGCTCGACCAGCCCACGAATAGCGCTCCCCGGCGATCTCCGCGGTCGCGAGCGCCTCCTTCGGGCCGACCACCACCGTGTTGGTGACCGGTCGCACCTCGAGGACGAAGCGCGGCTTGCCGTCCGGGGCCGGCCGGCCGAGCTGGAGCCCGCGGCGTTGTCCGACGGTGAACGCGTGCGCCCCGTCGTGCGCGCCGACGACGGCTCCGGTTCGATCGACGATGTCACCCCGCTCCGCACCGACCTTCTCGGCCAGCCAGCCGCGGGTGTCGCCGTCCGGGATGAAGCAGATGTCGTGGCTGTCGGGCTTGTGCGCGACTGTCAGGCCCCGCTCCTCCGCCTCAGCCCGCACGATGGCCTTCGAGGGTGTGCTCCCGAGCGGGAAGTAGGTGTGCGCAAGCTGCTCGGCGGTCAGCACGCCCAGCACATAGGACTGGTCCTTGGCCTCGTCCGATGCGCGGTGCAGTTCTCGCCCGTTCGGACCGTCGACGAGCGTCGCGTAGTGCCCGGTGCAGACCGCGTCGAAGCCCAGCTCCAGGGCGCGCTCGAGCAGGGCCGCGAACTTGATCTTCTCGTTGCACCTCATGCACGGGTTGGGCGTGCGCCCCGCCCGGTACTCGGCCACGAAGTCATCGATGACGTCGTCGCGGAAACGCTCCGAGAAGTCCCACACGTAGAACGGGATTCCCAGCCGGTCCGCCGCCCGCCGCGCGTCCATCGCGTCCTCGATGGTGCAGCAGCCGCGGCTGCCGGCCCGCAGGGTGCCGCCCGCGCGAGAGAGCGCGAGGTGCACGCCGACGACGTCGTGGCCCGCCTCGACCGCACGTGCGGCGGCGACGGCGGAGTCCACTCCCCCGCTCATGGCCGCAAGTATCCGCATCCCCCCAGTCTACGAACGCCCGGCTGGCAGGGTCCCGGATGCGCCGCTCTCGTCTCGGCGGACTTAGCCGGTGCACGAACTCCTCAGGTTTCAGGCCGATCCGCGGACCTGAGCTCCGTCCGGCGCCGGTCGGGCCCAAGTTGAGGAGTTTGTGCGCCCAGAGACAGCGACGACGGACCGGACGCGCCGCAGATGCCGATGCCGTCGGGCACGACCCCTGCCACCGGGCCTCGAAGCACAAACTCCTCAAGTTCCGCGAGAACCCAGACCCCAGCCTCATCCGGCGCCCGAAGGCGCGCCATTCTGAGGAGTTCGTGCCGCCGGCGGTCAGCGCCCGGAGGCCGCACGAGCGCGGCTGACGGCGTCGGGCAGCGCGGCGAGGGCGGCGTCGACGTCGGACTCCGTGGTGGTGCGGCCGAGTGTGAAGCGCAGCACCTGGCGCGCCTCGGCATCCGTTCGCCCGAGGGCGAGCACGACATGCGAGGGCTCGGGCACGCCCGCCTGGCAGGCCGAGCCCGTCGATACGGCGATCCCGGCCTGGTCGAGCAGGAACAGCAGTGTCTCTCCCGACGCGCCGGGAAAGAGGACGTGCGCGTTTCCCGGCACGCGGTCCACCGGGTCTCCGAGCAGCTCGGCCTCGGGGATCGCTTGCCGGATGCCCCGAACCAATCGGTCGCGCAACCCGGCGAGCCGGACGGACTCGGCGGCACGCTCGGCCTCCGCGAGCTCGGCGGCGACCGCGAAGGCGACAGCACCGGGAACGTCCTGGGTGCCGGCGCGCAACCGGCGCTGCTGGCCTCCGCCGTGCAGCAGCGCCGAGAGCTCCGCCGTGCGGGACACCACGAGAGCACCGACGCCGGTCGGTCCCCCGATCTTGTGCGCAGACACGCTCATGGCCACCAGGCCCGCTCGTCCCCGCGCCGTCCCGCGCCACCGCCGGAACGACACCGGCACGTGGCCGAACGCAGCCACGGCATCCAGGTGAAGCGGCACACCGGCGTCCGCGGCTGCCGACGACAGGGCGGCGGAGTCGTTGACCGTGCCGATCTCGTTGTTCGCGACCAGTGCGGTCGCCAGGGCCGCGCCGGCCAACGCCCTGACGAACGCGTCGCCGCGGATGCGGCCGACCCGGTCGAGCGCCACCCGGTGCACCGGCGCCCCCTGTGCTTCGAGCCACTCCACGGCGTCGAGCGTGGCGTGGTGCTCGCCGTCGGGCAGCACCACCGCCGCGGCATCCGGCTGACGGCTCCACCAGAGGCCCTTGACGGCGAGATTCACCGATTCCGTGCCTCCCGAGGTGAACACCACCTCGATGGGATCCGCGTCCAGCACCGCCGCCAGTCGCTCGCGGGCCTCCTCCAGCGAGCGGCGGGCCTGCTGCCCGGCGCCGTGGATCGACGAGGCGTTGCCGACGGCGGCAGCCGCTTCCAGCCACGCTTCGCGCGCCTCCGCGCGCAACGGCGCCGTCGCGGCATGGTCGAGGTAGATCGGCACGCGCTCTCCTTCGCGCTCACACGGCGGCTCGGGCGACACGGGCTGCGCCTGAGTCCCGTCCACCATGGGACCCGGTCCCGTAACATCGCCGACTCCGACCATGGTTATCGTAGTCCGCATGGTCAGCCCCGAGTCCGTCATGTCGCCACCCTCAGAGGGTCTGCTGAGCGCCGACCTCGACGGGCTCGGTGTCGTGCTGCTGCCGGAGGGCGGCCGCCTGCGCGTCTGGTCGGGCGGTGCCGACGCCGTCGACCTCGTCATCTTCGACGACTCGGACCTGGACTGGATCACCGCCGCGGAGCCGCTCACTCCGGTCGGCGGCGGCGTGTGGGAGACCACGACGCCGCTGCTGCGCCCCGGGGTGCGCTATGCGGTGCGCGTGGACGGTCCGCCGGGGCCCGGCAACACGTTCAACCGGGGGACGCTGCTCATCGAGCCGTACACGCGCGGCCTGGTGCGGACCGGGTACGACGGCTGGCGCTCGGTCGTCGTGGAGGGCTCGTTCGATTGGGGCGGGGTCGGCAAGCCGGGGGTGCCGCTGGATCGCACGGTCATCTACGAGGGGCATCTGAAGGGTCTGTCCAAGCGGCATCCCGACGTGCCCGGGGCGCTGCGGGGCACGTACGCGGGGCTCGCGCATCCGGCGATGGTCGAGCATTTCCTCGACCTCGGCGTCACCAGCATCCAGCTGCTCCCGGTGCACGCGTTCACCACCGAGCCGCGACTGCTCCAGCACGGGCTCACCAACTACTGGGGCTACAACTCGCTGAACTTCTTCTCCCCGCACGCGCCGTACGCGACGGAAGAGGCGCGCCGCCAGGGTCCGGAGGCGGTGCTCCGCGAGTTCAAGGGCATGGTGAGGCTGCTCCACGAGGCCGGGCTCGAGGTGATCCTCGACGTCGTCTACAACCACACATCCGAAGAAGGCATCGGCGGACCGAGATCGAGTCTGCGCGGCATCGACAACCGCGCGTACTACCGGCAGCAGGACGACGGCGCGTACATCGACGTCACCGGCTGCGGGAACTCCCTGAACACATCGACGGATGCCGCGGCGCGGCTGGTTCTGGACTCCCTGCGGTACTGGGCGAACGAGGTGCAGATCGACGGTTTCCGCTTCGACCTCGCCACGACCCTCGGACGCGACGCCGCCCACACGTTCACGCCGGACCACCCCCTTCTGCGGACGATCCTCGACGACCCGGCCCTGCAAGGGGTCAAGAAGATCGCGGAGCCGTGGGACGTGGGCATGGGCGGCTGGCAGACCGGCAACTTCGGGCCGGGCTGGAGCGAGTGGAACGACCGATACCGCGACCGGGTCCGCAACTTCTGGCTCAGCGACGTCGACTACGCCCGCCGGGCGTCGACCTCTCCTGTCGGCATCGGCGGCTTCGCCACGCGGCTCGCCGGTTCTGCGAACACGTTCTCGGACGATCGCGGGCCGCTGGCGAGCGTGAACTTCATCACCGCGCACGATGGATTCACCCTGCGCGATCTGGTCTCGTACGACGTCAAGCACAACCTCGACAACGGCGAGCACAACCGCGACGGTGCCGACACCAACCGCTCGTTCAACCATGGCGCCGAGGGACCGACAGACGACGAGGCGATCCTCGCCACCCGGCGCCGGGCGATGCGGAACCTGATGGGCACGCTTCTGCTCTCGGCGGGAGTGCCGATGATCACGGCGGGCGACGAGTTCGCCCGTACCCAGCGGGGAAACAACAACGCCTACTGCCATGACTCGGTGCTGACGTGGCTGTCGTGGCAGCACGCGCCATGGCAACGCGAGTTGTACGCGCACGTGCGCCACCTGCTGAGGCTCCGCCGAGAGAACCCGGCCCTGCGTCCGAGCAGGTTCGCACGACTGGGCGAGCACACCCCTTCCGCATCGGTCATGGAGTGGTACGACGAGCACGGCGAGACCATGTCGCTCGACCGCTGGACCGATGCCTCGCACCGCACGCTGCAGTACGTCGCGGCCTCGACTCCCGAGTTCGAGGACTTCAACCGCATCCTGCTCATCGTCCACGGCACCGAGCGCGACGCCGCCGTCACGCTTCCGGAGGTCGATGGCGTCAGCCGGTACGCCGAGCTGTGGTCCAGCGCCGACGAAGCCCCGAGCGAGCGGGTGACTCACTGGAGGCCGGGCGATGTCGTGCCCATGACGGCTACGTCCATGAGGCTCTTCCGCGCCGAATAGCCGGGCCGATATCCGCCGCGCCCGTCGCCGCGCTGTCGCCGGCACCGGCGTGACGGTAGGTTCGAGACGTGGTCACGACGACGCGCTCCGCGCGCTCCCGCCCGTGGCGGAGCGCCTCGGCTCTCCCTGTCCGCAGCGCCGATGCCTGGCAGGCCGATCGCGACACCCGGGCGCGGCGGCTCCCGCTCGCCCAGCCCGCACCGTCGGTTCCATGGGGCGATTACCGCCCGAAAGCGTTCCAGGGCGAGGCGGTCCCGTTCCGGGTCACCGCCTTCCGCGAGGGTCACGACCGGATCGGCGTGCACCTGCGCCTCTTCTCACCCTCGGGCGACGAGTCTCTGCACCGCCTCGAGGCGCTCGAGGACGGGTTCGACCGCTGGCAGACGACGGTGGCCCTCCTCGAGCAGGGCGTCTGGCGGTTCCGCTTCGAGTCGTTCGGTGACGACTTCGCCACGTGGGAGCACGCCGCCTCGCTCAAGATCGCCGCGGGGGTGGATGCCCCGCTCATGCGGGAGATGGGAGCGCAGCTGTTCGAGCGCGCCGCCCGGGAGAAGGGCCGCCCCGCCGCCGAGCGCGCGGCGCTGACGACCGCCGCGGCATCCCTTCGCGATCCGGGGGTCGACCAGACGGCCGCGCTGGCCGTCGTCGAGGACCCGGCCATCGCGGCGTACTTCCGGGATCGCCCGGTCATGTCGCTGGTCACACTCGGCGACGACCTCGAACTGCTGGTGGAGCGCGAACGCGCGGGGGTCGGCGCCTGGTACGAGTTCTTCCCGCGCTCGGAGGGGGCGCGACGTCTGAAGGACGGGACGATCAAGAGCGGCACGTTCCGCACCGCCGCCAAGCGTCTGCCTGCCGTCGCAGCCATGGGCTTCGACGTGGTGTACCTGCCGCCCATCCACCCCATCGGCACACGCAACCGCAAGGGACCGAACAACACTCTGGAGGCCGGTCCCGGCGATCCCGGATCGCCGTGGGCCATCGGCTCGGCGGCCGGCGGCCACGATGCCGTGCACCCCGACCTCGGCACGCTCGCTGATTTCCGCTCGTTCGTGCGCGCAGCCCGCGCCGAAGGGCTCGAAGTCGCGCTCGACCTGGCGCTGCAGGCGGCGCCGGACCACCCCTGGGTCGCTGAGCACCCCGAGTGGTTCACGACGCTGCCCGACGGCACGATCGCCTACGCCGAGAACCCGCCGAAGAAGTATCAGGACATCTACCCCGTCAACTTCGACAATGATCCGGCTGGGATCCGCGCCGAGGTGCTGCGCATCGTGCGCCACTGGATCGCGCAGGGAGTGCGGATCTTCCGCGTGGACAACCCGCACACCAAGCCCCTGCAGTTCTGGGAATGGCTGATCGCCGCTGTGACGGCCGAGGACCCCGACGTCGTCTTCCTCGCCGAGGCCTTCACCCGGCCCGCTCCCCTGCAGAGCCTCGCCGCAGCGGGGTTCCAGCAGAGCTACACCTACTTCACGTGGCGCAACACCAAGCCGGAGCTCGAGGAGTTCCTCTCGGGCCTCGCCCACGAGACAGATGCGTTCCTGCGGCCCAACCTGTTCGTCAACACGCCCGACATCCTGACCGAGTACCTGCAGTTCGGGGGCCGGCCGGCCTACCGCATCCGCGCCGCCATCGCAGCGACCGCGGCGCCCACCTACGGCGTGTACGCAGGATACGAGCTCTACGAGAACGTCGCGCGTCCCGGCTCGGAAGAGAACATCGACAACGAGAAGTACGAGTACAAGCTGCGGGACTGGGCGGGCGCCGAAGAGCGCGGCGAGTCCCTCGCGCCCTTCCTCACGCGCCTCAACGAGATCCGCCGCGCCCATCCCGCGCTGCGCCAGCTGCGCAACCTCACCGTCCACTGGAGCGACGACGACGCGATCCTGGTGTACGTGAAGCACCTCGACGCGGCTCTGTCCTCCGACGGCGCGAGCGACACCATCATCGTGGTGGTCAACACCGACCCGCACTCCGTCCGCCAGACGATGGTCCACCTCGACACGCGGGTGTGGGGTGTGGCGCCCGGCTCCCCGTACGAGGTGGAGGACCTCATCACCGGATCGCGGTGGACGTGGTCCGATCACAACTTCGTGATGCTCGACGCCTTCACCGAACCGGTCCACATCCTGCACGTGAAGGAGCCCCGATGATGCTCTCCGACCAGCTCCTCGATGCCGTCGCGGCCGGTACGCACCACGATCCGCACGCCGTGCTGGGCATCCACCCCGACACCGACGACGAAGGCACGCCGACGTGGACGGTGCGGGCCCGCCGGCCCCTCGCCCGCAGCGTGACCGCCGTGTTCGACGACGGCACCCGGGTGCCGCTCGAGCACGTCCGCGAGGGCATCTGGGAGGGGACCCGCGGCGGGGCGCGCGGCCGGTACGAGCTGGTGGCCGGCTACGCCGAGGGGCCGGACTACGTCGCGGACGACCCCTACCGGCACACACCCACCATCGGCGAGCTGGATCTGCATCTCATCGGCGAGGGCCGCCACGAGGAGCTCTGGCGGGTCCTCGGCGCGCACGAGCGCGAGCATGACGGGAGCCGCGGAACCGCCTTCGCGGTCTGGGCGCCCAACGCCCGCGCGGTCCGCGTGGTCGGCGACTTCAACGGCTGGGACGGCCGAGGTCACGCGATGCGCTCGATGGGCGCCAGCGGGGTCTGGGAGCTGTTCATCCCCGGCATCGGAGCGGGGACCACGTACAAGTTCGAGATCCGCGGCCGCAACGGCCAGTGGGCGATGAAGGCCGACCCGATGGCGCAGTTCGCCGAGGTCCCCCCGGCGACCGCGTCCGTCGTCGTCTCCTCCTCGTACAAGTGGCGCGACGCGGCGTGGATCGCTCGGCGCTCGGCGTCCACACCGGTGTCTCAGCCGATGTCGGTGTACGAGCTGCACCTCGGCTCGTGGCGCCAGGGCCTGTCGTACCGAGAGGCCGCCGATCCGCTCATCGAGTACGTGACCGCGCAGGGCTTCACGCACGTGGAGTTCCTGCCGCTGGCCGAGCACCCCTTCGGAGGATCCTGGGGCTACCAGGTCACCGGCTACTACGCACCCACCAGCCGCTACGGCCATCCCGATGACCTGCGCTATCTCATCGACCGCCTCCACCAGGCGGGCATCGGCGTGATCATGGACTGGGTGCCGGGGCATTTCCCGAAGGATGCCTTCGCCCTCGCGCGCTTCGACGGTGAGCCGCTGTACGAGCACCCCGACCCGCGACGGGGCGAGCACCGCGACTGGGGGACGCTCATCTTCGACTACGGGCGCAACGAGGTGCGCAACTTCCTCGTCGCCAACGCCCTGTACTGGTTCGAGGAGTTCCACGTCGACGGCCTCCGTGTGGATGCCGTCGCATCGATGCTCTACCTCGATTACTCGCGCAAGGACGGCGAGTGGGCGCCGAACATCCACGGCGGTCGGGAGAACCTGGAAGCCATCCGGTTCCTCCAGGAAGTCAATGCCACCGCGTACAAGCGGTATCCCGGGATCGCGATGATCGCCGAGGAGTCCACCAGCTTCCCCGGCGTGACGGCACCGACAAGCCACGCGGGCCTCGGCTTCGGGTTCAAGTGGAACATGGGCTGGATGAACGACTCGCTGCAGTACATCAAGCGGGATCCGCTGTACCGATCGCACCACGAGGGGGAGCTGTCCTTCTCGTTCGTGTACGCGTTCAGCGAGAACTACGTGCTTCCGATCAGCCACGACGAGGTGGTCCACGGCAAGGGCAGCCTCTTCTCGAGGATGCCGGGAGACCACTGGCAGCAGCTGGCGAACATGCGCGCGTTCCTGGCGTACATGTGGGGGCACCCGGGCAAGCAGCTGCTGTTCATGGGGCAGGAGTTCGGGCAGCTCTCCGAATGGTCGGAGTCACGGTCGCTGGACTGGTGGCTCCTGGACCAGCCGACGCACGCACAGCTGCAGCAGTTCGTCTCGGTGCTCAACAGCGTGTATCGCGAGCACGCGCCGCTGTGGGCACGTGACAGCGACGCCGCAGCCTTCACGCGCCTGGGCGGCCCACGGTGGAACCCGAACGTGATCGCGTTCTCCCGACGGGACTGGCACGGGAACAACGTCGTCGTCGCCGCGAACTTCTCGGGCGCGCCCATCTCGTCCTTCGAGCTCGACCTGCCCGAGCGAGGGATGTGGCACGAGATCCTCAACACCGATGCGCAGGCATACGGCGGCTCCGGTGTGGGGAACATGGGCGTCGTCCACGCCGGCGACGGCGGACGAGCGACCCTCGTGCTGCCGCCCCTCGGCGTGCTGTGGCTGCGGCACGAGACGCAGGCTCACATCCCCTCCCCCACCCAGGGCTGATCACCAGGCGGTGCGGCATCACGCGAGATGAAGCACCACCTCTTGAGCATGGGCACCATCTCGCGACGGCACCCACCACGCTGCGGAGACGAGCACCACGTCGCAGAGGTGCCGGACGGCGTCAGAACAGCAGCGAGGCGAGGCGCCCGCGGGCGGAGACGACGCGGGGGTCGGCGTCACCGACGAGCGCGAAGAGCTCCAGCAGCCGCTCACGCACGGGGGCGCGCTCGTCCGAGGGCAACTGGGCGAACAGATCGAGCAGTCGCCCGAACGCGTCATCCACGTGCCCGCCGGCGATGTCGAGGTCGGCGACCGCCAGCTGGGCGGTGACATCCGTCGGCGCCGCCGCAGCCGCCGCGCGCGCCTCCTGCAGGTCCAGTCCCTGCACGCGGTCGAGCAGGCGCACCTGCCCGAGACCGGCGCGGGCGTCGGCGTCCCGGGGGTTCTCGGCGAGAGCCTTCTCGTACGCGGTGATCGCGCGCGCGTAGTCGCCGGCTTCGATCGCCTCGAATGCCTCGGCGTGCAGGGGAGGCAGCGGCGGCTCGGCCGCGTCGCCGGCGGACGAGTCCGATGCTCCATCCACCGCGACGGACCCCGTGACGCCGTTCTGAGCGGCCAGTTGGAGCAGCTGGGCGAACACCTCGCGCACCTGCTGCTCGGGCACCGCGCCGGTGAACAGCGGGACGGGCTGCCCGGCGACGAGCGCCACCACCATGGGGATCGACTGCGCACGGAACGCCTGTGACAGCTGCGGGTTGGCGTCGACGTCGACCTTCGCGAGCACCAGGCGGCCGGCGAGCTCGGTGACCACGCGCTCGAGGATGGGGCTCAGCTGCTTGCACGGCCCGCACCACTCGGCCCAGAGGTCGACGACGACGGGAACGGTACGGGACAGCTCCAGCACCTGCGCGAACGTCTCGTCGGTGACATCCATGACCAGCGACGCAACGCCGATGGCGTCACCGGAGGGTGCGGCGTCACCCGCCGCGGCAGGAGCCGGCCGGTTGCGCAGAGCCGACAGGTCTACGGCGCCGCGGACGGCGGCACCCAGGGTGGGATCGCTCACGAGATCACCTTCGCGTCGAGGAGGTCGGAGGAGTAGCCGAGAAGACGGATCTTCTCGTTGGATCCGGGGCCGGGAACGTAGAAGAACACCTGGTCACTGTAGGTCGTGACGAAACCGGTCGCCGACTGCTCGACTCCCGTGAGCGCCTTCACCGTCGGGTTGTCCAGGAGCTTGATCACGGCATCCGGGTTCGTCGGGGTGACGGTGTCGAGCTCGTTGATGTTGACCGCCACGATGGCGCCACTCTCGACCGTCTGCAGAGCGAACGGCGGCTGCGAGCCGGCGGCGGAGGAGAACTGCAGGTTCCCGGTGGTCGCCCCGGTCTGATTGAACTCGTCCAGGCGCCGCTGGCGGTCTGCCGCGATGCTCTCGCGCAGCTGATCGCCGTCGGACTCGAACAGGTCGTAGAACTCGCTCTCCTCGCCCTTGTTGATGATGTCGGAGTAGGCGGCGGCGACCTCGTCCGGCGGCAGCAGAAGGAACGGCGAGTCAGGTTCGATCTGCGGCGCGCCGATGTAGGCGGGGGCCAGCTTCGGCAGCGAAGTGGAAGCCTCGAGGCTTCCGATGTAGGAGACCTTGTAGTCCGCCCAGGCGTCCTGCTGGGTCATGATCATGATGCTCGACGTCTTCGACGTCTCGTCGTCGGCGACGGCGATCACCGAGCGGGGCCAGCTGTCGAACGCCTGCGGAAGGATGATCTCCAGCGGCTTGGCGAGGATCGGGGCAGGAGCCGGGTAGTCCGCGATCGCGCCGCGGAGCTTGTAGTTGGTGTCGCGGGCGGCCAGTGCCGCACCCTCCAGGCGCGTGTCGGCGAGGTCTCCGTCCATCGCCGCATCCGCGTCGGCGACGGTGGCCGAGATGCGGGTGAGGATCCGCTCGGCCTGCGCCTTCGTGACGGCCGGCGCCTGCTGGCCCTCGGGTGCCACGACGGTCGTCGTCGGAGTCGGCGTCGGCGTCGGCGCGAGCTGCGGCCACGCGTCCGCCGAGCAACCGCTGAACAGCAGCGCGGACACCGCGACGACGGGCAGCACGGCGAACGCGCGCCTCCCGCTTCCCACGGAGCGCCGCGTGCGAGCACGCGAGCTGCTGATGACGCCCTTGTCACCCTCGGCCGTGGCGATGTCGATGGGCTCGGTCACAGGCAGCGGCAGACCCTTGCGGCGAGGACCGCGCTTACGGCGCGCATGACGGATGCCGAGGATGTAGAGGAACACGCCGACCGCCATGAGGATGCCGCCGCCCACGATGAGCGGACCCGCCCACGGTGTCGAGGTCTGCAACGGCCACGTCACGGTGACCTTGCTGGGGGCGGGCGCGGTGCCGTCCGACGCGACGAGGACGCTCATCCCCTCGGGAAGCTGCAGCGGCGCGATCAGCAGGTCCTTCTGCTGGTACTCGTCGAGCCAGAGGTCCGAACCGACAGGGCTGCGCCCGGCGGTCGCCTCCGTCGCGTCGTCCGTGGCGGCATCGCCGTCGGCCGCGGCATCGCCCTCTCCCGGAGCATCGGCGCCGCCGGCAGCCGGATCTTCCGTCGAGGCGGTGTCGTCACCGGTGTCACCCTCGGCCGCCGTCTGCTCGGGCTCCACGACAGCGGTGTCCAAGCCGCCGTCATCCCCGAGGGTGACATGCGTGTACGAGCTGTCGGAGAGCCACGCCTGCATGTCGGCCGTGCGGCCATACGAGGCGAAAAGGTCGCCGGGGGCTTGCGCCCGCAGGGTCTGCGTACCGGGCAGCTGGTTGAGGACCGCTCCGTCGATCAGCAGGTACGGGGTGTCGTCCTCGGCCGAGATCGCGGTGGTCTCGGTCCTGGGTCCCTGGAAGATCGTCCGCTGGGCGATGCCCGCACCGATCATCACGGCGGCGAGCACGAAGGCTGCCACGGCCCACACGAAACGCACGAACGACACCTTTCCCGGGCGCGCCGACACAGCGCTGCCCTTCGATTCGACATTTCAGACTAGCGAATTCGACCTGTGAGGCGCGTGGGAGGGAGCATTGCCGGGCCTGCGTGTCGTGCATGCGTATCCTGGGCGGACACACGCATCGACGCCGCGTCGGTGGAGGGGGATCTCGATGAAGCTGCACAGCCCGTTCCGCACCGCCCTGCTGGCCACTCTGGGCGTGGGACTCGGACTGCTTCTCATCGGCAGCATCCAGAACCTGCAGACGATCCTGCTGTACGTCGGGACGGCACTGTTCCTCTCGCTGGGACTGGATCCGATCGTCGGGTGGCTCGAGCGTCGCAAGCTGCCGCGCTGGGCCGCAGTGCTCATCACCATCCTGGGCGTCCTCGCCGCCTTCGCGGGGATCATCCTCATGATCGTGCCGATCATCGTGCAGCAGATCGGGCAGCTCGTCGGGACGCTCCAGGACCTCGCAGAGGAAGGTGCCTTCGACGACCCGGTGGGCGCGATCCAGGACTGGCTGCACACGGTCTTCCCCGCGCTGAACGTCGACGAGGTGTGGACCTACGTCGAGGACTGGTACGCGTCGCTCGACGTCGGCGCGATCGGATCGGAGGTCGGAGGCAGCCTGATCGCGATCATGGGTGCGATCATCACGGGGTTCGCCGGCGCGTTCATCGTGCTCATCCTCACGATCTATTTCACGGCGTCGACGCCGAGCCTCAAGCGGGCCGTCTACCAACTGGTGCCGGCCTCCAAGCGGGCGCGGTTCATGGATCTCGGAGAGCAGATCACCGACTCGGTGGGCTACTACGTCATCGGCCAGCTCAGCCTCGGTGTGATCAACGGCGTGCTCAGCGCGATCTTCCTGTCGATCATCGGAGCTCCGTTCCCCGCGGTCCTCGCTGTGATCGCGTTCTTCTTCTCGCTGATCCCGCTCGTCGGAACACTCACCGGCTCGACGATCATCGTGCTGACCTGCCTCATCCCGGGACTGGGAAGCAACCCGAACGCATGGTGGATCGCGGCGATCTACTACCTGATCTACATGCAGATCGAGGCGTACGTGATCTCGCCGCGCATCATGGGCCGGGCGGTGTCGGTACCGGGCGCCGTCGTGGTGATCGCGGCCTTGGCCGGTGGCTCGCTCTTGGGGCTCCTCGGCGCGCTGGTGGCCATCCCGGTGGCCGCGAGCATCCTCATCATCTACCGCCAGGTGGTCATCCCGCGCCAGAACGAGAGATGACCCGCGCGTCTGGACTCTCGCTCAGGCGTCGGGGACGACTGGCCCGTCCCAGTCGACCGGCAGCGGCAGCGCGTCCGGATTGACGGCGGCGACGATCTCGGTCAGCACGCGACGGGTCTGGTTCTCGCCCACCCAGAGGTGCTTGCCGCCCTCCACCGGAATGAGCACGGCCTCGGGAACGCTCGCGAAACTCCGGGCTGCGGCATCCGGTCGCAGGTAATCGTCGAACTCGGGGACGAGGATCACCAGCCGACGCTCGCCGCCGGCCCACGCGGCCACCTCGGCGTCCGTCGCGCGGTGCAAGGGCGGCGACAGCAGCACGGCGCCCTCGATGCCGTGATCCCTGCCGTACTTGAGGGCCAGTTCGGTGCCGAACGACCAGCCCACCAGCCACGGGCGCGGCAGACCGCGTTCGCGGACGAACTCCATGGCCGCCGCGACGTCGAACGCCTCGGCGCGACCGCCGTCGAACGAGCCTTGGCTCGTGCCTCGGGGCGATGTCGTTCCGCGGGTGTTGAACCGCAGCACGGCCAGATCAGCCAACGCGGGAAGCCGCGCGGCGGCCTTGCGGAGAACGTGCGAATCCATGAAGCCGCCGGCGGTGGGCAACGGGTGCAGGGTGACCAGCGTCGCGACCGGGTCGCGCTCCTCGGGCAGCGCCAGCTCCCCGACCAGGGTCAGGCCGTCCAGCGTGTGCAGCTCGATGTCCTCCCGGCGGGCCGGAAGAAGCATCGGTCCACGGATCTCCACTGTCATGCCACCTTCCAGCAATGCTGATGCCAATGCCGGCGCGCCGCCAGGTCGGCGGCATCACCCAGCACCCCGTCCGCGCGCCACGTCACGACGTGGGCGACCCCGATGTCGATCTGTCCACCGCATCCCGGGCACGTGTACGGCTTCTGGGCCTGTGCCGCCGAGACGGGCTGCACCGTCCATTCGACGCCCCGCTTGACCTCGCCTCGCTTCCAGCCCGCGAGCAGGCGCTCGAAGGACTCATCACCGCCGGCATCCGGACGGCGGCGGTTGGACCGCGGCACGGCTCAGTACCAGCCCGTGCGCTGGGAGTGGTCCCACGCTCCGCACGGGCTGCCGTAGCGACCGCTGATGTAGCCCAGGCCCCACGTGATCTGCGTAGCGGGGTTGGTCTCCCAATCCGCGCCCGCGCTGGCCATCTTGCTCCCGGGCAGCGCCTGCGGGATGCCGTAGGCACCGCTTCCGGCGTTGTAGGCGTTCACGCGCCAGCCGGACTCCTTGTTCCACAGCGCCACGAGGCAGGCGAACTGATCGTCGCCCCAGCCGCGCGCCAGCACCATGTCGTAGGCGATCGCCTGCGCCGTGCCCGGGTCCGGAGAGACGAACGGCGGTCGCCACCCGCCGCTCTTGGCCGTTCCGCCCGACGCGGTGGCGGTGGGGGTCGGCGTCGGCTTCGGCTTGACGTACACCGAGTAGCTGCCGCGCTCGAGGACCGCCGGTTCCGGATCCGCCGCGGACTCATCCCCCGCGCGCGACTGGACGTCGTCCAGACCGCTGGCATACAGCGACACGGTCGTCTCGTCATCGGCGCTGGCCTGCGCGAGGGCGAACCCGGTGGGGCCGATGTAGGCCGCTGCGAAACCGAGCACCGCGAATGCCGCGAACGCCCCGACGACTCCGCGTCGTCGCGACCACCGCGCCGTGGTCGCCCGCGTGGCGGAGGCTGAAGTCGCCCGTGGCCCCCTGCGCGTCGACACCTCGGTCGACACCTGGTGACGACGGACCCGTCTGGTCGGGTTGAGCTCGTTTCCAGAAGTCACAGTGCCCCGATTCTCGCACACGGGCACCGCGGCGTGCCATGCGCGCCGGGAGCCGAGGTCACTTGACCGCAAGCATGACCTCGACGACGGCATCCAGCACCGCGTCGACCTGCGACTCGCGATAGCCGCCGCGCTGCATGCGGAACGCCACCGCGCGCACCTGCTCGACCGTGACCGACTCGCCCGTCTCGAGGTATGCCGCGAGCTTCTCCGACACGAGGTCGACTTCGGTGATCCGGTAGCCGTAGCGCAGCGCAGACACGCGGTCGAACCGCTTCTTGGCCGGGCGTGACAGCCGGTTCAGTACTTCCTGCGCGAGTTCCCGGGTGTGTCCCACCCACGCGGGAGCCCCGACGGTCGCGACAGCCGCAGAGCGCTCGCGTGCGGCGAACGCGTCTTCGATGCGTCCGAGCGCGGCGTCGACGGACGGGATGGCGTAGCCGTGGCGCACCAGCGGGAACGCCACCCGCCGCACGTCCGCGGCGGTCAGGTCGTCGGTGCCCTCCTCGAACGAGGCCCGCGCGCGGGCGAGGAACTCGTCGACGGTCTGCTTCTCGTAGCCCTTCTCGCGTCCTCGCGCTTCGGGGAAGGACGTCCGTGCGGGCGCCTGGGATGCCGTCATGATGCCACCAGCGGGGTGAAGAAGTAGTAGAGGGCCAAAGCGCCGACGGCGGAGAGCAGGATCGAGTCCAGCCGGTCCAGGACGCCCCCGTGCCCCGGGAGCCAGGAGCTCATGTCCTTGATCCCGAGATCGCGCTTGATCATGGATTCTCCCAGGTCGCCGGCCGTCGCCGTACCCAGGATGACGATGCCGAAGACGGCGCCGAGCCACCATGGCAGGCCCAGCATGAACAGGCCGACCAGCACGCCCGCCAGGATCGCCGCGAGGGTAGCGCCGGCGAACCCCTCCCAGGTCTTCTTGGGACTGATCCGGGGTGCCATGGGGTGCTTGCCGAAGGAGATCCCGGCCACGTACGCCCCGGTGTCGGATGCGACCGCCACGATGATGAAGGCGAGCACCCACCATTCACCGCGCTCCTGGCTGAGCAGGACGACGCACAGCGCGGCGAGGAAGGCCACATACAGCTGGAGGAACGCGGCGATGACGACGTCACCGATGACCGCCGAGTACACGCGGCCGTCGTGCGCGGCCATCTGCGCCACCAGGCGCCACACCACGACGAACGCCAGCGCGACGAACAGCACCACCCACAGCAGCCAGGAGCTGACGAAGTACGCCGACACCACGACCACGGTGGCAGCGACCAGCTGCGGGACCACGTCCACACGCCGCCCGCTGGTGCGCAGCGCCCGGCCGAACTCGAAGACCGCCAGGAGCGCCGCCGCCAGCGCGAAGACCACGAACGCCCACTTGACGAACAGCAGGGAACCCAGGAGCACGACGCCGATGGCCAGGGCGATGAGGATCGCCAGGATCAGATCCCGCCCGGTGCGCTCCTTGATCCGCTCGTTCGCCTCCTCGAAGTCAGCCTTGGCCTGCGCGACCTGGTTCTCCAGCTCGCTGCGCGCGGCGCGCAGGTGGGCCTGGAGATGAGGGCCGGAGTCTTGCGGCTCGACGGCTCGCCGGCTCTCCCCCGCCGCTCGCCGCGTGCGGGGTACGGGCGGCTCGTCGGCTCGCGGCGGATCTGATGCGTCGCTCATGCGCACACCTCAGACCTCGAGGAGTTCCGCCTCTTTGCGCTTGAGCGCCTCGTCGATCGCGTCGACGTGGGCACGCGTGAGCGCGTCGAGTTCCTTCTCGGCACGGGACAGCTCGTCCTCACCGACCTCGCCCTTGAGCGCGTCGATGTCGTCCTTGGACTTGCGACGGATGCCGCGCACGTGCACCTTCGCGTCCTCGCCCTTGCTGCGCACCAGCTTGACGTACTCCTTGCGGCGCTCCTCGGTGAGCTCCGGCATGGTCACCCGCACGAGGTTCCCGTCGTTCGTCGGGTTCACGCCGAGATTCGGGATGTCACGGATGGCCTGCTCGATCGCCTTGAGCGCCGACTTGTCGTACGGCGTGACGATGAGGGTGCGGGCCTCGGGGTTGTTGATCGACGCGAGCTGCGCCAGCGGCGTCGGCGTGCCGTAGTAGTCGACGAGGACCTTCTGGAACAGCTGGGGGTTCGCCCGACCGGTGCGCACCGTGGCGAAGTCCTCCTTCGCAGCCTCGACGGCGCGGTCCATGCGCTCTCCGGCATCGGCCAAGACGTCCGCGATCACAGTGTCTCCTTCGCGTAGATGGGGCTCGTCAAGTCTATCGGCGGCGGCCGTTCACGCCGTGACCAGTGTGCCGATCGACTCGCCCAGCAGCGCCTTGGTCACGTTGCCCGCCGGCTCCATGCCGAACACCCGCATGTCCATCTTGTTGTCCATGCAGAGGCTGAAGGCTGTGGAGTCGACGACCTTGAGGCCGCGCTGCAGCGCATCCAGGTACGTGATCCGGTCGATGCGCGTAGCCGAGGCATCCTTCTTCGGATCCGCCGTGTACACGCCGTCGACGCCGTTCTTGGCGACCAGCACCTCCTGGGCGCCGATCTCGAGGGCCCGCTGGGCGGCGACGGTGTCGGTGGAGAAGTAGGGAAGGCCTGCGCCCGCGCCGAAGATGACGACACGGCCCTTCTCCATGTGGCGCTCGGCGCGACGCGGAATGTACGGCTCGGCCACCTGCGTCATGGAGATCGCCGACTGCACCCGGGTCGCCGCCCCCGCCTGCTCGAGGAAGTCCTGGAGCGCCAGCGCGTTCATGACGGTCCCCAGCATCCCCATGTAGTCGGCACGGCCGCGGTCCATGCCCCGCTGGCTGAGCTCCGCACCGCGGAAGAAGTTGCCCCCGCCGACGACCACGGCGATCTCGACACGGTCCACCGCGGCGGCGATCTCGCGGGCCATCTGGCTCACCACGTCCGGGTTCACCCCGAGCTGGCCACCCCCGAACGCCTCACCCGACAGCTTCAGGAGGACGCGCCGGCGTCCGGTGTTCTCATTGATCACAGTGGTCCTCTCGTCATCGACAAACTACCGAAGGGCATGAGAAAAGGCCCGCACCGGAATGCCGATGCGGGCCCTCTCAGAGTCTCAGGCGCCGACCTTGAAGCGGGCGAAGCCCGTCAGGGTCAGACCGGCGTCCTTGGCGACCTGCGCGACGGAGAGCTTGTTGTCCTTCGCGTAGTCCTGGTCCAGGAGAGCCACCTGCTTGAAGAACGCGTTCACACGCCCCTCGACGATCTTCGGCAGCGCCGCCTCGGGCTTGCCCTCGTTGCGCGAGATCTCGGTGACGATCTCGCGCTCCTTCTCGACCTCGGCCTCGGGGACCTGGTCGCGCGAGAGGTAGGTCGGGTTGGCGAACGAGATGTGCTGCGCGAGGCTGCGCGCCGTTTCGGCGTCGTCACCCGTGTAGGCGAGCACCACGCCGACCTGCGGGGGCAGGTCCTTGCTGGTCTTGTGGAGGTAGATCTCGAACTTGTCGCCCGACAGCGTGGCCACGCGACGCAGCTCGACCTTCTCGCCGATGATGGCGGCTTCGTCCGAGATCAGCTCGGCGACGGTCTGGTTGCCGGCCGGCGCGGCCAGGGCGTCCTCGGCGGAGTCGGCGTGGGCAGCCGCAGCCGCGTCGAGGACCTTGTCGGCCAGGGCGATGAAGCGGTCGTTCTTCGCGACGAAGTCGGTCTCGGTGTTGAGCTCGATGATCGTGACCTGACCGTCGACCTCCTTCGCCGCGACGAGACCCTCGCTCGTGGAGCGGTCGGCGCGCTTGGCGTTGCCCTTGGCACCCTTGAGGCGCAGGATCTCGACGGCCTTCTCGAGGTCGCCGTCGGCCTCCTCGAGCGCCTTCTTGGTGTCGACCATGCCCGTGCCGAGCTGCTCGCGCAGCGCCTTGATGTCGGCGATCGTGAAGTTTGCCATGGGTGGCGGCTCCTTGGTTGGTGTGAGTTCTCGTGGATGCCTCGGCGGGACCGTCCGGACGGTGGCGTCCGGGCGATCCCGCCGAAGCGGAGTATGTGTGCGGGCTTACTCGGCGGCAGTGGCCTCGGCGGCCTCGGGGGTCGCCTCCGCGGCCTCGGCGCCGGCCTCGTCATCGGCAGACTCGGTGGCAGCCGTCTCGACCTCGGCGACGTCTGTGACGACCGGCGCGCCCTGCTCGAGCAGCTCGCGCTCCCAGTCGGCCAGCGGCTCGGCGTCGGCCGACTCGTCGGTGGGCTGGTGACGCTGGATCAGGCCCTCGGCGGCGGCGTCGGCGATGATGCGGGTGAGCAGGCCCACCGAGCGGATCGCGTCGTCGTTGCCCGGGATCGGGTACTGGAACTCGTCGGGGTCGGCGTTGGTGTCGAGGATGCCGATCACCGGGATGCCGAGCTTCGAGGCCTCGTCGATCGCGAGGTGCTCGCGCTTGGCGTCCACGACCCAGATCGCCGACGGGGTCTTCTGGAGGTTGCGGATGCCGCCGAGCGACTTGTGCAGCTTGTCGAGCTCGCGCTTCTTGAGGAGCAGCTCCTTCTTGGTGAAGCCGCTCGCAGCCGGGTCTTCGAAGTCGAGCTCCTCGAGCTCCTTCATGCGCGCGAGGCGCTTGGACACCGTCGAGAAGTTGGTGAGCAGACCGCCCAGCCAGCGCTGGTTGACGTAGGGCTGGCCCACGCGGGTGGCCTGCTCGGCGATGACTTCCTGCGCCTGCTTCTTGGTGCCGACGAAGAGGATGGTGCCGCCGTGGGCGACCGTCTCCTTGACGAACTCGTAGGCCTTGTCGATGTAGGTCAGCGACTGCTGCAGGTCGATGATGTGGATGCCGCTGCGCTCCGTGAGGATGAAGCGCTTGACCTTCGGGTTCCACCGGCGGGTCTGGTGTCCGAAGTGGACGCCGCTGTCGAGCAGCTGGCGAATGGTGACGACGGCCATAGCCGTTCTCCTGTTCCGGCGCGTGCGCGCCTGTTGCGGTTGGTGTCGCGCCGGCGAGGCCGGCGAGCCTGGTGCCCGGCTCCGTCCCGCTCCACGCTCGCCCGGAGGCGATCACGGAGACCGATGGGATGGATGCCGCGCCTCAACCCCTCGTGAGTCTCGGGGCGTGCGGCGCTGTGGGCACGCGGAGTCACCCCGACAAGCGGAGTGCGGGTCCAGTGTACCAGGGCACGGGGCCACCGCCTCCTCCTCCGTGCCCCGGGCGTCCGGGTTTTCCCCCGATGCGGGCGCCCGCACGCCGTCCCCGCGCCGGCGACGGCAGAGTGGGGTCCATGACCGACACACGTGCGCGACGTCGACGACGCGCAGGAGTCGCCATCGCACTGCTGGCGGGCATGCTCACCGTCTCGCCCCTGACGGCCAGTGCAGCCACGGATGCGGCCGTTCACGCCACCGACGACAGCGTGGCGGTGCAGCCGGCCGGTGACTGGCTGTGGCCCGCGCAGCCGTTTCGTCTCGTGAGGCCGTTCGTGGCGCCCGCGCACGAATACGGACCCGGCCACCGCGGCATCGACCTGGAGCCGTTGGAGGGTGACGAGGTCCGCGCTCCGGCCGCGGGCGTGGTCGCCTTCTCCGGACCGGTGGCCGGACGAGGCGTCCTCACGATCGACCACGGCGGCGGCCTCGTCTCCACGCTGGAACCGGTCGACTCAGACCTCGCACCCGGCACGGCCGTCACCGCCGGCTCGCCGGTAGGACGCCTGTCCCGCGGTGGTCATGCACCCGCAGGGAGCCTGCACTTCGGTGTCCGGCTCGACGGGCGCTACATCAACCCGCTCGCCCTGCTCGGCGGCATCCCGCGTGCGATCCTGCTCCCCTGCTGCTGACCCTCACGCGCGCGGGTGCGCGAGGCGGTACGACGCGGCGAGGCGCTCGCTCGAGACGTGCGTGTAGATCTGCGTGGTGCCCAGACTCGCGTGGCCGAGCATCTCCTGCACGGCGCGCAGATCCGCGCCGCCGTCCAGCAGGTGCGTCGCCGCCGAATGGCGCAGCGCGTGCGGACCCACCGCCCCGCCGAGCTCGGGACCGAGCTCGCGCGCGACCACGTCGTAGACGGCGCGCGGTCCGATCCGTCCACCCCGCGCGCCGAGGAAGAGCGCATGCTCGGAACCCCCCGCCGTGCGCCGCGCGAGCAGCTGAGGCCTTGCGCGGACGACGTACGCGTCGAGTGCGCGCTGCGCCGGCAGCCCGAAGGGGACGACCCGCTCCTTGGACCCCTTCCCGAGGACGCGCGCCGTCCGCCGGTCATGATCCACGTCGCCGATGTCGAGGCCGCACACTTCCGAGACGCGCACCGCGGCGCCGTAGAGCAGCTCGAGGATCGCGTGGTCACGCAGGGCGAGCGGATCGCCCTGCGCCGCGCCGGCAGCCATGCGTGTCAGCACCTGGTCGAGCGTGTCCGCCGTGGCGACCTTGGGAAGGGTGCGTCCGCGTTTGGGAGCGATCAGGCGGAGGCTCGGATCGGTCGGGATATACCCCTCCTCCGTCGCCCACGCGAAGAGCCCGCGAGCGGCCGCGGTGCGGCGTGCGATGGTCGAGCGCGCCTCGCCGCGCTGTACCGATTCCCAGAGCCACTGCCGCAGGTGCTCGAGGTCGACGTCCGGCAGGCCGATGTCGCCGCATGAGGCCGCGAGCGCCGCCAGATCCGAACGGTACGCCTTCACGGTGGCGGGAGAAAGCCGTCGGACGTCGGCCAGATGCCGCGCGTACGCCTCTGCTGCCTCGTCGATCCTCACCCTGCCAGCTTGCTCCCCGGGACCGGCGATCGCGACGCGCCGCTCCGCAGCGGCGCGTCGCAGGTCACTCGCCGCCCTTCTCCACCAGCTTCTCCGCGTCCTCCTGCAGACGAGCGTTCAGCGCACCGAGGTCATTGGCGAGCACGGCCCGCGCGTCCCTGATGAGGTCGGGATCCAGCTTCACTCCGGGCACGTGAGGAACGTCGTCGCTCCAGGTGTCGGGGATCTGGCACGCGGTGAGCTCTTCGAGGGTCGGATTGTGCAGCAGGACATTCGCCTCATTCGCGTCGTCCCACACGCAGCGGAACTGCACGTTGCCGATTCCGGCACCCGGTTTCGCGTCGAGGTGGCCGTTCAGCACGTTCTCGGCTCCGTAGGTCGTCATATCGATCGGAACCATGACCGTCGTCCCCGTGACGCGGTACCACGAGCCGCCCTCGCCGTAGAAGTAGATGTCGCCCTGGTAGACGTTCCACGCGTCGAACTGGACGTAGGAGCCGACAGCACCGAAGGGAATGGACGGGTATTCCACGAAGCTATATTCGAGCCCCTTGGTCAGGTCGTATCCGTACGAGGTCTCGGAGCTGATCTCGATGCCTTCCTTCTCCGTCACTCCGGGCACGAGCTCCACTTCGACCTCATACGTGTACTTCAGCCCGAAGGTATGCTCGACCGAGTCAGTCACCTTCCGAGTCCAGGTCTTGTCGAACTTCCACTCCATGGCCTCCGGCTTGCCCTGGGTGTTCGGCTGCACGCCGATGACGCTCGCCTCCGCGGCATCCGCGACGTGTAGGGCCGGCTTGCCGATGGTCTGGATGCAGCCGTCGCCGCCGTCCCCGCACGCTGCGGTGATTCCCCGCAGCTTGGCGTCGGCCTGGTTCGTGAGCGTGTCGATGACCGCCATCCGCACCTGGAAGGTCGTGTCGTCGTACGTGTGGATATTGGGCTTGGACATGGCGGTCGGCTCGCAGGTGAAGGGAGTGCGCTCCACCACCTTCTTGCCGGTGGTGTTCGGGTCGCCGAAGTAGATCGAGCAAGATGCCGAAGGCTCGCTCCCCTGGTGGTACTTGTAGTTCTCAGCCCAGCCGTCGATCCAGTACGGTGTCGGCTTGCCGTCGAGGTAGATGCGGTAGTTGAAGGTCGCCTGCGCATGCGTGTCGGGCTCGGTCTGCGACACGCCGAAGTTCTGCTGCGCCGCCATCCAGGTCAGCTGGCCGCCGTTCGGGATCGTCGCATACGCGAGCTTGCGCTGCTCCTGGACCGAGGCGTCGAGCGGGTACCAGGCGGTCCCGTTCATGATGATGCGACGCTGCTGATTCGCGGTCGAGAACGTGCCCTCGCCGAGCGAGATGGCGGGGCCGGTGCCGTCGTTGCGCACATCGATGATCCCGGTGATCGTCGACCAGTTCAGGAGCGACACGGTTCCGCCCGCCAGCACGGCGCCCGAGGCGCTCTGCGCCGACGCGCCCTCGCAGGTGAAGGGAGAGTCGTTCTGCAGATCGACGGCCACCCCTCCCTTGAGGATCTCGCAGTCGGTGCGCACGCTGATGGAACCGCTGACGCGGGCGATCGCCGACGTGTAGCGCACCGTGTAGCCGGTGGACGCGCCGTGGTCGATCAGCTCCGCCGTGAAGGTGACGGCGTGGTGTCCGTCCGCCGGCATCGGATAGTCCCACTGCAGGTAGTGGGTACCGCTGTCCGACCAGTCGTAGTCCGCCTCCGAGGTGACGTCGGTTTCGACATGGCGGGCGACGGGCTGGACGCCGGCCCCGAAGGCGTACTGAAGCTTGAAGCCGGTCGCCGTGGTGGGCACGGCGCTGCGAGCGATCGTCTGCGTGGCGCGGGGCAGCGACGCTGCCTCCGTCGGAACGGGCGCCGGTTGCTCGGGTGAGTCGGGCGACGACGGCGTCGGCTCGCTCGGCGCCTCGGGCACGGGTGAGGTCGGCGTCTGAGTGGGCTCCGGGGGCGCGGGGGTGGCGTCCTGCGCGAACGCCGGGCTGCCGAAGAGCGCCGTGGCGAGGACGCCGACGATCCCGATCGCGGCGAGGGACAGGCGCTGTCGGCGCGGGGTATGGAGCGTTCTCGTGCGGTTCATTGTGGCGATCTCCTCGATGTCTGGTGCAGGGTGTGGTGTCAACTCGAGATCGGCAGTCAGCCTGTCTCGGCCTGGTACCACTCCTGGAAGGCGTCGAACGAGCTGCGAAGCTGGGCTGCAGCCTCGGCGGCGTCGCCCGCGCCGCCGTCGAGAACGGCATCGTGCACGTCGTCCACCGCTTGGAAGGCGGGCACGAGCTCGATCAGCACGCGGCCCGCGTCGCTCTCGAGGTCGAGCTGAGCCGCGAGCACGACTTCGGCGAGCGCCTCGGCCGTGTGGCCGGACGCCCGACGCGCCGCTGCGCGGTCGTCCGCGGCGATCGCGGCGTCCAGCTCGGCGAGCCGCTCCTCGGCGTCCTGGTAAGGGGTCCGCGACAGTGCCCGGTCGGGGACGACGTCGAGGTACGGACCCGGATCAGCGGCGAGGAGGGGACGGAAGGCCGTCAGCGCAGCGTCCTGGTCGCCCTTCGCCACCGCATCGGCGACAGCGACGACGCCTTCGAACGTCGCCACCGACTCCGCGTAGTCGACGTCGTCGACCGCTGCATGGTCGAGCGTGGCTGCTGCCGCTTCGAGCGTCGCCGCGGTCACGACCCAGGCGTTGTCGAAGTCGTTCTCGAGCCAGTCGCCCAGAACGGGCAGCGACAGGGCGTACGCCTGTTCGGGCGTGGCCGCGGGCCGGAGCTCCGCGTCGGGCGCCGCGGGCGATGGGTCGGCGGCCCGCGGCTCGGTCTGCGTGCGGAGCGACCCCACGACGCCGACGCCGATCAGGACGCCGACGACCGCGAGAGCTGCGACGCCCGCCAGAATGAGCGCACCGCGTTTACCGCGGGACGTAGGAGTACCGGTCATGTCTTTGACGCTAACGAGCGGGTCTTCTTGTCTCAGGAGACCCAAGTCCCCAGATTTCCCTCACGCGGCGCCGGTGCTCTCGGGTGCGGATGGCGCACCTGGGCGAGCCCGCGAATCCGTTGCCGGTTCACACCGCGTTGCGCGTCAGTCGCCAGCCGGCCGGGGTCCGCGTGGCGCTGCCTTCGAGGTGCAGCAGTCCGAGTATCGCCTCCGCGTCCTCGGGCGCCATGCCGGCCCGGCGGGCGATCTCGGCCGCATCCCGCCACGTGCGTGTGCTCATCGCGTCGCGGACCCTCGTGCTCTGATCGGTCGGCGCCCCGGCATCCGGTGGCGCGGACGGCGCGCCGATCCCCAGCATCTCGCGGACGTCGTCCGCGCTGGTGATGCACTGCGCCGCGCATTCGCGGATCAGTCGCAGCGTGCCGGCCGATGCGGCCGAGGTGATCGGCCCGGGAACCGCGCCCACCGGCCGCGACAGCGAGTCCGCGTGGTTCGCCGTGTTGAGAGAGCCGCTGCGCCATCCGGCCTCGACGACCACGGTGGCCGCCGACACCGCGGCTATCAGGCGGTTGCGTTGGAGGAACCGCCACTTGGTCGGCGCCGTGCCGCACGGGACCTCGCTGATCACCAGTCCCGAACGCGCGACGTCGTCGAGGAGCTGCGTGTGCCCCGCCGGATAGGCGCGCTCCGCTCCGCCGGCCAGAAGGGCGGCGGTGAGCCCGTCGGCCGCAAGGGCCGCCCGGTGCGCGGCGCCGTCGATGCCGTACGCACCGCCCGACACCACCGCGACACCGTTCGCGGCGAGCTCGGCCGCCAGCTCCATGGCGACATGATCGCCGTACCGTGTGGACGCGCGTGCGCCGACGATCGCGACCGACGCCCGCAGGCGCGGGAGCGCCGACAGATCTCCCCGCACCCAGAGGCACAGCGGAGCGTGCACCTCGAGGTCATCGAGCTGCGCCGGCCACCTGTCATCATCTCGCGTGACCAGCTGCACACCTCTGACGGCCGCGATGCGGATGGCGTCAGTGACAGCCTGCATGGAGAGCCGCGGCACCCAGCGCTTGCGCGCATCGGAGAGCTCACGCGGCGTCAGCTCGGGCAGGGCGCCGCCGGCGAGGACCGCCTGTAGCGCTTCGACGGGACCGCGCGCGGCGATGAGTCGTCCCGCGACCGAATCACCGGGCTCGGTGGCGTGCGACCACAGCACGGTCGCGTAGCGCCGGCGTGCGGTCTCGTCGTCGCCGGGGGCGGGCCCGAGCGGCGCGAGCGTGCGGCGCGCGGCATCCGCTGTCAGGTCGGGGCCGGTCACAGCGCGATGCCCTTCTTGAGGTACAGCGCCCTCCCGACATGCTCGGCCGTCAGCTGCGCGCGGCCGTCGATGTCGGCCAGCGACCATGCCACGCGCAGGACGCGGTCGTATCCCCGCAGGGTCAGCGCCCCCCGATGGAGCGCGGCATCCAGCGGACGGCGGACGACCGGCGGCGGTGCCGCCGGACCTTCGCGCAGCCACGCACCCGGCACGTCCGCGTTGACGCGCCACGGCGTGTCTTTCAGCCGATGCCGCGCGCGGGCGCGGGCTTCGGCGACGCGTCCGCGAGCGACCGCGGTCGAGGTGGCCTGACCGGTGCCGCGCTGCGCCACCGACACGCGGGTGAGCGTCAACTCGATGTCCATGCGGTCCAGCAGCGGGCCGGACAGGCGCCCGAGGTATCGGCGGATGGCCGCGGGAGGGCACACGCAGGTGCCGCCGCGGATGCCGTAGTCGCCGCAGGGACAGGGGTTCGTTGCGAGCACGAGCTGGAACCGTGCCGGGTAGTGGGCGTGGGCGCCGGCGCGGTGGATGCTGATCGATCCGGACTCCAGCGGCTGCCGGAGCGCGTCCAGCGCACTCGCGGCGAACTCGCCCGCCTCGTCGAGGAACAGCACTCCTTCGCTCGCACGGGCGATCGCACCGGGCCGCAGCACGCGCGACCCACCGCCGACCAGGGCGGCGATGCTGGCGCTGTGGTGAGGAGCCTCGAACGGCGGAGTGCGGGAGAGTTCCACGACCCGCGAACCAGACAGGCTCCGGATGCAGGCGCTCGCCAGCGCGGCACGATCATCCAGCTCGGGGAGGATGCCCGGAAGCCGGCGGGCGAGCATCGTCTTGCCTGCTCCCGGCGGACCGCACATGAGCAGATGGTGCCCACCGGCTGCCGCCACGATGAGGGCCTCGACCGCTTCGCGTTGGCCGATCACCTCCGCGAGGTCGGGAACCTCGGCAGGCGGCTCGTCGTCGTCGAAAAGCGCGACAGGCATGTCATCGGGCACCTCGACTTCGCCGCCGTGCCAGGCGACGACCTGTGCCAGATTGACCGCGGCGAGCACGTCGATGCCGTCGACGAGTTCGGCTTCGGGTCCGTTCGCATGAGGCACGACGACGCGGCGGTGTCCTGCCCGCCGCGCGGCCACCACGGCGGGCAGTACGCCCGGCACCGGTCGCAGCCGGCCATCGAGCCCCAGCTCGCCGATGTGCACCGCCGACGCCACGGATGCGGCATCCATCGAGGACTCGGTCGCCAGCGACGCGATCGCGATCGCGACGTCGAAGCCGGAGCCCTGCTTGGGCAGGCTCGCCGGCGACAGGTTCACCGTGAGACGGCGTCGCGGCAGTGGCGTCCCGCTGTTGGCGCAGGCGTTGTGCACGCGTTGCACCGCCTCACCGAAGGCCTTGTCGGGCAGCCCGATGATCCGGAACTCGGGCGTCTGCTTGGAGAGGTCGGCCTCGACCTCGACGCACTCGCCCTCGGCACCGACGAGCGCAACCGCCCAGGTCCGCGCGACGTTCACGGCACCTCCACGTCGACGAGGTGCTCCAGACGCGCCGTCTCGGGGTGCCGGCCGATCAGGCCGACCGCGTCGATGCGCAGCCGCCGTCCGCGGAGGAGCTCGCGGTGCGCGCCGGCCCATGCCATCGCCAGTCGCCACAGCCTCGTGCGCTTGCGTGCATCGATCGCCTCGAAGGGGTGGCCGAACTCGTCGCCCCGCCGCGTCTTGACCTCGACGACCACCACGGTGCCGGCGTCGCCGACGATGAGGTCGAGCTCCCCCTCTCGGCAGCGCCAGTTGCGGGCGAGGACGGTGAAGCCCAGCTCCTCGAAGTAGCGGGCGGCGCGGTCCTCGCCGGCGCGCCCGAGCACATCCTTGTCTGCCATTCCGGCATCGTCCCGCGCGCGTGGGGCGGCGCGGGCACGACCGGGGCGCATCGGTTCACAACCGGCGCAGAACCCGCCTCGGCACCTGCCTGGGGAGGAGGCGCGGGCTCAGGTGTCGAGCGAGAGCTCTTCGGGCAGGTGGAAGTCGCGGCGCGAGAGCTCCTCGACGTTGACGTCCTTGAACGTGAGCACGCGGACGGCCTTGACGAAGCGGTCCGCCCGATAGATGTCCCAGACCCAGACGTCGGACATCGAGATCTCGAAGTAGAAGTCGTGCTCGGTGTCGCGGCGGACGACGTTGACCTCGTTGGCGAGGTAGAACCGCCGCTCCGTCTCGATCACGTACTGGAACTGCGAGACGACGTCCCGGTACTCGCGGTACAGCGCGAGTTCGAGCTCGCGATCGTAGTCTTCGAAGACCTCGTCATCCATGGTGGTTCCATCCTATGGGCGCGGCCGGGCCGCGTGACCCGCGGTCCGCGGGCGGCGAACGTCAGAACAGGGTCGGCGCGTCCGCGATGGACCACGAGGCGCGGTGGTGGCGGCTGATGCCGTGCAGCCGGATCGCGTCGCGGTGGTCGGGGCTGGCGTATCCCTTGTTGCGCGCCCAGTTGTACGCGGGCAGCTCGTCGTGCAGGTCGGTCATGAGCCGATCCCGTGCGACCTTGGCGATCACCGACGCGGCCGCGGCCGACGCGCAGTCCCGGTCGGCCTTGATCACGGGGGTCACCCTCAGCCCGTGTCCGCCGGCAGGGCTGATGTAGTCGTAGTTCCCGTCGAGGATGACGATGGCCTCCTCGGGCACGATCCCGTGCGCGCGCAGGTCGGCCAGCGCGCGCAGCGAGGCCAGCCCGAGGGCCCGCATGATGCCGATCTCGTCGATCTCGGCGGAGCTGGCCCAGCCCACCGCGCTGGCGGCGACCCAGGTCGCGGCGCGTGCGGCGACGTCTGCGCGACGCAGCTCGGGAACGAGCTTCGAGTCCCGCAATCCCTGGGGGATGCGCTTGCGCGACCGTGTCGCGTCGATGACCGCAGCGCCGACCGCGACCGGGCCCGCCAGCGCACCGCGGCCCACCTCGTCGCACGCGATGACGATGGCATGCTCCCGCAGCAGACGGCGCTCGAGGGTCAGCCGCGGCTCCGCGACGGTCACTGCGAGCCGTCCTCCCCGGCCGGTTCCGGGACGCCCGCGAACACGTCGTGATGGAAGTCGAGCAGTCCGAACCGGTCGAACGGCCAGGTGACCAGGAACGCGCGACCGACGAGGTTGTCGATCGGCACGAACCCCTTCCCCGGCTGATCGGTGTTGTACCGCGAGTCCTTGGAGCGGTACCGGTTGTCGCCGAGCACCCACAGGCTGCCCTCGGGCACGGTGATGTCGAACGGGTCGGCGGACGCCGCCGCCTCGGCGTTGGGAAGCTTCAGGTAGCCGCTCTCGTCGATGGGCACGTCGTTCACGGTGATCTGACCGATCGCATTGCAGCACACGACGTGGTCGCCGGGCAGCCCGATGATGCGCTTGACGAGGTGATCGTCGCTGTCCGGGGCGGCCAGCCCCACCAGCGAGAGCACCCACTCGACGCCCTCGACGATGGCGGGCGGGCGGGGGCGGTGCTCGGCGGCAGCCACCCACCCGGGTCGCGGAAGACCACGATGTCACCCCGTTCGTACCCGCCGAAGCGCGGCGTGATCTCGTCGACCAGGATGCGGTCGTTGACGTGGAGCGTGTCCTCCATCGATCCCGAGGGGATGTAGAACGACCGGACGACGAACGTCTTGACGACCAGCGACACGATGACGGCGATCAGGATGATCACCACGACGTCGCGGAGGAAGACGAGCCAGCCGCGCCGCCGCGGCCGGGCGCCGGCCACGCTCTGGGCGCCGGGGGCCGGCTCGGCCGGAGCCGACTTCTCGGTCGTCATGCGTTTCCTTCACGGACGACGTCGGTCGCGGCGCCCGCATTCAAGGGTCGCACATTCCGGCTCGCCCGGAGAACGACGAAGCCCCGGACCACGGGTCCGGGGCTTCGGGACGGCAGTGCGCCTGTCAGTTCTCGCGCTTCTCCTTGATCTTGGCCTTCTTGCCTCGGAGGTTGCGGAGGTAGTAGAGCTTGGCGCGACGCACGTCGCCGCGGGTCACGACCTCGATGTGGTCGATCACCGGGGAGTGCACGGGGAAGGTGCGCTCGACGCCGACCTGGAAGCTGATCTTGCGGACCGTGAAGGTCTCGCGCACGCCGTCACCCGAACGGCCCAGGACGACGCCCTGGAAGACCTGGATGCGGGAGCGGTTGCCCTCGGTGATGTTGACGTGCACCTTGACGGTGTCGCCCGGGGCGAAGTCGGGGATGTCGGAGCGGAGCGAAGCCGCGTCGACGGCGTCGAGGATCTGCATGATCGTCTCTCTCTGCGGCCGCCACAGGTCGACCGCGGGAAGGGTGGGAAAAGGATGCGGTGTGCCGAAGGCCTCCGGCGTGACGCCGTCCAGCTGGTTCCCCTGAGGCAGAACCGGTCAGGGCACAAACATCCATTCTGCCATGGATGCCGCACCCGGCCAAAACACGTCAGCCCGCGGGAGGCGTGCGCTTCTCGGTGACGATGAAGACGTCCCGATCGGCCGCCTCGGCACGCTCCTCCTGCGGCGGGATGTACGCCATCCCGTCCGAGGTGTGCAGCACGAACCGCGACGGCCTCGCCTCGCTCCACAGCTGCCACAGCGCGAGCCAGAACAGCGCCACCCCGGCGACGATCGCCAGCACCATCACCGGCGCCCACCACGCCTCCGCGAAGAAGCCGAGGGAGACCACCAGCGCCTGCCAGACGGTGAACCCGAGGACGTCCCACCATGAGACCGCCCGGTGCGCACGCACCGTCCCCCGTGCGCGGACAAGAAGGGTGAGCAGGAGCTGCCACAGGAACACCCCGGGGATGGCGAGGAACAGCACCCACAGGAACGCCCAGCCGCCGGCGTTGAACACGGCCCAGCCCACGAGCAGCCACAGTGGCAGCAGGAAGGCCGACGGGATCAGCCAGCCGAAGAACACGCGACGCAGCCACATGTCTCAGATGGTACGCCGGTGCGCCCCCGCCGTGGCGGTCGCCGCCGAGCCGCCGAGCATCCTCCCAGCCCGGCCTCGGCTCATCCGACAGAATGGAGGCGAACGAGAGGATCCCCATGATCGAGCTGCGCACGCCCGCCGAGATCGAAGCGATGAAACCGGCGGGGCGGTTCGTCGCCGAGACACTGGCGACGTTGCGCGATGAGACGAAGGTGGGCACCAATCTGCTGGCGATCGACCGCCGCGCCCATGACATGATCCGCCGCGCCGGCGCCGAGTCGTGCTACATCGACTATCACCCCTCGTTCGGCGCGCGTCCGTTCGGCAAGGTCATCTGCACGTCGGTGAACGACGCGGTGCTGCACGGCCTGCCGTTCGACTACGCGCTGCGCGACGGGGACCTGGTCTCGCTGGACTTCGCCGCCTCCATCGACGGCTGGGTCGCCGACTCCGCCGTCTCGTTCGTGGTCGGCACACCGCGCGATGAGGACCTGGCACTCATCGACACGACCGAACGGGCACTGGAGGCCGCGATCGCCACCGCGACGGTGGGCAATCGCATCGGCGACATCTCCGCCGCGATCGCGACCGTCGCACGCGCTGAGGGCTACTCCATCAACACCGATTTCGGCGGCCACGGCGTGGGGCACGAGATGCACGGCGATCCCCACGTGGCCAACGACGGCAAGGCGGGGCGGGGCTATCCGCTGCGTGCCGGTCTGGTGCTCGCGCTCGAACCGTGGTTCCTGCAGACCACCGACGAGCTGGTCACCGATCCGGACGGCTGGACTCTGCGGTCGGCCGACGGCTCCCGCGGCGCCCACTCCGAGCACACCGTGGCGATCACGGAGGCGGGGCCGATCGTCCTGACGGATCGCTCCTGGCTGGGCGTCCGGTAGTCACTCCCCTGAGGCGGTGATCACGGCCGCGGAGCGCGGCGGGAGCACGACCGAGGCGTCCTCGAGGCGCACCTCGCCGTCCGTCGCCAGGAGCACATGGCTCGCCCCGCCCGCCGGCACCGTCACCGGTGCGGTCGAGAAGTTGACGACGATCTCGGTGCCCCTGCCCCGTTCGAGCCGGAACCACCGTCGCTCCTCGTCCGCCGTGGCGGCCAGACGCCGGAAGTCCGGGTCGGCCAGTTCGGGGCGGCGACGGCGGAGTGCGATGAGGTCGCGGTACAGCGCCAGGATGCGGGCGTGCACCCCCGCATCCCGCTCCTCCCAGCGCAGCCGCGAACGTTCGAACGTCGCCGGGTCCTGCGGGTCGGGCACGACGGACTCGTCCCAGCCCATCTGCGCGAACTCCGCCTTCCGTCCCCGCGCCGTCGCTTCCCCGAGCGCGGGTTCCGGATGCGACGTGAAGAACTGCCACGGCGTGCTCGCTGCCCACTCCTCGCCCATGAAGAGCATCGGAGTGAAGGGTGAGAGCACTGTCAGCACCGCGGCGATCGCGAGGCCGCCCGCGTCGAGGGTCTGCGAGAGCCGGTCACCTGCTGCCCGGTTGCCGATCTGGTCGTGGTCCTGAGAGAACGTCACCAGCCGCCACAAGGGAATCCGCGGGTCGATCGGGCGGCCGTGGGCCCTTCCCCGGAACGAAGACCACGTGCCGTCATGGAAGAACCCGCGGGTGGATGCCTTGACCAGTGCGCTCAGCGGTGCGAAATCCGCGTAGTACCCGGTGGTCTCCCCCGTCAGCGCGACGTGCAGCGCGTGATGATAATCGTCGCTCCACTGCGCGGTCAGGCCGTAGCCGCCCGCCTCCCGCGCCGAGATGAGTCGCGCGTCGTTCATGTCGGATTCGGCGATGAGGGTGAGCGGACGGCCGACGTGCGCGCTGAGCGCATCGACCGCTTCGGCCAGCTCTTGCAGAATGTGCTCGGGGCCGCGGTCCAGCAGTGCGTGCACGGCATCCAGGCGCAGGCCGTCCACGTGATGGTCCCGCAGCCACATGAGCGCGTTCTCGATGATGTACCGCCGGACCTCGTGCTCATCCAGGTCGACGGACGAGCCCCAGGTGTTGGCCTCCTCGTCGCGCAGGTACGGTCCGAAATCGGGCAGATAGTTGCCGCTGGGCCCGAGGTGGTTGTAGACCACGTCCTGGATGACGCCGATGCCCACCCCGTGGCAGGCGTCCACGAAGCGCTGGTACGCGGCCGGACCGCCGTACGGCTCGTGCACCGCGTACCAGAGGACGCCGTCGTAACCCCAGTTGTGCACGCCGTTGAAGCCGTTCACCGGGAGCAGCTCCACGAAGTCCACGCCGAGGTCGACGAGGTGCTCCAGTCGTCCGGCGGCCGCATCCAGGGTCCCCTCGGGCGTGAAGGTGCCCACGTGGAGCTCGTAGATCACGCCGCCCGCCAGTTGCCGGCCGGTCCATGAGCTGTCGCTCCATCGGTGCGCGCCGGGATCGAACACGGCGCTGAGATCGTGCACGCCGTGCGGCTGCCGACGCGATCGAGGATCCGGGCGCGCCGGGCCGCCGTCGAGCACGAACCCGTATTCCTCGCCGTCGGCGAGATCCAGGTCGGCGCGCCACCAGCTGCCGTCCGCTGCGCTCATCGGCACGTCGGCGCCGCGGCCGGGCACCCGCAGCGAGACCGCGCCGGCGCGCGGGGCCCACACCCGGGGGATCACGAGGACGCCCTTGCCGTGAGGAGGGCGACCGGATAGGTGTCCAGCAGCTCCGCCAGGGCGATGTGCCCGGTGAAGGTGCGTCCGGTCAGGACGTCGGTCGTCGGCCCGGCGTGCCGCAGCAGGGTTGTGTCGCCCCACGGGGACCCGCCGTCCGTCGAACGGCGGACCAGCCCCACGGGCAGGCGCGTGGCGACCGCGACAGCGCCGCCGCGGTCGACCGCGATCGCGTGTATCGCGGCCCCGCCGACGACCGTCATCGGCTTGTACCGGGTGAACAGGTCGGCGCGGTCGCGTCGAAGCCGGAGAGCGCGAGAGGTGACGAGCAGCTTCGCCGCGCCGCTGCGGTCGACAACCGGCCGCTCCCCCGCGTCCAGACGGGCCAGCAGACGGCGACGCTCCTCGAAGTCGACGGCGCGGCGGTTGTCGGGGTCGACGAGGCTCTGCTCCCACAGCTCGCTGCCCTGGTACACGTCCGGCACGCCGGGGCCGGTCAGCTGGAGCAGCTTGGCCGACAGCGAGTTGGACCAGCCGGCCGGCTCGATCTCGGCGACGAACGACTCGACGCGGGCGGCGACCGACGGGTCGTCGAAGACGGCATCGACGGCGGCGTGCATGCGGCGTTCGAACTCCTCGTCGGGGTCCAGCCACGTCGTCACCTCGGCGGCCTCCCGCGCCGCCTTCTCCGCGTACGCGTGCAGCCGCTCCCGCGATGCCGGCCACGCACCCACGATCGCCTGCCAGAGCAGGGCGTCGAAGGGTCCATGGCCGCTGGACGCGGCATCCGTCAGCTCTTCGAGCACCCGTCCCCACCGCTCCGGGATCTCCGACAGCACGGTGAGGCGGGCCCGTACGTCCTCACCGCGCTTGGTGTCGTGCGTGGAGAGGGTGGTCATCGAGTGAGGCCATGCGGCAAGACGAGCGGCCTGCGCGGCGTGGAACTGATCGACGGTGAGGCTGAACTGCGACGGGTCACCGCCCACTTCCGTCAGCGTTCCCAGCCGGGTCGCACGGTAGAACGCGGTGTCTTCCACCCCCTTGGCCATCACCATGCCGCTGGTCTGCTGGAACCGCAGCGCGGCCGGATGGCGCGGGTCGCGCAGGGCGCGCAGCACGGCCTCGAGGGGCCCTGCGAGATCGGGGCGGTGGGCGCCGACCGCCGCGGCCGCGTCGTCCAGGTGTGATTCACCGGCCGGCAGGTACGACCGATAGACCGGGAAGCGCGACAGCAACTCCGCGAGGACGTCCTCCGTGGCTGGATCGTCGGGCCTGCCGAGCTCGCGGGTGAGCCGGCGCACCTCCGAGTGGAGGATGCCTTCGGCCACCGCCCGCTTGGTCGCCGCGACGACATCCGACCAGGGTAGCGAGGGGGGAAGGCCGGTCCGCTCGCGCAGGCGCGCATCCAGCGCGTCCAGGGGCTCCTCCCCCGCGGGATCGACGAGCACGCGGTCGATGTCGCCGAGCGCCTCGTATCCGGTCGTGCCGTCCGTGGCGAAGAAGGACGGAAGGGCTTCCCCGCGCTCGAGGATCTTCTCGACGACGACGTACCCGCCGTCGGTGAGGGCGTCCAGCCGCTCCAGGTACTCGGCCGGTGCGCGAAGCCCGTCGGGATGGTCGACCCGCAACCCGTCGACCAGGTCGTCGTCGAACCACGAGCGGATCTCCGCGTGGCTCTCCTCGAAGACCGCGGGGTCCTCGATCCGCACGGCAGCGAGACTGGAGACCGCGAAGAACCGGCGGTAGTTCAGATCCGACGCCTCGCGCCGCCAGTGCATGAGCTCGTAGTGCTGTCGCTCGTGGACGCGCAGCACATCGTCGGTCTCGGACGCACTCCCGGGCGCCAGCGGGAAGCGATGCTCGTGATAGCGCAGCTCCCCCGCTTCGACACGGAACGCACCCGACGCCGCGGCGGCGGCGAGGTCTTCTCCGAGCACGGGCAGGCGCACCTTGCCGCCGCCGAACTCCCAGTCGATGTCGAACGCCTCGGCGTACCGGGAATCGCGGCCGAGCCTCAGCACGTCCCACCACCACGGGTTCTCATGGGCCCGTGCGACCCCGACGTGGTTGGGCACGACATCCACGAGCACGCCGCGACCCGCGTCGTGGAAGGCGCGGGCCGCGCGCTCCAGCCCTGCCCTGCCGCCCCGCGCCGGGTCCACCGACGTCGGATCGACGACGTCGTAGCCGTGATCGGATCCCTCAGCCGCCTTCAGGAGCGGTGAGAAGTACACCCAGTCCGCGCCGAGGTCGGTGACGTACTCCTGCAGCGCCGCGGCGTCCTCCAGCGTGAACGACGGGCGGATCTGCAGACGGTAGGTCGACGTGGGACGTCGGATGCGCATCGCCGATCTCCTCTCAGCCGCCGAGCTCGGGCCGCGGTGCGGCTCCGGGAACCTCGTCGGGGCCCGGAGGCGCCGCCGCGGCCAGCGATGCGGCCACCGAGTGGTCCACCTCCGGCGGGGGGCTCTCATGCTGCCGCAGGACGGTCAGGGAGCGAGCAGGGACAGACAGCGTCGAGCCGGGCGCCACCGGACCGTCGTCGGCGTGCTGCCCCGCCGTGTCGACGATCACGTCCCATTCGGGGCTGAACTCCACCGCGGGGATGAGAAAGTCCACCTCGTCGTCACCGGCATTGAAGAGCACGATGAAGTGCCGATCCGAGATCGGCTCGCCACGCCGGTCGCGTTCGCGGATGCCGTCGCCGTTGAGGAACACGGCGACAGCCCGGCCGAAGCCGGCATCCCAGTCCTCCGGCTGCATCTGGCTGCCGTCGGGACGGGCCCACACGATGTCGGGGATCGGCGCCCCCTCCTCCCGCCGTACCGGGCGCCCGTCGAAGAACCGCCGGCGCCGGAACGTCGGATGCTCGCGACGCAGCCGCGCCAGCGCCGCGGTGAACTCGATCAGCGGCTGATCCGGCGCCGACCAGTCCACCCAGGTGATCTCGTTGTCCTGCGCGTAGCCGTTGTTGTTGCCGCGCTGGGTGCGTCCCAGCTCGTCGCCGTGGAGCAGCATCGGCACGCCCTGCGACAGCAGCAGCGTCGCGATGAAGTTCCGCTGCTGCCGCGCGCGCAACGCGAGCACCTCGGGGTCGTCCGTCGGCCCCTCGACGCCGCCGTTCCACGACCGGTTGTCATCCGCTCCGTCTCGGTTGTCCTCGCCGTTGGCCTCGTTGTGCTTGTCGTTGTACGAGACGAGGTCGCGCAGCGTGAAGCCGTCGTGGGCCGTCACGAAGTTGATGGATGCCACGGGCCGGCGTCCGGAGTGCTCGTACAGGTCCGACGAACCCGTCAGCCGCGAGGCGAACTCACCCAGGGTGGCGGGCTCGCCGCGCCAGAAGTCGCGCACGGTGTCGCGGTACTTGCCGTTCCATTCGGTCCACTGCGGGGGGAAGTTGCCGACCTGGTAGCCGCCGGGACCGACGTCCCACGGCTCGGCGATGAGCTTCACCTGCGAGACCACCGGGTCCTGCTGCACGAGCTCGAAGAACGTCGCCAGCCGGTCCACTTCGTAGAACTCCCGCGCCAAGGTGGAGGCGAGGTCGAAGCGGAAGCCGTCCACGTGCATCTCGAGCACCCAGTACCGCAGCGAGTCCATGATGAGCTGCAGCGTGTGCGGGTTGCCGACGTTGAGGCTGTTGCCGGTGCCCGTGTAGTCCGTGTAGTACCGCTTGTCGTCTTCTTCGAGCCGGTAGTAGGCCTCGTTGTCGATCCCGCGCATCGAGAGCGTCGGACCCAGGTGGTTGCCCTCCGCGGTGTGGTTGTAGACCACGTCGAGGATGACCTCGATACCCGCGGCGTGCAGGGACTTCACCATCGCCTTGAACTCCTGCACCTGTTGACCGCGCTGCCCGCTGGAGGCGTACGTGTTCTGCGGGGCGAAGAACGCGATGGTGTTGTAGCCCCAGTAGTTCGAGAGGCCCTTCTCCTCCAACACCGAGTCGTTGACGAACTGGTGCACCGGCATGAGCTCGATGGCGGTGACGCCCAGTTTCTGCAGGTGCTCGATGATCGCCGGGTGCGCGATCGCGCTGTACGTCCCGCGGATCTCCTCGGGAACGGCGGGGTGGAGCTTCGTCAGCCCTCGCACGTGCGCCTCGTAGATCAGCGACTCCGCGTAGGGAGTCTTCGGGTGCCGGTCGCCGCTCCAGTCGAAGTACGGGTTCACCACCACGCCCAGCATCTGGTTCGAGGCCGAATCGTCGTCGTTGCGCGAGTCCGGATCGCCGAAGTCGTAGCCGAACACCGGCTGCCCCCACGTGACCTGACCCTCCACGGCCTTGGCGTACGGGTCCAGCAGCAGCTTGTTCGGGTTGAAACGCTTGCCCGCCGCCGGGTCGTACTGCCCGTACACGCGGTACCCGTAGCGCTGACCCGGCTGCACCGCGGGCAGGTACCCGTGGTGCACGAACGCGTCGACGTCCACCAGCTCCACCCGCGTCTCGGTTCCGTCGTCGTCGAAGAGGCAGAGCTCCACGCGCTCCGCCCCCTCGCTGAAGAGTGCGAAATTGGTGCCGCTCCCGTCGAAGGTCGCTCCGAGCGGGTACGGGGAACCGGGCCAGATCTGCATTCGACCTCCAAGTCGGCGCCTTCACGATAGCGCCCGCGACCGACCGCGATCTCGGGGTGGCGCGAACGCCCGCGGGGCGGTATGCACACCCGGCACCGGCGTTCTCACACCCCGGGGCCGCGCGGTGTGAGCGAAACGTTCGCTCGGGGTAACCGCCGTCCGCCGGACGGTGAAACACCGCACTCCTACCGTCGACGGCATCGACCTTCGCCCGTGAGGAGGGGACATGGCAGCCCGTGACCGCGTCAACAGCCGGAAACATGACGCTGACGCCTCTGCAACATCCGCCGCGTACCGTGACGGCATGAACGACAGCCCGGCTCTCGGCACCCATGTGGTGGTCGTGGGTGCCGGAATGGTGGCGCACCGCTTCGTCGAGAGTCTCCTCAGTCGGGGCGGTGAGCAGTGGCGCATCACGCTCATCGGCGAGGAGCCCCGCCACCCTTATGACCGGGTGGGCCTCACGGGCTTCTTCTCCGGCACCTCCCCCAGCGAGCTCGAGCTCGATTCGGCGGTGCTGGAGGACGAGCGCGTCCGCTTCCTGCGAGGGGATGCCGTCACCCGCGTCGACCGCGCCGCCCGCCGTGTCACGACGCGGAGCGGGCTCAGCGTCGCGTACGACCGCCTCGTCCTGGCGACCGGGTCGTACGCCGCCCGCCTGGCCGTCGACGGCTTCGGGCTGGACGGCTGCTTCGTCTACCGGACGCTGGACGACGTCGAGAACCTGCAGGACTTCGTCGCTCGCCGGTCCCGGGAATTGGGCCGCCCCCTCGTGGGGACCGTCATCGGCGGCGGGCTGCTCGGCCTCGAGGCCGCCGGTGCCCTGCAGGGCCTCGGCGTGGACTGCACGGTCGTGCAGTCGTCGGACCGCCTGATGTCGGCGCAGCTGGATCTGCCGGCGGGCGACGCCCTGCGACGGCTCATCGAGACACGCGGTATCCGCGTGAAGACCCAGACGGTCACCACGCGTCTGGACCCCGACCGCACCGGCCGGGTCACCGGCCTGGAGTTCCAGGACGGGTCCTACGAGCGCACCGATGTCGTCGTCTTCACCGTCGGCGTGCGACCGCGCGACGAGCTGGCGCGGACCGCGGGGCTGGACGTCCACCCGCGCGGAGGGGTCCTGATCGACGCCGGGTGCCAGACATCCGACCCGCGGATCCTGGCGATCGGCGAGGTGGCGAACTACGACGGGATGTGCGTCGGCCTCGTGGCTCCCGGATATGCGATGGCAGAGGTCGCAGCCACGCGCCTGCTCGGCGGAGAGGCATCCTTCCCGGGCTACGACCTGTCCACCAAGCTCAAGCTCTCGGGCGTCGATGTCGCCAGTTTCGGCGACGCGTTCGCACAGACACCCGGCGCGCTGGACGTGACGTACGCCGACCCGGTCGCCGGCGTCTACAAGAAGCTCGTCCTCTCCGACGACGCCAAGACGCTGCTGGGCGGGATCCTCGTCGGGGACGCATCCGCGTACGGAGCACTTCGACCACTCGTCGGCGGCGCGCTCGGCGGCGACCCGGCCGCCTACCTCATGCCCGAAGGCGGCGTGGCCGCGCCCACCGGCGAACTCGCTGACGACGCCCTGGTCTGCTCGTGCAACAGCGTCACGGCGGGCAGGATCCGTCACGCCGTCCACGAGGAGGGCTGCACGGATGTGGCGGGCGTCAAGGCCTGCACCAAGGCCGGCGCAGCGTGCGGCTCGTGCGTGATGATGGTCAAGAAGATCGTCGGCAGCGAGCTGGCCAGGTCCGGCGCAGCGCTCAGCAACGCCCTGTGCGAGCACTTCGACATGTCACGGCGTCAGCTGTTCGACGCGGTACGGGTCTCGGGCCTGACCACCTTCAGCGCAGTGATCGAGCGCTTCGGACACGGTCGTGGCTGCGACATCTGCAAGCCCGCGCTGGCGAGCATCCTGGCCACTCTCGTGCGCAGCCACGTGCTCGACGGCGAGAACGCGACGCTGCAGGACACCAACGACCACGTCATGGCGAACCTGCAGAAGGACGGCAGCTACTCCGTCGTCCCGCGCATCCCGGGCGGCGAGATCACGCCGGAGGGGCTGGTCGTCATCGGGGAGGTCGCCCGCGACTTCGGCCTGTACACCAAGATCACCGGCGGTCAGCGGATCGACATGTTCGGCGCACGGCTCGAGCAGCTTCCGGACATCTGGAAGCGTCTCGTCGATGCCGGCTTCGAGTCCGGCCACGCCTACGGCAAGTCGCTGCGCACGGTGAAGTCGTGCGTGGGCTCGACCTGGTGCCGCTACGGCGTGCAGGACTCCGTCGGCATGGCGGTCAGGCTCGAGCTGCGCTATCGGGGACTGCGTTCGCCGCACAAGCTCAAGCTCGGCGTGTCGGGCTGCGCCCGCGAGTGCGCAGAAGCGCGTGGCAAGGACGTCGGGGTCATCGCGACCGAGGCGGGCTGGAACATGTACGTGGGCGGCAACGGCGGCTTCACCCCGCGCCATGCCGTGCTGCTGGCGGAAGGGCTGAGCGACACCGAGCTGCTGACGGCGATCGACCGGTTCCTGATGTACTACATCTTCACCGCCGACCGGCTGCAGCGCACGGCGCCGTGGTTCGAGGATCTGGACGGCGGCATCGACGGGCTGCGCGAGGTGATCTTCGAGGACAGCCTCGGCATCTGCGCCGACCTGGACGCGGCGATGGCCGCTCATGTCGACGCCTATGAGGACGAGTGGAAGGCGACGCTGGAGGACCCGGAGAAGCTGCGCCGGTTCGCATCCTTCGTCAATGCGCCCACCACGCCCGACCCGTCGCTGGCCTACACGGCCGAGCGCGGCCAGCCGCGGCCGGCGACGGCCGATGAGCGCGGTGACGCGGCGGTGCTGATCGCCGGCACGACACTGGAGGTGCGCCGATGACATTGCTCGATCCACAGACCGCCGGGTACACCGCGCCGCCGGGCTGGGTCCGCGTGTGCGCACTGGACGACCTCGAGATCGAGCGGGGACGAGCGGCGCTGCTGGGCGGAACGCAGATCGCGCTGTTCCTGCTGCGCGCCCCGGAAGGCGGACCGGGGCGGGTCCACGCCGTCTCCAACCTCGACCCGTACAGCCGGGCTCATGTCATCTCCCGCGGCATCGTGGGCACCCGTCAGGACATCCCGACCGTCGCGTCGCCGATGTACAAGCAGGTCTTCGACCTCCGTACCGGGGCGTGCCTGGATACGCAGGGCAAGGAGCCGATGAGCCTGCACGTCTGGCCGGTGACCGTGGACGGCGGGCACGTGCTCGTCCGCTGGGAGGAGGAGCCGTGAGCGCGGTCGGCAGGGTCGACCTCATCGGCGGCGGCCCGGGCCCGCTCGATCTGCTCACGTTGCGGGCGTGGCGGCTGCTGACGACAGCGGACGTCGTGGTCATGGACCGCCTCGGCCCTACCGACATCCGCGCGCACATCCGGCCCGACGCCGAGCTGATCGACGTCGGCAAGCACCCCGGCCACCATCCGGTGCCGCAGCACGAGATCAACGATCTGCTCGTCTCCCGCGCGCGGGAGGGCAAGCACGTCGTGCGACTCAAGGGCGGTGACCCGTTCGTCTTCGGGCGCGGCGGAGAGGAGGTGGCCGCGTGCCTCGCGGCCGGGATCGCGGTCGACGTCGTCCCCGGCATCTCGAGCGCGATCGCCGTGCCTCAGGCCGCCGGCATCCCGGTGACCCACCGTGGCGTGGCCGGCGCGGTGCATATCGTGAACGGACCGGCAGGCGTGGGTCCGGCGACCATCGCCGCCCTCCATGACGACAGCATCACCACCGTCATCCTCATGGGGGTCGCCGCGCTGCCGCGCATCGTGGCCGACGCGCTGCAGGCGGGAGTGCCATCGGATCGGCCGGTGGCGATCGTGGAGCGCGGCCATCACCACGATCAGCGGACCACGCGCAGCACGCTGGGCGCGGTCGTGATCGATGCCGGCGTCGCCGGCATCCGCAACCCTGCCGTGATCGTCATCGGCGAGGTGGCTCGTGCGGGTCTGCTGCTTTCCCTCCCCCAACTGACAGGTGACGCCGTCCGTTGAGCTCCGCCACCCGCCCCACCCTCTCGGCCGCGCTCGACGGCTGCACCATCGTCGTCGCCGTGGATCGCCGCTCGCTCGAGCTGGCGGCGGCACTGGAGCGGCACGGCGCCCAGGTGCGGCACGCTCCCGCTCTCACGATCGTGCCGCATATCGACGACGACGCCCTCATCGCGGCGACCCGTGAGCTCATCGCGCGACCACCCGACGTCGTGGTGGCCACCACCGGAGTCGGCTTCCGCGGCTGGATGGAGGCCGCCGACGAGGCGGGACTGCTGGATGACCTCCATGCCGCGCTGGCGGGAGCGCAGATCGTGGCCCGCGGCCCCAAGGCGCGTGGCGCGATCCAGCAGGCCGGTCACACCGCGGACTGGGTGGCCGAGTCCGAGACCTCGGCAGAGCTGGGCGAGTATCTGCTCGCTCAGGGTGTGGACGGCCGGCGCATCGCCGTGCAGCACCACGGGTCGGGGGCCGACGGGCTGGACGAGCTGTTCGCGGGGGCGGGCGGCGACGTGGTGAGCCTCACGGTCTACCGCTGGGGTCCGCCGCCCGACCCCGCGGCCGTCGCACGATCCGTCGTCTGCGCCGCGCAAGGCGATGTCGATGCGGTCCTGTTCACCTCGGCCCCCGGGGCCGCCGAGTGGCTCGGAGCGGCCCGCCGCGAGGCCGCGCTGCCGGGCATCGTCGAGCGCGCCGCGTCGGGCCGGCTGCTTCTTGCGGCGGTGGGCCCGATCACGGCCGGCCCGCTGCGGGACGCCGGCCTGGATCCTCTCGTGGCCGAACGGGGCCGCCTCGGGTCGCTCGTGCGGGCCGTCGTGACGCATTTCGGTGGCGGCGGCGCCCCGTCGCTGGTCACCGCCGCGGGCAGGATCGAGATGCGCAGCACGGGCATCGTGCTGGACGGACGATATCTCCCCCTCTCGCGCAGCGGCACGGACCTCATCGGTGCGCTCTTCGACGCGCGCGGGGGTGTGGTGTCGCGCCACCGTCTGCAGACCGCGCTGCCGCGTTCGGGCGAGAACACCCACGCCGTCGAGATGGCGGTGGCGCGCCTGCGCGAGGCACTGGCCGTACCCGACCTCGTGAAGACGGTCGTCAAGCGCGGGTACCGGCTGAACGTCGTGGATCCGGAGTGAGGCGTGCAGTCAGGCGGATCGATCGGCCGCATCGGGGGCGCGGTCACCGTCCGGCAGGAGATCGGGCCGGTGCGCTCGCGTGCGTTCCAGGCTCCGCTCGTGCCGCCACGCCGCAATGGCGCCGTGATTGCCGCTCAGGAGCACCGGCGGAACGTCCAGCCCGCGCCAGCTCGCGGGCTTGGTATAGCTGGGGTACTCCAGCAGCCCCGCCTCGTGAGACTCCTCGACGAGGCTCTCGGGGTTGCCCACGACACCCGGGATCAGGCGCGACACGGCCTCGATGACCGCCATCGCCGCCACCTCTCCCCCGTTGAGCACGTAATCGCCCAGGCTGATCAGCCGGACGCGGCCGCGCGCGGCGTAGTGATCCACGACCCGCTGGTCGATCCCCTCGTAGCGCCCGCAGGCGAACACCAGGTGGTGCTCCTGCGCCAGCTCGCGGGCGATCGGCTGCGAGAACAGCTCCCCCGCCGGCGAGGGCACGAGCAGCACCGCGTCATCGCTGAGCACGGCATCCAGTGCCTCGCCCCACGGTTCCGGCTTCATCACCATGCCGGCCCCGCCGCCGTACGGGGTGTCGTCGACGGTGCGATGCCGATCGTGTGTCCAGTCGCGCAGATCGTGCACGTGCATGTCGAGGATGCCGCGGTCGCGGGCCTTGCCGATGAGCGAGACGCCCAGCACGTCGAAGAACGTCGGGAAGATCGTGACGATGTCGACGCGCATGCCTTCGAGTCTAGAAGGGGCGCGTGTTTCGGACGTGTGTCGCGGCATCCACCTCCGATCCCGGGAGCGGGTGAACGAGAAGTTCCCCGCAGGTAATCGAGCGGGGCGCTGCGACGAAACACCGGATTCCTAGCGTGGACGCACACTGACCCGCACTGCCCGCTCACTCAGGGAGGCGCCATGACCACCACCGTGCCATCGTCCACGACACCGGCAACCGAGCCGCCGCAGGCAGCGGCGACGGACGCACCCGTCGCCCTCGTCCGGCGGCCGGGGCGCTGGATCGACGGCTGGAACGCGGAGGACCCGCGATTCTGGCAGGCCCAGGGGCGAGCGATCGCCCGGCGCAATCTGGGGTGGTCGATCTTCGCCGAGTTCCTCGGGTTCATCATCTGGCAGCTGTGGAGCATCGTCGTCGTGATGCTGCCCGCGGCCGGCTTCCAGCTCACGAGCTCGGAGTCGTTCTGGCTGATCTCGCTTCCCAGCCTGGTCGGAGCGACGCTGCGCTTCCCCTACACGTTCATGGTCGCGATCTTCGGCGGCCGCAACTGGACCATCGTCTCGGCCGGTCTGCTTCTGATCCCGGCCGTCCTCCTGGGAATCGTGGTCTCGAATCCCGACACGCCCTTCGGTGTGCTGCTGCTGGTGGCCGCCCTCGGTGGGGTCGGCGGCGGCAACTTCGCCAGCTCGATGGCGAACATCACGTACTTCTTCCCGCAGAAGGAGAAGGGCTGGGCACTCGGGCTGAACGCCGCGGGCGGCAACCTCGGCACGTCGGTGGCTCAGTTCGCGGTGCCGATCGTCGTCACCCTGGGCGCGGGTGCGACGTTGAACATCTCGCTGGCGGGGTGGATGTGGATCCCTCTCATCCTGCTCGCGATGTTCGGCGCGTGGCGCTTCATGGACAATCTGTCGTCCGCGAAGGCGGATTTCGCCGGATCGGCCGCCGCGCTGCGCGAGCCGCACCTGTGGGTGATGGCGGTGCTCTACATCGGCACCTTCGGGTCGTTCATCGGTTTCGCCAGCGTGTTCCCCAAGCTCATCGCGGACCAGTTCCCGGCCTTCTCCACGATCCAGGTGGGACAGGCGGCGGTGTCGCTGGCGTTCCTCGGCGCGCTCGTCGGCTCTCTCGCCCGTCCCTACGGCGGCCGGCTGGCTGACCGGTTCGGCGGCGCGCGGGTGACTGTCGTCGCCTTCGCGGTCATGGCGCTGGGCGCGCTCACTCTCGTGTGGACGCTGCCGCTCGGGCAGTTCGGCGTGTTCCTCGCCTGCTTCCTGGTGCTCTTCGCCGCGACGGGCATGGGCAACGGCTCGACGTACCGGATGATCCCGAGCATCTTCGCCGCGCGCAGCCTCGCCCGGGGCATCGAGCCGGGCTCTGCCGCTGCCGCCGCGATGCAGCGCAAGGCAGCGGCCGCGCTCGGCATCATCTCGGCGATCGGGGCGTACGGCGGGTTCCTCGTGCCGCAGGTCCTCAATGCGTCGCAGCTGGCGACCGGCGCCTACACGGCGGCCTTCATCGGCTTCGTGTGCGGCTACGTCGTGCTGCTGGCTCTGACGGTGCTCGTGTATGTGATCCCGCGCGCATCGCTCGCCAAGCAGCGCATCTGACCGCCCGACACCCCGCAAGAGCGGATGCCTCGCCTCGAGGCATCCGCTCCTCGTCGTCCCCCCTGCGCTGCGCGCTTCCTCGCTCCCCGCCCCGCCCCGCACCAGCATGTCCCGATTTCGCTCAGAAAACCGCTGAGGTATGGAGGAAATCGGGACATGAGGGCAGGAGATCGGGACATGACGGCACCGCGGCACCGCAGCACGGCGTCAGCGAGATCGCGCACGACTGTAGAGCACGCGGCGCACGGCGGCCAGGCCGCGCACGGCTGTAGGGCCACGCGGCGCACGGCGCCCAGGCCGCGCACGACTGTGAGGCCACGCGGCGCACGGCGGCCACGGCCCGACGGGCGTGGTCAGTAGACGTCGCGGGCGTAGCGGCCCTCGGCGACGAGCCCGCGGACGTACTCGGCCGCGGCGGCGTCGTCCAGGCCGCCGTGCTGCTGCACGATCATCACGAGCGCCGCCTCGACGTCCTTGGCCATGCGCATCGCGTCACCGCAGACATAGAGGTGCGCGCCGTCCTCGAGCCATCGCCACACGTGCGCGCCGTGCTCGATCATGCGGTCCTGGACGTAGATCTTCTGCCGCTGATCGCGCGAGAAGGCCAGGTCCAGCCGCGTGAGGAAGCCGTCCTCACGCATCGCGAGCAGCTCGTCGCGATAGTAGAAGTCCGTCGCCTCGTGCTGTTCTCCGAAGAAGAGCCAGTTGCGCCCGGTGTGACCGTCGGCGCGGCGGTCGTGGAGGAAGGCCCGGAACGGGGCGATGCCGGTGCCGGGACCGATCATGATCATCGGCGCGTCCGGCGAGGAGGGCGGACGGAACGCGTTCGAGCGCTGCAGGTAGAGGGGCACCGGGCGCGGTTCTCCGTCGGCGAGGAACGTGGAACAGACCCCTCCCCGGGCGCGACCGGCCTCGGTCTGGAACCGTACGACGGAGACGGTGAGCTCCACGGTGTCGGGATCCGTCTTGGGACTGGACGAGATCGAGTACTGACGAGGCTGCAGGCGCCCCAGGACTCCGACCCATTCTTCGGCGGTGGCGCGCACCGGGTGGTCCCGCACGAGGTCGACGGCCTGCTGGCTCCACAGGAACTGTTCCAGCCGGCTCTTGTTCTCGCGTCGTAGAAGAGCGCCGAGCGCGCTGTCACCGCTGCGCTCGGCGATGAAGCGGACCAGGTCAGGGGGCGTCCTGGTGATGTCCAGTCGGGTGCGAAGCGCGTCGGCGAAACTGCGCTCTTCGCCGTCGATCTCGACGACGGTGCGCGGGGCGATGCCGGTCGCCTCCAGCCACTCCGCGACGACGGAGGGCGCGTTGGCGCACAGGACGCCCAGGGCATCGCCGGCCTGATAGGCCGCACCCGAGTCCGCGAGGTCGAAGGCGAACCGCCGCACCTCCTTGCGCGACCCTGCGCCGCTGAGCAGGTCGTTGCGCACCAGCGGGGCGTGCACGGGGTTCGTGCGACTGAACAGCCGCCGCGCCGGCGGAGCCGCGGCGGCCGCCGGCCCTCCCCCGGCGCTCGTCGTCTCACCGGCCAGCACGTCGACGAGCCGACTCAGCCAGGCGGCGCGCGCCTGGTCCGCGTCGGGCTCGACGTCGACGCGCTGCAGGAGCGCCGTCGCACCGAGCTCGCCGAGTCGGGCGTCGAGGCGGCGCCCGTGGCCGCAGAAGTCGTCGTAACTGGAGTCCCCGAGCGCCAGCAGCGCGTACTGCAGCCCCGAGAGCTCGGGTGCGCCGTCGCTGTTCAACTCGTGCCAGAGCGACGCGGCGTTGTCGGGCGGTCCCCCGTCGCCGAAGGTCGACGTGACGACCACGAGCCGTCGCACCGTCGCGAGATCGGCTGCCCGCAGTTCCGCCATGCTCTGCGTGCGAACGGGAACGCCCCGCGCGGCCAGCGCCTCGGTGGCTGCGGTGGCGACCTCTTCGGCCCTGCCCGTCTGCGACCCCCACAGCACCACGACGTCGTCGACGCCGGTCGACGAGGCCGCCGGCACCGCAACCCGTGAGAACGCTCCTGCCAGCACGCCCTCGAACCATGCGCGTGCCAGGCCGCCGACGGGCGCCTCGGCGGGGAGCACCGGCACCTGGCCGGGTGCCGGGGGCAGGGAGCGCACCGTGGCGAGGAACCCGGCGAGGTACGCACCCTCACGGTCGCTCAGCGCAGGCGGGTCGGTCTTCACGCCCGCCTGCGCGAGCGCTGCGTCCGCGGTCGATTCCGACCGCCCGGGTCCCACGCGGCGCAGCGACACGGCCGCGAACTTGAACTCCGGCTGCGCCGACAGCGGGTCGACGGCGTCGCTGGTGACGGCGTTCACGGTGACGTACTCGCCGTGCTCGTCGTTCCAGTGGAACGGGGCGAAGAGGTTGCCCGGCTGCACCCGGTCGCTGACGGCAGCGGGAACGACGAACCGACCGCGGCGGGAGGCCACCTCGACCTCATCGCCCTCCGCGATCCCGTACCGCTGCGCGTCCAGCGGGTGCACCTCGACGAACGGCCCCGGATGCAGCCTCGCGAGCTGGGCGATCCTGCCGGTCTTCGTCATGGTGTGCCACTGGTGGGGCAGACGCCCGGTGTTGAGCACCCAGGGATAGTCGTCGTCGGGCAGCTCGGCCGGATCCAGATGGGGACGGGCGAGGAACTGCGCGCGACGAGACGGCGTGGCGAACGCCAGCGGCGGGATCGTGCCGTCCTGCTCGACTCGCAGTGACTGGCTGACCCCGTCGTTGACGTACCGGATCGGATGCCGCGTCTGTGCGTCGTCCGGCGGCGCCGGCCATTGCACCGGCGTCTCGCGCAGCCGCTCGTACGTCACGCCGCGGAGGTCCCAACCGGTCTGAGGGTTCCAGAACCGTCTGATCTCGTCGAAGACCTCGGCGCTCGTCTGGAAGTCGAAGCCCGAGAAGCCCATCGCGCGCGCGATCCGGCAGATGAGCATCCAGTCCGGCAGGGCGTCGCCGGGCGCCGGCACCACGTCGCGGACGAGGGTGAGCGTGCGGTCGCTGTTGACGGTGACGCCTTCCGCCTCCACCCACAGCGTCGCCGGCAGCAGGATGTCGGCGTACGCGGTGGTGGCGGTCTCGGTGTAGACGTCCTGGGCGATGACGAGCTCCGCGCGCTCGAGCGCCTCTATGACCGTCTTGCGGTTGGCCACCGAGGCCACCGGATTGCTGCAGATGATCCAGACCGCCTTGATCTCGCCGTCGGCGGCCCGGCGGAACATGTCGATGGTGCCCGCGCCGGACTGGGCCCGGATGGAGCCGGGCGGCAGGTCCCACACGCTCTCGACGAAGGCGCGGTCGCCGGCATCGAAGACGGTCCGCTGGCCGGGCAGCCCGGGACCCATGTAGCCCATCTCGCGGCCGCCCATCGCATTGGGCTGGCCGGTGAGCGAGAATGGGCCGCTGCCCGGCCGGCAGATGGCTCCGGTGGCCAGGTGGAGATTGCAGATGGCGTTCGTCGACCACGTGCCGTGTGTGGACTGGTTCAGGCCCATCGTCCACAGCGTCATCCACTCGCCTGCTTCAGCGATCCAGCGGGCGGCGGTGCGGATGTCGGCCTCGTCGAGACCCGTCAGCTCGGCGACGCGGGCCGGCGGGTACTCGGCCAGGAGCGGAGCCATGTGCTCCCATCCCTCGGTGTGGGCGGCGATGAACTCCTCGTCGATGTCGCCGGCAGCCACCAGAAGGTGCAGCAGGCCGTTCAGAAGCGCCAGGTCGGTTCCCGGGGTGATCTGCAGGAACAGGTCGGCCCGGTCGGCTGTCGCGGTGCGCCGGGGATCGACGACGATGAGCTTCGCGCCCTGCTTGAGACGATCGAGCATGCGCAGGAAGAGGATCGGGTGGCAGTCCGCGGTGTTCGAGCCGATGACGAAGAACAGGTCGGCGCGATCGATGTCGTCGTACGATCCGGGAGGGCCGTCGGCCCCCAGCGACTGCTTGTAGCCGGTTCCCGCCGACGCCATGCACAGGCGCGAGTTCGACTCGATGTGGATCCCGCCCAGATAGCCCTTCACCAGCTTGTTCGCCAGGTACTGCGCCTCCATCGTCATCTGTCCCGAGACGTACAGGGCGATGGCATCGGGCCCGTGCTCTTCGAGGATCGCGCGCAGCCTGGTGGCGGCATCCCTCACCGCGTCCTCGAGCGGGACGGGCGAGGTCGGCTCTCCCCGGCCGGCACGCACATGGGCGGAGATCATGCGGCCCGGCGCCCGCATGAGCTCGGCGTGGGTGGCGCCCTTCGTGCACAGTCGTCCGCCGTTGGTCGGATGCGCGCGGTCGCCGGCCACCTTGGCGATGGCGAGCGGATGCCCCGGCTCGGCATCGGTCGTGGTCACCGAGATGCCGCAGCCGACGCCGCAGTAGGAGCACACGGTGCGAACCGGGGATCGAGCATCACCCATGTCCCCGATGATCCGGCAGGCAGATTCCGGGACGTTTCCCGCCGTGTTTCCCGCAGATCACATCTGCTGCACGCCCGAGCGCGCGGTCTCGTGATGCGGTGTCAGTCGGTGGTGCCCGCGTCTCGCGGAGGCTCGTCGCGATCGGCGTGGACGTCGCCCTCAGCCCCACCGGTGTCGTCGGGCAGCTCCTCGAAGAGCCCCGCGGGCGGGGTGACGATGACGCGGCCCGCCGCGATGTCGACCTCCGGCACGATCGCCTTCACGAAGGGCACGAGCACCTCTTCGTCGCGGACCTTGACGATGAGGAGGTCCTGGGCGGGCAGGTGGTCGACGCGCGCGACCTTGCCGATGGACTCACCGTCGCGCACGACGTCGAGGCCGACGAGCTGGTGGTCGTACCACGCGTCCTCCTCCGACGAGGCCTGCTCCTCCTCGTCGACCCAGAGGATCGCCCGGAGGAGTTCTTCGGCCGCGGAGCGGTCGTCGACGCCGTCGAAGAATGCGACGGGGTGGCTGTTCATCCACTTGAACTCGCGCACGGTGAGGCGCTTGCCGTGCCACGGGGACGATTCCGGTACCTGCAGCGTGAACGTGGCACCGGGCACGAACCGCCCATCGGGATCGTCGGTGTACAGCTCGAGCTTGATCGCGCCCTTCAGTCCGTGCGCCTTGACGAGACGTCCGACACGCAGCTGCGTCTTGCCCGAGGGCGGGGCGGCGTTGACGGGCTTGCGCGCGTCTGCGCCCGAACCCGAGGGTGTTTTGCCTGCCACCTCAGTCGTCCGCGACGTCGACGCGCACGCGGCGTCCGTCAGCGAGGGCCGAGATGAGGGTACGCAGGGCTTTGGCCGTGCGGCCGCCGCGCCCGATCACGCGACCCCGGTCTTCGGGGTGGACGTGCACCTCGAGCACGTCGCCGCGGGGCGACGTGGACGAGTCGATGCGGACATCGTCCGGGTGATCGACGATCCCCTTGACGACGTGTTCGAGCGCGGCGGCGAGCAACGGATTACTCGGCGGAGTCGGCGGCCTCGTCGGCCGTGTCGGTCGCCTCGTCGGCGGGAGCCTCGACGGGCTCCTCAGCCTTCTTCTCTGCCTTCGGCTTGATGACCGACTTCTTCGAGGTGTCGGCCTCGAACGCGGTCTTGCCCTCGGGCGTCTTCACGGTCGAGACCGCGTTCTTGTCGCCCTTGAACTGGCCCCAGTCGCCGGTCAGCTTGAGCAGCGCGAGCACCTGCTCGGTCGGCTGCGCACCGACGGACAGCCAGTACTGCGCACGCTCCGAGTCGACCTCGATGAACGAGGGCTGCTCGGTGGGGTGGTACTTGCCGATCTCCTCGATGACACGGCCGTCGCGCTTGGTGCGCGAGTCGGCCACGACGATGCGGTAGTAGGGCGCACGGATCTTGCCGAGGCGCTTGAGACGGATCTTGACAGCCACGATTCTCCTGAATGTGTGGAAAGTGATTGAACCGATCGCCTGGAGCGTGGGGTGCACACCCGGCGGAAGCTCTGAAGGGAGGATCGCCGCGCTGGATAGAGGGTCGAGCGGGTGATCCAGCCCTCTATTCTGCCAGAACGCAGGAGCACCCGCGAACACCCCGCCCACCAGATGACAACGCGTGCCGTGAACAACGCGGAGCCGACGACTGCACATGCCAGACTGTGCGCATGACGGTGCCCTTCGCGACATCCACCCGTTCCTCCGTCGGGCTCGAGTGGGAGCTGATGCTCGCCGACCGCGACACCGGGGACCTGGTGCCGCGCGCTCCCGAGCTGCTGTCGAGCCTCGAGGAGGAGTCGACGCTCGAGCGGTACTCGGTGACCGGAGAGCTGCTGACCAACACCGTGGAGGTCACCAGCGGGATCGGCGCAACCGTGGCGGCGGCCGTCGACGACATCGCCGACGCGATCGCACAGGTGCGCACCTACACCGATCCGCACGGCGTCGACCTGCTGTGCGCGGGAAGTCACCCGTTCGCGCAGTGGTACGACCAGAGCGTCACCGACAAGACGCGCTACCACAAGCTCATCGAGCGAACCCAGTGGTGGGGACGCAACATGATGATCTGGGGCATCCACGTCCACGTCGGAGTGGATGACGTCAACAAGGTCTTCCCCATCATCAACGCTCTGGCCGTCTACCTGCCGCACCTGCAGGCGCTGTCGGCGTCGAGCCCGTTCTGGGCGGGTGAGCGCACCGGCTACGCGTCCAATCGCGCTCTGGTGTTCCAGCAGCTTCCGACGGCGGGACTGCCGTGGCCGCTGCACGACTGGGGCGAGTTCGAGGGCTACCTCGACGACATGGTCCGCACCGGGGTGATGGAGGATGCCACGGAGGTGCGGTGGGACATCCGCCCCGCCCCGCGCTGGGGAACGATCGAGGTGCGAGCCTGCGACGGGATGTCGACCCTCCCCGAGCTCGCCGCCGTCGCCGCACTGGTGCAGGTGCTCGTGGAGCATTTCTCGCGCCGTCTGGATGAGGGGCTCCCCCTCGAGACCATCCAGCCGTGGTTCATCCGCGAGAACAAGTGGCGCGCCGCCCGGTACGGGCTGGACGCCCGGGTCATCGTGGATCATGCGGGCACGCAACGACTGGTGACCGAGCACCTGCGTGAGACCCTCGACGAGGTCGCCGACATCGCTGTCGAGCTCAAGTGCGTGCGGGAGCTGGCGGGCATCGATGCGATCCTCAGCGGGGGCGCGAGCTACGCACGCCAGCTCGCGGTGGCCGACGCGGCCGACGGAGACCTCCGCGAGGTCGTCCGCCACCTGGTGGGCGAGTTCCGCTCGGGGCCCACACTCCGGGAGCACCTGGCGAGCTTCCGCCCCTGACGCGCGGCGCGCCGGCGCGCAGGAAGGCGACGATGCCGCAGCATTCTGCCGCTGATGTCAGCCGCGGCCGAGCATCTTCTGCAGCTCGGCGAGGTCAGCCTCGCTCGGGGCGCCCTTCGCTCCCCCGAGCCCGAATCCCGACCCCGTCGGTACCTGCGCGGCCTGAGCGGCCAGTCCCGCATTCTCGGCGGCCCGCTTGGCCGGGTTGCCCGACCGCGAGCCCTTGGACTTCTGCTGCTTTCCGCGCTTGGACGACGCGCCCGGCTTGCCGGCGCCGGGAATCGGCCCCATGCCCGGGATGTTCGGCACGCCGCCGCGGGCGACGGTCTTCATCATCTTCGCGGCCTGCTCGAACCGCTGCACGAGCTGGTTGACATCGGTGACGGTCATTCCCGACCCGCGCGCGATGCGCAGGCGCCGCGAGCCGTTGAGAAGCTTGGTGTTGCGCCGTTCCGCGGGCGTCATCGAGCGGATGATCGCCTCCGTGCGGTCGATCTCCCGCTCGTCGAAGTCGTCGAGCTGCTGCTTCATCGACCCCATGCCGGGAAGCATCCCGAGCATCTTCTTCATCGAGCCCATCTTGCGCATCTGCTGCATCTGCTCGAGGAAGTCCTCGAGCGTGAACTGCTCGCTCGCGAGCTTCTCGGCGACCTTCAGCGCCTCGGCCTCGTCGAAGGCCTGCTGCGCCTGCTCGATGAGGGTGAGGATGTCACCCAGGTCGAGGATGCGCGACGCCATGCGGTCCGGGTGGAACGCCTCGAGGTCGTCCAGCCCCTCGCCGGTCGACGCGAAGATGATCGGGCGGCCGGTCACCGAGGCCACCGAGAGCGCTGCGCCGCCTCGCGCATCGCCGTCGAGCTTGGAGAGCACGACACCGGTGAAGTCGACGCCCTCCTGGAAGGCCTTGGCCGTGTTGACGGCATCCTGTCCGATCATCGCGTCGATGACGAACAGCACCTCGTCGGGATCCGTCGCCGTGCGGATGTCGGCGGCCTGCTTCATCAGCTCGGCGTCGACGCCGAGGCGCCCCGCGGTGTCGATGATGACGATGTCGTGCTGCTGGCGCCGGGCGACCTCGACGCCGTCTCGGGCGACCTTCACAGGGTCGCCCACGCCGTTGCCCGGCTCGGGCGCGTAGATGGCGGCGCCCGCGCGCTCCGCGACCACCTGCAGCTGGTTGACGGCGTTGGGGCGCTGCAGATCGGCGGCGATGAGGAGCGGCGTGTGGCCGTCCTTCTCGAGCATCTTGGCGAGCTTTCCGGCGAACGTGGTCTTACCGGATCCCTGCAGACCCGCGAGCATGATCACGGTCGGCGGGTTCTTGGCGAACTGCAGCCGGCGCTGTTGACCACCGAGGATCGCGACGAGCTCCTCGTTGACGATCTGGACGACCTGCTGGGCAGGGTTCAGCGCGCGATTCACCTCGTCGCCGAGCGCGCGCTCGCGCACCTTCGCGGTGAAGTCCTTGACCACCGGCAGCGCCACGTCGGCGTCCAGGAGCGCGCGACGGATCTCGCGGACGGTCCCGTCGACGTCCGCCGGGCTGAGCTTGCCCTTGGTGCGGAGGTTGCGGAAGGTCTCGGTGAGCCGGTCGGAGAGAGTGCCGAAAGTCGCCATGATGCCCCGATTCTACGCGTGATCCACGCACGCGCCCGGCTGCGGGCCCCCGTCGGCGATGCGCTCCCGCCGGGTCCCGGCTCAGTCCTGGTCGGGTGCGTCCGGTCCGAGCTCCTGGAACAGCGTCAGCTGCAGAGCGGCGGGACCCCGCAGGCGGGCGTTGAGCGATCGCCAGGGGGTCTGGCGCACGGATGCCTCGACCGCCGCGCCGCCGGCGGCCAGGCGCGCCTGCGCGGCGGCGGTGTCGTCGACCTCGAGCGCGATCCTGATGCGGTCGCTCGGGGCGTCGCCGTCGGTCTCGACGCGGTCGATGAAGGCGACCTGTGCCGGGTTGGAGAGCTCGAGCGTGGCACGCCCGGCCTCCAGGATGGCCACGCGTGCGCCGCCCTCGGCTTCATACGCCTCGGACTGCGGCATCCCCACGACGTCGCGGTAGAACGCGAGTGCCTGCTCGAAGTCCGCGGCCTCGGCGACCACGCGGAGCTGACGCACTTCGCCCACGGGGGAGGTGCGCACCGCCGCGGCAGCGTCGGCCGCTCGTGTCAGGAACCGGGTCAACGAGGTTCGCCCGGCTCCGTCATGGGCCCACGCCTCGATCGCCGCGAGCACAGCGCCGCCCCACGCCGCACCCGCCACCTCAGCGCGCAGTCGATCGGCGCCGCCGCGCACCAGGCGTGCCGCGACCGCACGAGCCACACGCGAGCGCCGCACCGCGGCATCCCGTTCCAGCTCGGCTTCCAGCCCCATGGCCGCGGCGTTGACGATGCCGAGGGCGAGGCTGTCCGGCGCGAAGTCGTCCGCCACGGCGAGTACGGCCGCACGCACAGCCGGGAGGGCAGGCGCCGTCCAGCCGGCGCTTTCGGCCGCGGCGGCGCCGCCCGCGATCGCAGGCTGGGGTGCTGTCCCGGTGGCCAGGCGCCGCTCGAGTTCTGCCAGCCGTTCGTCCAGTCCCGCCCACAGGACGTCGGACTTCGACGTGAAGTAGTTGAAGAAGCTCGATCGACTCACCCCGGCGCGACGGGCGATGTCGACGATGGAGGTCTGCTCGTACCCCTGCTCGAGGAACAGCTCGCACGCGGCCTCGGCGATCGTCTCGCGCGATGTCGCCTTGGGTCTTCCTGCTCGCGGCTCCACGGACATGCCCCCACCCTATGGCTGCCGGCCGAGCGCGCGCTCGCGGCCGGACGGATGTATTGTTGGACGCGATCCATCAATCGCCATAAGCGTTCACCACGAAGGAGCGCGATGCTCGACATCCAGACGGTCGGCCTCTCCCCCGACTACGTGCCGTACCTCGAGGGCTGGGAGCTGCAACGGCGCATCCACGCCGAGGTGGTCGCCGGTGAGCGCCCCGACACTCTGCTGCTGCTGGAGCACGAGCCCGTCTACACCGCCGGCGCGCGCACGGCCCGTCACGAGCGTCCCACCGACGGCACGCCCGTCGTCGACGTGGACCGCGGCGGCAAGATCACCTGGCACGGGCCGGGCCAGCTCGTCGGCTATCCCATCGTGCGGCTGGCCGAACCGGTCGACGTCGTCGCCCACGTGCGCCGCCTCGAGCACCTGCTCATCGAGGTGCTGCGGCAGCACGGCGTCGACGGGTACCGGGTCGAAGGTCGCAGCGGGGTGTGGGTGCGACGACCCCTCGGTGAGGACAAGGTGGCGGCGATCGGCGTGCGCGTGCAGCGCGGGGTGACCATGCACGGCTTCGCGCTGAACTGCGACAACTCGCTGGCAGGCTTCCGCGGCATCATCCCCTGCGGCATCACGGATGCCGGAGTCACCACGGTCAGCGAGATCGTCGGCGACGATGTCTCCCCGGCCGACGTCATCGACAGCGTGAGCCGCGTCTTCGCGAGCGACTTCGCCGGGGTCGCGGTATGAGCGCCTGCGGCACGCCGGGTGCGGCATCCGCCCCCGCCACGGGGCCCGAAGGTCGCAAGCTCCTGCGCCTGGAGGTGCGCAACGCCCAGACGCCGATCGAGCGCAAGCCCGAGTGGATCAAGACCAAGGCGAAGATGGGCCCCGAGTATCAGGCGCTGCACACGCTGGTGAAGACGGAGGAGCTTCACACCGTCTGCCAGGAAGCCGGCTGCCCGAACATCTACGAGTGCTGGGAGGACCGCGAGGCGACGTTCCTCATCGGCGGCTCGCAATGCACCAGGCGCTGCGACTTCTGCCAGATCGACACCGGCAAGCCCGCCGCGTACGACACCGACGAACCGCGCCGCGTCGCGGAGAGCGTCGTCGCGATGAACCTGAGGTATGCGACCGTGACCGGAGTCGCCCGCGACGACCTCCCCGACGGCGGCGCATGGCTGCACGCCGAGACGGTCCGGCAGATCCATGCGATGAACCCGAACACGGGCGTCGAGATCCTCGCCACCGACTTCAACGGCGACTCCGCGCTGCTCGGCGAGGTGTTCGACAGCCGGCCCGAGGTGTTCGCGCACAACGTCGAGACGGTCCCGCGCATCTTCAAGCGGATCCGCCCGGCGTTCCGCTACGAGCGGTCGCTCGACGTCCTGACACAGGCACGCGACGCCGGCCTGATCACCAAGTCGAACCTCATCCTCGGCATGGGCGAGGAGCCCGAAGAGGTGGTGCAGGCCCTCCAGGACCTGCACGCGGCGGGCACCGACATCATCACCATCACCCAGTACCTGCGCCCGTCGCCGCGGCACCTGCCCGTCGCACGCTGGGTCAAGCCGGAGGAGTTCGTCGCGTTCAAGCAGGAGGCGGAGCGCATCGGCTTCCTCGGGGTGCTGGCCGGTCCGCTGGTGCGCTCGTCGTACCGGGCGGGGCGCCTCTGGGCGCAGTCGATGGTGTCGAAGGGGCGTCAGATCCCCACCCACCTCGCGCACATCGCGGAAGACGTCCACGTGGAGCGCGGGTTCGCCCAGGCGGTATGACGGCCGTTCAGGGGTCACGACACGCCGCATCCGCGATGGCGATGCCGCGTGTCGTGACACCCGAACGCGCCCAGGGCGGCGGCAGAGGCTAGTCGGCGCTCGTCACCGACAGCACCGCGCCGTCCGAGTCGAGGTTGACCAGCAGCACGTCGTCGGTGGCATCCGGGTCCAGCGCGTACTCGAGGACGGCGAACGGGTCGCTGCCGCCGTGCTCGTCAGCGAGGATCGTCATGCTCATCAGCTGCAGGGAGCGGATGACGTCGATGTGGACGTCACCGGAGATGTCGACCAGCGCGTCCTCCAGCGACTCGCCCAGTGCCTCCTGCTGCTGGAGGATGTACTCGGTGACCTCGCTGGTGCGGTCGTTCAACTCGCTCACCATCGCGTTGCGGGCGCTGCGGTCGATGTCTTCGAGCGAGGAGATGAGAGCTGCGGCGACGTCGAGCGCGGCCTCGGACACGTCGTCCTGATCCGGTGCGGTCAGATCCACCGTGACGGACTGGTCGCCCAGCTCGACGTTCTCCGACCAGAAGATCGATCCGTCAGGCCCCGATTCCAGGAGTCCGAAATAGTCGTGCTCGATCGCCATGTCCCCATGAAACCGCAACGCGAGGTCCGGCGATAGTCCGAAGCTGGCGTGGCGGCGATCCCGCCCGGATTCAGTCGACCAGGGATGCCGCGAAGACGTGCGGCGTGAAGCCCGTGAGGTCGCCGATGCCCTCGCCCTGACCCAGCAGCTTCACCGGAATCCCGGTGCGCTCCTGCACGGCCAGCACGAACCCGCCCCGGGCTGAGCCGTCCAGCTTGGTGATGACCAGGCCGGTCACACCGGCGTGCTCGAGGAACGCCTGCGCCTGCATGACGCCGTTCTGCCCGGTGGTCGCATCCAGCACCAGCAGCACCTCGCTGATCGGCGCCTGCTTCTCGATGACACGGCGGATCTTGCTCAGCTCATCCATGAGACCGCCCTTCGTGTGCAGGCGGCCGGCGGTGTCCACCAGCACGATCTCGGTGCCGGTCTGCTTGGCGTACTCGATCGTCTGGAAGGCGACGGATGCCGGATCCTGGCCTTCCTGCTGCGGCCGCACGATCGCGGCGCCGCCGCGCTCGGCCCAGGTGGCGAGCTGATCGACGGCGGCCGCCCGGAAGGTGTCGGCCGCGCCGACGACGACGGAACGGCCGTACCGCTGGAGGAACTTCGCGAACTTGCCGATCGTGGTGGTCTTCCCCACACCGTTGACGCCCACCACGAGCACGACGGCCGGGCGCTCGGTCAGCCGCAGCGTGGTGTCGAACTTCGCGAAGTGCTCCTCGAGGGTCTCCTTGAGCATGCGCTGCAGATCGCGCGGGTCGGTCGTGCGGTAGCGATCGACCTTCTCGCGCAGCTCGTCGACGATCCGTTCCGTGATGTCGGGGCCGAAGTCCGCCGTCAGCAGCGCGGTCTCGAGGTCGTCCCACGTGTTCTCGTCGATCGTGGGTTTGACGAACATGCCGCGCAGCGCACGGCCGAGCGACCAGGAGCTCTCTGCCATTCCTCCAGCCTAGGGTCAGGAGGCCACGCGCTCCGCGATGCGCTGACCGACGACGGCCGAGACGCCGTCCTGTCGCATCGACACGCCGTACAGCGCGTCCGCGATCTCCATCGTGCGCTTCTGGTGCGTGATGACGATGAGCTGACTGGAGGCGCGCAGCTGCTCGAACACGCCCAGCAGACGTCCGAGGTTCGCGTCGTCCAGCGCGGCCTCCACCTCGTCCAGGATGTAGAACGGGCTCGGCCGTGCTTTGAAGATCGCCGTCAGCAGAGCGACGGCCGCCAGCGACCGCTCGCCGCCGGAGAGCAGGGAGAGGCGCTCGATCTTCTTGCCGACCGGGCGGACCGACACCTCGATCCCCGTGGTGAGCGGCGAGTCGGGGTCGGTGAGGGCGATCGAACCGGTACCCCCGGGGAAGAGGATCGGGAACACCTCCCCGAACGCCGTCTTGGTGTCTTCGAACGCGGCCAGGAAGATCGTCTGCATGCGCTCGTCGAGCTCTTCGATGATCGTCAGCAGATCCTTGCGGGTCTGCGTCAGATCGGCGAGCTGCTCGGTCATGAACTTGTGCCGCTGCTCCAGCGCCGCGAACTCCTCCAGAGCCAGCGGGTTCACCCGACCGAGTTGGGTCAGCTTCCGCTCGGCCTCCTGCAGGCGCCGACGCTGCTGCGCGCGGTCGAACGGGATCGTGGCCGCCGGCCGCGCGCCCGCCGCGCCGCGGCCTTCGTCACTCCCGTCCTCGGCGTCGCCATCAGGCGAGGCCACGCTCGCCTCCTCGGACACGTCCGGCATCGCCGATTCGACGGGAACCGGCTGGTCGGGGCGATATTCCGAAACGAGAATGTGCTCGTCGAGGCCGAGCTCGGACTGCACACGTTCGAGCACACCGGTCACGTGCAGCCGCTTCTCGTGGATCTGCAGCTCGAGGCTGTGGACGCTCTCGGTGAGGCCCGCGAGACGCTCGCGCACGGCCGTCTCCTGCGCGCGCAGTTCGGCCAGCTCGGCGGTGAGCGCGGTGCGTTCGGATTCCGCGGCACTCAGCTCCGCGCGCGCTTGCGCGAGCGACCGGTCCACGGAGTCGATCACCGCCGGCAGCTGCCCTGCGACGCCGGCGGCGATCTCCCGCTGCGCCCGGCGGATCACCGCCCGTCGCGCCGCCTCGGCGGCCGCCTCGCGCTCGCGCTCGCGCTGACGCTCCAGGGCGATCACGCGCGCCTCGCCGGCGCGGATCCGCTCGCGCAGCGTCTCGACCTCGAGCCGCGAGCGCATCTCCCCGTCGCGTGCCTCCTCGAGCGCGGCCAGCATGCCTTCGCGGGCCGAGGCGTCGAGGATGGGTCGGGGGGCCTCGAGAGCGGCGGTGAGCTGATCCTCCGCCGAGCGGGCCGAGGCCTCCGCATCCTCGACGGCCGCCTCCGCCTGGGCCAGTCCGGCGGCCAGGCGCTCGCATTCGGCGACGGCCGCCTCGTGGCGCACGGTGGCCCGGTTGACCTGCTCGGCGTGCGCGGCCAGCGCCGCATCGTGCTCGCGCAGCGTGGTGAGCGCCGCCTTCGTGCGCTGCCGCGCCGACTCCAGCTCGCCCGTCGCGTCGGCGAGGGCCTCCCGCAGGGAGTCGGCCACGACGGCGATCTCATCGCGGCGTTCGGCGGCGGCATCCCGTTCGGCGGCGAGTTCGAGCCGGCTGCGGGACGACCCCGTCCCCGCTCGCAGCGAGTACGCGGTGTACACCTCGCCGCGCCGGGTCACGAGCGTCACCAGGCCGCCCGCGTCGGCGTCGGCGAGGGCCGCCCCTGCGCGGCGGGCCGCTTCCAGGTCATCGGCGACCACCACGTGAGAGAGCAGTCCCAGCACGCCGGGCGGTGCGGTGACGACGTCGCTCGCCGCGACCACACCGGGAAGCGGCGGACGCGCGGGCGCCGTCGTGCCGGCCGCGGCGATCACGATGTCGACGACGCCGGCGTCCGCGTCGCGGGCGGCCTCGGCGACATCGAAGGCCGCATCGCGGTCCTCGACGAGGATGCCCTCTGCCACCGGGCCCAGAACGGCGGCGATCGCGGCCTCGAAACCGGGCTTGACCTGCACGGCGTCGCCGACAAGTCCGCGCACGCCGGGTCGGCCCTGCGCGATGAGTGACGAGGCGCCGTTCTTGACATCGAGCGCGCGGCTCAGGGCGGAGGTCTGCGCCGTGAGCGCCTCCCGCTCGCGCTCGGCGGCGTGCAGGCGTTCGCGAAGCGACGCGACCGCCGCCTCGGCCTCGGTCGCCTCGCGCTGCGCGCGTTCGTACGCCGCGGCGTGATCGGCGGAGGACTCCTCGGGCACCAGATCCGGGTCGACGCCGGCGAGGATCTCCTCCGCCTCCGCGCGGCGAGCGAGCGCGGCATCCAGCGCCTTCTGCTGGCGCTCCACCGCCGTCCGCACGGCGGCGAGCGCGGATGCCGCCGCCTCGGCCGTGCCGCGCAGCGCGGTGATGCGCATGTCGTGCTCCGAAACGAGCGCGCTCTGCGCAGAGATGTCCGCGTCCAGCGCATCGAGTTCGGCCCGGGCGCGGATGACCTCCCGCGCCGCTTCGGCCGCGGCATCCTGTGCAGCACCCAGCCCGTCGGAGACCTCGTCGATCTCGGCCCGTGCCTCGTCGATCATCGCCTGCGACACCGTTGTGAGCTCGATGCGCTCCTCGTCCTCGGCATCGCCCAGGAGGGCCAGGCGCTGGCCCGCGAGGGCGTAGAGCCCGCGCAGTCGCTCCTGCACCCGCTCCAGCCCGTGCGCGGCCCGGCGTGCGCGATCCACGGTCTCGGAGCGCTGGTCGTTCTCGAGCTGCTCGATCCGCACCCGCGCGTTGTCGAGGCGTTCCTGCAGCACCATCCGCTCGGCGTGGCGCTCCTGCTCGCTCTGGGCGTACGACGCGAGCTCCGCGCGCAGTCCGACGATCTCGTCGGCGTACAGCCGCGCCTTGGCGTCCCGCACGACCGCGGCGATCGTGGCGGCCTCGCGGGCGATCTCAGCCTGGCGTCCCAAAGGCTTCAGCTGACGCCGGAGCTCGCCTGCGAGGTCGCTCAGGCGTGTCAGGTTCGCCTCCATCGCCTCGAGCTTGCGAAGTGTCTTCTCCTTGCGACGGCGGTGCTTGAGGATGCCCGCCGCCTCCTCGATGAAGCCGCGACGGTCCTCAGGCGTCGCCTGCAGAACGCTGTCGAGGCGGCCTTGGCCGACGATGACGTGCATCTCGCGACCGAGGCCGGAGTCGCTCAGCAGCTCCTGCACGTCCAGCAGACGGCAGGACTCGCCGTTGATCGCGTACTCGCTCGTGCCGTTTCGGAACAGCGTCCGGCTGATCGTGACCTCGGAGTACTCGATCGGAAGAGCGCCGTCGCTGTTGTCGATGGTCAGCTGCACCTCGGCCCGCCCCAGCGGCCCGCGCGTCGCGGTGCCGGCGAAGATGACGTCCTCCATCTTGCCGCCGCGCAGGGTCTTGGCCCCCTGCTCGCCCATCACCCATGCCAGGGCGTCCACGACATTGGACTTGCCCGAGCCGTTGGGTCCGACGATGCAGGTGACGCCCGGCTCCAGCGCGAACGTCGTCGGCTGGGCGAACGACTTGAACCCCTTGAGCGTCAGGCTCTTCAGGTGCATGGATGCGCCCTCCACCCCGGTCGATTACCCGCCTACGCTACCCGAGCGCCGGGCCGTATCCCGGCCGACCGGCCGAGTGCGCGGCGATCGCGCGACACGCCATGGGATCACCGAATCTGCGAATCAGCTTGACGCGGGTATCCGGAACACGGTAGCGTCACTCTCCGCGTCTGAAGTCGAGAAAGGAGGTCCACCGATGATGCACATGAACACCACCGGAATCGTCGCCCGTGATGGCGGCGCGATTCTCGTCTGCGCGTCGGGGACCGACTCCTTCAGCGCTGTGCTGAGCGGCCGCTTCCCCGCCGCCATCTGATCCCCGCAGGGGACGAGTCTGCCCACTTCCGGGCGACATCCGTCTGCTGCGCCGCACCCGCTTCCGGGTGCTGAGCGCGCGCCTCCTCCCCTGCACTCCCGCCCGTCGTGCTGCGGCACGGCATCTCCGCCTCCGGCGTCCGCCCGAGGCATCCCTCCCTCACGAAAGAGAAATCATGAACACTCTGCTTGCGCCGCAGCGCCCCTCGGGCGTCCCCGATACGCTGCGGCTCCCCAGCCGCGACCCCCGCACCTCGCTGGTGGACCGTGTGGCACTTCGCCTCGGTCTGTGGCTTCTGCTGTGGAGCACCCGCTCCCCGCGGCTGGCGGATGACCGCCTCCGGCACGCGCAGGCGTACCGGCATCAGGAGGAGAGGGCACGCCGCGAGCGCGCCTATCTCCGCGAGGCCAGCCTCGCTCCCCGGCCGTGACGGCCAACGGGTCCGCCGCCCGACCGCGGGCGGCGGACCCCCTCGACCCCCTCCCATCCACGAAACGCAAGGACGCATCGACATGACCACCCTGACCGGGCTGGAATTCCGCCCGCTGCCGATCCCCGACTCCATCTCCGCACCAGAGGCCGCCGACTTCGTTGAGATGGTGCGCGTGCGCAACGAGATCTACCGGCAGATCTCCGGACACGACGACCACCGCATCACCGCCGACGAGCTGCTCCCCCACTACCGCCCCAACGAGTACGAGACCCGCCTGTGCTGGGTGGTCGTCGACGACGGCCGGATCATCGGTCGCGTCGGCGTCGACATCCCGCACGAAGAGGGCTCCAACGCGGTGTTCTGGCTGATCGAGCTGCTGCGCGAGACGTGGGGACGCGGCATCGGGTCGGCGGCGCACGAGCTGGTCGAACGCACCGCACGCGAGCACGGCCGAACCGTGCTGCAGTCCTGGGCCGAGCACCCTGCCGCTCCGGGACCCCAGCTGGCACCGCCGACCGGATTCGGGGTGATCCCCGAGGACCACATCGCACGGTTCTACCTCCGCCACGGCCACACCCTGGAACAGGTGGAGCGCAACAGCGCTTTCGACCTCACCGGTTCGTTCGATGGAGTCGAACGGCTGCTGGCGCAGGCGCAGGCCGCATCGACGGACTACCGCGTCGTGCAGTGGTTCGCCCCCACCCCGGAGGAGTTCGTCGCCGGCTACGCGTGGATGAAGTCCCGCATGTCGACGGACGCACCGGTGGCTGCGCTCGAGTTCGCCGAGGAGAGCTGGGATGCCGCGCGCATCGCGGAACACGACAGCCGGTACACCTCGGCCGGCCGGACCATCCAGGTCACGGCCGCGCAGCACATCGAGACGGGCGAGCTGTGCGCCTTCAACGAGCTGGTCATCGGCAAGGACCGCACCGAAGCCTCGCACCAGGAGGACACGCTGGTGCTCAAAGAGCACCGAGGACACAAGCTGGGCACGCTCGTCAAGTGCGCGGGACTGCTGTCGTGGCGCGACGTCGCGCCGCAGTCATCGCGCGTCATCACCTACAACGCAGAGGAGAACAGACCGATGCTCGACATCAACGAGGCGATCGGCTTCGTCCCCATCGCCTACGAGGGCGCATGGAAGAAGGTGCTCGATGTCTGAATTGACCGCAACCGACGTGCTGACGGTGCAGCGCATCACCGTTCCCGAGACGACGGAGTCCGACGACGCGCGGATCTTCCTCGAGATGGTGCGCATCGCGAACGCGCTGTGCCTGCACGACACCGGGCACGACTACCTGCACGAAGAGCCGGGCGAGATGCTCCCCATGTGGCAGGACCAAGCCGACTGGACGCAGCTCGGATTCGCCGTGCTGAGGGGCGACGAGGTGCTCGGCGCCGTCAAGGTCGTGATCGCGAACCAGGACGACGTGAACTCTCTGGAGTTCGACCTGATGGTCGACCCGCCGCACCGCGGTATCGGCGCGGAGGAGCTGCTGCTCGCCGAGGTCGAGCGCGAAGCGCGCGAGCGTGGGATCGCCACCATCCAGACGTGGACGCTCCACCGCCCCGACACGCCGGGCGAGCGCCTGGCCCCGGCGACGGGGTGGGGCACCATCCCCGCCGAGGACGCGCAGACGCGAACCCAGGTCGACAACGGCTTCACGCTCGAGCAGGTGGAGCGGAACAGCGTGTTCGACCTGACCGGGTCTTTCGCCGAGGTGGAGCGCATGCTCGCCGAGGCGGTCGAGGCGGCCGGCACTGACTACCGACAGGTCGCGTGGACGTCGCCGACGCCCGACGAGTACGTCGACGGCTTCGCCTACGCTCTGTCTCGCATGTCCACCGACGTGCCCTCGGGCGATCTCGTCATCGACGAGCAGCACTGGGACGCGGCGCGCGTCCGGCGCCGCGACGCACGCTTCGCCGCCCAGGGTCTGACGGTGTCGGTGGCGGCGGCGATCCACATTCCGACGGGACGCGTCGCGGCGTACAACGAGCTGACGATCTCGGAGGACCGCACCGGCGCGACACAGCAGTTCGGCACCCTCGTGCTCAAGGAGCACCGCGGGCACCGGCTCGGCACGATCGTGAAGTGCGCCAACCTGCTGCGCTGGCGGGAGCTGGTGCCCCAGTCGCCGCGCGTGTCGACGTTCAACGCCGAGGAGAACCGGCACATGCTCGACATCAACGAGGCCATCGGCTTCGTGCCCGCCTCCTACGCGGGTGCGTGGAAGAAGGTGCTCACGGTGTGAGTGCAGCGGCGGTCCGCGTGGTCGCCCGACCTCTGCGCTGGCAGTGCGCGCAGAAGTGGCTCGAGCGGTTCGTGAACGACACGCGCACCAACGGCCGGCCGCACCGGGGACACGGCTCCCCGGTGCGGCCGTACGCGTTGAGCGAGTGCGCGAAGTATCCGGCTTGGCCGTTGACGTTCACGTACTGGGCGTCGAAGCTCGTCCCGCCCTCCGCCAGCGACTTGTCGAGCACATGACGGATCTCGGCGAGCAGGCGGTTCACCGCACGTGTCGACAGGGCGCTCGACGGTGTCTCGGGATGGATCCGCGCTGCCCACAGCGATTCGTCTGCGTAGATGTTGCCGACGCCGCTCACCACCGTCTGGTCCAGCAGCACGCGCTTGATCGCCGAGTCCTTGCGGGCGAGCACCCGGCGGAAGGCCGGGTCGGAGAAGGCGGGGTCGAGCGGATCGCGAGCGATGTGGCGCACCTGCGTCGGAACGGATGCCTCGGCCCAGCCGTGTCCGCCGGCGGCACCGTCCGGGGTGGGCACCAGCTCGTCGACTGCGAGGGAGCCGAACGTGCGCTGATCGGCGAAGACGACCGACAGCTCGCCGTGATCAGGATGCGTCAGATCGACCCGGATGCGCTCGTGACGCTCGGGCGCGGCGCCGGGCGCGCGCAGCAGCATCTGGCCGCTCATACCGAGGTGCCCGACGATGGCTTCGGCCCTGTGCCCGGTCGACGGGCCGGAGGCCAGCGGCATCCACAGGAACTTGCCACGGCGGACCGCGGCATCGATCCGGCGTCCCGTGAGGCGCGCTTCGAAGTCGGCACCATCACCCGCGTGCCGGGTGAGGGCCCGTTCGTCGAGCACGGTCACCGCCGTCACGGTGGCACCGCTCACCGCGGGCGCGAGGCCGGCGCGGACGACCTCGACCTCGGGCAGCTCAGGCACGCCCGCTGAGTTCCCGCCATGCGGTCAGCGCGGCGGCCATCTCGGCCTGCTTCTTGCTCGTGCCCAGTCCCTCGGTGGTGAGCTCGCCTACCGTCACCGTCGCAGTGAACCGGCGATCGTGGTCGGGGCCGGTCGAGGTCACGGAATACGCGGGCGGCTGCAGCGCGCGGCGCGCGGCGAGCTCTTGCAGCGCGGTCTTCGGGTCCATCGCCGCCCCGTACCGTTCGGGGTCTCCGAGCAGCGGCTCCACCAGCCGCAGCACCAGGCCGGTGGCGGCGTCCGCGCCGGCCGAGAGGTATGCGGCGCCGAAGACGGCCTCCATGGTGTCGGCGAGGATGGAGTCCTTGTCACGCCCGCCGGTGAGGATCTCACCCCGACCGAGCAGGAGGTGCTCGCCCAGTCCGATGCCGCGGGCGATCTCGGCAAGGGCGACGGTGGACACCACACTGGCGCGCCGCTTCGCGAGGGCGCCCTCGTCGAGGTCCGGATGCCCCGTGAACAGGCGCACGGTCACCGCGAGCCCGAGCACCGAGTCGCCGAGGAACTCCAAGCGCTCGTTGTGCGGAACCTGCCCGTTCTCGTAAGCCCACGAACGGTGCGTGAGCGCCAGCGACAGAAGCTCGGGGTCGATGTCGACTCCGAGCTTCTGTGCGAGGTCTGCGAGCGTGGCACGCCCGGCAGCGACGTCGGTCACGTCAGATGCGCGACGATCAGACGTCGGCGACCTTGCGGCCCTTGTACTCGAGGAACAGCTCCGTGCCCTGCGAGTCGGTGACGACCTTCGCCTGGTGCGGACGGCTGTAGACGACCTTGCCGTTCTCGACCGTCTTGACGAGGGCGGGCGCCTCGGCCTTCCACTGCGCGCGACGCGAGCGCGTGTTGGAACGGGAGACCTTCCGCTTCGGGGGGTTGCCTGCCATGGCTTGCTCTCTTCTGTGTTCGCGATGCCGGATCAGCCGCGGGTGCGCGGTGATTCGTCGTCGTTGGTCGTGGTGAAGTCCTGGAGCGCGGCCCATCGTGGATCGAGAGGCTGGCTCTGCTGCGGTCCGGCGCCATCGGCCAGCCGCTCGCCCGTGACCGGGTCGAGGCCGGGGCAATCCGGCTGACACACCGGTTGAAACGGAAGCGCCAGGACGAGCGCCTCCCTGACCAGAGTTTCAAGATCCACGTGGTCGTCTTGAACCTCGAAGTCAGTTTCTTCCTCCCCAGGATACGCGAAAAGCTCCTGAAACTCGACTTGGAGGTCCTCGGCGATGTCTCTCAGACAGCGGCTGCACACGCCTGTGAACCGCGTGTCGACCTCACCCGTGGCCAGAATCCCCTCGTGGACGGACTCCAGGCGCACATCGACCACGACGGGTTCACCCTGGTCGACGGCCACAAGACCCTCGCCCCATTTCTCCGGCGCGGCCACCTCGATGGTGTGCTCGCGCATCTCGCCCGGCCGGTGGACGAGGTCGCGGACCGGGAGGACGAAGGGACCCGTCACATGCTTTCTGACCACGACTCCAGCCTAGCCGCGGCCCGGAGTCAGATGCCCCGCGCGCCGGTGTCCAGGAAGCGGGCCACCGCACCGGGCACGAACGGCGACACATCGCCGCCGAGCGACGCGACCTGCCGCACCAGCGAGCTCGACACCAGCGCGTGGGCCGGGTCGGGAAGCAGGAACACCGTCTCGATGTGAGCGAGATGGCGGTTGACGATCGCCATGGGGGTCTCGTAGGCGACGTCGACCTGCGACCGGATGCCCTTCACCAGCACGCTCGCGCCGACGTCGGTGGCGTAGTCCACCAGGAGCCCCATGCTCCAGGAGGCGACGACCACGTCGCCGTCGATGTCGCTCTCGGCGATCGACTGCTCCAGCAGCGACTGGCGCTGCGCGATCGGGAGCATCGCCTCCTTGCCGGGGTTGTGGACCACCAGCACGTGCAGCTGGTCGTACAGCGCCGCCGCGCGGCGGATGACATCGAGGTGACCGAGGGTCGGCGGATCGAACGAACCAGGGACGACGGCGATCCGGCTGCTCATGGCACCAGCCTACTGGGGCGGCGTGAAGCCGCCCGTCGCAGGTCAGTTCTTGGCCAGCGCCGCGCGCTCGGCCATGCCGACGCTGCGCTCGAGGGCGGCGGACAGTCCGGGATGCCGCAGCAGCGCCGGATCGTCCGCGAGCACCTGCTCGGCAGCCACCCGGGCCTCGGAGATGATGTCGGCGTCCTTCACCACCCGCAGCAGGCGCAGCGACGACCGGGCGCCGGACTGGGCGTCGCCCAGCACGTCGCCCTCGCCACGCAGCTCCAGGTCGACCTCGGCCAGGGCGAAGCCGTCGAGCGTCGACGCGACCGCTTCCACGCGGTCGCGTGCCGGCGTGCCGAGCGGCGCCTCGGTCACGAGCAGACACAGTCCCGGCACACCGCCCCGGCCCACCCGGCCGCGCAGCTGGTGCAGCTGCGAGACGCCGAAGCGGTCCGCCTCGAGGATCGCCATCGTGGAGGCGTTCGGCACGTCAACGCCCACCTCGACCACCGTGGTGGCGACCAGGACGTCGATGTCGCCGCGCGCGAATGCCTGCATGACGGCATCCTTCTCATCCGAGGGCATCTTGCCGTGCAGGATCTCGACGCGGATGCTCTCGAATGACGGATGCCGCGACAGCAGGTCCGCGACCTGCACGACGCCCCAGCGAGTGCGCCCGGCCTCACCGGTGGCGTCGCCGGCGGGCTCGTCGGCGGTGTCGTCGACCGCCCGCGCCTCCGCGTCGATGGCGGCGCACACCACGAACGCCTGGCGGCCTGCACCGACCTCTTCGGCGATGCGCTCCCACACGCGCCCGAACCACCCCGGACGCTCGGCCAGCGGTGCGACGAACGTCTCGATGCCGGCCCGGCCGGCCGGCATCGTGCGGATGGTGGACACGTCGAGGTCGCCGAACACCGTCATCGCGACGGTGCGCGGGATCGGGGTCGCGGTGAGCACGAGCGCGTGCGGGGATGATCCTTTGGCGCGCAGCGACTCGCGCTGCTCGACGCCGAACCGGTGCTGCTCGTCGACGACCACCAGACCGAGATCGGCGAAGGTCGTGCTCTCGCTGAGGAGGGCGTGGGTGCCGACGACGATCCGCGCCTGTCCGGAGGCGGCGCGCAGCGCGGCCTTGCGGCGTTCGGCGGCCGGCAGCTGACCGGTCAGCAGCGTGGGCATGAGCTCCGGGGCGAGCTGGGGTCCCAGCATCCGCGCGATCGAGCGGACATGCTGAGCGGCCAGCACCTCCGTCGGTGCGATGAGGGCGGACTGGCCGCCGTCCTGCGCGACCTGCAGCATCGCGCGGAGAGCGACGAGCGTCTTGCCCGATCCCACCTCTCCCTGCACGAGCCGGTTCATCGGCCAGTCGCCCTGCAGATCACGGGCGATGTCGTCTCCGACGCTGACCTGGTCGGGGGTCCGTGGGAACGGGAGGGCCGCGTCGAAGCGCTCGAGCAGATCGCCCGCCACCCGCCGCGTCGCCGACAGCGCGCGCACGAACTGACGCTGCTGCAGAAGGGCGACCTGGAGCACGAACGCCTCCTGCACCCGCAGTGTCTGGCGCGCCGGCTCGATCTGCCCGAAGGACGCGGGACGGTGGATGTGCTCGATCGCCGCCCGCGCATCGAGGAGCCCGTGGCGCACGCGCAGATCATCGGGGAGCGGCTCGGGCACGTCGCCGAGGCCATCGAGCACGAGCGCCATGATCTTCTGCAGCTGCCAGCTCGCGACCGCGCTGGTCGCCGGGTAGATCGGGATCGGCAGGTTCGCTTCTGCTTCCGCCTGCAGCCTCGCCGTCTCCTCGTCCTCGAAGAGCTCGTAGTCCGGGTGCGCCAGCTGCTTGGCCCCGCGGTACTCCCCCACCTTTCCCGCGAAGATGCCGCGTCGGCCCGGACGAAGGTCGCGCACGCGCCATGCCTGGTTGAAGAACGTCAGCGACAGCTCGCCGTTGCCGTCGCTGATGACGACCTCCAGCAGCGAGCCGTTGCGATTGCGCATGCGGCGCTCGTTCACGCGCCGCACCTCCGCGACGATCGTCACCGGCTCGCCCACCGGCAGCGACGAGATGGGCGTCAGCTCGCCGCGGCGCGCGTAGCGGCGCGGGTAGTGCGCGAGCAGGTCGCCGACCGTCGTCATGCCGAACGCGCGCTCGAGCGCTGTCGCCGTCTTTCCGCCGATCGCGCCACCCAGGCTCGACTCGAGCGTGAAGGAGGCCACGAGTCGAGTCTAGGTTCGGCCGGCGACGTCCTCGCGCGTGGTGACGGTGCGTGCGTCATCGTGGTGCGGGCGACGGCCGATGCCCGGCGGTCGGCGGCTCAGACGAAGATGGACTGCACGATCTCGGAGAGCAGTGCCCGCCCGTTGCGATTGGCCGTCGACATGTAGATCCACACGCCGTCGCGGGCGACGATCATCTCCTCGGTGTCCTGGCCGGACCCCGGCAGGACGCAGAACTCGGCGCCGAAGTCGTCCGAGACCTGGCAGGTGTATCCCTGCGCGGGCAGCCCGGCGACGGCCGCGTCCACGGCGTCCGGCGTCGCGGTGCTGATGAGCAGGAGCACGCCCGTGGCGTCGCCCACGATCCAGTCGCAGCCCAGCGCGAGGGCGGCACCATCCGGCGCCGGCCGCACGAACCCTTCGCCGTCGCTCTGCAGCGTCATGTCGCCCACGGTCTGCTGCCAGGTCTCGGGCGTGCCGAGGTTCGCACAATCGGTGGGCAGCGTGGGCTGGGTCGAGCCGGTCTCGATCGGGGTGGGCGAAGCCGTCGACGTCGAGCTCGGCTGCGGCGCCGGCTCCACGGTGGCCGTGGCGGTCGGCGATCCGCCGCCGGTCGAACATGCCGAGAGCACGAGGACTGCCGCCACCAGCGCCCCCAGCGCCGTCGAGACCGTCATGCCGCTGCGATTCACCGTGGACTCCTTCCGAACGACTCCCCCGCCGCTGATCCTAGGGGTGCGCGCGGCCAGGCCACCCGCGCGACGAGCGATATCGTGAGAACGTGACGCGCATCATCGCGGGGAAGGCGGGCTCCCTTTCGCTCGACGTGCCCGATGCCGGCACCCGCCCGACCAGCGACCGCGTCCGCGAGTCGCTCTTCGGCGCGCTGGAGTCGGCGGACGCGGTACGCGGTGCGACGGTGCTCGACGTGTACGCCGGATCGGGGGCGCTCGCCCTCGAAGCGGTCAGCCGGGGCGCGACCCGCGCCGACCTCGTCGAGAAGTCCGCACGCGCGGCCACGGTCGCTCAGCGCAACGCGGCGCGGGTCGCCAAGGCGGTCGGTGCCGCCGCGACCATCCGGGTGCATCGCAGCTCGGCCGACGCCTTCCTGCGCACGGCATCGGGGCCGTGGGACCTCGTCTTCCTGGATCCGCCGTACGAGCTGGGCGAGACGGAGCTGACGGCGACCCTCGCTCTGCTGGCCCCGCTGCTGGCCCCGGCCGCGCATGTCGTCATCGAGCGCGCGGCGCGCTCCCCCGGGCCCACCCTTCCGGCAGGTCTCGTGCCGACGCGTGACAAGCGCTACGGCGACACCGCACTCTGGTGGGCGACGACGGCGGACTGAGCTGCGGAGTCGCGATGCTCACCCGGTGCGTGCGTCCCAGTCGCGGTAGGGATCCCACCCGCCACGCCCCGTGAACGGCTGCCCGTCGATGAGCACCGCCTCATCGCCGCGCGCCAGCATCCTGCCGATCGCACGGAAGCCGCGCGGCGGGGTCCGCTCCGGCGGGAAAGTGGCCAGCAGCGCATGGTCCTCCCCGCCGGTCAGAGCCGATTCCGCATCCGGCCGCAGCCGTGCCGAATCGATGGCCACCGTCACTCCGGATGCCGCGGCCAGGCGGGACGCATCGAGCACGAGCCCGTCGGACACGTCCATCATCGCCGTCGCGCCGGCGTCTGCGGCCTCGGGGCCCAGCCACACGGGAGGCGCCGGGCGCAGCTGACTGGCCACGGCGGCGCGCTCACCGGGATCGAGGCGGCTCTCGTCGACGGGGACCGGGTGACCGTCGGCATCCGTGAACCGCTCGAAGAGGATCCGCAGCCCGCGCGCCGCCGCGCCCAGCTCGCCGGCCACCGCCACGACATCGCCCGCGCGCGCCCCGGACCGCAGCACCGGCGTGCGCCCGGCGAGCGCGCCGAGAGCTGTGACGGCGATCGTGAGGGTGTCCGACACGGTGAGGTCACCGCCCTCCACGCGGCACCCGGGCGCGAGATCCCGGCAGGCAGCTCGCAGGCCGTCCGCGAGGCCGTTCACGAACGACAGCCGTGTCGCATCCGGCATCGCGAGCGCGACCAGCAGCGCCGTCGGCGTCGCGCCCATCGCGGCGACGTCAGCGAGATTGACGGCGGCCGCCTTGTACCCGAGGTCGAACGGGCTCGACCACGCGAGGCGGAAGTCCGGGCCGTGCACGAGCGTGTCGACCGTCGCGACGATCCGACCATCTGCGGCGGCGATCACCGCGGCATCGTCGCCCGGGCCCACCAGGGCCTGCGAATCGCCGAGCCTGTCGAGGATGCTGCGCAGGATGCGCCCTTCGCTGAGCTCGCCCACCGTCGGGTCGCTGTTCTGGTCGGCCACGCCACCAAACTACCGCCGGAGCCCGCCGGCCCACCGCCGGCGCCCGCCGGCGACGGCCCGCCGATCATCGGAGGTTAGCCTGGAGGGGTGCGTGTGCTCCCGCTTCTCCTGGTCGCCGGTCTCGTCTCGGTCGCCGCAGGCCTCAGCGGCTGCGCGACGACCGTCGACCTGGATGCGGCACCGGATGCAAACGACCCCGCGTGCGCGGAGGTGAGCGTGCGCCTGCCCGGCACGGTCGACGGTCAGCCCCGCCGCTGGACCGATGCGCAGGCGACCGGAGCGTGGGGCGACCCGTCGGCCGTGCTCCTGCGCTGCGGCGTCGCAGCGCCCGGGCCGACCGAGGCGAAGTGCATCACCCTGGGCGGCGTGGACTGGATCGTCGACGAGTCGCGGGCGCCGCGGTATCTCGTGACCACCTACGGCCGCACACCGGCCGTCGAGGTGTTCATCGACAACGAGACCGTCTCGCCCAACGAAGTGCTCAGCCAGCTCGGCCAGACGGCGGTGCAGAACGGGACGACCGTCGAACGCACCTGCACGCTCACCGAGGAGCTGCTGCCGGACGCCACCGCGTCGGGCGGCTGATCGCGCCGCGCTCAGGCCGCGCGCTCGAGCGCCGTGTCGATGAGCTCGCTGATGAGCTGCGGGTACGACATGCCCGACGCGAGCCAGCACTTGGGGAACATCGAGATGGGCGTGAATCCCGGCATCGTGTTGAGCTCGTTGACGTACAGCCCCTCGGACGTGAGGAAGAAGTCCACCCGCGCGAGCCCCTTGCCGTCCACGGCCTCGAAGGCGCGGACGCCCAGCTGCTGGATCGCGGTGATGTCGGCGTCCGACAGGTCCGCCGGGCACACCACGTCGGCGCCGTCGCCGCCGAGATACTTGCCCTCGAAGTCGTAGAACTCCCGGGTCGTGAGCACGATCTCGCCCGGCAGCGACGCCCGCGGCGCCGCCCCGCCGCGGCCCTCCAGGATGGCGACCTCCACCTCGCGGCCGATGATCGCCGACTCGATGAGGACCTTGTCGTCCTCCGCGAAGGCGAGAGCCAGTGCGGCGTCGAGCTCGGACGCGTCATGCACCTTCGAGACGCCGACGCTCGAGCCGGCGCGCGCGGGCTTGACGAACGACGGCTCACCCAGCGACGCGGCATCCGTCCGGACGCCCTCGGGGTCGCTCTCCCACCGCGCGCGCGTGACCGTCACCCACGGCGACACCGGCACTCCGGCGGCGGCGAGGACGATCTTCATGAAGTGCTTGTCCATGCACAGCGCCGAGTCCAGCACGCCCCCTCCGGCGTAGGGGATGCCGAGGGTGTCGAAGAAGCCCTGCACCGTGCCGTCCTCGCCGTGCAGGCCGTGCAGGATGGGCAGCACGACGTCCAGGCGCCCGAGCTCGTCGACCGTCCCGTCGGCGCGCCGTACCCGCAGCGTGCGATCGGCGCCTCCTTCCGGCCACAGCACGCGGGTGCCGTTGTCGACCACCTCAGGAAGGTGCTGTGCGTCCAGCCCGAACTTGTCGGGCTCGTCGTCCTCCAGGACGAAGACGCCGTCGCGGGTGATGCCGACCGGAATCACCCGGTAGCGGTCACGGTCGATCGCCCGCAGCACCCCGCCCGCCGTTGCGGAACTGATCGAGTGCTCGCTGGATCGACCGCCAAAGAGCACCGCCACCGCCGGCTTGTCCATTCGTCGTCCTCTCGCCCTGGGGGGTGTCGTCGTCGGTCGTGAGATGGGGAGCGATGTCGCGCGGGTTCATCGTGCCGTCCAGCACCATCTTCACCTGCTCCACGATGGGCATCTGCACGCCCACTTCGCGCGCGAGCTGCAGGATGGGCGCGACGGACGCCAGTCCCTCCGCCGTCTGGTTCATCTGCTTGACGACGTCGTCGAAGCGATATCCCTGGCCGAGCAGGCGTCCTGCGGTGTTGTTGCGGCTGAGCGGCGACTGGCACGTGGCGATGAGGTCGCCGAGGCCCGCCAGTCCCTGGAGGGTCTCGTGCTGTGCGCCGAAGGCGACCGCGAAGTCGGTCATCTCGACCAGACCGCGCGTGATGATGGAGGCCTTGGTGTTCTCGCCGTAGCCGACGCCGTCGACGATGCCGATGGCGACGGCGATGAGGTTCTTCAGGACGCCGCCGAACTCCGTGCCGATGACGTCGGTGTTCACGAACGTGCGGAAGTAGCGGTTGCGTGCCCGGCGGGCGACGGCGTCGGCCGTCTCCTGGCTCGTGGACGAGATGACCGCGGCGGTGGGCTGCTCGCGCGCGATCTCCAGAGCGAGGTTGGGTCCCGAGGCGACCGCGATGCGGGCCGGATCGCAGTGCAGCTCCTGCTCGATGACCTGGCTCATGCGCAGTCCGGTGCGGCGCTCGACCCCCTTCATGAGGGACACGATCGGCACATCGGTGTTCGCGATCAGCGGCCGGACGGCCTTGAGGTTCTGACGCACCGCCTGGCTGGGGATCGAGAGGTAGATCTGCTCGGCGCCCTCCAGCGCTTCGGACAGATGGTGCGTGGCGTGCATGCCGCGCGGCAGGTTGATCCCGGGCAGGTACTCGGTGTTGCGCTTGCCCTCCTGGATCTCGGTGGCCAGCTCGGGTCGACGCGCCCACATGGTGACGTGGGCTCCCCCGTCGGCGAGGATCTTGCCGAACGTGGTGCCCCAGCTGCCCGCGCCGACGACGGCGACGCGCGGGCATGCGGCATCCTGCCTACGACTCAAGGCGACCCGTCTCCTTCTGGCCGTGGTCGGCGGGGTTCCAGCGCTCGGCCGGAGCCGGCTCGCCGCGCAGCTGCGACAGCAGCCCCGCGATCTCCGCCATCACCTTGTCGGTCGCCTGGACCAGGGCGGTCTGGGAGGAAGCCCGCCCCTCGTACGCCGACAGGTCCACGGGGTCGCCGACGAGCACCCGCACGCGGCGGCGCAGCGGCCAGAGCTTGAGCTTGCCGTAGCGCGGCAGCACCTGCTGAGAGCCCCACTGCGCCATGGGGATGATCGGGATGCCGCCGGCCAGGGCGAGCCGCACCGCGCCGGTCTTGCCCCGCATCGGCCACAGATCCGGCTCCCGCGTCAGCGATCCCTCGGGATACACGATCACGCCCCGGCCGTCGCGCGCGAGCGTCTGGGAGGCCTGCAGTGTCGCCTTGGCCGCTGCCGCCGATGTGGCGCGGGCCACCGGAACCATGCCGGTGGCCCGCAGCGCCCAGCCGAGGACCGGCACGCGGAACAGGCTCTCCTTCGCCATGAATCGCGGTGCGCGACCCAGCCGCCAGACCGCGAGGGCGACCACCAGCGGATCGATCTCGCTGAGATGATTCGGGGCCAGCACGTACGCGCCGGTGCGCGGCAGCTTCTCGCCCCCCTCGATCTCGACCTTGAAGATCAGACCCATCAGGGGCACCACGATGGCCGCAAGCGGCCAGAAGGCGCTGGGGCGCGTCTTCTCGGCGGACGCGCGCGGGCGAGGCGAGGTCACCGGCTCATCCGATGACGTCGAAGTCGGCGCCGAGCATGTCGAGCTTGGCGAAGAACTTCTCGTAGCCTCTGCGGATGATCCCCACGTTGCGCACGATCGACTCGCCCTCGGCAGCCAGCGCGGCGATCACGTAGCTGTAGCCACCTCGAAGGTCGGGCACCACGACGTCGGCACCTCGCAGCGGAGTGGGCCCGTCGATGACCGCGGCCTGCTCGAGCGCGCGACGGGCGACGCGGCGGCCCGGGGTGTCCAGGCCCTGAGCGTGGACGACGATCGCGGCGCCCATCTGGTTCAGCGCGGCGGTGAATCCGAGCCGGTTCTCGTACACCGTCTCGTGCACGATCGAGGTCCCCTCCGCCTGGGTGAGCGCCACGATGAGGGGCTGCTGCCAGTCCGTCATGAACCCGGGGTGCACGTCGGTCTCGACCATCACGGACTTCAGCGGGCCGCCGCGGCGGAACTGGATGCCGTCCTCGCGGACGTCGAACCATCCGCCGGCCTTGCGGAACACGTTGAGGAAGGTCAGCATCTCCTGCTGGCGAGCCCCGCCGACGAAGATGTCGCCGTCGGTGGCCAGGGCCGCGCACGCCCAGGACGCCGCCTCGTTGCGGTCGAAGATCGCCCGGTGGTCGTAGCCGCGCAGAGAATCGACGCCCTCGATGAAGATCACGCGGTTGGGCTCGTACGAGATGATCGCGCCCATCTTCTGCAGCACGGCGATGAGATCCATGATCTCGGGCTCGATGGCCGCGTTGCGCAGCTCGGTGACGCCCTTCGCACGGACAGCCGTGAGCAGCACCTGCTCGGTCGCGCCCACGCTGGGGTAGGGCAGCTCGATGTTCGCGCCGTGCAGCCCGTTGGGCGCGGTGATGCGAATGCCCTCGTAGCTCTTGTCGACGACCGCGCCGAAGGCGCGCAGCGCGTCCATGTGGAAGTTGATCGGACGGTCGCCGATCCGGCATCCGCCGAGGTCGGGGATGAGCGCCTCGCCGAGCAGGTGCAGCAGCGGCCCGCAGAAGAGGATCGGGATGCGCGACGCGCCGGCGTGGGCGTCGATCTCCTCGAAGTGCGCCGCCACCGCGCCGCTGGGGTCGAGGTGGATGGTCCCCTCTTCGTCGCCGTCCCAGACCCGCACGCCGTGGACCTCGAGGAGCGAGCGCACCACCTGGACGTCGCTGATGTCGGGGACATCGCGCAACGTGCTCGTCGTCTCGCCCAGGAGAGCGGCGACCATGGCCTTGGTGACGAGGTTCTTGGCGCCCTTGACCTCGACCCGCCCGGTGAGCGGGCGCCCACCCCGGATCGCCAGCACTTCACCGGTCACTTCCTGGTCTCCCGCCTTTGCAGTTGCGCTTTCGCCCGCGGCGACGTTCAGAAGTGGCTTCATCCGGTGATCCTCACTTGGTGTGCACGAGGTGCTCTGCGGCGGTCGGGTCGCCCTCGTGGGGCGCCCGGCCCGGCTTACGGAACGGGGAGCGTCCGCGGCCGCCACGCCTCTCGGCGAGCCTCGAACTGCGCGATCTTGTCTTCGTCGCGCAGCGTGAGCCCGATGTCGTCGAGCCCTTCGAGAAGCCGCCACCTAGTGTAATCGTCGATCTCGAAAGCGAATTCCATGACGCGGCCGTCCGGACCGGACGGGTCTGCGAGCCTCGCGGTCCGCTCGTGGAGGTCGACGGTCATCGACGTGCCGGGATCGGCCTCCAGCGCCGCCCAGATCGCCTCGAGGTCGGACTCGGAGATGACTCCCGCCACCAGCCCCTGCTTGCCCGCGTTGCCGCGGAAGATGTCTGCGAAGCGAGGGCTCAGCACGACCTTGAAACCGTAGTCGCGCAACGCCCAGACCGCGTGCTCGCGGCTCGAGCCGGTGCCGAAGTCGGGGCCGGCGACGAGAATGCTCGCCCCGGCGTAGACGGGCTGGTTGAGCACGAACTCGGGGTCCTGACGCCAGCTGGCGAAGAGGGCGTCCTCGAACCCGGTCTTGGTGACCCGCTTGAGGTACACGGCGGGGATGATCTGGTCGGTGTCGACGGCGGACCGCTTCAGCGGTGCCGCGATACCGGTGTGCGTGGTGAACTTCTCCATGTCAGGCCTCCGCCCCGCCTGCCGCGACCGCGACCGGCGCGGGAAGATCACTGGGGCTGGCGAGACGTCCCATCACGGCGGTTGCCGCGGCGACGACCGGCGAGACCAGGTGGGTGCGTCCCCCCTTGCCCTGACGGCCCTCGAAGTTGCGGTTGCTCGTGGAGGCGCACCGCTCCCCCGGCGCCAACTGGTCGGGATTCATGCCGAGGCACATCGAGCAGCCGGCGAACCGCCACTCGGCGCCGAAGTCCTGGAACACCTTGTCCAGACCCTCCGCCTCGGCCTCCAGACGGACCCGCGCCGACCCGGGAACGACCATCACCCGCACGCCGTCGGCCTTCTTGCGCCCGGCGATGATCGAGGCGAACGCGCGGAGATCCTCGATGCGGCTGTTGGTGCACGAGCCCATGAACACCGCGTCGACCTCGACCTGCTTCAACGGGGTGCCCGGCTGCAGGTCCATGTACTCCAGCGCACGCTCGGCGGCGGCGCGCTCGTTCGGGTCCGCGAAGTCCTCCGGGCTGGGGACGGTGTCGCTCAGCGACACGCCCTGGCCCGGGTTCGTGCCCCACGTGACGAACGGCTCCAGCTCGTTCGCATCGAGGAAGACCTCGGCGTCGTAGACGGCGCCCTCGTCGCTGGGAAGGGTGCGCCAGTATGCGACGGCGTCGTCCCAGTCCTTGCCCTTGGGGGCGTGCGGCCGGCCCTCCAGATAGGCGAAGGTCGTCTCGTCCGGGGCGACCATGCCCGCCCGTGCGCCGGCTTCGATCGACATGTTGCAGATCGTCATGCGGCCTTCCATCGACAGCGATCGGATCGCGCTGCCGCGGTACTCCAGCACGTACCCCTGACCGCCGTTGGTGCCGATCTTGGCGATCACGGCGAGGATGATGTCCTTCGCGGTGACACCGGGCTTCAGCTCGCCTTCGACGGTGATGGCCATCGTCTTGAAGGGCTTCAGCGGCAGCGTCTGGGTCGCCAGCACGTGTTCGACCTCGCTCGTGCCGATCCCGAACGCCATGGCCCCGAATGCGCCGTGGGTGGAGGTGTGCGAATCGCCGCAGACGACGGTGATCCCCGGCATCGTCAGTCCCAGCTGCGGGCCGACGACGTGGACGATGCCCTGCTCCTTGTCGCCGAGGGAGTGCAGGCGCACCCCGAACTCCTCGGCATTGCGTCGCAGGGTCTCGATCTGCGTCCGGCTGGTGAGATCGGCGATCGGCTTGTCGATGTCGAGCGTCGGGGTGTTGTGGTCCTCGGTGGCGATCGTCAGGTCCAGGCGCCGGACGGGGCGGCCCTCGGCACGCAGGCCGTCGAAAGCCTGGGGGCTGGTCACCTCGTGCACCAGGTGCAGGTCGATGTAAATCAGGTCCGGCTGACCGTCCGCGCCGCGGACGACGACGTGGTCGTCCCAGACCTTCTCGGCCAGGGTGCGGGGGCGGTCGGGGATGTCGGCGATACGGGGCGCATCGGTCGTGCTCATTGCTTGTCGTTCTCCTCTGTGGGTCATTGCCCGCAATGGGTGGGGCCCGCGACGAACTCCGCGACGAGTGAGGCCTGGGAACTAGGACTCGTCGCGGCCGCTAAGGAGAAGGCGAGCGATCCGCACGAGGCCAGGCTACCACCGCGCGGCGGGGAGGCTGCCTCCGGAGCGTCACATGCCGCCGCTCCCGCCGGCGGGGCGCCGCACCGCGTGGCCCTCGTAGATCCAGACGTCGACGGTGTCGCCGACGAGCACGAACCGGACGGCGGTGCCGGTGGGGAACTGCTTGGTCCACTCCTCGTTCCAGGCCACCGGCACGTCGTAGATCTCCACCATCGGCTGCGCGGGCGGCGGGACGCACGCCACCCCGATGAGGTCGTCGGTGAAGGGCTCGAACACCAGCAGACACGAGTTGCCCAGGACGCTGTCCGCAGAGAACACCTCGAGGCCCAGCACGCGGTCGAACGCGCGCAGGGTCGATTTCATGACCAGCTGCCGTCGCGCGTAGTCGGTGAGTCGCAGCACCTGCTCGCTGGGCGCGGCGCCCGTCTGGTGCAGCGTCACAGCGGGTCGCGGGGCGGTCCACGCCGTCCAGCCGACGATACCCAGGGCGACGATGGTGGCGGCGATGACGCCGGCGAGGAACGCACCGAGTCTGCTGCGGCGCCACCATGGTCGGGTCACGGGAGGGGCAGCCGGCGGTGCGGGCGTCCGCGTCGGCGCGGATCCCGCCCGCCCGCCGGCGTCGGGCGCCGGGTGCGCCGAGGCGGCGAGGTGGAGCGCCTCGAGCTCGGCCAGCCGGGCGGCTGCGACGGGGTCGACGTCGATGTCGGCGTCCACCCCGTACGCACGAGCCCGGAGGGCGGTCAGCTCCGCATCGAGAGCGCCGTCCGCGGGGAGTTCCCCGCTCCGCATGGCGGCAGTATCGCACCGCGCCCCGCCCCGGGCAACGGGCTGTCGCCGGATCAGCTCCGGGCGTCCGGAGTGCCGGTGGAGGGGGCATCCGTCACGGCCTGCCGGCGGTCGCGCGCCGACGCGATGAGGCTCGCGATCGTGGCGACGGCCATCGACACGACGATCACGCCCAGCGACATCCAGGTCGAGATCTCGGGAGCCCACTCGATCGGCTCTCCGCCGTTGATGAAAGGCAGCTCGTTGACGTGCATCGCGTGGAACACGAGCTTCAGGCCGATGAAGGCGAGGATGAAGGCGATGCCGTAGTGCAGGTATCGCAGCCGGTCCAGCAGGTCGCCGAGCAGGAAGTAGAGCTGGCGCAGACCCATGAGCGCGAAGATGTTCGCGGTGAACACGATGAACGGGCTCTGGGTGATGCCGAAGATGGCCGGGATCGAATCGATCGCGAAGAGCAGGTCCGTGACGCCGATCGCCGCGAACACGATGATCATGGGCGTCCAGATCTTCTTGCCGTCCACGACCGTGCGGATCTTCGCGCCGTCGTAGTGGTCGCTGATGTCGATGGTGCGGCGGAGCACGCGGACGATGAAGTTCTCCTGCTTCACCTCTTCGTCGTGGTCGCCGCCCGGGAAGGCCTGACGCCATGCCGTCCACACGAGGAATGCCCCGAAGATGTAGAAGACCCAGCTGAACTGCTCGATGATCGCCGCACCGAGCAGGATGAACAGGCCGCGCAGCACGAGGGCGATGATGATGCCCACCATCAGCACCTCCTGCTGATACCGACGTGGCACCGCGAACTGCGACATGATCAGCACGAAGACGAAGAGGTTGTCGATGGAGAGGCTGTACTCCGTCAGCCAACCGGCGACGAACTGGCCGGCGTACTCACCCCCGGCGAAGATCCACATCAGCCCAGCGAAGATGAGCGCGAGCGTGACGTAGAACACGACCCACAGGGTCGACTCCCTGGCCGACGGGATGTGCGGGCGCTTCAGGATGAGCAGCAGGTCCGCCAGCAGGATGAGGGAGAGGATCACGAGCGATCCGATTTCGAACAGCAGGGGGAGTTCGAGGTCCATGCAGGGCCTTTCGGGTGCGAACGAGGGGTCGGTGGAATCCGAAAGTCTCTCCCCCGCCGGCCGTCCTGCCTGCGGTGCGCACCCGGGGTCGTGGACCCGTGATGACGGATGCGCGATACCGGGATACTCCCTCTCGCTCGCATCAGGATACAGGCTCGGGATGCCGCCTCCGCGCGCTGTGAGACGATTCCCGCGATGCGCACACTCACACGGTGAGAGATGATTCGGAGGATGGGGATGACAGCCGACGACACGCCGGAGGGTGCCTCCGGGGACGCCGCGCTGGTGGCATCGGCCGCGAGCGGGAGCGAGCGCGCCTTCCGCACGCTGTATCGCGCGTACGTGCGGCCGGTGTACTGGCTGGCGCACGGCCTCGTGGGCAATCCCGCCGACGCCGAGGAGGTCACACAGGAGACGTTCCTCGTCGCCTGGCGCAAGCTCCCCGGCTTCGAGCTCGCCGGTGAATCGCTGCTGCCGTGGCTGGCCACGATCTGCCGTCTGCAGTCGGCGAACCGCGTCCGCCGTCAGCGCCGTGACCGCGAGCACACCGCGGCGGCGGCCGACGAGAGCCTCCCGGCGACCGTCGACGTCGAGCAGCAGGTGATCGACGGCACGCTGGCCGAGCTGATCCTGACGGAGGTGGCGGGTCTCAGTGAGCTGGACCGGGCGATCTTCCGGCTGTGCGCCACAGAGGGGTACGGCTACCAGGCCGCCGCCGACGAGCTCGGCGTCGCGCACGGCGTCGTCCGCAATCGTCTCTCCCGCATCCGCACGCGCCTGCGGACCGTCGTGAAGGAGAGCACATGAACACGCATGTCCCGGGCGCAGGCGCGACGAGCGCTCTGCCCGAGCTGAGCGAGAAGCGGATCGACGAGATCGAGGAGGCGGTGTTCGCAGACATCGCCCGCGAGCGCAGCCGGGACGCGGCCCGCCAGCGCCGGCGTCGGCGCGCATGGATCGCGAGTGGCGCCGCTGCCGCCGTCGTGGCCGTCGCCGCCGTGATCGCCCCGGCGGTCGGGGGTCTGGTCGGCGGCACCGCCGGCTCCAGCCAGGACGCAGCGGTCGCGCCCGTCGCGCCGGCCGATTCCGGGCAGGGCTCGAGCGGCACGGAATCGGCCACCACGGACTCGCGCGGTGCGGCTCCCCTGTCTCTGGCGCCCGATGCCGCCGACGGCGCAGCGGGGTCGCTCCCCTCGGGTCGCGACATCATCACGACGGCGACGGCGACGGTCGCCGTGGACGACGTCGACGATGCCACCGGAGCCGTCGCGGAGGCCGCGACCGCCCACGGCGGCTACGTCGAGTCGATGAACGTCGGCTCCCGCGGCGCGGTGCAGCCGGTGACGCCTGCGGAGGGGGGCGTCGTGTACGACACGATGCCCTACCCCGTTCCCACGGACGGCGCGTGGATCTCCGTCCGCGTGCCCGCGGACCAGCTGTCAGTGGTGATGGACGGGCTGTCAGCGATCGGTGAGGTGACCGCGACGAACGTCAACCGGCAGGACGTCACGCAGCAGACGGTGGACCTCGAGGCACGCATCGACGCGGCCGAGGCGTCGGTGCAGCGCCTCACCGAGCTGATGAGTCAGACGCAGAGCGTCGCGGACCTCATCGCGGCCGAGTCGGCGCTGTCGGAGCGTCAGGCCCTGCTGGAGTCGTACCAGCAGCAGCTGGAGGCCCTCGACGACCAGGTGGCGATGTCGACACTGTCGGTGACCGTCCAGCCGCGCATCGAGACCGTCACCGCTGATCCCGCAGGGTTCGGCGACGGGTTGGCGGCCGGCTGGAACGGCCTGATCGCCACCCTGAACGGCATCGTGGTGGCGATCGGCTTCCTCCTCCCCTGGCTCGCCGTCGCTGCGGTGCTCGCGGTGATCGTCTGGGCGATCGTGCGCCTGCTCCGGCGCCGGCGCACGAGCCGGCGGTCGCGTCCGGCGGAGGCGGCGGCATCCGACCGCGACACGACCGACTGAGCAGGGTCTTCGCCCTCGATACTGTGGGACGGTGACTTCGCGCAGATTCCCCCGGTCGGTGTACGGCACGGGCGAAGAGCCGGACGCTCGATTCAGCCTCGCGAATGAACGCACGTTCCTCGCCTGGAACCGGACGGGCCTGGCCCTCATTGCCGGCGGCGTGGCACTGGAGGCGCTGGGGCTCGACCTCCAGCCGGGGCTGCGACTGGCCGCCTCGCTCGTGCTCATCGCCGCCGGCCTCGTGGTGCCCGTCCTCGCCTGGCTGGAGTGGGCGCGCACCGAGCGCGCGTTGCGGGTCGCCGCGCCGCTGCCGGGCTCGGCGACGAGCCTGGCGCTGGCGGCGACCATCGTGCTGGTCGGCGTGCTCGTGCTCCTCGGCGTCGTGCTGCGATGACCGGGCGGCAGCTGTTCGATCCCGGGCTTCAGCCCGAACGCACCGTGCTCGCCTGGCGTCGGACGGCCCTCGCGATCGGCGTCGGATCGCTCCTGGCGCTGCGGATCCTGCCCGCACTCGCACCGGCTCCCAGGTGGGGGCCGCTGTGGCTGCTGCCCGGGATTGTGGGACTCGCGTTCGCCGTGCTGCTCTGGACGCGCTCGCAGGCCCGGCATACGCGGATCACCCGCGCCCTTCTCGACGGGCGCCCCGCCGACCTCCCGGGTGCGGGGCTCCTGCTGCTGGTCACCCTGTTCGTCGCCGGCTGCGCCGTCGTGTCGGGTGTGGTCGTGCTGTTCGCCCTCGTCGGCAACGGATGAGCCCCCGCATCCTGGTGGACACGGGGGCTCATTCATCTGACGGGTGACCCCAGCGGGATTCGAACCCGCGTTACCGCCGTGAGAGGGCGGCGTACTAGGCCGCTATACGATGGGGCCGTACAGCTGTCGACAGCGGGTGCTGCGACCGGTGTTGCCTGACTGGTGACCCCAGCGGGATTCGAACCCGCGTTACCGCCGTGAGAGGGCGGCGTACTAGGCCGCTATACGATGGGGCCGTTCAGGCAACCGTTCGATTATGCCACGCGCCGTCTGCCCGCTCCAAATCGGCGGGAGGGCGGCGGGATGCCGCGCGGGCGGCTTGCCCGCCCGTCGCCGGGACGGTTGACTCGTGGCATGCGAGTCACCAAGTTCGAGCACGCCACGCTGACCATCCAGGACTCGGGGAAGACGCTCGTCGTCGATCCGGGGTCGTTCACTGCGCCGCTGGGCGAACTCGAGGGCGTCGTCGCCGTCGTCATCACGCACGAGCACGCGGATCATTGGACGGCGGATCATCTCGACCGCATCCTGGCGAAGTTCCCCGGCATTCCGATCTTCGGCCCGGAGGGTGTGGCTGCGGCGGCGGCGGACTACGACGTGACGGTCGTGCACCCGGGCGACGTCGTAGACGTCGACCCGTTCCGCCTGGAGTTCTTCGGCGGACGTCACGCGGTGATCCACGAGTCGATTCCTGTGGTCGACAACGTGGGCGTGATGGTCAACGACGCGTTCTACTACCCGGGTGACTCGTACGCCGTGCCGGAGGGCCGCGAGGTCAAGCTGCTGGCATCGCCGGTCGGGGCGCCGTGGCTCAAGATCGGTGAGGCGATGGACTTCGTGCTGGCGGTGGCGCCGCGCCGCGTGTTCGGCACGCACGACATGACGCTGTCGGTCGCGGGCCGCGACTCGGGACGAGCCCGGCTGCGGTGGGCGGCAGAGCAGCACGGGGGCGAACTGGTCGTGCTCGACCCGGGCGACGGCACGGACGTCTGACCGCGGCATCCGCGGGAACGTGGACGACGGATGCCGCAGCGGCTTCGATCCGCGGCATCCGTCGTCACATCTGCGCGGTCCGGTGCACCGGACCGGGGAAACGGCTTACTGAGCGTCGAGGTCGGTCTCGAGGAGCGTGACGAGGGCGTCCAGCGCCTCCTCGGCCCCCTCCCCCTCCGCCTTGAGCGTGACCACGGTCCCCTGCGAGGCGCCCAGGCCCATCAGCGACAGGATGCTGCCGGCGTTCAGGTCGGCGCCGCCCTCGACCGAGATGGTCACCGGCACCGACTGCTCCTGCACGGCCTGCACGAAGAGCTTCGCGGGGCGTGCGTGCAGCCCCGAGCTGCTGGCGATGGTCGCCTGACGTTCTGCCATGGTTCTCTCCTGTCTGCGTCGGACCGCGGCCGGTCGACGTCTCGATTCTGTCGGACGACGGCCTCACACCGCCACGGGTACCGCCGACTCGGCCTCTTCGAGCTCCTTGCGCGCCACCCACTTCTTCAGGGCGATCACCGCGAGCGCCGACACCACCGTCCCGGCCGCCAACGCGATCAGGAACCCCCAAATGGGGTCGATCGCGAAGAGCACGAAGATGCCGCCGTGCGGGGCCAGCGACTGCACGCCGAACGCCATGATCAGCGCACCGGTGACGGCGCCGCCGACCATCGAGGCGGGGATCACCCGCAGCGGGTCGGCTGCGGCGAACGGGATCGCACCCTCACTGATGAAGGAAGCGCCCAGCAGCCACGCCGCCTTGCCGTTCTCGCGCTCCACCGGCGGGAACAGGTCGCGCGCGAGGACGGTGGAAGCCAGCGCCATCGCCAGCGGCGGCACCATGCCCGCTGCCATCACCGCAGCCATGATGAGGTACGGCGTCGGGTTGTCGGCCGAGCCCGCGCTCAGCCCCGCCACCGCGAAGGCGTACGCGACCTTGTTGACCGGTCCGCCCAGGTCGAAGCACATCATGAGTCCGAGGATGACGCCCACGACGATGATCGCGTCGGTGGCGGCGAGGTCGGTGAGCCAGGCGTTCAGTCCCTCCATGAGTGTCGCGATGGGCCGTCCGAGGAACAGGATCATCAGCCCCGAGGCCACGATCGACGCCAGCAGCGGGATGATGGCGACGGGCATGAGGCCCCGCAGCCAGCGCGGCGCTCGGAACGTGCCGATCCACCACGCCACGACACCGGCGAGAAGACCGCCGATGATGCCGCCGATGAAGCCCGCGTTCATGAGCACGGCCACCGCCCCGGCGACGAAGCCGGGAGCGATGCCCGGGCGGTCGGCGATCGCGAAGGCGATATAGCCGGCGAGGGCCGACACCAGGAATCCCATCGACGTCGCTCCGATCACGAACGCGACCGACCCCAGATACTGAGCCAGACCGCCGGCCGGGAGGTCCCACAGCGCGTTTTCGACGATGACGGTGAACGCGTGGTTGTCCGCGTTGACGTTCACTCCGCCGATGAGGAAGCCGAGCGCGATGAGCAGGCCGCCGCCCGCGACGAACGGGATCATGTAGCTGACGCCGGTGAGAAGGATCCGCTGGATCCGTGCGCCCCACGACAGCTTGTCCGCCGATGCCGGCGCCGCCGCGGCGGCGTCGCCGCCGACTCGCGTGGCGTTCGGGGCTGCGGCGGCGGCGAGCGCCTCGGCGATGAGCTGATCGGGCTGCTCGATGCCCCGCTTGACACCCGAGCGCACGACGGGCTTGCCGGCGAAGCGCTGGGGCTCGCGCACATCCACGTCGGTCGCGAAGATCACGGCGTCGGCGCCGGCGATGACCTCCGGCGGCAGCGCCTGGTAGCCGCTCGAGCCCTGCGGCTCGACGACGAGGTCCACGCCGGCGTTCCTGCCCGCGGCGGTGAGCGCGTCGGCCGCCATGAAGGTGTGCGCGATACCGGTCGCGCATGCGGTGACCGCCACGATGCGGCGGGGCGCACCGCCGGAGACGTCCGGCCCTGCCGCCGGCGCCTCGGGGCCGGGAGCGGGTGTCGCCGGCGCGGTGGGCGCGGCGGCTCGGGGCGCCGCATCCCGCTCTCCGATCGCCTCCTCCACGATCGCCACGACGTCGTCGGCGGTTCCCGCCGCACGCAGGCCCGACGTGAAGTCCTCCTGCATGAGGCTGCGCGCGAGCCGGGAGAGCACGGCCAGGTGCGCCTCGGCGGCATCGGCGGGGGCGGCGATGAGGAAGACCAGGTCGGCGGGCCCGTCGGGTGCGCCGAAGTCGACGCCGGGCGCGAGCCGCGCGAACGCGAGCGACGGAGTGGTGACGGCCGGGCTCTTGGCATGCGGGATCGCGATCCCGCCGGGCAGACCCGTCTCATCCTTCTCTTCTCGGGCCCAGGCGTCGGCGTAGAGCGCGTCGGCGTCGTTCGCGCGTCCCTGCGCCACCACGCGGGCCGCGAGGGCGCGGATGACGGTGGACTTGTCGGTCCCGAGTGGGACGTCGAGGCTGACCAGGCCGGGGGTGATGGTCTCGGACACGGTGTCCTCCTGCGGTCGTGAGGGAAAAGGGGTGGCGGGGATCAGAACAGGCGCGTGATGGGCACGTCGCCATCGGGCAGGTCGTCGGGTGCGGGCGCCTGGGTGCCCGGGAGGGATGCCGCCGCCGCGCCGTAGCGCATGGCGAGGCGCAGCCGGTCCTCAGGGCCGGCCCCGCGGCTGTGGGCGAGCACATATCCGGCGAGCGAGCTGTCGCCGGCGCCGACGGTGCTCACGACGTCGATGGGCGGCGGCGTGGCGCACCACGCTCCCCCGTCGGCGACGAGGACCGCGCCGTGACCACCGAGGGTCACGAGCGCCGCACCCACACGCGCGGGCACGAGCGTGCGCACGGCCGCCAGAGCGGCGGCGACCACGTCGGTGCCGACGACGGCGGCACCGGTGAGCTCCTCGAGCTCGGTGTCGTTCGGCTTGATGAGATCGGGACGCGCGCGTTCGACGACTTCGGCCAGCGCCGCTCCCGAGGCGTCGACGGCGATGAGGGGGGCGAGATCACCGTGCGCGGCGCGCACGGCCTCGATGGCCCGCGCGTAGAGGTCGGGTGAAGCGCCTGGCGGCAGTGAGCCGGCGAGGACCAGCCAGCGGGCGTGCGCACTCGCGGCGACCACCGACGCGATGAGCTGCGACTCCTCGGCGCTCGTGAGATGTTCACCGGCGACATTGAGCTTGGTGGTCACCCCGTCGGGGTCGGTGATGGCGAGGTTCACGCGCACGCGCCCACCGATCGCCACAGGCCGAACAGTCAGCCCTGACGCGCGCAGCAGGGCGCCGAAGGGATCGTGGGAGGCCAGCGGAACGATCGCCGTGCAGTCCTGGCCGGCAGCCGCCACCGCACGGGCGACGTTGATGCCCTTGCCGCCGGCATCCTCTCGCGAGGAGAGCACCGTCTGCACCTCGCCGACCCGCAGTGGCGCGGTCAAGGCGATGGTGCGGTCGAGAGCCGGGTTGGCCGTGAGCGTCACGATCACGCGATCCACACCTCCACCTCGGCGTCGGCCAGAGCGGAGGCCAACTCCGGGTCGGGAGCGGCGTCGGTCACCAGGATGTCGATGTCGCCGAGCGCGGCGAAGCCGACGAGCAGCTCGGCGCCGTGCTTCTCGGCGTCGGCGACGACGACGACACGGCGCGCGGCCTGCACGATGGCCCGCTTGACGGCGGCCTCGTCGGGATCCGGGGTGCTGAGCCCGAATCCGGCGGACACGCCGTTGGTGCCGATGAACGCCACGTCCGGCCGGAGTCCCTCAATCGCACGGACGGTGTCGGCGCCGACAGCGGCGGCCGTGATGCCGCGAACGCGCCCACCGAGCAGGGTGAGCGATGCGCCCCGCACGCCGGCCAGCGCGTGCCCCAGGGTGAGCGAATGGGTGACGACCTCGATGCGGTCCGTGGCGAGGCGAGGTGCCAGCTGCGTCGCCACGGCGGCCGTCGTGGTTCCGGCGTCCAAGAAGACAGAACCGCTGAACCCGTCCGTGAGGGCGTCGAGCGCGCGCGCCGCGATGGCGGTCTTGGCCTCCCCGTGCCGCAGGAGCCGCTCCGTCAGCGACGGCTCACGGGTGCTCGCACGGTCCGCTGGGACGGCACCGCCGTGCACGCGGCGCAGTGCCCCCAGGGACTCCAGATGGTCGAGGTCGCGGCGGATCGTCTCGGTGGTGACATCGAATCGCTCCGCGAGTTCCACGACGCTGACCCGGCCCGCTTCCGCCAGCCGGCGCTCGATCTGCTCCTGGCGCTCCGTCGCGTACATGTGACAACCCCTCGTTGGATTCCCACACAGTACAACACACTCCAACATAAACACAACCCGATATCGTCGGAATGTGCCCGACAAGCCTGCCGCCGAGGTCGACATCGATGCGCATCTCATCCGCGCCCTGCTCGCCTCGCAAGCCGACGACGCCTTGCCTGGCGCGTCGACGCGCAGCCTCCGCAAGATCGCCGAGGGGTGGGACAGCGAGGTGTGGCGACTGGGCTCGGCTCATGCCGTCCGGCTTCCTCGGCGGGAGCTCGCGGCGCCGCTGGTCCTTCACGAGCAGCTCGCTCTGCCGAGCATCGCCGCCCGCCTCAGTCCGACAGGGGTGCAGGTGCCCGAGCCGCTCGTGGCCGGGAGGCCGGCGCTGGGCTATCCGTGGTCATGGTCGGTCGTGCCGTGGATCGACGGCGTGCGCGCTCTGGACGTTCCGCGGATCCAACGTGCGCCATGGGCCGCGACGCTTGCTCGCGCCCTGGATGCGCTGCACGTCGAAGCGCCCGCCGATCATCCCGTCAACCCGTTCCGCGGGCGCCCCCTCGCCGCGCGCGCCGGAGCGATCGATGAACGGCTGGAGGCCGCCAGGGCGTCCGGCGGCCTGGACGCCGCGAGTGCGCGTGCTCTGGAGACGGTATGGCGGGCCGGCGTGGACGCCGCCGCCTGGGACCGGCCGCCGGTGTGGATCCACGGCGACCTCCATCCCGGCAATCTGGTGGCACACGGCGACGCCTTGGCCGGCATCATCGACTTCGGCGACGTCACCGCCGGCGACCCGGCCTACGACCTCGCCGTCGCGTGGCTGGCCTTCGACGGCGGCGGCCGCGCGCGGTTCGTCACGACCGCCGGATCGCGCTACGACGACGCCATCTGGATCCGCGCCCGGGCGTGGGCAGCCGCGATCGCGATCATGCTGCTCACGCACAGTGACGACAACCCGGACTACTTCGCGCTCGGCAAGGCGTCCGTAGCCGAGATCCTCCTCGATGAAGGGCCGTGACGCCCTCGATGAAGGCCCGTGACGTCAGATGCACCTACGCAAAAACCCCCGCTGAGCGGGGGTTTTTCTACTGCTGGGGTACCTGGACTCGAACCAAGAACAACTGAACCAGAATCAGCCGTGTTGCCAATTACACCATACCCCAAGGCTGTCAGCCGAAGCCGTGCCGAGGAACGAGTCTACGCGACCGCGGGACGTCGTCCAAACCGAGCGGTCACCCGCGCGCGTCGACGAGGGCACCCAGACGCCGGATGGTCTCGGTCTTGCCGAGCAGCTCCATCGACTCGAACAGCGGCGGTGAGACCCGGCGCCCGCTGAGAGCCACACGCAGCGGACCGTAGGCGATGCGGGGCTTCAGCCCCAGGCCACCCTCTTCCACCGGAGAGACGAGCGCGCCCGCGAGCGCCTCCTGCACCGCAGCGGCTGTGAACTCGGATTCGGGTACCACCTCCAGCGCACCCACCGAGGCGACCAGCACCTCGGCGGCGTTGGCCGGCAGGGATGCCAGGGCATCCTCCTGGTAGCTGATGGAGCCCGTGAAGAGGAAGCCGAGCAGACCCGGCGCATCGCCGAGCAGCTGCATGCGCTCCTGCACCAACGGCGCGGCCGCCGTCAGCATCGCCTGCTGAGCGGGCGTCGGCGTCTCGTCGACGACGCCCGCCGCCGCGAGGTACGGCACGAGCCGCGCGGCGAAGTCGTCGGGTCGCAGCATCCGGATGTGGTCGCCGTTGATCGACTCCGCCTTCTTCTGGTCGAACCGCGCCGGATTGGGGTTGACATCCACGATGTCGAACGCCGCGACGAGCTCCTGCAGCGAGAACACGTCGCGGTCGGGCCCGATCGACCAGCCCAGCAGCGCCAGGTAGTTGAGAAGGCCCTCGTGGATGAAGCCCTTCTCGCGCTGAAGGAACAGGTCGGCCTTGGGATCACGCTTGGAGAGCTTCTTGTTCCCCTCCTCCCCCAGCACCAGCGGCATGTGCGCGAAGCGCGGGATGAACGTCGTGATCCCCGCGTCGACGAGGGCGCTGTACAGCGCCAGCTGCCGCGCGGTCGAAGGCATCAGATCCTCGCCGCGGATGACGTGCGTGATGCCCATGAGAGCGTCGTCGACGGGATTGACGAATGGGTACAGCGGCACGCCGCCCGCGCGCACGAGCACGAAATCGGGGAACGACCCTGCCGGGAAGGTGACCTCACCGCGGATGAGGTCGACGTAGGTGAGGTCCTCGTCGGGCACGCGCAGGCGCCAGGCCGGCTCCCGTCCCTCTGCCCGGAAGGCCGCCTTCTGCTCCTCGGTGAGGTTCCGGTCGAAGTTGTCGTAGCCGAGCTGCTTGGCACGGCCGTTGGCCTCATTGCGGGCGTCGATCTCCTCCGGCGTGGAGTAGCTCTCGTACACGGCGCCCGCCGCGATGAGCTTGTCGAGGATCTCGCGATAGATGTGGTGCCGCTGCGACTGGCGGTACGGCGCGTGCGGTCCGCCCACCTCGACGCCCTCGTCCCAGTCGATCTTGAGCCAGCGCAGCGCCTCGAGCAGCTGCTGGTAGCTCTCCTCGCTGTCCCGCGCCGCGTCGGTGTCCTCGATGCGGAAGACGAGCTTGCCGCCGTTGTGCCGCGCGTACGCCCAGTTGAACAGCACGGTGCGGATGAGACCGACGTGCGGAAGGCCGGTGGGTGACGGGCAGAAGCGCACGCGCACGTCCGCTCCGGTCGCCGTGGTGGTGCGGGGGTCAGGCGAAGAAGACATCGCCAGCCAGTCTAGTTGCGGGATGCCGCAAGCCCGGGCCCGCCGGCGGCGGACGCCGCGCGCCCTGTGCGTTGCGCGACGACGCGCAGCAGCGCGTCGAGAGTGGCGCGCACGGCGGGCACACGGTCGGCGCCGCGTGCGGTGACGGCGTGGAGCGTGCGCTGCTCCCCCGGCGGCAGGGGCACCACCGCCACTCCCGGCAGCTGCGGGAACGACTCCACCGCCATGCGAGGAAGAATGGCGACACCGATGCCCTGGGCCACAAGACCTTCGACGGCGACGAAGTTGTCGGTCTCGAAGGTGATCGCCGGCGCGAAGCCGGCGCGATCGCACAGCTCGAGCAGGTGCCCCCGGCAGCGTGGACAGCCCGCGATCCACTTCTCGCCGGCGAGGTCGGCCACCTCGAGCGTCGCGGCGCGTGCCGCGGGGTGCGCCGCGGGCAGCACGGCCAGCATCTCGTCCGTCCCGACGATCCTCACCGACAGGCCGCGGGCGCTCGTGCCGTGCGGATCATTCCGGTCGCCCGGGTAGCTGAAGGTGAGCGCGATGTCGGTGCGGTCCTCCCGCACCGCCGCGACCGCCTCGGGCGGCTCGGCCTCGACATACGTCAAGGCGATTCCCGGATGCCGGTCGCCGAGGTCCGCCAGGAGCCTCGGCACGATCGTTGGAGAGGCGGACGGGAAGGCCATCAGCCGCACGCGGGCGGACTGCAGACCCCAGAGCTCGGCGAGCTCGCCGGCGGCGGCATCCAGCGCGGTCGTCACCGCGGATGCGTGACGAGCAAGGATGCGACCGGCCTCGGTGAGGCGGACGCGGCGACCGACACGCTCGACGACGGCGACCCCCAGTCGCTGTTCGAGCCGTTTGAGCTGCTGGCTGATCGCGGGCTGGCTGTAGCCCAGTTCTCGTGCGGCTGCCGTGATCGAGCCCGTGTCGAACACGGCCTTCACCACCCGCAACTCCCGCGCATCGAACACGGGGTCATCGAATGGATCGGTCACGGCTGAAGCATAACTGCCCGTTATGTCTTCGATGGCGAACGTGCCGTAGATCTGCGGGGACGATGCGCGCAAGCTTGATCCATGACCGCGATCGCCTCTCCCGCCGCTCTGGCGGACGCGCGCGGCCAGTTCCCCGGCGGGCGCGGCTATCTCGCGGCCTGCACCGTCGGCCTCCCCCCGCGCGCCTCGCACCAGGCTGTGATCGCCGATCTGGATGCCGCCGCGGCGGGCCGGCCCGACATCACGGCATACTGCGCAGCAGCCGAGCAGTCCCGGGCTCACTTCGCGTCGCTGGTGACGGTGGACGCGGCGCGGGTGGCCATCGGCTCCCAGAGCTCGGTGGCGGCAGCGCTCGTCGCCGGCGCCGTGCCCGACGGGTCCGAGGTGCTCGTTCCCGACGGCGAGTTCTCGTCGATCGTGCTCCCCTTCGTGCATGCGGGCCGAGGTATCCGCGTGCGAACCGCACCGCTGTCCGATCTCGCAGCGCACATCGGACCGCAGACGCGATTGGTGGCGTTCTCACTGGTCCAGTCGGCGACCGGAGAGGTGGCCGATGCCGCCGCGATCGCGACCGCCGCTGCCCGGCACGACAGCCTCACGCTGTGCGACGCGACGCAGGCCGTCGGGTGGCTGAAGGTGGACGCCGCCATGTTCGACGCGGTGATCTGCCACGCGTACAAGTGGCTCTGCGCTCCGCGCGGGGTGTCGTTCCTGGCGGTGTCGGACCGCCTCGCGGAGCGGATGCGGCCGCTGTACGCCGGATGGTACGCGGGCGAGGACCCGTGGGCCTCGTGTTACGGGGCAGAGGTCGAGCTGGCCGCCGACGCGCGCCGCTTCGACGTCTCGCCCGCGTGGCAGGCGTTCGTGGGCGCCGCCCCGGCGCTCTCGCTGTTCGCGGCCCTGGACCCGGCGGACCTGTACGCGCACTCGGCGAGGCTCGCCGCCGCGTTCCGCGCCGGCCGAGAGCTGACCGAGCCGCCGCGTGCCTCGGCGATCGTGACGTGGGCCGATCCCGACGGCTCGGATCTCGCGCGTCTGACCGCCGCCGGCATCACCGCCTCCGGACGTTCCGGCCGGGCGCGGGTGGCGTTCCACCTGTTCAACGATGATGACGACGTCGACCTCGCGCTGGCGGCACTCGATCGCTGACGGCGCGGGGGCGCGCTGGGGTGGGCTTTTCAGCCCTCCGCCGACGAACCGGCGGCCGGTCGTGCGGCGGAGGCGCGCCACCCCAGTGGAGCCAGCACCACCGAAGCGACCACCAGCACCATCACCACGAGCGCAAGGCCGCCGTACCCAATCCAGCCGAGCACGCCGCCGGCCAGGATCGCGCCGATGCCGCCCACGATGCTCATGGTGAAGTCGCTGAGGCCCTGACGCCGGGTGCGCAGCTGTTCCGACGAGGACTCGGTGAGCAGCGTCGATCCGGCGACCGTCGAGGCGCTCCAGCCCAGGCCGAGCAGAACCAGGGCCACGGTGACCGAGGTCGTCGATGCCTGGCCGAAGGACGCCGTCAGCAGAGCCGCGGCCAGCAGCGCCTGACCGACGAGGATGGTCGGCACACGCCCGATGCGGTCGGCGAGGATGCCGAACACCGGCGACAGCAGGTACATGCCGGCGATGTGGAGGCTGATAGTCAGGCCGATGATCGACAGCGTCGCCGCGTCGGACTCGCCATGGGTCAGGTGCGTCAGATGCACGGGCGTCATCGCCATGATGGAGACCATCGTCCCGTGCGCCGCGGCGATGGCGAAGATCGCGTAGCGGGCGGCGAGCGGGCGGTCTGCGCGTGCGATGGGCCGGCTCTCGGCGGGCGTCCCGGCGACGACGCGCTGCGCGAGCAGCAGCGGGTCGGGGCGCATCGCGACCAGGTACAGCACGATGGCCAGCGCCTGGGCGACCACCGTGAACAGGTACGGACCGGTCAGCGGAGGCATGCCCACGGCGTCGCCCAGGACCTCCCCCGGACCGGTCAGATTCGGTCCCAGCACCGCGCCGACGGTGGTCGCCCACACCACGATCGACAGATCACGCCCTCGCGTGGCATCCGTCGCGAGGTCTGCGGCCGCGAAGCGTGATTGCAGGTTCGCCGCCTGGCCTGCGCCGATGATGAGGAAGCCGACCAGCAGCAGCGGGAACGCGCGCAGCGCCACCGCGAGGATCACCAGCCCCACGCCCGCGAGAGCCACCGCCATGCCCGTCGTCAGCGACACGCGCCTCCCGCGGCGCCGCGCGATCGCGGCCAGTGGCACCGCCGTGAGCGCTGTCCCGAACGTCACCGCCGCGGCCGCGAGGCCCGAGAACGCCTCCTCGCCCGACAGTTCCGCCGCCAGCACTGCCCCCAGCGACAGCGTCGCACCGAACGCCAGGCCGCCGAGCACCTGACCGAGCGAGAGCACGGCGACCGTGCGGCGCTGGACGCCCGCCACCGCTGCGGCGGTCGGCACGACGCCCGCCGCCTGAGGAGGCTCGGTGTCAGGCATCGCGGGCGGGGTTACGCAGCGTGCCCAGCCCGGTGATCTCGACCTCGACCGTGTCGCCGGCGGTGATCTGGCCGACCCCGGCGGGAGTGCCCGTGAGGATCACGTCGCCGGGCAGCAGCGTGAAGGCCGCCGACGCGTAGGCGATGACGTCGGCCAGCGAGAAGATCATGTCGCTGATCGGCCCCTGCTGCCGCACCTCGCCATTCAGCCGGGTGGTGATGACGGCCGGGCCGTTCACATCGAACTCCGTCTCGATGGCCGGTCCGAGCGGGCATGACGTGTCGAAGCCTTTCGCTCGCGCCCATTGGCCGTCCGACTTCTGCCAGTCGCGCGCGGTGAGGTCGTTGGCGATGGTGTAGCCGAAGACGTAGTCCAGCGCGTTCTCGGCCGGCACGTTCTTCGCGATGCGACCGATGACGGCGGCGAGCTCGCCCTCGAAGCTGATGAAGTCGGAGCCGCTCGGAAGCACGATCACGTCGCCGGGTCCGATCACCGCCGTGTTCGGCTTGAAGAAGAGCATCGGCGCGGCGGGGACGTCGTTACCCAGCTCGGCGGCGTGGTCGCGATAGTTCCGTCCGACCGCGACGATCTTCGAACGCGGGATCACGGGCGCGAGCAATGCCACATCGGCCAGCGGCACCCGCTCCCCCGTGGTCTCGTATCCGGCGAACATGGGGTCGCCGGCCAGCACCACCAGCTCCCCTTCGTCGACGATCCCGAACCTGATGGCGTCGTTGTGGCTGAAGCGCGCGATCCTCACCGGATCACACTAACCGTCGAGGCGGACGAGCCAGCCGTGCTTGTCCTCGCGGCGCCCGTACTGGATGTCGGTCAGCTCTTCGCGCAGCGACAGCGCCAGCTCACCCGTCGGCTGCTCGTCGAGGAAGTCCTTGCCCTTGAGCAGGCCGATGGGGGTGACCACAGCGGCCGTGCCGCAGGCGAACACCTCGACGATGTCGCCCGACGCGACGCCCTGGCGCCACTCGTCCAGCGACACCGGGCGCCCCTCCACCTTGTGGCCGCGGTCACGGGCGAGCTGGAGGATGGAGTCGCGGGTGATGCCTTCGAGGATGGAGTCGGATTCGGGCGTCACGACGGTGCCGTCCTTGTAGACGAACACCACGTTCATGCCGCCGAGCTCCTCGACGTTGCGGTCCTGATCCAGGAAGACGACCTGGTCGCACTCGTTCTCGTACGCCTCGGACTGCGGGAGCAGGCTGGCAGCGTAGTTCCCACCGGTCTTCGCGGCGCCCGTCCCGCCCTTGCCGGCGCGGGAGAAGTCCTCGCTCAGCCAGATCGACACCGGCTGCACACCGCCCTTGAAGTAGGCGCCCGCCGGCGACGCGATGACGTAGTAGCCGACCTTGTTCGCCGGGCGCACGCCCAGGAACGCCTCCTTCGCGAACATGAACGGCCGCAGGTACAGGCTCTGGTCCTCGCCGGACGGAACCCAGTCGCCGTCGACGGCGATCAGCTCACGCAGCGACTGGATGAAGTAGCTCACGGGGAGCTCGGGAAGGGCCAGACGCCGCGCCGAGCGCTGCAGTCGACGACCGTTCTGATCCGGCCGGAACGTGTGGATCGAGCCGTCCGCGTGCCGGTAGGCCTTGATGCCCTCGAAGATCTCCTGCCCGTAGTGCAGGACCGCCGCGGCCGGGTCCAGTGCGATCGGTCCGTACGGCTGCACGCGCGGGCGGTGCCATCCGCCGTTCACGGACCAGCAGATGTCGACCATGTGGTCGGTGAAGCTGGTCCCGAAGCCGGGATTGGCGAGGATCTGCTCGCGCTCCTGCACGGAGCGTGCCTGCAGGTTGCGGTTGACCGTGAACTCGAGAGGGGCGAGTCCGGTATCGGGGTCGGAATCGATGAGGGTCATGACGGGCCTGTGCTTTCGTGCGGTGACGTTCCGCTGGGTGGAGAGGCGCTTGCCGGTTCCAGGTTACGCCGAGAGCCGGGCGGCGATCGCGTCGCCGATCTGCGCGGTGGTACGGGATGACGCGCCCCGCGCCGCCAGATCCTCCTCGACGGCGGTCGTGATGCGCTGCGCCTCGTCCCGGAGCCCGAGGTGGTCGAGCAGCAGCGAGACGGAGAGGATGGCGGCCGTGGGGTCGGCCTTCTGCTGGCCTGCGATGTCGGGCGCCGAACCGTGCACGGGCTCGAACATCGAGGGGAACGCGCCGTCGGGGTTGATGTTGCCCGAGGCGGCGAGGCCGATGCCACCGGTGACGGCGCCGGCCAGGTCGGTCAGGATGTCGCCGAAGAGGTTGTCGGTGACGATCACATCGAAGCGGCCCGGGTTCGTGACCAGATAGATGGTGGCCGCGTCGACGTGCACATAGTCTACGGTCACGTCGGGGTGCTCCTGCGCCACCGCGTCGACGACGCGCTGCCAGATCCCGCCCGCGTGCACGAGCACGTTGGTCTTGTGCACCAGCGTGAGCTTGCGGCGACGGCGTTCGGCGAGGTCGAACGCGTAGCGCACGACACGCTCGACGCCGAACGCCGTGTTCACCGACGTCTCGTTGGCGATCTCGTGCGGGGTGCCCGTGCGGATGGACCCGCCGTTGCCCACGTACGGCCCCTCTGTGCCCTCTCTGACCACGACGAAGTCGATGTCGCCGGGCTCGGCGAGCGGTCCGGGGACGCCCGGGTACAGTCGCGACGGCCGAAGGTTGACGTAGTGATCGAGCTCGAAGCGGAGCTTCAGAAGCAGCCCGCGCTCGATGTTCGCGTTCTTCAGCCGCGGGTCACCGGGCACACCGCCGACCGCACCCAGAAGGATCGCGTCCTGCTCCTTGATCGACTGCAGGTCCGCATCGGTCAGCGTGTCGCCGGTCTCGAGGAACCGGCCTGCGCCCAGCGAGAACGTCGACTTCTCGAACGCGACGTCACTGGCCGCCGTCACGGCGTCGAGGATCTTCTCCGCCTCGGCGATGACCTCGGGACCGATGCCGTCACCCGGAATGACGGCCAGCTTCACGACACGCGACATGGTGCTCCTACGACTTCTGGCGGGACCCTCCCAGGGTAGTGGCCGCGATGACCCCGGCGAGGACGACCAGGACGGCGCCGATGAGGGCGGTCACGGTGACGCCCGCGTCGAAGGCGATCGCCGCCGCCTCCTGCAGCGCGGCCCCCGCCTCGCCGCCCACCCCGTGCGCGGCGTGGACCGCACCGGCGAGCGTCTGTGCTGCGGCCGCGGCTGCGGCATCCGGGACGCCGTCCGGCACCGCGAGGTTGGCGCGGTAGAGAGCGGTCAGGATGCCGCCCAGCACCGTCGTACCGAGCACGGCGCCGAGCTCGTACGCCGTCTCGGAGACCGCGCTGGCGGCGCCCGCCTTCGCCGGCGGGGCGCTGGCGAGCACGAGCTCGTTCGAGACGGTCTCGGCAGCGCCGATGCCGATGCCGAGCGAGATGAACGCGGCCACGAGGACGCCGACGCTGTCGGGCCCGGTGGCGAATGCGACCGTCACATAGCCCGCGAACGAGAAGACGAGTGCGACGGGGACCACCACACGGGCAGGCCACTTCTTGGCGATCGGCACGACCGCCAGTCCCGCCAGGATCATCATCGCCAGGCCCGGCACGAGAGCGAGACCGGCCTGCATCGGCGTGAGCCCCACGATGAGCTGGAGGTGCTGAGCGACGAAGAAGAGGAAGCCGACGAGGGCGATCACGCTCAGGAGGTTCACCAGAAGAGCGCCGGTGAAGGAGCCCCGGCGGAACAGCCGCATGTCGAGCATCGGCGTGCGGGCCTTCAGCTGGCGCCGCACGAACAGAGCACCGAAGCCGAGACCCACCAGCACCGGCAGCCACGCGGTGATCGCCAGACCGTGCACTGCAAGCTCCTTGATGCCGTAGACGATGGGAAGCATCGTGGCCACCGACAGCAGGATGCTGAGCGGGTCGATGCGCCCGGGGTGCGGATCGCGGCTCTCCGGCACGAGCAGGGGCGCGAAGACGAGGAGCGGTATCAGCACGGGCACCGACAGCAGGAACACCGATCCCCAAGCGAAGTGCTCCAGCAGCAGCCCGCCCACGATCGGCCCGAGTGCTGCGCCCGCCGAGAACATCGCGGCCCACACCGCGATCGCCAGGCGCCGCTGATCGCGGTCGGTGAAGATGCTGCGCAGCAGAGACAGCGTCGAGGGCATCAGCATCGCGCCGAACACTCCCATGGCCGCGCGCGCGGCGATGAGCCACGCCGCGCCGGGCGCGAAGGCAGCGAGCACCGATACGGCCGCGAACCCGGTGGCGCCGATGAGCAGCATCCGTCGCCGTCCGAAGCGGTCCCCGAGCGTGCCCATCGTGACCAGGAGCGCCGCCAGGACGAGCGGGTAGGCGTCGATGATCCACAGCTGCTGGGCGCTGGTGGGACCGAGCTCGAGGGCGATGGCCGGCAGCGCGAAGCTCAGCACGGTGTTGTCGACCGACACCAGCAGGACCGGCAGCATCAGCATCACCAGCGCCGCCCAGCCGCGCCAGCCGACCTTCCGGCCTCGGGCGTCGGCGAGCGAGAGTTCTTGCGTCAGTGTCATCGTTACTATACCGTCCAGCCGGTATAGTAACAGGGTGTCTTCCGCCGTGTCGATACGATCGAGGCCATGAGCCGCCCTCCCCTGGCCCGCGAGAAGGTGCTGGACGCCTTCGAGCAGATCCTCATCGAGGACGGGGAACGCGCGGCCACGATGGATGCCACAGCGAAGGCGGCCGGCGTGTCCAAGGGCGGCCTGCTCTATCACTTCGGCACCAAGGAAGCGCTCGAGGCGGCGGTCGTGGACCGGATGCGCGAGCTCGTCGACGCCGATGTCGCCGCGATGGCGGCGGCACCCGAGGGTCCCATCGCGTACTTCCTGCGGTCGTCGGCGATGGAGAACGACCCCCTGGATCACGCGGTGCTCGCGGTGTCGCGACTGGCGCAGGGCGGCAGCTCGGCAGCGGCCGAGGCGCTCCGCGGCATCCGTGAGCGATGGGCCGACGCGCTGCGGCATCGGACCAGGGACGACGTCGCCCTGGATCTCGTCATGCTCGTCAGCGACGGGCTCTATTTCAACAACGCGCTCTCGGGCGGTGCCATCCCCGGCCCCGTGCCCCGCGGACCCGCTATGGACGCCCTCATCGCCCTCGTGGAGCGCGCCGCACGCGGCTGACGAAGGATCGCCGGGCTCTTCCGGCGGCGCGCCATCAAGCAACACGCTGAGGACTTGGGATGCCGGCAGCCGAGCGATGACGGGTCCTCGATGTCACCGGTAGAGGTGGATGGTCCCCATCATGCACAGTTCGCGCACCTGCTTGACGGAGAAGCCGTACTCGCGAGGCAGGCGCTTCATGCACTCGCGCCGCGCCGCAACGGCGCGGGGTGAGAGCTTGGCCGGCCCGTCCGAGGACGTCGTCGCAACGGATTCGACTTTTCCGTGCGCCGTGGGTCTCGGAAGCGCCGACGGCGACGGAGTCGGGGCGGGGCCCTTCGGCGGAGCAGGTGCGTAGGTCTGAGTCGGATTCGGGGACGGCCGTGTCGCAGCGGAAACGTGACATGCCGTAAGCGGAGATGTGAGCGCGAAGGCGATCACGACGATCGTCGCGGTGCGCCGGCCCGTGGTGTGTGTGTTCATGAGTCCACCGTCGAATCGTCGGATACTCGGCCGGACGCCAAGACATACTCGCCGGATACTCCCCGTGCGCGTGCCCGTTGACGACGGCAGCAACCGGGCGGACACTGCAGGCATGGGCGTGGAGGTGCTCGGCCCGCTCGAGACGGGAGCGGTCTCGCTTCGGCCGCGGGAGCGAGCAATCCTGAGCGCGCTGATCGTCCGACTCGGCGCGTCGTGCAGCCTGGCAGAGCTTGCCGACGCGTACTGGGGCGACCAGGCACCGACGACGTGGGCCCAGCAGATCCGCACATCGGTCGCCCGTGTTCGGGAGCACCTGGGAAAAGACGCCGTGCTGACGACGACGTCGGGATACGCCTATGGTCTCGACGCGCAGACCGTGGACGCCGCGCGTTTCGAAACCGGCATCGCCCGCGCCCGCGAACAACTCCTTCAGGGCGAGGCGCCGCGCGCCGCTGAGACCTACCGCCGCGCTCTGGCCCTGTGGCGCGGGCCGCCATACCCCGATCTCGCCGAGTGGCCCCCCGCGGCGGCAGAAGCGCAGCGGCTGACGGAGATCCGGCGCAGCGCGGACGAGGAACTGCTCGAGGCGCGCCTGCGATCGGGCGAGCATCGCGCCGTCGCTGCCGACGCCGAGAGGTTGGTGCGCGAGGATCCACTGCGAGAGGAGCGCTGGGCGCTGTGGGCGCTCGCCGACTACCGCTGCGGTCGTCAGGCCGATGCGCTCGCGGTGTTGCGACGCGCCAGGGAACATCTGCGCGACGAGCTCGGCATCGAGCCCGGAGAACGGCTGACCTCCCTCGAGTCGGCCATCCTGCGCCAGGATCCGGGGCTCTCTGCACCTACGACCAGCAGCGCGACGAGCGCCGTCTGTCCCTACCGCGGGCTGCAGGCTTTCGGCCCCGACGACGCCGACGACTTCTTCGGACGGGATGCGGACATAGCGGCACTCCTGGATCGTGCACGACCCGGCGCGGTGGTCGTCGTGGTGGGTTCGTCGGGTTCTGGGAAGTCGTCGCTCGTGTACGCGGGTCTTCTGCCGCGCCTGCGAGGCCGCGAATGGCACGCCGTCATCGCCGGCTCGGGTCCGGCCACCATGGCCTCCATCCGAGTGTCGGTCGGCGGGCGCGGGGTGCTCGTGATCGATCAGGCGGACGCGCTGGTCGGCGTTCCCGGGGCCGACATGGACGAACTGGGTGAGCTGCTCGTCCGCCACTGCGAGGCAGGGGGCACGGTGGTGATGACGCTTCGATCGGATTTCCTCGATGCAGCGACGTCGTTGCCGGGAATCGGCCACCGGATCGCGCAGGGACTCTACGCGGTGGGGCCGCTCTCGCCCGACGGTCTCCGTGACGCGCTCGTGGAGCCGGCGCGCCGATCCGGGCTCACGCTCCAACCAGGCCTCGCCGAGATCGTCCTTCGCGACGCCGGTGACCGGCGGTCCACGCTGCCGCACGTCTCTCATGCCCTGATGGAGACATGGGCACGTCGTGAGGGCATCACGCTGACGGTCGACGGGTACGAGGCGGCTGGTGGCATCGCGGGCGCGATCGCGCAATCGGCCGAGTCGGTGTTCCTCTCGCTCTCCCCGCCCGATCAGCTCATCTGCCGTGACTTGATGCTCCGCCTCATCGCCCGTGGGACTGACGGCGCTTCGCTCCGGCATTGGACGCTGCTCGCGCCACTGGCCGAGGATCCGGCACGGCGACGGGTCCTCGAGCGGCTCATCGGTGCGCGGCTGGTGTCGGTCAACGGCGACGAGGTGACCGTGGTGCACGAGGCGATCGCCACGGCGTGGCCGCGACTCGATGCCTGGTTGGAAGAGGATGCGACGGGTGCGCGCGTGCTCGCGGCCCTCGCATCGAGCGCCCAAGCCTGGCAAACCGCGGGGCGCAGAGACGACGATCTGCTTCTGGGCGCCCGACTCACCATCGCGCTGGAGTGGCGCGATGCGGGTCCCCGTGACCTGACGACGATCGAGGCCGACTTCCTGCAGCAATCCGCAGCGCGGCAGGAGGACGAACGCCGAAGCCTCCACGAGCGGGCGGAGCGCGACCGGCACCAGAACCGCCGACTGCGCCGCGCTCTCGCGGGTGCCGGCGCGCTCCTGGTCGTCGCACTCGCCGCGGGCGGGTTCGCGGCGGTCCGCAGCGCTCAAGCCGTCGCCGCCGCCGAGGACTCCTGGACGGAGGCCCTTACCGCGACGGCAGTGGGCGTGCGAACCGAGGACCCAACGTTGTCGGCCCTCCTGGCGGCGGAGGCGTATCGCCGATGGCCCCTCGACGCCCGCACACGCCGAGCGCTGATGACCGTCATGGATGCCCCGGTCGCCAGCGTCTGGTCCGCCCCGATCCCGGAAGGCATCTACTCCGGCGCGTTGATCCCAGGATCCAGCGAGGCACTCGTCGTGACGAAAGGGCGCGTCGCTGTCACCTACGACGTCGAATCGGGCCGCCCGAACAACCGGCTCCAGATCGCCCTCGATCGGGTGGAGACCGGTTCGGGATACTCCGCGGTCACCACCGTCAGCCCCGACGGCCGCGTGGCCGTCGTCGCGGACTCCTTTCCGCGGGAGGCGAGGATGGCGTGGGAGTGCTGTGCGACCTCGCTGGCTTTCCTCGATCTGGTCGCCGGCGTGCCGATCGGTCCGCCGGTGCAGATCTCGCAGCATCTGCACCGGGTGGTGCGCTTCTCGGAGGATGGCAGTCTGTTGTATGCGACGGACTACGAGACCGGCGAGCTGCTGGCGGTCGACGTCTCCTCGGGGCTCGTCACCGGACGCGCCTCGGTCCTGCGCGACGGCGACCACGCCGCGCTGACCGGCAGCTTCCTCAGCAGCGTCACCCCGTGGGGGACGGATCGCATCGTCGTCGGGAGCGCACTTGCCGTCTCGGTGCTGAGGGCTGTCGACCTCTCTGTCGTCGCACGATGGGATGTGCCGGTCGCCACTGCGAACGAATCCGTGCTGCCCGTCGGAGAAGACACCCTGATCGGACTGGGTGGCGCGGGGGTGACGGCGGTGGACATGACCAGCGGCGGCGTGCTCTGGTCGCGCCCCCTGGCACCCTCGGCCTGCCAGTGGATCGTGGCCGCGCCAGAGCACAGAGTGTTCTTCTGCGGTGAGAATCTGGGGCGGATGACCGAGTGGCTCATCGCTACCGGCGAACCGACGGGGCGGGTGCTCGACGCGGGGGCCGGCGCCGTCAGTCCTCTCGGATACTCTGCCGACACTTCGCAGCTCGTCGTGGCTGACGCTTCGGACTCGACGCTGGTCGCCTGGCCCGTGGGCGGTTCGGGCCCCGCCTCTGAGGTCGTCGCAGCGCAGCGCTCGCTGATAGGCGGGTACGAACCGGGCGCTGGACGGTTCGTCGTCAGCGGGCGGACCCCGCAGGAAGCGGCACAGGTCATGTCCACGACGGAAGGAGGATCCGGCGAGTGGTCGCCCCTGCCGTCCGACAGAAGACCGGTGGGCTGGTCAGGTGCGGGCGCGATTGCGGCGCAAGATCCGTCAGGACGATTCGGGATACAGGTACTGGGCGGACGCTGGACCGTCATGTCCCGCGGTACGGATGCGATATGGCCGGGCCGAGATGGCGACCTCGCGTACGTCGTTCGTGCCAGGCAGCCGGGATCCGCCGAGGAGACGCAGGTCGCAGTCGTCGATCAATCCGGGCGAGAGACAGGGGTCTTCCTGTCCGCGGGGACCCGCGTCATGTCGATCTCGGACTCGGCCGCACTCGACCTCGTCGTCGTGACGACGTGGGCTCAGGCTCAGAACAGGTTCGAGACCCGCGTCTACGAGCGGAGCACCGGCCGGGAGTTGGCCCGAGGGCTCTTCGGCGCTCGCGTCACGGTGCTCGCGCCGACCGGCCAGGTGATGAGCACCGCCGGACGCGACCTCACGGTGAGCGAGGCCCGCACGCTGGCGCCGATCAGCGTGGTCGCCCTTGCAGGTGGCAGGCATGACGCCCTCCAGGTGAGCGACGACGGACGGACGATCGTGGCCGTGGATGCCGACTCCGCCCTCCTGTATGACCTGGCTGGGCGGATCGCCCTGGCGGACCTCGCCGTCGCGACGGAGGAAGGGGCGGCGCACGCCGTCCTCCGGCACGACGGCGCCGAGGTACTCCTGGATTCCCCGGCGGGGGTCGTGGCGTGGAACCTCGACCCGGCGGCTCAGTTCCGAGCGGCGTGCCGGGCGGCCGGACGCGAGTTGACAGCGGTGGAGTGGGCGACCCATGTCGGAACTGAGCCGCAGACCGCCACTTGTCGCTCGGTACTGAGGCGTTGAGGAATCGACTCGCGAGCGCTTCCCGCGCGCCGCACGGCTCACTCCTCGGTGAGCTCGATCCGACGGAACAGGTCGGCGCCGACGGACTCGCGCATCTCGTCGAGGAGGTCATCCGGCACGGGCGAGTCGACGGTGAGCACCGAGAGCGCACGACCGCTGGCGTCGGCCTGGGCGACCTGGAGCCCTGCGATGTTGATGCCGGCGCCGCCGAGCTTCTGGCCGTAGATCGCGACGATCCCGGGACGGTCGGCGTAGCGCATCACCAGGTGGTGACGCTCCATCGGAACCTCGATCTCGTAGCCGTTGATGCCGACGACCTTGGGAACCATCCGCGTCCCCGCGAGGGTGCCGGCGACGGTGAGGACCGTGCCGTCGGCCAGTGTCCCCCGCAGGATCGTGATGTTGCGGTAGAGCGGGCTCTCCGCCTCGACGATCAGTCGCGTCTCGATGCCGCGCTGCTCGGCGAACAGGGGTGCGTTCACGTACGACACGTTCTCGCTGACGACGTTCGCGAGGATGCCCTTGAGAGCCGCGAGCCGGTAGACGCTGACGTCGTAGGCGGCCAGCTCGCCGCGCACCTCGATGTCCAGGTTCGTCAGCGCGCTGTGGGACAGGCCGGTGAAGAACTGGCCGAGCTTCTCGACCAGGGCGATGCCCGGGCGAACGAACGGGTCGATGACACCGCCGGCGACGTTGACGGCGTCCGGCACGAGGTCGCCTTCGAGTGCGAGCTTGACGGACTTGGCCACCGAGACGCCGGCCTTCTCCTGCGCCTCCTCGGTGGACGCGCCGAGGTGCGGCGTCACGATCACGTTCGGCAGGCTGAGCAGCGGGAACGCGGTGCCCTCAGGAGCAGGCGGCTCGCTCGTGAAGACGTCGAGGCCGGCCCCGGCGATCTCGCCCTCCGACAGTGCCGTGTAGAGCGCCGCTTCGTCGATGAGGCCGCCGCGGGCGACGTTCACGACGTACGCGGACTTCTTCATGCGGCGGAACTGCTCGGCCCCGATCATCCCGGTCGTCTCGGGCGTCTTCGGCATGTGGATCGTCACGAAGTCGCTCTGCGAGAGCAGGTCGTCCAGTTCCAGCAGCTGCACGCCGAGCTGCTGCGCGCGCGCGGGCGTGACGTAGGGGTCGTAGGCGACGACCGTCACACCGAACGCCTGCAGCCGGGCGGCGATCAGCGCACCGATACGCCCGAGCCCGATGATGCCCACCGTCTTCTCGAAGAGCTCCGTGCCCGTGAAGGCGCTGCGCTTCCACGCCCCGCCGGCGAGCGAGGCGTGGGCGGCGGGGATCCGCCGCGCGAGGCTCAGGATGTGCCCGATCGTGAGCTCCGCCGCCGAGATGATGTTCGACGTCGGCGCGTTCACCACCATCACTCCGGCCGTGGTCGCCGCCTTGATGTCGACGTTGTCGAGGCCCACGCCCGCGCGGGCGACCACCTTGAGGACGGGGGCGGCGGCGATCGCCTCGGCATCCACCTTCGTCGCGGAGCGGATCAGCACCGCGTTCGCGTCGCCCAGCGCCGACAGCAGCGCCGGCCGGTCGGTGCCGTCGACGTAGCGCACGTCGAAGTCCGGACCGAGGGCGTCGATCGTGGCGGGTGAGAGCTCTTCGGCGATGAGGACGACAGGCTTCGGCACGGGTGTTCCTTCGGGGGCGGTGCGCGAACGCGCGGAGCAGGCCAGGATGCCGCGCCGCACGCCGTCGGGGGCGAGGCCTGTGCCAGCCTATCGCGGGTCCGCCGCCGTCCCCGACCGTGTGACGGCGCTCGAGCGCCGTCTCAGGCGAGGAACGACGCGGAGTTCAGCGTGGTGTACGCCACCACGTTCAGCCAGAAGACGGCGACCACGGCCAGCCCTGTGATCATGACGAGGAACAGCTCGTGGGCGGCACGGCGGTAGCCGATCGCGAAGGCCCCTCCCCACACCAGCAGGGGGAACAGAGCGGCGAAGATCCAGATGAACCAGCCGAGCGGGTTGAGGGTGAGGCCGGCGTCGGCGAAGACGCCCAGTGTGGCCACGAGATTCCCGATCGCGTTCCACACCGCGTAGGCGTAGAAGAGCCCGACGGCTCCGGAGATGGTGGCCACCAACCAGGTCGGCGTCGCCGCCTTGTTCGCCGTGACGGGGCGGGCGTTCTCGCTCATTGCCCGACCGCCCCGATCATCACGAACGGCCACGGGAGCAGCACCACGACCCCCGCCGCCAGCCACGCGAACCGCACCCACGGCCGACTGCGTCGCGTGAGGACGAACGCCGAGACGAACCACAGGACGGGCGCGAGGACCGCGAGCCACAGACTCCCCTGATACATGACGTCCAGCACCAGATACTGCGCCCGGCCCTGCAGGCGGAGGCCGCCGATCAGCCACCCGATCGCGTAGAGCGCGTAGACACCACCCAGGACACCCAGGGCCACCAGCGCGCCGTTGCCCAGCGGCGGCCGTTGCGGTGCCGGGACATCCCGCTCGGTGGTCTCTGCCTCGGATGCCGACGCACCCGCCTCCGCCGCGTTCAGGCCCTCACTGCCCCGGCCGACCGCGGTGAAGCCCGCCGGAAGGTCCACCGGCTCGGCGACCGGGTCAGGCGCCCCCTCGGGCGATGGCCGGTCATCCGAGGCGCCGGAAGACCGCAGGTCGAGTGTGGGATCGTCGTCGCCGTCCCACGTCAGGGCGTCGTCGTCGCGGCCGGTCACGGTCCCAGCGTAACGCCGGCTCAGCCGGCGGCCGCCACCGCCTGGGCGACGACGGCAGGATCGGTCGCATCGTGTCCGGCGGATCCGCCGCCCGGCCCGGAGGGGGCATCCGTGCCCACCCGCGAGCGCGCTGACAGGTGCACCGCGTCGACCCCGACGGCGAACAGCGCGGGGATGTCGGCCGGGCGCACGCCGCCCCCGGCCATGACCTCGGTCTCACCCGATCGTGCCGCGAACTGCCTGAGCAGTCCGAGGCCGTCCACGGACCGGGCGGCTCCCCCCGACGTCAGGACGCGGTCGACGCCTTCGGCCACGAGCACGTCGAACACGGCGGAGGGATCCGCGGCGGCGTCGATGGCCCGGTGGAACACGAGCGCGGCCGGCCCCGCGGCATCCCGCCACCGGCGTAGGGCGTCGAGGTCTGCGCGGCCCTTCTCGTCGAGCGCACCGACGACCACTCCCCCGGCCCCGCGGGTCACGCAGGCCCGGATGTCGGCCGCGACCAGCGCGACCTCCTCCGGGTCGTAGACGAAACCGCCGCCGCGCGGGCGGACCAGCACGTTGACCGCCGCCGGGTCGACGGCCGACAGCACGCCCTCCAGCACGGCGAGGGAAGGCGTCAGACCGCCGACCTCGAGCGCCTGGCAGAGTTCCAGACGGCTGGCGCCCGCGGCCATCGCCGCCCTGGCACCCGCAGGGTCCTGGACGGCGATCTCGACGGTGCGCGCAGGCATGACGTGAGCCTATCCCCCACTCACACACCCGTTTGTGCGGAGAACACGCCGTTCCGCGCGCGACGACAACGGCGTGTTCTCCGCACAAACCGACGCAAGAGGTTTGGGAGCGGAGTCCTGCGCTCCGGTGGCGTTCGCCCGGGCCGCGGCCGCCGCTGCGGCGACCGCTTCGGCGACGATGACGGGGGCGGTGACGTCGTGTCCTTCCGCGCCGCCGCCGGGTCCGGACGGATGCTCCGTTCCCGTGCGGCGACGGGCAGACAGGTGCACCGCTCCGGCGCCGGCGAAGACGAGGTGCGGGATGTCCTGCGGGGTCACCCCGCCGCCCGCGACGACCTGCGTTGTCGAGCCGGACAGCCGCGCGTAGGCGGCGAGGCGCTCCACGCCGTCGATGGTCCTCCTCGCACCGCCCGAGGTGAGCACCCGGTCCACCCGTTCCTCCAGGAGCGCGTCGAACACCTGCGCACTGCGGGGTGAGGCGTCGATGGCGCGGTGGAACACGAAGGCCGCGGCGCCGGCGGCATCCCGCCACCGGCGCAGGGCATCCACGTCCGCATCGCCGTGACGATCGAGCGCGCCGACGACGACACCTCCCACTCCCCGTTCGACCAACGCGCGGATGTCGGCGGTGACGACCGCGACCTCGTCGGCGTCGTACACGTAGCCGCCGCCGCGCGGACGCACGAGCACGTTGACGCGCGCCGCGCCGATCGCGGAGCACACCGCCTCCACCTGCGCGATGGACGGGGTGAGGCCGCCCACCACGAGGGCCTGGCACAGCTCGACGCGGTCTGCTCCCGCGTCGACAGCGGCGCGAGCGCCCGCCGCGTCCTGCACCGCGATCTCGACCGCGACCGTCACAGCACCACGCGGAGCGCCGCCGCCGCGTCGCCCCGCAATCCCTCGGGGACCACGGCCCTGGTGCCACCGTCCGGCCGCGTGTCGGCCTCGGCCTCGCCGTCGGCCCAGTAGGCGCGCGCGCCAGCCAGCTCGTGCGGCAGGTCGATGATCCCCGCGCTCGGATCCAGCGCGATGACGTTCACCACGCCCTCCGCGGCCGTGTACGCACGCGGCGCACCGGTCTGCTCGCACGCGCGGATCCACGGCCGGGTTCCGTAGACGGCAGCGCCGTCGCGGCGCAGCCAGGCACCGAGCTCACGCATCGCCGCCGCCTGCAACTCCGGGATGGAGCCGTCGGCACGCGGTCCGACGTTGATCAGCAGGTTCCCGTTCTTGCTGACGACGTCGGCGAGGAGGCGGATGAGAGCGGCCCCCGAAAGGGAGTGCCGGGCGTCCTCTGCCTGGTTGTAGCCGAAGGAGTACCCCAGTCCCCGCGTCGACTCCCACGGGTGCTCGATGATGTCGGCGACGTGTGTGTATTCGCGGGTGAGGAAGCCGTGCCGCGGCACGCCCCACCGGTCGTTGATCGCCCCGTCGGGCACGGCGTCGAAATAGCGCCGCAGCAGCGCGGCGACGCCGTAGTCCTCCCTGCCTTTTCCGCCGTCCGGCCACTCGATGTCGTTCCACAGCAGATCGGGACGGAACTTCTCCACGAGTTCATCCAGCTGCGCGGCCGCGTATCGCGAGAACCACTCGTCGGCGCGCCGGAAGCGGAACAGGTCGGTGTCGGACTGGATCGGCGGGAAGTCGCTGACATGCCAGTCCAGCGCGCCCGAGAAGTACACCCCGAATCGCGCTCCCGCCTGGCGCGTCGCGTCGTGCAGTTCTGCGATGAGGTCACGGCCGGGCCCGCGGCGGGATGCCGTGAAAGTCGTGGTGGCGGTGTCCCACAGGCAGAAACCGTCGTGATGCTTGGTCGTCGGGACGACATACCTCGCACCGGCGTCGACGAGCGCGTCCACGAAGGCGTCGGCGTCGAACGCCCCGGGGTCCCAGAGTTCGGCCAGGTCCTCATAGCTCGTGCCCGTGCCGTAGAGCCGCTGGTGGCGCTCCCACGTCGGGCTGCCGGGGATGCGCACCGTGTTCGCGTACCACTCGGCGTACTGGTGGTGAGCGTACGCATCCTCCGCCGGGACACCGCCCGGCGGGTGGGCGGGCGCCCAGGCGGGCACCGAGTACAGGCCCCAATGGACGAAGAAGCCCAGTTTGGCGTCGCGGTACCACTCGGGCACGGGCGCCTCCGGGTATTCGGGCGCCGCGTCGCCGAGGTCCGGCCCGGTCCGCGTCTCGAAGTTCATGAGCGTGCCTCCGCGCCGCGCCGCCGCGTGACCAGGGCGGTGAGATCGGGCTCCTCGTCCGTCACGTCGAACGGATAGGTCCCCGGCCGAAGCCGCGAGTGTCCCAGGCGCAGCAGATCCTGGTCGACTCCGCCCGGGGTGAGCGCCAGCGCCCAGCCGCGGGCCAGATCGTAGAGCTCCGGTTCGAGATACCCGATCTTGACGATGAGGATGTCGGCGGCGTGGGGATCCAGCCCCAGCATGCGGAAGTCGTCCAGGTGATGGAAGGGCTTGCGCCGCTCGGTGACGATGGCGTGGACGGCGCCGCTGCGGATCACGATCTGGGTCCCCGCGACCGGATCGCCCTCGGTGATCGAGAAGACCTCGCCGGTGACCGCCACAGGACCGCGCGGCCCGGCATCCACTCGGCCCCCCACCTCCACGGTGACCGTCGCACCGGCGCCCGCCGTCCGCGCGGCCTTCACGGCGTCGGGATCGAAGACGGATGCCGCGATGACGGTGCGCGCGGGATCGACGAGGTCGGCGCGCTCGAGCAACCTTCCGAGCGACCAGGAGACGTCCCCCGCGCCTCCGGCGGTGGGATTGTCGCCGGAGTCCGAGATCACGTAGGGGCGCGGCGCACCCGCCGCCAGCGCCGCATCGAGCGCCTCGTCCAGCGTCGCGGTCGGACCGACGAATGCGAAGTCGGCACGGGCGTCCCAGTAGCCGCGCGCCAGACGCTCGGCCTCACGGGCGACCACGTCCCGATCGTCGCCCGTGACGATGACGGTCGCGTGGCAGCGCGGTTCGTCCGCCCACGCGTACCCGACCCAGACCGCGGCGTCCGTGACCCCCTCGAGCTCTTCGACGTCGGGGACGGCGGCGTACAGACCACGGGCCGGCTCGAGGCGCGTGCTCGTCTTCTCACCGGGTAGCAGCACAGGCACCCGCACCCAGGCCTTCAACGGGCGGCGAGCGTCGGGGTCCGAGCCGGCAGGCCCTCGCAGACGCTCGAGCAGGTTGTGCACGGCGCGCTGCTTGGTGTTCAGCCAGTCCTCATGCGGCGCCATCCGGTAGCAGGTGAGCAGATCCACGGCGTCGAACAGCGCGTCCGAGACGTTGCCATGCAGGTCCATCGACGTCGACACGAGAGTGTCGGGACCGAGCGCGTCGCGCACGGCCTCGGCCAGGTCGCCCTCAGCGTCGTCCATACCGACCACGCTCATCGCGCCGTGGATGTCGAAGAAGAACCCGTCGAACGGACCGTGGGCACGGATGCCGTCCACGATCGCGGACTTCATGCGGGCGTAGGTCTGCGGGTCGACCGCGCCACCGGGCAGCGACCGCCCGTGCGTGAGCGGCACCCAGTCGGCGGCCTCCCGCAACTCCTCCCCCTCGGCGAGGAACGGGTAGTACGCCAGCAGGTCGGCGCCGGTGCGGATGGTGAACGCCTCGTCGCCGGAGACATGCGGGGAGAACGTGCTGGATTCGATGGAGATCCCGCCGATGCCGATGCGCGGCCGCGCGAGGCCGGCGGGATGGAGGGCGCCCAGCGGGCCCTTCCACACCTTGTCGTGATCAGGACGCGACGTCACGGAGCAGCTCGCTTTCTGGGGAGGAGATGGAGGAGAGGGAATGGTCGGATGCCGCAACCAGCGCCGCAGCGCCCAGCACCACGGCATCTTCGCCCAGCGATCCCGGGACGATTCGCAGCGGCGCTCCCGAGACCGGTGGATCGGACGCGAGCACCGCCGCCACGGCCGGGGCGAGGAGGTCCCATGCGGAGGCGACCCCGCCGCCCACCACGGCCAGCGGCACGTCGACCAGACTGGCCGCCGACACGCAGGCGAGCGCCACGGCGCGACCCGCGTCGGCGAAGACCTCGGCGGCGGCGGGGTCACCGGATCGCGCGCGTTCGGCCACGACGCGGGCAGAAGCCACCCCGTGCCCTGTCGCCGTCGCATACCGTCGGACGATCGAGGTGCCGGAGGCCAGGGTCTCGAGGTGCCCCCGCTGACCGCACGTGCAGACCAGGTCGCCGTATCCCGGCGTGTGGCCGATCTCGCCGGCCGCACCGTGAGGGCCGTGGCGGAGCGCGCCGTCGAGCACGAGCGCGCCGCCGACGCCGGTGCCGAGCATCAGGCCCAGCACATCGCGGCCCCGCCCCGCGCCCCAGGCGGCTTCGCCGAGAAGGAACGCGTTGACGTCGTTCTCGACCCGCACCCGCAGCTCGAGCCGTTCGGCCAGGTGCCCGCCGAGAGGGAAGCCCGCCCAGTCGACGAACATGTCCGACGCCGCTCGGATGGCGCCGCTGTCCGGGTCCACGACACCGGCGGCGCCCACGCCCACCGCCTGCGGCTGCACGCGCGCCTTCTCGGCAAGCTCCTCGACGAGCCGTGCGGCCGACTCCGCCATGGCCTGTCCCCCCTGACGCGCGGGGGTGTCGCACGTGCCGCGCGCCAGCACGCTGCCGTCGTGCGCCACCAGCGCGCCGGCGGTCTTCGTGCCCCCGATGTCGACGCCTGCGACGACGGAAGGTCTGGAGCCGCTCATCGGCCGCCCAACCCGGCCATCGCGATGCCCTTGACGAGGTGCTTCTGCAGGGCGATCACGAGGATCGTGGTGGGGATCATCGAGATGATGGCAGCCGCCATCTGAAGATCCCACCGCGTACCGGTCAGGCCCGAGAAGCTGGCGAGCCCGACGGGAAGGGTCCCGAGCTTCGCGTAGTCCACCGTGACGATGAGCGGCCACAGGTAGCTGTTCCAGAACGACAGGAACGTGAACACCGCCAGCACCGCGACGGCGGACTTCGACAGCGGAAGGATGATCTGCAGGAACGTCCGCACGGCACCGGCACCGTCGACGCGGGCCGCCTCCTCCAATTCGAACGGGATGCCGCGGAAGAACTGGCGCATGAGGAACGTGCCGAACGCGGTGAAGGCGAACGGGAAGATCAGCGCCTGGTACGTGTTCACCCAGCCGAACCACTGCATGACCTGGAACATGGGGATCACCAGGACCTCGGCCGGAACCATGAGGGTCGCCAGGAACAGCACGAAGACGGCGTCGCGCCCCTTCCAGCGCAGCCGCCCGAACGCGTAGCCGGCGGTCGTCGAGACGATCAGCACCACCAGGGTGCCGGCCACCGCGACGAACAGCGAGTTGGCGATGTACGTGACGAACGGCCCGTACGCGAAGACCTCGGCGAAATTGCCCCATTTCACCTGCGAGCCGACCAGGGTCGGCGGCATCGAGAAGATCTCCTCGTTGGGCTTGAGCGCCGAGAAGAACGCGTACACCAGGGGCGCGACGAAGATGAGCGCCGCCAGGTAGACGGACACGTGCGCGACGATCAGTCTGATGCGCTCGCCCCGGGTGCGCGGAGCTGTCCGCCGGCGCCGTGGCTCCTCGGCGACGAACTCGTCATCGGAGGTCATCAGAAGGGTCTGCTCGACGGCGGTGTCGAGATCTTCGACGTCAGTGCTCATAGTGCACCCACTTCCGCTGCGCGGCGAACTGCACGCCGGTGATGGCGATGATGATCGCGAAGAGGATCCATGCGGCCGCGGCCGCAAGCCCCAGGTCGCCGAAAGTGAAGCCCTGCTCCCAGATGAACATCACGAGCGGCTTGGTCGCGTTTCCCGGGCCGCCGCCGGTCAGCAGCTGCGGCTGGGCGAAGACCTGCAGCGCGGTGATCATCGTCATGATCGTGGCGAAGAAGATGGAGGGCGAGATCATCGGGATCATCACGCTCCACGTCAGCCGGAAGCCGCGCGCGCCGTCGATGCTCGCAGCCTCCAGCACGCTCTCGGGCAGCTGCTCGAGGGCCGCTGAGAAGATGAGCATGTTGTAGCCGAGTCCCTGCCACACGCTCATCGCCACCACCATGACCATCGCCCAGTACGGGTCGGCGAGGAAGTTGGGCAGCGTGATCCCGAACCAGCTCTCAGCGAGGCCGTTGAACAGCCCCTGTGGCTGCAGCATCATCTTCCACACCAGCACGTTCGCGACCATCGGCACGACGACGGGGATGAAGAAGAGCACTCGGAGGGCGCCGCGGCCGCGGATGCGCGGACCCAGCCCGATGGCGAGCACGAGCGAGAGCGCGATGCTGCACGGCACATACAGCAGCGTGTACACCGCGGAGTTGCGCAGCGCCGGCCAGAAGTCCGGGCTCTCGGTGAACAGCTTGGCGTAGTTGTCGACGCCGTTGAAGCTGCGGTCGCCGAACGTCGGCCAGTCGAAGACGCTCATCACGATCGACAGGCCGACGGGCACGATCGTGAACAGGGCCAGGCCCACCAGGGCTGGGCTTGCGAAGCCCAGCGCCTGGCGGGCCTCAGCCCTGGCGAGCGACCCGCGACGGGTGGTCGTGGTCGTCATTGCTCTGCTCTCTTGCTCCTGCGGGGACTCGTCACCGAGTCCGGTCACTCACCGAACTGCGCCTGCGCGTTGGCCAGCAGCTCGGACATCTCGAGCTGCCCGTTGTAGACGCTGACGAGGTTCGGCTGGACATAGCTGTCGAGCTTCTCCCAGTTCTTGGTCATGTACAGCGGCACGGTGGTCGCGAAGGCGGACTCGAAGACCGACTTCACCTGGTCGCGGTACTGCTCGTCGATCGAGTCGAAGTACAGCGGCTGCGACTCGGTGCGAGCCGGGTACGAGCGACCGGAGGACGCGATGTAGTCCTGAGCGTCCTTGCCGAGGAGGGATCCCATGACCTTCAGCGCCTCCTCCGGGTGATCGCAGGTCTTCGAGATGCCGTAGCCGGAGCCGAGGATCGGGCCGGCGTTGCCGTGGTCGCCGGTGGGAAGCGGCGCCATGCCCGCGGCGAAGCCGGACTCGTTGTTGAGGTAGCTCACGGCGTTCCAGGTGCCGTCCACCGCCATCGCGGCGTTGCCGCCGGTGTACTGGTTCTCACCCCAGCCGGTGTCGGACGCCGAGGCGACCGGCGCGGCGACTCCGAGGTCGGTGACGAGTCCGGCGTACCAGGACGCGGCATCGACGAAGTCGGGGTCGTCGATGTGCAGGGTTCCGTCCTCAGAGGCGGGCTGCTGACCGGAGTACGCGATGGGCATCGACATCCACTGGTATCCGCCCATCCCCATGCCGAAGCCGAACTTGCCGGCGGCGGTGGCGGTGGTCGCGATGTCTTCGAAGTCGTCGAACGTCCACCCGATCTCCGGCGTCTGCGCGCCCGTGGCCGTGAGCATGTTCTGGTTGTAGTAGACCAGCATCGTCGCCACGTCGAACGGAACGCCGTAGAGCGCGCCCTCGAAGCTCAGGATCCCGTCGGCACCGGGGTTGAAGTCGCCCAGGTCGATGCCCGCCGTCTCGAGGTCATCGGCCGTGAGCTCGCGGAACCCGTCCGTGAAGCCGCCGAGCTGCGCTCCGCTCATGCCGGTGACACAGGCCATGTTGCCACTGGCCATGTTGGTCGTGAGCTTGGTGAAGAAGTCGTTCCACGGCGCCGTCTGGAGCTTGATCTCCACGTCCGGGTTCTCCTTCTGGGCGATCGCGACCTGCTCCTCGAGCGCGGTCGTGTCAGCCTCGCTGCCCGACCACATGTCGACGACGATGGTCGGCTTGCCGTCGGACGAGTCGCCTCCGCTCCCGCTGGCGCACCCCGTCAACACCACCGCGACTCCGGTGGCCGCGGCCACCGCGCCGACGCGCATCTTCTTCATTGAATGCCTCCTCTGGCAGCCGGTCCCAAGAGGTTATTTCGATTGTCGAAACAACTTTGTACTCTTGTGTCGCAAGTCACCCTCGCAGGTTTCGATCGGTGACGCAACCTGAACATCGGATGTTTATCGACGTGTGATACTTCGTCACGTCCCGGAAACACCCCTCCCCCACAGACGCGAGAAGGAACATGACCCCGGACACCGACCGCCCCTCGCCGGACGAGGCCCTGTCCCGCCGCATCATCGATCTCATCTCGGCGGGTCGGGCGCGTTCGCGCACGGAACTCGCCGCCGCACTCGGACTCGCACCGTCGACCGTGAGCCTGCGTGTCCAGTCGCTCATCGACGCCGGACTGGTGACAGAGCGCGGGGAGGGCACGTCGCGCGGCGGACGCCGGCCGCGCCTGCTGGGCATCGACGACACGTCGGGCGTCATCCTCACGGTCGACCTCGGCGGCGGCCACGCGCGCGTCGGCGTGCACTCCCTCAGCGGCGCGCTCCGGGAGACCCGATCCATCCCCGTGACCCTGACCGACGGACCAGAACCCACCATGGCCGCCGTCTGCCGGCTCTTCGACGAGGTCAGCGGCGGGCGCCCCATCCACGCCATCGGCATCAGCCTTCCGGGACCGGTCGACATCGCGACCGGCTCGGTCACACAGCCGTCGCGGATGCCCGGCTGGCCGGGCTTCCGCGTCGGCGAGCACGTGAGACAGCGGTACGGCGTACCGGTCGCCGTCGACAACGACGCCAACCTGGCAGCCCTGGGCGAACACCGGGCGCAGTTCGGGGCGACCGGCCACAGCATCACGGTGAAGGCGGGTACCGCCATCGGCAGCGGCATCATCGTGGACGGGCATATCCATCGCGGCGCGACCGGCGCAGCCGGTGACATCACCCACACCCGCATCGACGGAAGCGGCGACATCCCGTGCTCGTGCGGAAACACGGGATGCCTGGAGACCGTCGCCAGCGGTGCGAGCCTGGTGCGTCAGATGCGCGAGCGCGGCCGCACCGAGGTGCACACCACCGCGGACGTGCTCGCTCTCGCGTTCGACGCGGAACCGGAGGCCACCAGCATCGTTCGCACGGCCGGGACGCACCTCGGGCAGGCGCTGTCGGGCGTCGTCAACTTCTTCAACCCGCACGCTGTGTTCTTGACGGGCAGCATGAGCGCGTCCGAACCGTTCATCGCCGCGGTGCGCAGCCGGGTGTACGAGGCCTGCCACCCGCTGGCCACCCAGCAGCTGCGCATCGAGGCCGCGCAGACCAGGGCCGACGCGATCCTCCACGGGGCGGCGCGCTGGGCGCTGGACAACCTGGAGCTCCCCACGGCGGCCTGACGCCGCCGGACCGACTCACGGGGCCGACAGCGTCAGCTCGATCACCGGTACCAGCACGTCGGGTCGCACCACGGGCAGATGCACCGTCAGCGTCCCCTCCGCCTCGCCGGCGGGCACCATGTTGCTCGGCACCTGTTCGGGATCGGTGACGGAGGTGCGCAGCCAGGATCCGTCATGAAGGAACCGTGCGTACGAGACCTTGCCCGCCAGTTCGGGCAGATGCACGAAGCCGAGCGGCCACGAGAAGAGGTGCAGGTAGAGCCGGTCGCCTCGCCGGGTGTACACCCCTTCCCGAGGCGGTGTGAGTCCGGCATGGCCGGCGCCCACGATCGCCGCGCGGTGCAGCCGCATCCACTCCCCGATCTCCGCGAGCGTGCGCTCGTCGCGAGGCGCGATCGCGCCGCGCCCGTCGGGGCCGATGTTCAGCAGCATGTTGCCGTCCATCGAGACCGAGTCGGCGAGCATCTGCACCAGCAGCGTCGCCGACTTCTGCTCGGTGTTGTCGCGGTGATAGCCCCACGAGCCGTTCATCGTCTGGCAGGCCTCCCACACCTGCGGCACGCCGTCGAGCAGCAGCGGCGACGTCGGCTGGTACTGCTCCGGCGTGACGAAATCCCCCGGGATCCCCAGGCGATCGTTGACGAGCATGCGCGGCTGCAGCTCGCGGCACATCGCCAGCAGCCGCTCCGCGTCCCAGTCCGCCGGGCCCTTACCGAGAAGGCCGTCCGCCTCCTCGGGATACGTGAAGTCGAAGAACAGGTAGTCGATGTCGCCGTAGCCCGTCAGCAGCTCCCGCACCTGGGCGTGCAGGAACTCGCGGTATCGCGCCATGTCGCGGCCTGCGTTGAGCGCCGCGACGTCGTCCCCGCGCCGCGGGTGGTTCCAGTCGACCGTGAAGTCGGGGTGATGCCAGTCGATCAGCGAGTGGTACAGGCCGACGCGCAGACCCTCCTCACGCAGCGCCTCCACGTACTCCCGCACGAGATCCCGGCCGCACGCGGCGACCGAGTGGAAATCGCTGACGGCGGTGTCCCACAGGGCGAAGCCGTCGTGGTGCTTCGTCGTGAGCACCACATAGCCCATGCCGGTCTGCTTCGCGCGGCGGGCCAGGGCGCGGGCGTCGAAGAGGTCGGGATCGAAGTGCTCGAAGTACTGGCGGTAGTCCTCGTCGGTGAGGCGCTCATAGTTCTGCACCCACTCATGCCGCGCCGCCGCGCTGTACAGACCGAAGTGCACGAACATCCCGAACCGCGCCTCATCGAACCACTGCTGCCGCATCCTGCCCCACTCGCCTCTCCGTTGCTCTCGCTCCATCCTGGCATAGACATCGGATGTCTGACGGCGTGCGGGACCGCGCCGGCGCAACGGAAGAGCCCGACCCCGCGAGGGGCCGGGCTCTCACGATGACTCTGGAGCGAGGTGATCAGATCAGCGCGCCGCGCTTCCCTCCACGTAGTCCTCGTCCTGCTGCTTCCAGGCGAACAGCGCGCGCAGGTCCTTGCCGACCGACTCGATCGGGTGCTGCGCGGCCTTCTCGCGGAGCTCGTGGAACTCCTTGGCGCCGTTGTCCTGGTCGTCGATGAAGCGCTTCGCGAACGCGCCGGACTGGATGTCGGCGAGGACGGCCTGCATGTTCTCCTTGACGTGGGGATCGATGACGCGGGGCCCCGAGACGTAGTCGCCGTACTCGGCGGTGTCGGAGACCGACCAGCGCTGCTTGGCGATCCCGCCCTCCCACATGAGGTCGACGATGAGCTTCAGCTCGTGCAGCACCTCGAAGTAGGCGATCTGCGGCTGGTAGCCCGCCTCGGTGAGCGTCTCGAACCCGTACTGGACGAGCTGCGACACGCCGCCGCACAGTACGGCCTGCTCACCGAACAGGTCGGTCTCGGTCTCCTCGGTGAAGGTCGTCTTGATGACGCCGGCGCGCGTGCCGCCGATGGCCTTCGCGTACGAGAGCGCGGTCGCCCACGCCGTGCCCGAGGCATCCCGCTCCACCGCGATGATGTCGGGGATGCCGCGCCCGGCGACATACTCGCGACGCACGGTGTGACCGGGGGCCTTGGGGGCGACGAGGATCACGTCGACGCCCTCGGGCGCCTCGATGTAGCCGAAGCGGATGTTGAAGCCGTGCGCGAACGCGAGGGTCTTGCCGGGAGTCAGCTTGTCCTTGATGCTCTCGTTGTAGATCGAGCGCTGGTGCTGGTCGGGGGCGAGGATCATGATGAGGTCCGCCCATTCGGCGGCGTCGGCCACCGACTTGACCTCGAAGCCCTCGTCCTGTGCCTTCTCGGTCGACTTCGAGCCCTCCTTGAGCGCGATGACGACCTCGACACCCGAGTCGCGAAGGTTCTGGGCGTGCGCGTGGCCCTGCGAGCCGTAGCCCACGATCGCCACCTTCTTGCCCTGGATGATGCTCAGGTCGGCATCGGCGTCATAGAAGATCTCAGCCATCTTCGTGTTTCTCCTTGTGTGTTGCCGGTCGTTGCGTTTCGTCTCGCTTCGCTCGCTCAACGACCGGTGAGCGGCACGCGAAAGGGGATGTCAGCCGCGCAGCACGCGTTCGGTGATGCTCTTGCCGCCGCGGCCGATCGCGACCAGGCCCGACTGGGCGAGCTCCTTGATGCCGAACGGCTCGAGCGCGCGCAGGAAGGCCTCGACCTTGCCCTTGTCGCCGGTGACCTCGACCACCAGCGCGTCGGGCGCATAGTCCACGATCTGCGCGCGGAAGAGGTTCACCACCTCGAGCACGTTCGAGCGCGTCTGGTTGTCGGCACGCACCTTGATCAGCATGTGCTCGCGCTGCACCGAGGCCGCCGGGTCGAGCTCGACGATCTTGATGACGTTGATCAGCTTGTTCAGCTGCTTCGTGACCTGCTCCAGCGGGAGCTCGTCGACATCGACCACGACGGTGATGCGCGAGAGCCCCGGAACCTCGGTCACACCCACCGCGAGCGACTCGATGTTGAAGCCGCGACGCGCGAACAGCCCGGCGACGCGGGTCAGCAGGCCCGGCTTGTCCTCCACGAGAAGACTCAGCACGTGACTGGACATCGTTCAGTCCTCCTGCTCTGCGAAGGCGGGCGAGTGATCGCGCGCGTACTGCACGTAGCTGTTGCTGACGCCCTGCGGCACCATCGGCCACACCATCGCGTCGGCGCTCACGACGAAGTCGATCACCACGGGGCGGTCGTTGGTCTCGAGCGCCGTCTTGATGGCGGCATCCACGTCCTCCGCCTTCTCCACGCGCAGCGCGAGGCAGCCGTACGCCTCGGCGAGCTTGACGAAGTCGGGGATGCGCACCGTGCCGTGTCCGGTGTTCAAATCGGTGTTCGAGTGGCGGCCGTCGAAGAAGAGCGTCTGCCACTGACGCACCATGCCCAGCGACGAGTTGTTGATGATCGCCACCTTGATCGGGATGTTGTTGATGGCGCAGGTCGCGAGCTCCTGATTGGTCATCTGGAAGCACCCGTCACCGTCGATCGCCCACACCACGCGGTCGGGTTCGGCGACCTTGGCACCCATCGCGGCGGGCACGGCGTAGCCCATGGTGCCGGCGCCGCCGGAGTTGAGCCATGCGTTGGGACGCTCGTACTTGATGAACTGGGCGGCCCACATCTGGTGCTGGCCGACGCCCGCGGCATAGATGCCTTCCGGACCCGTGAGCTCGCCGATCCGCTGGATCACGTGCTGCGGGGCGAGCAGCCCGTCCGTGGTCGGGGTGTAGCCCAGCGGGAACTCGTCGCGCAGGCCGTCCAGGAACGACCACCACTCCGAGATGTCGGGGGCGGTGCCGCCGGTGACCGCGCGGAAGGCCGCATCCAGGTCGACCAGCACGTCCTTCAGATCGCCCACGATCGGCACGTCGGCGGTGCGGATCTTCGAGATCTCGGCCGGGTCGATGTCGACGTGCACCACCTTGGCATGCGGAGCGAACTGGCTCGCCTTGCCGGTGACGCGGTCATCGAAGCGCGCGCCCAGGGCCACGATGAGATCGGACTCCTGCAGCGCCAGCACCGCCGGGACGGTGCCGTGCATGCCCGGCATGCCGAGGTGCTGCGTGTGCGAGTCGGGGAACGCGCCGCGGGCCATGAGCGTCGTCACGACGGGTGCACCCGTCGACTCCGCCAGGGTGCGCAGCTCCTCGGCGGCCCGGGCACGCACGACTCCCCCACCGACGTACAGCACGGGCTTCTTGGACTCGGCGATCAGCTGCGCCGCCGCCTGGATCTGCTTGCCGTGTGCCTTGGTCACCGGCCGGTATCCCGGCAGGTCGATCCTGGGCGGCCACACGAAGGGCGCCTCCGCCTGCTGGGCGTCCTTGGTGATGTCCACGAGCACCGGACCGGGGCGACCGGTCGAGGCGATCTCGAACGCCGCGGCGATCGCACCGGGGATGTCCTCGGCGCGCTTGACCAGGAACGAGTGCTTGGTGATCGGCATCGTGATGCCCACGATGTCGGCCTCCTGGAAGGCATCCGTCCCCATCAGGGTCGAGAAGACCTGGCCGGTGATGCAGACGATCGGCACGGAGTCCATGTACGCGTCGGCGATCGCCGTGACGAGGTTCGTCGCGCCGGGGCCCGAGGTGGCGATCGCCACACCCACGCGGCCGGACGCGGCGGCGAAGCCCTCTGCGGCGTGGCCGGCACCCTGCTCGTGCCGCACCAGGATGTGGCGGACGGACTCGTCGTCCATGAGCGGGTCGTAGACGGGCATGATCGCTCCGCCCGGGAGGCCGAAGACATCGGTCACCCCGAGCAGGTCGAGCGAACGGACGACCGCTTCGGCGCCCGTGAGCACGGGCGTCGAGGCGGTGCGGGCTGGTGGCCGCGGGATGGCCGCGGCAGCGGTGTCGGTTGACATAGGAGATCCTCGGAATCAGTCGGAGGGATGCCGGAGGCCAGGCTCAACCGGTGGTCGCGCCCTCCGCAGCGGAGCGCACGAGTCGGGAGTACTTGGCAAGGACGCCACGGGTATAGCGCGGAGGAAGCGGCTCCCAGCCAGAGCGGCGGGAGCTCAGCTCGGCCTCGTCGACGAGTAGGTCGAGAGTGCGAGCCGCGATATCGACCCGTATCAGATCACCATCGCGCACGAAGGCGATGGGACCGGCGTCCACCGCTTCGGGTGCTATGTGGCCGATGCACAGGCCGGTTGTGCCGCCTGAGAATCGTCCGTCCGTCAAGAGTAGTACATCTTTTCCGAGCCCCGCGCCCTTGATGGCGGCCGTGATCGCCAGCATCTCGCGCATGCCGGGGCCGCCCTTGGGCCCCTCGTAACGGATGACGACGACGTCGCCCTTCTGGATCTGCCCGGCCTCGAGGGCATCCATCGCCGCGCGCTCGCGCTCGAAGACGCGAGCGGGGCCTTCGAAGACGGCCGCGTCGAAGCCGGCGGTCTTCACGACCGCCCCTTCGGGTGCCATCGAGCCGTGCAGGATCGTGATGCCACCGGTCGCGTGGATCGGGTCGTCGAAGGTGTGGATGACCGTGCCGTCCACCGGGTCCGGGTCGAGGTCGGCGAGATTCTCCGCGAGGGTCTTGCCGGTGACCGTGAGCGCGTCGCCGTGGAGCAGGCCCTCGTCGAGCATCGCCTTCATGATCACGGGGATGCCGCCGTGGCGGTCGACGTCGTTCATGACGTACTTTCCGAACGGCTTCATGTCGGCCACGTGAGGCACCTTGTCGCCGATGCGGTTGAAGTCGTGGAGGCTGAGGTCGACGTCGGCCTCGCGCGCGATGGCGAGCAGGTGCAGCACGACGTTGGTGGAACCGCCGAGCGCCATGGCGAGGGCGATCGCGTTCTCGAACGCCTCCTTGGTGAGGATGTCTCGCGTCGTGATGCCCAGCCGCAGCAGGTTGACGACAGCCTCACCCGAACGGTGCGCGAAGTAGTCGCGGCGGCGGTCGGCCGAGGGCGGCGCGGCGGACCCTGGCAGGCTCAGCCCGAGAGCCTCCGCCACCGATGCCATGGTGTTCGCGGTGTACATGCCGCCGCAGGCACCCTCACCGGGCGCGATCGCACACTCGATGCGCTTGAGGTCGGCCTCGCTCATCTTGCCGGCCAGGCAGGCGCCCACCGCCTCGAACGAGTCGATGATCGTGACGTCCTTCTCCGTGCCGTCCGAGAGCTTGACCCAACCGGGGGCGATCGAGCCGGCGTAGAGGAAGACGCTCGACAAATCCAGACGGGCGGAAGCCATCAGCATGCCGGGGATGGACTTGTCGCACCCGGCGAGAAGCACCGAGCCGTCCAGGCGCTCGGCCATCATGACGGTCTCGACGGAGTCGGCGATGACCTCTCGGGAGACCAGCGAGAAGTGCATCCCCTCGTGTCCCATCGAGATGCCGTCCGAGACGGAGATCGTGCCGAACTGCAGCGGGTAGCCGCCGCCGGCGTGCACGCCCTCCTTCGCGCCCTGCGCGAGACGGTCGAGGCTCAGGTTGCAGGGGGTGATCTCGTTCCAGCTCGAGGCGATGCCGATCTGAGGCTTGTCCCAGTCCTCGTCGCCCATGCCGACGGCGCGGAGCATTCCGCGCGACGTGGTGGCTTCGATGCCGTCGGTGACGACACGGCTGCGGGGCTTGATGTCGATGGAGTTGTCAGCGGTCGAATCGGGCTGGGCCATTGACTCAGTGTATTCCCGCGGGAACACCCGCTCGGCCCGCGTGACGGCGGCGCCGACGCTCACCGGAGAGCGTGCGAGCGCTCCGTCGCGAGCCTGCTCAGCAGGGCCGCCAGTGCCGCGATGTCGGGTACGCGCACCGTCGCGGCGGTCGGGCCGTCGCCCACGCGGATGCCCACGTCCGCGGACCTGAGGCTCGCCAGCGCGTCCTCGTCCGTGACATCATCGCCGGCGAAGAGCACCGCGCTCGCGCCCGTGCGCTGCCGCAGCTCGGCGATGGCGGAGTCCTTGCCCTCGTGCCGGAAGGCGTACTCCACGATGTTGTGCCCGGTGCGCCGCCGCCATTGCGGCGCCTCGGCGGCGACGATGTCGTCCACGAGGCGGTTCGCCTGCGCGGCGGCCTCGCGGGTCGCCCGCCGGGTGTGCACGCCGAAGCCGAAGGTCTTCGGTTCGATCCACACGCCGTGCAGCGACGCCGTGGCCTGCTCGGCGTGTGCGCGCAGCTGGTCACGCAGCGCGGCATCCGCCTCATCCTCGCCGTGGCGGATCACGCCCTCGCCGGGAACCCAATACTCGGCGCCGTGCGATCCAGCCAGCCACACGCGCGAGTCGCCGTCGTGCTCGGCGATGAGGCGGAGGTCCACGAGGCTGCGCCCCGACACCAGCGCGACGACGGTGGCGGGCGCGGCGACGAGCGCCTCGACGGCATCCCGCGCAGCCGGCAGCATGCGGGCCGCCATCGGGTCGTCCTGCAGCGGTGAGAGGGTGCCGTCGAAGTCGAGGGCGACGAGCAGCGCATCGGATGCCGCGAGCCGCGCGATCGCGGCGTCCGCGTCGTCGGTCACGCCTGCGCCCTTTCCCCGTGGCGCTGGCGGCGGGCGTCGTCCAGGGCATCCAGGAACGAGCGCGACCAGCGCGCCACGTCGGCCTCGATCACCTTCTTGCGCAGGGCTCGCATGCGTCGGCCCTGCTCTGCGGCCGGCATGTCGATCGCCCGCATGATCGCATCCTTCATGCCGTCGATGTCGTGCGGGTTGATCCGGATGGCGCTGGGCAGCTCGTCGGCCGCACCGGCGAACTCGCTGAGCACCAGCACGCCACGGTTGTCGATGCGCGAGGCGACGTACTCCTTCGCGACGAGGTTCATCCCGTCGCGGAGGGCGGTCACGAGCATGACGTCGGCGGCGAGGAACAGCGCGACCATCTCCTCGCGTGGGTACGCCTGGTGCAGGTACCGGATGGCGGTGTGGTCCATGGTGTCGAAGTCGCCGTTGATGCGGCCCACCGTGAGCTCGATCTCGTCGCGCAGCTGCATGTACGCCTCGACCCGTTCGCGGCTGGGGCTGGCGACCTGCACGAGAGTGACGTCCTCCACCGAGATGCGGCCGTCCTCCAGGAGTTCGCCGAAGGCCTTCATGCGGTGACGGATGCCCTTGGTGTAGTCCAGGCGGTCCACGCCGAGCAGGATCTTCTTCGGATTCCCCAGGCTCTCGCGGATCTCCTGCGCTCGAGCCCTGACGTCGGGGCGCCGCGCGAGCTCGATGTACGAGCTGGCGTCGATCGAGATGGGGAAGGCGCGCGCCAGCGCCCGCCGGGTCGATCCGTCGGGGTTCGGCACGGTGATGCCGCTGGCCTTCGTCTCGTAGCGCAGCTGCCGCCGCACGGCGCGCGCGAAGTTGCCGGCATCCGCCACCCGCTGGAACCCGATGACATCGGCGCCGAGCAGACCCTCCAGGACCTGTCGTCGCCACGGGAGCTGGGAGTACAGGCCGTATGCCGGGAACGGAATGTGGTGGAAGTACCCGATCGTGAGGTCGGGCCGCGCGTCGCGGAGCATCTGCGGCACGAGCTGCAGCTGGTAGTCCTGCACCCAGACGGTTCCGCCGGGAGCGGCGATGGCGGCGGTCGCCTCGGCGAACCGGCGGTTCACGCGCACGTAGGCGTCCCACCAGACCCGTCGGTAGCGAGGCTCGGCGATGACGTCGTGGTACAGCGGCCAGAAGGTGTCGTTCGACATGCCCTCGTAGTACTTCTCGACCTCGTCGGCACTGAGCGCGACGGGCACGAGGTGGGTTCCCTCGAACTCGAACGGCTCGACCTCGATGTCGGGCTGACCCGGCCAGCCCACCCACGCCCCGTCGGCACGGCGCATCACCGGCTCCAGAGCCGTCACCAGTCCCCCGGGCGAGCGCCGCCATCCCCCCTCGTCGTCGCCGTCGGCGATGCGGTCGACCGGCAGACGGTTCGCGACGACGACGAGCTCGGCGGTGCGATCGCGTTCGGCGGGTGGGTGCGGCTCTGTCACGCGGCCTCCAGACGGTTCGTGGACTCGGCACGCTCAGGCTAACAGCGCGGGGTCGCCGGCCGAGCGCCCTTGACGGACGAGGACCTGTCATGTCAAGGGGGACGGCGCGAGCGGCCCGCGCGCTAACGTGGGCCCATGCGCAAGTACCTCTTCGGCACCGGCATCCTGACCGCCTTCACGGGCGGGCTGACGCTCCTGCGGGGGCTGCGCGAGCACGAGCCCTTCACGTGGCGTCAGGCGCTGGCCTGGCTGAGCTGGGGCATCTCGCTGGCCCTCGCGATCGGCGCCATCGTCGATGTGCGTCGGGCCTCGCACGGCGCGACGGTGGACAAGGACTCCCCCGTCCACGGGCGCGAGAGCAAGCTGCGTCGCCGGCGCATCGCGCGACAGCTCGAGCGCTGACCGGACGCACCGCAACGAAGGACAGGCCTCCGTGCGGAAGGAGGCCTGCCCTTGCGTCGAGGAGAGCGCTCGGCTCAGCGAGTGAGGATGAGTGCGTCGCCCTGACCGCCTCCGCCGCACAGGGCGACCGCCGCGGTGCCGCCGCCGCGACGGACGAGCTCATGCACCGCGTGGACGACCAGACGGTTGCCGGAGGCTCCGATCGGGTGCCCGATCGCGATTCCCCCACCGTGCGGATTGACGACGTCGTCGGCGAGGCCGAGCTCTGCCTGGGACCGCGCCACCACGGCACCGAACGCTTCGTTGATCTCGACGACATCCAGATCGGCGGGGGTGATGCCCTGCTTGCGGCAGGCCTTCTCGATGGCCCGTGCCGGCTGAGCGTGCAGCGAGTTGTCGGGACCGGCGACCTGCCCGGAGGCGCCGACGACGGCCAGCACCGTCCAGCGGTTGGCGTCGGCATGGGAGCGCGTCGTCAGCACGACCGCCGACGCACCGTCGGAGATCTGCGATGAATTGCCCGCGGTGATGGATCCGCCCTGCGCGAAGGCGGGGCGCAGGCGGGCGAGCGTCTCCACGGTGGTCTCGGGTCGAACGCCCTCGTCCCTCGTCACGACGACCGGGTCGCCCTTGCGCTGCGGGATCTCCACGGGCACGATCTCGGCGTCGAAGACCCCGTCGGCCTGCGCGGCCGCGGCGCGCTGGTGCGAGCGCGCGGCCACGGCATCCTGGACCTCCCGGGTGATCTCGAACCGCTCGTTGTGACGCTCGGTCGAAGCGCCCATGCTCTCACGGTCATACGCGTCGGTGAGCCCGTCGTACGCCATGTGATCGAGAACCTCGATGGAGCCGTACGACCACCCGTCGCGGGAGCCCATCAGCAGGTGCGGAGCCCGCGTCATCGACTCCATGCCCGCCGCGACGACGACCTTCGCGTCACCGAGCGCGATCATCCGAGCGCCGTCGATGACGGCCGTGAGACCCGAGAGGCACACCTTGTTGACCGAACTGGAGTGGACGTCCCACGGAATGCCGGCGCCCACGGCCGCCTGGCGCGCCGGATTCTGCCCGGCCCCGGCGGGCAGCACCTGGCCCGCGAGGACGGCGTCGACCGCGTCGGCCGGGATGCCGCCCTTCTCGAGCGCGCCCTTGATCGCCGCGCTGCCGAGCTGCACCGCGGTCAGCGCAGCCAGCTGGCCCTTCAGCCGCCCCTGTGGCGTGCGCGCGGCGGCGACGATGACGATGTCGTCGTGGTTCATGCCTCCACCTCCATCTCGAGGGCCACTCGGTCCGTGAGGTCGTCCGAGGGCGCGGTCAGGCCCGGCGCGAGGAGGAGCGGCGGCTCCGTGGCCGCCACGACCTCGTCCACGGTCACGCCGGGTGCCGTCTCGACCAGCACGAGTCCAGCATCCGTCACATCGATGACCGCGAGGTCCGTGATGATGCGATCGACGACGCCCCGCCCGGTGAGCGGGAGCGAGCACTCGTCCACGATCTTGGCCGAGCCGTCCTTGGCCACGTGCTCCATGAGCACGATGACCTTCGCGGCGCCGTGCACCAGGTCCATCGCGCCGCCCGGGCCCTTCACCATCTTGCCGGGGATCATCCAGTTGGCGAGGTCGCCGGTGGCCGACACCTGCATGGCGCCGAGGATCGCCGCGTCGATCTTGCCGCCGCGGATCATGCCGAAGCTCGTCGCCGAGTCGAAGAACGCGGCGCCCGGCAGCGTCGTGACCGTCTCCTTGCCGGCGTTGATGAGGTCGGGGTCGACGTTGTCCTCGGTCGGGTACGGTCCCACACCCAGGATGCCGTTCTCGGACTGCAGCACCACCGTGACCCCGTCGGGCACGAAGTTCGGCACGAGCGTGGGCAGCCCGATGCCGAGGTTGACGTAAGCGCCGTCGTACAGCTCCCGCGCTGCGCGCGCGGCCATCTCGTTGCGGGTCAGTGCCATGTCAGTTCGCTCCCTGCGAGACGGTGCGCCGTTCGATGCGCTTGTCGATGTCGGTGCCGACCTCCACGATGCGGTGCACGTAGATGCCGGGCAGGTGGATGCTGTCGGGATCGAGCTGCCCGGGCTCGACCAGTTCCTCGACCTGGGCGATGCAGACCCGCCCTGCCATCGCGGCGAGCGGGTTGAAGTTGCGCGCGGCCTTGTTGAAGACGAGGTTGCCGTGACGGTCGCCTTTCAGCGCGTGGACGAGCGCGAAGTCCGTGACGATCGCCTCTTCCAGGACGTACTCGCGCGGCGTGCCGGCGACCTCGAAGGTGCGCACGTCTTTGACGGGCGAGGCCACGGCGACGCTGCCGTCGGCCGCGTAGCGCCGGGGCAGCCCGCCCTCGGCGACCTGCGTTCCGACACCGGTCTGCGTGTAGAAGGCGGCGATGCCCGATCCTCCCGCCCGCAGCTTCTCGGCAAGGGTCCCCTGCGGCGTGAGCTCGAGCTCGAGCTCGCCCGAGAGGAACTGGCGCTCGAACTCCTTGTTCTCACCCACGTACGACGAGGTCATCTTGCGGATGCGCTTGGCGTTGAGCAGAACGCCCAGTCCCCAGTCATCCACGCCGCAGTTGTTGCTCACGATGCTGAGGTCACTCGTCCCCTGCGCCAGCAGCGCCTCGATGAGCGCGATGGGGTTGCCCGACAGGCCGAATCCCCCCACCGCCAGCGACGCGCCGTCGGGGATGTCGGCGACGGCCTCGGCCGCCGAGCTCCAGGTCTTGTCGATCACGTGCACTCCTTCGTGTCAGGCACGAACTCCTCATCTGCGGCCGCAATCCGCGGGGCTGCGGCATCCGAGAGGGCTTGGCATGCCCTTCTTGAGGAGTTCGTGCACCATCCTGCGGCGGATCCCGCCCGTGCTCCGAGCGCATGCTTGCGATGTGGCTACGGCGCGCCGTACCGTCCATATTGTGGACACCTCCAGAAAGCGCACGGTTCCCGGTGCGCAATCGATCGCGCGCGCGGCACACCTGCTGCGGCTCGTGACGGCAGGGGGCGAGGCCGGGATGCCGGTGGCCGATCTCGCCCGGCGCGCCGACCTCACCCGCCCGACGACGCACCGCCTGCTCACGGCGCTCCGTGAGGAGGGATTGGTGGACCAGGACGAGCACACGGGACGGTGGATGCCGGGACCTGAGCTGTATCTGATGGGCAGCGTCGCGGCATCCCGCTACGACATCACGGCCATCGCGCGCGACATCGTGCGTTCGCTCGCGGTGCGGACGGAGGAGAGCGCCTTCCTCTCGGTGCGCCGCGGGGACGAGACCGTGTGCCTGCTCCGCGAGGAGGGCAGCTTCCCGATCCGGTCCTTCGTGCTGTCGGAAGGCGTGCGTTTTCCGCTCGGCGTGGCCTCGGCGGGGCTCGCCATCCTCGCATTCCTCCCGCCTCACGATGTGGACGCGTACTTCGAGCGCCACCGCGGTCTGGGTGAGGAGTGGGGCATCTCGCACAGCGAGGCGCGCCTGCGCGTGCGGCTGCGCGAGACGCAGGAACGCGGCTACGCGATCAACCCTGGACTCATCGTGGAGGGCTCGTACGGCCTCGGGGCGGCGGTCTTCACGCGGGAGGGCCATCCGCAGTGGGCCTTGAGCCTGACCGGGGTGCAGTTCCGGTTCGGACCCGACCGCCTGCCCGAGCTGGGTCGCACGCTCCTCGCGCACGCCCATCAGCTGACCACGCGCATCGCCGCCTCCCGTTAGTCCGGCATTCCGGTCGGTCGGCGAGCGAGGACCTGCCCGGGATTTCGGACGCTGAGCCAGCGACGAACGAGCGAGACGAAACGCCTCGGATCGCTTTCACACCTCGGCGACGGCAAGCTCCTCGCGTGCCGCGGCGGCGACCACCTCGGCACCGCCGGGCGACATCACGATCGTGTAGTGGTTGAAGCCCTCCACGCGCTCGTGCCGGACAGCGGGGTCGGCCGCGAGCAGGCGTTCCAGGTGCTCCGGCGCGTACAGCCCCGGCGGCTCATCTTGAAGACCACGGGGCACGGTGATGAGGCGGGTCGGATGCCGGAGCCTGGCCAGCGCGTCCGGCAGCGCGGTACCGGGGTTCATGTCGACCGTGTCGTCGGCCGGCGTGGCGGAGCTCGTCGCCGGCCGCAGCGCGCCCGTCCCGTCGGGCACCAGATCGTACGCGAGGTACCGCTCGAGCTCGGGAGTCCACGCGTCGGCGAAGGCGGGATGCCGGCGCCAGAAGTCGAGGTACTCCCCCACGTCGGCGAACCGCATCGACAGCCGTGCCGCAGTGGGTCCGAGGATGCCGGCGACCAGTTCGTCGGTGGTGAGGCCGGCCGGCACGTCCAGCGGAAGCCCGCCGTCGACCAGCAACAGCCGCGAGACGCGGGCGGCGTGGCGATCCGCGAGCACGACGGACGCGAATCCGCCCATCGAATGACCCACCACGACGACGCGCTCCGCAGCCGACGCGTCCAACACGGCTGCCAGGTCGTCGGCATGCGCCGCCATGCCCGACGGCCCCTCGACGCCGTTGCTGCGGCCGCGACCCCGCAGGTCCGGCGCGATCACGCGCACACCCGGGAGCCGCTCGACGACGAACGGCCAGGCCAGGTGGGACGAGGTCACCCCGTGCACGAGCAGCACGGTGGGGCTCGCGGCCAGGACCCCACGGTCGAGTGCAGCAGGCCCGTCGCCTCCGACCGGCTCCCAGACTGCGGCGCGCAGCAGCCCGCCGCGCACCGGCACATCGATCTCTCGGTACTCGTGCGTGGGCGCGTGGCGGGTCACCGGGCCGTCCATCCGCCGTCGATCGTGTAGGACGCACCGGTCACCATGCCGGCCTTGTCCGATACCAGCCACCCCGCGAGGGAGGCGACCTCGTCGGCTTCGACGAGCCGCTTGACGGCGCTCTCGGTGAGCATGATCTTCTCCACCACCTCGCTCTCGGGGATGCCGTGCACCTTCGCCTGGTCGGCGATCTGCTTCTCGACCAGCGGCGTGCGCACGTAGGCCGGGTTGATGCAGTTGCTCGTGACCCCGTGCGGCGCGCCTTCCAGGGCGGTCACCTTCGACAGCCCCTCGAGCCCGTGCTTGGCGGCCACGTACGCCGATTTGAAAACGCTCGCCCGCAGCCCATGCGCGCTGGAGATGTTGATCACGCGTCCCCAGCCGCGCTCGTACATCCCCGGAAGGGCCGCACGGATCAGCAGGAACGGCGACTCCAGCATGAGCCGGAGGATCAGCCGGAACGCCTCGGGATCGAACTCCGGGAGGGGGGCGACGCGCTGGATGCCGGCGTTGTTGACGAGGATGTCGATGTCGAGGTGCAGATCATCCAGCGCCGCGGTGTCGGACAGATCGACCGCCCAGGACTCGCCTCCGACGGCGGTCGCGGCATCCTCCGCGGCATCCGCGTTCAGGTCGGCGATGATGACATGCGCACCCCGGGAGGCGAACTCCCGGGCGCAGGCCAGGCCGATGCCGCTCGCACCGCCCGTGACCAGCGCCCGCCTCGCGGACAGATCCTGCTCGGTCATCACAGTTCCTCCCCCGCCCGCGGCGCGAGCGCGTTGTCGATGAACCTGGTCATCCCCGCGAACACGGTGGGGTCCAGCTGAGCGGGCGGCTTGCCGTCCGCGTCGCGCTCCCACAGCAGGAACCGCATGCCGATCAGCTCTCCCATGCCCATGAGCGCCCACGCGGTCGTCTCGGGATCCAGCGCGCGATCGACGTCGCCCGCCTCCTGCGCGGCACGAAGGCCCGCCTCGTACCCCTCCACGATGCGCGTGTAGTGGGTGCGCAGCACCTCGGGCGAGACGAACTCCGCCTCACGCACGACGCGGTACAGCGCGGGATGCTCGGCGGTGAAGCGGAAGAACCCGCGGAAGCCCGCCCGCTCTGCCTCCAACCGCGACGTCGCGCCCGCCATGGACTCCGACATCGAATGCCGTACCCGGCGGTTGAGATCGAGGACGAGCGCCTCGAAGATCGACTGCTTGCTGTCGAAGTAGAGGTAGAAGGTCCCGAGGCCGATGCCGGCCCGTTCGGTGATCTTGACGATGGATGCCTCGTGGTAGCCCAGATCGGCGAACACGACCTCCGCCGCCTCGAGCAGCCGGCGACGCGTCGCCTCACCCCGCTTGGTCAGAGGCCGGCCGGTCGCCGACGACACCAGATCGCTCTCGACGAGCTCGTCGGACATGCTCATCAGGACTCCCTTCCCTGGGGGCGCGCATCGGCCCGGTGATCCCGTCCCGCGTCGCTCGCGCTGCGACGTGCCCGATCACGCAGGCGGGAGCGGGCGAGTTTCTCGATCGTGGAACGAGGAAGACTGTCGACGAACTCCACGCGCACCGGGATCTTGAACGCCGCCAGGTTGCGGCGAGCGTGCGCGAGGAGCTCATCCTCAGACAGGACAGCTCCCGGCGCGCGCACGACGAACGCCACGCCGCGCTCCCCCCACACGTCATCAGGAATCCCGACGACCGCCGCCGACTCGACGAGGGGATGCAGGCAGAGTGCGTACTCGACCTCGGCGGGCGCGACGTTCTCGCCGCCGGAGATGAAGATGTCCTTGATCCGGTCGACCACGCGGAAGACGCCCGCCGCATCGCGTGACACCAGGTCCCCGGTCCGCAGCCACTCGCCGCGCATGGCGCGCCCGGTGGCGGCGTCATCACCGAGGTAGCCCGCGAAGACGCTGGGACCGCGTACCCACAGCTCGCCGGTGGCCTCGCCCTCGAGGGGGAGCTCCGACTGCGGGTCCACCACGCGTACCGACACGTGCGGATACGGTCGCCCGACGGCGCCGGGCCTGCCGGAAGCCTCCTCGGCAGGCAGATGGAGCACATTGGGCCCCGCCTCGGTGAGCCCGTAGCCCTGGGTGAGGGCGACACCGCGCGCGGCCCACTTCTGCTGCAGCGCCTCGGGCATGGTCGCACCGCCCACCAGCGCGAGTCGCAGCGACGACACCGAGCCGCTGCCTTCGTTCCATGACGGGTCCTCCGCCAGCAGGGCGTACTGGGTCGGCACCCCCATCATCGCGGTCACACCGCGCTCCGCGATGAGCTGCAGGATGCGCGCCGGCTGGAACGAGCGCTCGAGGACGACCGTCGCGCCCACCCACCACGCCAGCAGCGGCTGGCAGTTCCATGCCGCCACGTGGAACTGCGGCAGCATCGCCAGGACGACATCGTCCTCATGCAGCGGCAGCGCCTGCGCCAAGGCGAGGTTGTTCCAGAAGCAGTTCGCGTGCGTGAGGACGACGCCCTTCGGGGCTGCTTCGCTGCCGGAGGTGAAGATCACCAGCAGTGGGTCGTCGTCGCGCACCGGGCGGTGCACGCGTTCCCGCGCGGGCCGCGCGGTCTGCGAGCCCTCGTCTTCGGCACCTCCCCCATCACGTGGAGCCGTGCGCGCCGGGGGCGCGGACTCCACACCGGTCGTGCCGAGCACGGCGACTGCCGCCGCGGTCCTCGCGATGCTCAAGGCCTCGCCGGCGAGCGCGGCGTGCTCATCCTCGATCAGCACCAATGCCGGGTCCGAGCGGCGGAGCACGTCGGCGAGCTCGCGCGGTGTGAGCCGCCACGACAGCGGAACGAACGCGATCCCCGCGATGGCGCACGCGAAGAAGGCCACGACGTGATCGGTGGAATTGCCCGACACGGTCGCGATCCGCTCGCTCGGACCATAGCCGCCCGCCCGCAGGCGGTCCGCCAGGCGCATGCTGCGTTCGGCCAGCGTCCCATAGTCGGTGGTGACTCCTCGGTCGTCGATGGCGATGCGGTGAGGAGAGCGAGCGGCGCGATCGATGAGCCAGCGGCCGATGGTGTGCGGACCGTCGTCGAGATCGGGCTCGGCCACCCAGCTCACGCGCGCACCTCGACCGTCTCAGCGGACTCCGCGGCGTCCTCGGCGTCGTCGAGTCCGCGCAGCGCCCCGCGCGTCTTCTCGCCGCGGCGACGACGGACGGCCCCCTCGATGGTGCCCGCGATACCGCCCGGGAGGAACATCACGACCACGATGAACAGCACGCCGAACAGGAACAGCGGTTCGGACAGCGGGATGCGCAGCACGTCCGGCAGGCCGGCGATGGCATCGGAGCCGGCGAGCACCGTGAGCCGCTGGTCGAGCAGCGTGTAGAGCACACCGCCAACGATGGCACCCCAGCGGAAGCCGACGCCACCCAGTACCACCATGACCAGTACGGTGATGGTGAGGTCGGCCGACACGGAGCGCGGGACGGTGCCGGACTGCAGCAGCATGTACGCGACGCCGGCGAGGCTGGCCAGCACCGCCGCGATGACGAAGACGGTCAACCGTACGCGGTAGGGCGAGAGCCCCAGCACCCGGACGCGCTGCTCGTTCTCGCGTGTGGCGCGCGCCAGGTGCCCCAGCCGCGATGTGTCGACCCACAGCGTGACGAGGTACACCACCACGAGTACGGCCAGGGTGAACCAATAGAGGTTGCGGGTGTTGATCACCCCGACGAGGAAGTCCGGCACCTGCTGAGTGTTCAGGCTCAGCCCTTCCTCACCACCGGTGATCTGCGAATTGCGCCGAACCAGCACGGAGCCCGCCTGCGCGAACGCGAGCGTGACCATCGCGAACGGGATGCCCGAGACCCGCATCGACACCGCACCGGTCACGAGCGCGATCACCATGCCGCCGATGAGGGCGATGAACACCCCTGGCCACAGCGGAACGCCGAAGTGCTCGAGCGCGATCCCCAGACCATAGGCGCCGGCGCCGAAGTACAGGGCGTGCCCGAACGACAGCATCCCGCCCGAGCCCAGCAGGAGGTTGTACGACAGCGCGAACGCGGCGAACACCATGCACAGCGACAGCAACGCCAGCGTGCCCGGCAGATAGGTGGGAGTGGGAAGGATGCCGGGAAGCGACAGGTTCAGCAGCGGCAGCACCGCCATGAACACGACGAGCGCAGCGCCGACGGCGGCGGGGATGTAACGGCGCGTCATGCCTTCCTCCCGAGGAGTCCGGTGGGCCGCACCAGCAGCACCAGAGCCAACAGGATCACGACGATGAAGTCGCCCGTGCCGCCGAGGTAGGAGTTGGCGAACTGCTGAAGCACCGCGACCAGGACCGACGCGACCGCCGCACCCGTGAGCGAACCGAGACCGCCGACCACGGTCACGATGAACGCGAAGATGAGCAGCGTCTGCCCGAGATGCGCCGATACGAAGGTGGAATAGTGCATGGCCAGCACGCCGCCGATGCCGGCGGCAGCGCCCCCGATCGCGAAGACGAGCGTGAACGAACGCCGCACGTCGATTCCGAGCGCGGTGACCATCGACCGGTTCTCGACGCCCGCGCGGATGATCATGCCGTAGCGGGTCTTCTGCAGGAACAGCACGAGCGCGGCGAGCACCAGCACGGCGGCGATCATGAGCACCCAATACGTGTTCGGGATGCGAGCGCCCAGCACTTCGGTGGTCTGCTTCAGCCATGCCGGTCCGGAGATGTGGATGGGATCCGTGCCCCAGATGCCTTCGAACAGCGCCACGGCCGCGAACGACAGGCCGACCGTGACGAGCACCTGCTCGATGTGCCTCTCGTAGAGAGGCCGGATCAGCACGAGCTCGGTGAGTGTCGCGAATGCGGCTCCGACGCCGGCGCCGACGAGCACCGAGAGGAGGAACGATCCCCATGAGTCGGTGCCCAGCGCCTGCGCGACCATCCATCCCAGGAAGGCGCTCAGCGTCAGAAAGGCGCCGTGCGCGAAGTTGAGCACACGCATGAGCCCGTAGATGAGGCTCAGGCCGCTCGCGACGAGGAAGTAGAGGGCGCCGAGACCGACGCCGGTGATGAGGGTGAGGACCAGGGTGCTCATTTCGGCTCGCTCCGCTCGCTCAGTGCATCGCGTGCGTCTTCATGCTCCACGTGAACGCCCAGGAGGCGACGGGTGAGGTCTTCGTCGTCGAGGATGTCGCGGGCCATGCCGACATGCACGACGCGTCCGCCGGCGATGACGATCGCGTCGTCGGCGAGCCGGCGCACGACCTCGAGGTTCTGCTCTACGAGGAGGATGGGGACCGTCTTGGATGCAACCTGCAGCGCATCGGCGACCTCGGTGACGATCTTGGGCGCCAGACCTTTCGTCGGCTCGTCCACGAGCAGCAGCCGGTTGTCGTTGAGGAGCGCCCGCGCGACCGACACCATCTGCTGCTGGCCGCCCGAGAGCGTGCCCGCCTGCTGATCGCGCCGCGCGACGAGGTCGGGGAAGAGCTCGGCGACGAACTCACGCCGCGGATTCTTCTGCCGCTCGGCCAGCGCCAGATTCTCGGCGACCGTGAGCTTGGAGAAGACCTCGCGATCCTCGGGCACGTAACCGACGCCGCGGCGCACGATGCGGTGGGTGCTGAGTCCGTCGACGCGTTCGCCGGCCAGCCGCACCTCGCCGCGGCGCGAGATCAGGCCCAGGATGCCGCGGAGCGTGGACGTCTTGCCCACGCCGTTGCGGCCGAGCACTGCGGTGATGCCGGTGGGCGGGACGTCGAACGAGACGTCCTCGACGACCTGCTGCCCGCCGATCGAGCAGCGCAGGCCGCGCACGGTGAGGATGGCGTTCCCGCTCATGCCGCCTCCGTCCCGGTCGAGCCCGTACCGAGGTATGCACTCTGCACCAGGGGGTTCTCCATGATCCGCTGCGGCGTGTCGTAGGCGATGATCGTCCCCGCGTACATCACGGCGACCTTCTCGACCAGCCCCATCAGCACATCGATGTGGTGCTCGACCATGAGGAGCGTGCATCCCTTTTCGCGCTGCATGTCGCGGATGTTGCCCACGAGCCCGGCCACGTCGCCCGAGGCGACACCGGCCATCGGCTCGTCCAACAGCACGATGCTCGCCTCGGTCGCCAGCAGCACGGCGATCTCGAGCTTGCGCTTGTCGCCGTGCGAGATGTCACCCGCCATCGCGTCGCGCATGTGCGTGAGCCCGACGATGTCGAGCTTCTCGAACGCGCGCAGGGTTGCGGCATCCGTCTTCCTGGGGAAATGCAGCAGCGAGCCGGAACCGCCGAGCGACACCTGAGCGGCCAGTCTCACATTCTCGAGCACCGACAGCTTCGGGAAGAGGCTCGATGTCTGGAAGGTCCGCCCCAGTCCCGCCCGCGCTCGGGCGGGCACCGACGCCGCCGTGATGTCGCGGTCGTCCAGGACGACGCGGCCCGCGGTGGGCTTCAGGAGCCCCGAGATCACGTTGAAGAGCGTGGTCTTGCCGGCACCGTTCGGACCGATGACGCCCACGAGAGAGCCGGCGGCGACGTCGAGCTCGACATCCTTGAGGATCGTCGCGCCGCCGATCTGCAGGCCGAGACCCTCGATCTTCAGCGGCGAGCCGCGGCGGGAGGTCTGTGCCGTGGGCGCAGACGGGACTGGGGTGTTCATTGCGTCCGGATGCCTCGCGTCACTTCGCCTCGGCGGGCGCGACGTCGTCGGCCGAGACCGTGTCGACGAGCTCGGGCACGAACGTGCCGTCCTTCGCGACGAGCTTCGCCTGATACATCTCCTGGATGAGGGCGTGGTCGCTCGCACGGACCGTCATCGAGCCCTTCGGGCCGTCGAACTCGAAGCCCTCGAGTGCGGCGACCATGGCGTCCACGTCGCCCCGGCCCTCTTTGATCGCGTGGACGATCATGATCGCCGCGTTGAACCCGTCGGGGCTGAACAAGTCGGGGGTGCCACCGGCGTCTTCGATCGCCTCGACCATCGCGGTGTTGATGTCGTTGTCGGGCGCGCCCGGGAAGTAGTGGTTCAGGAAGTTGATCTTCTCGGATGCCTCGCCGTAGGCGCCGAACGTCGCCGCGTCGCCGAGGCCGGTCACGACCGGGATCTCGTCTAGCACGCCCTGCTGGCTCATCGCCTGCCACATCGCGCCGGAGGTGGCCCCGGCCCACGCCACGAACACCAGATCGGGGTTGCCGGCCAGCACCTGCTGGGCGAAGGGGGTGAACTCCGTGGCATCCTCGGCCACGAGGACCGAGTTCACGGTCGCGCCCTTGCCGCCGAGGATCGCCTCGACGGCGGCGACGTTGCCTTGGCCGAACGCGTTGTCCTGCGCGAACACCGTCACCGTCTTGCCTTCGATGTCATCGAGGAACGTTCCGGCGGTGGCGACGTCCTGCGCGCTCTGACGGCCCGAGCGGAACGTGTAGTCGTTGATGCCCGTGATCGCGTCAGCGGCGGCCGGCCCCGAGATGTAGAGGACCTTGTTCTGCTCGGCCTGCTCGGCGACCGCGAGGGCCACGCCCGACGATGCGGTGCCGGCGATGATGTTCACGCCCTCGCCGATGAGCTCCTTCACCGCGGTGACCGCCTTGTCGGGGTCTCCGGCGTCGTCACGGTACTCGACGTTGATCGTCGTCCCGTCGATCTCACCCGTGCCGTCGGTGGCGTAGTCGAGGCCGGCCTTGAACGCGTCGAGGTACTGCTTCCCATAACCGGCGAGGGGGCCCGACTCGCTCGTGACGATCCCGACCGTCACCTCGGACGGACCGCCGCCCTCGGTCGAACCGCCCGACGGCGTCTGCGTCGACGGCGCGCAGGCCGCGAGAGCGAGTGCGGCCGCGACGGCCACCGAGCCCAGGAGCAACTTCTTCGTAACCCGCATGTACGTGCCTTTCCCCATTGGAAGGTTGGTGCATCGGATGAACATGAAATCCGATTCAGGTTATTGCAATCTAGGAAACGCGAGGGCATCCGGTCAAGTCCGCGCCGCATCCCCTCCGCGCTCGTTATCGAATCGCGATCCGGTGGCTTTACATGCCCTCGTTATATATCGGCGGTATACTTTTGGGGTGACACACGATCAGGACATCGAGACGCTCATCGTCGCCGCCCACGCGCTCACGCGCGTCGCGGCGCTCGAGACCACGAACGAAACCCCCTCCGCCCAATGGCGCACGCTCACGATCCTGCGCGACCACGGCCCGCTCCGGATCGGCGAACTCGCCCGGCTCAGTCGCGTGACCCAGCCCGGCATGACCAGGCTGGTGGGCCAGATGGCGGAAAGCGGGCTGGTGGCCAAGAAGGCGGATGCCGCCGATTCCCGGGCCACGATGGTCGAGGTCACCTCCCTCGGCCTGGAGGCGCTTCACACCTGGCTGCTGCAGCTCACCGCCGCGCTCGCGCCCCACTTCGACGATCTGGACGCAGAGGAATGGGGCGCGCTGCGCATCACGGCACAGATCCTCACGCGCAAGCTCGACCGCACCCGCACCGCCGAGGCGCAGACGACGGGAGCGGCCCGGTGAGCGCGCACGCGTCCTCGACCGGCTCGGTCTGGCGGCAGCCCGCACAGGTGTGGGCGGTCGCCTTCGCGTGCGTCGTCGCGTTCATGGGCATCGGCCTGGTCGACCCGATCCTTCCCGCCATCGCCGAGTCGCTGCAGGCGAGCCCCGTGCAGACGGAACTGCTCTTTACCAGCTACCTGCTTGTGACCGGTCTCGCGATGCTCATCACCAGCTGGATCTCCAGCCGCATCGGCGCGAAAGCGACGCTGCTCACCGGCCTCGCCCTCATCGTCGTCTTCGCGCTGCTGTGCTCGCTCAGCGGCAGCGTCGACGCGATCATCGGCTTCCGCGCGGGCTGGGGCCTGGGCAACGCGCTTTTCATCTCCACCGCGCTGGCCACCATCGTCGGCGCGGCAGCGGGGGGCAGCGGTGCGGCCATCGTGCTCTATGAGGCCGCCCTCGGACTCGGGATCGCGGTGGGACCGCTGCTGGGGGGCCTGCTCGGCGAGATCAGCTGGCGCGGCCCGTTCTTCGGCGTGGTCGTGCTCATGGCCATCGGCTTCGTGGCGGTGCTGGTGCTGCTGCGTGGTCCGAAGGAGAAGCCCGTCCCCGTGCCGTTGTCTGCGCCCTTCAAGGCGCTGCGCATCCCGGCGCTCGCCGTGCTCGCCGTCGCCGCACTGTTCTACAACATCGGGTTCTTCGTGCTGCTCGCCTTCTCACCCTTCCCCCTCGGGTTCGGTGCGATGGGCATCGGATTCACCTTCTTCGGCTGGGGCGTGGCTCTTGCGATCACGAGCGTCTGGGTGGCTCCCCTGCTCCTGCGCGTCATGGCTCGCAGCACCGTGATGCTCCTGACGCTGCCGCTGCTGGCGGTCGACCTGATCGTGGCCGGCATCCTGGTGGCGGATGCCACGGCTCTGGTCGTGTGCATCATCGTCGGCGGCCTGCTGCTCGGCGTCATGAACACCGTCCTCACGGAATCCGTGATGGAGGCGACCGATCTCCCGCGGGCGGTCGCCTCATCGTCGTACTCGGCCGTGCGCTTCCTAGGTGGTGCGGCCGCGCCGCCGATCGCCGCCCTGCTGTGGCACCTCTACGGTGCGACCGTGCCGTACCTGTTCGCCGCGGCATCCGTCGTGGTCGCCACGCTGACGATCCTGCTCGGCCGTCGAGCCCTCGCGCGCATCGATGCACGTGAGGCGGATGCTGCCGAAGAGGCCGCAGCCGTCCTCGTGGGTGACGCGACCTGACACGCGCGGAAACCACGAAGGGCGGTCCGTCTGGACCGCCCTTCTTTCATGGTGCGCCCCCAGGGACTTGAACCCTGAACCCACTGATTAAGAGTCAGTTGCTCTGCCGATTGAGCTAGAGGCGCATGATCCGCGTCGTGGCGAACCGAGGGTCAACGTTACCATCACGATCCCGCATCATGAAATCGGCGCGGGGGGTGCCCGGGTATCCTTGATCGCGTGACAGCCCCCTCCCCTGCCTCGACATTCGACATGCCGTTCGACGGGGATCTGAAGGCTGATCTGGACCTTGCTCTGCGCCTCGCCGATGCGGCGGATGCGGTATCGATGTCCCGCTTCGACGCCGCGGATCTCGACATCCGACTCAAGCCCGACGCCAGCCACGTCACCGAGGCGGATCTGGCCACGGAGCGTGCGATCCGCGCGCTGCTGGAGGACGAGCGGCCTCGTGACGGCATCTTCGGCGAGGAGTACGGCATCACGGGCGACTCCTCACGTCAGTGGATCATCGACCCGATCGACGGGACCGCGAACTATCTCAAGGGCATCCCGATGTGGACCACCCTGATCGCCCTCAGCATCGACGGGGTGCCACGCGTCGGCGTGGCGAGCCAGCCGGCGATCGGCAGGCGCTGGTGGGCGGCCACGGGGCTCGGCTCCTGGACTCGCACCGCCGCCGGACAGACCCAGCGTCTGCGCGTCTCGGACGTCGACTCGATCGCGGAGTCCAGCGTCAGCTTCCAGAGCATCGCGCAATGGCGCGACGCCGGAAAGCTCGCCGCCCTCGAACGCCTGACGTCATCGGTGTGGCGCGACCGCGGGTACGGCGACGCCTGGCCGTACATGCTGCTCGCCGAAGGCCGTCTGGAGCTGGTCGCCGAGTTCGATGTCAAGGAGTACGACATCGCGGCGCTCGTCCCGATAGTCACGGAGGCCGGCGGCAGGTTCACCTCGTTCGACGGGAACGACACGCTGTCGGAACGCTCTTCCCTCGCCACCAACCGAGTGCTCCACGACGCATATCTCGAGCTCCTGCACGCCACCTGACGACTTGACCGCCTCCCCTTCCCCACGGAGACTCTCGATGCCCGCTCCCCGCGTCCTCGGTACCGCCACCGCGCTGGTCCTCGCTGCCATCCTGCTCACCGGCTGCGGCGGCACGCCCGCACCGGAACCCGAAGACACCGGTGCCGCCGCCGCACCGACGCCCGCAGCGCCCGAGCCGACCTCGTCTGCGACCCCCGAGCCGACCGCAGCCGCCGATCCGACCTGTGAAACGCTGATCAGCGAATCGGTCGTCGCCGACTACGAGAGCGTCGGCTGGACCGCACAGGAGTCGCCGCTGTACATCGGCAGCACGCAGATCGAAGACGGCATCCAGTGCATGTGGGCGAACTTCAACGGCCCCGCGGGCGACCAGGGTCAGATGTTCGGGTGGGCGACCCTGCCCGACGACGAGGCCGTCGACGTGCAGGAAGAGCTGCTCTCCCAGGGCTGGATCCGCGAGGAGTCCGCGGAGGGCGTGTACATCACCGAGAGCGCCGACACCGCCATCGCCACCGACGAAGAAGGCTACGGGATGACGTACCTCTTCGCGGACGGCCACGTGAAGGCCTCCGACACGAAGCAGGGCATCCTGCTGATCGAGTGGCCCAAGCCCTGACCGCGGACGCGACGTGCCACGATCGCAAAGGCTCACTGCCTACCGCGTAGGCTCGAACGCTATGGCGATCGGCGCGACGATGTACACCTTTGCGGTCCAGCTGGCCGATGTCGACCGCGGCGTCTACGAAGAGTTGGCGGTGCGTGTGGCGCGGCATCCGTCCGAGACCGATGCGTTCATGCTCACCCGCGTGCTCGCATACTGCCTGGAGTACGAGGAAGGGATCTCCTTCAGTGAAGGAGTCTCGGCCACAGACGAGCCGGCCGTCCTCGTGCGGGACCTGACCGGTGCGCTGGTGGCCTGGATCGAAGTCGGAGCGCCGGATGCCGCGCGCCTGCACTCCGGGAGCATGCAGGCCTCGCGCGTCGCGGTCTACACCCATCGCGACCCGGCGAAAGTCGCCGCACCGTTGGCCGGCAAGCGCATCCACCGGGCGGAGCAGATCTCGCTTCACTCCTTCGACCCGCGGTTCGTCGAGGCCGCGACCGCGCTGCTCGAGCGCCGCAACACGATGGTGGTGTCGGTCACCGAGCGACGGATCTACCTCGACCTCAACGGCACGACTCTGGAGACCGACATCCGCACCCGAGCCATCGTCTGATGCCTTCCCGATGATCGACCTCCCCGAGCCCGGCCACCGCGTGGTCGTGCGATACCTCCTCCCCTCCGGTCAGGCGACCGACGCGCTGGGTGACCTGCTCAGCGCGGACGAGACGACCATCGTCGTCGACGGCAAGCGCGGTGTCGAACGCATCGCGCGGTCGGCGATCGTCGCGGCCAAAGAGGTCCCCCCGCCGCCTCCGCCCCGCACCGGACGCCCGCGCGGGTGACGGGCGCTACATCGTCGATCGCCTAACCACGGATCGGCAGTCCGTGGACGAGCGCGCCCTGAATCGCGCTCGCGGGAGTGCGCAGCATGGAAGCTCGACCGACAGGAGCAGAGACATGACGAACACCCTCGACATCCCCGTCCCGGATCTCACTGGAAAGCTGGCACTGATCACCGGAGCAAGCGACGGTGTGGGATTCGAGATCGCGGCCCGCCTCGCCCGCGCGGGAGCCGCGATCGTCATGCCCGTGCGCAACCAAGAAAAGGGCGCGTCGGCGGCCGCGAAGATCCGCGAGCGGACGGGGAACGCCGAGGTCACCGTCCGGCAGCTGGACCTCTCTTCGCTGGACTCGGTGACGGCGCTCTCCGACGAACTCATTCGGGAAGGACGCCCGATCGAGATCCTCATCGCCAACGCCGGCGTCATGAACCCACCGACCCGTCGTCTCAGCGCGGACGGATTCGAGTTGCAGCTGGCCACCAATCACCTCGGGCACTTCGCCTTGACCGCACGGCTGCTTCCGCTCCTGCGCGCCGGAGGGGCCCGCGTGACGAGCCAGATCAGTGTCGCCGCGGACCAGGGGCAGGTGAACTGGACGGACCCGAACTGGGACAGTGGGTACTCGCCGATGAAGGCGTACAGCTCCTCGAAGATCGCGCTGGGGCTTTTCGCGATGGAGCTGCACCGGCGTTCCGAGGCCGAGGGCTGGGGCATCCGGAGCAATCTGTCGCATCCCGGTGTCACGCCGACGAACCTGCTCTCGGCTCAGCCCGGCATGGGCCGTCCTCGCGACACCGTCGCCGTCAGAGTCATCCGGGCGCTTTCGCGGCGCGGCATCCTCGTCGGCACCCCCTCGTCGGCGGCGTTGACGGCGGTGTACGCGTCGACGAACCCGGCAGCAGAGGGCGGTCGCCTGTACGGCCCGAGCGGGTTCCGTCATCTCGGGGGTCTTCCCGGCGAGCAAGCGGTCTTCTCTCGGCTGCGGAGCGAAGCGGATGCTCGCCGCGTGTGGGAGCTCTCGGAGCAGCTCACCGGCCTTCGCGTGGCGGTGTGAGGCGGAATCCGGACAGAGGGATCGCTGGTCCCTGGATGCGCGCCGGTTCGTCGTCGAGACTCGGACGATGGACAGGGCACAACTAGCGGACTTCCTGCGTCGTCGCCGTGGCGCGCTGCAGCCGGAGGACGTCGGCCTCGGCCGTGGACCTCGCCGCCGCACACCAGGCCTGCGCCGGGAGGAGGTCGCGGCTCTCTGCGACATGTCGGTGGACTACTACAGCCGTCTGGAACAGGCTCGAGGTCCGCAGCCGTCGGAGCAGATGCTCGCCGCGATCGCACGGGGCCTGCGCCTCACACTCGACGAACGCGACCACCTCTTCCGGCTGGCCGGGCACACGGCTCCGGCGCGTGCGCTGCGGGACGAGCATGTCTCCCCCGGCCTGATGCGCGTTCTCGACCGGCTCGCCGACACGCCCGCGCAGGTCATGACCCCGCTCGGCGAGACGCTCGCCCAGACCGCGGCTGCCCAAGCGCTCTTCGGCGACGAGACCCGCTTCACCGGGTTCATGCGAAGCGTCGGCTACCGATGGTTCATGGATCCGGCCAGTCGCGCGGTCTACCCCGCCGAGGATCACCACCAGCACTCACTCGCCTTCACCGCCGACATCCGCAGTGCCTACGTGATGTTCGGCGCCCGCTCCCGTGCCGGAGCGATGGTGGACGCGCTTCTGGCCGGAAGCGGCGAGTTCGCCGGACTGTGGGAGGCCCACAACGTGCGCCGCGAGCACCCTCGCGAGAAACGGCTGCAGCACCCGGAAGTCGGCGTGATGCGCCTGCAATGCCAGCTGCTCATCGATCCGGACCAGGGGCAGACCCTGCTCGTCCTCACGGCGACCCCCGGCACCGAGGACCATGATCGCCTGCAGCTGCTGACGGTCATCGGCAGGCAGGCGGTCGCGCCGGGCCGCTGACCTCGGCATGTCCAGCGTGCCGACGGCGACACGACCCACGCGATCTCCCCGTCGGCGTCGTGCTCACTCGGGCTGGGGTCAGTTAGCGTTCCAGCGCGTCAGCTTCTCCGGGTTGAGCACCAGCCACGCCTCGACGATCCGGCGGCAACGCACCCTGACGGCCAGCACACCGGTCACCCTCCCCTCCCGGCACAGCACGATGCCGGGAAGGCCGTTCACCGACTCGACCCTCAATGACCCGGCGGACTCTCGCAGCGCTCGGAAGAGGTATCCGCCGACCTCCGAAGCGCCCTCCAGCGCCGCTCGGGGCGCCGCCACCACCCCACCTCCGTCGACGATGAGTCTGACGGCGGGATGCAGCATCCGCTCCACGCCGGACGAATCCGCGGATGCCGCGGCCGCCGCGAGCGCACGCGCGACATGGCCGTGTTGCAGAGTGGTCGACCTCGAGCTCGGCGACGGCATGCGGGAGCGGGACGCGCGGCGGATCACGCGCCCACCCGGGTGGCGTGCCCGAGCTTGTCCGGGCTCATCACCCACAGGAGCTGGCGGATGCCGTCCTCACCGGCCGTGAGGGTGACGACCGTGGTGACCTCGCCGTCCTGCGACAGCGTGGCGGCGGGCTGACCGTTGACGTCGACCCACTGGATGGTCTTGCCTGTCCAGAAGTGGCTCGAGAACGCCGCGATGAACTTGGCGACCCGGCTGCGACCGGCAACCGGCACACGAGCGGCCAGTTTCACGCCGTTGCCGTCGGTGTAGCTGACCACATCCTCGGCGAACAGACGCTCCAGATCGGTCACGTCGCCCTTCTGAGCGGCGACGAGGAACGCCTCCAGCAGGCGCCGTTGCTCCGTCGCGGCCACCTCCGCCTTGCGCGCGGACGCCAGATGCTTGCGCGCGCGGCTGACGAGCTGGCGGGCACTCGTGACCGTGGCGCCGATGACCTCGCCGATTCGTTCGTACGGGTAGTCCAGAGCCTCCCGCAGGATGTACGCGGCCCGCTCGGTGGGCGTGAGCTTCTCCAGCATCAGCAGGATGGCGAACTGCAGCGCCTCTCCGCGCTCGGCGCCCAGGGCCGGGTCGGCGTCGGTGTTCACCGGCTCCGGGAGCCATGGGCCGATGTACGTCTCGCGCCGCGCATGCGCGGACTGCGTCGCGTTGATCGAGAGCCTCGTGGCGATGGTGGCGAGGAACGCCCCCGGCTCATGGATGTCGGCGCGGTCGGTGTTCTGCCACCGGATCCAGGTCTCCTGCACGATGTCCTCGGCGTCGGCGACGGTGCCGAGCATCCGGTAGGCGATGCCGAAGATGCGACGCCGATGCTCGTCGAAGGTCGTGATGGCCCGTGCGATGTCGCCTGCCTCGGCTGCGGCATCCGTCGCCCGAGCCATCGCGCCCGCTGGTGTTTTCGGGTTCTGCTCTCCCATTGCGAGGCTCAGCGTACGCCTGCGATCGACGGCAGCAGCGCGCCGTCTGCCTCCTGGACCGCCACCTGCCAGTCGTGGAAGCGGGTGGGAGCGATGACCGCGTCGACGTCGGGAAGCAGCTCCCAGCGGTCGAGCCGCGCACCGAAATAGGTGGCGAGCGCATCGGCGATGACCTCGCGCTCGTCACGGCGGAATCGCAGCTCCCGCTGGGCGAGGAAGCCCAGCTCGAACACTTCGGGCCCAGCATGCTCCGTGATGCCACCGGTCGGGCGGGCGACTGCGGCGCGGGCGACGGCTGCCGCCACGTCGTCGGCGGCCATCGGCTGGATCAGGGCATCGGCCACGTGCGCGATGCCGCTGCGGGTCGCGGCATCGGTGATACTGCGGATGAACTCGAAGAACTGCGTCGCGTGCACGATCGAGAACGGCCGACCGGATGCCGCCAGCAGGCGCTCCTGCTCCGCCTTCGCTTGGAAATACCCGCCCTCGGAGCGTGCGAGCCGGTCGGTGCCGACGACAGAGAGCACGACATGGTGGCGCACTCCGGCGTTCGCGCCGTAGGTCAGCAGATTGAGCGTCGACCCCGAGAAGAACTCCCGGGCGCCCTCCTCATCGGTGTACGAGGAGTTCGAGACGTCGACGATGGTCTCGACCCTGTCGAGGGCCTCCTCGAGTCCCTCGCCGGTGAACGAGTCGACGCCCACCGCGCGCGCGACCACGACCACATCGTGCCCGGTCGCTTCGAGCGAGGCGACGACTCTCGAGCCGATCAGGCCGGTTCCCCCGATGACAGCGATCCTCATGACGAATCCTCTCTGCTGGATCGCACGCGGAAACGCGCGCGTCTCCAGCTGAGACCGGATACCCCGCCGCGATGTGACAGGAATCGCGAAGTTCCTCACCCGCCGGCCGAGCGGGAGGAACGAGTGTATCGAGACCACCACCGCATGACCGGAACCCCGTCACAACTTCGGCCACCGCCCGGTCCTCCCTGTCAGCACCACCGCGCACACCACCCAGGCCGAAAGGGCCGCAATGCTCACCTCCTTCACCGCTCCACCTCGCACGATCGACGCCGGCGAGCTCACCGTCGGCTACATCGACGCGGGCGATCCCAGCGCCCACCCGGTCGTGCTGCTCCACGGCTTCCCCTACGACATCCACAGCTTCGTCGATGTCGTGCCGCTGCTGACGGATGCCTGCTTCCGGGTGCTGGTGCCCTACCTCCGCGGGCACGGACCGACGAGATTCCGCGACGAGCGGATCGTGCGCTCAGGCCAGCAGGCGGCGCTCGGCGCCGACCTCCTCGCATTCATCGACGCGCTCGAACTGCACGAGCCGATCCTCGCGGGGTACGACTGGGGCGCCCGTGCAGCGTGCGTGGTCGCAGCGCTCTGGCCGGACCGGGTCGGCGGCCTGGTGTCGGTCAACGGCTACCTGATCCAAGACATCGCCTCCGCCGGCATCCCGCTGCCCGCTCACCTGGAGGCGGGGTTCTGGTACTTCTGGTACTTCGCCACGGAGCGCGGGCGCGCCGGTCTGTCGGGCGACGCACGCGCGATCGCCGACGTGATCTGGCGGCGCAACTCCCCCGCATGGCGCTTCGACGACGCCCTGCTGGCGCGCGCCGCCGCGGCGTTCGACAATCCCGACTACGTCGACGTCGTGATCCACTCCTACCGGCACCGGCTCGGTCTCGAACCGGGTGCGCCCCAGCACGTCGAGGTGGAGCGGCGCCTCGCCGACCTGCCCGTCATCGCCGTCCCGACGATCACACTCGACGGCACGGCCGACGGCAACTTCCCGGCGACCGACGGCTCGCAGCACGACCGCTTCTTCACCGGTCCCCGCACCCATCGTCAAGTTCCCGGAGCCGGACACCACTTGCCCGCCGAAGCGCCGCACGCGTTCGCCGACGCGATCTTCGACGTTTCCGTGAACGAGATCCTCGTCCGGCCTACCGAACAGTCTCGCTCGTGATCGCGGCTGCAGTCAGAACCCTGCGGAGTCCCCGGAAGTCGCGCATCAGGATCCGAGCGAGCACGAACGTCGGCAGCATCGCGACCAGGCGAAGCCAGCCGGCGACGTCACCTGCGTAGTCGGCGATCACCCGCGTCCCGGTGTGGTCGGCAAGGCACACGTACTCCACCCGCGAATTCCAGGGAGCCGTCGAGTGCCACACCACACGCCGGGGCGGCTCGAGGCACTCCAGCTCGTCGGCGAACCGCACCTTGAAGGGACCGAAGATCCGGTCGACCGCCCACCATCGGCTTCCGGCATCGGCATCGCCTTCACCGATCCGCTGCCGGAACTCCACCGCAGGCGCGAACTGCGGCCAGCGCGCGGGGTCGGCGAGGTAGGGAAAGACGCACTCCGGTGGGAAGGGCAGCTGGACTTCGAGGTGAACGCGCCGCCACATGCCCGTCCTCCCCGTCAGACCATCGCCGGCACGGGGCGGTCCGGATAGAGCTCTCGCATGGCCCGGTCGTAGTGGCGCTTCATGAGAAGCAGGTACAGCAAGCGGATGGGAGCGGGGATGTTCCTGCGCATCCACTCGTCACGCTCGCCCGGGGGAACGCTTGCGATCAGAAGTCCGAGTTGAAGAGAGAGCACGTCCTTCCCGAGCGTCTTCCTGTCCGCGGCGAGCGTCGCCCGCGTGTGCTCCTCCATCCAGTCCCATTCCTGCTGCGAGAGGACGGCGCTCGCGACGGGCATGATGTCGTCCTCCTCCTGGCGCAGATGCGCCTGCAGCGTGTCGCGCAGGGCTTCGATGTCGCCGGCGAACCCGTCGCGCAAGCGCGCGTCGGCTGTGGCGACCCACGGATCCAGCTGGGGCTCGAGCCGGGCGAGTTGCGCGGCGACCTCGGCGTGCTGGCTCTTCATCTGTTCGACATGCAGCGCGCAGGCGGGCTGCCTCGACGTGAGCCTGTCCCACAACGCGATGTCCTCGGTGTGGTGGTGAAGATGGAGAGCGTAGAAGTCGAGGTGGGCGTAGCGGCCGACGACCGCGGCCCGTGAGAGGTCGCCGTCGTCGACATCCCTGACCAGCAGAGGCAGCTCCCGGTAGAGCCAACGGAAGATCCGATGCACGAGGACGAGCCCCGACGTGTCGCAGCCGGCGTGCTGACCTTCGGGCAGCTCACCGGACGACGGCAGTTTGGTTGCCATGGCGACCCCCAGATCTCACCATCCGGCCGCACCGCCCCGCACCGCGGCGGCGCGCACAGCCGCACGATACACCCGCCGCGGATCGCGCAACATCCCACCGAGAACATGCGTACGGTGGTCTCTTGTCGCGGCCCCCGCGAGAGGGCCGGATCCAGCCGGATGCGCCCAGCGCACCCTTTACGCACGGCGGTGCGTTCCGCTGAACTGAGACCATGCGTTCCGTCGTACCGATTCCCGGTGACCCGTGGCCGCACGATATGCAGATCACTGTGGAGGATCGGCCACATCAGCTTCGCGACCTGCTCTGGCTGCGGGAAGCGCATGGTCTGCACCCCGAAGGCGCCGATCTTCCTCCTCTGCTGGTGGACACACCTGAGCCCGCGACGGTCGGCGTGGACGAGGCGACGCGAGCCCTGTGGGAGGCGGCGTGGGTGCGCATCTGGCAGGCGGTGGCCGGTCACGCCGCCCAGGAACCCGACAGGCGACTTTACGAAGAGCTCCATAAGACACCGGCAGGATCGGCTCAGCGAGAGGCGCTCCTTCGCCAGATCGTCGGCCCCGATTGGGGAGACGAGTTCGATCAGGCGGTGTTTCGGGATCCTTCGCACGTGAACTGGGAGGAGCGCGACATGGCCGCGTTCCTCGCCTCCCGTCCGCACGCGCTCGAGAACAGCCCGGAACCGCGGGACCTCGAAGCGCTGATCGACGCCTGGCGATCGGGCCTCACGAAGATCGTGACGATCCCCTGCCGCGGCGAGTACACCCGGAGGCTGGGGCCTCACTCGCTACTCGTCACCGACGCCACACGCGCCGACAGCGACAGCTACAGAGCCGCCCTGGCTTCATTCGGCTGACGCAATCACCCGCGATCCCTTGGCATAGGTGCCGTCGTCCTCCCGCGTCCGCGCCGTGCTCGGACGCCGGCCAGCCGCTGGGTCGTCCCAATGGCGACCCTTCGGCGTCCGCCGAAGCGTCCCAGGCGAGGGATACCGTGGTGGGATGATCGGCCGTCCTCGAGGAAGCACCGCTTCGAGGAACACCGACCGCGATGAGTGGCGGGTGAACGAGGACGGACTAGCGTTCCGTGTCCTTTCGTCGTCGCCCGCGGTCGCCAGCCCGCGCCCGGCCATCGTTCTCATTCACGGGATCGGCATGTCGCACCGGTATCTTTCCCGCTTGCACGATGTGCTCGCGCAGCATCGAGCGGTGTACTCGATCGATCTGCCGGGTTTCGGAGGGCTGCCGAAGCCCGGTCGCGACGTCAGCGTCTCGGCAATGGCGTCCGCGCTCGGCCGTGTCATCGGATCGCTGAACGCCGGACCTGTCGTGCTGGTCGGGCACTCGATGGGTGCCCAGTGGGTGGTCGAGCTGGCCGCAGAGCGACCGGGGAATGTCACGGATGTCGTGGTCATCGGCCCGGTGGTTGACGCGGCGCACCGTTCGCTCGCGTCGCAGACGGTCGCCCTCGCAAGGGACACGCTTGGTGAGACGCTGGCGATCAACGCGATCGTCTTCACCGACTACCTGAGGTGCGGAGTGCCCTGGTACCTCGCGCAGGTCCGCCACATGCTGACCTACCGTATCGAGGACCGCGTGTCGGCCCTGGCCGTGCCTCTGATCGTCATTCGAGGCTCGCGCGACCCCATTGCTGGGCTGGAGTGGTGCCGCCGATTGCGAGATTCCGCAGTCCGATCGCACCTCGTCCTCATACCGGCTCATCACCATGTCGCCCAGCAATCCGCGCCGAAGGCCGTCGCCGCCGCCATCCTCGCCCATGTCGCCTGACCATTCCGAAGACTTGCGACCAGCAGACCAGCCGGCCGAGCTGGCTGTAAAAGTGACCGGCCCGCCTCGGAGAGCTGCCACCCATCGTTCATGCGGGGATCATCCGCCAACGTCGACTCGTTTGACGCGTGGACCGTCCAGCGGTGCTGGCTCTAGGGCTGTCAGTCCCAATATGGTGTCGACATGAACCTCGCCGGCAGGGCATCGCGGCCGACGGCCGGACGATGTCTCTGATGCCGATTGTCACCGCCAGGCATCCGTTGCCGCTGAGCTTGGCGATCGCCGCAGCGTCGAAGGCGTCCCTGCGCTCTTCGCGCACCTGACCCGCCCCAAGGCATCGTTGGTGGAGCTGAACGCTGTCGCGGGTCAGTCGCCCCCAACTTGGAACATACCGATCCGGGTTTCGCCGTCGGACTCGTAGACAGGGATGTAGCGGACGATGCCGGCATTCCGTTCCTGCCACCGGAGAGCATCTTCGGGTGACTTGAACGACTCGGCCGCGGTCGTTCCGTCGGCGTCGTTCAGGTCGTCCCGCCGCACGTAGCCGGGTTGGTTGTCGGTGCTGATGACGGCGATGAGATCCGGCTCGCCGCTCTCGTTGATCACCCGTATGTTTCTCCGCTGTTGTTGACGCCCCAGGGGGTGTCCTCTACCTGCACCCAGGTGGCGGTGAGCGTCCAAGGTCGCCGGATTAACCCCGTACGAGCAAGCGAAGCTGCTCGACAGTTGGTGTGCCTTTTTTCGCCGCCGGACCGACTGACATATGGGACCTGACCTTCTCGATGAGAATGCCGAGGCGGCTGTTCGACTCCCTCGCATCGCAGACTCAGTTGCGTCGCCTGGCCGTCGATTGGGGCGTTTTCGACGACTTCCGCCCGCTTGAGTCGATGAGCGAGCTGCGCGAACTGGAGGTGCAGTCCGCGACCTCGGTTACCACGCTGGACCCTCTGCGAGCGCTGCCGGATTTCGAAACGCTGGAGCTCGGCGGCGCTTGGCGTGTTTGCGACTACTCGGTAGTCGGCGAGCTGATACGACTGCGGCAGCTGCATCTCGGGGGCGGCTCTGAAAAGCGGCAATATGCCGACTCGTTATCCTTCCTGCCGAGCCTCCACGACCTCAAGCAGCTCAGCCTCAGTCTGATCCCGAGCGACCTCGACTACTCGCCGCTGCTGGAGATGACTTGGGTGGAGGAGATAAGCGTCTGGAATCTGGAGACTCACCGTAAACGCATGATACCGAGCATGCTGGACCTCGAATGGGCCCTACCCGGCATGCAGCGGCGGCGCTCGGACGTGCAAGCCAATCGATCGTACGTGTGGCAACGTGGGGAGCGGGTCGGTGAGCACCGGCGCAACGCCGCCGGCGAGTGGTACGTGCACCGATACGACATCGCCGAAGGCGAGTAAGTCCCACCGGGGACGGTGTAGCCGCGCACGAACGCTTACACCCACTCGAGAACCAAGCGGGTCTGCCTCGCCCGCAGGACGACCGGGTTTCGCGCACAGGAGTTCTAATCGAAGCGCGCGCCATCGGCCCGAGGACGGCGCATCGCGAGGAGCAGGACCACGATGCCGCCGGCTGGTACGAACGCCAGCAGTGCCCACCAGCCCGACACGTTCGAATCGTGAAGTCGTCGCACCGCTACCGTCACGCCGGGGATGACGGTGGCAAGCATCCACAGCCCGGCGAATAGGAGAGCGAAGGACGCGACGGGGTTGCTGGGCACAGCGCCCTCGGCCCAGTGGAAGATCTCGAAGTGCGCGTAGAAGAGTGAGCCGAACGGTCCGAGGGCGATAGTCGGTTCCGGAGTCTCGCCCGTGACCAGGACGGGGACGCCGATCTGCGCGATGCCCAGTACGACCACGTTGACGAGGATCCACCACCAGTACTCGCTACGACTGGCGCGGCCTCGCAACCGAAACGCGTTGCGGACGAATCGCTCCATCGCCATAAGAAGTGAGGCGCGGCGGAGCGGCACGCTGGTCGGAAGGATCACATCTGCGTAGGCCATCGCCGCGATCCTAGCGGGAGCATTGTGGCGGTCGCGTTGTGCGTCAGAGCGCCCGCTGGCCGACCGCTGAACGCGCCACCAGGAGTCACGGTCTCCACTTTCGACCTGGGCGGGTCAAAGCCGCGAGTACGGCATCTGCCCCACGGAGCTGCGGTACGCGTTCCGATCCGACTGGCGACGCCAGTTGCTGCAGCGGCGGCGGCCCCTACGGCTGCGCCCAACGTGGAGTTCTCGGAGGTGGCCGCCGTAACGCGGTGGAGATCGTGCCATAGAGGAGCAGTTCCGTCACCGCGCTCTTCGCCGCGCGTTGCTTGCGACCAGACAGCTCCCCCCTCTGGATGCGGCCGACCTCAGGTTGGAAGACATCGTTTGCGCGCTCCTCTAGATCTTGAGGATTATCCGCGCTCGTCTCACGGGCGAACTCGCACAACCTGGCACGCCAGTTCGCGAAGTCCGATGAAGAGGCTGGAATGCTCGCTGCCTCTCGGCTGAGGGACCGGCTTTCGGCCGCCCAGCGCTCTACCGTGTGCTTGCTCTAGCGCTCGTGATTGAAGCCCGCGTCTCCGCCATCACCTTCGTGCGGCCGTTCTCAGACGCGCGAACGCCGCCCAGCCGACGCGAGCTGATCAGGGCTCATCACGCCATGAGAGTTCTCGCCACGGCCATGGCTCTCGTCGAGCTACTCAGACTGAGCGACCGGATCGTTCCGACAGCCACGACCCGCGCCGCCTCGAACGTCTCTGACGCTGCATCAGCGACACGAGTATCCGACACGAATCATCGCGCGGGCCTCCACAAGTGAACGGACACGCGCTCTGAGCGACATAGATGGACCGGATGCCCGCATGGGTGCGCTCATCGCTTGCCGCTCCGCTCGTAGCTCGAGTGGCCCGACGCGAGACGCTCAGTCGGCTCGGGCCCACGACCACTGCTCATGCCCCGTGAGCGTGCTGCTCTCGTTCATCGCCCGCTCGAGGATCGATCGGATCGGTGCGCCAACCGGCAGCCCGCGCTCGCGATCCGGCTGAACGCTGACATGTTCCTGTCGAAGCGTGGGTCTCTCGACATGTTTCGCGGTTCGGGCCCAATGACGTGTGGGTGTCGTCAGTCTCCTATCCGGCGGACGGATACCTCGAGGATCGCTATGAGCCGATCTACTCCGTGAACTTCCCTTTCAGCGACGCGCCAATCGATCAGAGCGCCGGGGAGTTGCAGCCACCCCGGCCCATGCTCGCCGGCGAGTGACGACGCTCGCGTGACCGAGAACGAGCAACTGAGGAGAGACGTCGCATTTCAGCAATTGATGCTTGCGCCCATCAACCACCGACTTCTACGCTGGCGCCCAGCGGATATCCGCCCTCTCGTGCCCCTGCTTCCTTAACGGAGTGTGGCGTGGTTTTTCGAATGGATCTCGCGGAGACACCCGCGAACGATCGGGAAGAGTATCTCGACTTCCTGACTACGAACTGCGCCGTGCCCTTCCGCTCGCGCACCGCGCACACCGAACAGCCGATGACGTTCGTGCACATGCACCGCGAGATCGGCAGCATGACGGTGTTCGAGAACACCTACTCGAACTACTCCGGCGTGCGCCCGCTCGGCATCGCCCGCTCGAGCGACGAGAAGATGATCACGATCGGCATGCCGATGGGGCCCATGGGCTTCGCGCAGGGCGACAGCCAGGTGCAGGGCGCCGCCCGGTCGATGGTCGCGTTCTGGGGACTCGCGCCCTACGGCGCCGAAGTGCGCCAGGAGATCTACTACAGCGCGCTCGTCGCGCCGATCGAAGACCTCGGTCTGCCGACGGTACTGGTCCGCAACATCACCGGCATCGAGCTCGGCTCGAGCCCGCTCGCGACGGTGTTCGCGAGTCACGTGCGCACGCTGCTGGCCCTACCCGAGATGACGCTCGAAGAAGAGGCGGCGCTCGCCGGGCCGACCCTCGAGCTGCTGCGCGCCCTGCTCGTGACGGCGGCGGGCGACGAGTTCGAGGCCCGCGAGCCCCTCAACCGCACGCTGATGCTGCGCGCGATGTCATTCCTCGAAGCGAACTTCGCCTCGCCCGAGCTGTCGGTCGCGCAGCTCGCGACGCACCTCGGCGTCTCGCGTACGCGTGCCTACGCGCTGCTGTCCGAAGCGGGCATCGGCTTCACCGAGTGGCTCCGCGAGCGCCGGCTCGAGCGCGCCGTGCAGATGCTCGAATCGCCGAGCTCCGGACTCATGTCGATCGGTGAGATCGCCCGCCAGGTCGGCTTCCGCGATCACGCGACCTTCACCCGCGCCTTCCGCGCCCAGTACGGATCGGCGCCGACCGAGTGGCGAGCGCGGGTGCGCGGCAACGTCGACGAACTGCCGCTCACCACCGCGGCATCCGTCTCTTCCGATTCATCCATCTGACCGCGGCGCGCCGCCGCCGACGCAGCGCCCGCAATCTCGCGCGCCGGCGTGCCGCGGCATCCGCGAGCGCCTTGGACGCATCGTCAAACGCGGCGGACACGTCGTCAAGGCGCGCGCGGCACCCGCCCGGCAAGCTTCTCGCCAGAGGACGGACGCCGCACACGAAGGAGACCGGAATGCCCTATATCGATCTGGCCGACGGAGCCCGCATGTTCTACAAGGACTGGGGTCCCAGCATCGGCACCCCGGTTCTGCTGAGCCACGGGTGGCCCCTCAACTCCGACGCGTGGGAGGCGACCGCCCTTTTCCTCGCGGAGCACGGATGCCGTGTCATCGCACACGACCGCCGCGGGCACGGCAAGTCGACGCAGACGTGGTCGGGCAACGAGATGGACACGTATGCCGACGACCTCGCGACCCTGCTCGAGACGCTCGACCTCCAGGGCGTGACCCTCGTCGGTCACTCCACCGGCGGCGGCGAAGTAGCGCATTACATCGGCCGGCACGGCAGCGCCCGCGTCGCGAAGCTTGTGCTGGTCTCGGCCGTGCCGCCGCTCATGGTGCGCACCGACGACAACCCGGGCGGCCTGCCGATCGAGGTGTTCGACAACATCCGCGCGGGGGAGGTGGCCAACCGGTCGCAGCTGTACCGCGACCTCGCCGACGGACCATTCTTCGGCAACAACCACTCGGGCGACGTTCCGCAGGGCACGCGCGACGCCTTCTGGCTGCAAGGACTCGCCTCGGGAACCCGCAACGCCTACGAGTGCATCGCCGCCTTCAGTTCGACCGACTTCCGCCCCGACCTCGCGGCGGTCGACGTGCCGACGCTCGTCATCCACGGCGACGACGACCAGATCGTGCCGTTCGACATCAGCGGAAAGCTCTCGGCCGAACTTGTCGACGGCGCCCGCCTGATCGTTTACGAAGGCGGCGCGCACGGGCTGCCCGACACCGATCGAGAGCGGCTGAACACCGACATCCTGACCTTCGTCACCTCCTGAGAAGCACCCGACGCACGACCGAAAGGACAACGATATGACCACCACCGACGCGCCCGACACCATCGTGCTCATCCACGGATTGTGGGTGACGCCCCTCAGCTGGGAGGAGTGGAAGGCCCACTACGAGGCCAAGGGCTACACCGTGATCACGCCCGCCTATCCCGGCTTCGAGATCGAGGTCGAGGCACTGCGCGAGAATCCTGACGTCATCGCGAACCTCACGGTTCCCGAGACCGTCGACCACCTCGCCGGCATCATCGAAGCGCTCCCAAAGCCGCCCATTCTCATGGGACATTCGTTCGGCGGCATCATGACGCAGCTGCTCCTGGCCCGCGGACTCGGCGCGTCCGCCGCGGTCATCGACTCGGCGCCCACGGAGGGAGTGCGCGTCACGCCGCTGTCGCAGGCGCGGTCGCTGTTCCCGGCGCTGAAGAATCCGGCGAACTTCCACAAGGCAGTCGGCTTCACGAAGGACGAGTGGCACTACGCCTTCGCCAACGTGCTGAGCCGGGAAGAATCGGATGCCGCGTGGGACCGCTACGCGATCCCCGCACCGGGCAACTGGGTGTTCGCCTACGGTCTGCTCGCGAACTTCCAGCCGGGACACCAGGCGACGTGGGTCGACTACTCCGTCGACCGCGCGCCGCTGCTGTTCATCGCTGGCGGCGAGGACCACATCATGCCGCCGTCGGTCAACAAGTCCAACGCCAAGCATTGGCGGAAGTCGCCTGCGCTCACGGAGTACTACGAGTTCCCCGGTCGCGGTCACTGGACGTGCGGCGAGCCGGGCTGGGAAGCCGTCGCCGACCACGCGCTGGAATGGACGGTCGCCAACGCGCGGCCAGCCCTGACCGGCTCCGGCAAGAGCGCTGACGTGTAGGGGCTCGCGGCAAGCGCTTCTGCGCAGCCAGGCGCGATGCAGATCCGACCGCACGCTTCCTCCCGTCAGCGTGCGTTGCCCGTTCAGGGATCCGCCTGCGCACCCGGAGTGAAACCGGACGCAAGTGCATCCACCGCGGGTCGCGTCGGTGCGGTGAGTTACTCTGACTGCGAGGTCAGCATGGGAAGCATCGCGGCGTATCAGGCAGCGGCGGGCTGCCGCTACCGGGTCCGCTGGCGCGACGACACCACGCATCGCCAGGTCGAGAAGCGCGGCTTCAAGACGAAGCGCGACGCAGAGCTCTTCCTCGCTCGACGGAGGTCGCCCGCTCCGACGGTTCCTACACGAATCCCGCGGCGGCCAGGGCTACTGTCCGCGAGCTCGGCACCGAGTGGCTGCGAAACAAGCGGCACTCGATCAAAGCCTCGTCGTACAGCTCGCTGGAGACGTCGTGGCGCGTGTACGTACTCCCCCGATGGTCACGACGAGGTCGTGCGTCTCGCCGAAGCGGCGTCGACGTCGACCTATCGAACGCTGATCCTGGTGCTGGCGTACTGCGGCCTGCGATGGAGCGAAGCGATCGGCATGCACGTGCGCGACATCAACTTCGAGCGCGACCGCATCCAAGTCAATCGCGCGGCCGTCGAGGTCGAAGGACGCATAGCCTCGCGATCTCGTCGGGCGCGAACGTCAAGGCGGTGCAGCGGATGCTCGGCCACAAGTCCGCGGCGATGACCCTCGACACGTACGCCGACCTGTTCGAAGACGATCTGGCCGACGTCGCCGCCCGGATGAACCAAGGCGGACTCGACGCCGATGTGACTCGGCTCTGGGCGATCTGACGCTGCGTTTCGTCTCGCTTCGCTCGCTCAACGACCGAAAGCCCACTCTCGCCGGGTGCGAGGACGCGTTTCGTCTCACTTCGCTCGCTCAACGACCGAGTGTCGCCCGGTCCGCGAAGCGACAGCAGATGTCGGCCAGCGCGCCCTCGCGACCCGCACTCCACCAGCGAAAAGGGCCCGAGATCCGCGGAATTACGCGGATCTCGGGCCCTCTTCTGTGACAGCGGATCGTGGAGATGGCGGGAATCGAAACCTGGCGGAGCGGAATCACGGCGATCCGTCTCGATCGGATTTCCCCGGATTTCCGCGGATTTTCGGGGACTCTGCACCCGTCTGAACCCGGCTCGATCTGCCTCGATCTCGACCAAGTGTGGGCAAATTGTGGGCAAATGGGATGCCGCGCAGCAGTCCCCCGCTCAGATTCCGCCGCTCCGACAACAGGCCGAGTTAGCGGTCGGCGTCGGTGGAGTTCCGCGGGGAGCGGTTGCTAAGCGGAGCGCGGAGCGCGGAGTCTGCAAAGAGCGAGCGGCGGGGACACAGCCGACGCGGACCGCTACCCTCTCGCCGTTGGAGTGGCCCGATCGCGATGCGTCATTTCGGCGATGATGCGGCTACAAATCGATGGGCCTGGGCGAAGGAACTCCTGCCGGCTGTCCGGGATGTCGACACGTCAGACGCTCGCAAAAGTGTCGCGCCACACGAGCACACGACGCTCGGCAAACTCCTCAGGCACCTCCGACGCAGGCGGCGTCGGGTCGGCCGGGTCGATCTGGAGGGTGGCGGGCACCTCAAGGTATCGGCTCGGATCGTTCACCCACTCGGGCGCAGGCAGCCCCTCCTCGTGCAGTCGCCATGCGACGAGGCCAGCAAGTGCTGCGTCCCAGGCGCGATGTCGCGTCGACTCCGGTTCGGCAAGTCCGAGAACGCCTCGGACCAGTCCTCGCTCCGCGACGAGGTTGTCGTTGAGCTGCAGCAGCGCGCGAAGGGCACGGTCTTTGTCACCGGCCGCGAGGTGCCCGCGGATCTCCTCGGCGACGGTCGCCGCGTCGTCGCGCTGAGTGGGAGCGGAATACAGTCGATGCCCGGCCCCCGCCATAAGTCGCTCGACCGTGCCGAACTCCGTGTCACGGCCGCGCTCCGATCGTGACACCCTGCTCTGATCGATGCGGGCGCGCTCTGCGAGCTGCTGCTGGGTAAGTCGACGACTCTTGCGAGCAGCTCGAATCAGCGTAGAAGCAGTCATGACCCCTCCTCCCACGCGCTTATGACTTCTAAGTCATATTGTAGCCGGCAAGAAGGCGGGGCAATCAGACGCGTTTCATCAGTGCCTGACGGCTGAGCTTCGTGCGAGCGCTCAGTGCGTTCCACGAACTGCCCGTCTCACGCAGCATCACGACCAGTTCGTCGCGCTCGCGCAGCAACGCCGCCTCCAGTTTGTGGAGCCGCTCGAGTTCGCTCGATAGGGCACTCAGCCTGTTGAGCGCATCTCGCTCTCCGCCCCACCGGTCGGCGAGACGCTTCGCGGCACGCGCGACCGTAGCGTCACGCTCTCGCTGGTCGATCTGCCTCTTGAGGGCCGCTTCCCGCTTAGCACTTCGACGTCCCCGCGTCATGTAACCAGGTTGTCACGCGATCCCAGTGCTTTCAACGCATTCGAAAGTGCCCACAGAAAGTGCCTGCGTGCATTGCAGTCTCTTCCCTTGGTCTATCTGCTCATATTCGTCAGCGTCGCCGGTGCCGCGTGACGGCAGTCGGCGCTGCATCAGTTGACCTAGCCTGGCGTGCGGAGTGCCCGGGCGGGCTAAACGTGCATCCCGCAAATCGCGCGGAGGTGCTGCGTGGCTCTCCACCCACAGCCGGCGCGGTGCCCGTCAGCTCGGCACGCGATCCCGGCCATGTGCGGTTCCGATATGGGCGGTTTGTCTCCCGAACCGGCAGTTCCGGTTGCGAAGGTCATCGCGATCCGAAACGCTCGGAGCATGCAGATCGTCGGAGTGCCGCCTGAGGATGCCCCCGACCCTCGTGTGGAAGCCGGTCGGCGATTGCTCGGCCTCCCATTCCCGCTTCTGGGACTCGCACCGCAACCGACGATCGAGGACGCTGACCGTCCGGCCATCATGGAGGCGACGGACTCCGAAGGGCGATCGCAGTTCGCGGTGAGTTTCTCGTACACCCTCTGGCGTAACCCCGACGATCATGCCGACCCCGTGAATCTGAAGCACCTCGAACCGGACGAGCAAGCAGCCATCGAAACCGTTCCGCCGTGGCCTCGCCCTGCCTGGCTGATCGAGACGCTAGAGATGATGCGGTATCCCCAACTTTGGGAAGCAGTTCGCACGTGCTGGAGCAGGGACCACTCCGAATACACCAACCTGGACCGGCAACTTGTCGATCATGCGAACCACATCCTCGTGAACCAGTTCCGGCAGGAGCTGGGGCTCGCTCCCGGACCCACCGAGGATGGTGCATGGAAGATCCGTCCATCGTCGGTCAACTCCGCCGCCACACTCGAGATCGACGGTGAGCATGTAGCGGCTTTCGAGATCAACACCGACCCCTTCGTCTACGCGGTCGGCGCCCAGCTGCGAGCTGACGTCGTCACGACAGTCGTCGTCGCACGGGATCACCTTCCCTACCTACGCTTGGCGCTACACACTCGCACGCCGGCAGCGTCCTAGGACGCACGCTCGAGGACCGGTATCCGTGCGCCCTGAACTAGCTGGGCTGGGAGCAGTGGCCGTCAATGACTACGGCCCTCTGCAAGCGATAGTCGTGGTCGGGTGGGTCCGCGGCACGGCATTCAAGTAGTGCCCGGGGTCGTTTTTCGTGGCGTCACGCGGGCATGCAACCGCGCTCCACAGAGCTACGCCGACCAAGCTCGGTTGGGCCTCGGAGACTCGTGGCACTACCTCAAACCCCACTGATATGCTTAGGGTAGTGGGATCCAGAACCCAGATCCACAACTTTTGGTATACTTGAGGGGTAAGGAGTTGATTATGCCCATCACCGAGGAAGTGCTTGCCGAACTGGTGCAGGACACGGTTGCCGCTCGACGCGTCGTTGAGCAGCGCATCCGCGACCTCGAATCGCAGATCGCCGACCTCGACCGCGAACGCGACGAACTTCTCAAGGAGGAGGAGGGACACAAGCTCGCGCTCGCCCGCCTGTTCCCGCATGCAGCCTCTGCCACATCTCCGAGCGGTGAGTCCAGCGGACAGAGCCCCCTCTTCCCCATCGATGAGGATCTGTCCCGGATCAGCCGCACCGACGCGATCGAGAAGGCTGTGCACGCGATCAATGCCGCTGAGGGTCGCCCGGCCAGCCCCGCAGAGATCGAGGATTACCTCAGCAACCACCACCGAAGCGACACCCGCGACCAGATCGGTGCGGCTCTGTCGTATCTGAGGGTCTCGGATCGCATCCAGCGAGTCGGGCGCGGCCAGTGGGCGCCCCTGTCGAACGCTGCGGAGGAGGCCTCATGAAGTGAGAAGGCCCGCCCCTCGCTGTCAACGATTAGGGGCGGGCCAAGGACTCAGTCCAGATGATCCCTGAGGTTGCACCCTCAGTGATCACTAGCCCCGTGTGGCGAAATGGCAAACGCACTGCACTGTCAATGCAGCTCCTGCGACGGATTGCGGGTTCGACTCCCGCCACGGGGACCATGTAGTTGCGGTAGCAGTTTACCGCGGACTACTCGACCTGACTAGCAAATCGATGGTGTTTCGTCGGTGTACACGTGACGATGGTTCGCCATGATGATTGCGTGGATGAAGCTCTTCTCAGCGAGCGGCGCGAGTGGACAGGGCATTGGTGGGCCCCGGAAACTCCAGAACAGCAGGTCCCGGGAATCCTGACCTTCGATCCGAAAAAAGGCGTGAGTCTCCGACTAATCGGCGGTTGGGAGTATCGCGTGATGGAGGGCTCTAACGGAGTCACGACTCTCGCGAACGAGTTCAAGACCTGGCCCATGCTCCACGGGATCGTGGACAAGAAGGGGGATGACCAGTTCGTCACGCTTCTTGGGGTGTGGTTCAAGACGGCGAGTTCGTTCAGCCCGTTCAACTGGTTTGAGCCGCCGAGGTGGATGGAACTTCGCGCACAGACGGCAGTTGTCGGGTGCCACTTGGTCGAGCCCCGGGAGGCGTGCTTCATCGCCTCGATGGGCACCATAGAGAATATGACGCAGTGGTCTCGGCACTCGGGTACAGCAATGCAGTACTTCAAGCCGGAAGTGGGAACTGTCGGCGGTCGCATCGAGATCACGCAACTGGCGCCGCTCGTGGCAGAACTGCCGACGGTGACAGCGAAGCTTCATCAGGTCTACTGGAGCCCATACGCCGATCAGCGTCGATCAGGGACGGTTGCGCGAATCCGCGAGAGTGCCACGATCGAGTTCTCATCGGCCGACGGTAAGCCGCTAGATGAATGGATTGACCTTCTCGCCGCGACCGGCGACTTGGTCTCGATGTCGACGCTCTCGCCCTGCGGGCTTATGTCCATCCGCATGTACCTACCGCCGACGCCCGAGATGTTTCCGGAGGATCACCCCCTTCGAGACCAACGCCACGAGGTGGAGATCTACACCGTGCGAGTCGTACGGCCCAAGCCCGAGGAGGAAGCTCACGAAACGTGGCAGATGGTCCTGACGCCTGACGATCTCGACTTCGCGCAGCTTCTCCCAAAGTGGATGGAAGTGCATGAGAGGTTTGCTTCTGCCCGAGGGATGATTCTCGGCCTCAGGTACGTCACGGGCGGATACGTCGAGACCCAGGTCGTGACGGCCGTTGCAGCAGCCGAGTCATTTCATCGGGCCCTCGAGTCGCCCCCGCCCATCCCGCCGGATGAGTTCGCGTCGTTGCGGAAGGGTCTGCTTGAGGACGTGCCACCCAAGTTCAAGAGTTGGTTGGCCGCACGGATAGTGCGCAACGAGCCGACTCTGAAGCAGCGGCTCACCGATCTTGCGACGAGACCCGGTGAGTTCATGAAGCACCTGGTACCTAACCCGGAGGCGTGGGCGAAGGCCGCAGGTGACGCGCGCAACGCGTTGGCGCACCTCGGCGCTTCAGGAGATCATGACCGGAACCACCTATACGCGCTGGTGCGCGTTACTGACGCGGTGGTCATCTTGAACCTGCTCTTCGAGCTGGGTATCCCCACGGCGCGTCTCGAGCAGGCGCTAAGCAGCCACCGCCAGCTGTCCCATGCAGCTTCGCTTGGCCGCGAACACTTCCCGGCTGCTCCGGCGACCGACGCCGGCTAGGCCGACGCTATGCGGCCGGGGTGAGGAGCAAGGCGATCCGGGGTTCACTTCGTGCCCCTCCGCGCCTGAGGCACGACCTCGACGCGCAGCGCCGATGCCAGCACCGCACACTGCACGTCGATGGGGCGGCGAGGAACGCCGCTCCGGGGTCTCCGGCGCTCAGGACGGACGAGGAGGCCGACTGGCGCAGCGTCTTCGCGAGGCGGGCGTCGACGGTGGAAAGATCGCGCGTACGTTGTTGCAGATGTTGCCTCGCCGCCCGCAGCGGGCCTAGCGCGACCGCAAATGCGATCAACGAACGAGATAGTGTCACGCACGTGCGCGTTATTCCATTCCTGCAGTCCATGGACGCGTGGGTGGTCGTCAGCCGGGTCGGCGATGTTGCGACACTAGTCGCGACAGCGATCGCCGTCGCCGGTATAATCACGGCGTTTCTGGTTCGACCGAGACTCAGGGTCTTTGCCGAGGTCCAAGCCGGCGATCGCCTGATGGTGTTCGTGTGGCATGAGAACGGATCTTCTCCTGCTTACAGCGTCTCGTGGCGTTGGGCGTCGCTGCGCGAGGACGGGACGACACTCGCGGCCGAGAGCGGGAGCACCTGGGGGGATAGTCCCAGCACCGTGTTTCTGGACGAGTATCGGCACATTGAGTTCGTCATCAACATCGAGCCGCTCATGGTCGAATCTTCGACGCTCCACCGGGTCGAGCTCCGCGCGCCTCTTGGGGTCCTATGTGAGGTGAGTTGGCGTCGGCCGCTACTACCGTGGTTACGGGCGCGTCGTGTCATCCGATGGTCACACCAAGATCGCATTGCCGGGCGCGCGCCCGTCGAACTAACCAAGAAGGCCGCGAGAGACGCGCTCCGGGCAGCGTTTCCGCACACGCCACCGCGAATCCCGCCCATGCAGAAGTTCTAGCCGGGGAGGTCTTTAGACGGTTTCATTGGCACGAGCATGTAGGTCTCATTGCGACCGGCGCGTTCGGCCAGTGTGCGCTTCATCGAGCGAGCCGGTGCCCTCCCGATGCTGTTCGATCTTGTGCGCGCATGACGAAGATCACCGCGCGGACAGGCTGGCACCCGCGTCCCGATCGGGGGCTACTCGGAGGGGACGGCCTGATCGGCGCCGCGCACGTCGTCAGAGTGACGACAGCCGCGGGCGCTCGCGGACCGTCTGGCGAGGCTACCAAGCACGGCGTACGCGAGTGGGTACCAGAGGACGACCGATCGAGCCGATGACGAGGACTCGCGGCTCCTTGATGCTCGGATCGGTCCCCTGTCCGAGCCTCGCACGGAAAGGGATCCGGCGCGGAGCGCAACCGATACCGAGGCGCTGGACTTCGTGCCGATAGCCCTGTTGCCGCTGCGACGGCAAGGAGTGAGGGGCCGCGGTCCCCACCGCGGCCCCTCTGGCCAACCCGGGAGTCACTCGGGTCGGACGTGTGTGTTCAGCGGCTGATGACCTTGGGGGCCGCGACCGCCTTGAGGCCGGCGACGCCGAACTCCTGGCCGTACCCGGACTGCTTGGTGCCGCCGAACGGCACGGCCGGGTTGAGGGCGCCGTGCTGGTTGATCCACACCGTGCCCGCCTGCAGTCGCTTGGCGACCTCGACAGCGGCGTCGGTGTCGCTGGCCCAGACGGACGCGCCGAGGCCCTGCTCCGACGCGTTTGCGCGGCGGATGGCGTCCTCGACGTCGGTGTATCTGATCACGGGAATGGCGGGGCCGAACTGTTCTTCGTCGACGAGTCGTGCACCGTCTTCGATGTCGGCGACGACCGTGGTGCGGTAGAAGAGGGGGCCGAGGTCGCCGGCAGGTTCGCCGCCCGTGACGATGCGGGCGCCGCGTTCGCGGGCGTCGTCGACCAGGTCGCGGACGATGTCGAACTGGCTCTGGTTCTGAAGCGGCCCCAGCAGGTTGCCTTCGTCGAGGCCGCGTCCCATCGGCATGGCCTGTGCCAGACCGGCGAGGGCGTCCACAACCTCGTCGTAGACCGAGTCGTGCACATAGAGGCGCTTCAGCGCTGCGCAGGTCTGCCCGGTGTTGATGAAGCATCCCCAGAACAGATTCTCTGCGATCGCGGACACATCGGCGCCCGGCAAGACGATCCCGGGATCGTTGCCGCCGAGTTCGAGAGTGAGGCGTGCGAGATTGCGCGCCGACGACTCGACGATGCGACGGCCTGCCTCGGTAGAGCCGGTGAACATGATCTTGTCGAGGCCCGGGTGCGATGCCATCACCGCACCCACCTCGCGGTTGCCGGAGACCACCGTGAGCACGCCGTCGGGCAGGTGCCGGTTGAACACCTCGACGAGCGCGAGGACGGAGAGCGGGGTGTAGCTGCTCGGCTTCACGACCACGGTGTTGCCCATCCGCAGCGACGGGGCGATCTGCCACACCGAGATCATCATCGGCCAGTTCCATGGCCCGATCGCACCGACGACACCGAGCGCGTCGTAGTGGACTTCGGCGCGGGCCGGTCCGTCCTCGAACACCACTTCCGGCTCGAGGACCGTGTCGGCGGCGTTGCGGGTCCAGGCCGCGCAGGCGCCCACTTCGAAGCGTGCGTTCGGGCCGTCCAGCGGCTTGCCCTGCTCGCGGGAGAGGATGGCGGCCAGCTCCTCGCTGTTCGCTTCGAGGTCATCGGCGATCGCGTGGAGGATGCGGGCGCGTTCTGCGTGGCCAAGCGCGTTCCACGCCGGCTGGGCGGCGCGTGCGGCGGCGATGATCGCCTCGAGGTCGGCCACGGTGTGGACGGGCGCGTACCCGATGGTGTCGCGGGTGGCGGCGTCGGGGATCGCCCGCCCCTCGGCTTCAGGGACGGTGATCGATTCGAGGATGGTCGCGGTGGCAGTCATGACGGATGCTCCGTTCTCGGGTTATTCGGCGGTGACGAACTGGTCGGGTCGGCGTTCGGTGATGAAGCCGGCCAGTAAGGCGATCGGCACGAACGCCAGGAGGATCACGGCGGTGATGACCTCGCCGCCGATCAGTGAGGTGAAGTTGGCGACGACGAGCGCCAGTACCCCGACGAGCAGCAGAGCCGCGATGGCCGGCGCGATGCGGGTCTGCCACGGGTCGGTGGCGTGGGTACGTACCGCGTAGACGACGACGGCGATCGAGCAGAGGACGTACAGCGTCACGAGCGCCGCGACGGCCAGGCCGCTGAACCAGGAGAACAGGGTCAGGATCGGGTCGAGGTTCAGGATCGCGAACGGGGCGATGAGCAACACGGCGGTGATGGACTGCACCCAGGCGGCGGCGTGCGGCGCCTGGTGCCGGTTGGTGTGCGAGAGCCGCTGCGGCAGCGACTTCTGGCTGCCGAGGGCGTGCAGGTACCGGTTGATGCCGTTGTGGAACGCCAATATGCCGGCGAACAGCGAAGTGACGAGAAGGATGTTCGCGACCACCCCGGACCAGCTGCCCAGGACGCCATCGAGGGCCTGGAACACGAACTGCGTCGAGTCGCCCGACATGACCGCGGTCTCGGCCGCCGCGACGGCGTTGTCCGAGCCGTAGTAGGAGATGAACATCCACGACACGAACGAGAAGAAGATCGCGATCACGCCGACCGAGAGGTAGGTGGCGCGAGGGACGGTGCGCTTCGGGTCCTTCGCCTCTCCCGAATAGATGGCGGTGGACTCGAAGCCGAACATCGACGCGACCGCGAACATCAGCGCGACACCGGGGGCGCCGGCCATGATGGCGCTGGGAGAGAAGCTCGCGGCGAAGTTGATGCTGCCATCTGGGCCGCCACCACTCGTGAACAGGGCGCCGAGCGCGAAGGCCAGGAGGATCGCGACCTCGAGCCCGACCAGCACCGCGAGCACCTTCGCGCCGAGCTCGATGTTGAGCGAGCCGAGCAACTGGACGACGGCGATCGTGATGATGACCGGCACCCACCAGGAGATGCTGACGCCGAGCGCGGCGAGGAGCCCGCTGACGCTCGCGCCGTATAACCCGTACATCGCGGCCTGCACGGTGCCGTAGGCGACCAGGGCCAGCCAGGCCGACCCGGTGCCGGTCCGCTTTCCCAGACCGGCGCCGACATAGGCGTAGAAGGCGCCCTTGCCGTCGACACGGCGGCTCATGGCGATGAACCCGATCGCGAAGATGACGATGATGACGCCGATCACCAGGTAGGCGCCGGGCGCCCCTGCTCCGTTGCCGAGCAGGATCGTGAGGGGGAGCGCACCGGCGATGCCGGTGAGCGGGGCCTGCGCCGACAGCACGAAGAAGAGGATGCCGAGCACCCCGACCGCGCCCTTGCGCAGGTCCGTGGATGCGGTGGTGGTCGGGACGGGGCTGGATTGCTTGAGCGACATGAGGATCGTCCTTGATCTCGTGCGGTGGTGAAGGTCAGACCGCGACGGGTTGCGCGGCGATGAGGATGGCGCGGGCGGCTTTGAGGGCGCTGTCGATCGCGCCGTCGATGAAGCCGCCCCAGCCGTCGGCGACGTCGGATCCGGCGATGCGGATCCGGCCGTGCGGCTGCTGGAGGGCCGGGAGAGACTCGGTGAGGAACCCGATGCGGTGCATCGGCCAGGTCTCCTGGGCGTATTCGTCGTCGACCCAGCTGTGGCCGACGCTTTCGAGCACCTTCGCGTCCGGAACGAGCCGATTGAGGATCCGCTGGACCGCGGCGGTGTCTGCGGGGTCGATGGCGTGGGCGTCGGGTCCGAAGCCGATCACGAACGTCTTGCCGTCGGCGACGTATTCGGACTGGAAGAAGTTGAGCGGCCAGTCCGCGCCGCCGAGTGCGACGAACGCGGGGTGCTCGCCCTCGATGGTGAACCACACCTTGGTGCCCAGACCGAGCTGTCCCTGTTCGGCTGCGGACTCCACGGCGACGGGGAGCGCGGGGGTGAACGCAATTCGCGGAAGTGTCTGGATCGGGACGGCCAGCACCACGCTCTCCGCCCGGTATTCGGCGCCGTCGGCGGTGGTGACGACCGCACCGTCGCCGTCCTGGTCGATACTGCGAACATCGGCGCCGAAGCGGAAGTCCGCGGCGGTGTCGGCCTGGATGGCCTCCGCGAGCGCCTTGGTGCCGCCCGCGATCTTGTAGGTCGCACAGGCCTCGAACATGACCTTCCAGTCGCCGTTGGTGATGGCGACCCAGCGCAGCGCCTGGGTGAATGCGGCATCCTCTATCCGGCCGTTGAAGTTCAACGTCCAGAACGACTCGAGCAGCGCGCGCTGCTCGGCGGGGATAGGCAGGAGGTCGATTTCGTCGAGGAGCGAAACGCCGTCGAAGTCGGCGAGGAGCGTGGAGTCCAGTGGCGCGAACGGCTGCGGGAACACCTCGCGCGAGCGGGCTGCGAGCAGCTCGTTGGGGCGATCGAGGAGCTCGAAGAGTTCGTCGGGGCTGCCCGCGACGGCGCGCGTACCGTTCCACCAGTACGCGTTCTGCGGCGTGGGACTGGGTGCCAGGCCGATGCCGTACCGGCGCAGCTCGGCCCAGACGTGCGGCTGGGTCCAGTGCACCCAGGTGCCGCCGAGCTCGAGGTTTAGTCCCATCCGCTCGTCGAGCCAAGTGCGGCCGCCGATCCGGTCGCGGGCCTCGAGCACTGCCACCCGCTTGCCGGCGTGGGCGAGCTCGCGGGCTGCGGTGAGACCGGCGAAGCCGGCGCCGATGACGATGACGTCGTGGATGTTGTCCATCTTCCGTCCGCTCAGGAATAGACGAAGAACTCGACGGTCGGCTCGAGCACGGTCCAGGTCGCCGGGACACCCTTGTTGAGCGACGCGGAGCCGCCGGCCGTGAGCTCGATCGGCTCGCCGCCCTCCGGCTCGATACGCACCCGGCCCTCGACGATGTGCACGGTCTCGTCGGCGTGGCCGACGACGAGCATCGGGCCGGGTGTCTCGTCGGGCGAGATGAACCAGTAGCCGGCGGAGAGGTCCTGCCGGTCGCCATCTCCGGGGCGTCGGATCCACTGGACCACTCCGACCTCGAAGGGCTCGGCGGCGGCGCGGTCGATCGAGCCCGCGATCGTGAACTGCTCAGACATCAATGTCCTCCTCGACATGGGCGCTGCGGTGCGCCGGGACACATTTAAGCAAATGCTTAGTTCTTTGCGCAAGAGACGATTTCCGCTGGGTAGCATGAGGACATGGCACGTGTCGCGTATGGCGAAGGGCGGGACCTGTTGGTCGCCGCGACCGTCGACGTCGTCGCGGAGAAGGGGCTGCGCGGCCTGACCTTCCGCGCTATCGCTGAACGAGCGGGCGTGAACAACTCCCTGATCGCTCACCACTTCGGCACGCGGGAGGCGCTCCTCGCCGCGGCCTTGGACTGGGCCGTCGAACAGTCGATCGAAACCACCGACCTGCTGGAGCTGGCATCCGAGAAGGCGTTCGCGGACACGCTTCTGGAAGCGATCTCGGTGCGACCCGAACTGCAGGCGTTCCAGTACGAGATGATCCTCGAGGCCCGGCGGAACGAGCTGTACCGGGCGCCCGTGACCCGGCTGTACACCCGCTATCACGAGGTGGTAGCGGAGAGTCTTCGGCACTATGGCGTCGAAGGGGACACGGATGCGATCGCGCAAGCCACCTTCGCGGCACTTGATGGCATCGTGCTGCAGTACATGGCCGGTGTCGACCCGGCCGATCTGCGGGGGGCCCTTGAGCAAGTCTGGGCCGGCATCCGGCCAAGGCTTGCCACGCCCGTATCGGGCGACTAACGCGCCAACCCGACTATCAGCGATCAGCAGTCGGTTCGCGGGCTACGAACGAAGAGCGAGCCGAATGCGCGCTCGGGTGCCGCTTCCGTTCGTCGCCCGGTTGGGGATCCGCTTGCGCGCCGTACCGGAGTGACCCGGACGCAAGTGCATCCACTGCGGGTCGCGTCGGCGCCGTGGGCTACTCTGACTTCGAGGTCAGCATGGGAAGCATCGCGGCGGATCAGGCAGCGGCGGGCCGCCGGTACCGAGTCCGCTGGCGCGACGACACCACGCACCGCCAGGTCGAGAAGCGCGGCTTCAAGACGAAGCGCGACGCAGAGCTCTTCCTCGCTCGCACCGAGGTCGCCCGCTCCGACGGTTCCTACACGAACCCGGCCGCGGCCAAGGCGACCGTCCGCGAGCTCGGCACCGAATGGCTGCGCAACAAGCGGCACTCGCTCAAAGCCTCGTCGTACAGCTCGCTGGAGACGTCGTGGCGCGTGTATGTACTCCCCCGCTGGTCCGACACCCGCATCGGAGACATCCGCGCGTCACAGGTCGAGCAGTGGATCCGCGAGCTCTCCGAGGGCACGGCCCCCACGAGCCGCACCAAGAGCAGCGGCGTGGCCGGGAGTCCGCGATCGGCAACGGTCGTCTACCGCGCCCTTGGGGTCCTCGCCGGCATCCTCGACACCGCCGTCCGCGACGGACGCATCCCCCGCAACGTCGCTCGCGGCGCGCAGAACCTGCCGACGAAACGATCCGAGAAGCCGCGACGGTATCTGACGCACGAAGAGGTCGTGAGCCTCGCTGAAGCGGCGTCGACGCCGACCTATCGAACGCTGATCCTGGTGCTCGCATACTGCGGCCTCCGATGGAGCGAAGCGATCGGCATGCACGTGCGCGACGTCAACTTCGAGCGCGACCGCATCCAGGTCAATCGCGCGGCCGTCGAGGTCGAAGGACGCATCGTCGTCGGAGCGCCGAAGAACTGGGAACGGCGGATCGTCCCGTTCCCGGAGTTCCTGGAGGCGCCGCTTCGCGAGCTCTGCGATGGCAAGGGGCCGGACGACCTCGTGTTCACCGACCCGGACGGCAATCACCTCCGGCGCGCGAAGACCAGCGTCGGCACGACGTCATGGTTCAGCGCCGCCCTCGAGCGATCGGGTATCGAGCGGCTGACGCCGCACGACCTTCGCCACACCGCCGCGAGCCTCGCGATCTCGTCGGGCGCAAACGTCAAGGCGGTGCAGCGGATGCTCGGCCACAAGTCTGCGGCGATGACCCTCGACACGTACGCCGATATGTTCGAGGACGACCTGGCCGACGTCGCAGCCCGGATGAACCAAGGCGGACTCGACGCCGATGTGACTCGGCTGTGGTCGGTCTGACCGGGCCGCGATCCTCCTCAACTGTGGGCAAATTGTGGGCAAGCGCCCTCGCGGGCCCACACTCCACGCCAACGAAAAGGGCCCGAGATCCGCGGAATTCCGCGGCTCTCGGGCCCTCTTCTGTGACAGCGGTTGGTGGAGATGGGGGGAATCGAACCCCCGTCCATCGCTGAGATACTGCGGATTCTCCGGGCGCAGTCTGTGAAAGCGTTCTACTCGGCTCCGACCTTTGTCACAGACACCTAAGTCGACAAGCCCATCCTGAAGAGAGTCCCGCGTGGCGCTCAGGCGACGTCACGCAGCAAGATCCCTAAATGACGCCAAGAACCGTGACGGGATCAGTCACGGATTGACGGACTCGGGCTCGCTGCTCAGGCAGCGAGGGCGAAGTCAGACTGCTTCTGTTCGGCAGTTATTGGTTTGCAGGGAGCGTTCACGAGATAACCCTGCATCCTCGGCCCGCTTCACGCAGATTCGCAGGCGATGTCGAAACCGATCATCCCCGTGCCGAGATCGACCACACGATCGATCCCTGGTTCCTTCTATCGAAGGGCCGCTGTCACTCTGTGGAGTTGTCAATCGCTCGGGCGCCGAAGCTTCCGAGCACATCAGAATACAACGGATGCCGCTCCCCCGCCATTCCCGGAGCCATCGAGACTGGACGGCCGCACCCGCTGTGGGTCATCCCCCTGCTCGAACCTCTGTGCACGACCCGGCCCGACGGGTGCGGGCAGGCATCCTCATTGGCGGCATGTCAAGGCCCATGCGCGACCGTCTCGTTGCTGGTCGGATGGTGCGACCCCACACAAGGAGCTGAGACATGTCGCAGAACACCCCGCAGCAGCGCGCGAAACGCCCGGCGTCGGCGATCGCCGGTCCGTACGGGCACCCGTTCCATCCCATCCTCGTCACGATCCCGATCGGATCGTGGGTCGCGAGCCTCGTCTTCGACATCATCGGGCTCGTCTCCGACGACCCCGAGCCGTACGTCCGTGCCGCGTGGATCCTCATCGTGATCGGATTGATCGGCGCCGTGCTGGCGGCCATCTGGGGCTTCATCGACTACCTCCAGCTCGGCCGCAGCACGGTCGCTCGGCGCACGGCGACGATCCACATGTCGCTGAACCTCGGCGTCACGGTGCTGTTCATCATCAACCTGCTCGTACGGCTCTCGGCTGATGAGGACGATGTGAGCATCGTCGGCTTCATCCTCAGCATCGTCGGGCTGGCGGCGCTCGGCGTCTCGGGATGGTTGGGCGGCAAGCTCGCCTACCGCTACGGCGTGCGAGTCGCGGACGAGCGGACCCAGATGGAGGGATACCGCTGAGCGGTTGCCCTCGCCCCGCGTCAGCGTGTACGGCGCGAGGCGAGGAGCACCGACAGGGCGGCGGCGACGGCCGCGCCCAGCAACAGGCGGATCGGCGTCGATCGCCACCCACCGGTGATGCCGCCGGCGTACTCCGGTGCTGCCAGTACCGTCCCCGACGACGTCTCGACGTCACGCCCGTGAAGCTCGAGGTGGTCCATGAGCCATCTCGCCACCGCGTCATACACGCCGGGCGCCAGATCGTGGACGGGCAGCACCGCCATCTGGATCCGGCCGACGTAAGTGGCGAAGCGTCGCCGCCGCGGTGCTCGAACGATGGCACGCGCGACCCGCTGGGGCCCTGACGCGGGGGGCAAGGGACGCACATGGCGTCCTGTGACGTTGGCGGCGTGCTGGTAGATCGGCGTGTCGATCGTGCCGGGAAGGATGACGCGGAGTCGGATGCCGGTGCCCCGCAGCTCCTGGCGGAGGCTCTCGGCGAAGCCGAGCACACCGAACTTGCTGGTGACGTACGGCGAGATCGCCGGCGACGCCACCCGTGAGTACAACGACCCGACGAGGACCAGCGTTCCCGATCCCTGTCGCCGGAACTGCGGCAGCGCCGCCCGCGCGCCGTGCACCTGGCCCATGAGGTTCGTCTCGACCACCTGCCGGAAGATCTGCGATGGCAGATCCTCGAACGCCCCGTACGCGAACACGCCGGCATTGCCCACCCAGACGTCGATGCGGCCGAACTCGGTGACCGCGGCAGCGGCGAGGGCGCGCACGGCCTGCTCGTCCGACACGTCGGTGGGGATCACGAGCGCCTGCCCGCCCAGTTCACGACATTCGCGCGCCACCGTGAGCAGTGCCTGCTCGCTCCGCGAGGCGAGCACCACTCGGGCGCCTCGTCGGGCGTACTCCTGCGCCGTGGCCCGGCCGATGCCGCTGGAGGCACCGGTCACGACGACGACGAGTCCCTGCTCGGTGCTCATCGCGCGCCCTGCGGCGGGCCGGGCAGATTCAGGTCCTCGGGGTCGACGTCCACATCGCCCACGTCGTCGGGACCTCCGGTCCCGGGAACCGCGCGCACATCATCCCGGTCGATGTCGGAGTCGACCGTGTCGGGCAGTGGATCAGCCTGCTTCGAAGCCGTCTCCGTCTCACTGGCGGGCGAGTAGCTCATGTCTTTGCGCAGCGATTGCTGCTCGGAGAGCGCGCCGTGCGACGCCTCCTGCTCCGAAGCGTTGGCGGCGTCGGGATTCTGGCGTTGCGGTTCCATGGGTCGACGGTAGGCGGCGCGACACGGTCGGTCCGCCCCCTTGACAGCGCACGAGCGACGTGCCGAGCGTTGGATGCCGGGGTCGCGTGTCAGCGCCGGGGCGAAAGGTCCGGGAGCGTGCTGGTCCCGAACTCATGACGCAGCGCGCTGGTCGCGGCGAACCACCCGGGCATGCCGGTCACCCCAGGCCCGGGCGCCGTGGAGGCGGACGCGAGGTACACCCCCGGGATCGGGGTCCGCCACGGGTCGGGGTGGAGCACGGGGCGACGCACCAGCTGCCACAGATCCGGTGCACCCGCCGCGATGTCCCCACCGTGGTAGTTCGGATTGTGCCGCTCCACGTCACGCGCGCTTCGGGAGCTGACGGCGAGGATCGTGTCGCGGAAGCCGGGCGCGAAGCGCTCGATCTGCTTCACGACCGCCTCGCGACGGTCGACGGGGCTGCCGGCGGGCACGTGGGTGTACGTCCACAGCGTGTGCTTGCCGGTCGGCGCGCGCGTCGGATCAAACAACGAGGGCTGAGAGACGAGCACGTACGGGTTCTCAGGAACCCGGCCGCGGTGGACCTGGTTCTCGGCATCCGCCACCTCGGCGCGCGTGCCGCCGACGTGCACCGTGCCGGCGCGACGGAGTTCGGGGTGCGTCCACGGCACCGGATCGCTGAGCGCGAAGTCGACCTTCGCGACGCCGTCGCCGTAGCGGAACCGCTGCAAGGCGCGCCGGTACCGGGAAGGCATGGCCGCACCCGCCAGGCGGATGAGCGCTTTCGGAGTGACGTCCAGGAGCGTCGCCGTCGCATCGGGCAGCGCCTCCAGGGCGGTCACCTCGTGGCCGAGCATCAGCTCACCGCCATGCGCCTCGAAATCCTCGACCATCGCGTCGATGATCGCCTGGCTGCCCCCGACCGGGATGGGCCATCCACGCGCGTGCGCATAGGCGGTCAGTGCGAGGCCCGCGCCGGCTGCCGCGAGGCTCGGCTGCGCGAGGATCGTATGTGCTGCGACACCGGTGAGCATCGCGGGCGCGACGTCCTCGCGGAAGCGCGCGTTCCAGGACGCCGTCCCCTGCTCCAGTGCGCGAAGTCCGAACCGGATGACGGTGCCCGGATGGTCAGGGAGGCGCAGAAGCGACGACCCGGTGAACTCCGCGACCTCCGTCGACCGCGCCACCAGTGGGCGCAGCAATCGCTCGTAGGCGCGACCATCGGCCCCGAGTGCGTCGCGGGTCTGGGCGAGATCGCGATAGGCGATCCCGGCCCGGCCCATGCTGAGCGGTTGCGCGAACGACACGTCGGGCGTGACGAACCGCACCCTCTTGCGGAGCCCGAACTCGCGGAAGAACCGCGACTCGAAGGCCATGGGGTGCACCGCCGAGCAGACATCGTGCCGGAAACCCGGCAACGTCAGCTCCCGTGTGGCCGCGCCCCCGCCGGCCCGCTCCCCCCGCTCGTACACGCGGACCCGCAGACCGGCTCGCGCGAGCGTCACCGCAGCGGCCAGACCGTTGGGTCCGGCGCCGACGACGACGGCGTCGAGGTCCGCACCGCCGCGCCGACGACGACCGTTCACGGGCGGGGCGCCTCGGTGTCACCGGCGCTCGAGGTGGCGGCATCCGGTGAGACGGATGTCTCGGATGCCTCGGCCACCCTGCTGACCTCCGGCACGGGCTCCGACTCGCCGGCGCCTGATGCGGCGCTCCACGAGTCGCCGGCGCCGCCCGCTTCGCCGGACATCTCGCGCTGTGCGCTCGACGCCTGGTTTCGTCCCGACGCGCGCCCCTCGGCCAGATACGCCAGACGATGCAGGGTCTCGGCGTTGCGCCAATGCAGCATGACGTCCATCAGCTGGCGGGGCACGAACCTGCCCGGGCCGGCGATCGCCTCTTCCTGGATGCGCACGACCGACTCGTCACCGCGCGTCTTGACCTCGATCGTCACGCGTGCCTCGCCGACCGGCCATCCGCGCGCGCGCATGACCATCGATCGGGAGGGCACGAACTCCTCGACGACCGTCTTGTCGTTGATAAGCGCGGGCCACACCCCGAACGAATGATGCAGCTCGGCGCCCGCCATCGGCCATGTCTCGTCGACCTCGCGCATGCGCGATGCGCCCACGACCCACGACGGGTACAGCCAGCCGTCGCCCAGCACTTCGAACACATCCTCGGGAGTGCAGTGCAGCACCCTCACATTGCGCGACATCGCTTCGCTCCTCCACCCTCGGGTCGTCCGGGCGCCATGGGCGACCCGGTTCCCGAGACGATAATCCCCCGCCGCGCCACGATGGACCGGGTTGCGCGGTGGTGCGGCATGTGGCAGGTGGTCCCGCGAGGTGCGCCGCAGCGGTGAGCGGTCTCGGCTGACGCGGTCAGGTCACGTAGAGTCGGCGTCATGAGCGACGTCGTCATCACGGTCCGCGGTGAGCACGAGACGCGCCTCGCGCCCGAACGCGCGGTCGCCCACCTCACCATCCGCGCCGAGGGGCCGGAACGCGGCGCCGTGGTCGAGCGGATGGCGGCTCTCACCGAGCCGGTGCGCGACGACCTGGCCGCCCGCCGGTCCGCCGGCACCGTCACGGAATGGACGAGTCAGCGCGTCGCCGTGTGGTCTGAGCGACCGTGGAACAACGAAGGTCGCCGCTTGGCTCCAGTGCACTACGCGACCGTCGACTTCGCCGTCACCTTCACCGACTTCGCCGTGCTGTCATGGTGGGCCGGCGAGGTCGCCGAACGCGAAGGTGTGCAACTGACGTGGATCGAGTGGAAGCTCACGCCCGAGACGCGCAGCCGCGTCGAGCGTGAGGTCGCGACGGAGGCCGTCGGCGTCGCCGTCGCCCGGGCGGAGGCATACGCCGCCGCGCTCGGCCTGGCGACTGTGACGCCGCTCGAGCTCGCCGATGTCGGTCTGCTGACCTCTCACGACGGAGCGGAGGCTGCCCCGGCGCCCCGGATGCTGATGGCGAAGGCGTCTTTCGCGGCCGACGGCGGCGGTGGCCCCTCGGTGCAGCTCCAGCCGGAGGACATCGTCATCTCCTCGGGGGTCGAGGCCCGGTTCGTTGCACGGTGAGCGCCGCGACGCGCTCGGCGACGGACCTTATCGACGGGAACGTCCGCGCGGTTACTCGCCGAGGCGATTGCGCGTGCGCATCGCGCGCTCGGCCTCGCGCTTGTCTTCCCGCTCTCGGATGGTCTGACGCTTCTCGTACTCGCGCTTGCCCTTCGCGACGGCGATCTCGACCTTCGCGCGCCCATCGGAGAAGTAGAGCTTCAGGGGCACCAGCGTGTACCCGCCCGCCGAGACGGCGTGCGAGAGCTTGACGATCTCGTCCTTGTGCAGAAGGAGCTTGCGGGTGCGCTTGGCGGAGTGATTCGTCCAGTGCCCCTGCGAGTACTCCGGAATGTGCACGGCGTCCAGGTACGCCTCGCCGCCGTCGATGTACGCATAGCCGTCGGTCAGGTTCGCTCGCCCTTCCCGCAGTGACTTCACTTCCGTGCCGGTGAGCACGAGACCGGCCTCGTACGTCTTCTCGATGGCGTACTCGTGGCGCGCGCGTCGATTGGTCGCCACGACCTTCTCCCCGCGTTCCCTGGGCATGATGTCTCCTCGCTGATGCCGCACGAAAGGACGGTTCCCACAGGGGCGCACGGCAGCCTGTCAGTCTACCCCGTCCGCCGCGCCGCGATGGCCGCCCGCTCAGGCACGAAGCCAGCGCCGGATGGCGAAGCCCGCGGAAAGGGCGGCCAGCACCACGCCCACCAGGATCAGGATCGGCACCACGACCCATGCGTCGCCCATGTCGACCCAGGTGGTGACGAAGTCGACGCGGTTGCGCAGATATCGGTCGACGCCGAAGTGCACGCCCGCGATGACGGCGCCGCTGGCCAGCAGCGACCCGATGAGCGCCGCGAACACGCCCTCGAGGATGAACGGCGTCTGGATGAAGCGATTGGATGCCCCGACCAGGCGCATGATGCCCAGCTCGCGCCTTCGCGCGTAGGCCGAGAGCCGGATCGTCGTGGCGATCAGCAGCACAGCGGCGATCAGCATGAGCACGGCGATCCCCACGGCGATGTAGGTTGCGATGGTGAGCGCGGAGAACAGCGGTTCGAGGTACTGGAGCTGATCCTGGACCTGTTCCACGCCGGCGCTGCCGGAGAACGCCTCGATCATCACGTCGGACTGGGTCGGGTCGACGAGCGTGATCCGGAACGTCTCGTTCACCTGCTCCGGCGAAAGCACGCTGGCATCCTCGTCCCCGACGAGATCGAGCAGCTCCTGGTAGGCCTGTTCGTGGTCGAGGAACACCATGTTGCGGATCAAGGGCGACAGCGCGCTGCCCTCGAGCTTGCCGCGCACCTCCTCGATCTGGTCGGGGGTCGCCGCACCGTCGGCACAGGTGGCCGCCAGAGAGATGTCGGTGCACATGTAGATCGCCACCTGCGCGCGATCGACCCAGAAGTCGCGCATCGTCCCGATCTGCATCTGCATCAGGATCGCCGCGCCCACGAAGGTGAGCGACACGAACGTCACCAGCACCACGGAGACGACCATCGAGACGTTGCGCCGCAGGCCGGTGAACGCCTCCGACATGATGAGTCCGAACCTCATGAGGTGGGCCCCACTTCGTCGTCGGGATCGGTGTCGGCAAGACCCAGGCGATCGGCGAGCCCGAGTTCGGCGACGTCGATGTCGGGCAGGTCGACCACGGGGATGGACTGCGTGGGCGCTGGTGCGGGTGCCGGAGCGGCCGGGGCCGTGGACGGCGCCGTGGCGGAGGACTGCTCGCCGGCGCGGTCGTCACCGGCGTCCGGTTGGGCGTACGCGGGGGTGTCCTGTGTCGCGGCGACATCGGCGCTCGCGGGCGCGGCCGGTGGTGTCGCGGCCGGGCGCGCGGCATCCGTCACGGGCGCGTCGATCTCGTCGTCCTCGATAGGAAGAGCCGTCGGGTCGAGACCTGCCGCCGCCGCGATCGCCGCCTCTCGCTGCACTTCGAGCACGGCCGTCAGGGCAGCCACCGCCGCGGCGCCCCGCTCCGGCTCGGGTGCGAGGCTCGGCAGTGCGGAGCGGTCGCCGTAGCCGCCGTGACGCTCGTCGCGCACGATCTCCCCGTGCCGCAGCTCGATCACGCGACGCTGCATCTGGTCGACGAAGCCGGCTTCATGCGTGGCCATCACGACGGTCGTGCCGCCGGCGTTGATCCGCGCGAGCAGCTGCATGATGTCCACCGAGGTGGCCGGGTCGAGGTTTCCCGTCGGCTCGTCGGCGAGGAGGATCTGCGGGCGGTTGACGAGGGCCCGGGCGATCGCGACCCGCTGCTGCTCACCGCCGGACAACTCGTGCGGGAAACGCTTCTCCTTGCCGGCCAGCCCGACGAGCGCGAGCACTTCGGGTACCGCCTGCTGGATGAAGCCCCGCGACGATCCGATCACCTGCAGTGTGAACGCGACATTCTGGAACACGGTCTTCGTCGGCAGCAGCCGGAAGTCCTGGAACACCGCGCCAACATGACGCCGGAAGTACGGCACCTTGCGGTTCGACAGCGTGCGCAGGTCGCGCCCCAGCACGACCACCCGACCGTCTGTCGGCGTCTCCTCACGAAGGATGAGGCGCAGGCAGGAGGACTTGCCCGACCCGGATGCCCCGACCAGGAAGACGAACTCTCCGCGCTGCACTTCGAAGTCGACATCGCTGAGGGCGGGTTTGGAAGTGCCGCGAAAGCGCTTCGTGACGTTCTCGAACCGGATCATGGCCTAACGAGCCTATGCGGATGCCCCGGGCGGCAGCCCAGCGACACTCGTCGATTGCGCATTGGTTTCACCGCACCGGGTGTGCGCGGGGCCGGGGGCGTTTCGTCTCGCTCGTTCCTCGCTCGCTCAACGACCGGGAGCCCAGGTACCGGTCGTTGAGCGAAGGGCGCTCTGGCGCCCGAAGACGAAACGCGATCAGACTGACGGACGCCCCGGGCGCGGAGCGTTTCGTCTCGCTCGTTCCTCGCTCGCTCAACGACCGGGACCCAGGTACCGGTCGTTGAGCGAAGGGCGCCCTGGCGCCCGAAGACGAAACGCGATCAGACTGACGGACGCCCCGGGCGCGGGGCGTTTCGTCTCGCTCGTTCCTCGCTCGCTCAACGACCGGGACCCCAAGTACCGGTCGTTGAGCGAAGGGCGCTCTGGCGCCCGGCTGCGGCACCTGGCCACGACCCGTGTCAGAGGTCCAGCACGCCGACGGTCTCGCCGCCCAGCTCACCCTGCTTGCGGAAGCCCATCTTGAGGTAGAACTGCTCGGGACCATCGGACGCCGGATCCCACAACACCGTGATCTGGTCATAGCCTCGGCGACGCGCCTCGGCCGCCACCTGCTCCACCGCGAAGCGACCGACGCCGCGCCCCTTCGCCTCGTCGGCAATGTTGATGCGCCATATGCCGCCGCGGAACTCGGGGATCTCGTTGTCGGGATCCCAGTTGGCCATCACGAACCCCACCACGGTGTCGTCATCCATGATGACGCGTGGCCAGGCGGACGGGGTCACGTATGCCAGGGCGATCGAGTGGAGGACGGGCGCCACGTACGCCTTCTCCCCCACGGCCGGAGGAATGGCGATGACGGCGGGCAGGTTCTCTTCGCTGAGCTCGGCCAGTCGCAGGGTCATGGCGCGACTCTAGTCACGGCTTCCGACCTACGACAGGCTCACTCAGTCGGGTGGAGCAGCGGCCGGGATCCGGGATGCCTCGAGCCGAGGCATCCGTGTCAGTCGTCGTCCTTGCGCTTGCGCCAGCGGATGCCCGCCGAGATGAAGCCGTCGAGATCGCCGTCGAACACGATCGCCGGGTTGCCGACCTCGTAGCCGGTGCGCAGGTCCTTCACGAGCTGCTGGCCGTAGAGGAAGTAGGAGCGCATCTGGTCGCCCCAGCTCGCGGTGATGGTGCCGGCGAGCTCCTTCTTCTTGGCGGCCTCTTCCTCGCGCTTGAGCAGCAGGAGGCGGGTCTGCAGCACCCGCATCGCCGCCGCCCGGTTCTGGATCTGCGACTTCTCGTTCTGCATCGACACCACGATGCCGGTCGGGATGTGCGTGATGCGCACGGCGGAGTCGGTGGTGTTCACGGACTGGCCGCCGGGCCCGGAGGACCGGAACACGTCGACGCGGATGTCGCCCTCGGGGATGTCGACCTCTTGGGCCTCTTCCATCACCGGGATCACTTCCACGGCAGCGAAGGACGTCTGTCGTTTGTCGGCCGAGCCGAAGGGACTGATGCGTGCCAGTCGGTGGGTGCCGGCCTCGACCGAGAGCGTCCCGTAGGCGTACGGAGCGTCGACCTCGAAGGTGGCCGACTTGATGCCCGCCCCCTCGGCGTACGAGGTGTCCATGACCTTCACGAGGTACTTGTGGCGCTCGGCCCAGCGCAGGTACATGCGCATGAGCATCTCGGCGAAGTCGGTCGCGTCGTCGCCGCCCGCCCCGGAGCGGATCGTGACGACAGCGGAGCGCTCGTCGTACTCGCCGTCCAGGAGCGTCTGCACCTCGAGCTGGCTGATGATGTCTTCGAGCTCGGCGATCTCGCGGCGGGCCTCCTCGGCGGAGTCCTCATCGTCCATCTCGTTCGCGAGCTCCACCAGCACGTCGAGGTCGTCGAGGCGCTGCTCGACATCGGTGATGCGCTTGAGCTCGGCCTGACGATGGCTGAGGGCGCTCGTCACCTTCTGCGCCTTCTCGACGTCGTCCCAGAGGTCGGGGGCGCCCGCCTCCTCGCTCAGGCGTGCGATGTCGGCGTTGAGTGCCTCGACGTCGACCACGGCCTTGATGTCGGCGAACGTGGAGCGCAGGGCCTGGATGTCGGCGGAGGGATCGAAGTCGAGCATGACACTCCAGACTAACGTGGAAGCGATGACCGATCATGCCGACTCCCCCACCGCTCGGGACGTGCTGTGGCGCTTCGGTCCGATGGTCTACGGCCCGACGGTGCTGTTCGCGCTCGGTGAGGGAGCCGTCATCCCGCTGGTGCCGGTCATCGCGGCGCAGCTGGGAGCGGATGTCGCCACCGCGGCGCTCGTCGCCTCGGCGCTCGTCGTCGGTCAGCTCTGCGGCAACATCCCCGCCGGATGGGCCGTCGCCCGCATCGGCGAGCGCCTCACCATGGCGATCGCGGGCCTGGTGTCCCTTGCCGGAATCCTGGGCATGGCGCTCGCGCCGTCGCTGGGCATCTTCGCCATCGCGGTCTTCCTGATCGGCTTCTGCGCCGCCTCCTTCGGCCTGGCACGGCACTCGTTCATGACCACGCGCGTGCCGCTGTCGTTCCGGGCGCGTGCGCTGTCGCTGCTGGGCGGCACGTTCCGCCTCGGCATGTTCGTGGGTCCCTTCATCGCTGCCGGCCTGCTCGCCGTCTTCGGCGACGAGCACGCCACCATCTGGTTCTTCGGCGGATGCCTGGTCGCCACCGTTCTTCTCGTGCTGCTCGGCCCGGACCCCGAGTCGCAGTTCACTGCGCCCACGCCCGCGACGCCGCGGCTGGATGCGGTGGAGACGGAGGACACCGGAGAGCCGGTCACCGGGTCGATCCCCCTCCGACCTGCTCAGCGGACGGGAGGACGCACCGGCGGCGATGCGCGCACCGGTGCCGGCACCGGGCCGGGAACCGGCGTCCTGCGCACGATGTGGCGGCACCGGCGCGTGCTGTCGACGCTGGGGCTGGCTGCGGCATCCCTTTCGGCGGTCCGCTCGGCACGGCAGGTCGTGCTTCCGCTCTGGGGCGTCTCGATCGGACTCGACGCACAGACCATCGCGCTGGTCGTCGGTATCTCAGGCGCGATCGACTTCGCGCTGTTCTATGCGAGCGGCCAGGTGATGGACCGGTTCGGGCGCCTGTGGGCAGCGCTCCCGGCCATGCTCCTGATGGGTGCCGGATTCGTCGCCCTGGCGTTCACCCACGACCTGACGCAGGCTGCCATGTGGTACGCGATGTTCGCCGCCGTGCTCGGCGTCGGCAACGGCCTTTCCAGCGGCATCCTGCTCACCCTCGGCGCCGACGTCGCCCCGAAGACGGATCCTGCGCCGTTCCTCGGGTCATGGCGCACCCTCACCGATGCGGGCGGGGCGGTGGCGCCGCTGGTCGTCTCGGGGATCGCGGCAGCGGTCTCTCTGGCGGCCGCGACGGCCGTGATGGGTGCCGTCGGGCTCATCGGCGCGCTGGGATTCGTGCGGTGGGTGCCGCGATACGTTCCCCGGGGGCCGCGGTGAGCGAGGTCGTTCAGTTCTGCCGCAGCCGCAACGGGGGCCGACGGTGTACCCGCCCGCTCGGGCACGCGGGCTTGCACCGGCACCGCTCCATCATGTGGACGGATGCCGGAGCCGACCCCGCGCGGTGCGCCGGGTCCGGCTCGCCCGGCGAACCGGCGCGCCCGCTTGCCGACGGGTACCCCGAGGGGCGCGCACTGTGCGGGGTCTGCCTGCGGTTCGTGAAGCTCGATGAGGATTCGACCCTGACCGAGCACGAGACAGCGGACCCGGACGAGACCGAGAGCGAGGCGGTCCACCGTCAGGAGTGGTTCAACACCTACGGCTGGTGAAGGGCTCACCTCGTCCGCGACACCGGGGAGATCAGCGCCGCGGGGTGGTCATACCCAGGAGCGGCGGACGGCTTCGGCGCCCAGCTGCATGCGCGTCGTGACGCCGGCGGTCTCCATGAGGTCGGCCACACGGCGCTGCACCGTCCGCAGTGAGATTCCCAGCTGCGCGGCGGCCGCGGCATCCGTCACTCCCAGCAGCAGCAGCCGCAGCAGGTCGCGGTCGACTTCTTCGGCGGTGGGAGTCGCCGCGATGGGCAGGAACTCGGTAGCAGCCGTCCAGTACTGCTCGAAGATCGAGATCACGAGGTCCAGCAGCCCGCTCGGGTGGATCAGCAGCGCACCGAAGCCCTGGTCCGCCCCCTGTGCATGCATGGGAACGAGCGCCATCTGGTCGTCGGCGACGAACATGCGGGTGGGCAGGGTGGGAAGCACACGCACCTCCTCGCCGAGTTGCGCCATCTCGCGCGCCGCCGCGAGGAATCCCGGACGCTCCAGCACCGCACTCTCGACGATCACGCGATACCGCACGCCGCGAGCGAGAGCGCGGTCCTCCTCGATGTTGTCCTCGCCGCTGAGCAGCGCGATCTCGTGCAGCACGAGCACGCGAACCTGCTCGGTCGATGCCGCCTGCAGCTGGGCGATGCGCTGGCGCACCGCGTCATCGCCGATCACCACGTCCACCACGTCGGCGACGCTCCGCTGCTCGGCAGAACGCCGATACAGATCGCTCAGTTCCGCGAGCGCTCCGTGCGCGCGGGTCAGTTCGCGCTCCCGCTCCAGAAGCAGGGGGCGCAGCGAGATGGACGGCGGGGATGCCACGAACCGGTCGCTCCGGGAGGCCTGGCGGGCGAGCAGCCCGAGCCGCTCGAGCTCGGCGACCATGGGCCGTACGCGTGGCAGCGACATGCTCAGCGCCGACGCGATCTCGCGCATCGAGGCCGAGGGCTGCTGCAACACGCACCGGTACACCGCGGTGTGGGCCTCGTCGAGGCCGAGGGCGTCGAGCACGTCTTCTCCTCCACGTCACGACCGCTCGCGGTGGCGGATGGTGGCCATGGCGTTTCTCCGCCACCCACTTTAGGTGGCCGGGCCGCGAAGGTTGGGGGTACGGATCCCCTGACCCCGAGAGGCTCGCGCATGTCACGACCCCAGCCCTTCGGCCGTCGCCTGCGCCCGATCGTCGCCGCCACGAGCGGTCTGGCGATCGGCATCGCAGGCATCGGCCTCTCTGCCCTGCCGGCGGCCGCCGTCCCCGACGTTCCCCCCGCATCGGGCGCGACCGCCGGCAGCTCGCGCACCGTCACCCTCATCACCGGCGACCGCATCACCGTCACCGATCTCTCCGACGGCACCCACACCGTCTCCGTCGACACCGCCGTCGACGGTGCAGGCGTGCAGACGTACGAGGCCGGGGGCGAGCTGCATGTCGTCCCTGCGAGCGCGATGCCCTACCTCGCGACCGGAGCGTTGGACGGCGATCTGTTCAACGTCTCCCTCCTCCTCGAGTTCGGCTACGACGACGCGTCCGTCGATGCCACCCCGGTCATCGTCGAGCAGGATGACGCGGCAGCGCGCGCCTTCGCCGCTCCCCTGCCGGGCCTCGAGGTGCAGGCATCGCTGGACAGCATCGGTGGCGCCGCCGCGACGCTCCGCCACGATGACGCGGCCGCAGCATGGCAGGCGCTCACCGCTGCGTCGGCGCGCAGCTTCTCGTCCACGCCCGCGCTGGCAGGCGGGATCGCGGCCATCCATCTCGACGGCAAGGTCCGGGCGACGCTCGACTCGAGCGTGCCGTACATCGACGCACCGGAGGCCTGGGCGCAGGGCTACACCGGCAAGGGCGTGACGGTCGCCGTGCTCGACACGGGTTACGACGACACGCATCCCGACCTGCAGGGCCGTGTGCTCGGCGACTCCCAGAGCTTCGTGCCCGGCGAGGCCGTCGACGCCGACCCGAACGGCCACGGCACACACGTCGCGTCCACCATCGCCGGCACCGGCGCTGCCAGTGGCGGTACGCACCGTGGCGTTGCCGACGGCGCGCAGCTCCTGGTCGGAAAGGTGCTCGGCGCCGACGGCTACGGACAGGACTCGTGGATCATCGAGGCCATGGAGTGGGCCGGTCAGCACGCTCCCATCGTGTCGATGAGCCTCGGCTCGACGGAAGCCTCCGACGGCAAGGATCTGATGGCGGAGTCTCTCAACCGCATCTCCGAGGAGACCGGCGCGCTCTTCGTCGTCGCCGCCGGCAACGCCGGAGCCCCTGAGACCATCGGCGCGCCCGGCTCCGCCGCCGAGGCACTCACGGTGGGATCGGTCGACGATCCCTCGGGGGACCTGTCGTACTTCACCAGCCAGGGTCCGCTCGCCCGTTCGGGGGCCATGAAGCCGGACGTCACGGGTCCGGGCAACGACGTCACGGCCGCACGCTCGGCCGACAGCGCGGGCGAGGGTGCGTACGTGGCGATGAGCGGCACCTCGATGGCGACGCCGCACGTCGCCGGCGCCGCCGCCATCCTGCTCGGCGCGCACCCGGAGTACACGGCCGACCAGCTCAAGGCGGCACTGTCCAGTACCGCTGTCGACCTCGGCTACACCCCCTACCAGGGCGGCACCGGCGTCATCAACGTCGCCGCGGCGCTGGATGCGCCTGTCGTCGCCTCGGGTTCCGGCGATTTCGGCATGCTGGCGTGGGGCGAGCAGCCGGCACCGGTGACCCGCACGGTCGAGTACACCAACCGCACCGACGCCGAGTTGACCGTCACGCTCGACGCGACGCTGAGCGACACCACTCCGCGCGACGGTGGCGGCGAGCCCGGCCCGCTGTCGGAGGGCATCGCGTTCGACGCGCTCACGATCGACGCCGACTCGCTCACCATTCCGGCCGGCGAGGCCCGCACGGTGACGATGACCGTCGATCCGGCCAAGGTTCCTGCCGGCACGCAGCTGTCGGGAGCGCTCGTGGGGTCCGTCGAGGGGAAGCCGGTCACGCGCACCGCGCTGGGAACCATCGCCGAGGCGGAGCGGTACGACCTCACGATCAGGGCGACCGACTTCGAGGGCAACCCGGCCGACACGTACGCGTACCTGTGGAACCCCGCGACGCAGTTCGCGGAGCCGATCCCGGTCAGCGGTGAGACGACGCTGCGGCTCATGAAGGGCGACTACTCGGTGGTCTCGTTCTTGGAGCTGCAGCGGAGGCCCGACGTCCTGGCCAGCGTGCTCGTCGGCGAGCCCACCCTCGAGCTCGACGGAGACAAGACGGTCGCCCTCGATGCGCGCACGGCGAAGAAGGTCACGGTCGACGTCGGGCAGCACGGCCTGGAGTCGGTGTTCCGGCGCATGGACATGAAGGTCGACGACTTCCTCGCCAGCGCGATGATGCCGATCCTCACGGATGAGATGTGGGCGCAGCCGATGAAGGTCGACGACGCCGACTTCGACTTCACGACGCGCTGGCGCCTGCAGACGCCGCTCCTCACGGTCAGCGCCGGCAAGAAGGCGCTCGACCTGATCGTTCCCGGCGGTTCCACTCTGCTCGACGGCGCGTTCAAGGCTCGGGCGGTCGACGCCGGTCACGGCAGCTCCGAGGAGCTCACCGCCGCCGGCGTCGGCGGGAATATCGCCGTGGTCACCCGCACCGCCGACGTGTCGGCATCCCGGCAGGCAGCCGCCGCCGCAGCGGCAGGAGCCAGGCTGCTGATCCTTGTGAACGACGACGACGCGGAATTCAACGAATGGGTCGGCTCCGAGACGGACTTCACGGATGTCGCCATCCCGGTCGCGCTCATCAGCGGGTCGGAGGGACGCGATCTGATCGCGCAGCTGAGCGGGAAGAAGAAGGTGACGCTGTCGGCCGTCGGTGTGCCCGCCACCGACGTCGTGTACGACATCGCCGAGTGGGGCGACGGCGAGATTCCCGCGAAGCTCGACTACAAGCACTCCGCGAAGGATCTCGCCCGCATCGACACGCGCTTCCACGGGCAGCAGGAGCAGCTCGGCGAATTCCGGTACGACTTCGTGCCGGGTGCGCAGTACGGCAGCGGGTTCCCGTTCCGCGCTCAGCGCGGGATGGACCGGACGGAATGGGTCAACACCGACCACCTGCGTTGGAATCAGTGGGTCGCGGTCATGTCGGTGATGTGGGAGATGCGAGACATCCAGCGCACTTACGATCGCGGCGAGCGCACCGCGGCGGAGTACTTCGGCGGTATCGTCCGCCCGTACGTCGCCACCGGATTCTGGGTGCCGTATCGCGTGTCGGACTACGCGCAGATCAACGTGCCGAGCTGGGCCGACGGCGGCGACCCGCAGCACACCGGCACGTTCGACACGTGGCTCGACCCGTCGACGGTCACGCAGACGACCGACATCTACCTCGACGGTCAGCTGATCAAGCAGGCAGAGCGTCAGGGTGCGAACGTGTTCGAGCTGCCGGACGGCGAGCAGGACTGGCGCGTCGTCAGCACCGCGACCCACGACGGTGCTCACCTGGCGGGCTCGACCCGCACGGTCAGCGATTGGACCTTCCGCTCGGAGGGCAAGCTCGGCGACTGGAACAACCGCCTGCTGCCGATGATCCAGGCCTACTACGACGTCGACGTCAACGTCGACAACCTCGTGGGCGAAGGTCGCCGCAAGGGCACCGGCATCCACCTCGGTCTGGAACTCGGTCACGTGGCCGGCACAGCACCCTCCGGTGCCATCACGGCGGCCACTCTGGAGGCGCGAGCCGAGAACGGTCAGTGGAAGCCGGTCGCCCTTCGGCCTGCGAAGACGGATGCCCCCACCGGCGCGGTGGAGGGCGACGGCGACATCTTCGTCAAGAGCCGCGCCTGGGTGAGCGGGTACTCCGCCGAGATCCCGGTGTCGGACAAGGGCGGATGGGTCGACCTGAGGGTGACAGCGAAGGATGCCGCGGGCAACACGTTCTCGCAGGAGATCGACCGCGCCTTCCGGGCGACGCCCGCCAAGGGCGCTCGCTGACACGGATCCCGAACCAGTGGCCCCGGCGCGTGAGCGTCGGGGCCACTGGTTCGCGGCGGCACGGCGCGCAGCGCCGGCGTCGGGGCCACTGGTTCGCGGCAGCACGGCGCGCCGCTTCAGGTGTCGCGACACGCCGTTTGCGCCCGCGCGTTACCGCGTGTCGTGACACCCGAACGCCCGGCAGGGCGACCCCAACACAGGCCCCTCCGCTCCAGGTGTCACAACACGCCGTTTGCGCCCGCGCGATACCGCGTGTCGTGACACCCGAACACCCCGGAGCGCGACCCCAACACAGGCCCCTCCGCTCCAGGTGTCACAACACGCCGTTTGCGCCCGCGCGATACCGCGTGTCGTGACACCCGAACACCTGGCAGGCGCGGGCGCCAACCCAGGCCCCTCCGCTCCAGGTGTCACAACACGCCGTTTGCGCCCGCGCGATACGGCGTGTCGTGACACCCGAACACCCGAGAGCACGAGCCCCCTGGACCGGTGCGTCGTCCGCGGTCAGCGCAGGGCTGTGCGGGTGGTCGCCGTCGCTTCCAAGGTCACGCCCGCGGGAACGAAGACCGTGACGATCGGCGGATGCCAGGTGCCGGCCACCGTCACGCGTGCCGAGACGCCATCCGGCGTGGTCGCGGCGACGAGGCGGGCATCGCCGCCGATCTCGGCCATCATCGCCTCGGCTTCGCGCCGCACCCCTGCGTCGGACAGCGTCGCGATCGGGTCTCCCTCGACGACGGAGAGCTCGAAGCCGTCGGCCGCGGCGAGGGCTGCGGCATCCGCGACGGCATCCAGTTGCTTCTGCGCGAGGTAGAGGCTCGTCGCTGCGGTGCAGACGAGAATCACCGCCAAGGCGAGGACGGCGTAGCCGAGCGTCAGGATCATGACGCTGCCCTCGTCATCGGCCGTGGGCTCCGCTCCTCGAGGGGAGTGCCCGGCTGCCAGAGGTCGGCGCAGGGCCGCTCGACGCCGGCGGTCGCCCCACGCCCCCCGGGTGCCGCGCGTGATCACTGCTCGCTCCAGAACCGCGAGACTTTGTGCGCCGCCTTTGCCTCCACGGGTATGGATGCGATGCGGTCGAGGCCGAGGACCGGCGGGACCAAGGGCAGAGCCACCGCCGTGCGAACCGTCACGTGGAGCGTCGCCCCGGCGCGCGGACAGCGGGCCCCCGCCGGCGTGCACACGAGCGACAGATCGATGTCCGACAGTCCGTACTCGTCGGCGACGGCGGCGAGGACCGCATCCGCGCGACCGCGTGCCTCGTCGGCATCGGCCGCCGTCGACACTGCTCGCGCGACATGACGCGCCGCAGCCTCGCCGCCCAGGCTCTGCCCTTGGATCAGCCCCAGCGTCACCACGAGGTAGACCAGCGGCACGAGGAGGAGCAGGCCCACGAGGATGAACTCCAGCACCGCCGCGCCGCGCTCTGGATCGTCGCCGGTCGCCGGCGGCTCACTCGAAGGACTCCGCGGGTGCATGCGCCGTCACCTCCAACGAGCGCGGGGCGCCGAGCAGCCCGACCAGCGGAAGCGTGGCGGCGACCCGTACCTCCACAGCGTCGTGACCGAGCGCGGATGTCTCGCGGACGGTGATCTCGGTCGCGAACTCCGCGCCGATCGTGCGGGTGACGATGTCGCGGGTGCGCCGCGCGCCGTCTTCCAGGGTCGTGTCGGCGAGGGCGGCGTGGTACGCGCCCTCGACGGCGGCGTCATGCACCACGTTGCGCACGTACACCGCCAGGCCGAACTGAAGCACGCCGAGCGTGAGCACCGTGAGGAGCGTCCCGACGAGCACGAACTCCACCGGGCTGGCGCCGCGGTCGTCGCTCAGTACCGCGAGGACGCGGGCGCGCAGCCTCGCCATCGCGCGCAGCGCCGCCGGGTGCACGGCCTCAGAGCCCGGAGACGCGCTGGATCGCCTGCTCGAACAGCTCCGCGAGCGCGGGCCCGGCCAGCGCCCAGATCACCACCACGAGTCCCGCCGTCATGAGCGTGATCAGAACCCAGCCGGGCACATCGCCGCGATCCTCGTCGGCGAGGTCGTGGATTTCGGCGCGCAGGCGGGCGGACAGCTGCCGCATCGTCGCTCTCATCATTTCTCCTTCCGGCTTTCAGCCGAGTCCGAGTCGAAGCATGAAGATCCCCGGGAACACCGCGAACAGCACGCTCAGCGGCAGGATCAGGAACACCAGCGGTGTCGGAGGCTAGTTATAACCTCTTACTGTGCGAGCCGCTATCTACACCCGAATCTCGAAGGACACCGAGGGAACCGAACTCGGCGTGCAGCGCCAGGAGTTGGACTGTCGGCGTGAAGCTGACCGCCGCGGGTGGAACGTGGTCCAGGTCTACACCGATAACGACGTCTCAGCGACCCGATCGAAGGTGCGCCCCGAGTATCAGCGCATGCTCCGCGACATCGAATCCGGCCACGTGCAGGCCGTCGTAGTGTGGGCGGTTGATCGCCTCACTCGCACGCCACGCGAGCTCGAGGACATCATCGACCTCGCCGACAAGCGCGGCCTCATGTTCGCGAACGTTGGAGGGACGATCGATCTCGGGACGCCGGAGGGTCGCGCCATGGCTCGACAGATGGGCACTTTCGCGAGACTCGAGGTCGAGAATCAGGCCAAGCGTCTCCGGCGCAAGTTTCAGGAGAAGGCCGAGAAGGGCGAGCCGCACGGTTACTCGCCCTACGGCTATCGTCGCGTCGATGGCCGCGACGTCCCCCACGAGGATGAAGCGGTGATCGTCAGAGAGTGTGCACGCCGCATTCTCGCTCGTGAGTCCCTGCGCTCGGTCTGTGCCGACCTCAACGGCCGCAGCGTCCCGGCTCCAAAGTCGGAGCGATGGAACACGACGATCCTCCGACAAATTCTGTTGCGACCGTCGAATGCGGGGCTTCGAACCCACCGCGGGGTTGTAGTAGGCCCAGCCACCACGCTCCCGATCATTGACCAAGACACGCATGCGCAGCTTGTTGCGTTGCTGACGGACCCCACGAGACGAGACAACCACGCTGGCCCCACCCCGAAGTACTTGCTGGCGGGGATCGCACTGTGCGGGCGTTGCAGTGGCCGTATGCGGCGAACGATCGGCCGCGTGGAGAAGGGGAAGCGTCAGCCGCCGGCATATCAGTGCTCTGAGTGCTTCCGGGTTCGCCGGCGCCAGGATCTCGTCGACGCCGTCGTTGAAGGTGTGATCGTCGCGCGACTGTCCCGGCCCGATGCCAGCGAACTGTTCGCATCGGGCGACTCGAGCGTGGTTGACGAATGCCGGCGCGAGATTGCCGCGATTGACGCGAAGCTCGAGACGGCTGCGGACCAGTTCGCCGCTGACGAGATCAACGCTGTCCAGTTGAGGCGGATCTCTGCGGGGCTGCGGGACCGCCGCGACAGCGCCGTGAAGCGGTTGGATGCGGCCAAGCCGCGGAGCATCCTGGCAGACGTCGCAGGACCCGACGCCGCAGCGCGGTGGTACGCGCTGCCTCTCGGCGCGAAACGCGAGGCGGTTGAGACGCTGCTGCGCGTCACGATCCTGCCTACCGGCCCGGGGCGGCCGTTCGCGCCGGAGTCCATTCGCATTGAGTGGTTGTCGGAGGACGGATAGAGACTTGTCGGCAATCGTCGACATGAAAAATGCCCCCGCCGTGCGGGAACACGACGAGGGCTGAACATCGAAGGGATGATCAACGATGTCCATCAATAACTCTACTGAGCGCCCAACGTGGGCAGTAGATACAGAAGAGACCGAAGACGATGTCTTCATCTACTACGGCCCCCTGTTCGAGGAGGTCGGCATGACTGCGCAGATCATGGGCGACAGCCTGAGCGTGAGCACCCCCCAGATTGAAGTCAAACTGGGGGTCGGGAGCACGCGGGAGCATTTCAGTGTGCCGGTTACACAGGTCGACGACCTCATTACGTTGTTGTCGCGAGTGCGAGGCTCAGTCGCCATCCGCCCGCACTCTGGCGAGATCGTGGGTCTTCGGTAATCACGGGCTTGGGTGCCGGGTTCCGGCTCGGCACCCTCGCGCAGAGAGGTCCTTACATGAACGAGATGCGCAGAATTTTCCCGGTGAACCGTCAACGCGCCCGCGAGTTTGATGCTTACGCGACGATGCCTGAAGTCCTCGCGGTTGTCCGGAGCGCCATTCGCCCCGGGCGGCGGCAGACGCCCGACGTCAAGTTTCTCCACGACGGTCACTTCACCGGGTACGCCGTAGCGCTGTCTGTCGACAACGATCGCGTCAGCATTGCATACCGCGTACTTGACGGAGTCGCTCAACCTCGCATCAAGGTCTTCGGTCACGGTGAAGGCGGAAGCCTTTGGATGCACTGCGAGGGGTGTGACATTGACCTTCCGGACGTCGGCCTAAGCCGGGTGCTTGAGCGCGCGGTCCAATCATTGGTTGACACGCCGCGGCGACGTTTTCGCGTGAATGTCGGGAGCATGACCTAGACTGTAGGTACGGGTAGCGGAATCCCTATGCACCGCAATTCATGGGCCACTCAATCCCGAGCGGAACAGCGTTACAGCTCCCAGGTGAAGCAGCAACTTCGGTTGCCTTCCCTCTGGGAGCTTTTGCATGTCGAACGCCGTACTCCGAGCCCGATCATTGAAGGGTGTCGCCGCGCGCCGCGGAGACGAAGCAGCACTCGTTGATGCGAGCCGCACCCTCGCGGCCGAGAAGATCGCCGCCTACATCGAGCGCGTCGTGTCTACCGCTCCCCCGCTGACGCCCGACCAGAGGTCTCGTCTCACTGCCCTCCTCACCAGCGAGGCCGCGTGAAAGGCGAAACCCCCGCAGTGCGGGGGCTCGAGAACTCTGCTGTGGCGGCGGGTTCCCTTTCAGTATACACCGCTGATCTGCGCTTTACAGGCGGTGACGACCATGACTGATGCACGACTTCCCGGTCATTGGCTGACCGAGGTCCGCTTCATGGACATGAGCGATCGCCTGTGGAGAATCTTCACCAACTCGCTGATGTGGTCTGCCGAGCAAGGCACGGACGGCGCGATCCAAAACCGTCACTTCAGGTTCCTCTATGCCGAAGAGATCACCGACGCCGACATCGACGCACTCGTTGCGGCCGAACTAGCGGATCGAACGGCAGACGGTATCCAGCTCCGAGGCTGGGCTGACAGGCATGGGCTGGGACAGTCTGAGGCGGCCACTGTGAAGGCTTACCGCGACCGCAAGCGCCAGAACCAAGCGGAGTATCGGGAACGTCTTAAATCGCGTTTGGAGAGTGGTGACGTTACCGGTCACGTTGCCGAACACGTAGGCCAAGGCCCTTCTTTTAATGATTCTTCTAAAGGGGCCTCTGCCTACGTGACCGGTAACGGAAGCCAGACGAGATGCACCAAACACCCAGACGGGAACTCCGACGCTCCGTGCTTCGGCTGCATGGAAGCGCGTAAAGCCGCAGCCGCAGCCTCCACGCCGAAGAAGATCTTCAACTCGCCCGAATCGCTCTGCGCCTCCGGCCGTCACAAGTGGCTCGCGGATGGAACCTGCAACTTCTGCACGCAGAAGAAGGTGCCCACACAAGAGGAGTGGATGCACAGATGAGCCGAGTCATTGTCGCCGCCGAATGCATCACCTGCCAGCCCTGGGCACGGATGTGGCGAAACCCAGCGACCGGAATCCACGTCCGACAAGTGCTTCACGAAGACACATGCGGCACCTACCCGAAATTCACCCGCGACGACCTCACAGCCCTCACAGGAGACTGACCATGCCCAACCCGCTTATCAATCCGACCGTCCGTGCCGTAGTCGTCGCACAGGAACTCGCGCAGATCCCCACCCAGACCGAACGACAGATGCGGATCGGCGCCGAACTCCTCGCCTTCGAGAAACACCCCGAACAGGCCGTGATCTTCGCCCAGGCGCTCCCTCTCGCCCTCCTGGCCCTACTGGACCAGACCGTGCGTCTCGCGGGCGAACGCGCTGCCTACGACCCGAGGAAGGCCGCACGCGTCGTCAAGCGGTCACTGCGACGGAAGGGACGCCGATGAAGAAGAACTACGTCGGCATGGTCGACCGGGCAATGGCCGACTGCCACCGTTGCCGTGGACTCACCCGGGAGGCACGGGAAGCACACCGCCGCCGCTCACTCGAAGAAGTCCTGCGAACCCAAACCCGCAACCTCGAACCCCTACCGGCCCACGTGTGGCCGAACGGAAGGACACCGAACCCATGACTCACCAGCTCAGCCGGGACGATCTCGCCGGCATGACACCCGCACAGATCACAGAGGCCCACGACGCCGGCCGATTCAACGACCTGATCGGGATCGACCCAGCAGACACTGCACTCGTCCAACGAGCCTCCGCACCAGACATCCGGCACACGTTCACCGCAACCGAAGTGCGACGCCTGCGAGCGCTCGGCCGCCACGACCTCGTCGCCAACATCACCATCGACCAGATCACCGAGTAAGGAACGACCATGAAGCACCGGCAGACCAACGGATTCATCAACTTCGCCCAGCGAGTCACCACGCCCGAGATCGGACGCAACACGCGACTCCTGCCCCGCGACCTCTTCGACGGGCACCCCGAGATCCTCGACCTGTACGACCGTCTCACCGCACTCCGCGACGCCGAAGCCGAACACAGCCGCACCGCCAACCTGGAGCGCGACGCTGCCGCGAGAGCCACCGAGAAGTACAAGGCTGAGGTTCGCGAAGCCCTCGCCACCGGCAAGGACGCCTCCAAGATCAGGAACGACACGGACCGGCACACTGCTCAAGCGGAAGCGCACGCACAATTCGCACGTGACGCGGCCGTCGAAGCCGCACGCGTATCGCACCGTCTTGCACCGCTCATCGCCGCCGCAGCATCAAGCCTCACGAACCCGAGCGAACTCGTCATGGAACAAGCCGCGAAGCGCGTCAACGGTGCCATCGAGAACCTGCGCAAAGAGTGGGCGGCATGGTCCGACGCCTGGAAGGTCCGCACCATCCTGTCCCAGGCCGACCTCTTCGGCGGACAACTCGTCAACTACCAGCCCACCGGCAAACTGCCCGCCGACGTAGCGACCGCACTAGACACCCTCGCAGACAAGCTCCACGACCTCGAGCGGCTCAAAGAAGACGAGCAGAAGTACCGCGCATGGCGCGCCGAGGAAGAACGCGCACAAGCCGCAAACGCTCGCGCCCTGCGCTGACAGACCGGGGAGGGGTGGAGTCAGTCCCGCCCCTCCCCCCTTCACCGAAAGGAACACCATGGGCAACGGATTCACCGGGAGCACCCGAAGAGACCACCTCCCCCCTGATTGGGACACCCGGAGGGCACAAGTAGCCGCCCGGGCAGGGGGTCGCTGCGAAAACACACTTGCCAACGGGGAGCGGTGCAACAACCCCGGGAGGGACTGCGACCACATCCAACGCGGCGACAACCACAACCTCGACAACCTCCAGTGGCTATGCCCCCGCTGTCACCTCACCAAGACATCAGCCGAAGGCAACGCAACACGATGGGCAAACATCAGACGGTCGAGTCGATACCAACCCGAACAACACCCCGGACTCCGATGACGACCCCAGGTACCCACCCCCACCCCACCCCATCAACCCGACCGGGAGTGGCTGGCGTTTTCCTTCTGGACGGGTCTGGGGTTTCTGGCCGCATCACTTACGGAGCATCGTGAGCAGGGGTCTGGGGTCTGTGCAGAGGCAGATTCTCGAGCGCCTCGACGCGTATCCGGATAAGTGGGTGTGGGTTGGCGGGTCTTCCGCTGTTCGCCGCGGTGCGAACGCCCTGTATGAGCGCGGGCTGATCATCCTCCGCTACGCGCCGAGCGGTCGACTCTACGGCCGAAGAACTGTCAACGAGCGTTGACACCCTCACAACAATCAACTCAATAACCGCGCCGCTTCTCCCAGGCGCTCAAAGCAAGGGAGAAGTGTCATGGCATCTGATGCCTTCTACGAGGCCTACGTCGCTGTGGTCCCCACGGCGAAAGGCTTCGAAAAGAGCCTGAATCAGCAGATCGCGGGCGACGTCCGCGGCTCTGGAGCGACGGCTGGAACAACGTTCTTCGGTGGGATGCAGGGCTCGCTGAAGTCCCTCCTGCTCAAGACGGGTGGCGTCCTCGCGGGGATCGGCGGTGCGTCGCTCATCGCGGATGGGTTCGCGAACGCGATCAACGACGCGAGCACTTACCAGCAGGCCACAGAGGCTGTTGAGGACGTGTTCGGGAAGCTCGGCGCCGACGCGATTCAGGCGTTCGCTGAGGGTGGTGCGGAGACTGTCGGTCAGTCGATGAACGACATCCTCCAGTCGTCTTCGATCCTGGGTCTGATCGGTAAGAACGCTGGTCTGGCCGGCAAGGATCTCACCGAGTTCACGACGTCGCTGATCACGCTTGGTGCTGACCTGTCCGCATTCGCGAACACGACACCCGAGGACGCGGTAGCCGCGATCATGTCGGGGTTCCGTGGCGAGGCGGACCCGCTTGAAAAGTACGGCGTGTTCCTCAACGACGCTGCGTTGCGCCAGAAGGCCCTCGAGCTGGGCATCTATGACGGGAACGGGGCGCTGACGGCTCAGCAGCGGATCCTTGCCGCGTATGGGCTCATCATGGACTCGACGACGGCGCAGCAGGGCACGTTCGCAGCCCAGTCCGACACTCTCGCCGGCCAGCAGGCGAGCATGGCGGCGGGGTGGGAGAACATCTCCACCAAGATCGGGACAGCGTTTCTCCCGACGGCGGAGAAGCTGTCTGCATGGTTCCTTGAGGACGGCATCCCGGCCCTTGAGGACTTCTCGGAGTGGCTGAACAAACCCGAGACCCAGCAGGGTATCGAAGACCTCGGTGGGTTGCTCACCGAGCTCGGCAACTTTGTCCGCGACGCGGGTAAGGCGTTCATGGACACCTGGGGCATGGTGTCTGCTGCCGTTGACTTGTTCAACGGGGTTTCGTTCGACGAGATCATCGGGAAGGTCATCGCCCTCCCGGGGTTCTGGGGCATGGTGTACCGGGCCGTGCTCGACTTCGGTATCGGCATGCACCGGGTCATCCAGGAAGCCGGCATCAACGTGGCTGGGTTCGCGGTACAGGTGGGTCAGAGTGTCGCTCAGGTGGCGTTGTGGTTCGCGGCACTCCCGGGTCGTGTCGCTGCGGCTGTGGCCGGTGCGGGCATGTGGTTGTACAACACGGGCCGTCAGATCATCGAGGGTCTTGTTCTCGGTATCACGTCGATGGTGTACCGGATTCAGAAGGCGATCACGGACACGGTCGGTGGTGCGATCGAGTGGGCGAAGGATCTGTTGGGGATTCACTCGCCGTCGCGGGTGTTCGCTGAGATCGGTTCGAACACTGCCCGTGGGTTTGCTCAGGGTATCGAGGGTGAGTTCTCTCTGGTGCGCTCCGCGACGGCAGGGATGACATCCGCTGCGGCGCAGGGCATGTCTTTCGACGGTGCCCGTATCGGCGGGACTCTCGAGATCGGGGGTGATGGTCTTGGACGGATCATCGACGGCCGCATCTACCAGTACGACGCGCACCAGTCCCAAGTCGACAACGCCGGGAGACGCCGTCGCTTCGGGTAGCGAAGCTTTGAGGGGTGCGTGGGCAGCCTCCCGCGCACCCCAAACACGGTCACCGGACTGAAACCGCGATGCTGTGTTCCGCGTGGATCTCCTTGTGAGCGGGCGTGTACTCGAGGACTGCACTCAACCGGGTGTGGGCAGTGACCCGAAACGCACAGATGGTTGTGTACCCCTCGCGTTGAATGATGGCAAGGTTGACCGTCACCGGGTCGCCTCGATCTATGGCCGCGAAGACCTTCTCGTACGCAGCGGCGATACCGTCGACTTCGCCTTCGACCGTGACACCGTCGATCGTGATGCTGCTCATGCTCTCGCTCCCTCCAGCAGTCAGCGATTCGCCAGGTCCTCGAGGAACTGCGCGAGGGCTCGGGCGCGGTCGTCCTCTCCGCGGTACCAGCGGTCGAAACTGGCCGTGCCGAACGGGTACTCAACCTCGAATGCGAGTTGACCTGAGCCCGATAGCAACATGTGGTCGCTCGTTGCGAGAGGCGCGTTGAGGATGCGAACGTTGACGATCTCGCTGCGCGAGTGCACGTCGACGGACACCTTTCCGAACTCCCCGTATACCGCGATCACGAGTTTGGAAGTGAAAGCGTAGATCCGTATCGGGGACGCGGGCTCCTGGTTGTTGATCTCGCCAGTCACGTACTGGAGGTCGTCGCCAGCCGCCGCATGCACGCGCGATGCGATTCCATGGAAGTGTTTATGGACGTCATCGGTGTCGTATTGGACAGGGGCGTTTCCCCAGTCGGGCACCGCGTTGAAAGCGTTGAAGGTGTCGCGAGGTTCGGTCATGTGCTCACTGTATGGTGCTGTGCCGGGTATGCGACGCACCTTCGTGCTGGCGCCAACCGGGTCCTCCCCAGTCGGCCTTCGGGGACCCGCCCGGCCCGTGAGCGGCTAGGAATGCCACGTGGACGCGATAACAGGCCTCACGGAGCGTCGTGGCCCATCCGATCACGTCGCCGCGCCAGATCGCCTTGTAGCGCGTGTCAGTGCCGTTCATCACGCGGCGGATCTCAACGCGGCCGTACTCGGTTCCGTCCGGTGCGATCATCCGCCACACACCGGTCGGGCCTTCCATCGCGGCCATGATCGGGTGCCAGTCGGGTCTGTTCACAGGCCGGGTTCCTTCCTCCGGCCGAGCCATTACATTATCCGTCGTGCCCGACACTCACGCCATGACTGGTCCCGTGCTCACGTCGAAGGCTGCCGCCGAGTACTGCGGTATGGCCGTTCAGACGCTCTACAACCTGATCAGTCAGGGCGCCGGCCCGAAGCATTACAAGCAGGGAAGTCGCAGCGTCTTCTACGCCGCAGACCTCGACGACTGGAACCGTGCTCGGCTTCACCCCGTGCAGGCTGGCCACGCGACCAGCCATGAGTGCGCGGTCGACCTAGCGGACATGGCCCGCATTCTTGGCGTATCGACGGACACGGTCTACCGGATGGTGAGGACTGGCGACATCCCCGGCTTCAAGGTCGGTGGTGTGTGGCGGTTCTTCCCCTCCGAAGTGAGGGCGCATTTGAACCGCCCGAAAGACCCATGGGCACAGTCCGCACGATCCCGGGCAAGGAAACGCGTCGCCTGAGCCCTACTGGCGTTCCATCTCGACCGTCATCGTGACGCCCATGGCGGTCAGTTCGTAGCTCAGTACGCCGTCCGAGTAAGTGAACGTCTTCGTGTCGTCGCCCGAAGCCATCAGCGCGGTGTCGGTCTGAGCTTTGTCGTTCACCGAATCCCATTCGTAGTGAGTGGTGTCCTCGGTAGGTGGTTCGAACGTGCCGGCCCAATACAGCGCCCGGGCCGAGTCCTGCTCGTTGACCCAGTCGACTGTGATCGTGGAGTCAGTAATCGTGGCCGCCTGATAGCTGTCGGCGCTGTTGGAATTGGTCTGCTTCCACTCTCCTGTCAGGTCCAGGGGCTCCGCGGGCGCCTCTATGGGCTGGGACTCCGTGGGTCCACCAGTGCCTGACGAGGTGGTCTCGGTTTGAACAGCACAGCCCGTGAGCAAGATTCCCAGCAGGGCCAGCGAGGTAATAGCGGTACGCATCTTCACAACCTATGGTGAGTGCTCTCGACCGCCCGTTGATACACGCTGGCGACGCGGTTCGAAGAGATTACGATTCTTGCTTGACAGGGAAGAGCATGTAGATCTCCTTGCGCCCGGCACGTTCGATCAGGCTGCGCTTGGCGTCTTCGCGCGCATCGGAAGCCTGAGCCTGCAGCACGTGCGCGAGCGGCGCACCGCGCTCGAGCGCGGCCGCGATCTGATCGACGGCTCGCGAGAGCGCGGGGATCTCGAGTCCCGCCGCCATGCGGGTGAGCGACTCCGAGAGCGGCGAGCCCGTCCCCACCGCCACGACGACGCCTCGCAGCTCGGCCGTGAGCTCGCCGGCTCCGATGTCGCTGACCCGCCGGAGCGAATCGAGGATGCCTTCACCCGCCGACAGGCACAGCGCCAGGAACTCCAGGATCGTCGGCAGCTCCTCCTCGATCCGCGTCGCGCGCGCCCGAGAAGCGCGAGAGAGGCGGGCGTCGTAGCCGAGAGCGGCAGCGACCGCCGCGACGGGCGGCAGCAGACCGAGCGCCGGTGACCCGCGCCCGACCAGAACCAGAAGCACAACGAGGAGGCCGCCGGCGCCGAGCCCCGCGATCGCCCACCCGAGCTGGCGCCCACGGAAGGTGGAACCGTCGATCGACCAGCCGGCGCGATGCAGGCGCCGGGTGAGGATGTCGTCACCGGCGGCCCATCGCACCCATCGGCCCGGCGCGAGCGCGGACCACGCCAAGTTGCCTAGGAGGCGCGACGATCCGACATCCAGCCCTTGCGGACCGGTGACATCGCGGATGTATGGGGCGATGCGCCTGGCCAGCGTCGGGGCACCCCAGCGGGGCGCCAGCGAGATGAGCAGGCAGATGCCGACCCCGAGGGCCGAGCCGAGGACGACGGCATAGGCGGCGTCGCTCGCCGCGAACCCCGTCATCCGAACCACCGCCGTGGGTCGGGCAACCTGCCCAGGCGCAGCATCAGCCGATACGCGATGACCGACACCGCGGCGCCCACGACGATGAGCGCCACCCCGGTCGGGCTCGCATACGCCCGCGCACCCTCGGGCCGCATCGCCAGCAGCGCCAGGATCACCCACGGCGCGACGACGCCGAGCACCGCGGCGCCCCGGATCCACGACTGCCGGGACTCCACCTCACCGCGCAGAGCTGCATCCGCCCGCACCGACGCCGCGAGTGCGCGCAGCACAGAGGTGAGCTCGGTGCCGCCGACCTGGCGCGCCATCCGGAGAGTCTCGACGATGCGGTCGGCGACCGGATCTGCCAGCTGGGACTTGAGCCGCTGGATGCTGGAGTCGAAATGTCCCGACGCGGCGACGTCGCGGGCGAAGGTGGCGAATGCGGGCCGCAGCTCCGCGGGAGCGGAGTGAGCCAGGCTGGCGACGGCGTCGGGAAGCGACATGCCCGCACGCACGGACGCGATGAGCAGGTCGCAGACGTCCGGCCAGAGCCCTCGCCGTGTGCGGAGGAGTTTGGACCGCCGCGCGCGGAGCCACGTGAAGGGCAGGGCGCCACCCGCAGCAGCCGCGACGAGGGCGAGGGCGCCCACCGGGGCGATCAGCCACGCCACCGCGGCTGCCAGCAGCGCCGCGGCGCCCGCGACGACGATCAGTGATGTGACCGAGACCCGCGGCATTCCGGCCTCCTCGAGGAGGCGAGCGATCCGTCCGCGGCGTGCGGTTCGATCACGCGGCTGGGTTCGGGCGGGCCAGAGCCACGGCGAGACGACGAGCAGGAGGCCCGCCGCGAGCACCGCTCCCCACACGAAGGTCATGCAGCTTCCGCCCGGTACAGGGTCTGCGCGGTGAAGCCGCCGTCGGTGAACCCGGTCGGCGCCACGATCTCGGTCACGCGGCGGATGCCGGTGGCGTCGCGCTCGCAGTGGGCGACGAGATGAACGGATGCCGCCACCGCCGGCTGCACGAACGTCGCGTCGATGTTCCGGCCCGCGAGCAACGGCAGGGCCGCCAGCTTGCCGAGCGCTTCGCGAGCCGAGTTCGCATGGATGGTGGCTGCGCCCGGAACGCCCGTGTTGAGCGCGAGAAGGAGATCGAGCGCCTCGGCATCGCGGACCTCACCGACGACCAGGCGATCGGGCCGCATGCGCAGCGCCTCCTTGACCAGACGCCGGAGCGTCACCTCGCCCGTACCCTCAAGACTCGGCTGGCGCCCCTGCAGGGCGACGATGTCGGGCGCCGCGACGGCGAGCTCGAAGGTCTCCTCGACGGTCACGATGCGGTGGTGCGGCGGGCATGCCGCGATGAGGGCGCCGAGCAACGTCGTCTTGCCCGCGTGGGTGGCCCCCGAAACGAGCACCGACTTGCCCGCGATCATCGCGTCGCGCAGGAGCGCCGCGCCCGCGGGAGCGATCGACCCCGCCGCGACCAGGCGTCCGAGGTCCCGGTATGCCGGGAGGAACTTGCGGATGTTGACCGCCCAATGACGTCGCGTGATGTCGGGGATCACCACGTGCAGCCGCGATCCATCCGGGAGCGAGGCGTCGACGAACGGCTGGCTGAGATCGACGCGGCGGCCGCTGGACTGCAGCATCCGCTCGACGAGATCGCGCACCGCGGTGTCGGTGAGGATCAATGGCGTGCGCTCGGGCACTCCGCCCCGCGCCACGAAGATGCGATCGGGCGCGTTGATCCAGACCTCCTCCACGGTCGGATCGTCGAGGTAGGCCTGCAGCGGACCGTACCCGGCGACGGCGGCCAGCACCTCGCGCACGCAGGCCGTCTCGTCATCCACCGGCGCCAGCCCCCTGGCCAGCGCGAAGTCGTTGTGGCGGCGCACCTCGGCGCGCGCGATCTGCGCCGCGAACTCCGGATCGCGCGTCGGGTCGGACCGTTCGGCGCGCAGCCTCTCGCGCACCCGCTCGGCCACCAGCGTGGCGACGGGAGCGGCGGGCGAGGTCACCGCAGCATCCTCGCAATTCCCTGCAGAGCCAGCCGAAAGTTATCCACAGGTGCCATCGAGCCGCTTCGCGGGGCAGGATGGGAAGAAGGACGGAAGGACGGCGACGACATGGCCAAGACGGAACTCTCCCCCACCGCGAAGACGGGGCTCGGACTGCTCGGCATCGTGCAGGCGGTCTTCGCGTTCCTCGCTTTCTGGGACCTCGCCCACCGCGACGCCGACGAAGTGCGCGGTCCCAAGGTCGCGTGGGTGCCCGCGATCCTCGTGAACTGGATCGGACCGGCCAGCTACTTCCTCTTCGGCATCCGTCGCTGAGACTCGCGGCCCGGCGACCGGTGCGCCGGGTCGATGCGGGGGTCTGCCCCACAGCAGGCGCCCAGCCGCCTCAGTAGACTGAGTCCACTCGCGGGAGTGGTGGAATTGGCAGACACGCAGGATTTAGGTTCCTGTGCCTCCGGGCGTGTGGGTTCAAGTCCCACCTTCCGCACGCGAAATCTCGCATGCTCCGCCGACTGACGACGGGATGACCATCGTGCACGCTGTTCCCACTGCCCTGATCCCGTGGCTCGATCCGGCCGCCATCATCGGATGGGCCGGCCCCTGGGCGCTGGCGGTGGTCTGCTTCATCGTGTTCGCCGAGACGGGCCTGCTGGTCGGGTTCCTGCTCCCCGGCGACACACTGCTTGTCATCTCAGGACTGCTTTCTCACCCGCAGGACTACGCGCCCCACGGCGTGTTCGGCCTCAGCGTATGGTGGGTCGCCCTGCTGATCGGGCTGGCCGCCTTCGTCGGCGGAGAGGTCGGCTACTACATCGGGCACAAGGGCGGGCCGGCGGTGTTCGAGCGCAAGGAGTCGGGCCTGTTCAGCGTCAAGAACGTCGAGCGCACCAACGCCTTCTTCGAGCGGTTCGGCGGGTTGACCATCATCCTCGCCCGCTTCGTGCCGATCGTGCGCACCTTCGCTCCCGTCGCCGCGGGCGTCGGCCACATGAACAAGTGGAAGTACACGCTGTACAACCTCGTCGGCGCGGTGCTCTGGGGCTTCGGCCTGACGATGTTCGGCTACCTCATCGGCTTCATCCCGCCGGTGGCGACCTTCGTCGAGAATTACATCGACCTCATCCTGCTCGCCGCCGTGGGCGGCACCGCCGTTGTCACCCTGTGGCACTACCTCCGCGAGCGCAGCAAGGCCAAGAAGGCCGCCGCCGCCGGCGCCGACGTCGTCACGGACCACGCCGAGGCGGAGGCGCTCGTGCTCGACCCCGAGGTGTTCGACCGCGGCCCTGAGCACGGCGAGGCCCCCAGGGCCTGACCGCGATCAGACGCTCAGGACGCCTTCTTCTTCGCGGCGGGCTTCTTCGCCGACGACTTCGCCGCCGGCTTCTTCGCGGATGCCTTGGAGTCGCTCTTGGCAGAGCCCTCGGCATCCTTCTTGCCTGAGGTCTTCCCCGCTGTCTTCGAGCCGTCGCCCTCACGGGCCGCCCGCGACTTCTCCACGCTCGCGCGGAGCGCCGCCATCAGGTCGATCACCTCGCCGCCGGCCTCCTCCTCCTGCTCACCGAAGGTCTCGGCGGTGTCGACGGCATCGCCCTTCTCGAGCTTGGCCTCGATCAGGGTGCGCAGCTCCTCCTGATACTCGTCGGTGAACTCCTCCGGGTCGAAGTCGCTCGAGAAGCTCTCGACGAGGGATGCCGACAGCTCCAACTCCTTCGCCGAGATCCGAACGCTCTCATCCAGCGACGGGAACGCCGCTTCACGCACCTCGTCGGCCCACAGCAGCGTCTGGAGCACCAGCACGTCGCCGCGCACGCGCAGCGCCGCCAGACGGGTCTTCTGGCGCAGCGAGAACCGCACGATGGCGGTGCGGTCCGTCTGCTCCAGCGTCTTGCGCAGCAGCACGTACGCCTTGGGCGAGGCGGAGTCCGGCTCGAGGTAGTAGGCGCGGTCCAGTGTGAGCAGGTCGATCTGCTCGCTCGGGACGAACTCGACGACGTCGATCTCCCGGCTCTTCTCGGCCGGCAGCGATGCCAGATCCTCCTTGGTGAGGATGACCGTCTTGTCGCCGTCGTCGTACGCCTTGTCGATGTCGGAGTACGGCACCACCTCGCCGTCGATCTCGCACACCCGTTGATAGCGGATGCGACCGCCGTCCTTGTTGTGCACCTGATGCAGCGACACGTCGTGGTCCTCGGTCGCGGAGTACACCTTGACCGGGACGTTGACGAGTCCGAACGTCAGCGCACCCTTCCAGATCGCCCTCATCACACCAGTACACACCGGTCACACCGTCCACGGCTAGCCTTGGCGCATGGCGCGTGACGAGCAGTTGGTGCGCATCGGCGGCCGCAGGCTGCGCATTACGAACCTCGACAAGGTGCTCTACCCCGAGACGGGCACCACCAAGGGCGAGGTCATCGACTACTACACGCGCGTGGCCGAAGTGCTCATCCCTCACGTCATCGGGCGTCCGGTGACCCGCAAGCGCTGGCCCGACGGCGTCGGCACCGAGGACGAGCCGGGCATGGTGTTCTTCGCGAAGGACCTCGAGCGCGGCGCCCCATCGTGGGTGAGACGGATGCCGATCCCCCACTCCAGCGGCCCGAAGGACTACCCGCTCGTCGGCGACGTGCCGACGCTCGTCTACCTGGCCCAGGTCGCCAGCCTCGAGCTGCACGTGCCGCAGTGGCGTTTCACTCCCGACGGCGAGCGCGGACCAGCCGACCGGCTGGTGCTGGACCTCGATCCCGGCCCGGGCGTCGGGCTGCCGGAGTGCGCCGTGGTCGCGGCGTGGGCGCGCACCATCCTGGAGGGGATGGGCCTGGAGCCCTTTCCGGTCACCAGCGGCAGCAAGGGCATCCACCTGTACGCGGCACTGCCGCCAGGCCAGTCGACCGAGCAGGCGTCGGCGCTGGCGAACGAGCTCGCCCGGGCGATCGAAGCCGACCACCCCGATCTTGTGGTCAGCAGCATGAAGAAGACCGAGCGCCACGGCAAGGTGCTCATCGACTGGAGCCAGAACAACGGCTCGAAGACGACGATCGCGCCGTACTCCCTGCGCGGCCGACTGCATCCCACGGTGGCCGCTCCTCGCACCTGGGACGAGCTGGAAGATCCGGGCCTGCGCCACCTGGACTTCCTCGAGGTGCTGGAGCGCATCGAGACGATCGGCGACCCGATGGCGCCGCTGGGGTTCCACGCCGGCGGCCGGGAGGCGGAGTCGGGGCCGCTGTCGGCGTACATCGCGAAGCGGAGCGCCGAGCGCACCCCTGAGCCCGTGCCGCGCAATCCGTTGGGCGCGACTCCGGGCGATGAGAAGCCCCGGTTCGTCATCCAGGAGCATCACGCCACGCGGCTGCACTGGGACTTCCGCCTGGAGCACGACGGGGTGCTGGTGAGCTGGGCCGTGCCGCGCGGGGTTCCGCATTCGACCAAACGCAACAACCTGGCCGTGCAGACCGAGGATCACCCGATGGAGTACGCCACGTTCGAGGGGACCATCCCGGCCGGTGAGTACGGCGGCGGCACCGTCACCATCTGGGACGACGGCCGTTACGACCTTGAGAAGTGGCGCGACGACGAGATCATCGCGACGCTCGAGGGCCGTCCGGGTGGACCCCTCGGTCGCGTCCGGCTGGCGCTGATCCGCACCGAGGGCGAGGGTGAGAAGTCGAGCTGGCTGCTGCATCGCATGAAGACGGATGCCGAGGGCCGCCCGCAAGCCGACGGCACGCCGGTCGAACCGAGCCCGCAGGCCGACGAGGTCCGGCGTCCGGCCGTGCGCCGCGCCGGCGCCTCGAACCGCGCAACCGCGGAACCGAAAAGCAGCCCCTCCGACGACAGCCGCGCCGCCGGTAGCCCCAGGGCGAAGGCCGGCGGCAGCCCCAGGGCGAAGAAGGATGCCGCCTGCCGCCCGGCGCTGGATCTCGAGGCGCTCCGGCCGATGCTGTCCACCTCCGCCACACCCGCCCAGGCACGGCAGGCGGCGCAGCGCTGGGGCGCGAGAGCGTGGGTGGAGATGAAGTGGGACGGCATCCGCGCGGTCGGGGCGTGGGACGGCGAACGTCTGCGGCTGTTCGCCCGCAGCGGCAACGAGGTCACGCACCGCTATCCCGAGCTCACCGCCGTCGATCCGGGGCTCGGCGCGGAGCCGGCGGTCGTCGACGGCGAGCTCGTGGCGCTGGAGCCTGACGGCAGACCCAGCTTTCCGCTTCTGCAGACACGCATGAACCTGGAGCGAGCCGGCGACATCACTCGGGAAGCGCGACGGACCCCGGTCCACTACTACCTGTTCGACGTGCTCACGCACGACGGTGACGACCTGACCGCGTTGCCGCTGCGGGAGCGTCGCGACGTGCTGGAGGCGATCACCTCCTCGACGATCGATCCGATCGCGGTGCCCCCGGTGTTCGACGATGTCGACGCCGCGCTGGACACCAGCGTGCAGCTGCGGCTGGAGGGGATCGTCGTGAAGGACCCCGCCTCGCACTACCTCCGCGCTTCACGCTCCGAGGCCTGGCTGAAGGTGAAGATCACCCGCACGCAAGAAGTGGTGATCGCCGGCATCCGCCCGGGCAAGGGTGCGCGCAGCAGCACGTTCGGCTCGCTGCTGCTCGGCATCCCCTCGCCCGAGGGCTTGCGCTACGCCGGCCGCGTGGGCACGGGGTTCAGCGATTCGACGCTGGCCGCGCTCATGAAGAAGCTCCTCCCCCTTCGCACCGACGAGAATCCCTTGAGCGGCGTGCCGCCCCTGGACGCCCGCGACGCACTGTGGGTGCGGCCCGAGCTCGTCGGCGAGGTGGAGTACGGCGAGTTCACGCCGGGCGGCATCCTCCGCCACCCTCGCTGGCGGGGTCTGCGGCCGGACAAGTCGCCCGGCGACGTGCGTCGCGAGGACTGACCCGCCTCAGGCGTGCGATTCATGCTCGACGTGTCCGGCCGGCTCGAGCTGGAACGTCGAGTGCTCCACATCGAAGTGCTGCGACAGGCAGGTCTGCAACTGGCTGAGGATGCCGCTGGCCTGACCGCTCCGCATCACGCGGTCGTCCACCACGACATGGGCGGTGAACACCGGCGCCCCGCGCGTGAGCTGCCACACGTGCACGTCGTGCACGTCCACCACCCCCGGTGTGCCGAGGATGTGGTCGCGGATCTCCTTCACGTGCGTGCCCTTGGGTGCCGACTCCGCGAGCACCGACACCACCTCGCGCAGCAGGCCGATGGCGCGTGGAATGATCATCGCGGCGATGAACAGCGACGCGATCGCGTCCGCCTGGTCCCAGCCGGTCATGACCACCACGATCGCCGCCACGATGACGGCGGCCGACCCGATGAGGTCGCCGAGCACTTCGAGGTACGCCCCGCGCACGTTGAGACTCCGCCGCTGCGCCGAGCTGAGCAGCCACATCGCCGCGGCGTTGGCGAGCAGGCCCACGATCGCCACGACCAGCATGAGACCGCCCTGCACCTCAGCCTCACCGGGATCGAGCAGCCTGTTCACACCCTCGAACGCGACCCACGCCGACAGGAGGATCAGGATGATGCCGTTGACGAGGGCGCCGAAGACCTCAGCGCGCTGATACCCGAAGGTGCGGCGGTCGTTGGCAGGCCGGGCCGCGACGGAGCTCGCGATGAGCGCGATGACGAGGGCTGCGGCATCCGTGAACATGTGCGTCGCATCGGCGAAGAGCGCGAGCGATCCAGAGAGCACGGCACCGACGATCTGCACCACCATGACGGTGGACGTGATCGCCAGCGAGATCGCGAGGAGCCGCCGATTGCCGGCCCCCCGGATCCCCGTCGGTGCGTGATCGTGCATGCGCCCAGGCTAATCCCGCGGCGCCCGCGAAGAGCGCTCCCAGCGCTACTCGGGAATGAGTGTGATTCTCAGTCGCGGCACCGGCGCGGTGATAGCGTCGCGCCGTGAAAGATCGATCCGCGCCGACGCCTGCGACCGACCGTCCTTGGAGGCGCGACGGCGCGTTCGCGTACGCGCGAGAGCGTGTGCGTCGCGCCCTCCGTCCGCCGGTCACCGTCACGCCGGCCGGACCCGAGGTGCAGATCCGGCGGGATGTAGAGATCCCGATGCGCGACGGGACGATCCTGCGTGCGAACGTCTACCTGCCGCGCGACGGCGGCCGACGGCCGGTGATCCTCTGCGCCCACCCGTACGGCAAGGACGCCGTGCCCCGACGCACGCGGCGCGGCTACCGGATCAATCCGCAGTTCCGCATTCTGCGGCAGACCGGCCCCGTGCACATCTCCGACCAGACGGGCTGGGAGGGGCCGGATCCCGCGTACTGGGTGCCATCCGGCTACGCCGTGGTCAACCTCGATGTGCGCGGTGCGGGGCGGTCCGACGGCGTAGGGTCGCTCTTCAGCGACGCGGAGGCGGAGGACATCTTCGACGCGATCGAGTGGATCGCGGGGCAGGACTGGTGCGACGGCGGGGTCGGCATGCTCGGCGTCTCCTACCTCGCGATCTCTCAGTACAAGGTGGCAGCGCTGCGCCCGCCGCACCTGCGTGCGATCGCGCCGTGGGAGGGATTCACCGACGCGTACCGGGACTTCTTCTACCCCGGAGGAGTCAGGGAGGTGGGCTTCGCACGGCTGTGGACGACCGTGATCCGGCGGGTGACACGTATGTCGCCCGATCTGGGACGGGAAGTCGCTGCGCGGCCGGACGACGACGCGTGGTGGCGTTCGCTGGCGCCGGATCTCGGCCGCATCGAGGTTCCGATGCTCGTCTGCGGCAGCTTCTCCGACGCGAACCTCCACACACGGGGCAGCTTCCGCGCTTTCGCCGAGACCGGCTCGTCCGTGCGTCATCTGTACACGCACCGCAGCGGGAAGTGGGCGACCTTCTACAGCGACGAGGCCGTGGCGGTGCAACGGGCCTTCCTCGACGCGCATCTCAAGGGGATCCCGGCGGAGCTTCCACGGGTCCGGCTGGAGGTGCGGGAGCGGGCTGACCGGATCCACGAGGTGCGCGAGGAGGCCGTTTGGCCTCCCGCCGGCACCCCGGTCCTGCTTCACCTCCACGAGGACGGCCGGCTGCGGACCGATCAGCCCGTCACATGGGGCACCGCCACCTTCGGCCGCCGGCACGCCGCAACGTTCTCGTGGCGCTTCGAGGAAGACGCCGAGATCACCGGAGACGTCGCGGTGCGTGTGTGGCTCAGTGCGGCATCCGTCGGGCCGGCATCGATCTTCGCCGGTGTATCGAAGTGGACGGATGGGCGGTTCGTGCCCTTCGAAGGCTCCTACGGGTTCGGACGCGACCTCGTGACGACCGGGTGCCGGCGCGTGCTGCTCGACGCCGAGCCGCGCGCGGTGGCGCTGCAGCTCGCCCCCTCGGCGACGTTCTTCCGGGCCGGCGACGAACTGCGGCTGCATCTCTCCGGCCGCCAGCTCTCGCCCCGCAACCCCCTGTGGGGCTCCTTCCCGGCGCTCTACCGGTCCAGCCCGCGGGTCACGTGCACGGTGCACACCGGACCCGGGCACGAGTCGGTTCTCGAGCTGCCGCTCGTCTCACGCTGACGTCGTCGGTCAGAGCTGCGCGAGCAGGGGTGAGAGCGCTGCGAAGGCGCGGGAGCGGTGGGATGCCGCGTTCTTCTCGTCGGGCGACCACTCCCCGACCGTCCGCTCGTAGCCGGGCTGCTGGCCGTCGGGGATGAAGATGGGGTCGTAACCGAACCCGCCGACGCCGGATGCGGCCACGGCGAGGCGTCCGGGCCAGACGCCTTCCACCACGTGCTCCGCGGCCTCCCCGTCCGCGGCGGGCACCACCAGCGCGATGGTGGAGACGAACTGCGCCGTGCGGTGCGGATCGCGGATATCCGAGAGCTGGTCCAGCAGCAGGCGCAGATTGGCCGCGGCATCCTTAGCGTGCCCTGCCCAGTACGCCGAGAACACGCCCGGTGCGCCGCCCAGCACGTCCACGCAGATGCCGGAGTCGTCGGCGAGCGCGGGAAATCCGGTGTGTGTCGCAGCGGCACGAGCCTTGATGAGGGCGTTGTCGGCGAACGTCACGCCGTCTTCGATGGGCTCGGGACCGGTGTAGCCGATCACCTCCACGTCGGGGCGCGTCGCCGCCACGATGGCCTGGAACTCCTCGACCTTGTGCGGATTGTGGGTGGCGAGGACGATCCGGCGTCTCGTCTCGCCTCGCTCGCTCAACGACCGGCTCTCGCCCGTCATGAGGCGGCCGGCGCGAGTGCGGCCTGCTGGTGCTCGCGCAGCTGGGCGCACCCGTTGACGCCGAGCTCCAGCAGCGCATCCAGCTCGCGCTTGTCGAACGGTGCCCCTTCGGCTGTCCCCTGCACCTCGACGAAGAGGCCTCGACCGGTGACCACGACGTTCATGTCGGTCTCGGCGCGCACGTCTTCGACGTAGGCGAGGTCGAGCATGGGCTCGCCGTCGATGATGCCGACCGACACGGCCGAGACCGAGTCGAAGAGCACCTGCGCCTTCTGACCGATGAACTTCCTGCCTCGGCCCCACTCGATCGCGTCGGCGAGTGCCACGTAGGCGCCGGTGATCGCCGCGGTACGTGTTCCGCCGTCGGCCTGCAGCACGTCGCAGTCGATCACGATGGTGTTCTCGCCGAGCGCCTTGGTGTCGACGACCGCGCGCAGGGCCCGGCCGATGAGGCGCGAGATCTCGTGCGTGCGCCCGCCTATCCGCCCCTTGACGCTCTCACGGTCGTTGCGCTCGTTCGTCGCGCGCGGGAGCATGGCGTACTCGGCCGTGACCCAGCCCTTGCCTTTGCCGGCGAGCCAGCGAGGTACGCCGTTGGTGAACGACGCCGTGCACAGCACCTTGGTGTTCCCGAAGGAGATGAGCGCGGAGCCTTCGGCCTGGGCGGACCAACCCCGCTCGATGGTGATGGGTCGCAGCTGGTCGACGGTGCGACCGTCGGCCCGGGTGATGTCGGTCATTTCTCTCCTCCTACGCTGAGCGTGTCCCGATTTCGGTCGCTAGGCGCTGCCGGAACGACCTGAATCGGGACATGCTTCGTGAAAAGTGGGACACGGATGCCTCAGCCGAGCGGCGCGGGAAGGTCGATGGCGCCGGTCTGAACAAGCCGGACCGAAGACACCTCCCGCCCCATCAGCCGGTGGGCGAGGTCGAGGAACTCGTCCGCGGATGCGCCCGTGGCCTCGTAGACGTGCCGCGGCTCGGCATCCGGGCCCGCCAGCAGGTCGCGCGACACGAGCTGACGGTAGACGTCTTTCGCGGTCTCGGTGTCGCTGGAGACGAGGCTGACGTCCGGTCCCATGACGTAGCTGATCGCCCCCTCGAGGAACGGATAGTGCGTGCACCCGAGAACGAGGGTGTCGACGCCGGCGTGCCGGAGCGGGGCGAGGTACTCCTCTGCCACGGCGAGCACCTCGGGCGAGTCGGTGACGCCCGCCTCGACGAACTCGACGAAGCGTGGGCATGCCTGCGCGAAGACGGTGAGGCGCTCGTTGACACCGAGCATGTCCTGATAGGCGCCCGAGCTGATGGTGCCGGCCGTGCCGATGACACCCACCCGGCCGTTCCGCGTGGTGGACATGGCGGTGCGCACGGCCGGGCCGATGACCTCGACCACCGGGACGTCGTAGCGCTCGCGCGCGTCACGCAGCATGGCGGCGGACGCGGTGTTGCACGCGATCACGAGCATCTTCACGCCCTGCGCCACGAGGTCATCGAGCACCTCGAGCGCGTAGCGGCGGACATCGGCGATCGGTTTCGGCCCGTACGGGGAGCGTGCGGTGTCGCCGACGTAGAGGATCGACTCACGCGGCAGCAGCGCCGAGACCGCCCGCGCGACGGTGAGTCCTCCCACTCCGGAGTCGAAGATCCCGATGGGCGCATCCGCGCCGTCCTGAGCCTGCCGAAGGGTCACGATGCCCCAGCCTACGCCAGCCGCTCAGTAGGCTGGCCCGCATGACCCACGGGGACGCGCCGCGAGAGAGCACCGCACTGCTCACCGACCGCTACGAGCTCACGATGGTCGATGCGGCGCTGCGTGACGGCACCGCGCAGCGGCGCTGCGTGTTCGAGCTGTTCGGCAGGCGACTTCCCGGCGGCCGCCGCTTCGGGGTCGTCGCCGGCACGGGCCGCCTGCTCTCGCTCCTGCGCGATTTCCGCTTCCGCGAGGCAGAACTGCGGTACCTGCGGGACGAGAGGGTGGTGGATGCCGCGACGCTCGACTTCCTCGAGAACTACCGGTTCACCGGGTCGATCACCGGGTACCGCGAGGGCGAGCTGTACTTCCCCGGCTCCCCCATCCTGACGATCGAGGGCACGTTCGCCGAGGCCGTGGTCCTCGAGACGCTGGCCCTCAGCGTCCTGAACCACGACTCCGCGGTGGCGACCGCCGCTGCGCGCATGAGCGTGGCCGCCGGTGACCGGCCCCTGGCCGAGATGGGATCGCGACGGGCCGCCGAGCGCTCTGCCGTCGCCGCCTCGCGGGCGGCATACATCGCCGGCTTCCGTGCGACCTCCAACCTGGAGGCCGGCCGCGTGTGGGGCATCCCGACGATGGGCACCGCCGCGCACTCGTGGACGCTCCTGCACGACAGCGAGGAGGACGCGTTCCGCGCGCAGATCCAGGCGCTGGGCGTGGACACCACGCTCCTCGTCGACACGTATGACATCCGCACCGGCGTCGAGACCGCGATACGCGTCGCCGGCACCGGACTCGGCGGCGTGCGCATCGACTCCGGCGACCTTCCGACGGTCGCCGCCCAAGTGCGTGCGCAGCTGGACGAACTGGGCGCGACCGGCACGCGCATCACCGTGACGAGCGACCTCGACGAGTACGCGATCGCCGCGCTCGCGGCATCCCCGGTGGACGCGTACGGCGTGGGCACGTCGGTCGTCACGGGGTCGGGAACACCGACGGCGGGCATGGTGTACAAGCTCGTCGCCCGTCAGGACGCCGACGGCGGCTGGGTCGCGGTGGCGAAGGCGTCGACGGACAAGGGGTCCAAGGGCGGTCGCAAGGCGGCCTTCCGGACGCTGGACGACGGCACCGCCACGAGCGAGCTGATCGTCGTGTCGGACGGCTTCGAGGCCCTCGACACCGTGGCTGCGCACCCGGGCGCACGGGCGCTGCAGGTTCCGCTGGTCGTCGACGGGGAGCCGGATGCCGCGTACGAGGGCCCTGCGGGTGTCCACGAAGCCCGCGCCCACCACGCGCGCGTGCGCGAGGAGCTGCCGGTGCGCGCCCTCGCGCTCAGCAGGTCAGACCCGGCGATTCCGACCGTCTACACCGACGCCCCGCCGGTGCCCTGACGCCACCGCGGCTGGTGCGCGGCTCGTCGACGGCTCAGCCGCCCAGCGACTCGTAGATCTCTTTGCAGGTGGGGCAGACCGGGAACTTCTCCGGGTCGCGGCCGGGCGTCCACTTCTTGCCGCACAGCGCGCGTACCGGCTTGCCGGTGAGCGCCGACTCGAGGATCTTGTCCTTCTTCACGTAGTGCGAGAAGCGCTCGTGGTCCCCCGGCTCGATGGTCTCTTCGCGAAGAAGCTCTTCGAGCTCGCGATCGAGGGTCGCGACGCCTCCCTGGTCGGGGCTGTCAAGGGGGGTGCTCATGGTCTGCCAGTGTAGTCGCGGACGGTCGCGATGGGGCGGGCGATCGTGCGCGCATGCGCTCAGGTCGACTCGGCGAACTCCATGATGCGACCGCCACGGCGTTCGAAGGCGATCGACCCGATCGTCACCCCGACGACCAGCACGCCCAGACCGATCCCCAGCCCGCTCCACATGGCGGTGGTCGCGGCATCCATGTCGCCCTGCAGGGCCAGCCACCCGCACCACAGCACGGGCGCCGAGAGGATCAGCGCGCCGAGCATGACAGCACCCTGGGCCAGCGCACCGCCGGAGCCTGTGCGCTGCGGCTGCTGGAACGGACTCTCCCCCGGACGCGACACCGCGTACGGCGCGACCACGGAGGAGATGCTGGAGAGCCCCAGACCGGTGAGGAACAGCGATGCGCACGCGCCCGTCATCGCGGGCAGGATCGCCCACCGCCCGTGCAGCGACACCGCGATGGGAACAGCCACCGCCAGCAGCGGCACACCGACCAGCAGCACCGGCACCAGGCGACCTACGCGATCGGACACACCCCGCACACCGCTGGCGATGTGCATCCACACCGCCGTGGAGTCGTACGCCACGTCGTCGTGCGGAAGCCATCCGAGGAACAGGGCGGCGAACGGCACGGGAACGAGCACGACGAGCTCCGGCGGCACGCCCGCGATCAGGAGGGGCACGGTCGTGATCGCGGCGGCGACCGGGATGACGAGCGCGTTGACGACGTAGCGTCGATCGCCGAACCAGTAGACGAGGCTGCGCGCAGCCACCGCGCCGCCGGGCGTTCCGGGTGCCACCGCGAACCAGCCGAGTCCGCCGCGCTCGCGACCGACACCGGGTCGTTCGGTGGTGGTGAGCACGCGCCGCACGACCCACACCCACACCAGCCCCAGCACCAGCACGGTGGCGACCGCGACGGCCACAGGCAACCACACCTGTTCACCGGATGCCACCACGCCGGGAAGGGCCCACGCGGCGCCGAGCGGCGTCGCCGCCAGCGCTCCCACGGCATCCAGAAGCTGCGGCGGGACGCTCCCCCGCCACTCGAGGGACGACAAGAACACGCCGACGGGGACGACGACCACCAGCACCACCAGGACGAAGACGCCGGAGAGCTCGCGCGAGCGCCGCTCGCGGAGGAACATCGCCGCCAGCGCCATGCAGATGCGCGCCAGAATCGCAGACGTGAGTACTCCCAGCAGCACGGAGACGATGGTGACCGGCACGGGGACGCCGTGATCGGCCCACACCACAGCCGTGCTGATGGCGACGGCGATCAGCACGAAGATCGGCACGCTCAGCAGTCCCGCCACCACCAGCACCATGGCGAGCGGCCCGCGCGGCAGGGCGAACAGCGCGAAGCGACGCGGATCGAGCGGGTCGTCGACGGAGGCGAACAGCGGTGCCAGCGCGAAGCCCAGCGTCACCGCGGAGCCACCCAGCACGGTCACCGCGAGGACGGCATCGGTGGAGGCATCCGACATCGTGAGGATCGCCCAGCAGGCCGCCACCGTCGCCGCGACCAAAAGCACCAGCCCGGTGGTCACGCGAGCCACATGGCGGCCGTCCCCGCGCAGCGCGCCGAACAGCAGCGCGAGTCTCAGTCGGAGAACGTGTGCAACCACTCGAGGCCCTCCACATCGCTGAGCCCGCCCGCGAGCTCCACGAAGCGCTGCTCGAGCGTGAGCTCGCCACGCACCTCGTCCACTGTGCCCTCGGCGAGCACCTGGCCCGCGACGATCACAGCGACGCGCGTGCACACCCGCTCCACGAGCTCCATGCCGTGGCTCGAGAGGATCACCGTGCCGCCGTGCGCCACATAGGTGGAGAGGATGTCGAGGATGACGGCGCTGGAGACCGGATCGACCGCCTCGAACGGCTCGTCGAGCACCAGCAGGCGCGGCGAGTGGATGAGCGCCCCGGCGAGCATGACCTTCTTCAGCATGCCCGCGGAGTAGTCCGAGACGCTTCGTCCGAGAGCATCGCCGAGGTCGAACGCCCGCGCGAGGTCGCCTGTGCGGCTCTCGACCACGGCCGGCGGGAGCCCTCGCAGCACCCCGTAGTAGTAGAGAAGCTGGCGTCCGGTGAGGCGGTCGAAGGTCCGCAGCCTGTCGGGAAGGACGCCCATGAGCTTCTTCGCGGCCAGGGGCTTCGCTCCTGCGTTCACACCGCCGACGTGGATGGTGCCGCGGTCGGGCTCGAGCAGAGCGGCGATCATCGACAGCGTGGTCGTCTTACCTGCACCATTCGGACCGACCAGGCCGTAGAACGTCCCGGCGGGAACCGTGAGGTCGATGCCGTCGACGGCGAGGGTGCTGCCGAATCGCTTGCTCACTCCGCGGAGGACGAGCGCGTCGCCCGCCGTCGCCGCCTCAGGCGACAGCGGAAGGGTCAGTGATGCCGTGCCCGGCTTGTCCTCCCCCGCGTAGCCCTCCTCGGGGGTCGCGAGAAGCGGCGCGGCGGTCGTGACGTCGGTGACGGGGTCCGGCGCGGGCTCGACCTCCGGTTCCGCCACGGGTTCAGCGACTTCAGCCTCCACCGGGGCAGCGGCTTCAGCCTCCACCGGGACAGCGGCTTCCACCGGGACAGCGGCTTCCACCGGGACAGCGGCTTCCACCGGGCCAGCGGCTTCCACCGGGCCAGCGGCGTCGACCGGGATCTCCGCGTCGACCTCGACGGCGTCGGGCTCTGCCGGCGCCTGGACCGGTGCGTCCGCCTCAGGCTGTGGCGCCTCGCCCTCGGGCTGCGGCGCTTCGCTCTCCGGCACTGACGGCGCTTCGAGTGCGTGACCGGCTTCGTCGGTACCGGCGACGTGCGGTGCGGAGGTGTCGGCCGGCAGCGGAGGGCGCGGCGGGATCACGATGCCGGCGGCGGCACTGGCCGCGAGCTCCAGGTCACTGGGAAGCGGAGGCGGCGGACCCGGATCGGGCGGTGCTGCAACCGGTCGCTTCTTGCGCGGCGCAGGCTTCTTCGACGCATCGGCGCGCGGTTTGCGCGGCGGGCGACGCGGTTTGTCGGGAGTGGGAGCGGAGGCAGCCGAATCCTTGAGCGGAACGACGCGCACCGCCTGGTGACGGTCCGGCTCTTCCGGATCGATGTCGTTCGGCACCGGGAGGGAGGCTGTCACCGAACCAACGTATCAAGCGGGTCCGCCACGGGGCAGTCGCCGTTCCCGATTGGCGCGAGACAGATGTGTGTCGTGGCACCGATGCGCCTTTTACACCGAATGTCACGAATCGGCAACGGGGGCGGCTGATTCTGCGCCTTCCCAGGGGCCATCGCTACCATGGTCCCGGCACGAAGGGGTGTCCGGCCGGTGAACCGGCAGTGAATCACGCACTTCAGGAGCAGATTTTGACCCTTCAGACCGTCATTCTCGCAGCCGGCATGGGCTCGCGGCTGGGACGCAGCCTTCCCAAGCCGCTCACCGAGCTCGGCGACGGCCGCAGCATCATGCAGCAGCAGCACGACAACATCCGTGCCGCATTCGGCCGTGACGCCAAGATCACCACGGTGGTCGGGTACCGGGCCGAGACCATCGTCGAGGCGTTCCCCGACGTGGACTACGTCTACAACGACCGGTACGACCAGACCAACACGTCCAAGAGCCTGCTGCGCGCCCTCGCGACCACCGGCCGGGCCGGCGTGCTGTGGATGAACGGCGATGTCGTGTTCGATCCGCGCGTGCTCGGCCGCGCCATCTCACTGATCGAGCGCGACCAGTCCTTCGTGACCGTGAACACGGCCAAGGTCAGCGACGAGGAGGTCAAGTACACCGTGACCTCCGAGGGTTACATCAAGGAGCTGTCGAAGACGGTCAAGGGCGGGATCGGCGAGGCCGTCGGCATCAACTACATCTCCAGCCGCGACAAGAAGGCGTTCATGCGCCACCTCACCCGCGTCGACGACCAGGACTACTTCGAGCGCGGCCTCGAGCTCGCCATCGCAGAGGACGGCGTCCTGCTCCAGCCGCTGGACATCTCCGATCTGTACGCCGTCGAGGTGGACTTCGCGGAAGACCTCGAGCGCGCGAACCTGTTCGTCTGACGGATTCCTGCCCGGTGTCAACCCTGAGCAGCTGCTCAGGGTCGTGCGCATAGGATCGGCGCGATGGCCGAGAAGGTTCACCGCATCCACTCGCTGCCGGGCGACGCCCCGTGGCACGGCGGCCTGCCGCCGACGGGGTCTGACGAGCACCCGTTCACCATCCGCGCGCTGGACCGCGTCCTGGCCATCCAGCGCCCCGTCGTGCTCGCGCATCTGCGCAGCATCCGTCTCAGGAATCCGGATGCCTCGCCGGCCGAGATCGTCCGGATCCTCGAGAGGCGGTATCTCGCGGCGGTGACCACCGGCGGCGCAGCCGTCGGGGCGACCGCGGTGATCCCGGGCATCGGAACGGGGGTCACGCTGGCTCTCAGCGGCGTCGAGACGGTGGGATTCCTCGAGGCCACCACGCTGTTCGCGCAGTCCGTAGCGGAGGTGCACGGCATCCCTGTGGCGGACCCCGATCGCGCGCGGGCGCTCGTGCTCACCCTCATGCTGGGCAAGGAGGGCGTCGACCTGGTCACCCAGCTGGCGGGACAGGCCGCGGGGCGGGGTCCCACCCGTGCGGCGTACTGGGGCGAGATGGTCACCAAGACGCTTCCTCGCGCGGCCGTCGGCCCCCTGGTCGATCGCCTCAAGACCGCGTTCATCCACCAGTTCGCGGCGCGCGGCGGGGCCTCGTGGCTCGGCAAGGCGCTGCCCTTCGGCATCGGCGCGGCGATCGGCGGGGCCGGCAACCATATCCTCGGACGCCGTGTCCTAGTGGGGTCGCGGCGCGCCTTCGGCGTTCCCCCGCTGACGTTGCCGGTCGACGTGGAACCTCGCCCGGGCGCGGACAGGATCGAGCGACTCGCGAGCCGCGGGATCCGGCGGGCGGGCCAGGCCGTGGCCGGGGGCGTCTCCCGCGGGACGACCGCGATCGGTCACATCGTCGGTCGGCGCCGGCCCGCGATCGAGCAGGGTCCCGACACACCGCCCTCCCCCTGAACCGGATCGCGACCTGACGTCATCGTCATCGACGGGGTGACAATGAGGGTATGGGTCTGTTCAGTCAACGTCCCGAAGAGACGAACGAGTGGGCGGGGCTCCCGTCCGAGCCGGCACGTCCCCAGACAGCTGCGGAGCGACTGGCCGATGCCGCGCCCGTCGATGTCGTCGGGCTCGGTCCCGGCGATCTCGGCACCGGAGCCGTCGAGTCCATCGTCATTCCCGTGAAGCCGGTCGTCGAGATCGCCGAATCCCGGGATACCGGCGCCGACGGCTAGCCGCGCGACGCGTCGGGAGGGGCCGAAGGCGAGCGGAGCATGTCTGTTGACGCGCACCGGGTGTGAAAGCGGCGGGCTGGATCGCCCGAATCGGGCCGCCGCGGGGCCCGCAACGGCGTGTCGTCCCGCCGCTTTGACGCGGCGTCGCCTCGCCCCGGGGAGCTCCCCGGCTCACCTCCCTTGCAGTCGGGCGTGCGCTTCTGCTCGAAGACTCGAACCGGCCGTCGGCCGCCCGCCGAGCAGGCAGGGCTGCAAGCGCTTGCATTCAATCCTCGACACGCTTCACCTGCGGGCATACGCTCGCAGGTATGGACAGCACCGTGGCGTGCCTTGCGGCGTGGATGCCGCGGCAGCGGTGGTACGCCGCGAAAGGGCGACCGCCGAGCCTTCGCCTCGTCTCGTGGTGGGATCTCACCGGCGACGAGTCGGCCGACGGCGCGTCACCGCTCGACGCCGACGTCCGGGTGCGCACATTCCTCGTGGCCGACGAGGGGGCGCTGCCCACCGTTCTGTATCAGATCCCCGTGGTGGAGCGCGCCACGGAGTCCGTCGATGCGGATCCCGCACATGTCATCGGCAGCCCCACCCCCGGAACCACCTTCATCGACGGCCCGCACGACCCCGCGTACGCGCAAGCGCTGCTGCGGCTCGTCGCACGAGGAGGGACCGCTCGCGGGCCTCAGACCGCCGCTGTCGGCCATCCGTCCTCGCGCACGCCGTCGCCGGCGGGAGCATCGTCCCGGGTGGTCAGCGGCGAGCAGTCCAACACCTCGCTGATCTATGAAGGCCCCGATGTGTCGGTGATCTGCAAGGTCTACCGGCAGCTGCACCCTGGGCTCAATCCCGACATCGAGCTTCAAGAGGGGCTGGCTGCCGCCGGATCAGCACACGTGCCACGCCCCATCGGCTGGTTGGAGGGGACCTGGCCGGATCCCGAAACAGCTCGCGGCGTCGTACAGGGATCGCTCGCCTTCGCGCAGGAGTTCCTTCCCGGCGTGGAGGACGCCTGGCGCGTCGCCCTGCACGCGGCGGCGCGGGGCGAGGACTTCCACGCCGCGGCGCACGCGCTGGGAAGCGCAACGGCGGAAGTCCACCTCGCGCTGGCACGGTGCTTCCCCACAAGACCGCCGACCGCCGCCGACCGGGATGCCACCGCCGCGACGTGGAGGCGCCGATTGTCGATCGCCATCGCCGAGGTTCCGGAGCTCGCCCCGCATCAAGCGGCAGCAGAGGCCGTGTACCGCCGCGCTCTCGCAGTGCCGTGGCCGCCGCTGCAGCGGATACACGGCGACTACCACCTGGGGCAGGTGCTCCACTCCCCCGAGCGCGGCTGGGTGCTGCTGGACTTCGAGGGCGAGCCGCTGCGGCCCATGGCCGAACGCACGCGGCCGGATCTCGCGCTGCGTGATGTGGCCGGGATGCTGCGTTCGTTCGACTATGTCGCGGGCTCCCTGCGGCTCGACGATCCGGACCGGTCCCGGTCCGCCGACGTCGTGCGCGGCTGGGCGCGCGACGCCAGGAACGGGTTCCTCGCCGGGTACGCGACCACCGCCGGCGACCTCGACCCCGGGCATCCCCTGCTGGCCGCGCTCGAACTCGACAAGGCCGTCTACGAGGCGATCTACGAGGCGCGCAATCGCCCGACCTGGGTCGCCATTCCGCTGGGCGCGATCTCGCGGCTGGTCGCGCGGCCCACTCCTGTCGGCTGACGCCGCCGAGCCCTCGCGCCTTCCGGCTCAGACCTCGTCGTCCAGTTCTGCTTCGTCTTCCGGCTCGTCGTCGGCATCGTCCGCGGATCGCGCGTACCACGATTCCCACTCGTCCATCAGCCGCTGCACGGCGGCGTGGAAGCGCGCCGTCGCGGCACCCGGCGTCGTGTCGCCGAAGTAGTGCCTGACCCAATGCTCCAGCCGGGCGACCGCCTCCGGGTCCGCCAGCACGCGCTCCGCCTGCGCGACGATGTCGGATGCCGCGTCCGCGTCCAGCCACTCGCACGCCGACAGATACCCGTGCGTGTCGATCGCCGCGGCCGGGTCGACCGGGCGCGTGATCATCAGCGGCTTGTCGGCGGCCAGCCGGTCGTAGACCATAGCCGAGATGTCGACGACTGCCACGTCGGCCGCCGCCAGCTGCCAGCCGAGGTCGGGCCCGTCGTCGAACACGTGCTGCGCTGACGGGTCGCTCGCATTGGCTGCCGCCAAGGCGGCGATGATGCGCTTGTTCGCGGCCCCGTACTCCGGATCGACCACCCCCGAACGCGGGTGCGGGCGATAGATGACCCGGTGCCGCCCGGTCGCGAGCAGCGCCGTCACCAGCGCCTCGCCGTGCGTGGCGATCGAGCCGTAGTGGGCGGAAGGCCGGTCGCCTTCCCACGTGGGCGCGTACAGCACCACCGTGCGGTGGTCGGGCATATAGGGAAGCGTGCCCGAGTAGTGATCGGCCTGCGGACGCCCGATCTCGATGGTGCGACGGTCGATGTCGTAATCCCACAGCACCCGCGACAGCCGCTCTCGCGCGGCGTCGCCGGCGATCATCGCGTAGTCGTACGCCTTGTACTGATTGGTGGTCATGTACATCTTGTCGGACTCGCCGTGGTTGATGAACACGTGCCAGCGCCGCCCGTACCGGAACATCTGGAAGTTGCGGGTGTTCTGGTTCACGTAGAACACGACACGGATGTCCTGCTTCGCGATGAAGGCCTCGAGATCCCTCACGGTCGGCACGAACGCGACCGGCAGCGCGTCGTCCGCCAAGAGCGCTCGTGCACCGGTCGCCGAGCGACTGAGCACCACCACCGGCCACGTCCTTGCCAGACCCGACAACGGCTTGTACCACTGCCGCATCTGGTACATGTTGACCGCGCCGTCCGCGAAGTACACCGCCACCCGGTAGTGGAACGGCGCGTGGGGCGGGCGAGCGGCCAGAGCCCGTCGCACATCGATGACCGCGGAGCGGCTGCGCACGGCCTTGCGTACCAGCGCGACCGCCTTCTTGGCATCGGAGACGAGACCCACCCGTCCAGCCTACCCAGGGGCACCCGTGACATGATCGACGCGTGCATGTCGAGCAACACGGGCGCAGGGACGCTCCGGTCCCGGCCCCCGACGCCGGCGTGACGTTCGTGATGCCGGTGCTCAACGAGCGCAGCTACCTGCGCCGCGCCGTCGAGACGGTACTGGCTCAGGACATCGCCGGACCGACGGAGCTCATCCTCGCACTCGGCCCCTCCACCGACGGCACCTCCGAACTCGCCCAGCAGCTCGCTCAGGACGACGGCCGCATCGTCCTCGTCGACAACCCGGCCGCCGACATCCCGATCGGACTGAATCTCGCCATCCGCGCAGGACGCTATCCGACCGTGATCCGCGTGGACGCGCACTCCGAGCTCGACCCCGCGTACGCGCGGCGGGCCCTGGCGACGCTGGATCGTGTGCGTGCCGCGAATGTCGGCGGCGTGATGCGCGCCGACGGCCGCACGCCGTTCCAGCGGGCGGTGGCCCGCGCCTACAACTCGCCGATCGGCCTCGGCGGTGGCGCCTACCACGGCGGCACCCAGGAAGGTGAGGCCGAGTCCGCGTACCTGGGGGTGATGCGGCGGGCTGTGCTCGACGAGGTGGGGCTGTTCGACGAGAGCATCCGTCGCGGCGAGGACTGGGAGCTGAACCTGCGCATCCGCCGGGCCGGGTACCGCGTCTGGTTCGACCCGTCGCTGGCTGTCACGTACTGGCCACGCGAGAGCTGGACCCGACTGGTGCGTCAGTTCACGGCCACCGGACGCTGGCGGGGCGAGCTCGTCCGCCGGTTCGGGCGAGGGAACTCGCTCCGGTTCTTCGCCCCGCCGCTGCTCGTCCTGGATGTCGTGCTCGCGCTCGTGATCGCCGTGCTGCAGCTGACGGGCGTGCTGCAGGGCTGGGCCTCGGTCGGGGCATCCGTCGTGTATCTGCCGCTCATCGCCTACGCGGTGCTGATCGTGGCCGTTGGTCTCGGCCCCGGCGGCGGCCGCGGCTGGCGCGACAAGCTCTGGACCATCGCCGTGCTCCCGACGATGCACCTCGCGTGGGGGTGCGGGTTCCTGCTGGGGCTCGTGGGCGGCGCACACGACACCGTGGACACATCCCGCCTCGGCAGCCGCAACACCCCGCTGCCCTGAGCGCCCGCCCGTCCCCGATCCGGCGGGCCGGCCCGCGCCGCCGTCGGGGCCTCAGCGAGGGTCGATGAACCCCTGGTCGAGGATGCGCGCGACCACCCGCTCCGCGGCATGACCGTCGTCACGCGCGTTGAACTTCTCACGCCACCGGGCGTAGCGATCCGCGTAGCGCGCGCGGTCGTCCGCCGCGAGCGCCGCCACCAGCTCGTCCTGGCTGCGCACCATCGGACCCGGCGCGTGCGCCGACAGATCGAAGTAGAACCCGCGCAGCTCGCCGCGGTAGTGCTCCATGTCGGGCACCAGGAAGTACATCGGCTTCCCGGTCACCGAGAAGTCGAACATCACGGACGAGTAGTCCGTGATGAGAGCATCGGCGACGAGCAGGAGCTGCGACGTGTCGGGAAAGCCCGTCACGTCGATGACCCGCGGGCCCTCGGCATCCCGTCCAGGCAGCAGCGTGCGCGAGTGACCGCGGACGAGGATGACGGCGTCGGTGGCCGCGGCAAGGGAGACGGGATCGACGAAGTCGACGATCTGATCCCGATCGTCGCGCCAGGTGGGCGCGTACAGCAGCACGCGCTCATCGTCCCGGATGCCGAGCGCCCGCCGCGTGGCGGCGCCGTCGCCGGTGCTCAGCACGTCGTTGCGCGGGTATCCCTCGACCCACACCGGGCGCGTCAGGAACGCGTAGGCCTTGCCGAGGATCCGGGCGGCGTAGGGGTTCTGGGCGAGGAGGATGTTCCAGCGCCGCGACTCGCGCACGACGGCCGCCATGCGACGGGGGTCGAAGCCGGGTCGATGCAGGGCGAGGCGTTTGAGAGGCGTGCCATGCCACGTCTGCAGCACCACCTGGCCCTTGCGCCGCGAGAACCTCCGGCGCAGCCAGTCGTTCACCACGAGCAGGCGTGCCGCCCCCCGGGCGCGCCACCAGTCCGGGCTGCCCTCGACCACCGGCACCGCACCCTCGGGCACCGCCACCGAGAGGTCGACCACGCTCCAGTACCGCGTCACTCCCGGGGCGCGACGAGCCAGCTCCCGATCGATCGCGAGCGGGTTGCAGCTCGCGTTGCGGCCGTAGAAGCTCTCGAAGAAGACCGCGTTCTCGAAGCCGGTGGCGGGCCGGGTCGCATATCGGCGCTCGAGGGCATCCTGTCCCTCGCCCGAGTCATAGGCCGGGTCGATCGGCGGGCCGACCCGCAGCGTCCAGCCCTCCAGCGACGCCCGCAGGGTGCCGAGCTGGGTGAGCGGGATGCCTTCGGACGCGGGGATGTCGCCGGCTCCGGCGACGCGCAGCTCGTAGGCGCCCGACGGCAGCGGAAGCTCGTCGCCACCCCATCGCGCAGCGCGCAGGGGCAGCACCGCACGCCAGGTCTTACCGCGACCGGTGATGCGCGCGGTGACGCGGGCCCGCGCCCCCACCAGTTCGACGGACGCCGGACGCTCGCCGTCGCCGGAGAGCACGAGCGTCGGGCCGTCGTCTGTCGTGAAGCGCGCGTCGGTCATCCGGTTCCTTTCCTGCGGGCTCGGTGGCGGGCCGCCCCGGCCAGAATCGCACGGTACACCCTCCGCGCGTTGCCACCGTCGCGGTAAGCGTGGACACGCCTGCTCAGCGCGTCCGCGCGCGCGATGCGCCGCGATCGCTCGCTCTCATCGCCCAGCACGGCATCCAGCTGCCCCGCCGTCTCGTGCCAGTCGGCCGCCCAGTCCTGTCCCGCCACGTCGGCGTAGGTCCCGTAGAACCCCCGGCGTCGGGCGTACTCGTCGACGTCCGGTGCGAGGAACAGCGTCGGCAGCGGCACCAGTGCGGCGTCGAAGGCCAACGACGAGTAATCGGTGACCAGGGCATCGACTCCCGGCAGAAGCGGCGTGACGTCGGCGACCAGGTCGCTGCCGAGGGCGTGCACGCGGTCGGTCGTGACCGGCGGCGTGTACTCGCCGGCCCCGAGCGGGTGGGAACGGACGAGGAGCGTGGCATCGTGGCGTGTGAGGACGTCGATGATCCGCGCCCACTCTGCGGCGGTCGGAACGGCGGGGTCCGCCGCCCCGTCGCGCCAGGTGGGGGCATACAGCACGACCGGGCCGGCACCGCCCCACTCGGGCACCGCGCGCGCGATCAGGGTACGCGCTGTCGAGCGCCGCTCCTCCGCGGTGCCCTGGGAGAGCACGTCCACGCGCGGCTCGCCCGTCACCGGCACCGCTGCGTCCGACAGGGCGAATGCGGACTCCAGCCGGCCACGAACGAGATGCGACGCCGCCGGCAGCAGGCCGATCCGTCGCGCCGCGGCCCGGTACATGAGCCGCAGCAGGCTGCGCACCGCCGTGCGCGCACGGGTCCGGGCCACCGCGTCGGGCACGCGCAGCGTCTCCGGCGAATCCAGCCCGATCCGCTTGAGCGGGATGCCGTGCCACAGCTGCACCACGAACGCGCCCGACACGGCATACCGGTTGACGTCGCCGAATCCGTGCGTCACGACGATGACGCGCGCCCGGGCGGTGCGCCACAGGCCGCGCAGCGAACCCTTCGGAACGGCGGGGATGCCGCGGGCCGCCGCATCCCGGGCCTCACGAGGTGTGGCCACCAGCCAGACGGCACGGTGGCCGTGGTCGGCCGCAACGTTCCAGAGGGCCAGCGCGCCGTCGCCGATACCGACCGCACAGCCGAAGACCCACTCATCGCGCGAGCGCGGGACGACGGCGGTGAGGAGGCGCCCTGCGGCATAGAGCGGAAGCGCCGCGAGCTTGCTCGCATTCCCCGCGCCGAACGAGAAGGACGCCATCACGCGAGCCTATCCTGCTCGCGTGATGGCGCCCGTGATGGTGGATTACTTCCCGAGCTCGCCGAGCGTCACCGTCGCCGTGAGCGTCTTGCCGTCGCGCACGTACGTGACCTCAGCCTCGCTGCCGGCGGCCGCGGCACGCACCTGCGCCGTGAGGTCGGTGGCGTCGGTGATCGGGACGCCGTTGAAGCCGGTGACGATGTCGCCCGCCTTCAGCCCCGCAGTGGCCGCGGCACCGCCATCGGTGACCTCCTGGATGTATGCGCCGGTGATGCTGGAGCCCTCGACCGACGCAGCCGGCTGGACGCTCGCGCCGAGCAGGCCGTGCGTGGCGGAGCCGTTCTCGATGATCTCGTCGGTGACGCGCTTGACGATGTCGGACGGGATCGAGAAGCCGACGCCGATCGAGCCGGAACCGTCCGAGGACGAGCCGCCTGCCGTCGCGATGGCGACGTTGATGCCGATCAGCTTGCCGTCGGAATCGACGAGCGCACCGCCCGAGTTGCCGGGGTTGATCGCCGCATCGGTCTGGATGACGGCGATCGAGATGCTCTCGCTCGGAGTCTGCTGCTGCTGGCCCTGGCCGAAGTCGAACCGGAACGGGCCCTGCTGCCCGTCGCCCTGGTCCTGCTCGTCCTCATCGCCGCCCTCCGGCGCTGCCGACGACGCGATCTGGATGGAGCGGTTCAGGGCGCTGACGATGCCCTCGGTCACGGAGTTGGGAAGACCCAGCGGCGCGCCGATCGCGACGGTCGTGTCGCCGACGTTCAGCTTGCTCGAGTCCGCGAACTGGATCGGGGTGAGGTCCTCGGCATCCTTCAGCTTGATCACCGCGAGGTCGTACGTCGGGTCGGTGCCGACGACTTCGGCGTCGTACACGCGTCCGTCCGAGGTGGTCACGCGGATCGTCGCGTCGCCGGTGGCGCCGTCGAGCGTCACGACGTGCGTGTTCGTCACCACGTAGCCGTCCTTCGTCAGGACGACCCCAGAGCCGGTGCCGGCACCGGACGAGCTCGTCGCAGAGATGGTGACGACGCTCGGAACCACCTTCGCCGCGATACCGGTCGTCTGGTTCACCGAATCGGTGTCGTTGACGGTGACGGTCGACGGTCCGGCAGCGGGTGAGGAGCTGACCGGGGTGAACCAGTTCACTCCGGCGTACGAGCCGCCCAGGCCGGCGGCGCCGCCGACGATGGCCGCGGCGACGATGAGGCCGACGACCTTTCCGGCGCCCGACGGCTTCTTCGTAGCGGTGGTGGTCGGCACGGCGCCGGTCGCTCCGCCGACGGGAAGCGTCGGCTGCGCGTCGGTGGCGCCGGCGCCGAACGCGGCGCCCGGTGCGGGCTGGCCGGCGTAGGCGTGCGGGTAGGGCGCCGGCTGACCGGCGTACCCCTGCGGACGGGCGTACGCGTGGCCTGCGGTCGGGTAGCCGGCGGGCGGCACCGGCTGCGTCGGCTGCGGAGCCGGTGCCTGGTGCGCCGGCGCGGTGTGCTGAGCCGCGGCCTGCGCGGCCGGCTGCGTCGGAAGCGCCGGCTGCTGTGCGGCCGGCTGCTGCGGTGCGGCGGGCTGCACGGGGGTCGCCTCAGAAGCAGGCTGAGCCGGCGGCACGGGCGGAACTGCGGGGGTCTGGTCTTCCGGGCGCTCGCCCTGGATGTCGCTCATGGTTGCTCCTTCTTCCAAGCACTCACCACTGTGCCCACCGATGCTGTGCGTTTCTTATGTCGCGAATGGGACTCGCCTATGCAAGCGGGATGAGTCGCCCGATACGGTGAAGCGATGCGAGACATCCCTGGAGCGTGGCGCCGCACGGCGGTCGGCGCCGGACTCGTCGCCGCCGACGGCTCGATCCGCCCTACCATCTTCGCCGAGATGTCGGCACTCGCGGCGCGGACCGGCGCCATCAATCTCGGCCAGGGCTTCCCGGACGAAGACGGGCCTGCCGCGGTCCTCGAGGTCGCGCGCGAGGCGATCGCGGGCGGCGCGAACCAGTACCCGCCGGGGCGCGGCATCCCCGACCTGCTGGGCGCCATCGCCGAACATCAGGAGCGCTTCTACGGGCTGCACGTCGATCCTGATCGCGACGTGCTGGTCACGGCGGGGGCCACCGAGGCGCTCGCCGCCGCTCTGCTGGCGTTGCTGGAAGACGCCGACGACGAGGTCGTCGTGTTCGAGCCCTATTACGACTCGTACGCGGCGGTCGCCGCTCTCGCGGGGGCGAGGCTGGTCCCGGTGCGACTGCGGTGGCCGGACTTCCAGCCCGACCTCGATGAGCTCCGCGCCGCGGTCAGCGATCGCACCCGCATCATCCTCGTCAACGACCCGCACAACCCCACCGGCGCCGTGTTCTCCCCCGAGGTCCGTGCCGAGGTCGTGCGGCTTGCGGAGCGCCATGATGCCGTGATCGTCACCGACGAGGTGTACGAGCACCTCGTGTTCGACGAGCCGCACGTGCCGATCGCCACCCTCCCCGGTGCGTGGGAGCGCACGCTGACGATCTCGTCCGGCGGCAAGACGTTCTCAACGACCGGCTGGAAGATCGGCTGGGCCTGCGGTCCGGCTCCGCTCGTGGACGCGGTACTCGCCGTCAAGCAGTTCCTCACGTACGTGAACGGCAGCCCCTTCCAGCCTGCGATCGCCACGGGCCTGCGCCTCGGCGACGACTTCTTCCGCGGGATCGCGCAGACGTTGCGCACCAAGCGCGATCTGCTGGGCGCAGGGCTCCGAGCCGCCGGCTTGGTGGTCTCCACACCCGCGGGTTCGTATTTCACGGTCGCGGATGCTGCGGCACTGGGAGCCACGGACGCCGCGGAGTTCTGCCGCGCGCTCCCCGAGCGAGCCGGGGTCGTGGCCATCCCGCTCACCGCCTTCACGACGCCCGCGCACCGTGACGACTACCGGAGCCTTGTGCGATTCGCGGCGTGCAAACGGGTCGACGTGCTCGAAGAGGCGGCATCCCGCCTCGCCCACTGGGCCTGACGCGGTTCAGCGAGGCCCGACGCCGAACCGGCGGAGACGAAGCGCGGGGTTGACCCGGCGCACCCGCTCGACGGCCGCGACGTCCAGATGGGCCACCGCGACGTCCGTCGCCGTGCCGATGGCGGCAAGCTCCACGCCCTGGGGGTCGACGATGAGCGAATGACCGACCCCCAGCGGCGGCGGATGGTCGGCGGCCGCCATGAACACCGTGTTCTCGATCGCGCGGGCATGCAGGAGCGTGCGCCAGTGGTGCTCCTTCAGCGGGCCGCGCACCCATTCCGACGGCACGACGAAGACGTCGGCCCCGGCGTCCACGAGCAGCCGCCCCACCTCCGGGAAGCGGAGGTCGTAGCAGGTCATGAGGCCGAAGCGCAGGCCCGCGAGCTCGAACGTCTGGGGCGGTGAGGCATCCCCCGGCTCCACCCAGTCCGACTCGCGCTGCCCGAACGCGTCGTAGAGGTGCAGCTTGCGGTAGTGCGCGCGCAGCCCCGCGCCGTCCACAGCCACGACCGTGTTCCGCACCCGCCCTTCGTCGCTCGCGTGCTCCAGCAGTCCCGCGACGATCACGACCTCGTGCTCGGCCGCGATCCGGGTGAGCGCGCTCACGAAGGGGCCGTCGAGGTGCTGCGCGTTCTCGGCGAGCGTCTGGTCGAACGGGTCGACGAAGTAGCTGGAGTACTCGGGGAACGCCACCAGGCGCGCGCCGCGGGAGGATGCCGTGGCCACCAGATGCGCGATCACCTCGAGGTTGGCGGCGGTGTCGGCCGTCGGGGCGAACTGACCGACGCCGATGGCCAGAGTCTCGGTCACGTGCGGGTTCCGTTCGTGCGCAGGCGCGCGCGGATCACCGCGGGCGCGACCAGCCACAGCGCGAGGATGAGCACGGCGAGGGGGATCAGCGCCCACCAGAAGGCGGAGCCGCCGAGCACGACGTCGAAGACGAACGCGACCACGCCCACCAGCAGCACCGAGACGGTCGTCAGGGCGGTGATCAAGGCGACGTGACCGTACCGGACGACGGCCGGTTTCGCGCCCTGCTGGAACAGCACCCGGTGCAGCGCCACCGGAGCGAGCGCGATGATCGAGCTCAGCGCCGAGAGCACGACCAGCCCCAGATAGATCGAGCGCTGCCCCGTAGACAAGTCGCCGAACGCGGGCTGGAATGCCAGCGCCAGCAGGAAACCGGTGAGGATCTGCGTGCCGGTCTGCAGGACACGCAGCTCTTGCAGCACCTCGTTCCAGTTGCGGTCCGCCCGCTCCGCCGGCGTCTCGTCGCGCCCATCGGCGCGGTCGTCGCCCACGCGCGCGTCGCGCACCGCAGGCGCGCTGTGTTCCGCAGACATGCCGCCCATCCTCTCTCCCGGCACGCGCTGCGGCAAGCGGACGCGCCCCGTGTCGCGACGCCTCCGAAATCCGTGCTAGGCTCTTTACTTGTGCCGCGGGGTGGAGCAGCTCGGTAGCTCGCTGGGCTCATAACCCAGAGGTCGCAGGTTCAAATCCTGTCCCCGCAACAGAAAACACGAAGAGGGCGTCCCGCAAGGGGCGCCCTCTTCGGCGTCCGCCGGCATCTGCCAGGTCTCAGGCCGATGCGGCGTCGCCGGGCGACGGCAGAGGCAGCGCGGCGAGCCGCGGGGACGTCGCCCCGGCAGGTGCGGCAGCCGAGGGATCCATCGCACCGCTGAGGTCATCGAGGAACCGCGACACGACGGCGAGCTCGTCTTCGTCGTAGCGCATGGCCACCTCGCGCATGGCGCGCAGCCGCTCCCCGAACACCCGGAAGAACGCTGCGCGGGCCTGGTCGGTGAGCACCACCACCCGCGCGCGGCGGTCGCTCGGGTGGGGCAGGCGCTCCACGTGCCCCGTGTCGACCAGCCGGTCCAGGAGCTTCGTCGTCGACGCGGTGGAGATCCGCAGGTGACGTGCGATGTCGCGAGGACTCACCAGCCGCCCGGCGGTCTCCCGGATCACGAGCATGCGCAGCGCGGCGACGTCGGTCGCGTTCATGTCCATGTCGTCCTTCATGGCGCTGTGCATGCGCTCCATGGCGTCGCTGAGGGCACGGATGCCGGTGAGCACGCGCATCACCGCGTGCTCATGCTCCGTCTCAGGGAGCCATCTCTCAGACATCGTGGACGTTCCTTTCGACCCGTTGTAGCATCGCACAACACCGATTGCTAGATTGGCTAGCAATCTGAGAGGATCCGGCCATGACCGAGACCGAGCACGTGGTGCTGCTGGACGACGAGGGCCGCCCCGTCGGCACAGCGCCGAAGGCAAGTGTCCACGGCCCGGACACCGCCCTTCACCTCGCGTTCTCGTGTCACGTGCTGAACTCTCGAGGTCAGGTGCTGATCACCCGCCGCGCCCTCACCAAGCGCACGTGGCCCGGGGTGTGGACGAACTCGTTCTGCGGTCACCCGCGGCCCGCCGAACCGGTCCTCACGGCGGTCCGTCGTCACGCCGAGCTGGAGCTCGGACTGGGCCTGGCGCCTGCCGACATCCGCCTCGTGCTCCCCCTGTTCCGCTATCGCGCGACGGACGCGAACGGTGTCGTCGAACACGAGGTGTGCCCTGTCTACATCGCCCGGACCGACGAGGAGCCCGTGCTCAACCCGGTCGAGGTTCTCGATGCCCGCTGGGTCGAGCCCGAGGCGCTCGCGACCTCACTCCAGGCCACACCGTGGGCGTTCAGCCCGTGGCTGGTGCTCCAGGCGCAGCAGCTCGACCTCTTCGGCGGAGCGGTCGCGGACCATCGAAGGGCATCATGATCCCGGCGGCTCACGACCCCGACCTCCACATCGCGATCGACGGAGCCCTCGCTCGCATCTGTGAACGCGCCCACGGCCTCGGCCCCGCGTTCGGTGCGCTGGGCGAGGCGATCGCCGGTGCGGCACGAGGCGGCAAGCGGTTCCGTCCTGCGCTGGTGATGGCCTCGTTCTCCGCGTTCGCGGGCGCGGATGCCGACCCGTCGGCGGCGCTGTCGATCGCCGCGGCATTCGAGCTGCTGCACACCGCCTTCGTGGTGCACGACGACGTCATCGACCACGACACGATGCGGCGAGGAGTCCCGAACGTCGCCGGTGCGTTCCGCCGGCGGGCTGTCGCGGACGGCGCCGACGCGGAGGGCGCCGCCGTGCTCGGCGATGCCGCCGGGATCCTCGCCGGCGACATCCTGCTGCACGAGGCCTTCCGCCTGGTGGCGATGGCGCCCATCGACGACGCGACGCGCGAACGGCTGCTCGCGCTCGTGGACGATGCTGTGCTGGTGTCGGCGGCCGGAGAGCTGGCCGACGTGGAGCACAGCGTCACCGCCCGGTTTCCCACGCGCTCGGCGACCCTCGACGCCGCGTTCAACAAGACGGCTGTCTACTCGTTCCGCGCGCCGTTGCAGGCCGGCGCTCTCCTCGGCGGCGCTGATGCGGACGCCGTGCGCATCGTGGGCGACGCCGGGGGAAGCCTCGGCTTGGCGTTCCAGCTCGTCGACGACCTCATCGGCGCGTTCGGCACGGCGGAGCAGACCGGCCGCGACATCGCACCCGATCTCCGGGAGACCAAGCGCACGCCGCTTGTCGCGTGGGCCCGCGAATCGGCAGGGAAGAGCCGTGTCGACGAGACGCTCGCCGCTGCGCGCACCGGACCGATCGCCGTGCGCGCGGCCCAGCGGGTGCTCGAGCAGAGCGGCGCGCGCGAGAGGGTGACCGACCTCGTCATCGACCTGCTGGACGAGGCGCGCGGTGCGTCGCGGCATCCCGCGCTCCCGGAGCGGGCAGGCGCCCTGCTGCGCCTGGTCGCGGACGGCATCGAAGGGCGCATCCCATGACCCCCGAGCGCAGCACGGCGACGGGGCTCGCCCTCTACGACAGAGCAGCCGCGGATGCCGCAGCGACCGTCATCGCGCGCTACTCGACGTCTTTCGGGCTCGCGTGCCGTCTGCTCGGACCGCGCCCGCGTCCGCACGTGCGCAACATCTATGCCCTCGCCCGAGTGGCGGACGAGGTCGTCGACGGACCGGCCGCAGAAGCCGGCCTGTCGGCTGAGGCCACGAATGCGGTGCTCGACGAGCTCGAACACGAATGCCTGACGGCCATCGACCGCGGCTTCAGCGCGAATCTGGTGGTCCACGCATTCGCGGGTACGGCGCGCGAATGCGGCATCGGCCGCGAGCTCGTCGTCCCCTTCTTCACGTCGATGCGCACGGATCTGCGCACGCGGCGCCACGACGCCGCATCACACGATGCGTACGTCTACGGCTCCGCCGAGGTCATCGGGCTCATGTGCCTTCGTGTCTTCGTCAACGCCGGCGCTCCGCAGCCGGTCGCTCCCGCCCCCGACCTCGTGGCCGGCGCACGGAGCCTCGGCAGGGCGTTCCAGGACGTGAACTTCCTGCGTGATCTCGCTCACGACCGCCGGGTGCTCGGTCGGGAGTACCTTCCCGTCGCATCTGCGGCCGGCGACCGCTCCGTGGTGCTGCAGCGCATCGACGCAGACCTTGCTGCTGCGGCACAGGTGATCCCGGCGCTGCCCCCCGACTGCCGGCGCGCGGTCACCGCTGCGCACGACCTGTTCGCCGAGCTGGCCGCGCGACTGCGGGCGTGCGATGGCACCGAAAACCGTGTGCGCGTGCCCGACGCTGTCAAGGCGAGACTGGCCGCACGTGCCATGCTCGGGTGGGCGCCGCGCGGGGCGCGGACATGACCGGCAGGCAGCGGCGCGCCGTCGTGATCGGCGGCGGCATCGCGGGCCTGGCCACTGCCGCGCTCCTGTCCGCCGAGGGCTGGAGCACCACGCTCTTCGAGGCCCGGGACGAGATCGGCGGGCGAGCCGGATCGTGGCGCCACGGGGCCTTCCGGTTCGACACCGGCCCCAGCTGGTACCTCATGCCCGAGGTGTTCGACCACTTCTTCCGACTGCTCGGCACGACCGCCGACGAGGAGCTGGACCTCGTCCCCCTCGATCCGGCGTACCGGGTGTACTCGGATCCGGCGACCGGTCTGGACCCGCTCGATGTGAGGTCGGGTCGCGAGGCGGCGACCGCGCTGTTCGAGAGCGTCGAGCCGGGCGCTGGAGCACGCCTGGATGCCTATCTGGATTCGGCCGCTGAGGCCTACGACCTCGCCGTCACCCGGTTCCTCTACGACACGTACGAGACCACCTCAGGACTCCGCGACCCCGCGCTGCTGCGTCGCATGCCGCGGCTGGCCCCGCTGCTGACGCGCAGCCTGGCGCGCCACGTCGAGCGTCGTTTCACCGACCCGCGGCTTCGTAAGATCCTCGAGTACCCGGCGGTCTTCCTCGGCGGCTCGCCGTACGGCGTGCCGAGCCTGTACCACCTGATGAGCCACCTCGATCTCGGCGACCGGGTGCTGTATCCCCGCGGCGGATTCACCGAGGTGATCGCGGCCGTCGCGCGCGTGGCCGAGGCATCCGGCGTCACCATCCGGACCGGAGCCGCCGTCGCCTCGATCACCGCCTCCGACGGCGCGGCGACCGGTGTCGAGCTCGCCGACGGCCGACGGGTCGCGGCAGATCTCGTCGTGTCGGGGGCGGACCTCCACCGCACCGAGACGCAGCTGCTCGCGCCGCAGCTGCAGACCTATCCCGAGTCATGGTGGCGCTCCCGCACGCCGAGCCCGGGGGCGCTGCTCTTGATGCTCGGCGTCGAAGGCTCGCTGCCGCAGCTGGCCCACCACACGCTCCTGTTCACACGGGACTGGCGCGGGAACTTCGACGACATCTTCGGACGCCGACCGCGGATCCCCGATCCGGCGTCGCTGTACGTCTGCCGGCCCAGCGCCACGGACTCCACCGTCGCCCCGCCGGGTCACGAGAACCTCTTCGTCCTCGTGCCGGTTCCCGCCGATCCGTCACTCGGGCGCGGCGGCGTCGACGGCTCGGGCGATCCCGCCGTCGAGGCCGCCGCCGACCGCGTGATCGCCCAGATCGCGGACTGGTGCGGCATCCCCGATCTCGCCGACCGCGTCGTCGCTCGCCGCACCGTCGCCCCCGGCGACTTCGCGGACGAGTTCGGCGCCTGGCGCGGAAACGCACTGGGCCTCGCGCACACCCTGAGACAGAGCGCGCTGTTCCGGCCGCGCAACGCGTCGCGGAAAGTGGCGGGACTGGCCTATGCGGGCGCGTCGACGCTGCCCGGGATCGGGCTGCCGATGTGCCTGATCTCGGCCGAGCTGGTGGTCAAGCGCCTGCGCGGCGACCGCTCCCCCGGTCCGCTCGCCGAGCCTGCGAGAGTGTGAGCATGCCGGGACTGTACCTCCTCGCGATCCTCGCCTCGACCGCGGGTGTCATGCTGCTCGACCGACGGTGGCGCCTGGCCGCCTGGCATCGCCCGGGCCGCACCGCCGCGGCGGTCGGCATCGGCACGGCGTTCTTCCTCCTGTGGGACGCCGTCGGGATCGTCGCGGGCGTCTTCGTCAAGGGCGACAGCGCATTGCTGCTCGGGATCGATCTCGCGCCGCATCTGCCGCTGGAGGAACCGGTGTTCCTGGCGTTCCTGAGCTATCTGGCGCTCGTCGTCTCGGCTGCCGCCGAGCGCGCGCTCTCGCGGCGCGACCGACAGGATGCCGGGGCCGCGACATCGCGGGAGATCCCGTGACGTATCCGCTCATCGTGCTGCCCTTCCTCGTCGCGACAGTCGTCGTCGTGCTGACGACCGCGGGGCATCCGCGGTTCGCGCGCCGGATGGGGGCCTCCGCCATCGCCGCCGGCATCCTCGTCACGCTCACGGCGGTCTTCGACAACGTCATGATCGCGGCCGGCCTCTTCGACTACCCCGAGGCGCTCATCTCCGGGGTGCGCGTCGGCCTCGCGCCGGTGGAGGACTTCGCCTACCCGGTGTGCGCCGCCTTCCTCGTGCCGGCGGTGGGCGTGCTGCTGAGTGGACGGAACGGATCCGCGCGCGGGCGGAGCGCATCGTGACAGCCGCCCCTCCGCTGCGGGCCGGCGCGGTGGCGCGGCAGCTCCTGGTCGCCTCGCGCCCGATCAGCTGGATCAACACGGCCTATCCGTTCGCTGCCGCCTACCTCCTGACGACCAGGGGCCTCGATGCGACGCTCGTCATCGGGACGCTGTTCTTCCTCATCCCGTACAACCTGGCGATGTACGGGATCAACGACGTCTTCGATTACGAATCCGACCTGCGCAACCCGCGCAAGGGCGGTGCGCACGGTGCGGTCCTCGATCGCCGGATGCACGCCATCACCCTGTGGTCGTCCGCCATCGCGTGCCTGCCGTTCGTCATCTACCTCGCGGTCACGGGTTCCCCGGCATCGTGGGCGGTGCTGGCGGCGAGCCTGTTCTTCGTCGTGTTCTACAGCGCGCCGCCCTTCCGTCTCAAGGAACGGCCGTTCCTGGACAGTCTGACCAGCAGCATCCACTTCTTCTCACCGGCGGTGTACGGCCTCGTCCTGGCGGGCGCCGTGTGGACCCCGCAGCTCGTCGCGCTCATCACGTCCTTCGCGCTGTGGGGCGTCGCCTCGCACGCGTTCGGAGCTGTGCAGGACGTGGTCGCCGACCGGGACGCGGGAATCTCGTCGATCGCGACTGCGCGAGGCGCCCGCTGGACCGTCCGCTTCTGCCTTGTCTGCTACGCCGCCGCCGGGCTGACGGTGCTCGCCACGGCGTGGCCGGGGCCCCTCGCGGCGCTGGCGGCCGTGCCGTACCTCGTGACGGTGTGGCCGTACCGCTCGCTCGCCGACGAGGAGGCGCCGGCAGCCACCGCGGGGTGGCGCCGCTTCCTGTGGCTGAACCAGCTCTCGGGCTTCATCGTCACCCTGCTGCTGATCTGGTACGCCGTCCTCACCGCGTGAGAACGCCGCGCCCTTACTGCTCGCCGAGCTGGATCAGCTTCTCCACCGCCGCCGTCAGGCGGGCGTCGGCCTCGCCGTACGCCGCCCAGTCGCCCTTCTCCAGCGCCGCCTGGCGATCGAGCATCGCCTGCTGCGCTTCCTGCAGCGCGGCCTGGTAGTCGTCCGCCGGCTCGCTGGGAGTCGTCGGCTCAGAGGGCGTGGGGGTCGGCTCGGGCGTCGGTGCGGGGGTCGCGCCCGGGGTGGGCTCGACATCCGTGTCACCCGCATCGGCACCCGAGTCGCCTCCGAAGAGCGTGTCGAGCGCCTCGTTCAGCGTGTCTTCGAACGCGATGTCGTCGCCGAAGGAGACCAGCACCTTCTGCAGCTTGGGCAGCTTCGTCGCCCCGGAGGACTGGACGAACACCGGCTGCACATAGAGGAGACCGCCACCGACGGGGAGCGTGAGCAGGTTGCCGTTGAGCACCTCGGACTGTCCCTGTTTCAGCAGGTTGATCTGAGACGACACCAACGGGTCGGAGTTGAAGGTGTTCTGCACCTGACCGGGCCCCGGCACGGTGGTCTCGGCGTCGATCACGAGCATGCGCAGCTTGCCGTAGCCCTTGCTCTTGACGCCCGCCTCGCTGCCGGCGTTGGAGTCCACCGCCAGATAGCCCATGAGGACGTTGCGCGCGTTGCCCGTCGTGGACGACGGGATGAACGACGTGAACATCGAGTAGGTCGGGCTGTCCTGGCCCGGCATCTGCATCGTCAAGTAGTACGGCGGCTGCAGCTGCGTGTCTTCCTGCGGGTCGTTCGGAGTCTGCCAGCGGTTGTCGCTCTGGTAGAACGACCGCGCGTCGTCGACGTGGTAGGTGCCGAGGATCGTGCGCTGCACCTTGAACAGGTCGGTGGGGTACCGCACGTGGCTCATGAGGTCGGCCGACATGTCGCTGATGGGCTTGATGGTCGACGGGTACACCTTCTGCCACGACTGCAGCACCGGGTCCTCCTCGTCCCAGGCGTACAGCGTGACCGACCCGTCGTACGCGTCGACCGTGGCCTTCACCGAGTTGCGGATGTAGTTGATGTCGTCGACCGTGAAGCGCGGCGCCGGGTTGCTGGAGTCCGAGATCGCCGAGGTGAGGCTCACCGTCGACGAGTACGGGTAGTTCGCGCTCAGCGTGTAGCCGTCGACGATCCAGACGATCCGGCCGTCCACCACGCTCGGGTAGGCGTCGTTGTCGAGCGTCAGGTACGGCGCCACCTTCTGCACGCGCTCGCGCGGGTCGCGGTCGTACAGGATCTGCGAGTCCTCGTTGACGTAGTCGGAGAAGAGGATCTGCTCGGCCTGGAACTTCAGCGCGTAGATGAGACGGTTGAAGACGTTGCCGAGGCTCGGGCCACCGTCGCCCTCGAAGGTGGTCTTGGTCTCACCGGAGCCGTCCTCGCCCGACGGGTAGTCCAGCTCGACCGGGTCCGCACCCTCGGGCGCGCCCACGATGGAGTACGTCGGAGAGTACTCGCCGAAATAGACGCGCGGCTGGAAGTCCTCCTGGTCCGACAGGAAGCCCGACGCGGGGATGCCGCGCTCGAGGAACACCGGGTCTCCCTCGGTGGTGCGGTCGTTGCCCTTGGCGGCCACGATGCCGTAGCCGTGCGTGTAGACGACCGCGGAGTTCTGCCAGTCCGCCGCCGCGCCGAGCTGATCGAGGTCGAGCTCGCGGACCGAGACGATCGTGTCCTGCGAGACGCCGTCGATGTTGTAGCGGTCGACGTCGAGCGGATCGGCGAACTGGTAGTACCCGCGGTACTGCTCCAGCTGGCGGATGTTCGGCGAGATGATCGCCGGGTCCATGATGCGCACCTGCGCCGTGGTCGCTGCGTCGTCGCGCAGCTGGCCCGCGGTGACATCCGTGACGGCGGCGAAGTCCTGCTGCTCCAGCCCGTCGACGCCGTACGCCTCGTGCGTCATGTCGACGTTGCGCTGGTAGTACTCCTCTTCGAGCGTGAAGCGGTTCGGCTGCACCTGGAAGGTGTTGACCACCCACGGGTAGCCGACGCCCACGACGATCGCCGAGACCACGAGCAGCGCGGTCGCGATGAGGGGGTAGCGCCAGCGACCGATGATCGCGGTGACGAAGAACAGGATGGCGACGATGACGGCGGCGAACGCGAGGATCGTCTGGCCGGGAATGATGGCGTGCACGCCGGTGTAGCCGGGACCGGTGATGCGGTCGCCCGGCTCGACGAGCGTCTTGTAGCGATCCAGCCACAGGCTCGCGCCCTGCACCAGCAGGTACAGGCCGGCGATGACGGCCAGCTGGATGCGCGCAGACTTCGAGATGCGCAGCTCGCGCTGACCGATGCGCACCGAGCCGTACAGGTACGACACGAGGGCGGTCACGAGCAGGCAGATCAGCAGCACCGCGGAGGCGAACCCGATGAGGGAGCTCCAGAACGGCATCGCGAACATGTAGAACCCGGTGTCGAGCCCGAACTCCGGGTCCTTCGTGTCCGTCGCCACGCCGTTGAACCACAGCCACGTGGTCTCCCACTGCGTGGAGGCGGCGAATCCGGCGAAGAACCCGAAGAAGATCGGGATGCCCCACATCGCCAGCCGTCGCAGCGGCTCGACGACCTCCTGGTAGCGGTCCAGCTGCGAGCTCAGCCGTGCGTAGACCGGACGGAGCCGGTACGCGAGCTGGATCGACAGCCACACCGGCACCGCCATGCCGAGGAACCCGACGACGAACATCACCACACGGGCCACCCACTGCGTCAGCAGCACCTCGGAGAACCCGAGCTGGTCGTACCAGAGCCAGTCGGCGTAGAGGCTCGCGAAGACGAAGAACGCCACCACGAGCGCGGCGATGACCGCGAGGGTGATGGCGACGACGCGACGGGTGCGGGAGGGTGTGGCCGGGTTCGGCGACGAGGTCGTGGTCACCGTCCCATCCTAGGCGGCCCGTTCTGAGCGGCCGCCTTGTCCGCGCTGGGCGAACTCCCCGAAACACGCAACGTTTCGGGCACGATCGGGCGAGTCGCTTGACGGCTCAGCCGGCGGTGCACGTCGGCAGCGCGTCGAGGTCGCCGTCCTCCCGCACCGCGTCGAGCACCGACAGCGCCTCGTCCAGGTCCGACACCGCGAACACCCGGAGGTCGCCGGGGATGTGACCGACCACCTCGTCGCAGTTGGCCTCCGGGGCGAGGAACCAGTCGGCGCCGGCATCCAGTGCGCCCCACATCTTCTGGCGGATGCCGCCGATGGGGCCCACCGCGCCGTCGGCCGTGATGGTGCCGGTGCCGGCGACCTGCTGTCCGCCGTTGAGCTCGCCCGGGGTGAGCGTGTCGATGATGCCGAGCGCGAACATCATGCCGGCACTGGGGCCGCCTACGTTGTTGAGCTGGATCGTGACGTCGATCGGGAAGTCGTAGTCCGTGATGAGGTTCACGCCGATGATCCACACCGACTCGCCGTCGGCCGTGGACTCCTCCGGCGTCAGCTCGACGGTCTGCTGCTGGTCATCGCGCTCGATCTGCAGTTCGACCGGGTCGCCCTCCCCCTCGTTGATGACCGCGCGCAGGCGCGCGGCGTCCGTCACCGCCTGGCCGTTCGCCTCCAGGATGACGTCGCCTTCCTCCAGCACGCCCTCGGCCGGAGCACCCTCGATCACCGAGTGCACCGACAGCTGAGCGCCGACGTCGTAGCCCAGCTCCGTGAGCGCGGCGGCCGTCGCCTCCTGCTGCGAGTCGACCATCATCGCCGCGCTCTCTTCGTTGCGCTCCTCGGTCGTCTGCCCCTGGGGGAACACGGAGTCGATCGGGATCACGGCTTTGCTCGGCTCGAACCATGCCATGGCCAGCTCGAACCACGACGGTGTGTGCTCGCGGTTGCCCTGCACCTGGACGGTCAGCAGGTCCAGCGCGCCGTCGGTGGGGAACGTCTCGGCGCCTTCGACCGAGATGAGCGGCACCTCCTCGCCGTCCGCGTTCTCGGCAGTCCCGAGGGTGTTGTAGACCGGGCCCGGGCGCTGGATCACGTACGACGTCGGAAGGAACGTGATGACCAGGAGCACCACCATCGCCACGGTCAGCGCCCACACCCCGGCGACCGTGCGTCGCGACATCCGGGACCGCGTCGCGGGCGGCTCGATGGTCGAGTTCTCGTCGAACAGGGCCACGCGGGACCTCTCTTCCGTGCCTTGTCGATGATGCCTGGTCGTTCGCGACCGGCGTAAGGCGTTCGGGGTCCCTGCCGGGGAGTGCGATGGATGCTGCGACTAGCGTAGAGCGCAACCTCATCGACCGGCTGAAAGGCTGCTGAAGTGGCAGACGACGACACCTCCGCGGGCAACGAGAACAGTCCCGAGGACGATTTCCAGGAGCTCATCCGACAGCTCTTCGGGGGCGGCGCGGGCGGCTTCGACCCGGAGCAGCTGTCGCGGCTGTCGGGCATGAACATCGATCCGGCGATGATGCAGGCGGTGATGCGCCAGCTGCAGGGCGCGTTCGCGAACGCCGACGAGAGCGGCATCTCGTGGGACATGGCCAAGCGTCAGGCGCTGCACATCGCCAATCAGGAGGGGCTGGGCGTGACCGCGGGCCAGCGCACCGATCTCGACCAGGCATTCGCCCTGGCGACCCTGTGGCTCAGCGAGGCGACGGCCATCTCGGAGCTGCCCGCTCCCCCCGAGACTCTCACGCGCGGCGGCTGGGTGGAGGCGACCCTGCCGGTGTGGCAGGAGCTGGCGGAGCCGGTGGCGACGAGCATCGCGGACGCGCTCACGGCGGCGTTGAGCGCGCAGGCGCCCGAAGACATGCAGGGCATGATCCAGGGCGCCGGCCGTCTCATGCGCACGGTGGGCGGCTCGCTGTTCGCCTCGCAGCTGGGACAGGTGGTGGGCAGCCTCTCCAAGGAGGTCGTCAGCGGCGGCGATGTCGGCATCCCGCTGATGCCCGACGGCGAGGCGGCGATCCTCCCCCAGAACTTCGCGGACTTCGGCCGCGACCTCGAGGTCCCCGAGGATCAGCTCGCGCTGTACGTCGCGACGCGCGAACTCGCGCACGCGCGCCTGTTCCGCCACGCCCGCTGGCTGCGGCTGCACGTCATCTCACAGGTGACCGACTTCGCGCGGGGCGTGCACGTCGACACCGATGCGCTGGAGGAGCTCGCCTCCCGCTTCGATCCGTCCGAGCCGGAGGAGCTGCGCCGAGCGATCGAGAGCGGCGCGCTGCTGCCCGCGCGGTCCGAGGCGCAGGAGGCGGCGCTGGCGCGGCTGGAGAACCTCCTCGCCACGATCGAGGGGTGGGTCGAGGTCGTCACCGCAGACGCCACGTCCCGGCTCCCCTCCGCGCAGCGCATCGCCGAGGCGGTGCGCCGCCGCCGGGCCGTGGGTGGCCCTGCCGAGCGGGCCTTGGGCTCGCTCGTGGGCCTCGAGATCCGTCCGCGGCGCATGCGCGAGGCGGCGGCGATGTGGCGCGCGGTGACGGATGCCGTCGGCCCGGCCGCACGAGACGCCCTGTGGGACTACCCCGACCTGATGCCCAGCGCCTCCGACATCGACGATCCGGCATCGCTGGTGGCGCGCCTGGAGGCTCGCGCGCGGGGTGAGGAGCCGGTGCCGGACGAGATGGACGACGCACTTGCTCGCCTGCTCGCCGGCGAGGTGCCCGGCGACGGCTCGGAGGGCGACGGCTCGGAGGACGACGGCGAGAGCGGCACGCCCGACGACCACCGCCCGGTGTAGCAGCGGTCGCCGCCTCCTCCACAGGGCACGGCCGAGGGGAACCGTGCGACGGGTCCTGTGGACAGCCGCGGCGGGCACCGCGCCGTCGGGCAGGATCGGGACATGCTTCGGCTCGACCCGTCCTATCCGCCGGTGTGGCGCTCAGACTCCGTCCTGCAATTCGGCTCGGAGCGCGCGGTCGTCTGGGAGGACCCGCAGCCGTGGCACCTGAGGGTGATCCGCGAGCTCGAGCGCGGCATCCCCGACGGAGCATTCGTGCCGTTGTGCCAGGCGTTCGGGGCGCCGACGGCGGAGGACGCCACCCGGTTCCTCTCGCGCATGCGACGGGTGCTGGCGACCCAGGCCCCACCCCGTCGGCGCGTCGCGATCCAGGCGGCGTCCGACGTTCCCGACCTCCAGCGCGACGCTGTCGGTGAGGGACTGGCGGCCGCCGGGTTCGAGGTCGAAGCGCTGCACCGATACGACCCCGTCGGCACCGCATCCTCGAGCGAGGTCCTCGTCTTCGTCGTCCACCGGGTCGTCGCCCCCAGCGCGGTGGCGGCGCTGATGGCCGGTGACGTGGCGCACGTCCCGGTGATGCTCACCGGTTCGGGCGCCGACATCGGCCCGTTCGTGGCTCCCGGCCGCACGGCGTGCCTGTCGTGCGTGGCCGCACAGCGCCGCGACGAGGATCCCGCGTGGCCTGCGGTGGCGGCTCAGCTGATCGGACGTGCGGTGGACGCGGATCCCGCGGTGATGTGGGAGTCGGGCCTCGTGGCCGGGCGTCTCATCGCGGAGCGCGCGCGGATCCCCCACGGGTCGCGGACGCGTTCGGTGGCGCTGCGCGCCGGCTCCCTGCACCGGACCGTCCGCTCGCACCGCCCTCACGCAGAGTGCCGCTGCCGATCTCTCGGAGGAACCTCGACGGCTGCCGTTCCCGTACGCCCCGCGACCACGTCAGCGACAGGGTTCGCCCGGCCCGCGTGATGCCCACGTACGCCAGCCGCCGCTCCTCGTCGACCTGCTCGAATGTGGTGGCGTACGAGATGGGGAGCAGCCCCTCCGCCACCCCGATGAGGTGCACGTGGTCCCACTCGAGCCCCTTCGCGGCGTGCAGGGTGGCCAGCGTGACGGTGCGCAGTGCGGGCTCATCATGCGCCTTGGCGCGCGCGGTGAGTTCGTCGGTGAAGGAGCGCAGCGTCGTGCCGGGTGGGGCCTCCTGTGCCAGGCGCAGCAGCGCCGCGCGTGCCTCCCAGGCGTCGCGCAGTGCGCCACCGGCCTTCGGCGGTTCATCTGTCAGACCCCGGGAGCGGAGGATGTCGCGCACCGTGTCGACGAAGCCGCTCTCGATCGGGGCGACCGAGGCGGCGCGCAGCTCCATCACGGCCTGGCGCACCTCCGGCATGTCGAAGAAGCGGCGGCCGCCGAGGACGGTCGTGGCGACACCGGCGTCCGCCAGCGCGGCGACCACCTCCGCGGACTGGGCGTGCGCGCGGTACAGGACGGCGATGTGGCGAGGGTCGGCGCCCTCGGCGATCTGCTGCGCGATGCGCGTGGCGACCGCGCGCGCCTCGGCGCGATCGTCCTGGTAGGCGGTCACCGTCGGGATGACCGGTTCCGTTCGGTCATCGCGCACGGCCGCCTCCAGCCGGAGCGCGCCGGGTCGTCCGCGCATCAGCTCGTTCGCGACCTCGAGGATCGGCGCCTCCGACCGGTAGTTCGTCTCGAGCCTGATGACCCGGGCCCCCTCGTAGCGCCTCTCGAACTCCAGCAGGAACCGCGCGTCGGCACCGGCGAACGAGTAGATCGTCTGGCTGGCGTCGCCGACGACGCAGATGTCGCGCCGGTCGCCGAGCCACAGCTCAAGCAGCCGGTTCTGCAGCGGTGAGACATCCTGGAACTCGTCGACGGTGAAGTGCCGGTACTGCTCGCGAACGGCCTTGGCCACCTGCGGCTCGGCCTCGAGCATTCCCGCGCAGGCCAGCAGGACGTCTTCGAAGTCCAGCTGACGGCGCTCGTCCTTGAGCTTCTCGTACGCGTGCTGCAGCGCGACGACATGGTCCACGCCGAGCCTGCCCACCCCGGCAGGGCGTGCCGCGGCGTAGCCGTCGATGCTCAGCATCGACACCTTGCGCCATTCGATCTCGGAGGCGACATCGCGCAGTGTCGCGACATCCGGATCCAGGCCGATCCCGTCGGCGGCGTGCGCCAGCAGGCGCACCTTGTTGTCGACGATGCCGGGGGCGCTGTCGCCCGCCAGCGTCGGCCAGAAGAAGTTGAGCTGCGCGAGCGCGGCGGCGTGGAAGGTGCGCGCCGACACGCCGCCCACGCCCATGGCGCGCAGACGACCGCGCATCTCACCGGCCGCCTTCGTCGTGAAGGTCACCGCCATGACGCGTCCCGGCGAGTACGCGCCGGTCTCGACCCCGTGGGCGATGCGGTGCGTGATGACACGCGTCTTGCCCGTGCCCGCGCCGGCGAGCACGACGACCGGGCCGCGCAGCGCGGTCGCGGCCTCGAGCTGGCGCTCGTCCAGCCCGGCCAGGGCTCCGGCGCTCACGATCGCCCCGCGTGCCAGTCGGCGATGAGACGATGCGCGATCGACGCGGTCCCCGGCAGCACGACGTCGCCTTCGCCGGCGAGAGCGCGGCCGATCTCGTCGCGCGTGAACCACCGCACCGCGGCGATCTCCTCCCCGTCGGCGTGCGCCGCGTCATCGTCCACCGCAACGGCGAGGAACCCGAGCATGAGGGAGCGCGGGTACGGCCAGGCCTGCGACCCGCGGTACGACACGGTGCCGACCTCGACGCCCGACTCTTCGCGCACCTCGCGCCGCACCGCGGACTCGAGCGACTCGCCCGCCTCCACGAAGCCGGCGAAGCACGAGTAGCGCTCAGGTCCCCACAGTGCGTTCGAGCCCAGCAGCAGCAGGTCCGGATCGGACGCGCTGGTGATCGCCACGATCACGGCGGGATCGGTACGGGGAAAGTGCTGTCGTCCGCACGACGGGCACCGGCGGGACCATCCGGCTTCACCGAGCAGCGTCTGCGACCCGCAGGCGGGACAGAAGGGCGCGTCCAGCAGCCACCGGCCGAGACTCAGACCCGTCACGAAGGCGGCGCCGTCGTGCACCGACAGCGTTCCCCCCACGCGCCGCAGTCCCGCCCAGCCTGCGGGAGCCTCGAACAGATCGGTCTCCTGCGCCGGGAACACCGCTGCCAGCAGAGCCGAACGATCCTCGTCGCGACCGAGGAACGCCCACTGGCCGCCGTCGGGCACATCGTCCGGAGAGCGCCACAGCAGCGCGTCGGGCGCGGCGAGCGGCGCGGCGTCGCCGGCGATCACGAGAACACGCGTGGCGGCATCCGATCGGGCGGCGTCGATGAGCCCTGGGGTCAGCCGTTCCTCAGCCGCACGGTCCAGACCGGAGCGGGACGGCTGCGGGTGGCTCGTGCTGTCGGGCGCCGTCATCGAACATGCTCCGCTTCGTCGATCAGGGCCGGGCGTGGCGCGGGGACGGACGAGCGCGACCGACCTACCCTGGGCACATGGCACGCTCACCCCTCACTCTAGCCGCGTCCGTCACGTCGGCTCTTCCGCGGGTCGCGGTGGTCGGGGTCGGTGCCCTCACCGAGGGCGCGACCGGCCGGTACGACACGGCGGTGGCGGACCTCGACGACGGCCGGCGTGTCGTCGTCCGCGTTCCCGCGGACTCGTCGTCGGCGTCGGAGCTGGCCGCCGAAGTACGCGCACTGCGCGCGCTGACCCCGGGCGTACGCGGCCTTCTCCCGTTCCGTGCTCCCGAGCTCCTCGGAGAGGCGGGACTGGGTGACAGCCGTGTCGTCGTGGTCGATTTCCTCCCCGGCTATCGGGTCGACGCGGCGCATCTGCCTCCCGGTCGGGGGGCTGCGACCTCGCTGGGCGCGGCCCTGGCGGCCCTTCATGCGCTTCCCCACTCGATCGTGCGCGCCGAGGGACTCCCGGCGCGCACGCCGCAGCAGGTGCGGGCCGACATCACGCGCCTGATCGATCGAGCGGTGGCCACCCGGCGCCTGCCCGTCACCCTCGCCGGCCGCTGGCAGCGGGCGGTGGATGCCGATGAGCTGTGGCAGTTCGAGTCCGCGGTGGTGCTCGGCGGAGCCGGCGCGGCATCGTTCCTGTTCGAAGATCTCCACGGCGTGCCCACGGTGACCGGGCTGCTGGATTGGCACGGACTCTCGGTCGGAGACCCGGCGACCGACCTGCAGTGGCTGGCGTCGGCACCCGACGCCGCCGACGACGTGTACGCCGCGTATGTGGCCGACAGCGGTCGCGCCCCCGACGCGCGGGTGCGCGACCGGGCTCGCCTGTACGCGGAGCTCGAGTTCGCCAAGTGGCTGGTGCACGGGCATGACTCCGACCGCGACGATATCGTCGCCGATGCCGTCGAGCTCCTGGAGTCGCTTGCCGCCGGCGTGGCGGGCGATGAGATCGTCTCACCGTCGGCGGTCGACGTCGACGACGCGATCGCCCTTCTGGAGCGCATGCCGGGGGCGCCGGCACCGGCGACCGACACGTCGATGCAGACCGACGCATACGATCCGGGCGAGCTGGCGCAATGGCTGACGGGTGAGATCGACCTCTCCCCCTCACCGGAGCCGGACGTCGCCCCGGCGGAGGCCGCAGACGCCGCGCCGACGGCGGCCGCGGACGACGTGTCGACGGCTCCCATCCGGTTGCCCGGCGCGCCGGTCGACGCGGAGGACGCGGAAGCCTCGCATGACGGGTCGGATGCCGCGGCCGAGGCCGAACGTGCCTCCGAGGCCGCTCTGCGTCGCTGGCTCGCGGACTGAACGACGAGCGGACGCCGGGCCGCTCAGCCTCTCAGGATGACATCCTCGGCGACGTAGTACAGGGCGACGTCGATCTCTTCCCGCGGCACGCCGTGCTTGGCGTGATAGGCCTCGCGGTACAGCTCGAGCTGCAGCATCCGCTCCTCCTTCTCAGCGGGAGTGCGAGGCGCCACGCCGGTCTTCCAGTCGACGATCTCGATGCGTCCGCCGCGATCGTCGCGACGGTAGACGGCGTCGAGCTTGCAGATGACGATGTGCGGGAGCCCGTCAGGGCCCGTGGTCGTGAAGTCGATCTCGGTCTCGACCTCGATGGGTCGAAGCGACGCCCACTCCGAGCGGAGGAACCGCTCGCGCAGCGAAGCCAGCGCCGCCGCGTCTTCGACCGACGACGTCGTTCCGGGTGCGTCGTCGTCCAGCTCCCACAGCGCGTCGTCGAGCGATCCGCCGAGTCCGGGTCGACCCGACCGCTGCTCCACCCACGCATGGAACAGGGTTCCCAGCCGTGTCTGGCGGAACGGGCGCTCGGGCAGCGGCCGTGCGATGCGTGCCAGCGTGCCCTCGAGATCCGCGGCGTACTCCTTGTAGCGCGACGCCGCGATGCGCGTGGGCGCGGTGCGGACGGGCCGAGCGCGTCTGGCGTCTCGTTCTGCCAGCAGCAGGACTGCCTGCGGGTCGAGCGCCGCCCTCGGCCCTTCGAGAGCGGCCTGGACTGCTGCGGCGGCGGTCTGGACGGCTTCCCGCCGCGCGCCGAGCGGGTCGATGGGCCACTGCAGGACCCGCCGCTCGCCCTCATACGGGTTGTCGCCCGCTTCGTCGTCGGAGAGGGCGACGCCCAACGCCTGTGCGATCTCGGTGAAGAACGTGCCGCGCGCCCGCGGCCTCTTGGTGCCGGACCAGGTGGCGCCCGTCAGCAGCAGGTGTTCCCGCGCACGGGTGACCGCGACGTACGCCAGGCGGCGGTCCTCTTCGAGCTGCCGCGCGCGGTTGGCTTCGACGAACGCCTCGATCGCCTCTTTCAGCTCCTGCTGCGTCTGCGCGGACTGCCAGGCGAGGGCGGGGAGCCAGGCGGAATCGCCGCGGAACGCGTACGGCAGGACGCCGAACCCCAGCCACGCCTTCGTGTCGCGGGGCGCGCTGGGCAGCTCGTCCTTCACCATGCGCACCACCGCGACCGCGTCCCACTCCAGCCCCTTCGAGCCGTGGATGGTCAGCAGCTGCACCACGTCGTCTTCCGGCGGCTCCGTGCGCGGGGCGAACTCGTCGAGCTGCTCGGCGTGATCCAGCCAGGCCAGAAGGCTCGACAGCGATCCCGTCTCGTCCGCCGCCAGGAACGCGTGGACCTCGTCCACGAAGGCGCGCAGCTGCGCCGAGGCGATGCGAGCCGGACCGCGCGACTCGTTCGCTGCGAGCTCGACGTCCAGCCGCAGTTCGAGTTCGATGAGGCGCACGAGCTCGGGGATCGGCATCCCGACCGCCTGACGAAGACCGGCGAAGACGGCGGCAGCGTCGCGCAGGCGTTCCCGGGCCTCGGGCGTGAACCCGGCGAGCCATCCGTGACCGGGCTGCTGCCGCAGCACGAAGTCGAGAGCGTCGACGAGGGAGCCGTCGTCATCGCCCGCGCTGCCCCGGATCCGCTCGACGACGTCGGGTGCCAGCGGCTGCAAGGCCGCGTCGTGTCGTGCCAAGCGGCGGGCGAGGGCGGCCAGCTCGCGCAGGTCGGGAAGGCCGATCCCCCACCGCGGGCCGGACAGCAGGCGGATGAGGGCCGAGCCCGCCGACGGGTCGCTGATCACTCGGAGCGCGCACACCACATCGACCACTTCGGGGGTGGACAGCAGGCCGCCGAGGCCGAGGATGCGGTGGGGAATGCCGCGCCGTCCGAGGGCGTCGCCGAATCGGACCATGTGCTTCTTGCTGCGGAACAGGATGGCGCCGGTCGTGCTCCGGCCGTTCTTCGCGCGCTCAGCGCGCACACGCTGGAACCATGCGGCGACGCGGTCGGCCTCGCTGTCGAGATCGGGATCGAACCCGAGCTCGACCTCGCCGTCGGGCGCGCCGGGACGTGCACGGAGCTCCTGCACGCGAACCTGCGTCGACCCCGCCAGCGGCGCGAGCACCGCGTTGGCGGCGGTGAGCACCGTCGAGCTGTTGCGCCAGCTCGTCAGCAGGGCGTACTGCCGGCACTCCCCCTGCCCGGCGAAGGCGGCCGCGAAGCCTCCCAGGTTGCCGGCGCTCGCGCCGCGCCACCCGTAGATCGCCTGATGCGGGTCGCCCACGGCCATCACGGCGCCGCCCGCGAACAGTGCAGCCAGGAGGTCGGTCTGCACGACGGACGTGTCCTGGTATTCGTCCAGCAGCACGACACGGTACCGATCCCGCAGCTCCTCCGCGACGGCGTGGTGGCTGGCGACCACTTCGAGCGCGCCCGCCACCTGGTCGGAGAAGTCGATCACGCCCAGTCGCCGCTTCTCGGCGGCGTACTCGCGCGCCAGGTCGGCCAGAAGCGACAGGGCGCCGACCTTCTCGACGGCTTCGGCGACGTCGGCGTACACCGTGGTGCGGCGGTTGGTGGACGGAAGCTCCTGCACGCTCCGGAACCGCTCCGGGAACGCGGCGAGCTCATCGAAGTCCACGAGGTTGTCCACGCCGTCCCGTGCGATGCGCAGCGCGGCATCGACGATGGTGCGCACCGCCTCACCCCGCAGCTCGAGCCGCGGGTCGTCCGAGGCGAAGACCACTCGGCGCATGAGCAGCCAGGCGGCCGACTCCGACAGGACCGCCGCCTCGGCATCCCTGCCGATCCGCACCGCGTGCTCGCGCACGATCTGGTCGGCGAAGCTGTTGTACGTCGCCACGGTGGGCCTGTGCAGCAGTGCGTCGTCGCCGACCTCCTGTGCGACGGCCCCGACCGATCGCGCCAGCGCCTCGAGCAGCCGGTGCCGTTCGGCTCCCGCACGCGAGCCGTCGAGTCCGGATCGCTCGAGCTCGCCGAAGGCGTCGAGGCGCCCGTCGGCCGCGAGCGCCGGCAGTGCGGGCAGCAACCCGCTCCGCTCGAACTCGGCCAGGCGTGCCAGCCGCCTCTGGATGCGCTCGGCGAGCTCGCCGGCAGCCTTGCGCGTGAAGGTGAGACCGAGCACCTCGTCGCGCCGGACCAGTCCGTTGGCCACCAGCCACACCACCCGCGCGGACATCGTCTCCGTCTTGCCGCTCCCGGCGCCGGCCACGACGAGCGTGGGAGCCAGCGGCGCCTCGATCACAGCGACCTGCTCGTCGGTGGGCGGGAACTGCCCGAGCGCAGCCGCGATCACCCGCGCCGACAGTCGCGCGTCGGCCGGGTGCTGCGTTCCGTCGGCGAGTGGCTCGATGAGCGTCACGAGGCGCTCACCGCCCCGACGGTGTGGATGCGGCACAAGCCATAGGCATGCTCGTCGCGGCAGTGCTCCTCGTACGGCGCGGTGAACGTCTCACCGCGCATGACCCGCACCGCGGCGCGAATGCGGGCGAGGAAGGCCTCGCGACGCTCGTCGTCGAAGGGCGGCTGCCACGGGGTGACGTAGTCGGCCTTCGACGCGGTCGGCCGCAGCACGAGAAGCTTCGCACCGCCCGGCGCGTGGCCGTTCGCGGCCGGGATGGCACCGGACTCGAAGGCGAGCTGATACGCGGCCAGCTGCGGGTTGTCGAGCACCTTCGCGTCGGTCTGCGGCTCCCGCTTGCCCGTCTTCAGGTCCATGATCACGACCGATCCGTCGGGTGCCAGCTCCACCCGGTCGATGTACCCGGAGAGCACCACGCCATGCTCGGAGCTGCCTCCCGCACCGTCGTCGGGATCGAGGGCGATCGGCACCTCGAAGTGCGGCTCGGCGCCGATGAGGGTGCCGCCGGCGTCTTCGAACCGGCGGAGGTAGAGATGCAGGCGACGCACGAGATCTCGAGCCCGCGCCTGCTCCGCGCGGTCCCGCCAGGCCGCTTCGAAGCTCAGCTCGCCCCAGCGCGACTCCACCTCGGCCCACAGTGCCGCCTCGTCGTGTCCGGCCGCGTGCTCGAGCGCCGCATGGATGATCGTGCCCAGGCCGGCGGTCGTTCCCCCGGGATCGCCCCCGAGGTCGCCGATGACCCAGTTCAGCTCGCATTCCTCCAACGCGTGCAGGCGCGACGGCGATACGCGCACGTCTTCGCGGGTCAGGTCCCGCAAGGGGCCCACCGACGTCGGGGGCAGCACCCCGTACCACTGGCTCGGTGCCGCACCCGGCACGCCCGCGTCGGCCAGCAGTGCGAGCTGCTGGGCCGCACGCTGCGCGGCCGCCGGAAGCGGTGCCCCCTCGCCCACCGCGGACCCTCCGCCCTGCCCGGCGGAACCGGCCGCCTCCGCCCGCGCGGCGGACCGGGTGGCGAGCGTCAGCGTGCGGCGATGACGGGCGACGAGGCCGCGGAGCGACACCGGGTGGTCCAGCTCGAACGGGTCGGGATCGGGGAGCATCTCGAACAAGACGCTCGGACCGGTGTCGTCGTCGTCCACGGCCGTGACGATGGTCTGCGCCGTCGCCCGGGAGAGGGCGCGCACGAGCAGGCGCAGCTCGTCGTGCATGGCGGCGCGACGGCGGTCGTACGCGCCCGCAGCCGCGTCGTCGGCCCGGGTCGCGGCATCCGCGAGGCGCCAGGTGTCGAGAAGGCTTCCGCGCAGCCGGGTGTTGGGCCACACGCCCTCTTGCACCCCCGCCACGATGACCGTGTCGAACTCCAGCCCGAGCGCACCGGCCGGCGTGAGCACGCGCACCGCGTCGTCGGGCGCGGGTGCGTCGAGACGGTCTTCGGCCACACCGCTGTCCAGAAGCGAACGCACGAACACACGCGGGTCGGCGTCCAGCGAGCGCTCGACGAAGCGCTTGGCCGCCTGGAACAGCGCGACCAGGGCGTCCAGGTCACGCCCCGCCTGCTCGGCGAGCGGACCGTTGCCGCGGGCGAGCTCGGACCACACCGGCTCCAGGCCGCTGCGATCCCACGCGGTCCACAGCAGCTCATGCGCTGTGGCGCCGCGTTCGAGCTCGCCGCGCAGCACGTCCAGGGTGCGGGCCAACGACGCGGCACGCCTTGCTTCCCGCGTGTCGATCAGGTCGAACTCGAGCGGCTGTCGCATGGCGGAGAGCACGAGATCGCGGCCCGACCGCTCCGAGATCGCGTCGTCGGCGGGTTCGCCCTCGACGACACGGCGCAGCTCGGCGTGCCGCAGCGCGGAGCGCAGACGTCGCAGCTCGATGACATCCAGACGCCCGTATGTGCCGACCAGTGCGGCCGACACGTCGTCGAAGGTCCACTCGTCGCGCGCGGCGAGCTCGATCAGGCGCAGCAGGTCGGCCACCGGCCGCAGCGTGCCGAGCGCGCGTCCGGGCCCGCTGGCCCGCGCCGGCACCTCACGGGCCGACAGCTCTGTCTCGAGGGCGGAGACCTGCCGCGTGTCGTGCGCGATGACCGCGCACCTCCCCCACGCCACTCCGTCGTGCACGTGGCGCTCCCGGAGCAGTCGCGCCACGGCGTCGAACTCCTCGGCGGGCGATCGCAGGGTCAGCACGCGCACAGACGCGTCGGGCTCTGCACCGCGACCCGACCCCCGGTGCGAGACGACCCCGACGGCGCCGATGCGCTGCGTCACCCGCGCGACGAGCTCCTGCTGCCAGGCCGTGCCGCGATGCGGTCGGGACAGGGTGTGGATGGAGCCCAGCGAAGACGCCAGCCGCGCGAAGTTCTCGGGTGTCGCCCCGCGGAAGGAGCCGGAACCGACGTCGGGATCGCCGAACGCGAGCACCGCCGCCCCCCGTGCGCGCAGCGCCTCGAGCAGCTCGACACCCCCGAGGGTGAGCTCCTGCGCATCGTCGACGAGCACGACGCGCACCCGGTCGGCGACGGGGCTGCCCGCGGGCGCGGTGCGCAAGATGCCGACCGCCTCGCGGACGAGGCCGGCCGCGTCCCGGTGCGCTCCGCGCATGCCGTCGCGCACCTGGAGGTACTCCGAGAAGAACGAGGAGAGCGCGATCCACGCCGGCAGCTCCCACCGTTCACCGAGCTCGCGCAGCCGGCGCGGCTCGATGCCGAGCGTGGTGCACTCGGCGAGGAAGGTGCGCACCTCGGTGCGGAAGCCGGCCGTGCCGCGGATCGCCGCGCTCAGCCAATCCGGCCAACGGGTGGTGCCGGCCGCCTCGTCCTCTTCGTCGCCCTCGAGCAGGTCGCGGATGATCTGGTCCTCGTCGCCGCCGGTGAGCAGCTGCGGCGGTTCGGCGTCGACGGCCACGGCGTGCGCGCGGACGACCTGGAAGGCGTAGGAGGCCACCGACCGCGCCAGTGGACCGGTCGTGGCCACCCGCACGGCCAGCCCCAGCCGGTCGCGCAATGCCGTCGCGGTCTGGCGCGACGGCGTGAGCACCATGATCGCGTCGGCGTCCACTCCTTCGCTGACCAGCCACGCGACCCGCGAGACCAACGTGGCCGTCTTGCCGGTGCCGGGAGCGCCCACCACGACTCCGGAGGCGTCGACCGGGAGCGTCAGGACCGCGTGCTGATCGGCGTCGAGCACCGTCGTCGCGTCGTGCAGGGTCCCCGAGGTCACGCTTCGACGCTAGCGCGTGGGACCGACATCGGCCGTTCGCCCAGAGCGTTCCGCGGGCGGACGGATGCCCCGTCGCGGTGTCGTAGAGTTGCCATGCGCCCGGGGAGCCCGCACCCTTCGAACGGCAACCGTCGCCCCGCGCAGGAGGTCAGTCACGTGGAGATCCGCATCGGCATCGCGAACACCGGCCGCGAGCTCAACTTCGAGACGAACGAGCCGGCGGCCGACGTCAAGAAGTCCGTCGCCGCGGCGCTGGACGCCGGCGCGACGCACGTCACGTTCGCCGACGCGAAGGGCAACTCGTACATCGTGCCCACCGCGGGCCTGGCGTACATCGAGCTCGGCTCGGAGGAGTCGCGCCGCGTCGGATTCGTCGCCTGAGCGGAGCCACGGCGTGCAGATCCTTCTCGCCTTCATCCTCGGCGCGGTCATCGGCGTCGGCATCCACTTCCAACTGCATCAGCGCCTGACGCGCGGCGTGGTGCTCGCACCGATGGTCGGCGCCGTGTCGGCAGGTGCGGCGTGGACCATCCTGACGTGGCTGGGCGTCGGCATCGACACGCCGTGGCCCTGGCTGGCCGCCCTCGTCGTGCCGATCGTCGTGACGTATCCCGTCGTCATCGTCGTCTCGCGCGTGCGTGTGGCTCATGACGCCCGGGAGAAGGCGCGCCTCGGCATCGGCTGAACCGGACCGTCAGGCGGCCAGACCCATCGCGTCCATCCGGCGTGAGTGCGCGGCCATCAGCTCGGTGAAGACCGGTTCCACCTTCTCCTGATCGGCCCGTCCGCGATCGCCCGGCCGCAGGGCGGCTCGGGCGATGAGCAGCGTGTCGCCGACCAGTCGCCGTCCCCACAGCGCCAGCAGCGATCGCCACTCCGAGTCGGCGGCGATCGCCTGGGAGATCAGCTCCACGATCGCCTGGCGGTCGGAGTCGGCCAGCAGGATCCGCGCGACCCGGTCCCCCGTCTCGCCGTAGCTGGCCGACAGGGCGAGGTAGAAGTCGTCCAGCATGCCGGCGGTGATGTGCACCGACAGCAGCGTCTCCTGGGGACGCACGCCGTGCGTGGCGGCACGGAAGGCGTCCAGCGGCTCGCGGAAGGGGCGCATGACCTCGGTCGGATCGTCGCCGCGCTCCCGGATGAGGGCGACGAGCGCCTCGTGCTTGGTCAGCGCCGCGCCGGCGGCACGGGAGACCGCCTCCTTCTCGGACAGCTCGGGAATGGTCTGGATCAGCTCGGTGAGAGTCTCGAAGAACCCGAGCTGCAGGTACGCGGCCTGTCCGAGGAAGGTGTCGATGTCGGGAGCGAGCTCCTCGAAGTCGACGCGGTGGGCACCGCTGAGCTCGTCCCGCGAGCGGAGCTGCAGCCTGCGCCCCGTGTCACGCCGCTGCCAGAACCACTTCACCATGCACGAAAGCCTACGAGGCGTGCGCCGAAGTGTCCGTGCGCGCAACCTCCGGTATCTTGGGTGTCGGCCCCGGCGTCGGATCGGGGCGCCCGCGCCTGAGGGAGAGAAGGGCGTGGATCGCACTTCCGCCCGCGCACGGGCCCTCCCGGGCTCGGCACGCGCCCGGGCATGAACCCAGGCAGCATCCCACTGCCGGACAGGCACACATCGTGACGACCTTCGCCGAACTCGGCGTCGATCAGGACATCGTCGACACCCTCTCGGCTCGCGGCATCACCGACGCGTTCCCGATTCAGGAGCAGACCATTCCCCTCGGCCTTCCCGGCCAGGACATCATCGGACAGGCCAAGACGGGCACCGGCAAGACCTTCGGCTTCGGCATCCCCGTGGTCCAGCGCCTCGGCGCCGATCCGGCACCCGGCGTCAAGGCGCTCATCGTCGTGCCTACCCGCGAGCTGGCGGTGCAGGTGTACGAGGACATGGACATGCTCACCTCGAACCGCTCGACCAGCGTCGTGGCGATCTACGGCGGCAAGGCGTACGAGGGCCAGATCGACCAGCTCAAGGCCGGTGCGCAGATCGTCGTGGGCACCCCCGGCCGCCTCATCGACCTGAACAACCAGCGATTGCTGGACCTGTCGAACGCGACCGAGGTCGTGCTGGACGAAGCCGACAAGATGCTCGACCTGGGCTTCCTGCCCGACATCGAGAAGATCTTCTCGAAGGTCCCGGCGGTCCGTCACACGCAGCTGTTCTCCGCGACCATGCCGGGCCCGATCGTCGCACTCGCCCGCCGGTTCATGTCGAACCCGATCCACATCCGCGCCAGCGACCCCGACGAGGGTCTCACCCAGGCGAACATCCGCCACCTGGTCTATCGCGCGCACTCGCTGGACAAGGACGAGATCATCGCGCGCATCCTGCAGGCCGAGGGCCGCGGCAAGACGGTCATCTTCACCCGCACGAAGCGTGCCGCGCAGAAGCTCGTCGACGAGCTCAACGATCGCGGCTTCAACGCCGGCGCCGTCCACGGAGACATGAGCCAGGAGGCGCGTGAGCGCTCGATGGCCGGCTTCAAGGCGGGCAAGAAGGACGTGCTGATCGCGACCGACGTCGCCGCGCGCGGCATCGACGTCGACGACGTCACCCACGTCATCAACCACACGATCCCCGACGACGAGAAGACCTACCTGCACCGCGCCGGCCGCACCGGCCGCGCCGGCAAGACGGGTATCGCGGTCACCTTCGTCGACTGGGAGGACCTGCACAAGTGGGCGCTCATCAACCGCGCCCTCGAGTTCGGTCAGCCCGAGCCGGTCGAGACGTACTCGTCCAGCCCGCACCTGTACAGCGACCTCGACATCCCGGAGGGAACGCGGGGCCGCATCGCCACAGCACCCAAGACGCAGGCGGTGCGCGTGCAGCCCGCTCGGGCGACGGATGCCGCGGCAGAAGCCGAGGCCGGCGCTCCGGCTCCCAGCAAGCGCCGCAGGCGGCGCCGTTCCGGGTCGTCCGCCGAGCGCGTCGGCTCCAGCTTCCAGGCCGACACCGCCGAAACCAAGGCGTCCGAGTCCGCCAGGACGGCGACCGGCGAGCGCGACGTCGAGGGCGCGGGTACGCACGACGGCGGAGGCAAGGAGCACCACGACGGGCGCACGGCGCCGCGTCGTCGCCGCCGGCGCCGCAGCGGAGGCTCCGGCACGCCGGGCGGCGTGGCCGCCGGCGCCTGACGACACGCGGGGAAGATCGCGCCACCGCGTAGCGTCGATCAGCGCTATCGTGAGCGCAGGCGGCGGGCTTCGCCGTCCCCTCGCATCATGAAAGGCCGATCGTGCACTTCATCGACGTCATGAACACCGGCTACCAATATCAGGGCTTCTGGGGCTCGTTCTGGGACATCATCTGGTGGTTCCTGTGGGCTTTCGTCTTCGTCGCCTACCTCTTCGCGCTCTTCGCGGTCATCGGCGACCTGTTCCGTGACCACACGCTCAACGGCTGGTGGAAGGCGGTGTGGATCATCTTCCTGATCTTCGTCCCCTTCCTCACGCTGCTGATCTACCTCATCGCGCGGGGCCGCGGCATGGCCGAGCGCAGCGCGAAGGAGGCCAAGCAGCTGCAGCAGGCTCAGGACGCGTACATCAAGTCGGTCGCGGGCTCCTCGTCCGCCAGCGCCGCCGACGAGATCGCCAAGGCCAAGGCCCTGCTCGACGCCGGCACCATCACGCAGGCGGAGTACGACGCGCTGAAGGCCAAGGCACTGGGCTGACCCACGTCGCCGGGACCCCCGGCGTCACCTCACGAGGACGCGCCCTCGTCCACCTCACGGGTAGACGGGGGCGCTTCCCGTTCCCAGGGCGATGATGCGGGAGACCATGTCGTCGCGTGTGGTGTTCTCGCCCGGCTGATTGGGCTTTCCCAGCCCGTGGTAGTCGCTGGAGCCGGTGATGATGAGGTCGCGCTCCGCGCACAGGCGTCGCAGGGTGCCGAGGGCGGGTTCGCGGTTCTCGCGATGGCCGAGCTCGAACCCGGCCAATCCGGCATCCAGCATGCGCTCCAGCAGACGTCGCGGGAGCAGGCCGGCGCGTCCGGCGGGGTGGGCGATCACGGGGACTCCCCCGGCACCCGCGACGAGACCGACCGCCGTGACGGGGTCGGGTGCGTAGAGGGCGACGTAGTAGTCGCCGCCGGGATTGAGGATGCCGGCGAACGCCTCGGCGCGATCGCGCACCAGTCCCCGGGCCACCAGGGCGTCGGCGATGTGCGGCCGCCCGACGGTCGCCCCGTCGGTGGTCTGAGCGAGGATGTCGTCCCAGACGAGGTCGTAGTCGCGCGAGATGCGATCGGCCATCAGCCGCGCGCGGTCGAGCCGCGACGAGCGGATCCGCGCCGTCTCGGCGCGCAGCGCGGGTTCGTCGGGATCGGGAAGGTACGCCAGCACATGAACGCTGCGCCACTCGTGGCGCGCCGACAGCTCCATCCCGGGCACGAACGTCATGCCGAGGGACGTCGCCGCCTCTGCGGCCTCGGCCCAGCCCGACGTGGTGTCGTGATCGGTGAGCGCTGCCGTCCTCACGCCATGCCGGTGCGCGGCCGCCATCACCTCGGCGGGCGACTGGGTGCCGTCGGAGTTCGCGGAATGCAGATGCAGATCGCTCGGCCCCTCGAAGCGCTGCGGTCCCGGCATCCTCCGAGCGTATCGCGGGCGTCCCGCCGGCGACGGCCCGGGCTGCTGACGGATCTCCCAGCCTGCTCGCATAGAGTCTGGGACGTGCTTCGCCTGCTCGGGATCCTCGTCACCGTGCTGTGCGCGATCGCGGCGGCCGTGCTGACCTTTCCCGGTTTCTTCCGGGTCGAGCGGTTCTTTCCGATCGCACAGATCATCTCGTTCCGCGGCGTGCTGGCGCTCGCGTTCGCCGCGGCCGCACTGCTGCTGCTGCTCCTGTCGATCGCCCGGCCGATCCGTGCCTTCGCCCTCGCGCTGGCGGTGGTCGCCGGTGTCGCTGCCGTCGCCAACATCGCGGTCCTCTCGGCCCGCGGCGGCCTGGGCACCGACCCGCTTCCGGCCAAGACCGACTCCAGCATCCGCGTGATGACATGGAACACGGCGGGGCCGGCGACCTCGCCCGAGACCATCGCGAAGATCGCGGTGGCGATGGATGCCGACATCGTCGCCCTTCCCGAGACCACGATCGAGACCGGGGCTGCGGTCGCCGTCGCCATGCGCGATCTCGGCCACCGCATGTGGGCGCACCATGCCGAAGACCCGTCGACGGAGTGGGACGCCGGCTCGACGACTCTCCTCATCTCACCCGAGCTCGGCGACTACGCGGTGATCGAGTCGTCGCTGGACGGAACGAGCAACACCTCGACCGTTCCGAGCGCCGTGGCGATGCCCGTCTCGGGAGACGGTCCGATCGTGGTGGCGGCCCACGCGGTCGCGCCCCGCCCGAGCTACATGCAGAGCTGGCGCGACGACCTGCAGTGGCTGTCCGATCAGTGCGGAGACGGCAACGTGATCATGGCCGGCGATTTCAACGCCACCGTCGACCACATGACCGGTCTCGGCATCGACGGCGGCACGCTCGGACACTGCAGCGACGCCGCCGTCGAGACCGGCAACGGTGCCCTCGGCACATGGTCTGCCCAGTACCCGGCGATCCTCGGGGCGCCCATCGACCACGTCATGGCGACGAAGCAGTGGCGCGCGACGGGGTCGCTGGTGCTGCGGGCGCTGGACGACTCGGGCTCGGACCACCGCCCGCTCATCGTGCAGTACGAGCCGGCCGGCTGAGCCTGCCCGCGGGCGCCGGCCCGTGCGAGACTGGACGCATGAGCAGCGCAGCCAGCGAGGCGTCCGAAGGCACCACGAGCACCACCGAGACGCCGACGTCGACCAGCACCAACCGACGCCAGCCGTTCGGGCAGGGATTCCTCGACACCATCTCGACCGGGTGGGCGCAGCGGCCCGAATCGACGCCCCCGGCGCGGGCGCAGGCGCCCTTCGCCGCTGCGCGGCGCGAGGCGGTGTCGGCCGCGTTCCCCGGCCGGCGGCTGGTGATCCCGGCGGGCGAACTCAAGCAGCGCAGCAACGACACCGATTACCCCTTCCGGGCGCACTCCGCCTTCTCGCACCTGACCGGGTGGGCGGCCGATTCCGAGCCCGGAGCGGTGCTGGTCTTCGAGCCGCGCAGCGAAGGCGGTCACGACATCACGCTCTATTTCCGCGAGCGCGCCGACCGCACCACCAGTGAGTTCTACTCGGACGCCTCGATCGGCGAGTTCTGGATCGGTCCACGCCCCGCTCTGGCCGGCGTGGCGGCCGATCTGGGCCTGGCCACCGCTCACGTGGACGAGTTCGAGGCTCGCGACGGCGATCTGGTGCTCGACGAGGACGAAGAGCTGACGCGGTTCGTCTCGGAACTGCGCCTCATCAAGGACGCCTACGAGATCGGACAGATGGAGCTGGCGGTCCAGGTGACGGCGGACGGCTTCGACGACATCGTCGCCGATCTGCCGGCCATCATCGAGCACCCCCGCGGCGAGCGCGTCGTCGAGGGCGTGTTCCACCGCCGGGCGCGCAGCGACGGGAACGCGGTGGGCTACGACACGATCGCCGCCTCCGGGCCGCACGCGTGCTACCTGCACTGGACGCGCAACGACGGCGCAGTCGTGCCCGGCGACCTCATCCTCATCGACGCGGGCGTCGAGGTCGACAGCCTCTACACCGCCGACATCACGCGCACGCTCCCGGTGAGCGGCCGCTTCACCGATGTGCAGCGCAAGGTGTACGAGACGGTCCGCGAGGCGGCCGATGCCGCGTTCGCCGCCGCCAAGCCAGGGGTGCGGTTCCGCTCGATCCATGAGGCGGCCATGCAGGTGATCGCCGCGCGGGTGGCCGAGTGGGGCCTGCTGCCGGTGAGCGCCGAAGAGGCACTGGATGCCGACCGCGGCGGCCAGCATCGCCGCTACATGGTGCACGGCACGAGCCACCACCTCGGCATCGACGTGCACGACTGCGCACAGGCTCGCCGGGACATGTACTACGACGGCATCCTCGAACCCGGCATGGTGTTCACGATCGAACCGGGCCTGTACTTCCAGATCGACGATCTGACCGTTCCCGAGGAGTACCGCGGGATCGGGGTGCGCATCGAGGACGACATCCTGATGACAGCGGACGGGCCCGTCAACCTGTCCGCCGCGATCCCCCGTACCGCCGACGAGGTCGAGGCCTGGATCGCCCGCGGCGGCCGCTGACCCGCCCTCATTGGGGCCCCCCCCGGATACTGAGCCCCCACCTCGCGTTGAGCCCCCACCCCGGATATTGAGCCCCCACCCCGGATATTGAGCTTGTCGAAATACACGCCTCCCCCGTCGTTCACGACGCGTCCGACCCTGACGGGCACGTTCGGCATGTCCGCATCCACGCACTGGACCGCGACCGCGACCGCCCAGGCGGTTCTCGAGCGCGGGGGCAACGCGTTCGACGCCGCCGTGGCGGCGGCGTTCGTGCTGCACATCGTCGAGCCGCATCTCAACGGTCCCGGCGGCGACCTCGTGGGGATCTTCCAGACCGCCGACGCCGCCACCCCGACCGTCCTCATGGGGCAGGGACCCGCACCGGCCGGCGCGACCATCGAGCACTACCGCGGCGAGGGCCTGGATCTGGTTCCCGGCGCCGGAGGGCTCGCCGCCGCCGTACCGGGCGCGGTCGACGCGTGGCTCCTGCTGCTGCGCGATCACGGCACATGGGAGCTGACCGACGTGCTGGCGTACGCGATCGGCTACGCGCGCGACGGGCACCCGCTCGTCGCCGGCGCGGCGGTGACGATCGCGCGCGTGGCGGAGCTCTTCCGCGACGAGTGGACGAGTTCGGCGGCACTGTGGATGCCCGAGGGCGCTCCCCCGCCGGCCGGCACGCTGATGCGCAACCCCGCCTACGCCGACGTGCTGGACTCCCTCGTCCACGCCTCCTGCACGGTGCGCGACGACGGGCCGGTCGGGCGCGCGGCGCGCATCGACGCCGCGCGGCGGGAGTGGAAGACGGGCGCGGTGGCGCACGAGGCGTCCGCCTTCCTCGCCGAACCCCACCGCCACTCGCACGGCGGCTCGCACCGCGCCGTGATCGCACCCGACGACTTCGCCTCGTTCGACGCCGGCTACGAGCCGGCGCTGACGCGCGAGTTCCGCGGGCGGACGATCGCGAAGGCGGGCGCCTGGACGCAAGGTCCGGCCCTCCTGCAGACGCTCGGCCTGCTCGAGCCCCTCGCCGACGAACTCCTCGACCCGTCGCAGGAAGCCGGTGCCCACACGATCCTCGAGGCGCAGAAGCTCGCGCTCGCAGATCGAGACGGCTGGTTCGGCGACGACGACGTCGACCTCGAGTCGCTGCTGTCGCCGGACTATCTCGAGCAGCGCCGGTCCCTCATCGCCGAGACGGCGTCACGCGAGTTCCGCCCGGGATCTCCCGGCGGTCGGGCGCCGTTGCTGCCGCCGTTGCGGACTGTCTACAGCGCGCAGTCCGTGGCCACCGGCGAGCCGACCGTCGCCAAGAACGGCGAGACCCGGGGCGACACGTGCCACCTCGATGTGATCGACCGATGGGGCAACATCGTCTCGGCCACCCCGTCGGGCGGGTGGCTGCAATCCTCACCGGCGATCCCCGCCCTGGGCTTCTGCCTCGGCACGCGACTGCAGATGACGTGGCTCGAGCCCGGCCGGCCATCGTCGCTGGTACCGGGCCGGCGCCCGCGCACCACCCTCACCCCGACCCTGGTGCTCCGCGACGGCATGCCCGAGTTCGCGATCGGGTCGCCGGGCGGCGACCAGCAGGACCAGTGGCAGTTGCTGGCGCTGCTGCGGATCATCGTGGGCGGCTACTCGCCGCAGCAGGCGATCGATGCGCCCGCACTGCACACCACCGCGATGCCGGAGTCGTTCTGGCCTCGCACCTGGACCCCGGCGGGGGCGGTCGTCGAGGACCGTCTCGGCGACGCCGTCATCTCCGGACTCGAGCGTCGCGGTCACGCCGTCACCCGCGCCGGCGACTGGGCGCTGGGACGGGTCTCGGCGGTCGGGAAGGATGCTGCGACCGGCGTGCTGTGGGGCGCGGCGAACCCTCGAGGAATGCAGGGATACGCCGCGGGCCGCTGACCGGCGGGCTGGGGCGTACAGCGGTCACGCCGCGACGGTCCGGACCGACGGCCCGACGTAGCGCGCGGACGGCCTGATGATCTTGGGATCCCGTGCCTGCTCGAGGATATGGGCGGTCCAGCCGATCGTGCGGGCGATCGCGAACGTCGGCGTGAACATCGACCGCGGCAGCCCGCACTGCTCCATCACCAGCGCCGCCCAGAATTCCACATTCGCGTGCAGGTCGCGCCCCGGCTTCGCTTCGGCGAGCAGGCGCTCGGCGGTCTCCTCGAACCGCAGCGCCAACTGGACGCGTGCTCCCCCGCGACGCAGGGCGACCCGCTTCAGCAGCTCGGCGCGCGGGTCGGCCGTCCGGTACACCGCGTGGCCGAAGCCCATCAGCCGCCGCCCCGCCGCCAGCTCCTCGCGAATCCACGGTTCCACCCGGTCCGCCGTGCCGACGGCGTCGAGACCATCCAGCGCACGCGAGGGCGCGCCCCCGTGCAGCGGACCGGTCAGCGCCCCGAGCGCGCCGGCCAGACAGGACGCGGCGTCCGCCCCCGTCGAAGCGATCACACGCGCCGTGAAGGTCGAGGCATTGAAACCGTGGTCCATCACCGCGATGAGGTACGCCGTCAGGGCGCGTTCCGTGTCGTCGTCGGGGACGATGCCGGTCACCTGATGGAGGTAGCAGGCGACGACGCCCCGGTCTGTCAGCAGTGGCAGCGGTCGCTCACCGCGAGCGCACCGCCACAGCGCGCCCACGAGCGCCGGCGTGGCGGCCGCGAGGGTGATGGCGTCGTCGAGCCGCTGCTCGTCGTCGAGGTCGTAGAGGGGGCGCAGGGCGAGCCGCGCACCGAGCAGCGGCCACGCCGCGGCCAGGCCGGGCAGCACCTCGGGCGTGACCCGAGCGACCGCGTCGACGACGGCATCGATGTCGGATCGCCGCCCCTCGGCGGCGTGCTGCAGCCGTCGTCGGAACGGCGGTCGTGAGGCATCCGTCGCCGGCTCTCCGGTCACCAGCAGCTGCCATGCGTCCTCGAACGACACCGTCTCGGCCAGCTCTATCGCCGAGCGATCGCGGTACTGGTAGAAGCCTTCCGCGCCGCGGACGTCGCTGACGGCGGTATCGGCGACCACCACACCGGCAAGTCCTCGGGCGGCAGTGGGCACGGCGGTCGAGGCCGTTGTCATCATGGTGTCTCCCTTCACCGACACGGGCGCGATGGTCAACGGGCCTCGTGTCGCCTGCTTGTCCGATGCGCCCGCTACACTCAGCGTGAATCTTGATGTGAGATTCGTCAATCTTGATCGGATCAACATGGCGGCCGACCTTCCTCGCTTGACGGCGGTGCAGGCGGCCGCGCGTCTGGGCGTCAAGCCCGAGTCCCTCTACGCGTATGTGTCGCGGGGACTCCTCACGCGCGAACGCGACGCGGCGGGCTCGTGGTTCGACCCTCTCGAGGTCGAGGCGTTCGCGCGTCGGCGTCGCCGGCAGCCCGACGCGCCGTCGCGGGGGCCGGTGGGAACACCGCTGATGGTGCTGGACACCTCCCTCGCGCACGTCGACGACGACGAGCTCTACTATCGTGAGCGGCCGGTCGCGCGCCTCGCGCGCGAGCACAGCTTCGAGGAGGTCCTCTCGTGGCTCTGGGACGTCCGGACCGTCGCCGCCTGCGACCCGGGCGACGTGCGCGTCGCCCGGGCCGCGATGACCGCCCTCGGCCCGTCGGCCGATCTCCTGGACCGCCTCGCCGTCGGCATCACGGCGCTGGCGGCCACCGACCCGCTCCGCCACGACCCGTCGCCCACCCAGCTTCCCCGCATCGGCTCACGCCTGGTGACGGGGCTGCCCGCGGCGCTGACCGACCGCGACCCGCGCGGCGTCGCCGAGAACCTGTGGCACGCTCTGACGTCGCAGCACCACCCGGACGGGGTGCGACTGCTCGACGCCGCCCTCGTCCTCACCGTCGACCACGATCTGGCCGTCTCCACGCTCGCGGCGCGCGTGGCCGCCTCGGCCAGGGCGTCCGGATACGCCGTCGTCTCCGCCGCCCTCGGCGCCTTCGACGCGCCGCTGCACGGGACGGCCAGCCGGGCGGCCGCCGCCATGCTCCGCACGGTCGTCGCCGGCGACTCGCCCGCTGCCGCGATGGCCCGCGCGATCCGGGACGGCGGTCGCGGCATCCCGGGATTCGGCCAGTCGATGTACGCGGGCGGTGACATGCGAGCCCGGGTGCTCCTCGACATGCTCCGAGAGGCGCCGGCGGGCGCCGACATCATCGCGGCGGCCGATGCGGTCAGTGACGAGGTGGCCCGGCGTGCCGGGATTCGCCCGAACCTCGATCTCGCCCTCGGAGCGCTCACGCTATGGTCGGGCATGCCCGACGACGCCGGCGCGGTGATCTTCGCGATCGGGCGCATCGGCGGCTGGATCGGCCACGCGATCGAGGAGTACGACGAGCGGCCGATGCGGCTGCGGCCGCGCGGACGCTACGTCGGGCCGCCCGCGGGCTGACCCCGGCGAAGCCATTCCGCCACGAGCGGCGCCAGCTCGGCACCGACCTCGGCAGGCGCCCGCCTCGTTCCCTTGACCTCGAAGGAGTGCCCGCCGCCCGGGATCCATGCGATCTCGGCGGTGCGGCACGACGCGACCGCGTCTTCGAGCTGCCCGTGCGGTTCGGAGAAGGGGTCGTTGGTGCCGGTCACGAACAGCTGGGGCTGCGGCACGTCGGGCAGATGGGAGACGCGGGCCTTGTCGGGACGACCCGGCGGATGCAGCGGGTAGCCGAGGTAGACGAGGCCGTGCGGATCGATGGCGTGTTCGGCGGCCGCCATCGAAGCCATGCGGCCGCCGTAGGACTTCCCGATGGCGAACACCGGCGCGCCGGCGGCCGCGCGCGAGAGCTCGTCGTGCACAGCTCGCCAGGTGGCGACCGCATGAGCCGCGGGTCCCGGCATCCGTCTGCCGGCCTCGACGTACGGGAAGTTGAATCGCAGCGCGGCGACGCCCTCGCGCGACAGCGCGTCGGCGAAACCGAGGAGGAACGGATGCCGGAACCCTGCGCCCGCGCCGTGCGCGATGGCGGCGAAGGCCCATGGCGAGGACGGCGCGATCAGCTCCGCCGAGACATCTGCCTTTCCGCCGGGCAGGGCCACGGTGATCCGCGAGGACGAGGCGGCGAGCGTCACGGGCGGTCGCCGTCGTCGGTCCCGGCGTTCTCCCGCGGACCGGCGGACGGCGAAGACGGCTCGGAGTGCGGGACTTGCCCGTGATCGGCTGGCGTGTCGGGCGATGCCGCACCTGCCGGACCCGACGGCGCCGTCCCATCGGGCTCGGGCGACGTACCCGGCACCGAGTCGGATGCCGGCGCCGGGTCGGATGCCGGCGCCAGCCGCTCGCCGTACTTCGGCGGCTCACTCAGGTCGTCCGGGACCTGCTCGGCCGGCCGGACCGGCGGCGGAGGGGCCGACGCCGCTTGCGGGCCCAGGATCTGCCGGGCACGACCGAGGCTGTTGTCGGTCACCGTGACCTCGTAATGGTCGGCGACGACCTGCATGACCGAGGCGTAGTCGCGGCGACGGCGCACGAACGAGTACGCGACGATGCTCATGAGCATTCCGATCGCGATGCCCACGAACAGCACCCCCACGAACGCCTGGATCGGCACGGACGGCGACCCGATCACCAGGATCGCCGAGAACAGCAGGCCCAGCAGCAGGCCGTTCACCGCCCCTGATCGGGCGGCCGATGCGTAGCCGAGCCGCCCGGTGACCCGCTCGATCGAGCGGAGACCCTGCCCGACGATGGCGATGTCGCGGGCGGGGACGTCCGCGGCGATCAGGGATGACACCGCCTTCTGCGCCGCCTCGTACGTGGGGAAGCTCGCCACCGTCTGACCGACCGCGTCCGAGCCCTGCGGGGAGCGCCCTCCCATCATGGTCATCTCCCCATCCTCCCATGGCACGCGGACTACGCTGGGACGTGTGAGCACGCAGAGGGTTTTCGTCGCGCGCCTGTCCGGGTGCTCGGTCTTCGACCCCGCCGGCGACCGTCTCGGCAAGGTCCGCGACGTCGTCGTCATCTACCGCAAAGACGATCCGCCGCGTGTCATCGGTCTCGTCGTCGAGATCCCCGGTCGACGGCACGTCTTCGTGTCGATCGGCCGTGTCACCTCGATCGCCACGGGTCAGGTCATCACCACCGGTCTCATCAATGTGCGGCGGTTCCAGCAGCGCGGCGGCGAGGTCCGCGTGATGGCCGAGATGCTCGGCCGCAAGGTGTATTTCGCCGACGGATCCGGCACCGCCGTCATCGAGGACGTGGCGATCGAGCGCAACCGCCTCGGCGAATGGGATGTCGGTCAGCTCTTCCTGCGCAAGCCCAAGACGAGCGCATCGCCGTTCGCGAAGGGCCCGACCACCTTCGCGAACTGGGACGCCGTCCGGGAGCGTCAGAGCCCCGGCGAGGCGCAGTCCGCCGAGCAGCTGGTCGCCACGTACTCGGAACTGCGTCCGGCCGACCTCGCGAACACGCTGCTCGATCTTCCCGAGGACCGCCTGCTGGAGGTGGTCGAGGAGCTTCCCGACGACCGCCTCGCCGACGCGCTGGAAGAGATGCCCGAGGACGAGCAGGTGCACATCCTCGAGGCCCTGGACGATGAGCGCGCCGCCGACATCCTGGACGCGATGGAGCCGGACGATGCGGCGGACGTGCTCGGGCAGCTGCCCGAGGAGCAGCGCGAGGAGCTGCTCGATCTCATGGAGCCCGAGGAGGCGGAGGACGTCCGGGCGCTGCTGAAGTACGGGCCCGACACCGCCGGCGGTCTCATGACCAGCGAGCCCATCGTGCTCTCCGCGGACGCCACGATCGCCGAGGCACTCGCGCTGATCCGCCGTCACGAGCTGCACCCCGCCCTGGCCGCAGCGGTGTTCGTCACCCTTCCCCCCTACGAGACGCCGACGGGGCGGCTGCTGGGCACGGTGCATTTCCAGCGAATGCTGCGCTACCCGCCGCACGAGCGGCTGGGCGCCATCATCGACGACACTCTGGACCCGGTTCCCGCGACTGCTTCGGCCGCCGAGGTCGCCCGCCTCCTCGCGTCGTACAACCTCGTGTCGCTCCCGGTCGTCGACCCGGCGCACCGCCTCGTCGGGGCGGTCAGCGTCGACGACGTGCTGGACTATCTCCTTCCCGAGGACTGGAGATCGCAGGATGCCGAGGAGGCTGATCGCCCGGCATCCCTCCCGACCCACACCGCGAGCACGCTGACCATCGGCAAGGCTCCCGGCGCAGGGAGGAGGCGCTGATGGCACGCTCGACACGTCAGCCGTCGCTGGACGCCCCCCGCGGCCGCTCGGGGATGCTGCAGCGCACGCCGCAGCAGTCCAGCGATCGTTTCGGCCGGTTCTCGGAGGCCTTCGCACGGGCGATGGGTACTTCCGGGTTCCTCATCGGCATGACGATCTTCGTCGCCGTGTGGCTGTGCTGGAACATCTTCATGCCCCCGCAGCTGCAGTTCGACCCGGCCGCGACGAACTTCACGCTGCTGACACTCATCCTCTCGCTCCAGGCGTCGTACGCTGCGCCCCTCATCCTGTTGGCACAGAACCGTCAGGACGACCGCGACCGCGTGCAGATCGAGCAGGACCGCCAGCGGGCCGAGCGCAACCTCGCCGACACCGAGTACCTCGCCCGTGAGGTGGTGGCCCTACGGATGGCCGTGAACGACTTCGCCGACCAGGTGATGACGCGCGACGTGCTGCGCACCGAGCTGCGCGCGCTGCTGGACAAGCTCGACACCAATTCCGAGCTCGAGGACGGCGCCGCGCGATGATCGTCCCCGCGCGCTCTCCGCACCCGGGCGAAGCGGCAGACGACACCCCGGGTGGTCCCCCGGTCACCGACGCGGTCCGGGCGGCGGTGGGCGCGGTCGCCGATCCGGAGCTGCGACGCCCGATCGGTGAGCTCGACATGGTGCGCGCGGTCTCGGTCGACGGCGGCACCGCGCATGTGGAGATCGCGCTGACGATCGTGGGATGCCCCGCCGCCGACCGCATCGCCGCCGACGTGCGGGCGGCCGCGGCATCCGTTCCCGGCATCGCCCACATCGACCTCGAGGTCGGAGTGATGACCCCGGACGAACGTCGCGCACTCACCGAACGGCTGCGGGGCGGCCGTGGCAGGGAGATGCCGTTCGGACCCGACAGCCTCACGCGGGTGATCGCCGTGACCAGCGGCAAGGGCGGCGTGGGAAAGTCGACGGTGACCGCGAACCTGGCCGCCTCGCTGGCTGCGCGGGGCCTGGCCGTCGGCCTCGTCGACGCCGACGTGCACGGCTTCTCGATCCCCGGACAGTTGGGGCTCGTCCGGCCGGACGGCACCGTGCCGCAGCCGACGCGCGTCGACGAGCTCATGCTGCCGCCCGTGGCGCACGGGGTGAAGGTGATCTCGATCGGGATGTTCCTGCAGCGCAGCGCCGGCGACGGCCCCGTAGGTGCGGTCGCGTGGCGCGGCCCCATGCTCCACCGGACGGTGCAGCAGTTCCTCACCGACGTGTACTTCGGCGACCTGGACGTGCTGCTGCTGGACATGCCGCCGGGAACGGGGGACGTCGCGATCTCGGTCGGTCAGCTGCTCCCCCACGCCGAGGTGCTGGTCGTGACCACGCCGCAGACCGCCGCGTCGGACGTCGCCGTCCGCAGCGGCCTGGTCGCGCGACAGACCGGGCAGCGCGTGATCGGCGTGGTGGAGAACATGGCCGCGATGACGCTGCCCGACGGAACGACCATCGACGTCTTCGGAGCCGGCGGGGGCGCCGCAGTGGCCGAGGCCCTGTCGCACGAGCACGCCGAGGTGCCGCTGCTGGCGTCGGTGCCACTCAGCCCGCTCCTGCGTGCGGACGCGGATGCCGGCATCCCCGGTGTCATCGCTCACCCCGACGATCCGGCGGCGCGGGCCATCGCCGACCTCGCCGCTGTCCTCGCCCGCTCTCCGCGCGGGCTGTCGGGCCGCTCCCTGCCGTTCCGTCCGCGCTGACAGGGCAGCGGCGACCGATCTCCGGTGCCGGTGGGGCAGGCTGACGTGTCAGGTGGCTTCCGTGTCGTACGGCGGAGGGCCGTCCGCCGGGCCGCGGTACGAGGAGCGGGCCGGTGCGGCCAGTGCAGCCGGCGCGGGAGCGGGGACGCGCGCCACCGGCGCGTCGTCCAGGAGTGCTTCGCGGATGATCCTCCGCGGGTCGTACTGGCGGGGGTCCAGCGTGCGCCAGTCCACGTCGTCGAAGTCTTCGCCCATCTCGTCACGCACGCGCGTCTTCGCCGTCGTCACCCACTCTCTCGCCCGTTTGGTGAGACCGGCGAGGGACTCGGCGTAGCGCGGCAGGCGCTCCGGTCCGAGGATGAGCGCGGCGACAAGTCCGATCAGCAGAAGCTTCTCGATCGTGAGGCCGAAGATCATGACTTCAGGTTACCGCCGCGCCTGTGCGGGCAGCGCCGCGCGGCCGCGTAGGCTGGCTGGCGGGAGGACTGCGATGGGAGAGCAGAGCGCGAGCCAGCGGTTCGTCGACGAGGCGACGGCCGAACCGGAGCACATCGCGCGTGCCCGGGCGCACGCCCTGGAGCTGGGCGCTACACCGCTCAGCGCTGCCCTCGGGGCGCAGGTCGCCGTGCTCGCCGCGGCGTCGCAGGCGCTCAACATCGTCGAGATCGGTACGGGCGCCGGTGTGTCGGGGCTGTGGCTGCTTCACGGCTCGCCGCGCGCGACCTTGACCACCATCGACAAGGAGCCCGAACACCTCGGTGCAGCACGACAGGCGTTCGCAGACGCTCGCATCCCGCCCGCGCGTGCGAGATTCATCACCGGCCGGGCATCCGAGGTGCTCCCTCGTATGAACGAGGCGTCGTACGACATCGTGCTCGTCGACGCGGACCCGGAGGGCGTGATCGAGTACGTGGAGCACGGTCTGCGACTGGTGCGCACCGGCGGCACCGTGCTCGTCCCGCGGGTGCTCGCGGGCGGCGCCGTCGCCGATCCGGTGCGACGCGACCCCGTGACGACCGCCTACCGCTCGCTCATCCAGGAGACCCAGGCCTCCCCCGCCGTCATCGGAGCGCTCTCCATCACCGGCGAGGGGCTGCTGCAACTGACCACCGTGGCCGGGCGCTGACCCAGCCGCACACGACGACGGCCGGCCCCGCAGGACCGGCCGTCGTCGCAACAAAGCATCTACGCGGCGTTGACGACGCCCCCCAGGACGTCATAGAGCTCCTTGGCCTCAGCGTCGTTCACCGAGACGACGAGGCGACCGCCTCCCTCGAGCGGCACCCGCACGATGATGAGTCGGCCCTCCTTCACGGCCTCCATCGGCCCGTCTCCGGTTCTCGGCTTCATGGCTGCCATTGCGGCTCCTTTTCATCGATGGTCTGCGTTTCAAGTTTATCGTGAGGGCACCGACGCCGGGCACGCCTTGGGGAAAGCGCCCGTCCGAGCAGCCCCAGGGGTGACTCACGGCACCTGCCAGGCCGTATTCCCCAGCGCGTACATGTTGTAGATCCACCACCACTGCCCGGCGAGGCACGCGACGAGCACCGCCACGCGCCACACCCGGGAGCGAGGAACGGCGACCGCTCCCCACAGCGGTGACAGCGGCACGAGGAGCCGGAAGATGCTCGACTGGGGGAAGAACACCAGCAGCAGGTACACCAGGTAGCTCGCGCTCCACAGGCGGATCTCCATCCCGAGCCGTCGCACCGCCGGAAGAAGGATCAGTGCCGCGCCGACGAGGATCAGGGCGGCCGCCGCAATCGCATAGCCCATCGCCACCGGCAGATGCCACATCGTGCCGAACCAGAACTCGATGCCCGCCAGGAACGGCTCGAAGGGGGCGAACGTCGCATCGCCGGGCACCCAGTTGCGCCGCCAGGCGAGCTCGGTCGCCAGGTACGCGCCGGGATCGCCGGTGACCCAGCCCGCGATGACCTGCCAGGCGAACCCGCACGCCGCGGCGAGCAGCCCCAGGACGACGATGTGCACGATCTCCGCGGTCCTCAAGGGCTCCCGGCTGCGCCGAAGCCAGCGCCAGCCGCCGAAGAGAGCGAGGAACAGTGCGAACGCGAGCGCGCCCGGCCGGGTGAAGGCCATCAGCGGGATCAGCGCGTACAGCCATCCGTACCGGCGGTGCATGACGCACCAGAGGGCGCATATCAGCCACAGCAGGTTCAGCGACTCCGCGTAGCCGATCTGGAAGAGCGCCGCGAGCGGCCCGCTCGCGAAGAAGGCGACGGCCCACAGCGTCGTCGATTCGTCGACGCGCGCGCGCAGCAGGTGGTACAGCGCGACGGATGCCCCGTAGCCGGCGACCAGCGACACGATCAGCGCTCCGCTGCCCCATTGCCCGAACGGGAGGGACACCACCTGCGAGAGGTACGGATACACAGGCAGGAACGCCCACGCGTTCTCGGCGATCTGCCCGGTGTCGGTGAGAGGCAGCTCTGTGGGGTAGCCCGAGAACGCGACGAGCCAGTACCAGGCGCCGTCCCAGGCGATCACTGTGTCGGCGAGGCCGGCGGTGGCACCCATGCGGGACGCCGGCCCGGAGAGCTCCGCCGCGACGAAGAGGAAGAACGTCGTGATCACGCGGGCGGCGAGGTAGATCGCGGCGATGCGGAGGGCCGCACGACCGGCGGATCTCCGTGACGCGGCGTTCGCGGATGTCAGCCGAAGGTCAGCCATGCGCGCAGGCCTTGCTCCACCGCCTCGATCTGGGCGACCGCGACGCGCTCCTGGTCGTGGTGCGCGAGGTGGGGGTCGCCGGGACCGTAGTTGACGGCCGGAACGCCCAGCGCGCTGAAGCGCGCGACATCCGTCCAGCCGTACTTCGGGCGCGGTTCGGCGCCCACGGCACGGAGGAACTCCTGCGCGAGCGGGGCATCCAGGCCGGGGCGCGCGCCGGCGGCGGCGTCGACGACCTCGACCTCGAAGCCTGCGAAGACGTCGCGCACATGGCGCTCCGCCTCGGCGACATCGCGGCTCGGCGCGAAGCGATAGTTGACCTCGACTTCGCACAGGTCGGGGATGATGTTGCCGGCGACGCCCCCGCGAATGCGGACGGCATTGAGACCCTCGCGGTAGACGAGGCCTTCGACCGCGACGTCGCGGGGGCGGTACTCGGCGAGCCTGGCCAGGATGGGGGCGGCCTTGTGGATCGCGTTCTCACCGATCCACGCACGTGCGCTGTGAGCCCGGACGCCCTCGGTGCGTACCACGGCCCGGAGATTGCCGTTACAGCCGCCTTCGACCTCCCCATTCGAGGGCTCTCCGAGAATGGCGAAATGCCCTTGGAAGAGGTCCGGCCGCGTGCGAGCCAGGCGGGTGAGGCCGTTGAGGTCCGCGTCGACTTCCTCATGGTCGTACCACATCCATGTGATGTCGACGCGAGGTTCGGTGAGCTCAGCGGCGAGCTTCAGCTGCACGGCCACGCCCGCCTTCATGTCGACGGTGCCTCGGCCCCAGATGAACGGTGCACCCTCGACTTCGATGTCTCGGGTCGGCACGTTGCCGTTGATCGGCACCGTGTCGATGTGGCCGGCGATCACGGCGCGCTGTGCGCGCCCCAAGTGGGTGCGCGCCACGATGGTGTCACCGTCGCGGTAGAGGTCGAGGTGCGCGCAGTCGGCCAGCGCCGAGAAGATGGCATCGGCCAGCGACTGCTCCTCGCCGGAGACGCTCGGAATGTCGCAGATGGTGCGCGTGAGATCGGCAGACGAGACAGACAGATCGAGCGTCGGCATCCTTCGAGTCTACCGAGCGTGATCGGGGGCTTAACGCGGAATGGCCACCCTGCGTTGGGTGGCCATTCCGTTTACGTGGTGTCCGGCGGTGTCCTACTCTCCCACAGGGTCGCCCCTGCAGTACCATCGGCGCTGAGAGGCTTAGCTTCCGGGTTCGGAATGGGACCGGGCGTTTCCCTCTCGCTATGGCCGCCGAAACTCTTTCGATGTTTCAGGTTTCACAACGTGAAAGTACTCTGTTCTGTTGTGTTCCCGACCGTACATCGGGAACCACTCAGTGGACGCGAACACCCTTACCCACCCGCGGGTGGGGGTGATTATCAAGTCATCGGCTTATTAGTACCAGTCAGCTGCACACGTTGCCGTGCTTCCACATCTGGCCTATCAACCCAGTAGTCTGGCTGGGAGCCTCTCACCCAAAAGGGTATGGAAGTCTCATCTTGAGGCCGGCTTCCCGCTTAGATGCTTTCAGCGGTTATCCATCCCGAACGTAGCTAACCAGCGGTGCACTTGGCAGTACAACTGGCACACCAGAGGTTCGTCCAACCCGGTCCTCTCGTACTAGGGTCAGATCCTCTCAAACTTCCTACGCGCGCAGCGGATAGGGACCGAACTGTCTCACGACGTTCTAAACCCAGCTCGCGTACCGCTTTAATGGGCGAACAGCCCAACCCTTGGGACCTACTCCAGCCCCAGGATGCGACGAGCCGACATCGAGGTGCCAAACCATGCCGTCGATATGGACTCTTGGGCAAGATCAGCCTGTTATCCCCGAGGTACCTTTTATCCGTTGAGCGACAGCGCTTCCACAAGCCACTGCCGGATCACTAGTCCCGACTTTCGTCCCTGCTCGACCTGTCAGTCTCACAGTCAAGCTCCCTTGTGCACTTACACTCGCCACCTGATTGCCAACCAGGTTGAGGGAACCTTTGGGCGCCTCCGTTACTTTTTGGGAGGCAACCGCCCCAGTTAAACTACCCACCAGGCACTGTCCCTGAACCGGATCACGGTTCGAAGTTAGACATCCAGAGTGACCAGAGTGGTATTTCAACAACGACTCCACGAATACTGGCGTATCCGCTTCACAGTCTCCCACCTATCCTACACAAGCCACACCGAACACCAATACCAAGCTGTAGTAAAGGTCACGGGGTCTTTCCGTCCTGCTGCGCGTAACGAGCATCTTTACTCGTAATGCAATTTCGCCGAGTTCGCGGTTGAGACAGTTGGGAAGTCGTTACGCCATTCGTGCAGGTCGGAACTTACCCGACAAGGAATTTCGCTACCTTAGGATGGTTATAGTTACCACCGCCGTTTACTGGGGCTTAAATTCTGAGCTTCGCCTTGCGGCTGACCCGTCCTCTTAACCTTCCAGCACCGGGCAGGCGTCAGTCCGTATACATCGTCTTGCGACTTGGCACGGACCTGTGTTTTTAGTAAACAGTCGCTACCCACTAGTCTCTGCGGCCACCACACCCTTTTCCACGCAAGGTGGTATAAGCGGATGGCCCCCCTTCTCCCGAAGTTACGGGGGCATTTTGCCGAGTTCCTTAACCACGATTCTCTCGATCTCCTCGGTATTCTCTACCTGACCACCTGAGTCGGTTTGGGGTACGGGCGGCTAGAACCTCGCGTCGATGCTTTTCTCGGCAGCATAGGATCACCCACTTTTCATCCGCATCGTGTCTCAGCCTGCATGAGCTGCGGATTTGCCTACAGCTCGGCCTACGCACTTGCCCCGGGACAACCATCGCCCGGGATGGGCTACCTTCCTGCGTCACACCTGTTAACACGCTAACCGCACCAGCATAGGGTCGTGTGCTCCCCCGCCCGGTGTCACCCGAAGGCAACGATGGACAGGTTCGGACACTTAGCATCACTGGATTGATTGGGGCGGTTCTTCGCCGGTACGGGAATATCAACCCGTTGTCCATCGACTACGCCTGTCGGCCTCGCCTTAGGTCCCGACTTACCCAGGGAAGATTAGCTTGACCCTGGAACCCTTGGTCTTTCGGAGGACGTGTTTCTCACACGTCTTTCGCTACTCATGCCTGCATTCTCACTCGTGTAGCGTCCACAGCTGGGTCACCCCGCCGCTTCACTCGCCACACGACGCTCTCCTACCCATCAACACGGCTGGACCACGAAGGCCTACCAATAATGTCAATGCCACAACTTCGGTGGCGTGCTTGAGCCCCGTTACATTGTCGGCGCGGAATCACTTGACCAGTGAGCTATTACGCACTCTTTCAAGGGTGGCTGCTTCTAAGCCAACCTCCTGGTTGTCTAAGCAACTCCACATCCTTTCCCACTTAGCACGCGCTTAGGGACCTTAGATGGTGGTCTGGGTTGTTTCCCTCTCGACTATGAAGCTTATCCCCCACAGTCTCACTGCTGCGCTCTCACTTACCGGCATTCGGAGTTTGGCTGACGTCAGTAACCTGGTAGGGCCCATCGGCCATCCAGTAGCTCTACCTCCGGCAAGAAACACGCAACGCTGCACCTAAATGCATTTCGGAGAGAACCAGCTATCACGAAGTTTGATTGGCCTTTCACCCCTATCCACAGCTCATCCCCTCAGTTTTCAACCTAAGTGGGTTCGGCCCTCCACGACGTCTTACCGTCGCTTCAGCCTGGCCATGGATAGATCACTTCGCTTCGGGTCTAGGACATGCGACTGAAATCGCCCTCTTCAGACTCGCTTTCGCTACGGCTACCCCACCCGGGTTAACCTCGCCACATATCGCTAACTCGCAGGCTCATTCTTCAAAAGGCACGCTGTCACACCTACCAGGGGTGCTCCAACGGTTTGTAAGCAAACGGTTTCAGGTACTATTTCACTCCCCTCCCGGGGTACTTTTCACCTTTCCCTCACGGTACTTGTCCGCTATCGGTCATCTGGGAGTATTTAGGCTTATCAGGTGGTCCTGACAGATTCACACGGGATTTCTCGGGCCCCGTGCTACTTGGGATACTCTCCACGCTGCGTCCGACATTTCAGTTACGGGGCTGGCACCCACTCTGGCCGGCCTTTCAAGACCGTTCACCTATATCGACGCATCACGTTCACCACTCGGCAGAATGATACGGAAAGTCCCACAACCCCGAATACGCAACTCCTGCCGGATATCACACGTACTCGGTTTAGCCTCATCCGATTTCGCTCGCCACTACTCACGGAATCACGGTTGTTTTCTCTTCCTGTGGGTACTGAGATGTTTCACTTCCCCACGTTCCCTCTACCCGCCCTATATATTCAGGCGGGAGTCACTGGGTCGGCACGCCGCCCAGCGGGGTTTCCCCATTCGGACACCCTCGGATCAAAACTTGCTTATCAGTTCCCCGAGGCTTATCGCAGATTGCTACGTCCTTCTTCGGCTCCAGATGCCAAGGCATCCACCGTTTGCTCTTAAAGACTTGAAATCACATGAGCCGACTCCAAAAGGAATCGTCTATCGTTTCGAACCCATGCTTACGCATGAGCCCTTTAAGATGCTCGCGTCCACTGTGTAGTTCTCAAAGTACGGGCGGCACCCCCAACCCACCGGCCACAACCAGCGATCAGGAGCCCAGAGAGTCAAACCCCCACCCCCAAACGGGGACGAGACGTCCGGTCCCTCAGGACCCAACAGCGTGCAGGCACCCCGCTCACCACCCCCCACCCTCCAACCACACCCAACGGATGCGGCGTACTAGTGGGAACCAGTCGCGCTGATGCCATGTCAAATGTTCCACCCACGAGCCCCAACCAGGAACATTCGTCCTGATCTGGGTCCTAGAGTCCCCAAAGAGACCCAGGTGCTCCTTAGAAAGGAGGTGATCCAGCCGCACCTTCCGGTACGGCTACCTTGTTACGACTTAGTCCTAATTACCGATCCCACCTTCGACGGCTCCCCCCACAAGGGTTAGGCCACCGGCTTCAGGTGTTACCGACTTTCATGACTTGACGGGCGGTGTGTACAAGACCCGGGAACGTATTCACCGCAGCGTTGCTGATCTGCGATTACTAGCGACTCCGACTTCATGAGGTCGAGTTGCAGACCTCAATCCGAACTGGGACCGGCTTTTTGGGATTCGCTCCACCTCACGGTATTGCAGCCCTTTGTACCGGCCATTGTAGCATGCGTGAAGCCCAAGACATAAGGGGCATGATGATTTGACGTCATCCCCACCTTCCTCCGAGTTGACCCCGGCAGTATCCCATGAGTTCCCACCATAACGTGCTGGCAACATAGAACGAGGGTTGCGCTCGTTGCGGGACTTAACCCAACATCTCACGACACGAGCTGACGACAACCATGCACCACCTGTTCACGAGTGTCCAAAGAGTCCCCTATTTCTAGGGTGTTCTCGTGTATGTCAAGCCTTGGTAAGGTTCTTCGCGTTGCATCGAATTAATCCGCATGCTCCGCCGCTTGTGCGGGTCCCCGTCAATTCCTTTGAGTTTTAGCCTTGCGGCCGTACTCCCCAGGCGGGGAACTTAATGCGTTAGCTGCGTCACGGAATCCGTGGAAAGGACCCCACAACTAGTTCCCAACGTTTACGGGGTGGACTACCAGGGTATCTAAGCCTGTTTGCTCCCCACCCTTTCGCTCCTCAGCGTCAGTTACGGCCCAGAGATCTGCCTTCGCCATCGGTGTTCCTCCTGATATCTGCGCATTCCACCGCTACACCAGGAATTCCAATCTCCCCTACCGCACTCTAGTCTGCCCGTACCCACTGCAGGCCCGAGGTTGAGCCTCGGGATTTCACAGCAGACGCGACAAACCGCCTACGAGCTCTTTACGCCCAATAATTCCGGATAACGCTTGCGCCCTACGTATTACCGCGGCTGCTGGCACGTAGTTAGCCGGCGCTTTTTCTGCAAGTACCGTCACTCTCGCTTCTTCCTTGCTAAAAGAGGTTTACAACCCGAAGGCCGTCATCCCTCACGCGGCGTTGCTGCATCAGGCTTCCGCCCATTGTGCAATATTCCCCACTGCTGCCTCCCGTAGGAGTCTGGGCCGTGTCTCAGTCCCAGTGTGGCCGGTCACCCTCTCAGGCCGGCTACCCGTCGACGCCTTGGTAAGCCATTACCTCACCAACAAGCTGATAGGCCGCGAGCCCATCCCAGACCGAAAAATCTTTCCAACCACAGACCATGCGATCGTGATTCATATCCAGTATTAGACGCCGTTTCCAGCGCTTATCCCAGAGACTGGGGCAGGTTGCTCACGTGTTACTCACCCGTTCGCCACTGATCCACCAAGCAAGCTTGGCTTCACCGTTCGACTTGCATGTGTTAAGCACGCCGCCAGCGTTCATCCTGAGCCAGGATCAAACTCTCCATAAAAAAATGATGCCAACCCGGCCGGGAAAAACGACCAAAGCCAGCGAGTTCAACCATGACCAAAAACGAATATCAAACTGACATCCATGAATTGATCCAAAAACCCCCACCAACCACAAACGTGGCCGACAGAGAAAAAATTGGCATTTGACAAGTGCACGCTGTTGAGTTCTCAAAGATCGGACGCACCAG
>NZ_OLMV01000001.1:922976-1220157 GCF_900292075.1 Microbacterium timonense
AAACGAATATCAAACTGACATCCATGAATTGATCCAAAAACCCCCACCAACCACAAACGTGGCCGACAGAGAAAAAATTGGCATTTGACAAGTGCACGCTGTTGAGTTCTCAAAGATCGGACGCACCAGCCAGCAACGGATCACAGACCCGCGCCCCGGCAGGGCAACTTCACCATCTTATCTCGGCGGAGCCGCTCCGTCAAACCGACCGGAGCCCCATCCGAGTCCCCCACACCGTCCGCGAAGCGGGCGATCCGACGAGCGGATCCGATGTGTTGGGAGGTGGTCCGCTGCTTGAGGGGAGCCAGACCTTCCGGCCTTCCGCTCTACCCTTTGGGGCGAACAACAAGAACATTACGTCAACCCGCGCCCCACGTCGAATCCACCCCGCACCCCGGGCGTGTCGCACCCGATGAGGCCCCGGCTGACGCGTGATTTCGGTGGCCCAGGGGGCGCGCTAGCGTGGAATCCATGACCGAAGAACGCTGGGTATGGGGCGTGGGCCTCGCGACGATCGCCGACGACGGGACCGTGCTGGACACATGGTTCCCCTCCCCCGCGACCGGACGGATCCCGCTCGGCTTCGATCCGCAGATGCCTCCCGATGAGCTGGACCGCCTCGCCGTAGCCGATCCGCGGCGCGCCGTCTCCGTCGAGGTCGTGAGCCTCGAGGCGGATCTCGACGAGCCGCCCGTGTCGACGTCGGACGCCTACCTGCGCCTGCACGCCCTGTCGCACCGACTCGTACGACCGAACGAGGTCAATCTGGACGGCATCTTCACCCACCTGCCGACCGTCGCCTGGACCAACGCGGGCCCGATGCACCCCGATACGCTCACGCGACTGCGGCCGTTCCTCGCGCGGGACGGCATCCAGGTGCAGGGCCTGGACAAGTTCCCGCGCCTTCTGGACTACGTGACACCGCCCGGTGTCCGTATCGCCGATGCATCCCGCGTGCGACTGGGCGCGTACCTGTCCCCGGGAACAACGGTCATGCACGAGGGCTTCGTCAACTTCAACGCCGGCACCCTGGGCCAGAGCATGGTGGAGGGCCGCGTCTCGCAAGGCGTGGTCATCGGCGACGGCAGCGACATCGGCGGCGGCGCGTCGATCATGGGGACGCTCTCGGGCGGAGGCACCCACAAGGTCTCGGTGGGTGCCCGCACCCTGCTGGGCGCCAACGCCGGCATCGGCATCTCGCTGGGCGACGACTGCGTCGTCGAGGCGGGCCTGTACGTCACGGCCGGGACCAAAGTGGTTCTGGTCGACGAGGCCCGACGCGCTGACGGCTCCCTTCCGACGGTCAAGGGTGCCGAACTGTCCGGCGTGTCAGGGCTTCTCTTCCGCCGCAATTCCGTGACCGGCGCCGTCGAGGCGGTCCGTCGTGCAGGCGTCGGCGTGACGCTGAACGAAGCGCTGCACGCCTGACGGCGCGGGCAGTCGTCAGCGTCGGATGGCGTTGATGGCGAGATTCAGAACCCGCTGACGCTGCGCCTCGTCGTCGAAGGAGGCGACGGCGGCGACACCGGAGACGAGTTTGACCACGTCGCCGATCGAGACATCGGGATCGACCTGGCCGGCCGCCTGCGCGCGCTCGAGCAGCGGCTCGCCGGCCGACAGCATGATCGAACGACACTCGGTCAGCACGGGTGATCGACGGTTGAGCCCGTCCAGCAGCGCGTGCTTGGTGCCGACGTAGGTCACGAACCGGTCGAGCCATGCCCGCAGGGCCTCCCACGGCTCCAGATCGCGCACTTCGTCGGCGGCGCGGGCGAGGGCGTCGACCTCATCCAGGTACAGCGTCTCGATGAGGTCGTCGCGCGTCGGGAAGTTGCGATACAGCGTGCCGATCCCCACGCCGGCGCGACGGGCGATGTCTTCGAGGGATGCCGTCGACCCGTCTTCGGCGAAGGCCTCGCGTCCGGCGGCGACGAGCGCGTCGAAGTTCCGCGCGGCATCGGCCCGCTGGGGACGACGTGCGGCCAGCGCGGGCATCCGCTCCACGACGGACATGGCAGGGACCTCCGGGGTTGCGGTGGCCGTCGGACGGCCGACGGCGACTCGTGGTTGCGAAGCGGAGGCATCCTCCGCTAATCTCAAAACCGGAGGCAACCTCCGTTCGGAGACTTCCCTCCACTTTACTCCGCATTCACCGGATCCGCATCCATCGGAAGGCCTGTCGATGCCTACTGTCCCTTTCACTCCTCGCGCAGCGTTTGCGGCGATCGCGATCAGCGTCGCCTCCCTCGCGCTGCTGCAGAACCTCGTGATCCCCGTCATCCCGCTCATCGCCTCAGACTTCGGCGTGACCGCCGACGCGGCATCCTGGACGATCACCGCCTGGCTCATCGCCGCCGCCGTCGCCACTCCCCTGCTGGGCCGGATCGGCGATCTGCGCGGACGCCGCAACACCTTCCTCGCCGTCCTCGGCGTTGTCGCGGTCGGTGACATCGTGGCCTCGTTCGCCCCCAGCCTCGAGGTGCTGATCTTCGCCCGCGTGCTCCAGGGCGTCGGCGGCGCCCTGTTCCCGCTCGCGTTCGGACTGCTGCGTGACGTGATGCCGCGCTACCAGCTCACCGGCGCCATCGGTGCCACCAGCGCCATCATCGGCATCGGGGGCGCGGCGGGAAGCGTGCTGGCGGGACCGCTGGCGCAGCTCCTCGGCTGGCACGGCATCTTCGCCGTTCCCTTCGTCGCGGCCGTCGCGGGCATTCTCCTGACCGTGATGCTGGTGCCGCCGGCGGGCCTGCGCGCGGTCGGACGGGTGAACGTGCTGTCGGCCACGCTCCTGTCGGGGTGGCTCATCGCCCTTCTCGTGCCGCTCAGCTCCGGAGCCCGATGGGGCTGGACCGCGCCGGTCACCCTCGGGCTGTTCGCGGCCGCGGCGGTGCTGATCGTGGCGTGGGTCATCGCGGAGCTGCGCTCCACGGAGCCGCTGGTCGATCTGCGTCTTCTCGCGGGACGCGCCATCTGGCCGGTCAACGCCGCCGCACTACTGATCGGCGCTGCGGCCTTCGGCTTCTGGGGCTACCTGCCGCAGTTCCTGGAGACCCCGGTGGCCTCCGGCTGGGGACTGGGATTGAACGTCCAGGCCGCAGGGCTCGCACTGCTGCCGCTACTCATCGGCATGTCGAGTGTCGGGTTCGCGACCGGTCTGATCGCACGAGTCATCCCGCTGCGGATGATGATGGCGCTCGGCGCGCTGCTCATGGCGGGCGGCGTCGTGTTCGCGGTCTTCGACCATGGCGCGCTGGTGACCCTCGCCATCGCGGGCGGCGTCTTCGGCCTCGGCATCGGCCTGGCGTACGCGGCGGCCGCCAGCATCATCGTCGAGTCCGTGCCCGCCGATCGCACCGGCATCGCCACCGGCGTCAACGCCAACCTGCGCACCATCGGTTCGGCGATCGGCTCGGCGTTCACCACGGCCCTCGTGTTCGGCTCGGTCGCCCCCGGCGCCACGCCGACGCTCGACGGATACGCCGTCGCGTGGCTGACGCTTGCCGCGGCGGCGGTCGTGGCGGCCGTCATCGTGCTCGCCGTGCGGCCCCGCGGCACGGCTGACCGCGACGCGCCGGGCTCGCTGGATGCCGTCGAGGAGCCGGCCGCCCTCGCCGACGTCGCCTGAGCTCCCACACACAGCGGATGCCGCGTCCCTGCGGGGGCGCGGCATCCGTCGTGTGTGCTCCGATCGCGGCGTCGAGCGCCGGCGGCCGTCAGGAGAGACCGGGGTAGTTGCGCTCGGACGCGCCGACGTACAGCTGCTGCGGGCGGCCGATCTTCGTCTGCGGATCGCCGGCCGCCTCACGCCATTGCGCGAGCCAGCCGGGCAGCCGCCCGATCGCGAACAACACGGTGAACATGCGCGTCGGGAAGCCCATCGCCTTGTAGATCACGCCGGTGTAGAAGTCGACGTTCGGATAGAGCCGGCGCTCCTGGAAGTACGAGTCGTTCAGCGCGATCTCTTCCAGCTCCTTCGCGAGATCGAGCAGCGGGTCGCTGACGCCGAGCGCCGAGAGCACCTCGTCGGCGGACTCCTTGACGAGCTTCGCGCGCGGGTCGTAGTTCTTGTAAACCCGGTGCCCGAAGCCCATGAGCTTGACGCCGTCTTCTTTGTTCTTCACCCGCTCGACGAAGCGCTGGACGCTCTCGCCGGACTCGCGGATGCGCGCCAGCATGTCGAGCACGGCCTCGTTCGCGCCGCCGTGCAGCGGGCCGTAGAGCGCGTTGATGCCCGCAGAGATCGACGAGAACTGGTTCGCCCCGGTGGAGCCGACCAGGCGCACCGTCGAGGTGGACGCGTTCTGCTCATGGTCTTCGTGCAGGATGAGCAGCCGCTCGAGCGCCCGCGACATGACCGGGTCGACCTGGTAGACCTCCGACAGCACGCCGAAGTTGAGCTTGAGGAAGTTGTCGACGAACCCCAGCGAATTGTCGGGGTACAGGAACGCCTGGCCGATGCTCTTCTTGTGCGCGTATGCCGCGATCACCGGCAGCTTCGCGAGCATGCGGATCGTGTTCAGCTCGACGTGCTCGGGGTTGTTCGGGTCGGACTGGTGCTCGTAGTAGGTCGACAGCGCCGACACCGCCGACGAGAGCACCGACATCGGGTGAGCGGTGTGCGGCAGCGCGGAGAAGAACCGCTTCAGGTCTTCGTGCAGCAGCGTGTGGCGGCGGATCTTCTCGTCGAACTCGGCGAGCTGGTCGGCGGTCGGAAGCTCGCCGTAGATCAGGAGCCAGGCGACCTCGAGGTACGTGCTGTTCTTCGCCAGCTGCTCGATCGGGTAGCCGCGATAGCGCAGGATCCCCTGGTCGCCGTCGATGTAGGTGATGGCCGACTTGGTGGCCGCCGTGTTGACGAAGCCGTAGTCGAGGGCCGTGTAGCCGGTCTGGCGGGTGAAGGTGGAGATGTCCACGCTCGGCGTGCCGTCGGTCCCCCGCAGCAGCGGGAAGTCGGCGGTCGTGTCACCGATCGTGAGGGTGGCCTTCTCCTGCTGGGTGCCCGCGTCGCTCACGGCGCCTCCTCGCGATTTCTGGTCGTGCCGGGGGTGTCGTCCTGTCCCGCGTCGTCGTGACGACGTCTTCCTCAGGACTCAGAAGCGGGACGGGGATGCCGCGTCGCCGCGTTCCTACAGCCTAGTCCGCCGCCGCGCCTACTGTTGACACGGCCAAAGGGATGCGGCATCGCATAGAGGAATCCTCAGCGGTCGTTCCCGGCCGCTGCCCGCAACCGGGCGGCCGCGGCATCGATGCGCTCGTCGGTCGCCGTCAGCGACAGCCGGATGTGCTGCGGGAAGTGCGTGCCGTAGAAGTGCCCGGGTCCTGTCAGGATGCCGAGCTCGGCCAGACGCGCCACGCTCTCCCACGCGTCGCGCCCCTCGGTTGCCCACAGGTACAGGCCCGCCTCGCTCGCGTCGACGCGGAAGCCCGCCGCCTCCACTGCGGGACGCAGCACTTCGCGACGACGGCGGTAGAGCTCCTTCTGCGCCGCGACGTGCGCGTCGTCGTCGAGGGCGGCGGCCATGGCCGCCTGAACCGGCAGCGGCAGCATCAGACCCAGGTGCTTGCGCGCCGTCAGCAACCGCGCGATGAGTACCGGGTCCCCGGCGATGAACGCCGCACGGTACCCGGCGAGGTTCGACTGCTTGCTGAGGGAGTACACCGAGAGGATGCCGCGCAGGTCGCCGTCGGTCACACGGGGGTCCAGCGCCGAAGGCACCGGCTGGTCGTCCCACGGGGCGTCCCAGCCGAGCTCGGCGTAGCACTCGTCCGAGGCGAGGACGGCGCCGAGGTCCCGTGCGCGCGCCACGGCGGCACGCAGCGCGTCGACGTCGAGGACTCGCCCGTCGGGGTTGCCGGGCGAGTTGACCCAGGCCAGTCGCGTGCCTTCGGGCCAGTGCGCCGGGTCGTCTACGGCGACGGGGGTCGCGCCCACGAGGCGCGCGCCGACCTCATAGGTGGGGTATGCGGCGCGGGGATGCACGACCACGTCGCCGGGGCCGAGGCCGAGCAGGAGAGGCAGCAGCGCCACGAGTTCCTTGGAGCCGACCGTGGGCAGCACGTTCTCGACGCCGAGGCCCGGAACGCCACGTCGCCGCTCGTACCACCGGACGATGGCGGAGCGCAGCGCCGGCGTGCCGATCGTCTGCGGGTAGGCATGGGCATCCGTTGCGGCGCGCAGCGCGTCGGCGACCACCGCGGGGGTGGCATCGACCGGTGACCCGATGGAGAGGTCGACGATCCCGTCGGGGTGGGAACGGGCCTGCGCGGCATAGGGGGCGACGACATCCCAGGGGTAATCGGCGAGGTCGGCGACTCCCACGTCAGTGTTCCTGCGGCGGCAGGGCGCTGATGATCGGGTGGTCCTTGTGGATCACCCCGACCTTGGCCGCACCGCCCGGGGAGCCGATGTCGTCGAAGAACTCGACGTTGGCCTTGTAGTAGTCCTGCCACTCGTCGGGCAGGTCGTCCTCGTAGTAGATCGCCTCGACCGGGCACACCGGCTCGCACGCACCGCAGTCCACGCACTCGTCCGGGTGGATGTACAGCGACCGTTCGCCCTCGTAGATGCAGTCCACCGGGCACTCGTCGATGCAGGCGCGGTCCTTGACGTCCACGCAGGGAAGGGCGATCACGTACGTCACCTCTTCAGTCTAGTTCGCGTGCCGGTGACGCTCGGCCGTGCGACGAGCTCAGTCGGCGCGGTCCGCGGTGCGAGGCATGCGGGGCAGCGACTCCGGCCACGCGATGACGATGACCGCGGCGAGCGGGACGAGGATCGTCCACAGGATGCCCGGGTTGAACGCGCCCTCGGGCGTCTGCGGCACGACGACCGAGCCGCCGGGCCCCGCGCCCGAGAAGACCAGCGTGGCGATCATGACACCCAGTGCCGTCGCCAGCGTCGCCCAGCGATCGCTGGTGAGCAGGCGCACGGCGATGAGGAGCGCGACGACGCCGATGAGCCCCAGGGTCAGCCCGAGCGGGAACCATCCCAGCATGTACGCCTGCGCGACGGTGCCCGCGACGCCGTAGAACGCGCCGACCACGAAGGCCACGACCCAGGCGGCGACGCGCGACCACGAGAACGACACCGGTCCAGTGTAGGCGCCGGCCGGGAGCCGGCCGCGCACGCCGGCGGACCCGGCCGGGCACGCCGGCGGATCAGGCGGCCCAGCCCCACAGGCGCAGCAACGCCGCCACCAGCGCCGCCCCGATGACCACGACGAGGAACGGGGCACGAAGCAGCAGCAGGCCGGCGGCGACGAGCACGGCCGGCACGCGCGCGTCGACCACGACCGCCTGGCCGGCGCCGAGCGTCTGCACGGCGACGAGCGCCGACAGCAGCGCGACGGTGAGCAGGTCGGCGATCCGCATCGGCCGCGGCGCCTCGACCCACCGAGGAGGAATGAGGTACCCCACCGTCTTGAGAGCCACGCACACGATCGACGCCACGAGGACAGCGGTCCACATCGTCACGGCAGCCCCTCTCGCTCGGCCACGTCGTCCGGCTCGGCGGCATCCGCCTCGTCGCCTCTTCCGAGCCAGTTGGTCCACCCGACGATGATCGCCACGACGGCCGCCACGATGACCGGCAGGCCCGGCATCAGCACCGGTGTCAGCACCGTCGCCACGACGGCCGCAGCGATGCCCACCACGATGGGCTGGCGGGCTCGAAGACGCGGCCACAGCAGCGCCAGGAAGGCGGCCGCCGCCGCGGCGTCCAGCCCGTAGGCGCGTGGATCGCCCAGCACGTCGCCGAGGAGCGCCCCGGCCAGCGTGGACAGGTTCCAGCCGATGTAGATGCCGATGCCCGTGACCCAGAACCCGACGGTGCGCGCCCGCGGCGCCTTCTGGGCGAGCGAGACGGCGGTGGACTCGTCGATCGTGAACTGTGCGGCGGCCGCGCGCCGCCAGAATCCCGCGCCGATCACCGGAGACATGCGGATGCCGTAGGCCACGTTGCGCACGCCCAGCAGGGCGGCCGAGGCGATGGCGGCGGGCGCGGCGCCCAGACCGCCCGCACCCACGATCCCCGCGAAGGCGAACTGCGACCCGCCGGTGAACATGACCAGACTCAGCACACAGGTCTGCCACACGTCCAGTCCGGACGCGACCGCGAGGGCACCGAACGAGATGCCGTACGCGCTCGTGGCCAGGGCGACCCCGAGGCCCGCGCGTGCCGCCCGCTTCACCTCGCCCGCGCTGTGCGCATCGGCGAACTGCGGGTCGAGCGTCATCTCGTCATGCTATCCACGGGGGTGCGACATCCCGTCGGCCACCCGAAGGGAGGTGGCCCGGCGGGGACGGCGGTCAGGCGTTGGCGTCCTGGCGCTTCAGGCGCGAAGCGGCGCGGGCGCGCTCGGTCTGATCCAGGATGACCTTGCGGATGCGCACCTTCTCGGGCGTGACCTCGACGCATTCGTCGTCGCGAGCGAACTCGAGGCTCTCCTCGAGCGACAGCTGCCGCGGCGGAGTGAGTCGCTCCAGCTCGTCGGCGGTCGACGAGCGCATGTTGGTGAGCTTCTTCTCCTTGGTGATGTTGACGTCCATGTCGTCGGCGCGGGTGTTCTCGCCGACGACCATGCCCTCGTACACCTCTTCCGTCGGCTGCACGAAGAAGGTCATCCGCTCCTGCAGCGCCATCATCGCGAACGGCGTGGCCACCCCCGCGCGGTCGGCGACGATCGAGCCGTTCTGGCGGGCCTGGATGTGCCCGGCCCAGTCGTCGTAGCCGTGCGAGATGGCGTTGGCGATGCCGGTGCCCCGCGTGATGGAGAGGAATTCGGTGCGGAAGCCGATGAGGCCGCGCGAGGGGACGATGAACTCCATGCGCACCCAGCCGGTGCCGTGGTTGGTCATCGTCTCCATGCGGCCCTTGCGCGCCGCCATCAGCTGTGTGATCGCCCCCAGGTACTCCTCGGGCGCGTCGATGGTGAGGTGCTCGAACGGCTCCTGCACCTGCCCGTTCGGTCCCTTCCGCGTGACGACCTGGGGCTTGCCCACCGTCAGCTCGAAGCCTTCGCGGCGCATGTTCTCCACGAGGATCGCCAGCGCCAGCTCGCCGCGGCCCTGCACCTCCCACGCGTCCGGGCGCCCGATGTCGACGACCTTGAGCGAGACGTTTCCGACGAGCTCGCGGTCGAGGCGATCCTTCACCATGCGCGCGGTCACCTTGTGACCCTTGACCTTGCCCACCAGCGGCGACGTGTTCGTGCCGATCGTCATCGAGATGGCGGGATCGTCGACGGTGATGGCCGGCAGCGGGCGGACGTCCTCGGGGTCGGCGATGGTCTCGCCGATCGTGATGTCCTCGATGCCCGCGATGGCCACGATGTCACCGGGACCCGCCTCTTCGGCGGGGTACCGCTCGAGCGCGCGCGTCTTCAGCAGCTCGGTGATGCGTGCGTTGGAGTGTGTGCCGTCGTGGCGCACCCACGCGACCGTCTGGCCCTTCTTCAGGGTGCCGTTGAAGACGCGCAGCAGCGCGAGGCGCCCGAGGAACGGGCTGGAGTCCAGGTTCGTGACCCAGGCCTGCAGCGGGGCGTCGTCGTCGTAGGAGGGTGCCGGCACGTGCTCGAGGATCGCCGCGAACAGCGGCTCCAGGTCGGGGTTGTCGGGCAGCTCGCCGTTGGCGGGACGATTGCGGGATGCCGCGCCGGCACGCCCGGACGCGTACACCACCGGCACATCGAGGAGGGCGTCGACGTCGAGGTCGGGGACGTCCTCGTGGAGATCCGACGCGAGCCCGAGGAGGAGGTCGTGCGCCTCCTCCTCGACCTCCGCGATACGTGCGTCGGGGCGGTCCGTCTTGTTCACGAGCAGGATCACCGGGAGCTTCGCCTCCAGCGCCTTGCGCAGCACGAACCGCGTCTGCGGCAGCGGGCCCTCGCTCGCGTCGACCAGGAGCACGACTCCGTCGACCATCGACAGCCCGCGCTCGACCTCGCCGCCGAAGTCGGCGTGGCCGGGGGTGTCGATCACGTTGATGGTGACCGGCACGTCGGTGTGCGCGCCGTTGTAGGTGATCGCCGTGTTCTTGGCGAGGATCGTGATGCCCTTCTCGCGCTCCAGATCGTTGGAGTCCATCGCCCGCTCTTCGACGTGCGCGTGCTCGCCGAACGATCCGGTCTGACGGAGCATGGCGTCCACGAGGGTGGTCTTGCCGTGGTCGACGTGGGCGACGATCGCCACGTTGCGGAGGTCCGGTCGGAGGGCGCGCGCCATGAGGGAATCCTTGAAGAAGATGGGGGATGCCGGAGTGCCGGCATCCCCCATTCTATTGGGCGCATCGTCCTGTCGCCTTTCGGCGGCCTGATCAGCCCTCCATGCCGGCCTGCAGCAGCGCCGTGCGCGCCTCGCGGCGCACCCGCTGCTCGTCGGGGTCGGGCACCGGGATGGCAGCGATGAGGCGGCGCGTGTAGTCCTCCTGCGGGGCGCGCAGGATCTGGCCGGTCGCGCCCTGCTCGACGATGTGGCCGTGGTGCATCACGATGATGCGGTCGGCCAGCGAGTCCACGACGGCCAGGTCGTGGCTGATGAACAGGCACGCGAAGCCGAGGTCCTCCTGCAGGCGCCGCAGCAGCTGCAGCACGGTCGCCTGGACCGAGACGTCCAGCGCCGACGTCGGCTCGTCGGCGATGAGCAGCTTGGGCTGGAGCGCCAGCGCACGGGCGATGCCGACGCGCTGCTTCTGACCGCCCGACAGCTCGTGCGGGTAGCGGTTGCGGTACGAGCGGGGCAGCTCGACCGAGTCGAGCAGCTCCTGCACGCGCAGGTCGAGGTCGCGGCCCTTGGCCACCTTGGCCAGCAGCATCGGCTCACCAATCGACTGTCCGATCGGAAGGCGCGGGTTCAGCGAAGACGACGGGTCCTGGAAGACGATGCCGACGTCCTTGTGGACGGTGTGCAGCAGGCGACGGTCCGCCTGGGAGATGTCGTGGCCCACGACCTCGGCGCGACCGTCCGCGATCGGCAGCAGCCCGATCGCCGCCCGGCCGACGGTCGTCTTGCCCGACCCCGACTCGCCCACGAGGCCCGTGACCTCGCCGGGGTAGATCGAGAAGGTGGCGTGCTCGACCGCACGGAAGGCGGGCACCCGCCCGCGCTTGGGATAGTCGATGGCGACGTCCTGGAAGTCGAGCACGGGCGCACCGAGACCCTTGCGCCGCTCCTCGTCCTCACGGGCCGCGACCTCGGCGAGGCGGATCACGGACGTGTCGCCCACGAGAGCCGCGGTGGTGTCGATCGCCTCGCCCGCGGCATCCCCGATCCGCGGGACCGCTGCGAGCAGCTGCTGCGTGTACGGGTGCTGCGGGTTGTTGAACACTCCGTCGACCGTGCCGCGCTCGACGATCTCGCCCTTGCGCATCACGACGATGTCGTCGGCGATGTCGGCCACCACACCCATGTCGTGCGTGATGAGAAGGATCGCCGAGTCGAGGCGATGACGCAGATCCCGCATGAGATCGAGGATCTCGGCCTGCACGGTCACATCCAGCGCCGTCGTCGGCTCGTCGGCGATGAGCAGCTGCGGGTCGCACGAGATCGACTGCGCGATCATGGCGCGCTGTCGCTGCCCGCCAGACAGCTGGTGCGGGTAGGAGTTGAAGGCCTTGAGCGGGTCGGGCAGCTCCACCATGTCGAGCAGCTCGAGCGCGCGCGTGCGCGCCGCGCTGGGAGTCATGCCCTGGTGCACGCGCAGGGTCTCGATGATCTGGAAGCCGACCGTGAAGACGGGGTTCAGGGCCGTCATCGGCTCTTGGAAGATCACCGCGATCTCGCGGCCGCGGACGCGCCGCAGGTCATCCTTGCGCAGTCCCAGGATCTCTCGGCCGCCGAGCTTGACGCTGCCGGTGACACGGGCGTTGGAAGGCAGCAGCCCGAGCATCGCCATCGAGCTCGCACTCTTGCCGGATCCGGATTCACCCACGATCGCCAGCGCCTTGCCCGATTGGACGGAGTACTCGAGCTTCTTGGCCGCGGGCACCCAGTAGTTGTCGACGGCGAAGTCGACGGACAGGCCGCTCACCTCCAGCAGCGGGCTGCCGGAGACCGGGATGGAGGGGGACGCGTTCATGAGAGGGTCCTTGCGGGGTCGGGAGAGACAATGGGGAGGTGACCGATCAGGCGATCCGCATCGACTCCCGTTTCAACCGCATCGCGGCCGTCATCGTCTGGAGTCTTGCGGCACTCGCCGTGGTCACCGCCGTATGGAGCGCGGACGTGCGCCTGGCGTGGGTGTATGCCGCCGCACCGCTGGCCGCTCTTCTCGGCTGGGCCGCCCTGTGGCGTCCGAGCGTCACCGTGTCGGCCACCGGCGTGCGCCTGGAGAACGTCAGTCATGATGTCGACGTGCCCTGGGAAGCCCTCGTGCACGTCGATACGAAGCGTGCCCTCACACTGCACACGCCCTCCGGCGCGTTCACCGCGTGGTCCGCGCCCGCGCCAGGGCTCTTCAGCACCATGATGGGCAACGCGAAGGCCCGGCGCGAGGCCCGGGCCGCCGGCGGTGCGGTCCTCGGAAGCGATCGTCTGGGCACCGACTCCGGCAACGCGGCGCTTGTCGTGCGCGAGACGTGGCGTCGCCGGCTGGACGCCGGCCAGGTGGAGCTCGGAGTGGCCGACGAGACGCCGGTCACGCGCCGCTGGCACGTGGCGCTGCTGACGGCGTGTGCTGTCCTCGCGGCGGCGTCGATCGCGCTGATCATCGCCACGGGCTGAGAGCCGGACAGTCATCATGCGCCGCGCCCGGCGTCAGGAGCGATCTCCTCGTCGAGGACGTCAGAGCCCCGCTGGCTCGTGACGCCCTCCTCCGTCGCCGTCCCGCCGGCGGTGACCAGGGCCCCCTCCGGCACGTCGACCGTCGTGCCGCCCACCAGCACGGCATCCTGCGGCAGCTCCTTCACCTTGCGGAAGACGATGCGCTTCTGACGCGGATCGAACGCGTCGCGCAGGCCGTCGCCCACGAAGTTGACCAGCAGCGACAGGATCACGATGAACGCGGCCGGCCACCAGAACAGGTACGGCCGCGTCTGGAACGCCGACTCGTTCTGTGAGATCAGCAGGCCCAGTGACACGTCGGGAGACCGCACACCGTAGCCGAGGAACGACAGCGACGTCTCGAGGATCACCGCGGCCGCGATGAGGAGCGTCGTGGCCACGATCACGACGCCGATGGCGTTCGGCAGGATGTGCTTGAAGATGATCCGCGCGTCCGAGGCACCCGCCACGCGCGCCGCCTCGACGAACTCGCGCTCGCGCAGTGTGAGGAATTCCGCACGTACGAGTCGGGCGATTCCGGTCCAGGCGACGAAGCCGAGGAACAGTGCCAGGAACAGCGGCCCGAGGCCGCCGACCGCGGAGCCGACCACGGCGCCGATGACGATGACGGGGATCACGATCACGACGTCGGTCAGACGCATCAGCACCGAGTCGACCCAGCCGCGGTAGTAGCCGGCGATGGCGCCGACCACGACACCGATGAAGGCGCCGATGATGCCGATGATGAACATGATGTACGACGAGTTCACGAGGCCGCGCATGACCATCGCGAAGTAGTCCTTGCCCACCGTGTTCTGGCCGAAGGGGTGCTCCCCGAGCGAGAACGGGAACAGCGTCAGCGTCGGCTTGCCGCCGTTGGTGAGCGGGAGGAGCTCTTCGTAATTCCACTTCCACCAGCCGGGGATCGGGCCGATGCCCGTCACCGAGACGGCGAAGCCGATGATGAGGACGAAGAGGATCGCGCTGACCAGCGCAGGCTTGTGCGCGAGGAAGCGCCGCAGCGTGAGCCGCCCCTGGCTGACCCCCCGCTCGTCGGCGGTCTGGACGTGCACGCCGCCGTCGGACGGCGAGGTGGCCGGTTCGAGTGCCGGATCGATCGGGATGGACATTTACTTGACCCTCACTCTCGGGTCGATCGCCGAGTATGCGAGATCGGCGAGGAAGTTGAACGTGATGGCGAACACCGCGATGACGACGAAGTACGCCATGACGGGGTTCGGGTCGGCGTGCTGCAGACCCTGATTGAACAGGGCGCCCATGCCGCTGAAGGCGAAGATCCGCTCCGTGATGATCGCGCCACCGATGAGCGCGCCGACATCGGCCGCGACGATGGTGGTGATGGGGATCAGCGAGTTGCGGAACGCGTGCCGCACGACCACCGTGCGCTCGGGGAGGCCCTTGGCCCGCGCCGTGCGGATGTAGTCCTGGTTCAGCGTCTCGAGCATGCCGCCGCGGGCGTAACGCGTGTACGCCGCGAACGAGATCAGCATGAGGCTGATCGTCGGCAGCAGCAGGTGCGTGAAGGTGTCGATGCTCTGGATCCAGAAGTCGCCCTGCAGGTTCGGCGTGGAGGCGCCGATGGTGGCGATCGGCCGGCCGTTCACCTTCGGGTTGTTGACGTATGCGTTCCAGTTCTGCATGAACTGGTCGAGGATGATCACACCCATCCCGAGCACGCCCGAGAAGACGCCGATGCGGATCGCCTGGCCCTTGTCGTACTCGCCGAGGAACCAGCCTGCCGCCGCGCCCACGAGACCCGCGCCGACGAAGAGCGCGAACACGCCCCAGCCGTTGAACGAGCCGAGGAACGGCTGCAGCACGAAGTACGCGGCGATGAGCACGATCGCGGTGACCCCCGCGGTGCGCCACGCGTAACGGGCACGAGCGCCGGCGATGATCAGCACCATGCCGGCGGCGAAGGCTGCGATGAGCAACGGGGTGAGGATCGGGCCGAGCGAGGGGTTCAGGAACCACGCCGTCACGCTCATGCCGTACAGCATCGCGCCCGTGGTCACGACCGAGGCGGCGAAGACGATCAGGCGGCGCTGCCTGTTCCCGCCGATGATGGCCTGCCAGAAGATGCCGGAGATGAGACTCAGCGCGATGATCCACGGCCATGTGAACACCGGACTGTCGAGCCAGTCGTTGAAGCCGATCGCGAGGAAGACCTTGAGGAGGACACCCATGACGAAGGACGGCAGCGAGTAGAAGAGGAAGCTCGCGAACGTGAAGGAGTAGTCCACGGCGCTGTACTGACGCAGAGCCGAGACGATGCCGACCAGGACGCCGAGGATGATGGCGAGGACGGTCGAGGCGGTCACCAGCTGGAGCGTGGCGCCCATGGCACGGGCGAGGATGATCGTGACCGGCTGGTTCTGGATGGTCACGCCGAGGTCGCAGCCGCCGAAGGGGATGACGCATCGCGCGGCCCCGAGGAGCCAGTTGAACCAGCGCACCGGAATCGGCTGGTCGAGGTTCAGCCAGTCGATGCGCTGAGCGATCAGCGCGTCGCGGTTCGGGCTGTTGGAGGCGTACAGGTCCTCGAGCGGGTCTCTGGCCAGAGCCACGAGGGTGTACATCAGGAAGGATGCGGCGATGAGGATCAGGATCGAGACCCCGATGCGCCGCAGAACAAAGCTAAGCACTGGGCTGGCCCTTCATGCAGAAAAGGTAGCAGGCAGCCGACGACGCCTGGATGGGCCGGGCGTCGGGTCGCCGGCGGTGGACGGGACACACACACGCACGGGGCGCCGGGCTGCGAGAACCCGACGCCCCATGGCGTGGTGTTTCAGTGCGTCAACCGATTTTACTCGGAGACCGTCCACTCCCAGACGTTCCAGAGCGCACCGGTCTGGTTGCCCATGAAGGTCACACCCTGGAGGCGGTCGGTGTGTGCCTCCAGACCCGGCAGCTGGAACAGCGGCAGGCCGTAGGCGTCGCCGAACAGCTCGGTGTCGGCCTCGATCGTCATCTCGTCGATCTTGTCCTTATCGAGCGTCTTCGGGATCGTCTGCGCGATCTCGTCGACCGTGGCGTTGGCGTACTTGTTGAAGTTGCTGCCGCCGAAGCTCGCGAAGATCTGCGGGATGGTGCCGTTGCCCACACCGGGCGAGGTCCAGCCGAAGATGACCGCGTCGTAGATGTCGGAACCGAGCTGGGCGCTCCAGTCCTCACGTCCGACGTCCTCGATGATGAAGCCGGCCTGCGAGGCCGAGGCCTGGATGGCCTCGAACGCCGCAACGCGGTTCGGGTTGTTGATGTTGTACATCAGGCGGATCGTCGGGGTCGCGCCGGCGAGCAGCTCCTTGGCGCCCTCGATGTCGACCTCGTCGTACGCGTCCGAGCCGTTGACGGCGACAGCGTCCTCGTACGGAGCCTGAGCCGGGATGAACAGCTGCGAGTTGAGCACCTCAGCCTCCGGGTTGACCGGCTTGATCAGGGTCTCGACGAGCTGCTGACGCGGGATCGTCTTCAGGAACGCCTCACGGACGTTCTTGTCGGCGAACGGACCCGCGAAGGTCAGGTCGATGTGGTCGTAGTTGAGCGCGTCGCCCTGGAGGACCTCCACGCCGTCGATGCCCTCGAGCGCGGTGAGGGTGTCACCCGTCGCCTGCGGCGCGATGAGGTCGACCTCGCCGTTCTGCAGAGCGGTCACCTGAGCCTGCGAGTCGCCGATGAAGCGGATCACGAGCTCGGAGAACTGCGGCTTGAGGTCACCGGTGTACTTGTCGTTGACCTTCAGCGTCATGGACTGCGTGGGCTCCCACGAGTCGATGACCCACGGGCCGCTGGACAGGTACAGCGACGGGTCGTCCGGCAGCGACGTCATGTCGAAGCCGGTGTTCCAGAAGTCGGCAGCCGCCTTGAGCGTCTCGTTGGGCGCAGCCGGTGCGGCGGCGTCGCCGCGCGGCATCGTCATGATGGTGTCGATGAGCTCGGCCTGGTCCACGCCCGCCTTCTCGGCGACCACGTGCACCGGCTGGTCGATGAGACCGATGATGTCCCAGTCGACGAAGGGCTCGTCGTACTCGAGCGTGAGCGAGAGCTTGTCGTCGGCGACATCCGTGATCTTGGACTTGTTGACACCCTCGGTGCTGCCGGCGTACTGGAAGTAGCGGGTGCCGCTGGCGACCTCACCGGTCTCGGGGTCGAGCGTCGCGTCGTCGAAGACGCCCGAGGTGGCGGCCCAGCCGAAGATCAGGTCGTCGGTCGTGATGGGCTCCCCGTCCGACCACACCAGGCCGTCGTTCAGGGTGTACTTCACCTGAAGCGGGTCCTCGCTGAGGACCTCCATCTTTCCGAACGACTCGTCCGGAACGACCTCGTACTTGTCGTTGACGTAGTAGAACCCGGCGCGGGTCAGGATGTTGACCTTGCCGTTGATGTCGAGGTTGCCGTTGTCGCTGTTCGAGTTCGTACCGGTGAACTCGTTGACCTCGGCGACGGTCACCGCGGTGTCGGTGGTCGTCGGCTCCTCCGACTCCGGCGGGGTCGTCGAGCAGCCGGCAAGGACCAATGCGGCCGCACCGACGCCCGCCGCGACTCCGAGTGCGCGCTTGCGCCACGTCGTCTTGTCAGACACTGTGTCTCCTCCTGTGCAGGGTAGTGCGCGCACGTCTGGCCTCTGACCGGACGGGCGCGCGGATGGGAAAACGATATGCACCGGTAGTGAGATGGTCAAAACGATCGGCGAAAACGTTACAGAGCCTTAACTCAATCGACGCGGAGTGTGACAATCTGACAAGATGACGCCGCCGAACCGGGCCTTCAGGCAGAGGAAGTCCACAGAGCCGATGGCCCCCGGCGCGGCGCTGCCCTCGCCCGGGCGCCTCGCCGACCGCTACGAGCGCCGACGGCTCACATGGGAGGTCTGGATCGTCCTGGCCATCACGGTCGGACAGTCCGCGCTCTATTCGGTCCTCTCCCTGGTGCGCAAGCTCCTCAGCTCGGTGCCGCTGGGCTCGCAGCAGGCGCAGGTGAACCCGTCGCGCGATCTGCAGGTCGTGTGGGATGTCGTGTACCAGGTGCTCGCCGTGTTCTTCGCGCTCGCGCTGGTGGCCCTGGTCGTCTATCTCCTGTGGGAGCCGGGAAGCAATGCGCTCCGGCGCATCGGCCTGGACTTCGCGAGGTTCGGCGGCGACCTCGGCCGCGGCATCCTGCTCGCCGCCGTGATCGGGATTCCGGGTCTGGCGCTCTACGCCGTGGGACGTGCGCTCGGCATCACGGTGACCGTGGTCGCGGCGCCGCTGGATGCCGCCTGGTGGACGGTGCCCCTCCTCGTGCTCTCGGCGCTGCGCGCCGGGCTCACCGAGGAGGTCATCTTCATCGCGTATCTCTTCGACCGGCTTCGCCGCCTCGGCTGGAACGACTGGACGATCATCCTCACCAGCGCCGCGCTCCGCGGGGCGTATCACGCGTACCAGGGCTTCGGCGCGATCGTCGGCAACTTCGTCATGGGCATCGTCTTCGGCTGGTGCTACCGGCGCTGGGGCCGGGTGATGCCCCTCGTCGTGGCCCACACCCTCCTCGACATCGTCGCCTTCGTGGGCTATCCGCTCGCCGCCGCCCTGTGGCCCGGCGTCTTCGCCCCCCTCCCCACGCCGACACCGACGCCGACCGCGACTCCTGCCTGACCTCGGCCGGGCACCGGCCCGGGTGCCGGCCTGGCGCTGGGCTGGCGCTGGGGTGGCGCGCTCTGCGCGATATCCGCGAGACTTCATCGGAGCGCCGAAACTGCGGTGCACCGACGAAGTCTGGGCGCTCCACTGGAGTCTCGCGGACCCGGTGGGCGCGGCCGGCGGCGGGATGCCGCGGTCGGGCCACCGCACTCGCGGGCTCGTGGTTCGTCTCATGCGGGTTCGAGAGGCGCGAGACTTCATCGGAGCGCCGAAACTGCGGTGCACCGACGAAGTCTCGGCGCTCCACTGGAGTCTCGCGGACCTGGGCATCGAGGGCGCGGGACGGCGGCGGGCGGCTCCTCCACAGGGGGCGAGGAGACTGCACTGTCAACAGCGCGCTTGAATTCGAGGCGCGACGTGCGCGGCGACGAGCAGGATGATCGGCATGGTCACTGCGTCGGCCGCCCACGACATCACGGCATCCCCCATCGCCCTCCTCGGACGACGGGATGTCGCGCATCCGGAACGGGCACTGCGCACACGAGAGCTGACCTCGGTCACCCGCGGCATCTACGCCCGCACCGACGAGTGGCTCCTCTTGAAGCCCTGGGAGCGCTACCTCGCGCGCGTGCACGGAGCCGCGATGCGGCATCCCGATGCCGTGTTCGTCCTGGAGTCGGCGGCCGCGCTGCGCGGTGCCGCGGTGATCGGAGAACCGGCCGAGGTCCATGTGGTGGCCTCGCCGGCAACGACGTCGCGCCCGATGGGAGGGGTGCGCGTACACACGGCGCAGCGGATGCCGCAGATCGAGGAGATCGGCGGCCTGCTGGTGGCTGCCCCCGCCGACGTCGCCGTGGACATCGCGCGCAGTCGTCACCATGCGATCGGGATGGCGGTGGCCAGCAGCATCCTGCGCCAGCATCCCCGGCTCAGCGTCGACGAGCTGCGCCTCGTCAACGAGACTCGAGCAAGCTCACGTGGCCGCCGGCACGCGCGATGGGCGTTGGACCGGGCCACCGGCATCCCGGAGTCCACGCTCGAGTGCCTGAGCCTCGTGGCGATCGAGTGGCTGGGATTTCCGCAGCCCGAGCTCCAGGTGTGGGTGCGGGGTGCGTCCCCGGAGGACGACCAGCGGCTGGACTTCTGGTGGCCGATGTCGAGGATCGCGGGAGAGGCCGACGGCGACATCAAGTACGAGGGAATGGACGCGGTCGCGGTCTTCGCCGACCGCCGCGATCGGGACGCCAGGCTGCTCACGAAGGGCGTCTCGGCGACCGTCCACTGGGGGTGGCACGACGTGACTCACGTCACTCCGCTGCGTGCGGCACTCCTGGCCGGCGGCCTGCGCCCCGAGAGCCCGGAAGACACTGCGCAGCTGCGCTCCCTGGCTCGGCTGTTTCGTCCCCTCCCCGCCGGCGGCCACCGAGACTTCATCCGGGCGCCGAGACTTCGCTGACAGGCCGCAGTCTCGGCGCGCCGATGAAGTCTCGCGGTAAGACACCCGGCCGTGCGCGCAGAGCAGGCCGGGGCGCCCGGCACGTGGCCAGGCGCCCCGGCTCAGGCGAACGCCTCGATCGGCGGGCAGGCGCACACCAGGTTGCGGTCGCCGTACGCCTGGTCGATGCGACGGACCGGGGGCCAGTACTTCGTGCGCACGAGGGCATGCACGGGGTACACGGCGGTCTCGCGGCTGTACGGGTGCGGCCACTCCCCGGCGACGACCGACTCGGCCGTGTGCGGGGCGTTGACGAGAGGGTTGTCGTCGGCAGGCCACTCCCCCGCGCCGACACGGTCGGCCTCGGCCTTGATCGCGATCATGGCCTCGATGAAGCGCTCGATCTCGGCGAGGTCCTCCGACTCCGTGGGCTCGACCATGAGCGTGCCCGCCACCGGGAACGACATCGTCGGGGCGTGGAAGCCGTAGTCGATGAGCCGCTTGGCCACGTCGTCGACCGTCACCCCGGTCGCTTCGCGCAGCGGGCGCAGGTCGAGGATGCACTCGTGCGCGACGAGCCCGTCCTCGCCGGTGTAGAGCACCGGGTAGTGCTCTCGCAGGCGCAGCGCGATGTAGTTCGCCGCCAGCACCGCCGACGCGGTCGCTCGGCGCAGCCCCTCCGCGCCCATCATGCGCACATAGGCCCAGGAGATGGGAAGGATGCCGGCAGAGCCATGCGGTGCGGCCGAGATGGGTCCGCCGTCGAACACGCCGCCCGCGTGGTCGCGGCGCTGCGAGAACGGATGGCTGGGGAGGTACGGCGCCAGATGCGCCTTCGCCGCCACCGGGCCCACGCCGGGACCGCCACCCCCGTGCGGGATGGCGAAGGTCTTGTGCAGATTCAGGTGCGACACGTCGCCGCCGAGGTCGCCGAACCGCGCGTAGCCGAGGAGCGCGTTGAGGTTCGCGCCGTCGACGTACACCTGACCTCCGGCATCATGGACGGCCTGCGTGATCTCCAGCACGTCGTGCTCGTACACCCCGTGGGTCGAGGGGTACGTGATCATCAGCGCCGCGAGCTCCTCCGCGTGGGCCGCGATCTTGGCCCGCAGATCGTCGAGGTCGACGTTGCCCTGGTCGTCGCACGCCACCACGACGACCTTCATGCCGGCGAGCACGGCCGAGGCGGCGTTGGTGCCGTGGGCCGATGACGGGATGAGACAGACGGTGCGGCCGACGTCGCCGTTCGCGCGGTGATAGCCGCGGATCGCCATGAGCCCGGCGAGCTCTCCCTGCGATCCCGCGTTGGGCTGCAGCGACACCGCGTCGTAGCCGGTCATCTCGGCCAGCCACACCTCGAGCTGCTCGATCATCGCGAGGTAGCCGCGCACGTCCTCCTCGGGAGCGAACGGGTGGACCCGCGAGAACTCCGGCCACGACACCGCAGCCATCTCGGTGGCGGCATTCAGCTTCATGGTGCACGAGCCGAGCGGGATCATGCCGCGATCCAGCGCGTAGTCCCGATCGGCGAGCTGCTTGAGGTAGCGCATCATCGCCGTCTCGGAGTGGTGGGTGTTGAACACCGGATGCGTCAGGAACTCCTCGACGCGGTGCAGACCCGACGGCACCCCGGCCAGCGGCTGGGCGTCCGCGAACGGCAGCACGCGCTCCCCCTGCTCCCCCGCCCCGAGGAACTCGCCCTCGGGGAGCCCGAACGCCCACGCGACGGCGGCGAGGTCGTCGGCCGTCGTGGTCTCGTCCACCGAGACGCCGACGGTGGCCTCGTCGGCCCAGAACAGCTGAAACCCGCGCTCGCGAGCCCGCTCGATCACGCGACGCGCGGAGCCCGGCGTGGCCACGCGGAGCGTGTCGAAGAAGGAATCCGACCGCAGCGACAGTCCATAGGAGCGCAGGCGCCCGGCGAGGGCTTCCGCCTTCTTGGCGACATCCGTCGCGATCGCGCGGAGACCGTCGGGGCCGTGGTAGACGGCGTACATGGAGGCCATGACCGCCAGCAGCACCTGCGAGGTGCAGATGTTCGAGGTGGCCTTCTCGCGGCGGATGTGCTGTTCGCGCGTCTGCAGCGCGAGCCGGTAGGCCGGGTGCCCTGCGGCGTCCTGCGAGACTCCGACCAGTCGCCCCGGAAGCTGTCGCTCCAGGCCCTGCCGCACTGCCATGTATCCGGCGTGCGGACCGCCGAATCCGAGCGGCACGCCGAAGCGCTGGGTCGTGCCCACCGCGACGTCGGCGCCGAACGAACCGGGCGAGCGGAGCAGGGTGAGGGCCAGGATGTCGGCCGCGACGACGACCAGCGCGCCCGCGACGTGCGCCGCATCGACGACGCCCGACGGGTCCCAGACGTTGCCCGACGCACCGGGATACTGCACCAGCACGCCGAAGGGCTCGACGGGCCGACCGGCCGCGTCCTCGAATGCCGCACCGCGCGCCAGATCGAGCTCGAGCACCTGGATGCCGACGGCGGCGGCGCGGTGGGCCAGCAGCGCCTTCGTCTGGGGGAGCGTGTCGGCGTCCACGACGAAGACGTTCGAGGCCGACTTCGACGCGCGCCGGGCCACCAGCATCCCCTCCACGACCGCGGTGGACTCGTCCAGCATCGACGCGTTGGCCGTCGCCAGCCCCGTCAGGTCGGTCACCATCGTCTGGAAGTTGATGAGCGCCTCGAGGCGGCCCTGCGAGATCTCAGGCTGGTACGGGGTGTAGGCGGTGTACCAGGACGGGTTCTCCAGGACGTTGCGCGCGATCACCGAGGGTGTGAGGGTGTCGGCGTAGCCGAGCCCGATCATCGGGCGCGCGGTGCGGTTCTGCGAGGCGAGGCGGCGGAGCTCCGCGAGCGCCTCGGCCTCCGTCGCCGCGGGCGGGATGTCGCTGGTGGCGCGCGGCTGGGAATGGATGGATGCGGGAACCGCCGCCGTCACGAGCGCGTCGAGGCTGTCGTAGCCCAGGGCGTCCAGCATCGCGCGCTGGGCAGCGGCATCCGTGCCGATGTGACGGTCGGCGAACATGTCGGTCATTCGGCGCCGCCGGTCAGCGAGATGTAGGCGTCGCGATCGAGCAGTCCCTCGACGGCGGCCGCGTCCACCGCGATCTTCACCAGCCAGCCCGCGCCGAACGGGTCGGCGTTGACCAGCGACGGGTCGTCGACGACGGCGTCGTTGACCGCGACGACCTCCCCGGTCAGCGGGGCGTAGAGCTCCCCCACCGACTTGGTGGACTCGATCTCACCGACGACGGTGGCAGCGGTGACGGCGCTGCCGACCTCGGGCAGCTCCACGAACACGACGTCGCCGAGCTTGTCGGCGGCGTACGAGGTGATGCCGACGGTCGCGACATCGCCCTCGAGGGCGACCCACTCGTGCTCGGCGGTGTACTTGAGGGCGGTGAGGTCGGTCATGGGTTCCTCCGGTAGAAGGGCAGGGTGGTCACGGTCGCGGGGATGCGGGTCCCCCGCACGTCGATGAAGAGCACGGTGCCGGGCTCGCTCGCGTCCGGCGCGACGAATGCCATGGCGATCGGATGCCCGAGCGTGGGGCTGAGCGCACCGCTGGTGACCTCGCCCACCGCATCCGCGGCGTCGGGATCGGCGAACACCGGATAGCCGGCGCGGCCCGCCCGCCGCCCCTCGGAGACGAGACCGACGAGCACGGGGGCGTCGGAGGCGGCCGCCAGGAGGCCCGACTTGCCGACGAAGTCCTCCTTGTCGAAGGCGACCACCCTGCCGAGCCCTGCCTGAGCCGGCGAGACATCCAACGAGAGCTCGTGCCCGTACAGCGGCATCCCTGCCTCCAGACGCAGGGTGTCGCGAGCCGCGAGGCCCGCGGGAACGAGCCCGACGGCGTCGCCGGCCTCGAGAATCCGATCCCAGAGCTCGCCGGCTGCGTCGTTGTCGACGAGCAGCTCGTACCCGTCCTCGCCGGTGTAGCCCGTTCGCGCGATGAAAACGGGGGTGTGGCCGAACACCCCTTCCGCCCACGCGTAGTAGCCCAGTTCATCGAGAGCCGGCTCGATGCCGTCGAGGTCGGTTGTCATCTTCAGGACGACCCGGGCTGCGGGGCCCTGTACCGCGATGAGCGACATGTCATCGGTGTCGTCGGCGACCTCGACCTCGTACCCGCCGGCGCGCTCGGACAGCGCCGTCGCGACGGCATCCCGGTTCCCGGCGTTGGCGATCACCAGGAAACGGGCGTCCTCGATCCGGTAGACGATGACGTCGTCGACGATGCCGCCGGACTCGGCGAGCACGAGGGAGTACTTCGCCTTCCCCACGCGCATCGCCGAGATCACCCCGGCGAGCGCGTAGTCCAGGAAGGATGCCGCGTCCGGGCCGGTCAGCGTGAACTCCGCCATGTGCGAGATGTCGAACAGGCCTGCCGCCGTACGCACGGCGTGGTGCTCGGCGAGGTCGGAGCTGTAGCGCACCGGCATGAGCCAGCCGCCGAAGTCGGTGAAGGAGGCGCCGAGCGTGCGGTGGCGATCGTGCAGGGCGGTCACCCGGCCGGCAGGCGCCGCGCTCTCGTGCGGCGCAGTGGGTTCGGTCATGAGTTCTCCCGGTCGTGGGCGGGCGGACGTCGATCGACGCCCGTGAACTCCCCCTCTGTCATGGGCCTGAGAGTTTCACCGGATGCGGGCATCCGGGTTTCACCGTCGGCGGATTTGCGAGCGATCACGGGCAGCCGCGTAGCGGTTGTCTCCCGTGAGAGGTTTCGATGCGGCGCCGGGGCGCCGTACTCAACCCGATTTCTCGCTTCGCTCGAAATCGCTTTCCAGAGTCGGCCTGCCCGAACGGTACGCGTACCTGAGAGATTGGCGGGGAGGCTTGCTCCTTCGGTGCTCGGCGATGGCGCTGCCGAGGCTCTCCCGCCCGGGTCGTGGGCCGGTATTGACTTGCGCAGCCAGCATAGCGGTCGCGGCCGCTCAGTCGACGCACGAGCCCGACGAGACCGTGTCGCGCAGCGACGGCGCCCGCGCGGCGACGGGCGTCAGCTCTGCCATGGTCATCGCATAGCCGAGGTCCTCATCGTTCTCGGCGCGCGCGAACACCACCCCGGCGACCGCACCGTCGGCCGTCAGCAAGGGCCCACCGGAGTTGCCGGGCCGCACGGTCGCCTGCAGCGCGTAGATCTCTCGAGGATTCCATGAGCGGTCGTACACGTCGGGCACGGTGGCGGTGCCGACCGACTGCACACCGGCGCTGACCATCGTGAACGGGCCGCCATACGGGTATCCCTGCACAACGGCGGCGTCTCCGGCCGCCAGCGTGGGCGAGAAGGGCAGCACCGCGGCGCCCAGGTCGTCGACCGCGATCACGGCGAGGTCGTCGACGGGGTCGAAGTACACCACCCGTCCCTCGCGGGCGGTGACACCCGGCAGTTCGACGATCGGCGTGTCCACCCCGGCGACCACATGGGCGTTGGTGACGACGCGATCCTCAGCGATGACGAAGCCGGTTCCCGACGATCCCCGCCCGCAGGCGTACGCGTTGCCCGAGACGCGGGCGACGGATGCCGCGGCGCGCTCCAGGTCGGGATCGTCCAAGGCCACCGGCGGCGCGGGATCGGCCGTCCCCGGACCCAGCAGCACCCCCAGGCCCGGCAGGCCGTCGTCCAGCACGGCGCCGCGCAGCTGCGCGAGCGCCGCGGCCACGGGATCGGGGGTGGCTGATTCGATCCCGCGCAGCAGGGCGGAAGACGCCACGGCCGACGACACCACGGGGATCCCGGCGCCGATGATGGTCGGGGCCACAAGGGCGAGCGCGAGGATGGCGGCCACCACCGACGCGATGCCTCCCAGGAACCGTTCGACACCGCGCAGCTTGAGCCGGTCGGCGCCGGAGCGCAGCAGCCCGCCGATCGCCGCACCCACCGCCGCCCCGCCGACCACCAGGCCCAGCGCGGTGATCAGCACGACAGGGCCGCGCCAGGGCGGCGAGGGCACCCACGCGCTCACCAGCGGCGTGAGCCAGAACGCGGCGAAGGCGCCCGCCGCAAGGCCCGCGAGGCTCCCGATGCTCGCGAAGAAGCCGCGCCGCACGCCGGCTACGAGCGCGGCCACGAGAAGCAGGACGATCAGCACGTCGACGACGACCATGCGATTTCCTCCCCCGGTCGCGGATTCGTTCGGACAGGCTATGCACCCAGCCTGGGAGACCACCTCGATGTGTCCGTGACGACACGCGTTTGGCTTCTGGTCACGATGACACTATGATCGGAACCGGAGTTATTGTCATGATGACCAGAACAGCGCCCGCGCAGAGAGCGGCGCACCCGTCAGCCGATGCGACGCGCGTCGCGGTGTCGACCGTCATCTTCACGCTGCGCCGGGTGCCCGCCGGCGACGTCATGCAGGTCGTCATCCCGCTGGTGCGTCGCACCCGGGACCCTCACGAAGGCCAATGGGCGCTCCCCGGCGGCTGGCTGGACATCACCGAGGACCTGGAGGCCGCGGCATCCCGCACCCTCGCCGAGACGACAGGGCTCGCACCGAGCTATCTCGAGCAGCTGTACGCCTTCGGGGCCGTCGACCGCTCCCCCACCCGCGTCGTCTCGATCGTGTACTGGGCACTGCTGCGAGCCGACGAGATCCCCGACGAGACGGTCGAGAACGTTCGCTGGTTCGACGCGGCCGACCTGCCGCGCCTCGCCTTCGATCACAACGAGATCGTCGACTACGCACTGTGGCGTCTGCGCAACAAGGTCGGCTACTCGCGCATCGCTCACGGGCTCCTGGCGGACGAGTTCACGCTCGCCGATCTGCGCGAGGTGTACGAGGCCATCCTCGGCAGGCGCCTGGACCCCGCCAACTTCCGCCGACAGGTGGAGAACTCCGGCACCCTCATCCCCACCGACCGATTCCGCACCGGCAGCCACCGACCCGCGCGACTGTACCGGTACAACAAGGACGTCGAGCTGGCCGACCGCGGCCCGCTCGGCGGTCGAGACTGATCCACCCGAACGAAAGCGCACACCATGTCCGCCGTCAACATCACCCTCCAGCCCCGCCCCCAGCTCGACGCGTCGGTGGATCACGCCATCCAGGCGATCGTGTCCGGCGCCACCACCGGGCAGACGTGCAACACCGACCTCGCCGCCGGTCCCTGGGACTTCGACATCCGCCCCGGCTACGGCCCCGGCTCGTCGATGGGCGACGTCATCCCGACCGGGGCGCCCCGCCAGGGAGAACTGCCGCGCGAGTACCGCGAGGCGTCCGAGGACGAGCTGGCCGGGCGGATCCGCGCCGCCAAGGCCGCCCTCGGCGAGCGCGTCGTGGTGCTCGGCCACTTCTACCAGCGGGAGGAGGTCGTAACCCACGCCGATTACGTGGGTGATTCCTTCCAGCTGGCGAACGCGGCGCTGGAGCACCCGGATGCCGAGGCGATCGTGTTCTGCGGCGTGCACTTCATGGCAGAGACCGCCGACCTGCTGTCGCGACCCGAGCAGGCGGTGATCCTTCCGAACCTCGCGGCCGGCTGCTCGATGGCCGACATGGCCGACATCGATCAGGTCGAGGAGTGCTGGGAGCAGCTGTCCGAGATCTACGGCGACATGGACGCGGAGGATGCCGAGGGCCTGGTGCCCGTCATCCCCGTGACCTACATGAACTCCTCCGCCGCCATCAAGGGCTTCGTCGGACGTCACGGCGGGATCGTCTGCACATCGTCGAACGCCCGCACCGTGCTGGAGTGGGCGTTCCAGCGAGGGCGCCGGGTGCTGTTCTTCCCCGACCAGCACCTCGGCCGCAACACCGCCAAGGCGATGGGCGTGCCGCTGGAGCAGATGCCGATGTGGAATCCGCGACGACCACTGGGCGGCGCATCCGTCGACGCGCTGGAAGACGCGCGCGTCATCCTCTGGCACGGCTTCTGCTCGGTGCACCGGCGCTTCTCGGTCGATCAGATCGAGCAGGCGCGCGCAGAGCACCCGGGCGTGCGGGTCATCGTGCACCCCGAGTGCCCGATGGAGGTCGTCGATGCCGCCGATGAGGCCGGCTCCACCGACTACATCCGCAAGGCGATCGAGGCGGCCACCGAGCCGACCACGTTCGCCATCGGCACCGAGGTGAACCTCGTGCAGCGCCTGGCAGCCGAGCACCCGCAGCACACCATCTTCTGCCTGGATCCCGTGGTGTGCCCGTGCTCGACGATGTACCGCATCCACCCCGGCTATCTGGCGTGGGTGCTCGAGGGCCTTGTCGACGGCGAGGTGCGCAACCGCATCACCGTGCCGGCCGACGTGGCCGAGCCCGCGCGGGTCGCACTGGAGCGCATGCTGGCCGCCAAGCCACCCGCGGCGCCGGTCGCGGACTGGGAGAACGCGTCATGACCTCCGGGCAGGACAAAGTCCCCGCCGGCGTCGCGAGGGTCGAGCCCGCCGGCTTCCACGCCGTGGTGGTGGGCTCGGGGATCGCGGGGCTTCTCACCGCCCTGCACGCCGTCGCGGGCGGCTGCCGCGTCACCCTGGTGACCAAGGATGTTCTCGAGCACGCCAACACCCGGTACGCGCAGGGCGGGATCGCAGGCGTGATGTTCGACGACGATCGCCCGGAGGACCACGTCCGCGACACTCTCGTCGCCGGCGCCGGACTCGGCGACCCCGCTGCCGTGCGGGTGCTCGTCGACGAGGGCCCGGCCCGGATCCGCGAGCTCATCGCGCTCGGGGTGGCGTTCGACCGGGATTCCGGCGGCGGCTTCGTCAAGGGGCTCGAGGCCGCCCATTCGTATCCCCGCATCCTCCACGCCGGCGGTGACGCGACCGGCACGGCGATCGAGCGCGCGCTGGTCGCGCGCCTGCGCGCCAGCGACGTCGAGGTCATCGAGCACGCGTTCCTCGTCGGCCTGGTGCAAGCGGCATCCGCCTCCACCGCCCCCGCAGCGGCGGGCCGGGTCACGGGCGTCGAACTGCTGATCGGCGAGCGCACCGCCGGCGAGTCGGATGCCGGTTCACCGGCGAGCGCCGGGACGCGCGCCGTGATCGCCGCCGACGCCGTCGTCCTCGCCACCGGCGGCGCGGGCGAGCTGTTCGCCCACTCGACCAATCCGGCGGTCGCCACCGGTGATGGGATCGCCGCGGCGATCCGTGCCGGTGCAGCCGTCGCGGACCTCGAGTTCTTCCAGTTCCATCCGACCGTTCTCGCGGTCGGGGACTCCTTCCTGGTGTCGGAGGCCGTGCGCGGCGAAGGCGCGACCCTCGTGGATGAGAGCGGTCGCCGGTTCGCGTTCGACGCGCACCCCGACGGCGAGCTTGCGCCCCGCGACGTCGTGGCGCGCGCCATTGCACGGCAGATGGACGCGCAGGACGGGCGCCCCGTCTTCCTCGACGCCACGCGCGTCCACTCCGACGACGCAGAGGAACGCGAGTCCTTCCTCGCACACCGGTTCCCGACGATCGATCGTGCCGTCCGCGAGCGTGGGCTGGACTGGGCCCGCGAGCCGGTCCCGGTCACACCGGCCGCGCATTACCTCATGGGCGGCGTCGTCACCGATCTGTCCGGGCGCACAACGCTCCCCGGCCTGTACGCGGTGGGCGAGGTCGCGCGCACCGGCGTCCACGGCGCGAACCGTCTCGCGTCCAACTCGCTGCTGGAGGGGGCCGTCTTCGGGGCACGTGCCGGGGATGTGATCGCCCAGGACGCGGCATCCGGATCCTGGCCCGTCGTCCCGGCCGGCTCCCCCGCGGCGGATGCGGCCGCTGTCGCGTCCTCGCCGCGCCCGGAACGACACCGTCGTGCCCTCGAGCACGAGCCCGCGTTCTCGCGCGCCGCGCTGCAGCAGCTCATGTGGGAGCACGCCGGGCTCGTGCGGGACGAGGCAGGCCTCGGGTACGCGGCATCCGTCATCGCCGCCTGGCGTGCGCAGCCCCGCATCCCGGCCACGGAACACGACCTCGAGGACGAGAACCTGCTGCTGGTGGCGGCCTGCCTGGTGGCTGCCGCTCGCGCCCGCACCGAGTCGGTCGGCGCCCACTTCCGCAGCGACGCCGCGGCCGAAACTCCTCAAGGATCCGCGATCGACGCCGCTGCGGCCGACCTGACACCCGCGACGGCACCGACCTTGAGGAGTTCGGGCACCGCCCGCCGCACCCGGAAGGAGGCGCTGGCATGCTGAGTCGCGCCCACATCGACCGCGTGGTCGCCGCGGCCCTCGAGGAGGATGCCCCGTGGGGCGACCTCACGAGCCAGGCGCTCATCCCCGAGAACGTGGTCGCCCGCGCCGACCTCGTCGCCCGCGAGCGCGGTGTCTTCTCGGGCGGGGACGTGTTCGCGGCGGCCTTCCGGCTCACCGACCCGGCCATCGAGGTCGAGCTCGTCGTGGAAGACGGCGAGTGGTTCGAACCGGGTTCGGTGCTCGCCGTCGTCACCGGCGCCGCGCGCGGGGTGCTCACCGCCGAGCGGGTCGGGCTCAACTTCGTGCAGCGCATGTCGGGCATCGCGACGCTCACCGGCGCCTATGTCGCCGAGGTCGCCCACACCGGCGCCCGCATCGCCGACACCCGCAAGACCACTCCGGGGCTGCGCGCGTTCGAGCGCAAGGCGGTGCGCGACGGCGGCGGGCGCAACCACCGGCATTCGCTCTCGGACGCGGTGATGGCCAAGGACAACCACCTCGCCGTGCTGGCTCACAAGGGCGTCTCACCGACCGCCGCCCTGCAGGCCGCCAAGGACCTCCTCCCCCACACGACGCACATCGAGGTCGAGGTCGACCGGCTCGACCAGATCGAGCCCGTCCTCGCCGCCGGCGTCGGCACGATCATGCTCGACAACTTCACGCTCGAGCAGCTGCGCGAAGGCGTCGCCCAGGTCGCCGGGCGTGCGACGGTCGAGGCATCGGGCGGTGTGTCGCTGGACACGGTCCGCGCGATCGCCGAGACCGGCGTCGACGTCATCTCGGTCGGCGCTCTCACCCATTCGGCCCGTGCGCTGGACCTCGGACTTGACGTGCGCATCGACGCGCCCTGAGACGTCACGATGACCATGCTGTACCTCGACAACGCCGCCACCACGCCGGTGCGCCCCGAAGTGCTCGACGCGATGATGCCGTACCTCACCCGCTGGTACGGCAACCCGTCGAGCCATCACACCGTGGGCGAGGCGGCCGCCGACGCGCTCGCCGACGCGCGGGCCCGGGTCGCGCGCGTGCTCGGGATGCGCGCCGGCGACATCGTCTTCACGTCGGGCGGCACCGAGGCGGACAACCTCGCGATCAAGGGCATCGCCATCGCGGCGGCGCAGCGGCGGGCTGACCGGCGCGCGCACGTGGTGACGACCCCGGTCGAGCACGAGGCGGTGCTCGAGTCGGTCGCGTACCTGGAGCGCGTGCACGGCTTCAGCGCCACGCTCGTGCCCGTCGATGCGGATGCGCGGGTCGCGGTGGATGCCGTGACCGACGCCCTGCGCGAAGACACGGCGCTCGTGACGATCGGCTACGCCAACAACGAGGTGGGGACGAGTCAGGATGTCGCGGCCCTGGCTTCGGCGCTGCGCGAGCGTCACGTGCCGCTGCACGTGGATGCTGTGCAGGCGGCCGGGTGGCTCCCGCTGTCGGCCGAGGAGCTCGGCTACGACGCCATCTCGCTCGCCGGCCACAAGCTCGGCGCGCCGAAGGGAACCGGCGTGCTCGCGGTGCGGGGACGGATCCCCCTGGAGCCGCTGCTGCACGGCGGCGGGCAGGAGCGCGGACGCCGCAGCGGCACCGAGGACGTCGCCGGCGCGGTCGGCTTCGCGACGGCGCTGGAGCTGGCCGAGAGCGAACGGGTCGAGGCATCCGCTCGCGTGTCGGCCATCCGCGACCGGTTCATCGCGCGGGTGCGGGAGCGGGTCCCGAGCGCGAGGCTGACCGGCGACCCCGTACACCGGCTGCCCGGCACCGCGAGCTTCACGTTCGCCGGGACGAGCGGTGAGGCGGTCCTGCTCGAGCTCGAGCGGCGGGGCGTGGTGTCCTCGAGTGGCTCGGCGTGCGCCGCGGGCAGCGACGAGCCGTCGCATGTGCTGGTGGCGATGGGAATCGCCCCCGAGGTCGCGCAGACGGCCGTGCGCTTCACGTTCCCCCGGTGGCTCAACGCGCCGTTGGATGCCGTGGCCGACGCGGTGGCCGCGTCGGTGTCGGCGGTGGCCGACGCCGGAGGGTGAGCGGCGCCCATAGGATCGGACGGGTGACCGCCGCCGTGACCGTGATCGTGCCGGGCTACGACGTGGCCGCGTATGCTGCCGAGGCACTCGACTCGCTGCGCGCGCAGACCCGCACCGACTGGGTCGCTGTGCTCGTCGACGACGCGTCGACCGACCGCACCGGAGCGCTGTTCGACGCCGCAGCCGCCGACGACGACCGCTTCCAGGTCGTCCACCACTCCGACCGGCGCGGACTGGGAGCGGCGCGCAACACCGCGCTCGACCTCGTGCGCACGCCGTTCGTGGGGTTCCTCGACGCCGACGACCGCCTCACTCCGCGGGCGCTGGAACGCCTGGTCGGGACGGTCTCCGACAGCGGCAGCGACTTCGCACTGGGTGCGTACGTGAGGCTTCGCCCCGACACCGCGGGCGGGTACGAGGCCGGGAGCGTCCAGCCCTGGGTCGCCGCGGCCACCCAGCCGGCGCGCGTGGGCACCACGCTCGCGCAGCACCCCGACGCGTCCGGCAACATCGTGGCGTGGTCGAAGGTGAGCCGCACCGATCTCTGGCGCCGCGGCGGTCTGCGCTTCCCCGAAGGCAAGGCCTATGAGGACCAGATCGTCGCCCAGCAGATGTACACCCGCGCCCGGGCCTTCGACGTCATCCCCGACGTCGTCGTCGAATGGCGTGAGCGCGCGGACGGCTCGTCGATCACGCAGCACAAGGGAGAGCTGCCGGTGCTGCGGGACTACCTGGAGGCGCTGACGGGCGGGCTTTCGGTGCTGGATGCCGCGGGCCAGACGCGGGCCGCGGCGGCCCGCGTGCGCCTCATCCTGTCGATGGACCTCCCCCCGCTCGTCGACATCGCGCGGGACCACCCCGAGGACGCCTACCGGCGAGAGCTCGGCTCCTTCACCAGGACCCTGTGGGACCGCGCGGACGGGCTGGTGCTGCCCCAGCCGGTGGCGACGGCGGTCGCCGCGGCGCGGCTGTGGTGATCGCCGCAGCTCAGTCGCGGGCGGCGCCCGAGTCGCCGGCGTGGGGACGGCCGGCGGCCAGCACCTGTTCGGCGGACGCCGCGGGCGTGTCGGGAGCGCTGTCGGCGCGCCGGTCGGGATGGTCCGCGGGCGGCTCCGCGTCGTCGGCCTCCGCCTCGGCCTCGAGGATGCGGGTGGTGGCCAGCTGCTGCGCGGCGAGCTCGGCGTAGAGACCCCCCGACGCCAGGAGCGAGGAGTGCGTGCCGGACTCGACGATCCGGCCCGCCTCGACGACGTGGATCACGTCGGCCGAGATGACCGTGGAGAGCCGGTGCGCGATGGTGAGCGTGGTGCGGCCCCGGGCTGCAGCGTCCAGCGCCTCTTGCACCACACGTTCGGACACGGTGTCCAGCGCCGAGGTCGCCTCGTCCAGGAGCAGCACCGGCGGGTCCTTCAGCAGCACGCGCGCGATGGCGATGCGCTGCTTCTCACCGCCGGACAAGCGGTAACCCCGCTCGCCGACGACGGTGTCGTAGCCGTCCTCGAAACCGTCGATCACGTGGTGGATGTTGGCCGCGCGACACGCCGCCTCGATCTCGGCATCCGTCGCTTCCGGCTTGGCGTATCGCAGGTTCTCGCGGATCGTGGCGTGGAACAGGTAGGTCTCCTGCGAGACGATGCCGACGTTGTCGATGATGGACTCGTGGCGCAGCCGCCGCACGTCCTCCCCGGCGAACAGCACGGTGCCCTCGGACGCCTCGTACAGCCGGGGCGTGAGGTACAGGATCGTCGTCTTCCCCGCACCGGAGGGGCCGACGAACGCGACGTGCTGGCCGGGCTCCGCGGCGAACGACACGCCGCGCAGCGTGGCGCGGGCATCCGGAGCCGAGTCCGGATAGCGGAAGACGACGTCGCGGAACTCGATGCGCCCCAGCGGCCCCGGCGCAGCGGAGACCTCGAGCGCATCGGCGGAGTCGCGGATCGCGGGCACCAGGTCGAGGTACTCGAAGATGCGCGCGAACAGTGCGGAGGAGGTCTGCAGGTCGAGGGAGACCCGCATGAGTCCCATCAGCGGCATGAGCAGCCGCGCCTGCACGGTGGTGAACGCGACGATCGTCCCTGCGGTGATGGCATCGGTGCCGCCGCCGATGAGATAGCCCGAGACGAGGTAGATGACCGCGGGGACGCTCGCCATGATCACCTGGACCACCGCGAAGAACCCCTGGCCGCTCATCGCGCGCCGCACCTGCAGGCGTACCTGATTGCGGTTCTCGTCGGCGTAGCGCGACGACTCGGTGCGCTGCCGGTTGAAGGACTTCGACAGCAGGATCCCCGAGACGCTCAGCGTCTCCTGGGTGATCGCGGTCAGCTCCGACAGCGACTCCTGCGTCTGGCCGGCGATGCGCGCGCGCACCTGACCCACCCGCCGCTGCACGAGCACCAGGAAGGGCATCAGCACCACGGCGATGATCGTGAGCCGCCAGTCGATGAGGATCATCGCCACGAGCGATGCGACGACTGTCACGGTGTTGCCGAGGATGCTCGTCACGGTGTTCGTCAGGACACCGGACACCCCGCCGACGTCGTTCTGCAGCCGCGACTGGATGACGCCGGTCTTGGTGCGGGTGAAGAAGCCCAGCTCCATCGACTGGAGGTGGTCGAAGAGCTTCGTGCGCAGGTCTCCGGTGACCCGGTTGCCCACCGTGGAGGTGAACCACGTCTGGACCACGCCGACGATCGCCGACAGCAGGAACAGCCCGATCATCGCCAGCACGAGTGTCGACAGCAGGCTCAGGTCGGGACCAGCCGCACCCGGCGGGAACAGCGCGTCGTCGAACACCCGCTCCACGAGCAGGGGCGGGATGACGGCGATGCCGGCGCCGGCGACCACGAGCACCACCGTGATCGCGATGGGCCATGCGTAGGGGCGGAACAGCGTGACGACGCGCCGCCCCAGATGAGGGATCTGCGGCGCGTCGGCATTGGCCCGGCGCTGCGCCTCGGTGTCGACGGGCCGGAATCCGGGATGCCCTCCCCCGCCGCCACCGCCCCGCATGCTCATCTGGCCAGCCTAATCAGCACCGCCGACGCTAGGCTCGACGCATGACGACGACTGGCGACCGCCCCGAACACGACGGCAGCGACCTGGCAGAGCTTCGCGAGGAGATCGACGCGCTCAAGGCCATCCCCCACGAGGAGGTCGTCAACCCGCTGCCCAAGATCGTCGAGGACCGCGAGCCGGAGCCCGAGCCGACCGACGCGATCGGCTCGGAGAAGTGGGACGACGGACCCGCCCCGTCGCACCACTGATCCCCCGCGGTCCCGCGATCGTCGACATCCGTTCCTTCGATGGGGAATGGGATGTCGGAACCTGTGGTTAAGTTGGAGGCTTGCCATCCCTCGGATGGCACCTCGCCGTCCATCCGAGCCTCGAGGAGACGACCCATGGCCGCCATCGAAACAACCCCGGGCACCGGAAGCATCCCCGCCGCTTCGCCCGGCGCCGCGCACAGCGACGCCCCACGACTGCGCCCCGAAGAGAGCCGCGTCGTGTGGCTGCTCCTGGCCGCCGCGTTCGTCGCCATCCTCAACGAGACGACGATGGGTGTCGCGATCCCGCACCTCATCACCGATCTCGGCATCACCGCGCTGTCGGCCCAGTGGCTGACGACCGCGTTCATGCTGACGATGGCTGTCATCATCCCGATCACCGGCTTCCTTCTGCGGCGGTTCACCACCCGCACGATGTTCGTCGCTGCGATGGGGCTGTTCTCGACCGGCACGCTCATCGCGTTCCTGGCCCCGGGCTTCCCGGTGCTGCTCGTCGCCCGCGTCGTGCAGGCCTCGGGAACCGCCATCATGATGCCGCTGCTGATGACCACGCTGATGACGGTGGTGCCTCCGGCGATCCGCGGCCGCATGATGGGCCGCGTCAGCATCGTGATGTCGCTGGCCCCGGCGATCGGGCCGACCCTGGCGGGCGCGATCCTCAACAACTTCGAGTGGCGATGGATCTTCGGCATCGTCCTGCCGATCGCCGTGGTGGCGCTCGTCGTCGGGGCGCGGTGGATCCACAACCTCGGTGAGACCACGCGTGCGCCGATCGACGTGCTCTCGGTGATCCTCTCGGCCTTCGGCTTCGGCGGCCTGGTGTTCGGCCTCAGCCAGCTGGGCGCCGGTGGCCACGGGAGCGGAGCGGATGCCGCGGCCGCGAGCGCCGCGTCCTCCACGATGCTCGTCGTGGCGCTGGCGGTCGGCGCGGTCGCGCTGGGTCTGTTCGGCTGGCGCCAGGTCGTGCTGCAGCGCAAGGACGACGCCCTGCTTGATCTGCGCGTCTTCCGCAGCGCGAACTTCTCGCTGTCGATGGGACAGATGGTGATCATGTCGATGGCGTTCTTCGGCGCGATCACCGTGGTTCCGCTCTACCTGCAGGACGTGCTGGGGGTCGACCCGCTCACCACCGGTCTGGTCGTGCTGCCCGGTGCCTTGGCGATGGGCTTGGCCGGTCCGGTCATCGGCCGCATCTACGACCGCTGGGGCACGACCGTGCTGCTGGTTCCGGGCGCGGTCATCACGAGCGCCATGCTGTGGGTGTACGCGACCTTCGGTGTCGGCACGCCCGTCTGGCTGGTCGCTGTCGTCCAGACCGTGCTGTCCTTCGGCCTCGCCCTGTCGTTCACGCCGCTGTTCACGGCGTCGCTCGCCTCGCTCCAGCCGAAGTTCTACTCGTACGGTTCCGCCGTCGTGGGCACCGCGCAGCAGGTCGCCGGCGCCGCAGGCATCGCGCTGATGTTCGGCGTCATGGCGGCCGCCACGTCCGCGGCCACCGAATCCGGCGCAGGTGAGCTCGCTGCAGGCGCGGCCGGCACGCACGCCGCCTTCCTCACCGCCGCGATCCTGTCGCTGCCGCTGCTGGTGGGCGCCTTCCTCATCCGCAAGCCCGCGGACCAGCCCATGGGCGCGCCGGTCGGCCACTGACCGGCGGGCGGTCCCCCCGTCGTATCAGACGGATGCCTCACCCCTCGACAGGGGGTGGGGCATCCGTCATTGTGGGGTGCGCCAGGATTCGCAGGAAGGCCGCACCATGATCATCAGCACTCCCGACACCGGCGATGCAGAGGGCCTCGTGGCCCAGATGTACGACGACGACATCCGCGAAGACGGCTTCGTGTACGCGATCACGCGTGCCATGGCGGTGAACCCCGCGGCGTACGAGGCCTTCGAAGCGCTCCTCACCGCTGTCACGCCGTCGATCGGCCTGCGGACCTATGAGCTCGTGACGCTGGCCGCTGCGCGGGCGATCGGATCCGAGCACTGCCTGCTCGCGCACGGCCGCAAGTCGCTGCGAGCCGGCCTGTTCGACGAGGATCAGCTGGCGCAGATCATCACCGACCCGGCCGATGCCGGACTCGACGACGCCGGGCTGGCCGCCATGGCGTACGCAGCGACGCTGTCGACCGCCGCCGCGACGATGACGGACGCCGACACGCAGCGTCTGCGCGACGCCGGCTACACCGATCGCCAGATCGTCGACATCACCCTTGCGGCGGCCGCCCGGAACTTCTTCAGCAGAGCCCTGCAGGCCCTGGCGGTGCCCGTCGATGACATACCGGGCCTCAGCCCTGGGATCACCGCGACTCTGCGCGCGCGAGCACGCGCCGTCAGTGGTGGATGATCGCCTTCAGCAGGATGAGAACGCCACCGAAGGCGGCGGTGACCACAGCGCTGAGAAGCCGCGGCACCCAGTGTGTGCTCCAGCGGGCGACGGCGATCCAGCCGAGCGCGCCCAGCAGCACCGTGTCGGCGATGAGCGCCGACCACAGTGCGGTGCTGTCCTCGATGACCGCGGTCGTGCCCAGCAGCAGGATGCCCAGCGGCGGGACCGAGGCGAGCAGCATGCCGCTGGACTGCCGAGCAGATGCCCTGAGGCTGGCTCGAAGGCCGGCGTGACCGTCCGTGGCCGCGAGCCGACCCAGCGTGCCCGCGAACAGGTGCGCGGCGAAGAAGACGAGCACTGTCACGGTGACCGTGATGAACGCGTCGAGGGAAGAGCCGTGCGCCGTGCCGCTGACGACGATCATCCCCGACACCAGGATCAGGCCGTAGATCGCCTCCTCCGACATGAGGACGCGCCCCAGCCGCGGAGTGATGTGCAGCTGCTCGTCGGTCATCGCCGGCGCAGATGCGATCGCTCGTGGATTCGTTCAGCCGATGCTGCAGCTGCCGCCGCAGCAGGAGTCGCCGGACGACACGACAGTGAGGAGGTTCTTCTCGTCGGGGACCGGCGCGAGCGTCACCGGAGCGGGCTGAGGGGAAGTCGTCATGTCGACCATGCTACCCACGCGTGGCGGGGTACGGGCGGCGCGGCAGCGGGTCGGTCACAGCGGCACTCCCCCGTTCTGGCACGTCGGGCAGTACTGCGCCGACGTACCCGAGAAGGTCAGGTCGCGGATGGTGTCGCCGCAGACGGGGCACGGTTCGCCGGTGCGGCCATGCACGCGCATCGCCGCGACCTTCTGAGCCTTCAGCTCATCGATCGGCACGCCACGGCGCGCCGCAACGGCATCACGCACCGTCGACACGGTCGCGGAGAACAGTCGGTCTGTCTCGTCGGCGGCCAACCGGGCCGCGTGGACCACCGGCGACACCCGTGCGAGATGAAGGATTTCGTCGGAGTAGGCGTTTCCGATGCCGGCGATCGACTCTTGTTCCTGCAGGATCGCCTTCACCTGCTTGCGCCGCCCACCCAATGCCGCGTCGAAATCGCTCCGGCTGAAGGACGGATCGGCCGGATCCGGGCCGAGCTTGGCCACGGCGGGGACGTCGAACGGGTCTGCCACCACGAACAGTCCCAGCGACACCCATGTACCGGCATCCGTCGCTTCCAGCCTGCTGTCATCCGACAGTCCGAACTCCGCCAGTGCCGGCGGCGCATCGGGTGCGGCCGGGCTCTGCGCGGCATCGAACCACCGCATCCAGCCATGACGACCGAGGGAGACGACGAGGCTGCCGTCGTCGAGGACGAGCTCGATGTGCTTGCCGTGGCGCCTCGCGCCGGCGACGGTGCGGCCCACGATGGTCTCGGGCGGTGCACCGCGCGTCTTGATCGTGCGGAACTCCAACACGTCGGCGTGCCGGATCACCCGACCGGTCGCGCGTTCCGCGAGGAACCCGGCCAGGGCGTCCACCTCCGGCGACTCAGGCATGCGCCCATACTGCCACCGACCGGCGACACCGGGTCAGGCGTGGGCCGGAGGACGGTGCGGGATCGGCGCGGGCTTGAGCGCGCCCAGACTGCGGCATTGCTCGAGCATCTGGACGGCGGCGCGGAACAGACCCTCCAGCGTGGTGAAACGGGCTGACCCCAACCCGACAGAGACCCACACCGCCTCGTATGTGCCGTCGTCGAGCAATTCCACGTAGGCCACCACACTCGTGGCCTCCGTGCGCGCGACTCCCTGGTCGCACAGCCGCCAGCAGCGGTCGGCCAGGGGGAGCAGGACCAGCTGGTGGATGTCGGTGCGCGGCATGATGCCCTCCGTCTCATTCATGACGGTCCGCGGGCCCGTCTCCACCGGCATCGTCGCGCGGTCTGTCGTGGGTCATCGGGAGCCTCTCTGCTGCGGCCGTCTCCGCAAGCATGACGCGCACCCGCGGCAGCACCGAGGGGCTTGACAGCCCCGACGCCGGATGCCTACCTCACCGACTCGTCGCCGAGTCGGTCTGCCGGACGCGCTCGAGCAGCCCGTTGGCGGCGCGCCGCAAGAAGGCATCCTGGTCGGGTCCGACCTCGTGCAGGAAGAGCTCGTCGGCGCCGGCGGCGACCAGGGCCCCCAGCCGCTCGACGGTCTCGCCGTCATCCGCCGAGATCAGCACGCCGCGCTCCAGCCCCGCCCGATCGTCGGGCTGGGAGAGCCGGTCGAAGTCCTCCGGCTGCATGAGGTCCCACATCAGCTCCGGTGGCACGGTGCAGTGGCGCCACTGGTCCCGGGCGATCCGCACCGCCTCGGCGTCGGTGTCGGCCAGGCTCACGTGCACCTGGACCGCGCACGGGCCGCGACCGCCGGCATCACGGTAGGCCGCCAGGGTCCGCTCGATCGTCGCGGGGTCATGGCCGACGGTGATGAGTCCGTCCGCCCAGCCGGCGGCCCACGCCGCGGTGCGTTCGGAGACGGCCGCCGCCCGCAGCGCCGGCGGGTGAGCAGGACGAGACCAGATCCGTGCGTCATGAACGCGCACGAGGCCGTCGTGATCGACACGGTCCCCGGCATGCAGCCGCCGCACGATGTCGACGACCTCGACCAGCCGCTGCTCCCGCTGCTCCTTCGGCGGCCAGGGATCTCCCGTCACGTGCTCGTTGAGCGCTTCGCCGCTCCCGAGGGCCGCCCAGAACCGCTCCGGGAACATCTCGGCGAGCGTGGCCAGAATCTGCGCCGCGATGGCCGGGTGATACCGCTGACCGGGCGCCGTGACCACTCCGAGTGAGAACGACGTCGTCGCCAGCGCGGCACCCAGCCAGCTGAATGCGTGACCGGACTCGCCCTGGCGCAGACCCCAGGGGGCGAAGTGATCCGAGCACATCGCACCGTCGAAGCCGGCCCGTTCCGCACCCTGCACCGCGCGCAGGAGGCGGGACGGAGGCAGTTGCTCGTGGGAGGCATGGAATCCGATGAACACCATGGACCCAGCCTCGGTGATCGAGCCTTCCCGCGGCACCGCGTTGCGGGGTCAGCGGGAGCGTGCTATCGGCCGCTCGTTTCTGCCCTCCGCGCTCACGCGGCGGGCTGCGCCTGCTGGGGCGGAACGCCGCCGGCACCGACGGCGTGCCGAACTCGCAGCTGCTGCGGCACGCCCTCGCGCAGATCGAGCACCAGACCGCCGTTCGAGTTGGCGGCCGCGGCCAGCCGCGTCAGCAGCGCGTGGTCGAGAGCGGGTGCTTCCGGATCGTCGAAGGTGAAGAACAGCGGGATGGCGGGCTGCAGCCATACCGCCGAGCGCCCCGAGTCGTCCGCATGCCGCCATGTCATCAGGAAGCTCTCATTCCGGCGCAGCTTGGCCGTCAGGACGACCTTGAGGTGCGCGAGGAGCTCTTCGGGAATCTGAATCGGCTCACCCTCCGCTCCATAGACGAGTTGCGCCATGGCCACCTTCTTTCCTCGCCTCCAGGATACTTCGATACCGAACATTTTGATAATGAGAATTCCGTGAGTGTACTTCCCAGGAGCTTTCCCTTCGTGATCCAATGGGACGAGAGTCGTTCGGCATAATGGCTTCCCGGGGAAGACGGACCGAAAGGACCGAACCGTGCGCGAGAACGCGACGTCGTCCATGTCGATATCGGGCAAGCGACCCGACGTCGCCGGCATCCTGGAGCGCCTTCGACTGGCAGAGGCGCGGCTGGCCCGCCAACGCGAGCAGACCGGACTGAACGAGACCGACCGCGCCGCGATGCGCTACCTGCTGGAACGCGTCGACACGGAAGAGGTCACGCCGGGCCGTATCTCTCGGGCGCTGCACCTCTCCCCCGCCTCGGGCACGGCGCTCATCGATCGTCTCGTCGACCGGGGTCTGGTCGTGGTGGACGCGCACCCGCACGACCGCCGCAAGAAGATCGTGCGTCCGTTCGACCGCAACGTCGACCCCGATCACCTCGACCCGCTCACGACGAGGCTGCGCACCCTCGCGGCGGATCTTCCGGTCCACGACGCGCGAGTCGTGGCGGACTTCCTCGAAGAGGTGCTGGCGACGGTGAGCCACGCGGCCGCGACCGCCTAGTCCTCACCCCGGCGTCGGGCAGGGACGATCGGTCCTACGGGATGGGGGCGGCGAGTCTCAGCGAAATCTGGTCGAGTGCCTCACGAAGCGAAGCGAACTCGCGCACGCCACCGGACCCCGTCACCCACAGCAGGTAGACGCGCTCGTCCTTGCATTCCAGATAGGCCACCACGCGATGAGGATCGCTCGGGTCGACGGCGGGATCGCACGCGACCCAGCCGCCCGAACCGACCCACAGCAGCTCCGGACGACGAACCTGATCCTCGGCGGTCGTTGTCGCGAGCATGGCACCCTCCCGGAACGGCGGCTTCACGCGCATCTGCGTGGCCATCACGATGGCTGCGGGCACGGATGCCCCACGAGGGGCTTGACGCCGGCACCGGGATCTGACATCTTTCGCCGTGAGCCGCGGTGATCGCCGAACAAAGCACTGTCGGCGCCGCCGCGAGGCGGCCGATGGCGTCATAGGCTGAGGCGGATGCGCGAGTTCGGACGAGGTGTGGCGGCCCTGGGCGGAGGGTTCGCCTTCTGGCGGCGCCGACCCGGCACGATGGCGCTCGGCATCCTTCCGGCGGCCATCGTGGGCCTTCTGTTCCTCGCGGGCCTGGTCACTCTCGGCGCCTACCTCCCGGCCATCACCGAAGCCGTGACGCCGTTCGCCGACGCATGGCCGGGCGTGTGGGCCGGTCTTCTGCGGTTCACCGTCGGGACCGCCGTGTTCGGGGCCGCACTGGTCGTGGTGGCGGTCACCTTCACCGCCGTCACGCTCGTCGTGGGCGAACCGTTCTACGAGCGGATCTGGCGGACGGTCGAGGCCGACCTCGGTCGCACCGATGAGGACGGACGCTACGGATTCTGGCGTTCGGTCGTCGACGCGCTGTCGCTCATCGCCCGAGGCGTCGGCGTGGCGGTGCTGTCGGTGCTCATCGCACTGATTCCCGTCGTCGGCGGGGTGTGCAGCACCCTCGTGGGCGTGGCCTTCACCGGCTGGCTGCTTGCCGACGAGCTGACCTCTCGCGCGTTCACGGCTCGCGGCATGACGCGCCGCGAGCGCGGGCGGGTGCTGGCCGCGCACCGTTTGCAGGTGCTTGGGTTCGGTATCGCGACGCAGCTGTGCTTCCTCGTGCCCCTCGGGGCGGTCGTGACGATGCCCGCCGCTGTCGCCGGGTCCACGCTGCTCGCGCGCGCGCTCCTGGAGCCGGCCGGCTCCGGGGATCAGTCCCAGTCGAGGTAATCCTCGATCGGCCACGACGTCGCGCCGACGTGCGTGACCGGGAAGAGGTGGCCGGCACCATCGACCTGTACGACACTCACCCGGTCGGGCGCGGACGCGCGGAGCCGCTCGCCGTTCACGGGCGGGGTGAGACGGTCTTCGGAGCCCTGGATGACCAGCACCGGCACGGCGGGCGCGAGCGAGGACCATTCCACCTCGGGTGCGGCGTCCTGCGCGGCACGCTGCATGGAGTCGACGGCGGCGTCGCGGGCCTGCTCCGGGATCTCGGAGTCCGCACCCGCGGCGAGCTCGTCGGTCTGCTCCGCGCCCTCGACACCGAGCAGCAGGACGCCGGCCACGCGCTCCGGGTGGTCGAGGGACACGGTGCGGGCCACCGTGCCGCCGAAGGCGTGACCGCCGATCCAGGCCCCGGCGAGTCCGATATGGTCCATGACGTCGACGACGTCCCGCGCAAGGTCGTGCAGTGAGACGGCCGCGTCCGAGGCGGTGGACGGATGCCGCGGACCGATCCGGACGATGCGGAAGTCCTCTTCCACCAGGGCGTGCGCCAGCGGGCCGAGGTAGCTGATGTTGAGCCCTCGCGCGGGCAGCAGCACGACGGCCGGACCGCTGCTCCCGTCGTCGGCGTAGGGGATGGCGCGGCCGTCGGGCTCGAAGATCTGGGTGTCGGTCATGAAGTCGTCCTCTCGGGCGGGAATGGGCTCAGACGTTGAAGCGGAACTCGACCACGTCGCCGTCCTGCATGACGTAGTCCTTGCCCTCCAGGCGGGCCTTGCCCCGCGCTCGCGCCTCGACGACCGACCCCGCCGCGACGAGGTCGTCGAAGGAGATCACCTCCGCTTTGATGAAGCCCTTCTCGAAATCGGTGTGGATCACCCCCGCGGCCTGAGGCGCCTTCCATCCCTTTCCGATGGTCCAGGCGCGCGCCTCCTTCGGCCCGGCGGTGAGGTAGGTCTGAAGGCCGAGGGTGTCGAAGCCGATCCGCGCGAGCTGGTCGAGGCCCGATTCCTCCTGGCCGGTGGACGCCAGCAGCTCGGCGGCGTCCTCCGGATCGAGATCGATCAGCTCGGACTCGATCTTCGCGTCCAGGAACACCGCCTTGGCAGGCGCGACGAGAGCTTCCAGCTCCGCCTTGCGCGCGGCATCCGTCAGCACCGCCTCGTCGACGTTGAAGACGAAGATGAAGGGCTTCGCGGTGAGAAGGCCCAGCTCGCGGATCGGCGACAGGTCGATTCCCGACGCCGACAGCAGCTCGCCGCGCTGCAGGGCCTCCTGGGCCTTCACGGCGGTCTCGAGGACGACGGGATCGGTCTTCTTGCCGCGGACTTCCTTCTCGTACCGGGCGATCGCCTTCTCGAGGGTCTGTAGGTCGGCCAGCTGCAGCTCGGCGTTGATCGTCTCCATGTCGCTCTGCGGGTTCACCGCACCCTCGACGTGCACGACGTCGTCGTCGCTGAACCCGCGCACCACCTGAGCGATCGCGTCCGCCTCGCGGATGTTGGCGAGGAACTGGTTGCCCAGCCCCTCCCCTTCGCTGGCTCCGCGGACGATGCCGGCGATGTCGACGAAGGACACCGCGGCGGGAAGGATCCGCTCGGAGTGGAAGATCTCGGCGAGCTTGTCCAGCCGCGCGTCGGGCAGGTTGACCACGCCCACGTTCGGCTCGATCGTCGCGAACGGGTAGTTCGCCGCGAGCACCTGGTTCTTGGTGAGGGCGTTGAAGAGGGTCGACTTGCCCACGTTGGGGAGGCCGACGATTCCGATGGTGAGAGCCACGGGCATCCAGTCTAGATGGCCACGGATTCCGCGCCCCGCGGCATCCGCCGTCTGCGACTCACACGGGGTCGACGCGCCACCGCATCAGGACGTTGCCCGACTCCTCCCACGTCCGCGTCTCGAGGAGCTTGAGAGCCGCCGCGGGCCGGGCATCGAACAGCGGCACACCGGTGCCGGCGATGAGCGGGAAGGTCACGAGATGCAACTCGTCGACCAGACCCGCGTGCATGAGGTCGTTCCACATCAGGCGACCGAGCAGGACGAGGATGCCGCGCCCGTCGCCCCGCTTGAGACTGGCGACCTCTGCCCGCGCACCGGCAACCGGCACGATGCGGATGTTCTCGTACGGCGCGACATCATCGGCGGTGAGCGTATCGGAGACGACCACCTTCTCGACCCCGAGGATGAGCTCGGCGAACTCACGACGGATCGCCGTCGCATCCGGGTCCCTCTGCACTCCCGTCCAGTAGCGGAGGTTTCCGAGCGCCGAGCGGCGCCCCGACAGCAGCAGCGTGCCGGATTCCCGCAACAGCGCCGTCGTGTAGTGGTCGAACGTGTCGGCGCCCCGGTAATCGGGATGCTGGTGTTCGAAGAACGAGGCGATGTCGTGGTCGTCGTCCTCGTAGCGGCCGTCGACGGTGACGAAGTTGCAGACGGTGAGAGTGCGCACGGGCGACACCCTACGCCGCGGCGCCGACACCCCGCGGCGAGCGCCGTCAGGGACGGATGCCGCGATACGCGTGCGTCACGTAGGGCAGGTCGAGGACCTCGTCCCCGGTCGCCTCGGTGACGCGGCGCTCGTCGAACAGCGCGTTCACCGCCCCGAGGATCCGCGTCCGGTCGCTCTCGGACGCGGTGATGACGTAACTGCGCGAGGCCGCCATGTCCAGCAGCGCCGACCGCGTGAGGGAGCGGGTCCAGGTCCACGTCCTCGCCTCGAGCACCGGGAACGGGTCGGCGACACGGGGTCCCTCACGCTGGAGCATCTCCTCCGCGTGGCTCCCGTGCATCGCGGCTGTCAGCCGCGCCACCCACGGGTCCGCGTCGTCGCGGATGTTCCACACCAGACCCAGCACGCCGCCGGCTCGGAGCACCCGGCCGGCTTCGGCCGACGCGGCCACCGGATCCACCCAGTGCCACGCCTGTCCGAGGAGCACCGCATCGACCGATGCGTCCGGCAACGGCATCCGCTCGGCCGTGCCGACGAATGTCGGCACACCATGGACGTGCTCGCGCAGGGCGGCCAGCATGACGCTGTCGGGGTCGATCGCGACCACCTCGGCGCCGGCTTCGACCATCGTGCGGGTGAGCTTGCCGGTGCCGGCGCCCACGTCGGCAGCACGCAGGGCCCGGTCGTGCTGGCGCACGGGCGCGAGCATCCACTCCACCGCCTCCCGCGGATAGTCCGGTCGCCCGGACTCGTACGCGCCGGCGGCCGCGCCGAACGACAGCGACATCTCCTCACGACTGGCCATGGCCCGAGCCTATGCCGCGATCGCCGGCCGAACGCCGCCCGCGCGGCGCGCCTTCCGTCGACGGGCTCTCGCCCGGGTGAGTCTGGGGAGGTGCCACTGGACTTCACCGCCATCGACTTCGAGACGGCGAACTCCAGCAACGCGTCGGCCTGCGCGGTCGGACTGGTCCGCGTACGCGACGGCGAGATCGTGGACAGGACGGGCTGGCTGATCCGGCCGCCGGCGGGGCACGATGTGTTCTTCGAGCTCAACGTGCGCATCCACGGCATCCGCCCCGAAGACGTCGCCGGCGCCGCGGCATGGACCGACCAGCTCGCCGACATCGTCGCGTTCGCGGGCGACGACATCCTGGTCGCGCACAACGCCGGCTTCGACATGGCGGTGCTCAAGCGCGCGTGCGACGCGACGGGCGACGAGTGCCCTCCCTACCGGTACGCCTGCAGCCTGCAGGTCGCCCGACGGGTCTATCGACTCGAGTCGTACCGTCTGCCCTTCGTGGCCGCCGAGGCCGGCTTCGCGGACTTCGCCCACCACAACGCCACGGCGGATGCGATGGCCTGCGCGCATGTGATGATCGACGCCGCCCGGCGCGTCGGTGCCGCCGACATCCCGGGCCTCGCCGACGCGGTCGGCGTCCGCGTGTCGCAGATCGCGATCGCCGAGATGCCCGCGGTCTCGTTCGCCGTCGCCTGAGCCACGCAACGACGCCCCTCGCGGCGGCAGCTGACCTCGAGTCGACACGTCCCGGCCCAAACGACACGCTTCACGCGTCCGGAACACCGCGACTCGAGCGAATCGTGTCGACTCGCGTGCGGGGATGACGGGATGCTGCGGCGCGGGCGATCCGGGATGTCGGCGGCCTGGGGCACCCTGGAGCCATGGATGCAGTGGTGATCAGCGCCGTGGTGATCGTCTGCCTCGTCGCGGGCGCGGCGGCCGGCTGGGCGGCGGGACTCGCGCGAGCGGCTCGTGAGCGCGCCGACCTGGCCGCGCGAGCCGCGGCGTCCGAGGCGGCACGGCAGGGCGTGCAGGCGCAGCTCGAGCACCAGCAGCTGCTCTACCGGGAGCTCGCGAGCCAGACGCGTCACGACCAGGCGGCGCGCGAGGAGCGCGAGCGGCGCGAGCAATCGGTGCTGCGCGCCCTGGCACCCGTGCAAGAGACGCTGGCCGCGATGCACATGAAGGTCGACGAGCTCGAGCGTGATCGGCACACGCAGTTCGGCACCCTGGCCGAGCAGCTGCGGCGCGCGCACGAGTCCGACGAGGCGCTGCGCGCGACCACCGAATCCCTCGCCGGGGCGCTGCGGTCCGGCAGCACCCGAGGCGTCTGGGGCGAGACGCAGCTGCGGCGCGTCGTGGAGGCGGCCGGGCTCACCCGCCACGTCGACTTCGACCTCCAGGCCTCCATCACGACGGATGCGGGCGCCGGGCGCCCCGACATGGTCATCCGCCTCCCCGGCGACAAGGCGATCGCCGTCGACGCGAAGGTGCCGCTGGACGCGTTCCTGGAGGCCAGCGCCATCCCCTTCACCGCCCAGGGAGCCGAAGCCGCGCGTCGCCGGAGTCTGCTCGATAAGCACGTCAAGGCCGTGCGCTCGCACGTGGATGCTCTGGCACGCAAGACGTACTGGGCGGGCCTTTCGTCCAGTCCCGAGTTCGTCGTCTGCTTCGTCCCGAGCGAGTCGCTCTTGGCGGCAGCCCTCGAGGAGGATCCGTCGCTCCTCGACTACGCCTTCGGCAAGCGGGTCGCCCTGGCGTCACCGGTGAATCTGTGGGCGGTGCTGAAGACCGTCGCCTACACCTGGACCCAGCAGGACGTCTCGCAGGAGGCGAGGGCGCTGTTCGACCTGGGCAACCAGCTGTACGAGCGTCTCGGATCGCTCGCGTCGCACGCGGACGACCTGCGACGGGCCATCGAGCGGACGGTCGACAGCTACAACCGCTTCGCGGGATCGCTCGAGACGCGCGTGCTGGTGACTGCGCGCAAGTTCCCGGGCATCGACGCGACCAAGCTCGACGCCGTCGCCGAGCCCGCGGTCATCGAGAAGAGCCCGCGGCGTCTCACGGCGCCGGAGCTGCTGGAGCAGCCCGACGAGGGCGCGCCCGCCGTGACCGCGGAACTGGGCGAGGTGCGAGCGCGCATCGGGCTGCCCGGCGACTGAGGGCCGCGGCATCCCGCGTGGCGAGCGGTCAGTGACCGCCTGGCACGAAGCTCAGCAGCCCGATGACGGCCGCCGACACGCCGACGAAAGCGCCGATCATCCACCACGCGCTGATCTCGTGGCCCTCGTCCCGGCGAACGCGCAGCAGCACGTCGGGCCGGCGGGCGGGATCGATCGCGTTGGCGACCACCGCGTGCGCGCCCGTCTGGGGCGACGACGATTCACCGGTCTGCTGCGTGGCCATCGTCAACTCCTCGCGTCGGAAACACTGTCGCGTCGCCGTCGACACCTCTTCGATTCTGCCAGAGATCGCGTGGAACCCGGGTCACGAACCAGTCACAGCGGAGACCCGCCTGCCGCAGCAGCCCCTCTGTTTCAGAGCCACTTCGAGACGAGGTGCTCCGACGAGATGCGACGCAGCGTGCCCGACGCTCCCCGGAGCACGACGCTCTCGGTGTAGACGTAGCCTCCCTCGCGCCGCACGCCGGCCACGAGCGCGCCGTCCGTCACGCCGGTCGCGACGAAGATCGTGTTCTTCCCCTTGACCAGGTCGTCGGCCTCGTAGACGTGACCGTCGAGCTTCAGGCCTGCGTCGATGCCACGCTGCTTCTCGTCGTCGTCCCGCGGCCAGAGCCGACCCTGGATGTGTCCACCCAAGGCCTTGATCGCGCACGCGGTGACGATGCCCTCGGGGCTGCCGCCGATTCCCACGCACATGTCGGTGCGGGCGTTGTGCCGCGCGGCGTTGATGCCGCCCGCGACGTCCCCGTCGCTCATCAGGCGCGTGCCGGCGCCGGCCTCGCGGATCTCCTGGATGAGGCGTTCGTGGCGCGGCCGGTGCAGGACGGACACGACGATCTCGTCCACCGGCTTGCCGAGCGCCTTGGCGAGCCGGCGGATGTTCTCCCCGATCGGCAGCCGGATGTCGACCACGCCGACGCCCGCCGGACCGGTCACGAGCTTGTCCATGTAGAAGACGCTCGACGCGTCGAGCATCGTGCCGTGGTCGGAGACGGCGATGACCGACAGCGCGTTGTTGCGCCCTGCCGCCGTCAGCGACGTCCCGTCGATGGGATCGACGGCGACGTCGGCCTGCGGGCCACGGCCGTTGCCGACGCGCTCGCCGTTGTAGAGCATGGGCGCTTCATCCTTCTCACCCTCGCCGATCACGATGGTGCCGTCGAAGTTCACGGTGGTGAAGAAGGCGCGCATCGCGTCGACCGCCGCCCCATCGGCCGCCTCCTTCGCGCCGCGCCCGATGAAGGGCACCGCCCGGATCGCCGCCGCCTCGGTCGCGCGCACCAGCTCCAGTGCGAGATTGCGATCGGGCTGGAGGGGACTCATATCCGCGGTCAGGCTCACCATGCGGTCAGCCTAGCCAGCGCACGTCGTCGGTTCTGGCGAATTTCACCCTGCGGCTGGCGAAGGAATCTCGATTCTTTACAGGAAGAGACAGAGCCGGCGTTTCCGTCACCGCCTTCTCGCGCCTCGCGGGCCGTCGGAGCGCGCCTTCGCTAGAGTTCTCGGTGACGCCCGCATCGATCAGAGCCGTGAGCTCGGAGGGCCGCAGCCCCCGAGAACCCGAAGAACAAGGAGCCCCCATGCCCGTCGCCACCCCCGACCAGTACGCCGACATGCTGGACCGCGCGAAGGCCGGCGGCTTCGCGTACCCCGCCATCAACGTCTCCAGCTCGCAGACGATCAACGCCGTCCTGCAGGGTCTGACCGAGGCAGGGTCAGACGGCATCCTCCAGGTCACCACGGGGGGCGCGGACTACTTCGCCGGGCAGACCGTCAAGGCGCGCGCTGCCGGCGCTCTGGCGTTCGCGAAGTTCGCCACCGAGGTCGCCAAGAACTACCCCATCACCGTCGCGCTGCACACCGACCACTGCCCCAAAGAGGCGCTGCCCGGATTCGTCCTGCCGCTGCTGGAGGCATCCGAAGAAGAGGTCAAGGCCGGTCGCAACCCGATCTTCCAGTCGCACATGTGGGACGGCTCGGCTGTTCCGCTGGATGAGAACATCGAGATCGCGAAGGAGTTGCTCCCGCGGCTCAAGAACATCAGCGCGATCCTCGAGGTCGAGATCGGCGTGGTCGGCGGCGAGGAGGACGGGGTCAAGCACGAGGGCTCCAACGAGGCCCTCTACACCACGGTGGCCGACGTCACCAAGGCGGTCGAAGCCCTCGGTCTCGGCGAGAACGGCCGGTACATCTCGGCGCTCACCTTCGGCAACGTGCACGGCGTCTACAAGCCGGGCAACGTCAAGCTCCGCCCCGAACTGCTGGGTGAGATCCAGGAGGGCATCGCCTCGCGCTTCGGCACCGGCCCCAAGCCCCTCGACCTCGTCTTCCACGGCGGCAGCGGCTCGACCGATGAGGAGATCGCGCTGGCGGTCGCCAACGGCGTGGTCAAGATGAACATCGACACCGACACGCAGTACGCCTTCACGCGCTCCATCGCCGGTTACATGTTCTCCCACTACGACGGCGTGCTGAAGGTGGACGGCGAGGTCGGCAACAAGAAGGCGTACGACCCGCGGGCGTGGGGCAAGATCGCCGAGTCGGCGATGGCCGCCCGCGTCGTCGAGGCGACGCAGCAGCTCGGTTCGCACGGCAAGAGCCTCGCCGCGTAGCACCGCGAACGGCATCCGGATGCCCCGGTGCGGGTCCACGCGGACTCGTGCCGGGGCATCCGCACATCCGGGTCCGGGCGTCACTCCGGGTCGATGTACCGGTCGAGCAGGCCCGGCGCATCGTCGGGCCGGTGGACGACGACGATCTCGTCGCCTGCCCGCACCCGTCCGACGCGGACCACGCGGAGGTACGGTCCGAGCCGGCGCTCGGCCGAGAACCGCTTGACCCACCCGCGGGCGTCGTCACCACCCACCCAGCGGGCGAACGTCTGACAGGGGGTGCGGGGCATGGTCACCTCGACCTCCACGCGCTCGCCGATCCGCCATCGCTCACCGATCCGCGCCGCGTTGACATCCAGCCCGGCCACGCGGAGGTTCTCCCCGAACCATCCCGGAGGCAGCCGGCGCCCCAGCTGCTCCTCCCAGAATGCGGCATCCTCCTCGGCATAGGCGTACAGCGCCTTGTCGAGGCCGCCGTGATGCTTCCGGTCCGCCTGCACGTCGGCGTAGACGCCATACGGTCCCACACGGACGGGCCCTTCGACCGGGCCCTTGTCGATCGCCGTCACGCCGACGGCGCCGGCGTCAGGGCGCAGCCGCCGCACGGCGCACACGGCGAGCAAGCGTGGCATGCCGTCATCTTCGCACGGCGCACGTCAGTCGCCGTCGGGCGACCCGCGCAACAGCACACGGTCGTCCGTGAGCGAGCGCACCTCGATGGAGGCGATCTCGCCCGCATCCAGCGCGGTGCCCGCCTCCAGGCGCGCCGTCGACCCCGGACCGGCCCGCCACGTCGACAGCTCGCTCGTCGTCCCGTCGGTGGCGGTCACCACCAGCACATACGGCCACTCCCGCCGGGGTGCATCGGGGTCGGCGCTGCGGGGGTAGTCGCACACCATGTCCAGCCGCGTGCCCCACGCGACGGAGGTCAGCTCCACCGTCGCGCTCAGCGGCACATCCGTCACCGGCTCCAGCGCCACGACCTGTCCCGCGGGGACCGGGTCTGTGAGCGCCGTCGTCACGCCGACGATGGCGACGATCGCGAGGACGGCAGCGGCCGCTGCCGCACCGGCCCATGCCAGCACGCGTCTCCGGTGCCGATCTCGCCTCCCCCGTGCCACCAGCCGGTCACGGCCGTCCGCGCGCGGTCCGGCCTGGGCGGCGAGGTCCAGGAGTGACTGCGCGCGCTCGGAGGGCACGCGCGCCAGCAGCCCGAGCGTGGGCGCCAGCTCTCCGACCGCTTGACGGCACAGCGGGCACTCGTCCAGATGCGCCTCGTAGCGGCGGCGATCGGCGGAGTCGAGGGCGCGGATGACGTACGCCGCGTCCCAATCGGCGTAGCGGACGTGATCCTGGTTCATCGCGTCACCCCTCTCTCCTGCAGCGCGAGCCGCAGCGCCCGCAGTCCGTAGTGGAGACGGGACTTCACGGTGCCTTCCGGGATGTCGAGCTCGGCAGCCATCTCGGCCACCGACAGGCCCCGGTAGTACGCGTGGATCACGACTGCGCGGTGATCGGCGGTCAAAGAGGCGAGCGCCTCCTCCACGATGATCGCCTCGAACAGGGCATCCGTCGCGTCCGGCACGGTCCGCTCGGGCAGCTCAGCGACGTCGATCTCACGCCGCCGCCGCGCGCTGCGGACATCGTCGATGACGAGATGACGAGCCACCGTGAACATCCAGGACCGCGTCGTCGACGGGTCCTGCTCGAGGATCCGCGGCGTGCGCCACGCCCGCAGCAGTGTCTCTTGCACGATGTCGTCCGCTCCCGCACGATCGCCGGTCAGGTGCACGACGTAGCGCCAGATGGGCGCCGCGTGGGCGTCGTACAGGGCCGACAGGCGCACCGCGTCGCGGCTCTCGGCGCCGTCGCGGCGGTCCACGCTGTCGTGCGGCATCCATCACCTCCCGCTGGGGAAACGAGACTGGCCGCCGGCCGGTTCACCGGGCGCGCAATGCGACCACGTCGTCACCGTCGAGTATGGCCTCGCACGGTGATCCGCGGACGGCGGTTGCGCCCGCGAGCCCTCGTGGCTAGCGCGCGCCGCCCGCGCTGTCGACGACCGCCTGCCAGACGACGGGATCGCCCATCAGCGGCACCACCATGAGGATGCCCGCCGCGAAGGTGAACACGACGCCGGCCACCAGCGGAATCCACCACGTCAGCCGCCCGCGACGCAGGTTCCACAGCGACACCACGGCGGTCGCGCACCAGCCGACGATGAGCACGAGCGCCGCGGCGATCGCCCAGCCGTGTCCGGCACCGGGGTCGGAGAGGGTCGCATCCACGCCCAGCAGACCGAGCATGGTCTCGGCGTACGCACCGTAGTCGAGGAAGGCCGGAACCGAGGTGAGCACGTTCACCAGCCCGTACGCGAGCAGTGCGAACGTGACGATGCGGTCGACGGGCCGGACCTTCGGCGCCGTGGCGGCCGCGGGCGCCGCCGGCACACCGGCCGCCGGCGCAGGCACGACGGCCGGCTCTGCGGCCGCCGCCTGCCACGGCGCCGGCTCACGGATGCGCGCCCGCTGCTCCTCCGGCGTCGCGTATTGACCGTATCGCGGCGCCGGGCGCGATGATCCGCCGTCGCGCGGATCAGGGGCGGAAGCAGCCGCGGGGTCGCTCATGACCGACTCCGGCCCCCAAGTGCGCGATCGTCGCGCTTGCCGGCGGCATCCTGTCGCAGCTCCTTCGGCAGCGAGAACATGAGGTCCTCCTCCGCCGTGCGCACCTCTTGCACGTCGCGGTATCCCGCAGCGGCGAGATCGTCGAGCACCTGCTGCACGAGCACCTCCGGCACCGAGGCGCCGCTGGTGACGCCGACGGTCTCGACGCCCTCCAGCCAGGCCTGCTCGACCTCGTCGGCGTAATCCACTCGGTATGCCGCCTTCGCGCCGTACTCCAGCGCGACTTCCACCAGGCGGACGCTGTTCGAGGAGTTCGCCGAGCCGACCACGATGACGAGATCCGCATCCTTGGCGACCTTCTTGATCGCCACCTGGCGGTTCTGAGTCGCGTAGCAGATGTCGTCCGAGGGCGGGTCCTGAAGCTCGGGGAACCGCACCCGGAGCCGGCGCACGGTCTCCATGGTCTCGTCCACCGACAGCGTGGTCTGCGACAGCCAGACGACCTTCGACGGGTCGCGCACCTCGATGGTGTCGGCTTCCTCCGGCGAGTTGACGATCGTGACGTGGTCGGGCGCCTCTCCGGCGGTCCCTTCCACCTCCTCGTGACCGACGTGGCCGATCAGCAGGATCTCGTAGTCGTCGCGCGCGAAGCGCACCGCCTCGCGGTGCACCTTCGTCACGAGCGGGCACGTGGCGTCGATGGCACGCAGACCCCGGTCGGACGCGGCGTTCACCACGGCCGGAGACACCCCGTGTGCACTGAAGACGACGTGGGCCCCGGGGGGCACCTCGTCGACCTCCTCGACGAAGACCGCGCCCTTCTTCTCGAGCTCGGTGACGACGTGGATGTTGTGGACGATCTGCTTGCGCACGTACACCGGCGCACCGAACCGCTCGAGCGCCTTCTCGACCGCGATGACCGCCCGGTCGACCCCGGCGCAGTAGCCGCGGGGAGATGCCAGCAGCACCCGCTTCTGTCCGGAGCCGGGGATATCCTGGAGCGGTTCGCGCCGCCGCGGAACTCGCGGAACGGGCATGCTCACAGGGGCCCGGCTCGTTGCGGTCTGGCCCACGGTGCTGATGCTCACTCCTCGATTCTACGGGCGGCCTCCTGAGCGGGGCCTCCGCGCGCACCGCCCGGCACCCGGTCACGAAAGGACCGCATGACGACGTTCCAGCCGGCCACCGTCCCCGGCGAGCCGCCGCCACCGGACTCGGTGCGCCCGCGCGATTCCACCCCCCAGGCCCCGACGTCGGTCGCCCGGCTGAACGACACCATCCGCGGCTTCGTGCAGACCTGGGGTTCGGTATGGGTCGAGGGCGAGATCACGGCGTTCAACCTGCGCGGTGGAAACGTGTTCGGTCGCCTCAAGGACCTCGTCACCGATGCCACCATCTCGTTCCGCATCTGGTCGTCCACCCGCGACCGGCTGCCCGGCGACCTCAAGGTCGGCGATCATGTCGTGGCCTGCGTCAAGGCCGACTACTTCGTCAAGAACGGTGATTTCGGCTTCAGCGTGTCGGCGATGCGGCACGTGGGGCTGGGAGACCAGCTCGAGCGTCTGGAGCGCCTGCGGGTGCAGCTGCGGGCCGAGGGACTGTCCGACCCCTCCCGCAAGAAGCCCATCCCCTTCCTGCCGCGCCTCATCGGGCTCATCACCGGCGAGAACTCGGATGCCGAGAAGGACGTGCACCGCAACGCCGAGCTGCGCTGGCCCCAGGTGCAGTTCCGCACCAAGTACGCGGCGGTGCAGGGCGATCGCTGCGTCCCCGAGACGATCGCGGCGCTGAAGGCCCTCGATGCGGCGCCCGACGTCGACGTCATCGTGATCGCGCGCGGCGGCGGCGATCCGCAGACCCTCCTCGGCTTCAGCGACGAGCGGCTGCTGCGCGCGGTGGCCGCGGCATCCACTCCCGTCGTCAGCGCGATCGGGCACGAGAACGACCACCCGCTGCTGGACGACGTCGCCGACCTGCGCGCCTCCACCCCCACCGATGCGGCCAAGCGGCTCGTCCCTGATGTCGCGGAACAGCGCGCGCTGGTCGCGCAGTTGCGAGCGCGCCTGACCTCTCGGCTCACGCAGCGCGTCACCCACGACATCGCCCAGCTCGAGCAGCTGCGGTCGCGGCCGGTGCTGCGCACGCCCGAGACGCTGCTGCGCACGCGTGCGCACGAGGTCGAGCTGCTCGCCGCCCGAGGCAGGGAGCGCGTCGACCGTGCGCTGCAGACGCAGGAACGACGCACCGCGGAACTGCGCGCGACGCTGCGCGCCCTCTCCCCTGCCTCGACCCTCGCCCGCGGCTACGCGATCGCGCACCTGGCCGACGGCGTCATCGTGCGTGACGCGGCGCAAGCTCCGGCATCCACCCCCGTCGTCGTGACGGTGGGACGCGGATCGTTCGCCGCGCAGTCCGAGGGCGAGGTCGCCGAGGACGTCAGAGCGGTGACCGAGGCGGCTTCGGACGGGGACGGGACGCGTCCCGCCGCCAACTAGACTGGGGGCATGACCGAGTCCAGCGGCGCCCAGAGCGACGTCGCGACCCTCTCGTTCGAGCAGGCGCGCGATGAGCTGGTGCGCGTCGTCGCCGAACTGGAGCAGGGTGCGCCGACCCTCGAGCACTCCCTGGCGCTGTGGGAGCGCGGCGAGGCCCTCGCGGCCCGGTGCGAGGAATGGCTGCTCGGCGCCAAGCGTCGCCTCGACGCGGCACGCGCCTCCGCCGACGGCGTCCGGCCCGCCGACGGGAGCGGGGTGGAGTGATGGCTCGCGGACCCCGCGTCGTCGCCGAGCTCGGACGCCCGGAGACACCCGAAGAGACGGCGACGCGCAAGGCGGAATCGTCGCGGGTCTACCGCTCGAGCCAGAACGTCCGCAACCTCATCGCCGCTCTGCTGGCCACGCTCGCGGTCGTCGTCGTCATCGTGTTCGCCGTGCCGCGCGGATCGGTCCCCGACCGGGAACCGGTCGACGTCGCGTCGGTCGCCGCGGGCATCGCCGACTCCGAAGGACGCACGGTGATCGCCCCCCGCATGTCCGACGGGTGGGTCGTCAACAGCGCCGGCGTCGATGGTGTCGGGTCGGTGCGGGCGTTCGCCGTCGTGTTCGCGCCCGCCGCCGAGGACGAGCGCGGCTTCCTGCGGGTCGCCCAGGGCTTCGACGCCGACCCGTCCTGGCCGGCGCGCGTCCTCTCCGGGGCGGCCCCGCAGGACACCCTGAACATCGACGGCATCGAGTGGGATCACTACGTGCTCGACCCCGACCGCACCGGCAACATCTCGGTCGCGATCGCCACCGATGCCGGCCCCGACACCGTGCTGATCTACGGCGCCGCCGATCAGGCCGCGCTGGAAGAGACGGCACGCTCCCTCACCGAACAGATCAGCGCGCTGCGCGAGGAGGCCGAGTGACCGACCAGCCCACACCCGCGAAGGCCTGGCAGGAGATGCAGCGCGGGAATGCCCGCTTCGTCGCGGGCGAGCCGCGCCACCCCCGCCAGGATGTCGAGACCCGCCACGATCTGGCCGAGGGGCAGCGTCCCCGCGCGGCGCTGTTCGGGTGCGCCGACTCGCGACTGGCCGCCGAGATCATCTTCGACAAGGGCCTGGGCGATCTGTTCGTGGTGCGCAACGCGGGTCAGGTGATCTCCGACTCCGTCGTGGGCAGCCTCGAATATGCGGTCGCCGTGCTCGAGGTGCCGCTCATCGTCGTCCTCGGCCACGATGCGTGCGGCGCGGTGCGCGCAGCCATCGACAGCACCGACCCGGATGCCGACCCGCTGCCGCCGCACATCTGGCGGCTCATCTCCCCGATCGTCCCCGCGGTCCGTCGCGTGCAGCGAGCCTCCACCGTGGACGGCGTCCTGCCCGAGACCATCGACGCCGAAGAGGTCGGCCGGGAGCACCTGCGCGACACCGTGGCCGAGCTGCTGCACTCGTCCGAGCTCATCAGCGCCGCCGTCGCGGAAGGGCGTCTGGCGATCGTCGGCGCCAACTACCGGCTGGCCGAGGGCACGGCGGTGCCCGATGTGATGATCGGCCTCTCCGAGCACGCCTGACCGGATTCAGACCCACCCGTATCCACACGTGAGGAACAACGACGTGACCGACACCGAGTACCGCATCGAGCACGACACGATGGGCGAGGTGCGCGTTCCCAAGAACGCGCTGTACGCCGCGCAGACCCAGCGCGCGGTGGAGAACTTCCCGATCTCCGGCGACCGGCTCGAGCCCGCGCAGATCGTCGCCCTCGCGCGCATCCAGAAGGCCGCGGCTCTCGCCAACAAGGAGCTCGGAACGCTCGACGGGGCGATCGCCGACGCGATCGCCGCCGCCGCCGACCGCATCATCGGGGGCGAGTTCGCCGACCAGTTCCCCATCGACGTGTACCAGACCGGCAGCGGAACCTCGTCCAACATGAACATGAACGAGGTGCTGGCGACGCTGGCCACCCAGTCCCTCGGGCAGCCGGTCCACCCCAACGACCACGTCAACGCGTCGCAGTCGTCCAATGACGTCTTCCCGACCTCGGTGCACATCGCCGTGACGCAGGAGATCATCGACGACCTCATCCCCGCCCTCGATCACCTCGCGGTCGCTTTCGAGGAGAAGGCCGAGCTGTGGAAGACCGTGGTGAAGTCCGGCCGCACCCACCTCATGGACGCCACCCCGGTGACCCTCGGCCAGGAGTTCGGCGGCTACGCGCGGCAGATCCGCCTCGGGATCGAGCGGGTGCAGTCGGTGCTCCCGCGTGTGGCCGAGGTGCCCCTCGGCGGCACCGCCGTGGGCACCGGCATCAACACTCCCGTGGGCTTCCCGCAGCGCGTCATCGAGCTCATCGTGGCCGACACGGAGCTGCCGATCACCGAGGCCAAGGACCACTTCGAGGCCCAGGCCAACCGCGACGGCCTCGTCGAGGCATCGGGCGCGCTGCGCACGATCGCGGTCTCGCTCACGAAGATCAACAACGACCTGCGGTGGATGGGCTCGGGCCCCAACACGGGTCTGGGCGAGCTGCACATCCCCGACCTGCAGCCGGGATCCTCGATCATGCCCGGCAAGGTCAATCCCGTCATCCCCGAGGCGACGCTCATGGTGTGCGCCCGCGTCATCGGCAACGATGCGACGGTCGCCTGGGCCGGGGCATCCGGCGCCTTCGAGCTCAACGTGGCGATCCCCATCATGGGCAGCGCGGTGCTCGAGTCGATCGAGCTCATCGCCAACACGTCGCGTGTGCTCGCCGACAAAACGATCGCCGGCCTGGAGGCGAACGTCGAGCGCGCCGCCGCTTACGCGGGCATGTCGCCGTCGATCGTGACGCCGCTGAACAAGCTCATCGGCTACGAGGCCGCCGCCAAGATCGCCAAGCACTCCGTCGCGAAGGGGATCACGGTGCGCGAGGCCGTCATCGACCTGGGTTACGTGGAGCGCGGAGAGCTCACGCTCGAGCAGCTCGACGAGAAGCTCGACCTGCTCTCGATGACGCACCCGGGCTGATCCCGGCACGCCATGCCGCAACCGCTGCGTCGGCGGGATAATCGGGAGATGGCCCGCACGCCCCGGCCGATACCCGCCCGCGTCAGGATCCTCGCGGCGATCCTGGCGGTGGCGTGCGTCGGTCTGGCGACGGTGGGGAGCGTCACGTTCCTCGTGCAGCGCCAGCAGGTGCTGAACAGCGTCAACGACCGGCTCTCGAACCAGGTCGCGTCGCTGCGGGCGGTGGCCGATGATGACGGCGGGGCCTCCGGCGTGCGCGACGGCGCCGCCGCGGCGACCGAAGAGCTGGACGTCAACGACTACGAGACGATCGACGACTACCTGTACGCGGTCGTCGCCCGCCTGGTTCCCGCGCGCAACGAGGCGTCGCTGGCACTGGTCGACGGCACGCCGCGGTGGGTGCCGTCCACGCTGTCGGGATTCGACGTCTCCGACAACCAGGACCTGATCGACCGCGCCGTCGCCGACACCCGCGACGGCGAGACGAAGACGGGCACGGTGGCGACCGACCAGGGGTCACTGCGGTACATCGCCATTCCGGTCTCGATGCCGGGCGACACCCGGCAGGGCCTCTACATCCGCGCGGTCGATCTCGGCGCCGAGCTGCAGCCGGTCACGTTCGCGATGACGACGTACATCATCGCCGCGCTGGCGGTGCTGGTCGCCATCGGCGTCGTGGGCTGGTTCGTGACGGGTCGGCTGCTCTCGCCGATCCGCCGCCTGCGCGAGACCGCGGACGCCATCTCGATCACCGACCTCTCGCTGCGCATCGAGCCGCACGGCAACGACGACATCTCGGACCTGTCACGCACCGTGAACTCGATGCTCGATCGGCTCGAGGACTCCGTGGACGGCCAGCGCCAGCTGCTGGACGATGTGCGCCACGAGCTGAAGACCCCCATCACGATCGTGCGCGGCCACCTGGAGCTGATGGATCCGCGCGATGCCGTCGATGTGGCCTCGGCGCGCGACATCGGCATCGCGGAGCTCGACCGGCTCGCCCGGCTCGTCGAGGACATCGACCTGCTGGCCACGGCGGAGGCGGACGCCTACACGTTGACCGACGTCGACCTGACCGCGCTCACCGCCCGCGTGGGCGAGCTGGTGGGTGTCATCCCGGGCCACACCTGGACGGTCCAGGCCCGCGCCGAGGGCCTCGTCTCGGGCGACCCCGACCGGCTCCTGCAGGCGTGGCTGCAGTTGGCAGACAACGCCGCGAAGTACACCCCCGCCGGCAGCCCCATCGAGATCGGCAGTGCGCTGGACGAGCAGGGAGTGCGCCTGTGGGTGCGCGACCACGGCCCCGGCATTCCGCCGGCCGCCCGCACCAGGATCTTCCGTCGTTTCGACCGGGCGCACGTCAAGCGCACCGTGGGCGGATCCGGCCTGGGCCTGGCGATCGTCGACGCGATCGCGAAGGGCCACGGCGGGCACTGCGCCGTCACCGACACACCGGGCGGCGGCGCCACCTTCACGATTCACCTGCCTCCCCACCGCACGGAGGCCGAGTTGCCGGCGCCGGTGCGTGCGGGAGACGTCGTGCTGCAACGGGAGGCATCGGGATGACCACAATCCTCATCGTCGAGGACGAGCCGCGGATCGCCGCGTTCGTGAGTCGAGGGCTGGAGGCGGCCGGTTACGAGACCGTCGTCGTCGATGACGGTCCCGAGGGCCTGGAGGCAGCCCTCCGGGGCGACGGCGATCTGGTTCTGCTGGATGTGGGTCTTCCCACGATGGACGGATTCGAGGTGCTGCGCGAACTACGGGCCCGCGGCTCCGCGATCCCGGTCATCATGCTCACCGCACGCTCGAGCACCCGCGACACCGTGACGGGGCTGGATGCCGGAGCCAACGACTACGTGCCCAAGCCGTTCACGTTCGAGGAGCTTCTTGCGCGCGTGCGCTCCCGCCTGCGCGAGACGGTGCCCCAGCCGGGCGTCTCCATCTCGCACGGAGATGTCGCCCTCGACATCCTGGCGCGGCGGGCGACCGTGGACGGTCGTGAGATCGACCTCTCCGCCCGGGAGTTCGCGCTCGCCGAGCAGTTCCTGCGCAACCCCGGGCGTGTCCTCAGCCGGGAGCAGCTGCTCAGCAGCGTCTGGGGACTCGACTTCGACCCCGGCTCGAACGTCGTGGACGTGTACGTGCGGTACCTGCGCGGCAAACTCGGGTCGAACCACATCGTCACCGTCCGCGGCGCCGGCTACCGCTGGGAGTGACCGGGACCCGCTCCGGCCGGCGCGGCGCTCCTCTCCGATTCAGGCGCACAGAGAAGCCCCCGGTGCTGGGGGACACCGGGGGCTGGAAAGGCCGGACTGGGGGATCCGGCCATCTTCAGTCGCGCCTGTCTGGGGAATCGCGCGACTGGTCTCTCTTCGAACCCGGACCGGCGCCCTCGCCATGTCCGGCGTCCGAACCCGCGTGAGCGGGACGATCGATGTTCTGCTTGTGACCGTTGGGTTTCTGGCCGCTGTGACGCTGCTCAGTCGGCTTGGACCGGTTCGGGTCCGAAGGAACGGTGCCGACGAAGCCCTCGCCGCCGTCGGATCCACTCGGGCCCTGCTGGCCGCCGCGCGAGGTCCACTCGTCCCGCAGCCGGGATACCAGCGCATCGATGCGGTCACCGGACCAGCCGTGCTCGGCGGCCCACTGACGCAGGGCGTCCCAGCTTCCGCCGGCCTTGGCGGCGGCGATGGCGGATTCCAGGTCGGCAGGGGTATCGCTGCCCGTGCCATCCGATGCGGCCCCTGTGGCGGTCTGGCTCGCGCCGCCGGAGCCGGAGTTTCCGACGATGGTGGGGGCGGGCGCCTCGACGACCTCCGGCTGGGCAGCCGGCGCGACGACCTGCGACGGGGCGGCCGGCGACTCGGGGGCTTGCGGCGCCGCTGTCGGAGACGCAGCAGGCACCACGACACGTCCCGACGCGACGACCGTGCCGGGTGCGTCCGCGAGCGCGGCGCTGCCGGCCAGCGCAACCGCGGTCACCACGGCGATGCTGGCGGCGACGGCGGACATGCCACCGACGACCAATCTGGTCCGTGCCTCCACGTCTCGCCTCCCTTCGCGCGCAGCGTCGTATGACCGTTGTTCAACGATGTGCTCTATCAATGGTGACAGACCTCGAGCGTTGCGCGCACCGCAGGCCATGAGACTCTTCTCATCGTGCTTCAGCGTCGCGGCACCAGCGCGGCGCGCGGTGGCGGGCGGAGCGCGGCCACACGAAGAGGCCCGGGGAACGCATTCCCCGGGCCTGGCCCGTCAGTCCCGACGGGCGCGCCTCACGCCAGCTCGCCGGCCTCCAGCAGGTCGGTCACGAGTGCGGCGATCGCGGATCGTTCGGAGCGCACCAGTGTGACGTGGCCGAACAGCCCGTGGCCCTTGAGGGTCTCGATCACCGAGGCGACTCCGTCGTGTCGGCCCACGCGCAGGTTGTCGCGCTGCCCCACGTCGTGGGTCAGCACGACCCGCGAGTTCTGGCCGATGCGGCTGAGCACCGTCAGCAGCACGTTGCGCTCCAGCGACTGGGCCTCGTCGACGATCACGAACGCGTCATGCAGCGACCGTCCGCGGATGTGCGTGAGAGGCAGCACCTCGAGGAGGCCGCGCTCGACGACCTCGTCCAGGACATTCGTCGACACCACCGAGCCGAGCGTGTCGAAGACCGCCTGCCCCCACGGGTTCATCTTCTCCTGCTGGTCGCCCGGCAGGTAGCCCAGCTCCTGACCGCCGACCGCGAAGAGCGGCCGGAACACGATGATCTTCCGCTGCTGTTGGCGCTCCAGGACCGCTTCCAGCGCCGCGCACAGCGCCAGCGCCGACTTGCCCGTGCCGGCGCGGCCGCCCAGCGAGACGATGCCCACGTCGGGGTCCAGCAGAAGATCGATGGCGATGCGCTGCTCGGCCGAACGACCGTGCAGGCCGAACACCTCTCGATCGCCGCGGACGAGGCGATACTCCCCGTCCCCGACCACGCGGCCCAGCGCCGATCCGCGCTCGGAGTGGATGATGAGGCCGGTGTTCACCGGCAGACCACGCACCTCGTCACTGGACGCGACCTCGCTCTCGTACAGGTCGCTGATGTCATCGCCCGAGACATCGAGTTCGGCGATGCCGGTCCAGCCGGAGTCGACCGCCTGCTCGGCGAGATACTCCTCCGCGGTGATGCCCAGGGATGCCGCCTTGACGCGCATCGGCAGATCCTTCGAGACGACCGTCACCTCCTGTCCGTCCTGGGCGAGGTGCATGGCGACGGCCAGGATGCGGCTGTCGTTGTCGCCGAGCCGCATGCCCGAGGGCAGTACGGTCGCGTCGGTGTTGTTGAGCTCCACGCGCAGCGTGCCGCCGCGGCCGACGGGAACGGGGAAGTCCAGGCGCCCGTGTTCGACCCGCAGTTCGTCCAGGTGCCGCAGCGCCTGACGGGCGAAGTAGCCGATCTCGGGGTCGTGTCGCTTGCCTTCGAGCTCGGTGACCACCACCACGGGGATCACGACGTTGTGCTCGGCGAAGCGGAAGAACGCCCGCGGATCGCTCAGCAGCACGGAGGTGTCGAGGACATAGGTCCGCAGATCCTGGTCGGGCAGATCCCGATCGGACAGGGCGACCTGCTCGCTGTCCTGACTGCGCTGCTCGTGTGGTGCTCGTGTGGTCACAACCCACTCCCGCCCCGGGTGTTTCACCCGGCAGTCACGAGTCGACCAGGGGACCGAGTCGAGATCGTGAAACGCGATCCATGAGGCCGACTCGACCGGGCTCCTTGCCCGATGCGATCACGCTACGACGGCACGCCGACATCGCTCGCACTCGACACGCCCGAAGTGCATGACGTCTTGGTGAACGGATGCCGCGGCATCCGTTCGGCTCACCAGACCCGGGCAGAGGCGAACGCGGCCAGCGCGTCGCCGAAGAGACGCAGCGTGTCGGCGCCCGTGCCGACGTGGGGTGAGACGCGGATGCGGCCGCCGCGGGTCGTGACGGTCAGCCCGTGGTTGACCAGCGACGCGCTGAGCGGGGCCGCGTCCTGCGGCGCAGGCTCCAGCGTGACGATCCCCGCGCGGCGTTCGGGGTCTCGGGGGGTGATCACCGGCACGTCGTACCGATCGGCGAAGAACATGACGTCCGCCGCACGCTCGGACAGCACGGACTCGATGTTCGCGACGCCGACGTCGACGATCTCCCGCAGTGCCGTGGCGAGCCTGCCGGCGGCCAGCGTGTCGACCCGGGAGACGGCGAAGGCCCGCGCCGACGGCGCGGGAGCCGGCACCGTGTCGACCGGCAGCCCGCCGTCCACACCGCCGAATCCCGACAGCACCGGGGCGATGCGCTCCAGCGCCCGCTCGCCGAACCAGGCGAACCCCGTGCCCCGCCCGGCCCGCAGCCACTTGTAGCCGTGGCCGCATACGACATCCGCGGCCAGGTAGTCGGCCTGCACCATGCCGAAGCCCTGGATCGCGTCCACGATGAGAAGCCGGTCCCCGATCACCTCGCGCAGCGCGGCGAGATCGGCGCGGTACCCGGTGCGGAAGTCGACGAGACTGACCGCGACCGCCCGGGTGTCCTCGGTCAGTGCGGAGCGCACCACGTCGGGTGTCATGAAGCCGTCGACGGGGTCCACCCACTGCGGATGGAGCGATCCGAACGACTCCGATGCCCGTGTGGCGGCCACGGTCAGACTCGGGAACTCCGCCCGGCTCAGCATGAGACCGCCCGCGATGCCGTAGAGCGCGTGCATGAGGCCGTAGGTGGTGGACGGCTGCAGGACGACCTGCGCGGCATCCGTCCCGATCAGCCGGGCGACCAGCTCCCGCGCCTGTCGCTCATGGTCGTCGACGAGCTGGATGCTGGTGCGCCGGCCCGAACCGAGCAGTTCGGTGTCGGCCTGCACTTCGGTGCGGACGGCGGGTGCCAACGGGCCGAACGCCGCCCAGTCGAGGTACCCGGGTTCCCCGTCGAACGACGCCATGTAGGAGTCCAGATCCGTCACGCGGATCATTCTGGCAGAGGGGTGCGCGGCGGTGTGACCGGGTGCTCAGCCGCCGAAACGACGGTCACGCGAGGCGAAGTCACGGATCGCGCGGAGGAAGTCGACCTCGCGCAGGTCGGGGCCGAGGGCTTCGACGAAGTAGAACTCGCTGTGCGCCGACTGCCACAGCAGGAAGTCGCTGAGCCGCTGCTCCCCCGAGGTGCGGATGACCAGGTCGGGATCGGGCTGGCCACCGGTGTAGAGATGCTCGCCGATCTGCTCGGGCGTGAGGCTGGCCGCCAGCTCTTCGAGCGAACCGCCGCGCTCGTCGTGCTGAGCGATGATGCTGCGCACAGCGTCCACGATCTCGCCGCGGCCGCCGTAGCCGACCGCCAGGTTGACGTGCATCCCGGTGTTGTCCTTGGTGCGCACCTCGACCTCCGCGAGCACCCGCGCGAGGTCCGCCGGCAGCGTGTCTGCCCGCCCCACGTGCTTGACCCGCCAGTCCCGCTCGTGGGAGACCTCGTCGGCGAGCTCGGCGATGATCTCGATGAGGTCGGCCAGCTCGCGCGAGTCGCGCTTGCGGAGGTTGTCGTTGGACAGCAGATACAGCGACACGACGCGGATGCCGACGTCGTCGCACCAGCGCAGGAACTCCTTCATCTTCGCGGCGCCGGCCCGATGGCCGTGCGCCGCGGAGTCGTAGCCGAGCTGCTTCGCCCAACGGCGGTTGCCGTCGATCATCATCGCCAGGTGCCGTGGCACCGTGGCCGGATCCAGCCTGCGCCGCAGGCGGTTGATGTAGAGGCGGTAGAGCGGACCCCTGCCCTCGTTCGTCGTCCCACGCGCCACACGCCTACGCTACCCCGCACCCGGCGCCCGCCCTAGCGTGGAACCGGGTTCCCGCCGCAGCGGGACGCGGTATGTTCCGTTGCCGGCATGTGCGTCCGTCTACGCTGGGGGCATGAGCCGCGCCCGCCGCCTTCCCCGCGCGCCCGAAGTGCCCGTGCTTCCGCTCATGGACGCCGCCGCCGTCGACGCGGCGACTCCGGAACTCAAGCCGTCGTGGCGAGGATGGATCCACGCCGCCACCTTCCCGGTGGCCATCGCGGCCGGCGTCGTGCTCATCGTCTTCGCGCAGGGCGCGCCGGCCAAATGGGCCTCCGCCGTGTTCATGGCCACCTCGCTGCTGCTGTTCGGCAACTCGGCGCTGTACCACCGGTTCAACTGGAAGCCGCGGACCAAGTCGATCCTCAAGCGCATCGACCACGCGAACATCCTGCTGCTCATCGCCGGCACCTACACCCCCATCGCCACGCTGGCCCTCCCGCCGCAGAAGGGGATGCTGCTGCTCATCCTCGTCTGGACCGGTGCGCTGCTGGGCATCCTGTTCCGGGTCTTCTGGATCAACGCGCCGCGCTGGCTCTACGTCGCTCTCTACCTCGTGCTGGGGTGGGCGGCCGTCATGTACATCGTCGACCTGTTCGAGGCGAACGCCCTCATGATGATCCTGGTCGTGGTGGGAGGCGTGCTGTACACCCTGGGCGCTGTCGTCTACGCGCTCAAGCGCCCCAATCCGTGGCCCGGCCATTTCGGCTTCCACGAGATCTTCCACGTGTGCACGGTGCTGGCATTCCTCTGCCACTGGACCGCGTGCCTGCTGATCGCGCTGCACCCGCTCGCGCCATCGCTCGGCGTGCCCGCCTGACGGCGCACCTCAGCGCTGCGGGCCCGGCTTCTCGTCGTCACCCGATTCCGGGGTCCCGTCTCCCGCCGCGTCGATGCTCTGGTCGTCGACCTCCGTCGCCTCGACGGCTCGCGCGGCCTGCTCCTGCGCGTCCAGCTCCTCCTGGATGTCGGCGCGCACCCGGCCGCGCCGGATCCGGCGCATCATGTCCCACACCAGGAAGATCACGGCGATCGCGATGAGCGCCGTGAAGAGGAAGCCCACCACTCCGGGCGTGACGAGGTCGGGATCGACGGCCGGCGTCGGAGTCGGTGTCGGCGTGGCCGCAGCGCGGGCGAAGGCGGCGAGCGCGTGATGCATGGGGTCCTCGCTCTGCCCGCGGAGCGGGCGGTGTCATCGGGTGTGCGCACGAGCGCATAGCCTGGAGTCCAGCCTAATCTCCCCTCACGACCGACCAGACCGAGGAGCGGCATGACCACCCAGGACATGCTCGACGAGCGTTACGGGCGTCGCCGCTCCCCCGCTCGGCGCTGGCTGATCGCGGCGGGGGCGCTGATCGCCGTCGGCGTCGTCGCGTTGTTCGGCTGGTTCACCGTCCAGGGAGCGCTGGACGACGTCGATTCGGACACGACGTCGTTCGAGGTCTCGGACGAGCATTCCGTGACGCTGGGCTTCCAGATCACCTCGCCTCCCGGCTCGGCGGTGGCGTGCGCCATCGAGGCCCAGGATGAGGATCATGGTGTCGTCGGCTTCCGCGTGGTCGAGATCCCGGCATCCGAGCTCCATGCCCGCGCGTTCCGCGAGGTGATCCCCACCACGGCCCTGGCAACCACCGGCTTCGTGAACTCGTGCTGGGTTTTGCCTGCACCGGCGGGGTGACGTAGTCTGACGTGACTGCAGTCGATCGCGCCCTGGCCGTGAGCCGGGGCGTTCGGTTTATGCCGTCCCGTCCCACAGCGGCGGGGCCGAAAGAAGGAGTCAGTCGTGTCCGACGCCCCCGTGACCTTCCTCACCCAGGACGCCTACGACCGCCTGGCCGCCGAGCTGGAGCACCTCTCGACGACCGGCCGCGAGGAGATCGCCAAGCGCATCGAGGCCGCCCGTGAAGAGGGCGACCTCAAGGAGAACGGCGGCTATCACGCTGCCAAGGACGAGCAGGGCAAGCAGGAGGCGCGCATCCGCACGCTCCAGGAGCTGCTGAAGAACGCCAAGGTCGGCGAGGCTCCGGAGAGCACCGGCGTGGTCGAGCCCGGCACCGTCGTGACGGCGGTGATCGCCGGCGGCGAGGAGGTCTTCCTCCTGGGCAACCGTGAGATCGCCGCCGGGTCGGAGCTGGACGTCTACAGCGAGGCTTCGCCGCTGGGGACCGCCATCCTCGGCCGCAAGGAGGGCGAGAAGACCTCGTACACCGCTCCCAACGGCCGCGAGATCACCGTCGAGATCCTCAAGGTCGAGACCTACAACGGCCGGTAGCCGCCGTCTCGCGCCCGCTCAATCGAGGACGACGGTCGGCGCGTAGCCGGCCTCTTCCAGCACCGCGATCACGTGCGCGCGGTGCTCCTCGCCGCGCGTCTCGACGCTCAGCTGCAGGATCACCTCGCTGATCTGCAGCCCCTGCCCGTGCCGGGTGTGGAGCACCTCGATCACGTTGGCGCCGGCGATCGCCAGCAGCTCCGACACGCGCGCCAGCTGACCGGGGCGGTCGGGAAGAGGGATGCGCAACGTCATGTACCGACCGGATGCCGCCAGTCCGTGCGCGACGACACGCTGCAGCAGCAGCGGGTCGATGTTGCCGCCCGACAGCACCGTCACCGTCGGACCGTGCGCGACGATCTTGCCGGCGAGGATCGCCGCGACGCCGACCGCGCCGGCCGGCTCGACGACCTGCTTGGCCCGCTCGAGCAGGACCAGCAGGGCACGGGCGATGTCGTCCTCCGACACTGTCACGACATCGTCCACGAGATCGCGGATGATCTCGAAAGGAAGGTCGCCGGGACGTGCGACCGCGATGCCGTCGGCGATCGTCGGCGTCGTGGCGACCTCGATCGGGTGCCCGGCTTCCAGCGACGGCGGGTATGCGGCCGAGTTCGCCGCCTGCACGCCGATGACACGGATGGTGCGCCCCTCCGCGGCTGCGCGCGCCTTCACGGCGGCCGCGACGCCGGCGATGAGCCCTCCCCCGCCGATGCCGACCACGACGGTGTCGAGGTCGGGCACCTCGTCCATCAGCTCGAGGCCGAGCGTGCCCTGGCCGGCGATGACGTCGGGGTGGTCGAACGGGTGGATGAAGACCGCCCCGGTGCGCTCGGCGAACTCCGCCGCCATCCGCAGCGGTGTCTCGACCGTGGCCCCCTCCAGCACCACGTCGGCGCCGTACCCGCGGGTGGCCAGGAGCTTCGGGACGGGGACGCCCAGCGGCATGAAGATCGTGGCCGGGATGCCGAGGGCCTTCGCGGCCATCGCGACTCCCTGGGCGTGATTGCCCGCCGAAGCGGCGACGACGCCGCGGGCCCGCTCCTCCGGTGTGAGGCGCGAGAGCCGGTAGGTGGCACCGCGGATCTTGAACGAGCCGGTGCGCTGCAGGTTCTCGAGCTTCAGGTGCACGGGCACGCCCAGGAGGTCCGACAGGTGCTGGGACTCCTCGAGCGGAGTGTGCGAGATGACGCCCTCGAGGGTGGCCGCGGCATCCGAGAAATCGGCGAGCGTCGGAACGGCGGCGCCGGGGGCCGCCCCGGCCGCGCGGTCGGCGGAAGGCATGGCGGTGGTCACGAGCGGACTCTCCTCTGCCGGGGGACGGTGCTCCAGATGAGGTCGCCGGTGGGTTTGGCCCCTGTCTGCCAGGCACGCTCCGCCAGATACACGGCGACGACGTTGACGAAGGCTGCCAGCGGCACGGCGAACAGCGCTCCGGGGATGCCGGCGATCATCGCGCCACCGGCGACGACGAGGACCACCGCCAGCGGATGGACCTTCACCGCCGAGCCCATCAGCAGCGGCTGCAGCACGTGGCCCTCCAGCTGCTGCACGCCCAGCACGACGACGAGCATCCACAGCGCGATCCACGGGCCGTTGTAGACGAGCGCGAGGAAGACGGCGACGGCGCCGGTGACCACCGCACCGACGATCGGGACGAACGATCCGAGGAAGACCAGCACCGCGACCGGGATGGGCAGCGGAACGCCCAGCAGCGCGGCTCCGAGGCCGATGCCGATGGCGTCGATGGTGGCCACCAGCAGCTGGGTGCGGGCGTAGTTGACGACGGTGACCCAGCCGGCGCGGCCGGCGCCGTCGGCGGCCGGACGGGCCTTCTTCGGGAACAGGCGAAGCGTCCACCGCCAGATGCCGGCGCCGTCTGCGAGGAGGCAGAGCAGGATGAAGAGGGCCAGCAGCGCGCCGGTGGCGACGTGACCGATGGTGCTGCCGATCGCGAGGGCGCCCGACCACAGCAGCTCGGCCTGCTCCTGCAGGAAGGCGAAGCCCTGGTCCAGCATCCCGTCGATCTGATCGGCTGTCAGGTGCAGGGGGCCGTCGATGAGGTACTGGCGGAACTGGGCGACGGCGGCGACGGTGCGCTCCTGCACCGAATCCCATTGCTGCATGATCTGCCAGACCACCAGCCACAGCAGGCCCGTCACGATCGCCAGCGTTCCGACGACGGAGATGACGATCGCGAGCCAACGCGGCACCCGGTGGCGCAGCATCCAGGCGAACGCGGGCCACAGCAGTGCGGTGATGAGGATCGCGATCAGCAGCGGGATGACGAGCAGCTTCAGCTGCATCACGAGCCAGATCGCGATGCCGATCGCGACGGCCACGACGATCAGCCGCCAGGAGTACGCCGTGACGATGCGCAGTCCGCGCGGCACGGACGCGGACGTCTCGGTCGAGACGATCCTGCTGCGATCCCGCACGGCGTCGAACAGCGAGCCGCGGGGCTTGTCGTCGGAGCCGCTCGTTCGCCCAGTGCTCATTGGCCCAGTCTAGGCGCGTCGCATTCCGCACCGGTCATGGATCGGGCCGCCGCACCGATGTCCGAACCGCTCGTTACGCTGACCCCGTGAGATCGTCACTGAGTGCCGCCGAGGCGCGGCGGGTCGCCCTGGCCGCGCAGGGATTCGCGCGGCCTCGGCCCGCGGCCGCCGGCACGCGTCAGCTCAACGCTGCACTCGCCCGCATGGCGACCCTGCAGATCGACTCGGTGAACGTCTTCGCCCGCTCCCACTACATGCCCCTGTTCTCCCGCGTGGGCGCCTATGACCAGGCGGCCCTGGACCGGCTGCTTTTCGCGCGCAGGCCGGCGTATGTGGAGTACTGGGCGCACGTCGCGGCCTTCATCCCCGCCGCCGACTGGGGCCTGTTCGACTTCCGCATGGCGGCGATGCGGGCGAAGTACCAGGCTCCCGGCGGATGGTTCGACACCCACCGCGACATCGTGGAGTGGGTGCGGGCCGAGTTGGCGGACCGCGGCCCGCTGCGGCCGGCCCAGATCGAACACGACGCCAAGCAGGGGGCCCGTGGACCGTGGTGGGACTGGGACGTCGTCAAGCACGCGCTGGAGCACCTGTGGCTGTTCGGCGAGGTCGCGATCGCCGGCCGCCGGGGTTTCGAGCGACGCTATGCGCTGGCCGAGCAGGTGATCCCCGCTCACGTCCTGGCCGCACCGGTCCCGAAAGACGACGCTATCCGGGAGCTCGTGCGCCGGGCCGCCAGGGCGTACGGCATCGCGACGGCGGCCGACATCGCGGATTACTGGCGCATCGCCGACCGCAAAGCCGTCATCGCTACCCTGGGCGATCTCGTCGATGCCGGTGAGCTGCGCCCCGTGACGGTCGACGGGTGGAAGAGCGCGGGGCGCCCCGCGAAGGCCTGGCTGCACGACGAGGCCGTCATCCCCCGGCGGATCGACGCGGCAGCGATCCTCACGCCGTTCGATCCCGTGGTCTGGTTCCGCGACCGCGCGCAGCGACTGTTCGACTTCGAGTATCGGATCGAGATCTACACGCCGGCGCCCCGTCGGCGGTACGGCTACTACTCGCTGCCCGTTCTCCTCGGTGACGACATCGTGGGGCGCGTCGACCTCAAGGCGGATCGCGCCCGGTCGACCTTGCTCGTCCAGTCGGCATGGTGGGAGCACGGACGCCCGGCGGATGCCGCGGCGCGCCTGGCGGACGAGCTGCGGCTGGCCGCCGCCTGGCAGGGACTGGAGGAGATCTCGGTGTCGCGCTGGGGCGATGCCGCCGACGACCTGGCGGGCGCCCTGCCTGAGGCGGGCCGCCACGACGCCGGCCCGGCCGCACCGGTCGCCCTCGGCGCAGACGAGCCCGATGACGACATCGGTCTCGAGCTCGAGGGGCTCGCCAGCTGAGCGCGGCGGGCGTGCAGCGAGTCTGCCGCCGCGGTCAGGCGTCGGGGAGACCGACGGGCTCCACGCCCAGCCAGCGCGCCAGCTCGCGGATCTCCGCGTGCACGGATGCACGGACGGCGTCGGTGAACGGCGCATCCTCATGGATCGCGTGCACGCGCAGCACGCCGGCCTTGCGATCCGCCTTCGCATCCAGTTTTCCGACGAACCGATCGCCGTGCAGGATCGGCAGCGCGAAGTAGCCCCACCGGCGCTTGGCGGCGGGCTTGTACATCTCGAGGAGGTACTCGTACCCGAAGATCTCCTCGAGACGGCGGCGGTCGAACACGAGCCGGTCGAACGGCGACAGCAGCGCCGTCCGCGGCGGGAGAGCGTCGAGCGCGGCGAGCCCGTCGGGATCCACGCGCCAGACGCCGTCGACGCCGTCGACAGTGGCCTCCTCGCCGATCTCGCCGACGTCGATCGGTTCGATCGGCTGGGATACGCCCTTGGCGCGGACGATCCCGAAGGACACGAGACGACGCTCGGCGCGCTCCCGGGCGGCCTCCTCGTCGGTCAGCTGCGGGACGTCGGCGGGATACACGCGCTCCGCGACGTCGAACAGCCGGCCGCCGGCATCCCTCGACGAGACGGCGACCTCGCCGCACAGCACCAGCATCTCCAGCAGCTGCAGCGAATTGCGATTGTTCGTCCACCCCGAGGAGCGCCACGATACCTGCGCGGTGTCGGGGATGTCGGCGGCATGCAGCGGGCCTTCTGCACGGAGCCTCCCCACGACCTCACGCCGGAACGCGTCGTTGGCCGCGAGCCATTCGCGCGCCTGAGCCGACTGCGGCCGTCGCCGCATCTCGGGAAGGATGAGCGCGAGGTCGGTCATGGCGCGGTAGAAGCCGCCCCATTCGAAGACGGCGCGGTCCTCCTCGACCAGGCGCACGAGATCGGCGGGCTGGTACGGCCAGCCGAGCCTGCTCCACAGGATCAGGTCGGCACTGGGGGCGATCGCCGCCGTGGGTTCGATGTTGACGACAGTCAGGCCGTCGATGGTCTCCACGATGCCCGCCGGCCGTTCCGCCGTGAGCAGCTGCGCGCGGACGGCAAGACGGCGAGCATCGTGGAGACTGAGCCGGAGAGGCATCCCCCGACGTTACCCCCGCGTTCCGACATCCGGCGGAACCGCGGAAAGGTGAGGTCTCGCTACGCTCGCTGGCGCTCGCTACTGGCTCGCTGGCGACGCTCGCATTGACCCGCGTCGCGTCAGAACTGCACGCGGGGTGGCTCGGAGATCGCGGCGCCGTCGATCACCTCGAAGAACTCGCGTTCGTGGAACCCGAGGTTGCGGGCGAAGAGGTTGTTGGGGAAGACCTTGATCTTCGTGTTCAGCTCCCGCACGCCGCCGTTGTAGAACCGGCGCGATGCCTGGATCTTGTCTTCGGTGTCGACGACGGACTGCTGCAGCTGCAGGAAGTTCTGGCTCGCCTGCAGCTGCGGGTAGGCCTCGGCGACGGCGAACAGCGACTTCAGCGCCTGCTGCATGCGGCCTTCGGCCGCCCCCGCCTCGGCGGGGCCCGTGGCCGACAGCGTGTCGGCGCGCGCCTGGGTCACGCGTTCGAAGACGGCTTTCTCGTGGGTCGCGTAGCCCTTCACGGCCTCGATCAGGTTCGGCAGCAGATCCGCCCGTCGCTTGAGCTGCACCGTGATGTCGCTCCACGCCTCGTCGACACGCACGTTCAGCTGGACGAGTGAGTTGTACGTCGCCCAGAGGTAGATGCCGACGATGACGACGAGCGCCACCACGATAAGGACTGGGATCAGCCATTCCATTGCCGATGCTCCCTTTCGGTCGTGCCCTCATCCTACCGACGGCGTTCGACCTGGCCGTCGTCGTCGGGCGCGACTCTCAGCCGTTACCCACCGAGCACGCGCTCCAGGTAGGCGTTGCGGAAGAGGCGCTCGGGATCGAGGCGCTCCCGCAGCGCGACGAAATCGTCGAACCGGGGGTACCTGGCGCGGAGGATGTCGGCGCCGATTGTGTGCATCTTGCCCCAGTGCGGGCGCCCATCGAAGCGGAGCATGATCTCCTCCACCGCCTCGAAGTACTCGGTCGGATCCTCCCGCCAGTACCGGTGGACCGCGATGTAGCCGGACGCCCGGTCGTGCGCGGTCGAGAGCCAGCGGTCGTCGGCCGCCGCGAAGCGCACCTCGACGGGGAAGCCGATCCGCCAGCCCCGCTCGTCCACCAGTGCGCGCAGGGCCTGGAAGGCGGGCCGCACGTTCCCGGCGGGCAGCGCGTACTCCATCTCCCGGAACCGGACCGACCGGCTGGTCGCGAACACGCGGGCCGAGGCGTCCGTGAACTCGCGATCGCCCCAGACCTTCGCCGAGAGCCGGTTGATCGCGGGCACGAGGGCCGGCACCGCTCTGCCGGTGGTGCACGCCACCTGATGCAGGCCGCTGCCCACGAGCGTGTCGTCGATCCACCTCCCCACCGGCGGAAGCGGGTGCCGCGGTGCGCTTTCGGGCAGCCGGGTGTTGGTCTTGGTCATCGCGCGGTCGGTGTGCGGGAACCAGTAGAACTCGAAGTGATCCTCGGCTGCGACGCGGTCCTCCAGCGTCCGGAGGACGTCATCGAGCGACTCCGGGCGCTCGACCGCGTGCAGGACGAACGCGGGCACGCACTGCAGCGTCACCTCGACGAGGATGCCGAGGGCGCCGAGCCCCAGAGCGACGGCGGGAAGCATCTCGGGGTTCTCGTCCTCGCCCACCCGCAGCAGGTCGCCGGATGCCGTGACGAGTGTCGCACCGACCACCTGGGCGGCGATGCCCCCGAATCGTGCGCCGGTGCCATGGGTGCCGGTCGAGATCGCTCCCGCGATGGACTGCCGGTCGATGTCGCCGAGATTCTCCATGGCCAGGCCGTACGGCGCCAGCAGCCGCGGGATCTGGTGCAGCCGGGTGCCTGCCAGCAGGGTGACACGTCCGCGCTCCACATCGACCGAGACGAGTCCGGTGAGATCGTCCAGCTCGAGAAGCACTCCCGGTGCGACCGCGATCCCCGTGAAGCTGTGCCCCGCCCCGACCGCCTTCACCGGCAGCCGCTGCGCTGCCGCGGCGACCACCGCCCGCTGCACCGCCGCGACGGTGCGGGGGAACTCCACCCGTTGCGGTCGGACCGACTCCGAACGCCCCCAGTTGCGCCAGACTCCGCCCGGACGTGTCACAGGAACGCCTTCCCTTCGCCTCGGTAGGTGGCAAGCTCTCCCACGAGGCGCTCCCCCTCGACGAGGTGGTAGCGCTCGACCCTTTCGGCGAGCTCTCCGCTCTTGGCGTGGCGGAACCACACACGGTCCCCGACGCGGAGTCTGCGCGCCGCCGCACCGCGCAGCGGCGTCTGCACTTCGCCCGAGCCCTCGCGCGGCGCCGTGCGCAGGTCGGGCGGCCACACCGCGCGGGGTTGGCGGGACTCCACGGCGGGACCGGAGGCGATCCACCCGCCGCCCAGCACGGTGGCGACATCGGCGGCCGGCTTTCGCACCACCTCCAGGGCGAAGGCTGCGGCAGGGGCCGGGTCGAAAGCGCGGTAGCCGTCGAACAGGTGGCCCGCGAGCAGGCCGCTGCCGGCGGTGAGCTCGGTGACCGCCTGATCGGATGCTGTCAGCTCGAGCGAGCCCGTCCCTCCCCCGTTCACGAAGTCCAGGGCGGCGATGTCACGCAGGGCGGCGACGATGGCACCCCGTCTGTCGAGGAGCTCGGCGCCAGAGCGGCGCTGCATCCACCGGATGACCGCATCACCGGATCCGGTGGCATCACCCTGTCCGGCGATCTGCGCTTCGTACATCATGAGACCGACCAGCCGGAACCCGGGACGCCTTGCGATCGCGCGTGCGAGTGAGGCGACCTCGGCGGCCTCGTGGAGCGGAGAGCGCAGGACGCCGATGTGGCCGAGGCCCGGCGCCCGCCACGACGCGTCGGCGTCGATCGCGACGCGGATCTCGGGCCGCGAACCCGGTGCGGCGATCGCGTCGACGAGGTCGAGCTGTGCGAGATCGTCGACCATCAGCGTGATCCGCGACGCCGCAGCCTCGTCGGTCGTCAGCGCGGCCAACGCCCCGCGATCGGCGGTCGGATAGCCCAGGACGATGTCGTCGTGGGTCGCGGCCAGCCAGAGGGCTTCGGGGAGCGTGAAGGCGAGGATGCCGCGATAGCCCGGCAGCGCCAGCACGGCGTCGAGCACCTCACGAACGCGCACCGACTTGCTCGCGACACGGATGGGCACCCCGCCCGCGCGCACGACGAGGTCCAGCGCGTTGTAGCGGAGGGCGTCGGCGTTGATCGCGGCCACCGGGCCGCTCACGTCCGCCAGGGCGTGGGTCATGGCGCCCCAGTAGGACGCGGGATCGTCCCACGGCTTCGTCGCCGCGGGTGAGGACAGGAGATCGAGACTCATACGGCTCGCTTCGGGTGCGCGCGCATCGCCCCAGCCTACGGCCCCGCCCGCGTCGCTGACGAGCGCCCGACAGGGTGTCGCGCGCACACAGGAGGCGACGAGATGCGAAGGATCAGTCCTTGCGCGAGGCGCGCTCCTGCTCCACCTCGTCCTCAGCCGCGTACACGGTGATCGGCGGCACCGCCAGGAAGAGGGCGACGAGCTTCCACCACCATCCGCTGCGGGGCGGGCGCTGCTTGTCGGTCCGGCCCTTGCTGTCCTCGATCATCGCTCACGCCCCCTTCGCCGATGCCGTCAGGCTAACGCGGCGCGCGCGAGACCACCAGCATCTCCGCGCCGCCGGACGGACGGGGCGACCACGGCGGGGTCGTTGCTGAGAGTTTCCCGAGCGACCGGCTCGCGGGTTTGTCCCCCATATGGGGGACACGCTAGCTTCGTCATGCGGGATCCGAGGTCGTCTGGGGAGACGCTCGGGCTGGGGCCCGCGACGGAGGCGACGCGGACTGGGGACGCAAGCCTCCGCCACCCCCTGATCGACGACGCCCCCTCGGGCAGCATGCAGGCGCCCGAGGGGGGGCGACGGCCGATGCGCCGCGCCGCATTCTCGGCGCACGCTGCGCATGTGCCGGAAGATCCGGGGCCTGACGACGGGTACCCCCGGTGGGACTCGAACCCACACTGAAGCGATTTTAAGTCGCCTGCCTCTGCCATTGGGCTACGGGGGCCCACGCATGCCGCGCACACGCGAATGCCGCAGGCTCATCCTCTCAGACGAGCCTGCGGCATGCGTTCGATGTCAGCGCGCGGCGACCTTCTCGCCGTCGGCCGGGGCCTTCTTCGCCGGAGCCTTCTTCGCCGGGGCGCTGGCCGCCGGGGCGGCGTCGGCCGGCGCCTCGACGGGCTGCGGCGGGCGCGGGCGAGCGGCGAACTCCTCGAAGACGTAGCGGGGGTTCTGCACCGTCGACAGGTTCACCATGTCGCGGCCGAGCCAGAAGTTGTTCCACCAGCCCCAGAGCACGCGCCACTTGCGCTCCCACGACGGCATCGCCAGACCGTGGTAGCCGCGGTGCGCGAGCCAGGCGATCCAGCCCTTGAGCGCGATGTTGCCGGACTGGAAGACGCCGACCCACAGTCCCAGGCCCGCGACGGCGCCGAGGTTCTTGTGGTAGTAGTCCCGCGGAAGCTCGCCCCGGAGCACCGCGACGAGGTTCTTCGCCAGGAGCTTGGCCTGCCGCACGGCGTGCTGCGCGTTGGGCACGCAGTAGCCGCCCACACCGCCACCGGTCAGGTCCGGGACGGCTGCGACGTCGCCGGCGGTCCAGGCGCCCTCGACGATCTCGTCGGCGGTGCCGACCCGGAGATCCGCGCGGGCGCGGATGCGACCGCGCTCCTCGACGGGCAGATCGCCGCCGCGCACCACCGTCGGGTTGGCCATGACGCCGGCGGTCCAGATGATGAGGTCGGTGGGGATGACCTCGCCGGTGGACAGCTCGACGTTGCCGCCGATCGCGCCGGTGACCTGGGTGTCGAGGTGCACGTATGCACCGCGCTTGGCGAGGTTCTTCAGCACCCATTCGCTCGTCTTGAGCGAGACCTCGGGCATGATGCGGCTCATCGCCTCGATGAGGTGGAAGTGCGTGTCGTCGAACGTGATCTGCGGGTAGCTCTTCACCAGCGAGGATGCCAGCGAGCGCAGCTCGGCGAAGACCTCGATGCCCGCGAATCCGCCGCCGACGACGACGACGGTCAGCAGCCGGTCGCGCTCCGGGCCGGGAGGCAGCGTCGAGGCTTTGTCGAAGTTCGACATCAGCCGGTCGCGAATGGCGACCGCCTCTTCGATGGTCTTCAGGCCGATCGCGTTGTCGGCGATGCCGGGGATCGGGAACGTGCGCGAGACGGCGCCCGCGGTCACCACGATCTGGTCGTACTCGAACTCGTAGGGCTCACCCGCGATCGGCGTGATCGTGGCGACCTTGTGCGCGTGGTCGATGCCGGTGACCTTCGCGGCGACGACGTGGGTGCGCTTGAGGTGGCGACGCAGCGCCACGACCGAGTGACGCGCCTCGATCGAGCCGGCCGCGACCTCGGGGAGGAACGGCTGGTAGGTCATGTAGGGCAGCGGATCGACGATGGTCACGTCCGCCTCGCCCTTGCGCAGATGCTTCTCGAGCTTCCAGGCCGTGTAGAAGCCTGCGTATCCGCCACCGACGATGAGGATCTTGGGCACGGTGTTGGTCACGGTTTGGAGTACTCCTCCTGTGTCAGCGGCTCGGCGCGCGGGACGCCAATCGGATGCGTCGGACAGCAGCGGTGACGCCGAGCGCCACCAGTATAGCCGCCGTGGTGGCCAAGGTGAGCGGCAGCGTCCCATACAGGAGGGTGTTCCGGTCGGGCAGGAGCGGCGACGCCGCGCGTGTGGCCGTCTCGGCGTCCGGCAGCGGGGGCACCTCGACGGGAGCGGCGGGCTCCTGCGGCAGCGGCGCCGCCGGCGCACGCCGGTACAGCCGTACCCAGTCCTGCAGACTGCCCATCGGGTTCGCGCTGACGGTCGGGACGCTCGCCGAGACGGCGGCGGCGGCATCCACCAGGCCATAGCCGTACAGCAGGTCCGGCACGTCGGTCGCACCGGCAGCCGGCCGCGCCGTCTTCACGATCCGGTTGATCACGTTGTTCGCGTCCAGCTCGGGGTGCGCCGAGCGCACGAGCGCCGCGATCCCCGCCACGATGGGCGCGGCGCCGCTCGTGCCGTCCCACGAGACGAGCGTGGAATCGGCCGAGACGCCGATCAGCTCTTCGCTGGGCGCCGACACGCCGATCGTGATGCCCTGGGTCGACGCGTCGATGCTGGCCTTGCCCGATCGGTCGACACCTCCCACGGTCAGCACGCCGGGGATGGTGGCGGGAGCGCCCACGCGCGTGGTGCCGCTGCCCCGGTTGCCCGCCGCCACCACCACGACCACGTCGTGGTCGAAGGCATACAGGAAGGCGTCGTCCCAGCTCTCGGGCCAGTCCGGGACGTTCGTCGTCAGCGACATGTTGATCACGTCGGCCCCGTTGTCGACGGACCACCGGATGGCGTCGGCGATCTGCTCGGAGAACGATCGCGGAGCCGACGAGCCGAAGGCGACCGACACCGAGAGCAGCTGCGCCTCCGGTGCCACGCCGATCATGCCTGTGCCGGGCCCGGTGCCCCGACCTGCCGCGAGCGAGGCGACCCAGCTGCCGTGATCGGCATCCACGGCGCCGACGGGGGTTCGCCCGTCGGGTGACCCGGCGCCCGAGACGTCCGTCCCGCCGGCGACCGCTCCGTCGAACTCCACGGGGCCACGGCCGATGCCGGTGTCGATGATCGCGATCTTGGTGCCTGCGCCGCGGGTGGTCTCCCAGGCCCTCTCGATGCCGTAGTCGGCGAGCCAGTACTCCGCCGCCCGCACGGGATCGGTCCCGGGCGTGGTCGCGGCCTGTGCCGCGGAGGGGGCGACGACCAGACCCGTCGCGACGATGGCCGATGCCACCGCCGAGAGCACGCGGCCGCTCATCCGTCCGAGCCCGGCCGCGCGCACACGCACCGTGCGGGAGACCAGCTCGACATCGCGAGCGCCCGATCGCCGATCGGGTTGACCCCTGGCCCGGCCGCCAGCGCATGACCGGCCAGCGCGTGCAGGCATTTCACGCGCGTCGGCATGCCGCCCGCGGAGATGCCGTCGATCTCCTCGACGTGGCCGTACGCCGCGCGATCTTCGAGGTACGCCTCGTGGGCGCGCCGGTACGCCTGGGCCACCTCGTCGTCGGCCGCGAGCTCGTCGGACAGCTCCCGCATCACGTGGTCCGCCTCGAGCATCGACATCGCGGCCGTGGCCGCCGGATGCGTCAGGTAGTAGAACGTGGGGAACGGCGTGCCGTCCGGCAGCCGGGGCGACGTCGCGACCACCGTCGGATTGCCGCACACGCAGCGGGCGGCGATGCCGACGACCCCTCGGGCGGGCCGGCCGAGCTGCTCGCGGAGCACCTCGAGATCGGCGTCGCTGACAGGGGGGAACGGCGGGGTCGTCACTCTTCCAGGCTAGCGGCGACGCCTGGGACGGCGCTGGACCGCCGGGGCGAGACGGATGCCCCGTTCCGCCGCCGACTACGGAGTCGGTGTGGGCGAGGGCGCCGGGTCGGGTACGCCGACGGTCAGCGGCGCGACGGTTTGAGCCAGGCCCGCCTCGGTGACGGAGCGCACCAGCTGCGCCATCCAGTCGGTGTGGGCTGCTTCCAGCTCGTCGCTGACCGGTTCCTGCTCCTGGGGCGCCAGCTCGGGCGGGAGGTCGTCGTCCACGAGGTAGACCACCTCGCCGGGCTTGACGTAGTAGAGGCGCTCACGCGCCTGCGTGGTGATGTACGCCGGGTCCTGCCAGCGCTCCCGCTGGGATTCCAGGTCGGCCACCTGGTCCCGGCTCAGCTGCACGGCGGCTCGGAGTGCGGCGATCTGCTGCCGCTGATCCACGTACATGCCGATCGTGGGCACCAGGACGAAGGCCGCCAGCACCACGAGGCCCATCATGATGACCATGAACCCCGAGAGACGGATGCCGCCCAGCCAACCGCGCACGTCGACGGCGCGTTGTGCTGCGGCGGGCCGGCGCCCGGCACCCCGTCTCCGGGTACGAGAAGGGGGAGCCGTCGTCTTGGCCACGGCTCCCCCTCCCTCGATCCCGCCGCGGCGGGATCTTCACGACGCTCTCAGCGCATCAGCCCTTGTAGCGCGGGAACGCGCCGCGGCCCGCGAAGACCGCCGCGTCGCCGAGCTCCTCCTCGATGCGCAGAAGCTGATTGTATTTCGCGACGCGCTCGCTGCGAGCGGGCGCGCCGGTCTTGATCTGACCGCAGTTCACCGCGACCGCGAGGTCGGCGATCGTGGTGTCCTCCGTCTCGCCGGAACGGTGCGACAGCATCGACCGGTACCCGTTCTGGGTCGCCAGCGAGATCGCATCCAGGGTCTCCGACAGCGTGCCGATCTGGTTCACCTTGACCAGCAGGGCGTTGCCGACGCCGAGGTCGATGCCCTTCTGCAGGCGCGTCGGGTTCGTGACGAACAGGTCGTCCCCGACGAGCTGGACCTTGGAGCCGATCGCATCGGTCAGCGCCTTCCAGGCATCCCAGTCGTCTTCGGCGAGCGCGTCCTCGATCGTCACGATCGGGTAGTTCGCGACGAGGTCGGCGAAGTACTCGGTGAGCTGGTCGGCCGACCACGCCTTCCCCTCGACGGTGTACACGCCGTTGTCGAAGAACTCGGTCGCCGCCACGTCCAAGCCGACGGCGATGTCGCGGCCGGGGGTGAAGCCGGCCTTCTCGATCGCGCGGATGAGGAAGTCCAGGCCCTCGCGGTTGCTGGGCAGGTCGGGGGCGAAGCCGCCCTCGTCGCCGAGCCCCGTGGCGAAGCCTGCCGCCTTCAGCTCACCCTTGAGGACGTGGTAGACCTCGGTGCCCCAGCGGAGCGAGTCGGCGTACGTCTCGGCGCCGATGGGGGCGAGGAAGTACTCCTGGAAGTCGATGCCGTTGTCGGCGTGCTCGCCGCCGTTGATGACGTTGAACAGCGGCACCGGCAGGACGTGCGCGTTGGGGCCGCCGAGGTAGCGGAACAGCGGCAGGTCGGCTGCGTCCGCTGCCGCCTTCGCAACGGCCAGCGACACACCGAGGATGGCGTTCGCACCGGTGCGGGACTTGTTCTCGGTGCCGTCGGTCGCGATGAGGATCTCGTCGACGAGCCGCTGTTCGCTCGCCTCGACGCCCTCGATCGCCGGGCCGAGCTCGTCGATCACGGCGGCAACGGCCTTCAGCACGCCCTTGCCGCCGTACCGGCTCTTGTCGCCGTCGCGCAGCTCGTACGCCTCGAAGGCGCCGGTCGACGCGCCCGAGGGGACGGCGGCGCGCTGGACGGTGCCGTCTTCGAGCAGCACCTCCACCTCGACGGTCGGGTTTCCGCGCGAGTCGAGGATCTCGCGCGCGCCTACAGCCTCGATCTGTGCCACAGGGGTTTCTCCTTGCTTGTGGAGCGTGATTCGTCGGAGCGTCGTCGGTCCGTCCCCGAGTCTAGTGAGGGCGGTGGCCGCCGCCAGATGCCGCCGGTCACATCGGGCGCGCCGGCAGCAGCACGCCTAGCTCACGAGCGCGATCGCGATGCCGTCGTAGCCTTTGGCATCCAGCGTCTGGATCGCGGTCGCATCGAAGCGTGAGTCGCGCGCGAGCATCTCGAGGCCGCGCTGCACGCCGATGATCTGCGGATTCTCCGTCGCTGGATTGGCGACCTCGCCGGCGCGCACCGTGTTGTCCACGATGACGACGGTCCCGGTTCTGCCCAGCCGCGCGGCCCAGTCCAGGTAGATCGTGTTCGATTCCTTGTCGGCATCGATGAACACGAGGTCGAACGGCTCGCCTCCCTCCAATGTGGGCAGCACGTCGGCGGCGCGACCGAGCCGGATGTCCACCTTGTCGCTCACGCCGGCGCGCTCCAGGTTCGCCCGCGCGATCTCGGCGTTGCGCCGTTCGGCCTCGATCGTCACGATGTGACCATCGGCCGGGATGCCGCGGGCCAGCCAGATCGTCGAGTAGGCGCCGAGCGTGCCGATCTCCAGCACCCGGCGCGCTCCTGACATGCGGGCGATCAGGTGGAGGAGCTTGCCGTTGACGGGAGCGACCTCGATGGCCGGCAGCCCGGCGTCGTTCTGATCGGCCACCGCCTGCTCCAGCCCCGGGTCGTGGCCCACGAGCAGCTCGGTCAGGTAGGTGTCGACACGTCGCCAGGTCTCGGGGGTGGGGTCCGCCATCCCCCCAGCAAATCCGGCCGCTGCGCGCAGGTCAAGAGCCGGTCACACGGTCGCTCGCCGCGCGACGAGGGCCTGCAGCAGCGCGGCTGCGGTCTGGGCATCCGAAACCGTGACGACGAATCGCCGGCCGGAGCGCCGAGTGACCTCGAGGGCCTCTCCGGCGCGCAGCACGATCCCGAACCTGCGCCCGGTGCCGAGGCGGACGCCCCAGCCACCGAACTCCCCCATCGGATCGACGTGCACCCGTGCGGCGGATTCCACGTCGTCCAGCGGCACGTGAAAGCGCGGGATGCCGAGCACCGAGTCAACGTGGAGTCCGGTCTCGTCGACGCGGACGTGGAACGCGACCGTCGTGCCGGCCGACACGAGCAGCACCAGCGCCACCCCGGTCAGCAGCCAGGTGACGCCCGCGGCGACGCCGGTGACCCACGCCACGACGGCCGCCAGAGTGACCAGCACGACGGCGACCGTGATCGCCACGGCAGCACCGGGCACCATCGCCGTCGACCGCAGCCACAGCGCTCTCTCGGTGGGACCGAGTGCGAGCGGGGCCGCCGCGGGGGCTGCGGCATCCGCCGTCCGCTGGGAGGGCTGGATGAACCAGGCAGCGACGCCCGCGGCGAGCCCGGCGACGAGCGAGACCCCCAGCGGCACCCAGACCGGCGGAGTCGCCGCGGCACTGTCCAGGCCCGCCTGCATGGCGAGCGTCCACGTGAGGGCGACCGTGACCAGCACCGATGTGCCGGCGGCGATGGCGCCCATCAGCCGGTACGTCGCCCCGGCGTCTCCGCCACGAAGCCCCGGCAGCGATGGCAGCGCCATCAGCAGCGGCAGCCCGAGGCCGAGCAGAGCCGTCGACAGCGGCTGCGTCCAGGCGGGAGCGAACCCGTCCGGCTCGCCGTCAGGGCCCCAGTGCACCGCGATGGTCGCAGGCAGCCCGGGCAAGAGCACGAGCTGCACGACGACGCCGATGGCGACGACCGCCACAGGCAGCCACACGGCGACCAGGACGAAGCGGCGCAGGGGCAGATCGGGACGGTTCATCGGTCCTCACCTCGGGAAGCCTGATCGGCGGCGGGAGCGCTGTCGCCGGCCGCGGCGGTGGCGGTGGCGGTCGCGCGATTGTGTCGGACATGTGAGGACGGCTCCGGCGGGCTTCCGACCCGGAACTGGCGGAGCAGGGCGATGACCGCCACGCAGGCGGCCACGACCAGCCAGGCCACGACGCCCAACGCACCGACGAGCGCGAGGTCAGGCGTCTGGCCGGCCGCCGCGAGGATGAGCACGAGCCCACCGGCGGCGTTGAGCGAGCCATGGGCGATCACAGCCGGCCACAGTGACGTGCTGCGAATCCGCAGCCAGCCGAGCAGCACGCCCCAGGCGAGGCATCCCCCCACCATGAACAGCACGCCCGTGACGTCGGCACGCCCGAAGTTGTAGCCGAGCAGGATGATCGGCGCGTGCCACACCCCCCAGATCGCGCCGGTGAGGAGCACAGCCGGCCAGGGTCCCAGCGGCAGCAGCGCGGTCTGGAGCCAGCCCCGCCAACCGAGCTCCTCACCGAAGGCGAGGACGCTGTTGACGACTGCGCCGACCGGGAGCGCCAGCAGCTGGATCGCGGCGAGCACCCCGATGGGCGGCAGCGGGACGCCGGACGGCGTCGCCGCCGCGACCTGCTCGGCGAAGCCCGAGAACCCGATGAGGTCCAGTCGCACCAGGCCGAGGGCACCTGCGACGAGCGCCGTGAGGACGATGACGACGATGGGCAGCACGAGACCGAGCACGAGGAAGAGAACGAAGCGCCCCGCGGGCCGCAGCGGCCAGATGCCCAGGAACCGCAGACGCCCCGTCGCCGGCATGCGGAACGCGAAGCCGACGATCACCGCAGCCAGCGCGGGGGTGAACATCATGAGCGGCAGCAGCAGTCCGCTCAGCGGTGACGCCAGCCCCTCCCCCAGCCACAGGGGCAGCGTCACGAGCCAGGCCGAGCCGCACGCGAGAAGGACGAACGCGGTCACCGCCGGCCACGGAACGCGGCCGACCGCGGGCGCGGCACCGGCGGCAGGGTCAGCGGGGTGAGCGGTCGTCATGGCTGGCGATCTCCTTCACGAGTGCGGCGAGCGCGTCGGGGGGCAGACCCGCGGCGCGAGCACGCGCGACGAGTCCCTGGATGTCGTGGTGAAGACCCGCGAGCGCGTCGGCCTGCGCGGTCACGACCGCACCGCGTCCGCGGCGCAGCTCGACGAGTCCCTCATCGCGCAGGTCTTGATAGGCGTGCAGCACGGTGTGGACGTTCACCCCGAGTGCGGCGGCGATCTCGCGGGCCGCCGGCAGCCGGTCGCCGGCGCGCACCCGCCCGGAGGCGGCATCCGCTCGCACCGAGGCGGCGATCTGCGCGAACAGCGCCATCTCGCTCTCGGGGTCTATCCGCACCAACACGTGCTAATTCTATATCAACTAGAACAATTGTCGCCAGTCGCCAATGGGATCGCCGTGCGTGTCGATCCCGGTCATGCTGGACGCATGCGCGTGACCCCTCGCCGCCTCGCCGTCGGCATGAGCCTGTGGATCCCGAACCTGTTCAGCGGCATCCGCGTCCGCCGGTTCGCGGACGACTGGACCAGTGCGACCGTCGAACTGCACGTCAACGTGTTCACGCGCAACTACGTCAAGACGGCCTTCGGCGGATCCATGTCGGCGATGACCGACCCGTACTACTTCATGCTGGTCATGCATCAGCTCGGACGCGACTACGTGGTGTGGGACACCCGAGGCGAGATCGAGTTCCTCAAGCCGGGGCGCGGCGTGCTGACCGCGCAGTTCACCGTGCCGCGGGAGAAGGCCGCAGAATTGCGCGAGCGCGCCCGCGGCGGCGCGAAGGTGCTCGAGTGGTTCGAGACGGAGATCACCGATCGCTCTGGCGACGTGGTGGCACGCGTGCGGCGGGAGGTCTACGTCCGCGAGAAGAGGCGGGTCACACGGGCCGCGGCCGGCGACGGCATGCTCAGCGAGCGCCGCGATAGCGCGACGGAGTGAACCCCAGCACGGCGCGGAAGTCGTTCGTCAGGTGCGCCTGATCGGCATAGCCGAGCTCGGCGGCGATCTCGGCCAGCGGTGCGTCAGGATCCTCGCGCACGCGTTGGGCCGCCTCCTGGAGGCGGCGGCGCCGGATCATCGCCGCCGGTGAAAGCCCCACAGTGCGATGCGCCAGCCGTTGCAGCGTCCTCGCCGAGACGCGCAGCCGCTCTGCGGCGTCGTCCAAGCGGAGGACCGCGGCATCCGTCATGAGCAGGTCCGCCATCGCGTTCGCCAGGCGCCCGTCCGCGGTCGCCGGCGACGCCCGCCGGCTGAGCCATCGGGACACGGCACCCACCGCATCGCCGAGATCCGGCAAGGCGGCGGTGACGGTCTGCACCAGCTCCGGCGCGTGCAGCTCCACGTGCGTGTCCACCAGGGTGGCCGGCGCGTCGTGAAGCCGCACGAGCGCTGCGGGCCTGAGCACCGCCCCGACGGCCCACCCGCTCCCCCGCAGCTCCTTCTCGAAGGCCCGGGTGGTCGCCCCCCACAGGCCGACACCTTGCGGCTCGACGACGAGGTTGGCCGCCGGATATCCCAGGATCTGCTGACGCGAGGTCTCTCCGGCCGGCAGGTCCCATTGCGGAATCCAGAACCAGGCGACGAGCTCGGATGCCTCGGCGGGCGGCGGCAGCCGCGTCATGCGCGGCAGGTGCTCGGGGTAGAGCACGCCTCTCGTCGGGTCGGTCACAGCGCCACGGTAGCGGCGGCGCCGACATTCGTCGGGGCGAGGATGGCGCGAATCTTCAAGCGCCCGGCACCGGCTGCGCCGGAACATCGATGTCATGACCACGCAGAACACCGCCGGCGTGACCGGTTCCCACACGACCGACGGTCGCCCGAACACGGCGACCACCCTCACCCCGTTCCTCGCGATCCGCGGCGCGAAACAGGCGCTCGAGTTCTACAGGGACGTCTTCGGCGCCCGTGTCACCGACGTCACCGAGTTCGACGGCATGGTGGTGCATGCCGGGCTGGACTTCGGGCTCGGACTCCTCCAGATCGGCGAGCCGACGCCCGCGTACGGCCTGGTGCCGGCGCCGGAGGGGGATGAGGACTGCTACTCGATCGGGATCTATGTGCCCGACGTCGACGCGGTCACCGCCCGCGCGGTGGCGGCCGGCGCGACCGTGCGCGAGGAGCCCTCGACGTTCGTCTCTGGCGATCGGTTCGCGAGCATCCGCGATCCCTTCGGAGTGCGCTGGTCGGTCATGACGCGCGTGGAGGACCTCTCCGAGGAGGAGAGCGCTGCCCGCGTGGCCGAATGGGCGGCATCCGTCAGCGCCGGCTGACCCCGCACCTGGAGTCTTCAACAGGTCAACCGCGCTTCAACAGGAGATTCTGCGCGAAATCGTCCTGTGGAGCGTCGGTTCGCCTGTTGAGCACCTCAGGCCCCGGCGGCGGAGTCCGCCAGCGCACCCACGACCTCGGGCACGAGCGCCTCCGCCGTCCGCCGATACCCGAGCGCACTGGGGTGGAAGCGGTCCAGGCTGAACATCTCGTCGGGCTGGGTCACGAAGAACGGCCCGACGGCCCGGCGCAGCGAGACGGCCCGCGCGCCGCAGCGCGCGGCGGTCTCCGCCTGGGCGTCGGCGAGTTGGCGGGACAGCCGTGAGCCCAGCGCGCGCAGCGGCTGCGGCACGGGCCGCAGCGCGCCCAGGTCCGGGCAGGTGCCGACGACCACGACGGCGCCCCGCGCGCGCAGCCGCAGGATGGCCCGCTCCAGGTGCGCGACCGAGGCCGCGGCGGGCACGCGGTGGGTGATGTCGTTCCCACCGACGACGATGACCGCGGCATCCGGTCGGTAGTCAGGGGGCAGGCCGTCCACCTGTGCAGCCAGCGCCGACGACTCCGCTCCGACGACGGCGGCGGTGCGCAATCGCACGGGGCGCTGCGTCCGCCGCGCCAGGCCCTTCGACACCCGCGCACCGAGGGTGTCCTTGCGGCGCTCGGCGCCGAGCCCCGCCGCGATGGAGTCCCCCAGCACGACGAACTCGAGCGGCTCACCGTCGAAGCGGCGGCCCCAGACGCGGTCGGCGTCCAGGGCGTCCTCGCCGAGCGGCTTGCCGATGCGGCGCCGGGCGATCGCCGCCTGCCGCGCCAGCACCGCGCGGCCGCCCAGGAGCACGAGTCCAGCCCCGGCGGTCAGTCCGAGAACGAGCCCGACCAGGGCGCTCGGCGGCACATCGCGGGAGCGGCGCATGGGACGATGCCACCGCAGGAGGATGAACGGATGCGGTCGGGCGGGTGACCACGGCGTGCAGTGGCCCGGCCGCGCCTATGCCCGGTGAGGATGCGAGTCCGGGTGCCGATGGAGCGACGCGCGCCTACGCCCCGGTGAGCTCCGCGATGGCGGACGCGATCCGCCGGTCCCGCGTCTCGGGGCGCTTGGCTTCGGCCACGCCGCGCGCCAGCTCCTTGCGGCGGCTGTACGAAAGCGCCTCGAACGCCGCTCGTGCCTGGGGCGCGGCATCCAGAGCCGCCGCCAGGTCGGCGGGCACATCCACGGTCCGCTCAGCGGTATCGAGCTCGATCGTGACGTCGACCTCGTCTCCGATCTCGACGCCCAGCTCGGCGCGCACGGCCTTGGACAGGCCGATGACGTTGCGCCCGTCCATCACGGCCAGGCGTCCGCGGGCGGTGCGCCCGCCGATGTCGATGACCACGGCGGCGCGCTTTCCGCCGCCGAGCTCGGCGACCTGCGCGTCGGTGAGCTCGACGGCGGTCGCGGGTCCGAACGGGGCGAGCACGGTGTGCAGCTGCAACGTCATGACGACATCCTTGCGGACCGCAGCGGCGCGGGTGAAGTCCTGCCGCACCCGCTGTTCTCCGGCGCGCGCTAGGGTTCGCCCGTGGCCTCCCCCTCTCTGCAGCGCCGGCTGGGCCTCGGCGACGCCGTCTTCATCGGGTTGGGATCGATGATCGGCGCCGGCGTGTTCGCGGTCTGGGCGCCCGCCGCGGATGCCGCGGGCACCGGCCTGCTCCTGGGTCTGGGCATCGCGGCGGTGGTGGCGTTCGGCAACGCGACCTCCTCGGCCCAGCTCGCGGCGGCACACCCGACGTCGGGCGGCACGTACGCGTATGGGCGCGCGGAACTGGGCCCCTGGTGGGGGTTCGTGGCCGGGTGGGGCTTCGTCGTCGGCAAGACCGCCAGTTGCGCGGCCATGGCGCTCACCTTCGCGGCCTACGCCGCGCCGCCCGGGTGGGAGCGTCCCGTCGGCATCGCCGCGGTCGTCGCGCTCACGGCGGTGAACTGGTTCGGCGTGACGCGCACCGCCGGGGCCGCACGGGTCATCGTCGTCGTGACCCTGGGGGCCCTCGCGGCCGCGGTGTGCGCCGCCTTCTCCGCCGGAACGGCACCGGACTGGATCTCACCGGCGGCGGTTTGGCAGGGCGGCGGCTACGGCATCCTGCAGTCCGCGGGGCTGCTGTTCTTCGCGTTCGCCGGGTACGCGCGCATCGCCACCATGGGCGAGGAGGTGCGCGACCCGCGTCGGGTCATCCCGCGCGCGATCGTGCTCGCATTCGCGATCGCGCTCGCGGTGTACGCGGCGGTCGCCGTCGCTGTGCTCGCCGCTCTCGGTCCTTCCGCCGTCGCCGCGTCCACCGAGCCCGTCGCGGAGGCTGCCGCCGCGTCGGGGTGGGCGTGGGTCGGGGTGGTCGTGCGCGTGGGCGCGGCGGCGGCCTCGCTCGGTGCGCTGCTGGCCCTCATCGCCGGTGTCAGCCGCACGGCGTTCGCGATGGCCCGGGAGAGCGACCTGCCCCCTGCGCTGAGCGCGGTGCACCCGCGGTGGCACGTGCCCCACCGGGCCGAGGCCGCCGCGGCCGCCGTCGTGGTCGTGCTGGTCGCGCTCGTCGATCTCCGAGGAGCGATCGGATTCTCGTCCTTCGGCGTGCTCTTGTACTACCTCGTCGCCAACGTCGCCGCGTTCCGGCAGCGCGGGTCCGCCCGGCGCTACCCCGCAGCGCTGCAGGTCGTCGGCGGCGCGGGATGCCTCGTGCTCGCCGTCACGCTGCCCTGGCAGTCGGTCGTCGCCGGCGTCGCGGTGGTAGGCCTGGGTGTCGCGTATCGGGCGATCCGCCTGCGCCGCGCCGCCCGCTGACCCGCTCGCCCCGGCGCCGGCGCTCCGTCGCGTCCCGCTCCCCGTCGTCGCTGCCCGCCCGGTCCGCGAGACTTCACCCGAGCGCCGAGACTGCGGCGCACGACCGAAGTCTCGGCGCCCCGTTGAAGTCTCGCGGAATGCGGGTCGCGAGGGGGCAGACGGGGCCGGGTCAGGCGAGCGGTTTGACCTCGAGCGCGTCCGCGGTCGCCCCGGCGGCGACGGCCGCGAACGCCGTGTAGCCGTCGGCGGCGGCGCGTTCCAGCAGGGCCTTGAGGTTCTTGGTGCGGTGCTCCAGCCGCACCCTCGAGCCCTGCCGGATCAGCGCCGACTTGAGCGCCAGCAGCTCGCCCTCGGGCACATCGCGGTCGTGGACGAGGACGATCGCCGCGGCCGCGGCATCCTCTCCCTCCGCGACCAGATCGACGATGCGCTCGAAACCGATCGAGAAGCCCACCGCGGGGACGTCCTGCCCGAGGAACCGGCCGATCATGCCGTCGTAGCGGCCGCCCCCGCCCAGCGAGTAGTCCACCGACGGGTGCGCGAGCTCGAAGATGGTGCCCGTGTAATAGCCCATGCCGCGCACGAGGAAGGGGTCGAAGACCAGCGGGATGTCGTCCACCGAGGCCGATCCGGCGCGTGCGGCCGCGACCGCCGCACCGATCCCGACGAGGTGCGCGATGATCTCGTCCGGCGCGCCGTCCGGCAGCGCCTTGCGCACCTGCCGTTCGCCGTACGGGTTGTACTCCATGGTCATCGGCCGACGGAGGAACGCCTCGAGCGCATCCACGGCTCCGGTGGTGGCGCCGCGCTCGCGCAGCTCGGACACGATGCCCTCGGGACCGATCTTGTCGAGCTTGTCGATCGTGATGAGCACGCCGGGGCGCTCGTGCGCGGCGAATCCGAAGGTGTCGAGCATCCAGTCCAGCACGCGACGGTCGTTGATGCGGATGCTGCCGCCCTCCAGCCCGAGCGCGTCGAGGGTGTCGAGCGTGGCCACGGCGAGCTCTGCCTCGGCGCGCGCCGACGCGTCGCCGATGATGTCGATGTCGCACTGGACGAACTGGCGGTAACGCCCCTTCTGCGGACGCTCCGCGCGCCACACCGGAGCGATCTGGATCGACCGGAACACCGTCGGCAGCTGTCCACGGTTGCTGGCGTAGAACCGGGCCAGGGGCACGGTGAGGTCGTACCGAAGCCCGAGGTCGGTCAGGGTCGACGGATCCTCGGCGGCCGCCCGGATGGCGTCGGCGTCGAGACCGCGCTTGAGGACGTTGTACGCGAGCTTCTCGTTGTCGCCGCCGATGCCGGCGTGCAGGCGCGAGTACTCCTCCATCACCGGCGTCTCGATCTCATCGAACCCGTGCGCGCGGTAGCGGTCGCGGATCACGGCGAGCACGCGCTCACGGCGGGCCTTTTCGGCGGGGAGGAAGTCGCGCATTCCACGCGGCGGATTGACGGATGCCACGCCCCTATCCTTCCAGAGGCTCCGCCGTCCCTTCGGCGGCCCGGATGTCGCGCTCCAGCCCGCGCAGGCGCTCCCGCAGCGCGCGCTCTGCGTCCCAGCCGTGCGCGCGTGCGGCCGCCACCAGGCGCAGTAGCTCGTCGCCGAGCTCGGACTCGGACCGGACCACCCCCGGACCGCCGGACTCCCCCAAACCGCGGGACCCGACTTGACCGCGAGACTCCACTGGAGCGCCGAGACTGCGGGGAACGGCCGCAGTCTCGGCGCTCCGATGAAGTCCGCGGAACCGGGGCCTGCGATCGGGGCCGGGCCCGCGAAACCGGGGCCAGCCGCGGAACCGGGGTCGGGCCTGCGGAACCGGGGGCCAGCCCCGCGGATCGGGGCGGCGGCGCTCGGAGCCGCAGCGCGGGCGGGGGCGGATGCCTCGACGCCGACCTGGGCCGCCTTGCCGAGGAGCTTCTGGGCCAGGGCGAGGCTCGGCATCCGCTCGCTCACGCCGTCCAGCACGCTGGTGCGCGCGCTCTTCTCCGCGGCCTTGGCGGCGTTCCAGTGGACCAGCACCTCCTCGGGTGTGGTCGCGACCGCGTCGCCGAACACATGAGGATGCCGCCGCACCATCTTGTCGGTGAGCCCGCGCGCGACGTCGTCGATGTCGAACGGGTCGTCGGGGTCGCGCGAGGCGATCTCGGCGTGGAACAGCACCTGCCACAGCAGGTCGCCCAGCTCCTCGCGCAGCTCGTCCCGCGTGCCGGCCTCGACCGCGTCGATGAGCTCCGCGCTCTCCTCCACGAGGTACGAGACCAGAGCGCGGTGGTCGATCTGCTGCGTCCAGACGCACCGATCGCGCACGGCTCGCATTACGTCGGCCGCCGCCCGGAGGGGGTCGGCGGTCAGCTCGTCACGGGTGCAGTCGTCGTCCGCCGTCGGTGATGCCATGCCCGCCACGATACGAGCCCTGCGGCCAGCAGGAGCGAAATCACCGAACCGGCCAGCACGCCGAGGGTGGCCTGGTCGCGCAGCGGCGCGTCGTCGGCGAAGGCGAGCTCCGACAGGAGCAGCGAGACGGTGAACCCGATGCCCCCGAGTGCTCCGGCCGCCAGGAGGTCCGCGAAGGCCAGTGGCGGCGTGCCCTCCCGTCGCCCCATGCGCAGCGCGATCCACCCGAGCACCGAGATACCGGCGATCTTGCCGAGAGGCAGCGCGACGACCACGCCCCAGAAGGCGGGCGACAGCTGCGAGAGCGGCACCGCGGGGATCGGCACGAGCGCGGCCGAGAAGGCGAACACGGGCAGCACGATGCCGTTCACCCACGGTTCCAGCTCGTGGCGCACCCGCAGCGCGGGCCGCTGCGCCATCGCCAGTCCCAGCACCACACCCGCGATCGTGGCGTGGACCCCCGAGCGGTAGACGAGCACCCAGGTCGTGAGGGCCAGCAGCACGAGGACGACGGCGACCGGCACGCGCGCCCTCGTGTCGAGCTGACGGCTGAGCAGGCCGAACGCGATCACGGCGACGGCGGCTCCTGCCAGCGCCGCGACGTCCACACCGCTGGTGAAGAGCACCGCGATGAAGACGATCCCCACGATGTCGTCGAGGATCGCCAGGGCGAGGAGGAAGACGCGCAGGGCGGCGGGGAGCCCCTTGCCGAACACCGCCAGGACTCCCAGCGCGAAGGCGATGTCGGTCGCAGTCGGGATGGGCCAACCCGAGGCGGCATCGGAGCCGGCGGCCATCACGAGGTAGATCACGATCGGGACGAGCACACCTCCGGCGGCGGCGATCGCCGGCTGCAGGGCCTTGCGCGCCGAGTTCAGCTGCCCGCTGGTCAGCTCGTACTGCAGCTCCACCGCGACGACGAAGAAGAAGACGGCGAGCAGGCCGTCCTTGATCCAGTGCGACAGGCTGAGTTCGAAGACACCCGGGATGCCGAGGTACGAGTGCATCGCGTGGTCGACCGCTGGACCCCAGGCCGAGTTCGCGACGATCAGCCCCAGCGCGGCGGCGATCAGCAGCACGACGGCGGGGAAGCGGGCGGAGCGAAGAAGGGTCATCGGGCCTCCGTGAGGGCGTTTCGCGGGTCGACATGAACGCGCCGACCAGACTTCCCGGCTCTCCCGCCCACAGTCTACTGAGCAGGCCCGACCGGCCGAGCCGGCGACCCGCCCGACCCGGCCGAGCCGGCGACCCGCCCGGCCCGGCGCCCGGTCGTCATACAGCGTCGGTCGTGACGTCGGGGAAACACCGCGCCGTTAGCCTGGACAGATGCGCGAACTCACCCATACCGAAGCGATCGACCTCGTCGGGAGATTCGAGGCGGAGCAGGCGATCCCCGAGAAGATGCGCGCCGACGTGCGGATGCTGGGGACGCTGCTGGGTCAGGTGCTGCGCGAGAGCGGGTCGCCCGGACTCTACGAGGACGTCGAGCGCCTGCGCACCGCGACGATCCAGGCGTACACCGACGAGACGCCGGAGGCGTTCGCCCGGGCGGCGGCCATCGCCGAGTCCTTCACGATCGCACGGGCCGACGAGGTCGCACGCGCGTTCACCGCGTACTTCCACCTCGTCAACCTCGCCGAGGAGCACCAGCGCGTCCGCGTGCTGCGGGAGCGCGACGGACGCCCCGACCGTGAGCAGGCGACGGACTCGGTGGCCGCGGCCTTCGTGCGCCTGGCCGCCGAGGTGGGCGATGAGACGGCGCGGCAGCGGCTGCAGGCCATGCGCTTCCACCCCGTCTTCACCGCCCATCCCACCGAGGCGCGCCGGCGGGCCGTATCCACGAGCATCCGTCGGCTGGCGACGCTGCTGGAGGAGCACGACGCGTCTCTTCGTAACGGGGCGGACCAGCGCCGCGCCGAACGACGCATGCTCGAAGAGATCGACACGCTGTGGCGCACCGCGCCGCTGCGTCCCGAGAAGCCGTCGCCGACCGACGAGGTGCGGGCCGTCATGGCGGTGTTCGACGACACGCTCTACACCGCCGTGCCGCACGTGTACCGCCGTGTCGACGATGCGCTGCAGGGACCGGCCGCCGGCAGCCGTGCGCCGATCGTCCGCCCGTTCGTGCGGGTCGGCTCGTGGGTGGGCGGCGATCGGGACGGGAACCCGTTCGTGACGGCATCCGTCACCCGCAAGGCCTCAGCGATCGCCAGCGAGCACGTGCTCCTGGGACTGGAGCGGACCACCAGCCGCATCGGCCGCACCCTGACACTGGATGCCGCCACCACGCCGCCCAGCGACGCGCTGATCGCGCTGTGGCAGCGCCTGCGGGCGGCCGACGAGGACGCCGCCAAGGACATCGCCAAGCGCTCCCCCGACGAGCCGCACCGGCGCATCATGCTGCTGATCGCCCGCAAGATCGACGCCACGCGCCGTCGCGACGCCGACCTGGCCTACCGCGACCCGGAGCACCTTCTCGCGGACCTGCGGATCGTCCAGGAATCCCTCGTGCAGGCCGGCGCGCCCCGCCAGGCCTACGGCCACCTGCAGCAGCTGCTGTGGCAGGTCGAGACGTACGGCTTCCACCTCACCGAGCTCGAGGTGCGCCAGCACTCCGCCGTGCACGCCAAGGTGCTCGCCGAACTGGAATCCGGCGGGCCGCGCAGCGAGCTGGCCGAAGAGGTGCTCGACGTCATCCGCACCATCGGGTTCCTGCAGGAGCGCTACGGGCCGAGGGCCGCCGGCCGGTACATCGTCTCGTTCACGCAGTCCGCCGACGACCTGGCGAACGTGCACAAGCTCGCCCGTTTCGCGGTCGGCCCGGACGGGACTCTCCCCGTGCTGGATGTCATCCCGCTGTTCGAGACGTTCGCCGACCTGCAGGCCGCACCGCGCATCCTCGCGGAGATCGTGGAGCACCCGGAATTCGCCGCGCGCCTGGCCGCGACGGGGCGACGGCTGGAGGTCATGCTCGGCTACTCCGACTCGTCCAAGGACGTCGGCCCCGTCGCCGCGAACCTCGCGCTGTACGAGGCGCAGGCGAAGATCGCCGCGTGGGCGGACGAGAACGGCATCGAGCTGACCCTCTTCCACGGCCGGGGCGGTGCCCTCGGCCGCGGCGGCGGTCCCGCCAACTCCGCGATCCTCGCGCAGCCGCCGCATTCGGTGGACGGTCGCTTCAAGCTCACCGAGCAGGGAGAGGTCATCTTCGCCCGGTACGGTGATCCCGCGATCGCGATGCGTCACATCGATCAGGTGGCCGCCGCGATCCTCCTCGCGTCGTCGCCGTCGAACGAGGAACGCAATCGCGCCGCTGCCGAGAAGTACGCGGACGTGGCCGCGACGATGGATGCGGCATCCCGCGAGCGCTTCTTCTCACTGGTGAAGGCACCCGGCTTCGCCCCCTGGTTCGCCCGGGTGACCCCCATGGAGGAGATCGGGCTGCTCGCACTGGGCTCGCGCCCCGCGCGCCGCGGGCTGTCGGTGGAGTCCCTCGAGGACCTGCGCGCGATCCCCTGGGTGTTCGCGTGGACGCAGGCCCGCATCAACCTGGCGGGCTGGTTCGGCCTCGGCACCGCGATGGAAGCGGTGGGCGACGAGGCCCTGCTGCGGGGCGCGTATGAGGAGTGGCCGCTGCTGCGCACGCTCGTCGACAACGTCGCCATGAGCCTCGCCAAGACGGATGACCGCATCGCCCGCCACTACCTGGAGCTCGGTGACCGGGACGACCTCGCCGAGCTCGTCCGCGGCGAGATGAAGCTCACGCGGGACTGGGTGGTCCGCGTCACCGGTGGCACGGAGCTGCTCGGCAACAAGCCGGTGCTGCAGCGGGCCGTGAAGATGCGCAGCCCATACGTCGACGCGCTGTCGCTGCTGCAGCTGCGCGCGCTGCGCGCACTGCGCGACGCTCCCGAGGGCGCGCCGGTCGACCCCGAGCTGCAGCGCCTGCTCCTGCTGTCGGTGTCGGGGGTGGCGGCGGGACTGCAGAACACGGGCTGATCCACCGGGACGCTGCCCTGCGCGCGTCGCTGCCGGCATCCGCGATGCTCGGGCGTACCGTGGCGGCCATGGCACGGATCATCGTGACCGAGGTATGTCCGCAGTGCGGGTCGTTCGACGTTCGCGCGAGCGAGCCCGCGTGGTTCCGCGTCGAATGGGAGCGCCGCGCGGAGCTGGACCCTCCGTGGGTGGACGGCCTGGAGTTCGCGTGCCGCGAGTGCGGTCTGGTGTGGGAGTGAGCCGGCGGGATCAGTCCAGCCGCCGGTCGCCCGCGTGGCGGGCGAGGCCGCGCCCGTAGCGCTCCGTGAGCTGCACCATGAGATCAGGGGTGTCCCGGTCCAGCCCGAACACGTAACCGGGGAAGTCCAGCTCCCGTTGGGCTTTCCAGATCTCCTCGTGACGGTCCGGCGGCAGGATCTGGACGGGGTCGCCGACGGCCACCCACCCGATCGGCACGGTGGATTCGGCCGGGAGCGTCGTGCGCAGGTGGACCACGGCGTTGATGCGGACCTCGCTGCGCGTGCCGATGCGTGCTCCGTTGAACACGCGCGTGCCCGTGGCCAGGAACACCTCGTCCTCGACCACCGCCCCCGAGATGCTCGCCATCGGCCCGACGAGCACGTGGTCCCCGATGTGCACGGGGTTCGTCGCCGTCGCCCGGACGAGCGCGTTCTCCATCACGATGACGTTCTGGCCGAGCGTGATCGGGCCCCCTTCGGCGGTGATCACGGCACCGTGGAGGATCTGGCAATCCGCGCCGATCCGCACGTCGCCGCTGATGACCGCGGTCGCGGCCACGACCGCCTCGGGGTGGATGCGGGGCTCGGCCCCGAGGTGCTCGAATCGCATCATTCCTCCTCGATCGGCGCCCAGCGTAGCGCGGTTGCCGCGCCGCGTCCTCCTGATCGGGTTAGGCTCGGATGTCTCGTCCGTTCCGATGAGCGCTCCGCGCACCCGGCCGCGCGCACACACCGCTTCGTGGCCGGCACGCCCCGACATCCCGCGGGCACACCACCGGCTTCGGACCCTTCCCCTTCGCTTCGGCCAGAAAGCTCCACCTCCGTGACCGATACGCTCGTCGCCCTGCCCACGCCCGTCCGCGATGTCTTCGACACCGTCCAGTCCCGCAACCCGCACGAACCCGAGTTCCAGCAGGCCGTGCACGAAGTGCTCGAGTCCATCGCGCCCGTCCTCGAGGCCCACCCCGAGTTCGTCGACGGCGGGATCCTGGAGCGCATCGTCGAGCCCGAACGCCAGATTATGTTCCGCGTGCCGTGGGTGGACGACACGGGCCGCCTGCAGGTCAACCGCGGCTACCGGGTGCAGTTCTCCTCGGTGCTCGGACCCTACAAGGGCGGTCTCCGATTCCACCCGTCGGTGAACCTGTCGATCATCAAGTTCCTGGGTTTCGAGCAGATCTTCAAGAACGCGCTCACCGGCCAGGGCATCGGAGGCGCCAAGGGCGGCAGCGACTTCGACCCGCACGGGCGGTCGGACGCTGAGATCATGCGGTTCTGCCAGTCGTTCATGAGCGAGCTGTACCGGCACCTCGGCGAGCACACCGACGTGCCCGCGGGCGACATCGGTGTCGGCGCGCGTGAGATCGGCTACCTGTTCGGTCAGTACCGCAAGATCACCAACCGCCATGAGTCGGGCATGTTCACCGGCAAGGGCGTGCAGTGGGGCGGTGCGGAGGTCCGCACCGAGGCGACCGGCTACGGCGCGGTCTTCTTCGTGCAGGAAATGCTCGCGGTGCGGGGCTCATCGCTTGAAGGCTCGCGGGTGAGCGTGTCCGGGTCGGGGAACGTCGCCACCTATGCGATCAAGAAGGCGTGGCAGCTCGGCGCGACGCCGGTGACGGCATCCGATTCGTCCGGCTACGTCGTCGATGATGAAGGGATCGACGTGGACCTGCTGCGGCAGATCAAGGAGGTCGAGCGCGGTCGCATCTCCGAGTACGCCGCTCGCCGTCCGGGCGCCCGCTACATCGAGGGTGCCCGCCCCTGGCAGGTGCCGGTGGATGTCGCGATCCCGTCTGCGACCCAGAACGAGCTCGACGCCGACGACGCCCGCGCCCTGATCGCCGGCGGCGTGCGCGCCGTCGCCGAGGGCGCCAACATGCCGTGCACCCCCGCGGCGGTGGAGGCGTTCCAGGCCGCCGAGGTGCTCTTCGCGCCCGGCAAGGCCGCCAACGCCGGCGGCGTGGCGACCTCGGCCCTCGAGATGAGCCAGAACGCGTCGCGCCAGCGCTGGTCGTTCGATGACAGTGAGGCCCGGTTGCGCTCCATCATGAAGGACGTCCACGACGCCGCCTTCGACGCCGCTGCGCGCTACGGGCGTCCGGGCGACTATGTGGTCGGCGCGAATTCCGCCGGCTTCGAGCGCGTGGCTCACGCCATGCTGGCGCAGGGCGTCATCTGACGCATCGCCCCTCGACCGCCTCGACCGCACGGTCAGGCGGTGGCGGCCTCGGCTGAGGCGCCGGCCCGCTTCTGCGGCCACAGCTGGTCGATGAGCTGGGCGACCCAGGCGATGAGCTGGTCGTCGCCCAGCGGCTCGCCGCCGGCGGTGGGAAGCGGCACCACCATCGCCTCTCCCCCGGCCACGAGCTTGGCCTTGGGGTGCAGCCGTTGCAGCCGCACACGCATCGAGTCGGGCAGGTCGGCGGGGGCGATGCGCAGGTTCGGGCCCATGGCCACCACATCGGCCAGCCCCGCCTGACCGGCGCGCCGGCGCAGGCGCGCGACCGCCACGAGGCCCTCGACCTCGGCCGGGGGTTCGCCGTACCGGTCGGTCAGCTCCTCGACGACGAGGTCGATCGCGTCCGCAGCGGCGGTGACGGATGCCGCTGCCGAGAGCTTCTGATACGCCTCCAGTCGCAGCCGCTCGCTGTCGATGTACGACTCGGGGATGCGGGCCTGCACCGGCAGCTCGAGCCGCAGCTCGGTCGGCCCCTCGGTCTCCTCGCCGCGGAAGGTCGCGACGGCCTCGCCGATCATCCGCAGGTACAGATCGAACCCGACGCCGGCAATATGACCGGCCTGCTCGGCGCCCAGCAGGTTGCCGGCGCCGCGGATCTCGAGGTCTTTCAAGGCCACCTGCATGCCCGAGCCGAGGTCGTTGTTCACGGCGATCGTCTCGAGACGGTCAGCGGCGGTCTCGCTGAGCGGCTTCTGGTCGTCGTAGAGGAAGTAGGCGTAGGCACGTTCCCTCGCGCGCCCGACCCGTCCGCGCAGCTGGTGCAGCTGGCTCAGTCCGTACTTGTCGGCGCGGTCGATGATGATCGTGTTCGCGTTGGAGATGTCCAGGCCGGTCTCGACGATGGTGGTGCACACCAGCACGTCGAAGCGGCGTTCCCAGAAGGCATCCACGACCTCCTCCAGTGCGTGCTCCCCCATCTGCCCGTGCGCGACGGCGATGCGCGCCTCGGGCACGAGCTCCGCCAGCTGCGCGGCCACCCGCTGGATGGACGAGACGCGGTTGTGGACGAAGAAGACCTGGCCCTCACGGAGCAGCTCGCGCCGGATCGCCGCGGCGATCTGCTTGTCGTTGCGTGCCCCGACGTACGACAGGATCGGATGGCGGTCCTCCGGCGGCGTCTGCAGCGTCGACATCTCGCGGATGCCGGTGACCGCCATCTCGAGCGTGCGCGGGATCGGAGTCGCGCTCATGGCCAGGATGTCGACGTTCGTCTTGAGCTTCTTGAGGGCGTCTTTGTGCTCGACGCCGAACCGCTGCTCCTCGTCGATGATGAGGAGCCCCAGATCCTTGAAGATCACCTTCTCGGTGAGGATGCGGTGCGTGCCGATCACCATGTCGATCGTGCCGTCGGTGAGGCCGGCGAGCACTTCTCGTGCCTGCTTGTCGGTCTGGAACCGGGAGAGGGCCCGCACCTTGACCGGGAAGCCGGCGAACCGTTCGGTGAACGTCTCGAGGTGCTGCTTGACCAGCAGGGTCGTCGGCACGAGCATCGCCACCTGCTTGCCGTCCTGGATGGCCTTGAACGCCGCGCGCACGGCGACTTCCGTCTTGCCGAAGCCCACGTCACCGGACAGCAGCCGGTCCATGGGGATCGGCTTCTCCATGTCGGCCTTGATCTCGTCGATGGTCTGCAGCTGATCGGGCGTCTCGGCGAACGGGAACGCCTCCTCGAGCTCGCGCTGCCACGGGGTGTCGGGCCCGAAGGCGTGTCCTTTGGCGGCCATGCGCGCCGAGTACAGCTTGACCAGCTCGACCGCGATGTCGCGCACGGCCTTGCGGGCCCTGCTCTTGGCCTGCGCCCAGTCGCTGCCGCCCATCTTCGACAGCGTCGGCGCCTCGCCGCCGACGTAGCGCGACAGCAGGTCGAGCTGATCGGTCGGCACGTACAGCTTGTCGCCCGGGTAGCCGCGCTTGGAAGGCGCGTACTCCAGCACGAGATACTCCCGCACGCTCTTGACGGCATTGCGACCGCCGCTGGAGACCTCGCGCTGCGTCAGCTCGACGAACTTGCCGATGCCGTGGGTCGCGTGCACGACGTAATCGCCGGCCTTCAGCTGAAGCGGGTCCACGACGGCCTTACGCCGCGACGCGAGCTTCTTCACCACCCGGTTGTCCCCGCCGATGGTCCGGCCGTAGAACTCCGACTCCGTGAGCACCGCCAGCTTCGCCTCGGCGGACTCGAACCCTCTCTCCAGCACGCACGTGACGACGTGCGCGACCCCGGGCTCCGGCGCGTGCAGCACCTCGTCGACACGCCGGGCGGCGATGCCGCGCTCGCCGAGGACGTCGCGCGCCCGCTCGACGAGACCGGCGCCGGATGCCGCGACGACGACACGCCAGCCCTCGGCGAGCAGCGTCGCCACATGCTCGGTCGCGCCCTCGACATTGCCCTGGAACGACGGCACGGCGGTGCCGGGGACGCGGATGGTGGCCGCGGCTTCGAGGGCGACGTCGATGTCGTCGTCGATGAGGCCTTCGGCGGCGGCATCGGCCTGGCCGGAGTCGAACGCGCTCAGGGTCCACCACACCCCGTTCCGCGCCTTCGTCGCCTCACGCAGCTCGGGGAGGGTCAGGAAGTCGCCGGCGCCCAGGTCGACCGGGGTGCTGGCCCCGGCGGTGGCGGCGCTCCACGCCGCCTCGAGGAACTCGCGGTTGGTCTCGCCGAGCGTGATCGCCCGCGTCACGGCGCGTTCGGGGTCGACCAGAGCGACCGCCGCCTGCTCGGGCAGGTAGTCCACGAGGGTGACGAGGCGATCGACGACGGCGGGCAGGAGCGACTCCATGCCTTCGACGGGGATGCCCTCCGACATCTTCTCGAGCATTCCGGACAGACCGGGGAACTCGTCCTTCAGCTGGCGTGCGCGCCCCCGCACGGCATCCGTGAGAAGCAGCTCGCGGCTGGGCACGAGTTGCACTCGGTCCACCTCGCCGGGCAACGACCGCTGGTCGGCGACCGAGAAGGCGCGGATCTGGTCGACCTCGTCGCCGAAGAACTCGACCCGGTACGGGTGCGGCGCGGTCGGCGGGAACACGTCGAGGATGCCGCCGCGGAGGGCGAACTCGCCGCGACGAGAGACCATGTCGACGCGGTGGTACGCCAGCTCGACGAGGCGCGACGACACATCGCCGAGCTCATGACCGCGGCCGCCGATGACGAGCTCGATCGGCTGCACCCGGTCGAGCCCCGCGGCCAGCGGCTGGATCGCACCGCGCACCGAGGCCGTGATGACCAGCGGCGTGGCCGCATCCCAACGGGCGATGTGCCCGAGCACCTCGAGCCGGGCGCCGACCGTCTCGGCGCTCGGGCTGAGGCGCTCGTGCGGAAGCGTCTCCCACGCCGGGAAGTGCAGCACCTCGGCGCCGGGCAGGAGTGCCGCCAGCGCCGGCCCCACCGATTCCGCGCGCCGGCCGGTGGGTGCCACGAGCAGCACCACGGGCGGCTTTCCCGAGGCCCGGCGCCGCTCCAGCAGCCCCGCCAGCAGCGGTGCGTCCAGGCCTTCCACGAGCGAGAAGTCCGCATCGACGGATGCCGCGGCCACAGCGTCCCGGAACGGTTCAGCCTGCTCGAGGGCGCGCACGATCCCGGGAACTGTCACCGCACGAGTCTACGCGCCACCTCCGACACGCAGGCGGCACCTCGACGGCGCCCCGCGTCGATCCCTGCCTCCTTCTAGGATGAGTCGCGTGAGCGACCCCGCGCAGCCCTCCACGCCACCGCCACCGGAGTGGGCGGCACCGGGCGCCCCGCCGTTCGGTGCACCGCAGGCCGCCACGGGACGCCTCCCGGGGTACGCGCCGCCCGTCGGCTACGCGCTCCAGCCGGCACCCGGCCCGGCCGCTGCGCCCGCGTCTGTTCGCCGAGGCAAGGCGCTCGGTGTGACCGCCCTCGTCGCGTCGCTCGTGGCGGTGGCGGGTGCGAGCCTCGTCGGCGCCGTCGCAGCGTGGCGCGTCGGTCTGGGAGCGGGGCGGGCGCTTGCCAGCCGGCCGATCGACGCCGACTTCGACTGGTCGGTCCTCACGCCCGTGAGGGAATGGGTGCTGGCCGGCGAGATCGCGTTCTGGTTCGGCACCGTCGTGGGTCTGTGGGCGCTCGTGCAGGGGGTCGTCGCGATCGCGACCGCGCGGGGGCGCGGCGCCGGCATCCCGGCCGTGGTCATCGCGGCGCTGGGACCGGTCGCGTTCGCACTCGTCGTGCAGGCACTCCTGACGGCGGGGCTCACCTCCGGCAGCGGCATCGGCGGCTGACGCCGCGCGTCCCTGCCGCGGCCGGCGCGCCATCAGACGCGCGGCGCGTGATGCTTCTGCTGAGCCGCGAGCAGCCCTTCGGAGACGAGCTGCTCGACGGCGTCGGCGGCGTCGCCGACGAGGATCGGCAGGTTCTTGCGCTCGGCAGCGCCGAAAGGGTCGAGGACCCAGTCCGCCGGGTCCTGCCGTCCGTTCGGACGGCCGATGCCCACACGCACGCGCGCGAAGTCCGGCGTGCCGAGGGCTTTCGCGACGTCGCGCACACCGTTGTGGCCGCCGTGCCCGCCACCGGACTTCAGCTTGATGGAGTCGAAGGGGATGTCGAGCTCATCGTGGACCACCACGATGCGCCCCGGCTCGATGCCGTAGAACTTCGCCAGGCCCGCCACCGGCCCGCCGGAGACGTTCATGAAGCTGTTCGGCTTGGCCAGCACCAGCTTGGGGCCGCCGGGGCGCAGCCAGGTCTCGGCGACGCGAGCGCCCGCCTTGTGCGCCTTGAACGTCTCGCCGCGCCGGGCAGCGAGCTCGTCGACCACGAGCTGGCCCACATTGTGCCGGGTCAGCTCGTAGCGCGGCCCGGGGTTTCCGAGCCCCACGATCAGCCAGGACTCTGCCATGCGTTCCATCCTGCCCGAGCCGCGGGCGCGGCCCGGGCTCATCAGAGACAGGACGAGGGGGCGCGATCCGCACCCCCTCGTCCGATGTCAGCGATCGGTCGTGACCGTCGAGATCACTCGGCGGCCGACTCCTCCGAGGCCTCGGACTGCTCGGCAGCGGCCTCGGCGTCGGCCTCGGCGATCTCGTCCTCGGCCGCGATGGTGGCTGCGGGGACCGAGATCGCGACGACGAGCAGCTCCGGCTCGGCGATCAGCGACGCGCCGCGAGGAAGCTTCAGGTCGGCGGCGGTGATGTGCGTGCCGTCCTCCAGGCCCTCGACGTCGACCTCGATGTGCTCGGGGATGTGGGTGGCCTCGACCTCGAGCGCGACGGTCTGGGCGTCAAGGTTGGCGATCGTGCCGGCGAAGGGCTCGCCCACGACGACGACGGGGACCTCGACCTGGATCTTCTCGCCCTTCTTCACGACCAGCAGGTCGATGTGCTCGATGATCTGGTGCACCGGGTCCTTCTGGACGTCCTTGACGAGCGTCAGCTGCTCCTTGCCGTCGAGGTCGAGCTCGAGCACGGCGTTCGCCCGACGCACGAGCAGCGAGACCTGGTGGCCGGGCAGCGCGACGTGCACCGGGTCGGTGCCGTGCCCGTAGATGACGGCCGGGATCTTGCCGGCGGCGCGCAGGCGTCGGGCGAAACCCTTGCCGAAGCTCTCGCGGAACTCGGCGCGGACCTTGTTGTCAGGCTCGTTGGACATGTCTCTCCTTGCGGCGCGGGGCCGTTGTGATTCGGCCTGCGCGGCGGCGGGCCCGGTTTCGTGGGGTATCGGGGTGACTTCGACTCGAACGCGCACGCGTGAGGAAAGCCCACCGGGGCCGTCATCACCGCGTCGATCACGGATGCCGCAGCCCGCCGTGATCGGCAGGCGCGAGGCATCCCTCGCCGAAGTTCGACACGAGTCTACCAGCGGCCCGGCTACGATGAAGAACGCACCCGCTTTCCGCACCACGGAGGACACCATGGACTACGGCTTCTGGAGCCACGCGATTCTCTGGCTCATCGGTGCGATGGCCGCCGTCGGCGCTGTCGGCGTGGTGCTGGCGTTCTGGAGCCTGGGCCGGCAGGGCTACCGCAAGGACTGACCCGCGGCGCCGCGCGTCGCGGCGTACCGGCGCACCGCCGCCACCGCGGCCTCGACGACGTCCGCGAGCGGCGGGTCGCCCTCGACCACCACTCCCGGCTCGTCCGGCTCCAGGTGTTCCAGCGTCTGCAGCTGCGAGGTCAGCAGCGACGGGGGCATGAAGTGCGCGCGCGTGCGCATGCGCCGCATCAGCTCCGCCTCCGACACGCGCAGCTCGACGAAGACGCTATCGACGGCTCCGGAGAGGATGCGGTCCCGATAGCGCCGAGCAAGTGCCGAGCACGCGACCACCACTCCCCCGCCGGCACCGTGCAGGGTGGCGGCGACGACGTCGAGCCACGGCATTCGGTCGCTGTCGTCCAACGGGATGCCGGCGCTCATCTTGGCCACGTTCGCTGCGGGGTGCAGATCATCCGCGTCGATGAACGGCAGCGCCAGCCGCGCGGCGACGGCAGCGCCGACGGCGGACTTGCCCGAGCCGCTCGGACCCATCACCACGACGCGGGAGGCAGGGGCCGGCGGCGAGGCGGATGCCGCGGCCACGGGAGGCTCGTTCACCCCGCCACGGTATCCGAAACCCCGTGGCGGCGGTCACGGTCCGGACCCCGGGCACGTGAAGCTCCGGACGCCGGGGCGTAACACCGGTCCGCCAGACTCTAGGCTGAAAAGGACGATTCAACCTCAGGAGCGCGTGTGTCCTCGAACGACCCCACCCTCAGCGGCCACCAGGCCGAGACCCAGATCTCGACGGATCAGGACCAGGCGCCTGACGAAGCGACGACGGCGCACGAGGCGGCCCCGGCACCCGAGGACGTCGCCCGTCCGACCCCCGAGCCCGAGGGCCCGGCCACGGCGCGCAGCGCGACCGCGAACATCGGCGTCGTCGGTCTCGCGGTGATGGGGTCGAACCTGGCCCGCAACCTCGCCTCCCGCGAGGGCAACACGGTGGCCGTCTTCAATCGGAGCCGCTCCAAGACCGACGAGCTGACCGCCGAGCACCCGGAGGCGGGATTCGTGCCGGCGTTCTCGTACGAGGAGTTCGCGGCCTCCCTGAGCAAGCCGCGCACCGCCGTCATCATGGTCAAGGCGGGCCGCCCCACCGACGCCGTGATCGACTCCCTCATCGAGGTGTTCGAGCCCGGCGACATCATCGTCGATGGCGGCAACGCGCTGTTCACCGACACGATCCGCCGCGAGAAGGCCGTTCGCGAGACCGGCATCAACTTCGTCGGCATGGGCGTGTCCGGCGGCGAGGAGGGGGCCCTGCTGGGCCCGTCGCTGATGCCGGGCGGATCGGACGAGTCGTGGATCACTCTCGGCCCGATCCTGCGCTCGATCGCGGCGGTGGCCGAGGGCGAGCCGTGCGTCACCCACGTCGGGCACGACGGTGCGGGGCACTTCGTGAAGATGGTGCACAACGGCATCGAATACGCCGACATGCAGCTGATCGCCGAGGCGTACGACCTCATCCGCCGCGGAACGGGTAAGACGCCGGCCGAGATCGCCGACGTGTTCGCCGAATGGAATCGCGGCGAGCTGGAGTCGTACCTTATCGAGATCACCGCCGAGGTGCTGCGGCAGACCGACGCCGCGACCGGCAAACCACTGGTCGAAGTGATCGTCGACCAGGCCGGCGCAAAGGGCACCGGCGCGTGGACCGTGCAGACCGCGCTGTCGCTCGGCGTTCCCGTGTCGGGCATCGCGGAGGCCACCTTCGCGCGGTCCCTGTCGAGCCACCCCGAGCAGCGCGAGGTGTCCCGCGACCTTCCCGGACCCGCCGAGGGTTTGCACGTCGACGACGTCGACGGGTTCATCGAGGATGTGCGGCTGGCACTGTACGCGTCGAAGATCGTCGCCTACTCGCAGGGCTTCGACGAGATCCGCGCCGGCGCCGCCGAGTACGGGTGGAACATCGACCTCGGCGCCATCGCGAAGATCTGGCGCGGCGGCTGCATCATCCGCGCCCAGTTCCTCAACCGCATTACGGACGCCTACAACGCCCAGCCGGACCTGCCGGTGCTGCTGACCGCACCGTACTTCGTCGACGCGCTCGGCCGTGCGCAGTCCGCGTGGCGGCGCATCGTGTCGATCTCGGCGAACTCCGGCATCCCCGCGCCGGCGTTCTCATCGTCACTGGCGTACTACGACGGCCTGCGCGCCGAGCGCCTGCCCGCAGCCCTCATCCAGGGGCAGCGCGACTTCTTCGGCGCCCACACCTACAAGCGCATCGACAAGGAAGGCACCTTCCACACACTGTGGTCCGGCGACCGCACCGAGATCGAAGCCGAAGACACCCACTGACACGCGCCTCGCGCGCGGCGAGGGCGGATCCCCGGTTTCGGGGATCCGCCCTCGTCATCTCACGCGGCGTCGGCCTCGGGACGCACGTTGTGGTTGCGGCAGAAGATGTTGCCGGGATCCCACGCGCGCTTGACGGCGGCCAGGCGTGCCATCGTCGCCGGCGGATACATGCGACCGGCGACGGACGGGTCGGTCGAGACGGTGAAGTTGCCGTATACCCCCGCCCCCTGCGCCTCGATCGCGTCCCACGCTGCACCGATGCGCGTTCGCGCCTCATCATCGATCATGCCCGGGATGTCGAACGCCCCGGCCATCGCGAACCACGTCGCGTCGCGGGCGGGGAACGGGGTGGCATCCTGCGCGACGTCGCCGTACGCGCCGCCCAGGGAACGGAGGAACACGACCGACGCGGGGTTCTGCTCGTGGAAGGCGACCAGCTTGTCGATCACGTCGTCGTCGAGCTCGCGCAGCAGCGTGTTGCCGCCGAGGAACCCCGGCATGGGACGCTCGGGATCGAACTCCGGCGTCTCGAGGAGGACATCTGGGTAGTCCTGGACGCCGAACTCGCGTTCGGTGACACCCGGCGCCTTGGCCAGGGGCGCCAGCGCGCGGCGGGCGGCTTCTTCATCGGTGCCGATGAAGACGGCCGTCACGGTCGCTCCCGCGGGAGCGCTCGGGTCCATGGGTGGGACATCCATGTAGGTGACGGTGAGCTCGCGAGGCGCCCCCGCCATCACGTCACGCAGCACGCCGAGGATGTGCCGCGCCTCGCCTTCGAGTCCGTAGACGGCGTGAACCACGCCGTCGAGCCGGTGCGCCTCGAAGTCGAACCGCGTGACGACGCCGAAGTTGCCGCCACCGCCCCGCAGCGCCCACAGCAGGTCGGGGTGCGACGTCTCGGTCACCTCCACCACCTCTCCCCGTGCGGTGACCAGCTGTGCGCCGACCAACTGGTCCGCCGCCAGGCCCCAGGCACGCACCATCCAGCCGATGCCGCCGCCGAGGGTCAGCCCGCCCACGCCGACGGAGGCCGTGTCGCCGGAGCTGATCCCGAGGCCGTGTTCGGCGAGCGTGTGCGCGACCGCACCCCACAGCGCGCCGCCGCCGATGCGCACGCGCGTGCCCTCGACCGAGATGTCGTCGAGGGCGGAGATGTCGAGGGTGAGGCCGCCGGGCACCCCGCCCCAGGCGCTGTGACCGCCGCCGCGGATCATGACCTCGAGCCGTTCGGCCGAGGCGTAGCGAAGGGCGCCGCGCACGTCGTCCACGGTCGCGGCCCGGATGACGGCAGCGGGCTCGCCGATGCCGGAATGGAAGCGGCGGGCGGATTCCCACTCGGGGTCGCCCGGACGGATGACGGTGCCGACGGCACCGCCTGTCATGTCGTCATTGCTCATGCCCGTCACGTTAGAGGGCGGTGCCGACATCGATCCAGTGTGTTCGCCCAGCGCGTGCGCGGTCGGGGCCCCCGGCCGGGGCGTAGGCTCGGCGAGGTGACGAGCATCCTCTACATCGGCGGGACCGGAACCATCAGCGCGGCATGCGTCCGCCGCTCGATCGCCCTCGGGCACGACGTGACCGTGCTGAACCGCGGCGGTGCGCGGCGACCCATCCCTGCGGAGGTCGAGCTGGTCCAGGCCGACATCCGCGACGCAGACGGTGTCCGCGCTGCGCTGGGCGATCGCCGGTTCGATGTCGTGGCGCAGTTCCTGGCCTTCACCCCGGAGCACATCGCGACCGATCTGCGCCTGTTCGAGGGCCGCACGGGACAGTACATCTTCATCAGCTCGGCATCGGCCTACCAGAAGCCGCCGCGACGCGTGCCGGTGACCGAGTCGACACCGCTGCGCAATCCGTTCTGGCAGTACTCGCGCGACAAGATCGCCTGTGAGGACGTGCTGGTGGCCGCGTACCGCGAGCGCGGTCTGCCGGTGACCATCGTGCGGCCGTCGCACACCTACGACGAGCGACTGCTTCCCACTCTCGGCGGCTGGACCGACATCGCACGGATGCGGGCGGGCCGCCCCGTCGTCATCCACGGCGACGGCACGAGCCTGTGGACCATCACGCACAGCGACGACTTCGCCGTCGCGTTCACCGGGCTGCTCGGCAATCCCGCCGCCATCGGTGAGGCCTTCACGATCACCGGCACCCACGCCCCGACGTGGAACCAGATCTACGGCTGGCTGGCAGAGGCCGCCGGCGTGGCGGATCCCGACTTCGTGCACGTCGCGTCGGAGACCATCGCCGCGTTCGCCCCGGATCTCGGTCCCGGGCTCCTCGGCGACAAGGCGCACTCCATGGTGTTCGACTCGTCGAAGGTGACCGAGCTCGTGCCGGAGTTCCGCACGACCATCACGTTCGACGAGGGAGCCCGGCGCATCCTGGCGTACTACGACGCCCACCCGGAGGCCCAGAGCGACGACGAGGGCCGCGACGCGGTATTCGATCGCATCGCGGCCCATGCCCGTTCGGCGGCCGGCGCCGCCTGACGCCGTCAGCGCGTGATGTCGCGCCCCGTGCCCTTGTCGAGCCGGAGCCGGCGTCGAGCGCGCCGCGCGACCGCCGAGTCGTGCGTCACCACGATGAGCGTGAGCCCCTCCTCTCCCAGTGCCTGCAGCACGGCGAGGATCTCGTCGCGCATGCTCTCGTCGAGGTTCCCGGTCGGCTCGTCCGCCAGCAGGACGCGCGGGCGCTTCACGATCGCCCGCGCGATCGCGACGCGCTGCTGCTGACCGCCGGACAGCTCACCCGGCCGGTGGTCCGCCCTCTCGGCGAGCCCGACGCGCGCCAGCGCCTCCCCGACGCGCGCGCGGCGCTCCGCCGCACCGAGGCCGAGGGGCTCGAGGGCCATGTCGACGTTCTCGTGCGCGGTGAGCGTGGGGATGAGGTTGAACCCCTGGAAGACGAAGCCGATCTCGTGCGCACGGATCCGGCCGAGTTCGCGGTTGCCCGCGCGCGCAAGGTCGATGTCGCCGAGGTGCACGGCCCCGGTGCTCGGTCGGTCGAGGGCACCCAGGAGCTGCAGCAGCGTCGACTTCCCTCCTCCCGTCGGTCCCTGGATGGTGACGAACTCTCCGGCGTCGATGGTGAGGTCGACGCCGGCGAGCGCCTTCACGACGCGCCCCTTCTGCGTGTAGGTGCGTGTGACGCCCTGCAGCCGGTAGAGCGCGGCAGGTACGGCATCCCGATCCGGCAACGGTTCGGTGTCGATCATGGTCATGAGGTTCTCTCCCGTCGTGGCGGTGGATTGTTCGGTGGCGGTGGTGCGGGTCTGATCGGACATCGGATGCCTCACCCCACCGACCGCAGCGCCTCGGCCGGGCTCAGCCGCGCCGCGCGCCAGCCGCCGAACGCACCGGCGACGAGGCCGCCGAGCACCGCGATCGCGACGGCCGCGACCACCACCCACACGGTTACCGGCGCATGAAGCACGATGTCGCCGCCGGACTGCTGCATGACCGCGTCCCCCAGGGCGCCGCGCATCGGTCCGCCGACCGACGGACCGGCGTCGGGTCCGGACCCACCCGTCGTCGCGGTGGAGATCGTGGGCGCGAGGATGTCGATCGCGAGGATGCCGGCGAATCCGATCACCAGACCGGCGGCACCCCCGATGAGGCCTTGGACCAGGGACTCCCCCGCGACCTGCCCCACCACGCGGCCGTTGGACCATCCGATCGCCTTGAGCGTGCCGAACTCGCGCGTGCGTCGAGAGACGCCCGACGTGGTGAACAGCACCGCGAGCACCAGCGCCACCGCCAGCACGATCACCGACAGCCACGTGCCCAGGCCCGCGATGAGCGACGACGCCCCGGCGAGCGACCCGGACACGGTCGAGGCGAGGTCGGACTGCGAGCTGACGGCGGCGTCGGGCAGGGCCTCCTGCAGCGCCGCCTGCACCGCGGGGATGTCGTCGGAGGACTGCGCCTGCACGTATACCGTCGAGATCACCTCGCCCGCACCCGAGAGCTCCTGGGCGACGTCCAGCGGGATGTACGCATTCGACGCCGTGTCGATCTCGTCCGAGGTCGACGCCACGATGCCGACGACCTCGAAGTCCTGCCCGCCGATGTCCATGCTGTCGCCCACCTCGAGCTCTGCGGTCGATGCGTATGCGGCATCGAGCACCACGACGTCCTGCCCCGCGTCGTCCGCCTCCAGGCCCCGACCGTGGGTGATCTCGACGGCGGACAGCGGGCCGACGGCGTCGGCGGACGGATCGATGCCGAGCACGGTGAAGGAGTCCACGCCGAACGAACCGCCGGCGAATCCGGCGTCGCCGCTGCCCTCCTGCGGAGGGGCCATCGTGACGTCCCCGCCCGAGTCCTCCGGGCGCGCCGGCAGCTCGCCCGTGAACGTCATGTTCGTGAGGCTGAGCGCAGCCGAAGCCGCCTCCACGCCGTCGACGGCGGTCACCGTGTCCAGCACGCCGGCATCGAGCGTCGCGCGCAGGGGCTGTGTCACCAGACGCGATTGGCTGAGCTCCGTCGATCCGTCCTCAGACGTCTCGCCGCCGTCCTCGCCGAAGTCGAAGCGCTGCACGGGTCCCGCGCCCGGCTCCGCCGTCGCGCCGCTGACCGTGAGGTCGGTTCCGACGCCGTACACGGATTCCAGCGCCTCGGCCTGCGCATTGCGCACGCCCGCGGCCAGCGAGTTCACGATCATCACGAGCGCGATCGCGATCGCCAGGCCCGCCGCCACGATGATCGTCTGCTTCTTGCGGCCGGCCAACTCCCGCCGCAGGTAGGTCATGTACATCGGTCTCCTTCCGGGCGCCCGTCGCGCGCCACGGCAGCACGCTAGGGATCACGGCGATGCGCTTGGTCAGCGCCACCTATGAGGGCGTTATGAACCGGCCGCCTCGCGCGTCGGCGCCGGCGTGCCAGGTTTCACAGCCAGCGCATAGCCGGCTCCATAGGAACCACATAGACGCGCCCCCACAATGGAGTCATGAGCGCCCCCGCACCCACCCTCCTGCGTCCCGACGGCACGAATCTGCGCGTCCTCGTCGTCGACGACGAGCAGATGCTCACCGATCTGCTGTCGATGGCGCTGCGCATGGAGGGCTGGGAAGTCCGCACCGCGGGGTCGGGTTTCGAGGCGCTGCAGTCCGCGCGCGAGTTCGAGCCCGACGCCATGGTGCTGGACATCATGATGCCCGACCTCGACGGCATGGCCGTGCTGCAGCGACTGCGCCAGGCGGGCGATGACGTGCCGGTGCTCTTCCTCACGGCGAAGGATGCCGTGACCGACCGGGTCGCCGGCCTCACGGCGGGCGGCGACGACTACGTCACGAAGCCGTTCAGCCTCGAAGAGGTGGTGGCGCGACTGCGGGGCCTCATGCGCCGTGCGGGCACCGCCCATGCTGCGGGCGCCGAACCGATCCTGCGAGTCGGGGATCTCACACTCAACGAGGACAGTCACGAGGTGGTCCGGGCGGGAGAGGAGATCGACCTCACCGCCACCGAGTTCGAGCTGCTGCGCTACCTCATGCGCAACCAGCGCCGGGTCGTCTCGAAGGCGCAGATCCTCGACCGCGTGTGGAACTACGACTTCGGCGGACGCTCGAGTGTCGTGGAGCTGTACATCTCGTATCTCCGCAAGAAGATCGACGCCGGGCGGGAGCCGCTCATCCACACCGTGCGCGGCGTCGGCTACATGATCAAGGCGCCGCAGTGACCCCAGCCACGGCGGCCGGGTCGGCAGCCCCACCCGATCGCGGCGCGCGCCTCCCGCACCGGGCGCCGTGGACCCTGCAGCGCAAGCTCATCGTCACCGTCGTGGGGATCACGTCGTTCATCATCGTCCTGGTCGCTGTCGCCACCAGCGCCATCCTCGGCACGGTCCTCGAAGACGGGCTCGCGCGCGACTTGAGGTCCCAGGCCACGCGCACCGCGAACTCGGTGCAGGGGTACGTGATCGCCGGCCTCAGCGCCGACCAGATCCTCACGGAGCAGCCGCTGCCTCCGGGGTCGCTCCTGGTCATCGAGACTGCGCCGGCCAACCCGACCGCGGCGTACGTCGATGACGAGGGATCCGTCGTCGCCCTTACCGAGGATCAGATCGACCAACTGATCGACAGCGTTCCGACCGACGGCCCGCTCGTCGTCAGCGTCGACGGAGTGGGCACGTTCCGTGTCGAAGGCCAGCGGATCAACCCGTCCTCGATCGTGGTCGTCGGGCTCTCACGCGACGACGTCGCAGCGACGATCACCCACATGCTCACCACCATCGGACTGCTCACGGCCGGCGGCCTGATCCTGCTGTCTCTCGCGACCGCGTGGACCATCCGCAGAGGCCTGGCACCCCTGCGCGCCGTGGCCGACACCGCGGGCCGGGTGTCGGCCCAGCGCCTGGACCAGGGCGAAGTGTCGATCGCCGAACGCGTGCCCGCCCGCGAAGCCGACCCGCGGACCGAGGTGGGCCGGGTCGGCGAGGCGCTCAACACCCTCCTGGACCACGTCGACGAGTCGCTCGCTGCCCGGCAGCGCAACGAGGAGCGGATGCGGGCGTTCGTCGCCGACGCGAGCCACGAGCTGCGAACGCCGCTGGCCTCCATCCGCGGTTACTCCGAGCTCTCGCTGAGGGCGCTGAGCCGCTCCCCTCGACAGGAGCGCGGACCGGAGGATGCGACGATCCAGACCACGGAGGCGTCATTGGAGCGCATCCAGGCACAGTCCCTGCGGATGACCTCTCTCGTGGAGGATCTGCTGCTGCTGGCCCGCCTGGACGAGGGCCAGGAGCTCGTCTACGGCACCGTCGACCTCACGCGCCTCGCGATCGACGCCGTCGGCGACGCCCGGCCGACCAGCACCGATCACGAGTGGGTGCTCGAGGTGGGCGACGAGCCCGTGCTCATCGCGGGCGACGCCGGCCGCCTGCACCAGGTCGCCGCCAATCTGCTCGCCAACGCCCGCACGCACACGCCCGCCGGCACCACGGTGACCGTCCGTGTGGCCCGCGATGGATCTGACGCGGTCCTGACCGTGCACGACGACGGACCCGGCGTCGACCCCTCCATCAAGGACGAGCTCTTCGAGCGCTTCTCGCGCGCCGACCGCTCGCGCGCACGCCAGACCGGGGGCACCGGCCTGGGCCTGTCGATCGCCCGGGCCATCGTCGACGCGCACGGCGGCAGCATCCAGGTGCGCAGCACGCCAGGCGATACGACCTTCGAGGTCCGCCTTCCCGCACGGCCTCTCGACCCGGCTCCCACCGGGGCGGATGCCGCGGTGGAGGCTCAGTAGCCGCTGAAGGCGTCGGTCGTGATAGAGCGGGCCCGCTCCAGGGCCGGCGCGAGGTCGGCGATGAGCGCCGCGGGGCCCGAGATGTACGCGTGCCGGGCGCCGATGTCGGGCACCACCCGCAGCAGGCCGTCGGCGTCCAGACGCACGCCGCGTGCCCACTGCCAGTGCGCGGGAAGATCGGCGGGACGGTCGCGGGTGAAGACCACGACGTCCGCGCCGGATGCCTCGATCTCATCGCGATATGCCAGCTCCGAGGAGTCCGACGCCACGTAGACGAGCACGATGTCACGGTCCAGCCCGGCCGCCCGCACGTGACGCAGCTGCGAGACGAAGGGCGTCACGCCGATGCCGGCGGCCACCATCAGAATGGGAGCGGCATCGCGTTTGGGCAGCAGGAAGTCACCCCAGACGCCGGTGATCCCGAGCGCATCGCCGGGCTGCACCTGCGCGAGCGCCTTCTTGAACGAGCTGAGTGGCTTCGCACTGTCGCTCTCCTTGAACGCCACCTTCAGCAGGGGCAGGTCCTCGGGCGCCGAGGCGATGCTGAACTCCCGCCGCGTGCCGCGGGCGTCGGGGTGACGGTGCGGCACCTCCAGTTCGAGGTACTGCCCCGGCAGGAACGCCAGCCGGTCGTGCACGCGGAAGGTGAGCTCCTGCACGGTGGGCGTCGGCTGGGTGCGCGAGACGAGCGTGAGCCGTACCGCGGTGCGGACGGCGAACGCGAACGCGATGAGGTTGCCGATGAGCAGGGCACGCTCCTGCCCCAGCGTGATGTCTCCCACCGGGATGGGCCACCCCGCGAGCACGCCGACGACGGCGGCGACCGAGAGCTGCTGCCAGCGACGGGGCGGCAGGGTCAGCGGCTCGGACAGCATGAACGCCCCCAGGAAGAGGTACGGCGACGACCACAGCAGAGGCCACAGCACGTCCTGCATGTCCATGTCGATCCCGAGCGCCTGATACTGCGCGGCCGTGCGGAAGACACCGATCGCGACGGCGAACACGAGGAACACGGCGACCACGCGCAGTTTCTCGGTGCGCACCAGGACCACGAGTCCCAGCAGGATGACGGGGGCGGCCAGGGCCGGAGTGCCGACCCACCACGACGACCAGCCGAGGTCCGGCCACAGCAGGCTCAGCAGCGTCAGCACGGTGGCGCCGACCGCGGCCGGGTTGAAGATGTGGCGGCCGCGCCAGGCCAGTACGTACTTCGAGAGGGAGGCGACCGCCGCCGCGATGGCGATTCCGAGGATGCCCGCCGGTTCCACCGTCGGGCGCAGCACGAACAACAGGATGTGGGCGGTGATGAGTGAGGACTCCAGACGCCACGGCAGGCCGAGCACCCGCTGAGCCGCAGCATCCACCCCCACGCAGACCGCGGACAGCACGGCGAGCGTGATGATGAGCTGCAGCGGGTCGGGCCCGACCAGCTGCTGATCGACCGGCAGCGCCAGGTCGATGAGCGACAGCAGGAAGGCGATGACGGCCAGCGCCGCGAGTGCGAGGTACACGAGGCGGTACATCGAGACGCGGCCGAGCACCGCGAAGACGCGGTTCCAGGCGGCGGTGAGCGATCCCATCACGTCACACCGGCTGCAGCGGCTCGTGCGGACCGGCGGCCGGGATGACGCGGATGTCGTCTCCCGGGCGGACGGTGCCGCCCTCGAGCACGACCGACATGACGCCGGCCAGACGCACCGTCCGGCCCGCGTCGTCGAGGTGGACGAGCTCCTTCATGAGCCCCTCCGAGAGGCCGTTGATCTGCGTACAGGGGTTGCGCAGGCCGGTGATCTCGACCACGGCGTCGCTGCCGAGGGCGAGCCGCGTGCCGCGCGACAGGCCGAGCAGATCGATGCCGGCGGTCGTGATGTTCTCGCCGAGCCCTCCCGGCCGCACGTCATGACCGCGGCGGGACATCTCGTCGAACAGCTCGGCATGGATCAGATGCACCTGGCGGAGGTTCGGCGTGGTGGGGTCGCGGCGGACGCGGGAGCGATGCTGAACGGTGGTGCCGGCGTGGGCGTCGCCTTCCACGCCGATCCCCGCGATCAGGGTGATGCTCTCGCGCGTCGGCTTGCTGAAGCGATGCGCGTCGTCGCGGGCGACTGCGACGACGTGTCCGGGGAGGGGTTCGGTCACCGTTCCAGGCTATTCGGTCGGGAACGCGCCGCGGCCCGGGGCGCGGTGATCGGCCGGCACGAACAGCTCGGCACGGCATCCCGGAGACCATTCCACGCGACCGTCCGTGGCCATGCGTACCCACTCCACACCCCACTCGTGGGCGAGGCGGGCGCCGCCGTCGAAGAACAGCGCGGTCGCGACGGCGTCGGCCGTCATGACGTCGGGCGCGACAGCCCAGGTGGCGGCGATGACCTGAACAGGCTGTCCGGTCCGCGCGTCGAGCACGTGATGCAGCGGGGAGCCGGTCGCCGACAGCCAGACGCGTCGGTTGACGGCCGACGCGCACAGCGCGGCATCCTCGATCTCCCACACGCCGATGGCGCGACGGGGATCGAACGGATGCTCCAGCCCGATGCGCTGCGGCCTCCCCCGGACCGCCAGGTCGCCGCCGGCGTCGACGACCGTGTCGCCGGAGGTGGCGGCGACGACGAGCGCGAGCACGATGTCGACCAGTCGGCCCTTGCCGAGAGCCCCGACGTCGATCGTCCACGACCGCTCGGAGGCGAGCACGCCGTCCCACGTCAGGAGGCGCCGCCAGTCCGCCGGCGCCGGGCGGGCCCCGCGATCGCGCAGCGAGTAGTCGTGATCGTAGCCGCGGGCCTCGAGGGATGCCCCCACCAGCGGGTTCACCGCTCCCCCGGTCGCCTCCGACAGCGCGGCGAACGCGTCCAGCATGTCGACGGCATCCGGCGGCAACGGCACTGCGCCGCCGTCAAGGGCGAGGGCGGTCACCGTCGAGTCGCTGCGGAAGCGCGACCACGTGCGGTCGAAGACGTCGATACGCGACATGACCTGTGCCCGCACGGGCGCCGGAAGAGGAGCAGCCGTGACGATCTCCCACGTCGTGCCGATGGCGTCGAAGCGCCACGACGCCGGCGCCTCGCCCACGACTACTGAGCCGCTTCGGCTCTGATGGTCTGGATGGCCTCGTTGAATCCGGCGCTGGTCAGTGACGAGCCGGCGACGCGGCTGACCTGCAGATCGTCGAGGTCCTTGCCGACGACGACGTCCGCGATGCCACCGATGAACTGGCCCTGGTACTGCTGCGACTCCCGGCGCTGCGGATCGCCGCTCACCTCGACCGCGGTGACCACGTCATCGGCCAGCGTGACGGTCACGCTGATGGTCTCGACCGACTCGGGAGTGCTGTACGAGCCCTCAGCGGTGTACGTGCCGTCTGCGTACGAGCCGCCGCCCGCGCCGGAGTCTCCACCGCCGGCACCCGACGACCCCGAGCCGGCGGGCTTCTCCGCCTCGGAGGTGGCGGGCGCACACCCGGCCAGCAGTGCGATGCCGGCGGCGGCTGTCAACGCGGCGCCCGTGCGCACGGTTCGGGAGGTGAGAGCGGTGCGGATCATGACGGTCCTCCTGGCTCGGTGGAGTCTCACGGGCGGCGACGCGAACCGCGCCCACCGGCATCCTCCCAGCCGCTCCTATGAACCCCCTTTGAGGACCTCCGGCGCGTTCCGCGGCCGTCGCAGAGCCTTCAGCACCTCGACGGCCAGGAAGATCGCGATCGACGCCGCCACGGGGACGATCCAGGATGCCGCGGCCAGCGGCCGCGACTCGAACAGCACGTTCATGAACGGGACGTACGTGAAGATCAGCTGCAGCACCACCAGCGCCAGCGCCGACCACCACACCACGCGGTTGCCGCGGAGCACGTCCAGCGTGAGGCTCGAGCGGCCGAGGAACCGGCAGTTGAAGAGGTAGGCGAGCTGCCCGAACGCCAGCATGAGCACCGCCTCGGTGCGAGCGACCTCGAGATCGGCTCCGGCCGCCCTGACGCCGTAGAACACCGCCATCGCCGCGCCGCCGATGAGCAGTGAGACCACGATGATGAAACCGAGCTCGCCGCGGTCGATGATGGGGCCGCCGCTGGGACGCGGGGCGCGTCGCATGATCCCGCGCTCTGCCGGCTCGTACGCGAGCGCGAGCGACAGCGTCACCGCGGTCACCATGTTGACCCACAGCACCTGCACGCTCGTCAGGGGAAGCGCCAGGCCGAAGACCACGGCCACCAGGATCACGAGCGACTGGGCGCCGTTGGTCGGCAGCAGGAACACGATCGACTTGCGGAGGTTGTCGTAGATGCGGCGTCCCTCCGCGATGGCGCTGCGGATCGTCGCGAAGTTGTCGTCGGCGAGCACGAACTCGGCGGCCTCTTTGGTCGCTTCGGTGCCCTTGATGCCCATCGCGATCCCGACGTCGGCGCGGGTGAGCGCGGGCGCGTCGTTCACGCCGTCACCGGTCATCGCGACGACCTCGCCGTGGGACTGCAGCGCCCGGACGATGCGGATCTTGTGCTCCGGGCTGGTGCGCGCGTAGACATCGACGTCCCGGACGACCTCACGCAGCTGCTCCTGGCTGAGCGCTTCGAGTTCCGCGCCGGTGAGCACGTCGGCGTCGGGCCCGGCCAGTCCCATCTCACCGGCGATCGCCAGAGCCGTCCCCGCGTGATCGCCGGTGATCATCTTCACCCGGATGCCGGCGGCGTGGCAGTCGGCGATCGCCTCGATCGCCTCCGGGCGCGGGGGGTCGACGATGCCCCACAGGCCGATGAACTCCAGGTCGACCAGATCCTCCAGCGTGAGCTCGTCCACGGTGGGACGCACGGGCTTGCGCGCCGCGGCGAGCACCCGCAGACCCTGTGCGCTCAGTCGGGCCACCGCCGCCTCCCAGCGCGCCACATCGAGCGGCTCGGCGCCGTCCGCACCGCGCTGCGTGAGCGAGCGCTCCAGCAGCCGGTCGGGGGCGCCCTTCACGAGGATCGCGCGCGACACCTCGCCGGGCTCACCGCCCGAGCGCGGGGCCTCGTTGAGGGTCGCCATGAGCTTGTTCGCCGAGTCGAACGGGAGGACTGCCACGCGGCGCCCCGCGGCGTCGGCGGCTGCGCCCTTCATGGCGGCGACCTTCAGAGCACCCTCCGTCGGCTCTCCGACGAGGTTCCACGCGCCGTCGTCGGTCCGGACGATGTGCGCGTCGTTGCACAAGGTCGCGATGGCGAGGATCGCCGCGAGATCAGACGGCGGCGCGGTCTCGCCGGTGCCGGCCGCGACGCCGGCGCCACGCTCCGCGCCCGCCCCGACCGGGACGATCCGGCCCTCGGGGACGTACCCGAGCCCGGTGACGTCGTAGTCCGCGAGAGGGGTCACGATATGGCGCACCGTCATCTCGTTCTTGGTGAGGGTTCCCGTCTTGTCCGAGCACACCGTCGTCACCGACCCGAGCGCCTCGACCGCGGGCAGCTTTCGCGTGATCGCGTTGTGCCCGGCCATCTGCTGCACGCCGATCGCCAGCGTGATCGTCACGAGCGCCGGCAGTCCCTCGGGAATGGCGGCGACGGCGAACCCGATGGCCGCCGAGATCAGCTCGGAGAACGGCATCCCGTGCAGGAAGCGGCCGATCAGCATCATGATCGCCGCCATCGCGAGGATCACGACGGTCAGGACGCGCCCGAAGCTGTCGAGCTGTCGCGTGAGCGGGGTCGCGAGCCCGCCCGCCTCGTCGGCGAGGCTCTGGATCCGCCCGATCTCTGTCGTCGCACCGGTGGCCGTGACGACACCGCGTCCCTGCCCGGCGCTGACGATGGTGCCCGAGAAGGCCATCGACCCGCGGTCGCCGACCCCGGACTCTTCGGCGACGGGCTCCACCCGCTTCGACGACGGCACCGACTCCCCCGTGAGGGCGGCTTCGTCGATGCGCAGCTGGAACGCCTGCAGCAGCCGGAGGTCGGCGGGCACCTTGTCACCGGGCATGAGGCGTACGACGTCTCCGGGCACCAGGTCCGCGGCCGGCACCGTGACCCAGCCGCCGTCGCGGCGAGCGCTGGCGTCGGCCGACAGCATCCCGCGGATGCCCGCGAGCGCCTTCTCGGCGCGTCCTTCCTGGATGTAGCCGATGACCGCGTTGATGACGGCGACCACCATGATGACCCAGAAGTCCAGCCAGTCGCCCATCAGCGCCTTGATCACGGCAGCGCCCAGGAGGATGTAGATGAGGGTGTCGTTGAAATGCGCGAGGAAGCGCAGGAGCGCTGGTCTGCGCGCCGGCTCCGGCAGACGGTTGGGCCCGGCGATCTCGCGCCGGGCCGCCGCGTCGTCGGCGCTCAGACCGGCTGCGTCAGCCCCCAGATGGGCGAGCACCTCATCGGCGGGAAGCGCCCACGGGCGCGCGACGGTCAGGCGGGCTTCGGTCAGCGGCTGCCTCATGGATGCTCCGTCCCTCGACGCCCCGCCGGAGCCGGTCCCGCCCCGGTGTCGGCGTCAGGCGGCCCCGTCGAACATGCTGGTGACGGATCCGTCCTCGAACACTTCGTGGATCGCGCGCGCGAGCAGCGGCGCGATAGGAAGAATGGTAAGGGTCGCGAACCGCTTCTCGTCAGGGATCGGCACCGTGTCGGTCACCACGACTTCGTCGATGGCGGGGCTCTGCAGGCGCTGCGCGGCCGGATCGCTGAAGATCGCGTGGGTGGCCGCGACGATCACCTTGACCGCGCCGTTGGCCTTGAGCGCCTCGGCCGCCTTCACGATCGTGCCCCCGGTGTCGATCATGTCGTCCACGAGAAGGCACACCCGCCCGTCGACGGCGCCCACGATCTCGTTCACCGTCACCTGGTTGGCGACGTTCGGGTCGCGACGCTTGTGGATGATCGCCAGCGGCGCGCCCAGACTGTCCGACCATTGGTCGGCGACGCGGACGCGGCCGGTGTCGGGCGAGACGACGGTCAGCCGGGCACGGTCCTCGTCGCTCAGCGTGTTCTCGAAGTACTCCAGGAGCACCGGCTTGGCGAAGAGGTGATCGACCGGCCCGTCGAAGAAGCCCTGGATCTGCGCCGCGTGGAGGTCGACGCTCATCACGCGGTCGGCGCCTGCGGTGCGGAACAGGTCGGCGACCAGCCGCGCGCTGATGGGCTCGCGGCCGCGGCCCTTCTTGTCCTGCCGCGAGTACGGGAAGTACGGCGCGACGACGGTGATGCGCTTGGCCGAGGCGCGCTTGGCCGCGTCGAGCATGATGAGGGTCTCCATCATCCACTCGTTGACCGGAGGGCCGAAGCTCTGGATGAGGAACAAGTCGCAGCCGCGGATCGACACCTCGAACCGGGTGAGGATCTCGCCCGACGCGAAGGTGCGGTACTCGGTCGGGACGAGCTCGGTGCTCAGCTGCTCGGCGACCTGCGCCGCGAGCTCGGGGTGGGAACTGCCGCGTGCCACGACGAGGCGCTTCTTCGTCTTGGCCACCAGGCCCGGGGCGATGTCGTTCGCCCGGTCGAGCTCAACGGTCTTCTTCTTGCGCCCCATCGTCCGCCTTCTGTGCGCTGCGGGCCCGCACGGCGACATCCGCCGCACCCGTTCCCGGCCTGTTCTTCTCGACCCACCCCTCGACGTTGCGCTGAGGGGCGACGCTGAGAGCGAGGGCACCAGGGGGCACATCCTTGCGGATGACCGCCCCGGCCCCGGTCTTCGCGCCGTCTCCGATCCTAACGGGCGCCACGAAGACGTTGTGCGACCCGGTGTGCACCTCGTCGCCGATCTCGGTGCGGTGCTTGGTGAGGTCGTCGTAGTTGGCGGTGATCGCTCCGGCGCCGAGGTTGACACCGGTGCCGATGGTGGTGTCGCCGATGTAGGAGAGGTGCGGGACCTTGCTGCGGGCGCCGATCGTCGAGTTCTTCGTCTCGACGAACGTCCCGATCTTGCCCTTGTCGCCGAGATACGTCCCCGGCCGCAGGTACGCGAACGGGCCGACGGTCGCACCGGCGCCGATCACGGCGAGGGTCGCGTCGGTCCGGGTCACGGTGGCGCCCTCGCCCACCTCGCAGTCCACGAGGCTCGTGTCGGGTCCGATGGTGGCACCCTGCCCGACGGCGGTGGAGCGCAGGATGTGGGTGCCCGGCAGCACCGTGACATCGGGGGCGAGCGTCGCGTCGGCGTCGATCCACGTCGTCGCCGGGTCGAGGATGGTCACGCCCTCCAGCTGCCAGTGGCGGACGATGCGCGCATTCAGCACCCGCGCCGCTTCCGCCAACTGGACGCGGTCGTTCACGCCGAGTGCGGCGGCGGCATCCGGTGCCGCCTGCGCGGCCACGGCCTCACCGGCGCCGCGCAGCAGCGCCACCACGTCGGTCAGGTACTTCTCGCCTTGGGCGTTGGCGGTGCCCACGAGGGCGAGCTGCGCACGCAGCGTCTGCGCCCGGAAGACGTACACCCCGGCGTTGATCTCGGTGACGGATGCCTCAGCCGCGGTGGCGTCCTTCTGCTCGACGATGCGCGCCACCCAGCCGTCGGCGTCGCGGATGACCCGGCCGTAGCCGGTCGCGTCGTCGACTGCGGCGCTGAGGACGGTGGCGGCTACCGCGGCGTCGCGGTGCGTGCGCACCAGCGCGCCCAGCGTGTCGGCATCCAGCAGCGGCACGTCGGCGCTCAGCACCAGCACGTCGCCGTCGAAGTCCGTGAGCGCGTCGAGGGCGACTTCGACGGCGCGGCCCGTGCCGGGCGTCTCGTCCTGGTCGACCACGACGACTTCGGGTGCGGTGTCGAGCACCGTCTCGGCGACGAGGTCGCGCTCATGGCGCACGACCACGACCACGCGCTCCGGTGCGAGCGCGCGCGCCGAATGGAGCACGTGGCCCACCAGGGGGCGACCGCCGATGCGGTGGAGCACCTTGGGCAGTGAGGACTTCATGCGCGTGCCCTGGCCGGCCGCAAGGACGATGACGGCCAGTGCGGGATCGCGGGTGGTGTCGGTCATGCTCCGCCGCCAGGACTCGAACCTGGACCTCACAGCTCCAAAGGCTGTCGTGCTGCCATTACACCACGGCGGACCACGGCGATCCGGGGCCGGATGCCGCCCGTCAAGTCTGCCAGACCGGGCGCTGTCGCCCGCCCCGCGATAATGGGGGCATGACGGCGCAGAGCGACGAGGTGGACCGCATCGTCGAGGCGTGGACGACGCAGCGCCCCGATCTGGACTTCTCCCCCCTCGGCGTGCTGTCGCGTGTCGACCGTCTGTCGCGACATCTCGATCGCGCGCGTCGCGACGCGTTCCGCCGCAGCGAGTTGGAGCCCTGGGAGTGGGACGTGCTGTCGGCGCTCCGCCGCGCGGGTGAGCCGTTTCAGCTCAGCCCCAAGCAGCTGCTGCAGCAGACGCTCGTCTCCAGCGGCACCATGACGAACCGCATAGATCGGCTGGTCGGACGCCGGCTCGTGCGCCGGGAGGCCGACCCCGACGACGGCCGCAGTGTGCTGGTCACCCTGACCGACGAGGGCAGGATCCGGGTGGATGCCGCGATCACGCGTCTCGTCGACGCCGAGGCGCTGCTGCTCGAGACGCTGTCGCGGTCCGATCGCGATCGTCTGGCCGCGCTGCTGCGCAAGCTCAGTCTCGGTTTCGACAGCGCCGGCTGAGCCGCCGGCGGGCTCAGCCGATCTGCTCGGTGAGCTCGAACCAGCGCTCCTCGACGCCGTCGCGCTCCTTCTCGAGCTCCCCGATGCGCGCCATCTCCGCGCCGAGGCCGACATAGTCGGACTGGTCGTGGTCGGCGAGCGCTGCCCGTGCGGCGTCGATCTGCTTCTCGAGCTTCTCCAGCCGCCGTTCGAGCGACGACACCTCCTTCTGGGCGGCCCGCAGCTCCTGTCCCGAGAGCGCGGGAGCCTGGAGGGACGCCGATGCTGCGGCCGAGGCATCCGCCTCTCCGGCTCGTCTCGTCGCGCTCCGCTCGCTCACCGACCGGGCTCGAAGGCGCAGATACTCGTCGACGCCGCCGGGCAGGTGCCGCAGGTGACCGCCGAGGATCGCGTACTGCTGATCGGTGACGCGTTCGATGAAGTACCGGTCGTGCGAGACCACGAGCAGCGTGCCGGGCCACGAGTCCAGCAGGTCCTCGATCGCCGCCAGCATGTCGGTGTCGAGATCGTTCGTCGGCTCGTCGAGGATCAGCACGTTCGGCTGCTCGAGCAGGATCAGCAGCAGCTGCAGCCGCCGCTTCTGGCCGCCGGAGAGGTCTTTGACGGGCGTGGAGAGCTGGGCGCTCTGGAACCCCATGCGCTCGAGCAGCTGGCCCGGCGTCAGCTCCTGGGCCTTCGCGCCCGTGCCGAACGTGTAGGTCGTCCGCAGGCGCGAGATCACCACGCGCACCGGGTCGTCGAGGTGCTCCTCCAGCTCGTCGAGACGCTGCGTGAGAGTGGCGACCTTCACCGTCTTGCCGCGCTTGACGCGGCCCGACGTGGGCTCGACGTCGCCGGAGACGAGCCCGAGCAGGGTCGACTTGCCGGCGCCGTTCACGCCGAGGATGCCGGTGCGCTCACCGGGCGCGATACGCCACTCGACCGGGTGCAGCACCTCGCGCGGCGTGCCCGTCGCGGCGTCGGGGTACGACACGGCGGCATCCAGCAGGTCCACCACGTCTTTCCCCAGCCGCGACACGGCCAGCGAGCGAAGCTCCGTGGCGTTGCGGATCTCGGGGACGTCGGCGATGAGCACGTTCGCCGCGTCGATGCGGAACTTCGGCTTCGACGTGCGCGCCGGCGCGCCGCGGCGCAGCCATGCCAGTTCCTTGCGGGCCAGGTTCTGCCGCCGCTGCTCGATCACCGCGGCCTGACGGTCGCGTTCGACGCGCTGCAGGATGTACGCGGCGTACCCGCCCTCGAACGGCTCGACGATCCGGTCGTGCACCTCCCACGTCGTCGTGCACACCTCGTCGAGGAACCAGCGGTCGTGGGTCACGACGAGCAGACCCCCCTGGTTCGCGGGCCAGCGCCGCTTGACGTGATCGGCCAGCCACGCGATCGCCTCCACGTCGAGGTGGTTGGTCGGCTCGTCCAGGAAGAGGACGTCGTGATCCCCGACCAGGAGGGCCGCCAGCGAGACCCGGCGTCGCTGCCCGCCGGACAGCCCCGCGATCGCCCCGTCCCACGCGAGGTCGCCGAGCAGACCGGCGATGACCTCACGCGTCCGCGCGTCACCCGCCCATTCGTGCTCAGGGCGGTCCCCGACCACCGCCTCGCGGATCGTCAGCGCGTCATCGAGCGTGTCGGCCTGGTCGAGCACTCCGACCCGCACCCCGCCGCGCACCGTGACGCGGCCGCTGTCGGGCTCGAGCCGGCCGGCGAGCATCGCCAGCAGGCTCGACTTGCCGTCGCCGTTGCGGCCGACGACGCCGATGCGGTCCCCCTCGTCGATGCCGAGCGAGACGCGGTCGAAGACGACCTTCGTCGGGAACTCCAGGTGAAGGGCTTCGGCCCCCAGAAGATGTGCCATGTCCCCTCAAGGCTAGGCGAGCGGCGGGAGGTCGCAGGCCCGCCGCGTCCCGGGGATCCGTCAGCGCGTGATCTGCACGCGCCGGTCGAAGGCGATGTAGCCGGAGAAGTCGCGACCCACCCGCTCGATCGCGGTGGCGTGCGGAGTCGGGTACGACCACGCGTGGTCGTGGTGCTCGTCCTCGCCGGCACGGACGCTGAAGTACTGTGCATTGCCCTTCCACGCGCAGGTGTACGGGGTGGGGCTCTCGACGAGTGCGCCGTCCGCGACCGCCACCGGCGGCCAGTACCAGTTGCCTTCGATGCGCACGAGATCCGCCTCGTCGGCCTCCGCGATCACCACGTCGCCCAGCACTGCCTTCATGTCACTCCTGTCGTCGGTCCACCGGGGGCCAACGACAGCGCCGGTGCGGATGTTCCCGAAGCGTCAGTACCAGATGCTCAGCCGCGGGGCGATGTGCCACGACAGCACACGCGTCGCGGCCGCCTCGTCGGTGGCTGTGAGGCGTCCGGCCGCCGCGAGCGTGGCCGGCGACACGCCGCCGAGATACACCGCCGACAGCTCGGCGATCCCGAGCGCGACCTCGGCGTCGGCATCTGCCGACTCTCCGTCGCCGAGCGCGCGGACGCGGCCGGTGCCCGACGCGTCGGCCTCGAGAAGGTAGCGCCCGCCCGCGATGCCGATCGGGTCGGAGACGTCCAGGAGCAGGCGACCCGCGGCGCCGAAGCGACGGGACTCGAGCGCAGCCGGCACGTCGAGCACCCGCACGTACTGGTGGTCGCTCACCGTGACCTTCGCCGCGCGCTGGTCGGCGATCATCCACAGCAGCGGCTCGTCGACCGACAGTTCGCCCGCTCGCACCTCGGCCACCAGGTCCAGCTCGAGGAGGAATCGCCACAGCGCCGCATAGGCGTCGCGGGTCTCGGCCACGAGATAGTGCACGGTCACGGTGCCTTTGGTGAAGTCCTCGTCGTGCTCGCGCACGGCGTACACCGCGGCGCCACGAACCTCGCCGGCCGTATCGGTGTACTGCACCGCGCGCTTCTCGGTCGTCTTCTCCGCCGCGGGGTTGGTGCCGGCGAACCCGTCCCAGTGGCTGCCGGGCACCTGGATCTCGCCGGGCGCGGACCGACGCACCCGCTCGTGAACGGCGGGCATGACCTCACGTACGCGCTCCCGCGGGATGAAGTCGACCCGGCCGTCGGGGCGCGGACCGATCCACGTCGCCCGCTTGGTCTCGATGCGCCAGGACGCCGCGGCGGCGGCCGGGGCGAAGCCATAGCGTCCGTACAGCGGGGATTCGCTGACGGTGAGCATCGCCATCGGCGCACCGGCCGCGTGCGCCGCCCGCAGTTCACCCTCGAGCATGGCGCGCGCGACACCGCGACGGCGGTGCGTCGGGGCGACCGTGACCGCCGAGATCGCGCACGAGGGGACGGTCGCGTCCCCAGGCACGGTGAGCTCGCTCAGCCACGACGCGATGGTCGCGACCGGAGCATCGGCGACCGGCGCCTGCGGGTCGTACACCCCGGTGAGCCGGCGATAGCCGGATCGTTCCCGGGAGGCCGCGATCTGCTCCGCCGAACGCTCGCCGTCCTGGAACCCTCGAGCGACCGACTGCAGCCAACCGGGGTAGTCGTCACCATCGACCGAGACACGGCGGTAGTCCAGACCGTTCGCGGCGAGCCGCGAACGCGATTGCTCGTCGACGGGCCCGGCGCGGAACGCGGCGCGGTCGGCCTCGGCGGCCTCCGTGAGGGTGGCATCGAGCGTGTTCATCGTGTTCCTCTCCGCCGCCGGAACAGGCGGCTCGACTCGTTCCGATCGCGGTGACCTTCGTGCCCGGGCGGCGGTTCAGGGCACCACGCGGGCTCCTGCCACCGGGCCGTGCACGTGCAGGGCCTCGTAACCGGCGGCCGACAGGGTGATCTGCAGCTCCAGCGCCGACTCGGCGTCGACGGTCAGGAAGGCCAGCGTAGGGCCGGACCCCGACACGAGCCCGGTGAGGGCCCCCGACTCCTCGCCCAGCTCCAGGATCTCGCGCAGATCCGGCCGCAGCGACAGCGCCGCGACCTGCAGATCGTTGCGCGTGTGCTCGGCCAGCGCCACCGGATCGCCCGCCCGCAGCGCCTGCAGCACGGTCGGGTCGACCGCCGGAGCACGCCCGGCGGCGTTGATGACGTGACGGGCGCGGAGCTCGTCCAGGTGCCGGTACACCTCGGGGGTGGACAGACCCGTCCCGGACGGCACCACGACCCAGTCGAAGCGGCCCTTCGCCAGGGCGCGGCTGAGCTCATCTCCGCGACCGGTACCGACCGCCGTTCCGCCCATGAGGGCGAACGGGACGTCGGCGCCCAGGCGTGCCGCCAGCTTGTGCAGCTCTGCGGGACCCAGTTCGGCCCCCCACAGCGCGTCACAGGCGACCAGGGCGGCCGCGGCATCCGCGGATCCCCCTCCCATTCCACCGGCGACCGGCACGTGCTTGACGATGTCGAGGTGCACGCCGCCGGTGTGACCGATGCGCTGGGCGACCAGCCGCGCCGCCCGGATGGCGAGATTCCGGTCGTCGGCGGGGACGCCCGACAGATCGACGGTCCCCGAGACGGCGACGGTGAACTCGTCGGACGGTGAGGCCCAGACATCCTCGTAGAGCGAGACGGCCTGGTACGCCGACGCGACGTCGTGATAGCCGTCGTCCTGCACGCCGCCGACCTCGAAGAAGAGGTTCAGCTTTCCCGGCGCCCGCACGCGGACGCCGTCGGCGGCGAGGGCCTGGCTCACCGGTTCGCCGATTCCGCCCAGAGGTCGACGTCGATGCCGTCCGAGAGGGCGTCGATGCGCTCCTGCTCCTCCGTCGTGAACCCCGGTCCGTCCAGCGCCTTGAGGTTCTCGTCGAGCTGCTCGGGCCGCGACGCGCCGATCAGGGCGGAGGCGACGACGGGGTCGCGCAGCACCCACTGGATCGCCATCTGCGCCAGCGTCTGCCCGCGCTCCTTCGCGATGACGTCGAGCCCTCGCAGCGTCGCCAGGCCGTTCTCCGACAGCTGGTCGTTCGGCAGCGATGCCCGCTTCTGCGCACGCTGAGCGGGTCCCCCGCCCAGGTACTTGTCGGTGAGGAGCCCCTGCGCGAGCGGCGTGAACGCGATCGCCCCCATCCCCTCCTGGCGGAGCACCCCGGTCAGACCGTCTTCGATCCAGCGGTTGAGGATCGAGTAGGCGGGCTGGTGGATGACCAGCGGCGTCCCGAGGGAGCGTGCGACGGATGCCGCGACCGCCGTGCGTTCGGCGCTGTACGACGAGATGCCGACGTAGAGCGCCTTGCCCTGGCGCACCAGGGTGTCCAGCGCCCCGACCGTCTCCTCGATCGGGACGTCGGGGTCGACGCGATGCGAGTAGAAGATGTCGACGTACTCGATGTTCATCCGCCGCAGCGACTGCTCCGCGCTGGCGATGAGGTACTTGCGCGACCCCCCGTTGCCGTAGGGGCCGTGCCACATGTCGTATCCGGCCTTGGACGAGATGATGAGCTCGTCCCGGTACGGGGCGAAGTCCTCGCGCATCATGCGGCCGAAGTTCGTCTCGGCGCTGCCGTAGGGCGGGCCGTAGTTGTTCGCGAGATCGAAGTGCGTGATGCCGCGATCGAACGCGTGCCGCAGCAGCGCGCGCTGGTCGTCGAACGGGATGTTGTCGCCGAAGTTCCACCACAGGCCCAGCGAGACCGGCGGCAGCGTCAGCCCCGACCCGCCGACGCGGCGGAAGGCGGCCGCGTCGTAGCGATCCGCGGCCGCGGTGTACGGACGGTGGAGGTCTCCCCCACGGGACAGGTAGCGCGCGTCTTCGGTCACCGGTCCAGGCTAGCGACGTCGCGCCACGGATGCAGGATGTGCGTCATGGGCCGCGCGGATGCATCATGAAAGTGCCGGAATGCGACGTCGCGGCTCCGCCCGCCACGTACTCGCGCCCCGGCATACGGCCGGACCCCGTGTCAAGGGTCTTCGCCGAAATCTCGTCGTCATAGACGCTCGTTATCGTGTCGAAACCGCACGGCCCCCCCGCGCGCGGTCGATCAGAAGGAGACCATATGACCCAACTGTCTGCGCTGCCACGGGCCGCCGACCCGTGGACCGTGCTCCTCGGTCGCAGCGATGTCGTCGTGGACCGCGGCGTCCTCCATCTCGTCCACGACGATGTCGCCCCGCACGCCGCCCGGGAGGCGGATCTGCTGCTGGTTGCCACGGCGCTGGAAGATGCCGGCGTCGACACGGTCCTGATCCGCCACGACCGGACCCTCCCCGCGCTCGTCGTGGACCTGCGAGCTCGGGATGCGGCCCTCGAAGCGCTCGCCGCGGTCTGCACCCGTGAGCCGCTGTACCTGAAGGCCAAGGGACGCACTCCGGTACTCGCGTGCGACGCCGCCATCGCCTTCGACTCGCCGACCGTGCTGCGGCTGTACCGGCCGCGGGTCACCGCGTCGGGTTCGCTTCGCTACGGCCCCTCGCTCGGCGTGCACCTGGAGTTCTGGCGATTCGGAGACGACGAGGTCGTCGCGCCTCGCGACAACGCGCTGATCCGCCGCCGCACGCCGACCGCGGACCTCGACTACGCGACGGTCGAGCGCTACGGCCGCACGTGGCGCACGATCGCCGGCATGTTCGACCCGCAGCCGCTCGAGTTCACCGAGGACGTCGACATCGTCTTCTCGTGGGTGGATGGGACATCCAGCGACTTCCAGCGGCAACGCGCGGCGCAGCTCGCGGAGTACGTGGTCGGCGAGGGCGACGACGGGCCGGCCCGATACCGTCACGTCGACGAGTTGCGCTACGCGCTGCGCAGCGTTCACATGTACGCCCCGTGGGTGCGCCGCATCTTCATCGCGACGGATTCACCCGCACCCGCGTGGCTGCTGGACCATCCGAAGGTGCGGATCGTGCGCAGCGAGGAGTTCTTCGCCGATCCGTCCGTCCTTCCCACGCACAACTCGCACGCCGTCGAGGCCCAGCTCCACCGCATCCCCGGTCTCGCGGAGCACTTCCTGTACTCCAACGACGACATGTTCTTCGGGCGACCGGTCGAGCCGGAGATGTTCTTCACGCCCGGGGGCGTCACCAAGTTCGTCGAGAGCGAGGTGCGCATCGGGCCGGGCGAGCCGAAGCGGCATCGCAGCGGACACGACAACGGGCTGCGGGTCAACCGCGCCCTGCTGCGCGAGCGGTTCGGCATCACGATCGTCCGCGACCTCGAACACTGTGCCGCGCCCCTGCGCCGCAGCGTCATGGCCGAGCTGGAGCAGGCGTTCCCCGACGACTTCGCCCGCACCGCGGCATCCCGGTTCCGCTCCGCGACCGACATCTCGGTCACCAACAGCCTGTACCACTACTACGCCGTCATGACCGGCCGGGCCGTCGCGACCCGGGCTCCGCGGGTGCGCTACGCCCAGACGACCGTGCCCTCGGGTCTGCGCCGCATGGAGCGGCTGGCCGAGCGCTGCGACGTCGACATGTTCTGCCTCAACGACGGCGGTGAGACCGACATCCCCGAGGAGATCCGCGTGCGCGCCATCCGCGACGCCCTGGAGCGGATGTTCCCGGTGCGCGCGCCCTGGGAGCGCGACGAGGTCAGCGCAGAACGGGAATCGGCTCGGTCGGCGCATCCCTCCGCGCGGAGGTGAGCGGTGCGACGCCGGCCGAGAGGAGCCGGCGTCGCGCCTCCTCCGCGTCGATGTGCTCCAGGGCGCGCGGCGCGTCCACCGGCACGACGGAGTGGACGACCGCGTCGTCGTAGACGTGCACCAGGTTGAACGCCTGCGCGCCGTCCTGCGGCCTGCTCCCGCCGACCGGCACCGTGAGATCCTGCGCGTAGCAGGTCGACGAGGCGACCGACACGGGGATGCCGGCGAACGTCGAGAAGGTCGAGTAGTGCAGGTGGCCCGCGATGATCGCGCGGACGTCGGAGCCGCGCAGCACCCGGGCGAGCCGCCGCTGGTCGCGCAGCTCGACGCTCGCCGCCAGCGGCAGCACGCTCGGCACCGGCGGGTGGTGCATCGCCAGGATCGTGCCCAGCGGCGCCGGCACGGCGAGCACGTCCGCGAGCCACGCCAGCTGGTCGTCGGTCACCTCGCCGTGGTGGTGGCCGGGGACCGTCGTGTCGAGCGTCACGACGCGCAGCCCGTCGAGCTCGTCGACCCGGTCGACGGGACGCAGATCGGATGGGCTGGATGCGCCTCGTCCGTCGGCGTTCGATCCGGCGGCCTCGTCCAGCAGGGTCTGCCGGAAGGCGCCGCGTTCGTCGTGATTGCCCATCACCCACAGGAGCCGCGCCTCCAAGCGCTGGGCGAGGGGCTCGAGCAGCGAGCGAAGGTCGACGTACGCGGCCGCTTCGCCGAGATCGGCGAGGTCACCGGTGACGACGATCGCGTCGGGTCGGATGCCGCTGGCCTCGATCACCCGGACCGTCTCCGCCAGGCGCGCGGCGCCGTCGACGGCGTCGAAGAGCCACGGCGTCGTCGCCGCGCGGAGGTGGGTGTCGCTCAGGTGCAGCAGGATGCGTTCGGGGGCCGGATATTCGGCGGTGCGCATGTCGGGTAACTCCGATCCGCCGCGAGGCGAGGTGCCTGACATCCGGACGGCGGACGCTGGGAATGCTACCCGCTGCTCTTGGGATCAGGCCGACGACGCGGTGTATATCCCCTGAATGATCTCGGTCAGACGGGGGATGTCGATGCTGCGGCGGCTCGTGCGATACGGACGTAGTCCTCGATCCCGAGGTCCTCGCCGCGGGCGGTCGGTGCGACGCCCGCCTCCTCCAGAACGGCGGATGCCGCGGCTGACGTGCCGCCGAGCACGCCCGCGAGCGCCTGCCGCAGCATTTTGCGCCGCTGCTGGAACGCGGCATCCACGATGGAGAAGGTCAGCCGGCGCAGGGCCTCGTCGCCACGAGGCTCGGCGTCGCGGTGGAACGCGACGAGCACGCTGTCGACATTCGGGACCGGCCAGAACACCTGACGCGATACGGTGCCCGCCAGCCGCCAGGGACCATACCAGGCGGCCTTGACGCTCGGCGCGCCGTAGACCTTCGATCCGGGCGGGGCGGCGAGGCGCTCCCCCACCTCGGCCTGCACCATGACGACACCGCGCTGAAGGCCCGGGAAGGTCTCGAGGAAGTGCAGCAGCACCGGCACGCTCACGTTGTACGGCAGGTTGGCGACCAGCACGGTCGGCTCGCCCGGCAGCGCGCTCACTCGCAGCGCGTCGGCGTCGACGACCGTGAGCGCACCGTCGGGCACGCCGTGGGCGGTCGCCGTGGCCGGAAGGCGCTCCGCGAGGCGATGATCGATCTCGACGGCGGTGACCGATGCCCCGGCCTCGAGGATCGCCAGTGTGAGGGATCCGAGACCGGGTCCGACCTCGACCACGCGGTCGCCGGAGCGCACCTCTGCGACGGCGACGATCTTGCGCACGGTGTTCGCGTCCACCACGAAGTTCTGGCCCAGCTTCTTGGTGGGTGTGACGTCCAGTTCGGCGGCGAGCGCGCGGATCTCGGCCGCACCGAGCAGTGTCACGGGCATGCGTTCACCCTACCGACGGACGGCACCGGTCCACGGCATCCGCTCTCCTGCCGCGCTCGCGAGGGCGGGCACGACACGGTCTTGCGGACTCGCTCGCGAGTGCCTCGCCCTCGACCCCGACTGCCACTAGCGTGACGAGCATGAACACGACCGGCTCGATCCCCGCCGACGCCTTCTCCCTCCGCAGTCCCTACGGGCGTCGCGCGATCGGGCTGTCGGTGGCCGCTGCCGTCGGCGGCTTCCTCTTCGGTTTCGACTCGTCGGTGATCAACGGCGCCGTCGACTCCATCTCCAGCGACTTCGCGCTCAACGATGTCATCACCGGCTTCGTCGTCGCCATCGCGCTGCTCGGCTGCGCGGTCGGCGCGATCATCGCCGGCAACCTCTCGGACCGCTGGGGACGCCTGCGGGTGATGTTCATCGGCGCGATCATGTTCTTCGTCAGCTCCGTCGGCGCCGGTCTCGCCTTCTCGGCCTGGGACCTCGCACTGTGGCGGGTCATCGGCGGACTCGGCATCGGCATCGCCTCGGTCGTCGCGCCGGCGTACATCGCCGAGATCGCGCCGCGCCAGATCCGCGGTGGCCTGGCGTCGCTGCAGCAGCTCGCCATCACGATCGGTATCTTCGCCGCGCTCCTCTCCGACGCCCTCCTCGCGGGCGCGGCGGGCAGCGCCGACAACGTGCTGTGGCTGGGCCTGGAGGCCTGGCGGTGGATGTTCCTCGTGGGAGTGATCCCCTCGGCGGTCTACGGCATCCTCTCGTTCACGGTGCCGGAGTCGCCTCGCTACCTCATCGCGAAGGGCCGGATCGACGAGGCGCGCGAGATCTTCTCGCGCCTGATGCCGCCGGCCGATCTGGATCAGTCGATCCGGGAGCTGCAGAACGCCATCGAGACCGACCGCAAGAACGCGGGCGTCTCGCTGCGTGGCCCGGTTCTGGGCCTGCAGCGGATCGTCTGGGTCGGCATCATCCTGTCGGTGTTCCAGCAGTTCGTCGGCATCAACGTGATCTTCTACTACTCGACGAGCCTCTGGCAGTCGGTCGGCTTCGACGAGAGCAATTCGTTCGCGATCAGTGTGTTCACGTCGGTCACCAACGTGCTCGTCACGCTCGTCGCGATCTTCTTGGTGGACCGCGTGGGCCGCAAGCCCATCCTCCTCACGGGCTCCGTGCTCATGACGCTCTCTCTCGGGCTCATGGCGGTGTCGTTCATGTTCTCGACGACGGATGCCGAGGGCGCGGTCTCGCTGCCCGCGCCGTGGGGTCCGATCGCGCTCGTGGCCGCCAACGTGTTCGTCATCGGCTTCGGCGCCTCGTGGGGCCCACTGGTGTGGGTGCTCCTCGGCGAGATCTTCCCGAGCCGCATCCGCGGCAAGGCACTGGGGGTCGCGGCGGGCGCGCAGTGGCTGGCGAACTTCCTCATCACGATCTCGTTCCCGGCGATGTCGTCGTGGTCGCTGCCGCTCACCTACGGAATGTACGCGCTGTTCGCGGCGCTGTCGTTCGTGTACGTCGCCTGGCGCGTACCCGAGACCAAGGGCATGGACATCGAGCAGACCGAGACCCTGTTCCTGCGCAAGGGTGCCGCGGCCACGCGCTGACTCCGTCCCTGACCCGCCCTAGGATGGCGGGATGCCTTCGCTCGGCGAACTGATCGCACCCCGCCGACTGGGAGCCGACTTCCGATGGCTGCTGGCGTCCTCGTGGACGAGCAACCTGGGAGACGGGATCGCGCTTGCGGCGTCGCCGCTGCTGATCGCCTCGCTCACCTCGTCACCGGTGCTGGTCGCCGCCGGCGCCATGATGCAGTTCCTCCCCTGGCTGCTGTTCGGCCTGCTGGCGGGTGCCGTCGCCGACCACCACGACCGACGGCGGCTGGTGATGCTCGCCAACGGCCTGCGCGCGGTGATCGTGCTGATCCTCGTCGGGTTCCTGATCACGGGGCAGGCGACCGTGTGGATGGTGCTGGCCACCGCCTTCCTCTATGGGACGGCGGAGGTCTTCGCCGATTCGGCGGGCAGCACGCTGCTGCCGATGCTCGTCCGCCCGGCCGATCTGGGGATCGGCAACGCGCGCATGCAGGCCGGGTACCTCGTCGCGAACCAGCTCGCCGGACCTCCGCTGGGCGCGTTCCTGTTCGCCGTGGGCTCCTTCTGGCCGTTCCTGCTGCAGGTGCTGTGCGTGGCTCTGGCGGTGCTGCTCGTATCGCGGATCGCGCGCACGCCGGTGCCGCAGCAGGAGGGCCAGGCGCGCAGCACGAAGGTGCACGCGATCCGGGAGGGTCTGAGCTGGCTGCGCCACAACGCCCCGGTCCGCACCCTCGTCATCATCATCCTGGTGTTCAACGTGACGTGGGCGGCGCCCTGGGGCGTGCTGGTGCTGTACGCCACCGAGCACTTGGGAATGGGACCTGTCGGCTACGGCGCCCTCACCACGGCGTCGGCGATCGGCGGGATCATCGCCGTCTTCAGCTTCGGCTGGCTGGAGCGGCACGTTTCGTTCTCGACGCTGATGCGGGTGTGCCTCTCTCTCGAGGTGCTCATGCACCTCTCGTTCGCGCTCACCACGTCGCCGGTGGTGGCCTTCGTCATCATGTTCGGCTTCGGGCTGTACGCGTTCGTCTGGGGCACCATCTCGACGACCGTCCGCCAGCGCCTCGTGCCCATGCAGCTGCAGGGCCGCATCGCATCGGTGAACATGGTCGGCGTGTTCGGCGGCCTGGTGATCGGGCAGTTCATCGGCGGACTGCTCGCCCAGCTCTTCGGACTGACCGCGCCGTGGTGGTTCGCGTTCGCCGGTTCCGCGGTCACCCTGCTGTTGGTGTGGCGGTCGATCTCGCACATCGCCGCGGCCAAGCCGGTGCTGGACGACGCGCAGGCCGACGAGGTCGCCTCGGACGACGAGCCCGGCGCCGGCGGCCGTCCCCTCATCGACTGACGTCAGCCCTCGAAGGGGCCGTAGACCTCGAGCGTGTTGGCGGCCAGCTGGGCGCACAGCTCGTCGAGGTCGACGCCGAGCTTGGCGGCCATGAACCGGACGGTGACCGGAATCAGGTACGGCGCATTGGGGCGGCCGCGGTGGGGCGTCGGCGTCAGGAACGGGGCATCCGTCTCGACCAGGATGCGCTCGCGCGGTGTGACCTCGAGCGCGTCGCGCAGGTTCTGGGCGTTCTTGAACGTGACGTTGCCGGCAAAGCTCAGGTAGTAGCCGCGCTCGCGTGCGACCTCGGCCATCTCGGCGTCGCCTGAGAAGCAGTGGAACACCGTGCGCTCGGGGGCGCCGACGCGCTCGAGCGTCTCGAGCACGGCGTCGTGGGCATCACGGTCGTGGATCTGCATCGCGATGCCGTGCTTCTTCGCGAGGGCGATGTGCGCCTCGAAGCTCGCGAACTGGGCGGGGCGGCCGTCTTCGTCGGTGCGGAAGAAGTCCAGTCCGGTCTCACCGATGGCCCGCACCCGCGGCTGGGACGCGAGCTCGTCGATGACCGCGATCGCCTCATCGAGACGCCCGGCCGCGGCGTACGCGGGGGCCTCGTTCGGGTGGATCGCAACGGCCGCCAGCACGCGAGGGTGGGATGCCGCCGCCCACGCCGACCAGCGGCTCGACTCGATGTCACCACCGGCCTGCACGACGCCGATCACGCCGACGTCGCCTGCTCGGCTCAGCTGCTCGTCGAGCGACAGACCGACCTCGCCGTCCTCGATCTCGAGGTGCGCGTGGTTGTCGTACACCGGCACCGCGAGCGGCTCGGGAGCATCGGGGTAGGTGACGTCGCGCGACCCCTTCTCGCGGGCGCGGACGTACTGCGACGGATCGGAGCTTCCCGCCGGGTAGGGGACGGCAGTCTCAGTCACTTCGATGTCCCACTTTCGTTCACAAGATCATCGCCATGCGGCGGAAAGTGGGACACGACCGGCGAAAACTGGGACATGAGGGCGGGAAAGTGGGACATGGAACGACCGGGAGACGGGATGCCGGGGCTCGGTCACACGGTCTGCTCGACGCGCGGGAACAGTGGCGCCAGGCCGTTCACCGACGTGCCGGGCCGGAGGATGCCCCAGGTTCCGGCCTCGCGGATCCGCTGGTCCTGCAGCGGCCCGAGCGACTCGGCAGCGCCGAGCGCGACCCAGAGCTTCTCGGTCGAGACGGGCATCACCGGCGACAGCAGCACCGCGAGCGCGCGCAGCCCCTCTGCCGCGGTGTACAGCACGGTGCCCAGGCGCTCGCGCTGTGCGTCATCCTTGGCGAGCACCCACGGTGCGTTCTCGGTGATGTACAGGTTCAGCGCATCCACGATGGTCCAGATGGACGAGATCGCCTCGTCGATGCGGAACCGGTCGATGGCGGCGTCCGCGGCGGCGGCGGCATCCGCCACCGTCTTCTGGATGTGGAGGTCCGCATCGGTGTCCTCACCCGGCGGCGGGACGACCCCCTCGAAGTAGCGCTCGATCATCGCGGTGGTGCGCGAGGCGAGGTTGCCGAAGCCGTTGGCCAGCTCCGCCTGGTACCGCGCGGACAGGTCCTCCCACGAGAAGGAGCCGTCCTGCCCGAAGGCGATCGCCGAGAGGAAGTAGAACCGGTACGCGTCCGACCCGAAGACGTCGGTGATCTCGGTCGGGGCGATGCCGGTCAGCTTGGACTTCGACATCTTCTCGCCGCCGACCAGCAGCCAGCCGTGCGCGAAGACGCCGCGCGGCACCTCGACACCCGCGGCCATCAGCATGGCCGGCCAGATCACGGCGTGGAAGCGCAGGATGTCCTTGCCGACGACGTGGTAGGCCGGCCACCGACGCGCGAACTGCTCGGGGTCCGAGCCGTACCCGACGGCCGTGGCGTAGTTGAGGAGCGCATCGATCCACACGTAGATGACGTGGCTCTCGTCCCACGGCACCTTGATGCCCCAGTCGAAGGTCGACCGCGACACCGACAGGTCCTTCAGCCCCTGCTTCACGAACGAGACGACCTCGTTGCGGGCGGTCTCGGGCTGGATGAAGTCGGTCTTGTAGAGCTCGAGCAGGCGGTCCTGGAACTCGCTGAGCTTGAAGAAGTAGTTCTTCTCCTGCAGCAGCTCCAGGGGCTTGGAGTGGATGGCGCAGACCTTGAGTCCCTCGAACGGCCCCGTGCCGTCGACGATCTCCGCCTCGGGCTTGAACTCCTCGCAGCCCACGCAGTACAGCGCCTCGTACTCGCCGGCGTAGATGTAGCCGCGGTCGTACAGGGCCTGGAAGAACGTCTGCACGTTGCGCTCATGCCGCTCCTGCGTGGTGCGGATGAAGTCGTCGTTGGCGACGTCCAGCGTCTTCAGCAGGGGGAACCACGACTCACCGACGAGCTTGTCGACCCACTGTTGCGGCGTCACGCCGTTGGCGCTGGCGGCCCGCAGCATCTTCTGACCGTGTTCGTCGGTGCCCGTGAGCATCCAGGTGTCGTCGCCGGCCTGACGGTGCCAGCGCGCGAGGGTGTCCACGGCCACGGTGGTGTAGCCGTGTCCGATGTGGGGCACGTCGCTCGGGTAGTAGATCGGCGTCGTGATGTAGAAGGACGAGGGGCCGGTGCTCACCCGACGAGTCTAGTTCGACGGGATGCCGGCGCCGCCGCTGTGACGGGACACCCGGTGCACCCCGCATCCCGAGGCGGGTTTCGTAACACTCAGGCCCGTGCTGCCAGCGCCGCCTGGTAGAGCTCACGGCGGGAATGGCCGGTGACGCCTGACACTTCGGCGGCGGCATCCTTCAACCGGATGCCGTCAGCCACGAGCGCGAGCACCTGGCGTACGGCGTCGTCGAACGGGATGTCGCGCTCCGGCGACCCCGCGACCACGATCACCAGTTCGCCGCGCACGCCCTGCTCCGCCCATGCCGCGAGTTCGCCGAGCGCACCGCGCGCGACCTCCTCGTGCAGCTTGGTCAACTCACGGCACACGGCGGCGCGACGGTCGGCGCCGAACACCGCGGCCATGTCGAGCAGCGTCGCCGCCACGCGCGACGGAGCCTCGAAGAAGACCATGGTGCGCGGCTCCGCGGCGAGCGCGCGCAGGGCGGCGGTGCGCTCCCCCGGCTTGCGCGGCACGAAGCCCTCGAACGTGAAGCGGTCGGTCGGGAGGCCCGATACGGCCAGCGCCGTCACCACCGCGCTCGGTCCCGGGATCGCGGTCACCGTCACGCCCGCCGCTGCGGCGGTGGCGACCAGGCCGTAGCCGGGGTCGCTCACGGTCGGCATCCCGGCATCGCTCAGCACGAGCACGTCCTGGTCGCGCGCCAGCTCGACGATCTCGGGCGCCCGTTCCTTCTCGTTGTGGTCGTGCAGGGCGATCAGGCGGGGACGATTGTCGATGCCCAGCGCCGAGAGCAGCCGCTGCGTGGTGCGGGTGTCTTCCGCCGCGACCACGGTGGCCTCTTCGAGGGCCTCCACGAGTCGCCGCGAGGCGTCCCCGAGGTTGCCGATCGGGGTCGCCGCGAGGATGATCACGCCCTCAGCCTAGACTCGGCCCTCGCGCCTACACTGGCAGCGTGACGGATGCCCCGCGGCTCGAGGCCGACCCGCCCGCCGCCCCGCTCCTGACCCCCGCGCGTCCGAGCCTGTACGACCGCTTCGCGCGCCGGCTCAGTGAGGACGCGCGTGCCAGACGCCTCTACCGGTGGCTGGGACCCGCCATCGTGCTCGTCATCGCGGCGGTGCTGCGACTGTGGAATCTCGCGGCCGCGCACGACCTGATGAACCAGTTCGACGAGACGTACTACGTCAAGGACGCCTGGACGCTGCTGCACCTCGGATACGAGGCATCCTGGCCCGCCGACGCCAACGCCCGGTTCCTGTCGGGCGACGTCGATGTCTTCACGACGGACCCCGCGTTCGTGGTGCACCCGCCGCTGGGCAAGTGGATCATCGCGCTGGGCATGGTCGTGCTCGGTCCCGAGTCCGGGTGGGGCTGGCGCATCACCACCGCGCTGCTGGGCGTGGCCTCGGTGCTCGTCCTCATGCTGATCGCGAAGCGCCTCACGCGCTCGACCACCTTCGCAGTGGTGGCGGGACTCCTCATGGCGATCGACGGCCTCGCCATCTCGATGAGCCGGATCGCCCTCCTGGACACCTCGCTGCTGTTCTTCGTGCTGCTCGCCTTCCTGTTCGTGGTGCGGGACCGGGAACGCACGATGGCGCGGATCGCCGAGACCGTCGCCGCGCGCCACGACGGCGACGAGCCCCCGTCGTGGGGGCCGGTGCTGTGGAACAGGCCGTGGATCGTGGCGGCGGGCGCGGCGCTGGGTGCCGCCACCGCGGTGAAGTGGTCGGGTGCGTGGGTGCTGGCGGGGCTCGGCGTCTACCTGGTCGTGAGCGACGCGCTGGCCCGCAGGCGCGCGGGGGTGCTCTTCTGGCCGATGGATGCCGTGCGCCAGGGTGTGATCACGTTCCTCCTGTTCGTCCCTGCCGCCTTCGTCGTCTATCTGGCATCGTGGACCGGCTGGCTCGTGACGGACGGCGGATACGACCGGCACGCGGGGAGCAACGCGCTGCAGAGTCTGTGGCTCTACCACATGGCGATGTACGCCTCGACGGCCGGCATCACGTCTGCGCACGCGTATGCGAGTCCCGCGTGGCAATGGCCGCTGCTGCTGCGCCCGACCGGCGTGTACTACCACCAGGACGCGTTCGGCGTGAACGGGTGCGGGGCGGCGAACGGCTGCTCGGAGGTCATCTCCACGATGCCCAACCCGCTCATCTGGTACGCCGGCGTGGCCGCTGTGCTGTATCTCGCGTACCGCTTCGTCGTCGCGCGGGACTGGCGGTATGCGCTGGTGCTGACGGGTGTCGCTGTCTCGTACGTGCCGTGGCTGTTCCTGCCGCAGCGCACGATCTTCCAGTTCTACACGGTGCTGATCCTGCCGTTCATGCTGCTGGCGCTGACCTTCGCCCTGCAAGACATCGCCGGCCGGCCGTCGGCGACCGCCTACCGCCGGCACACGGGGCAGCGGCTCGTGCTGGTGTTCCTCGGCGTCGCGATCGCACTGTCGGCGTTCTGGTACCCCATCATCTCGGCGATGACTGTGCCCTACGACTTCTGGCACATGCACATGTGGCTGAGCAGCTGGGTCTGAACCGCAAGGTCAGCCGGCGAGGTCGGCCGGGTCGGTGACCGGCAGGCGACAGGCGAAGTCGCGGCAGTCGTACGCCGCGGGCGCACCCGCGCGGGGGCGCTTGTCGGCGAACAGCTCGAAGCCGGCCGCCTCCCAGCGGCGCGCCTGGTCCTCCGAGACGATCGTCACGACATCGGCACGGATGCCGCGTGCTGCGACCTCCAACGGACCACCGCCCGGGGCGTGGTCTTGATCCGGCACCACGACGACCACCTGCCGCGGCGCCGCGGCGAGGGCCGCCGCCGCACGCAGCATCGCGCCGAAGGCCAGCGGCTGCGCGAGCGCCGCCGGGGCGTAGGCAGCAACGATGCGCTCGGCCGACTCGCGATAGCGGTCGCCGGCGCCGAGCATCCAGAGGCGGACTGCCGCCTCGGCCAGCGATGCCGGCCCCGAGGGCTCGTCGCCGTCCGAGGCGGCATCGGGCGCCCCGATCCCCTGTTGCGTGAGCACAGGGTCCCCGCCGCCCGGGACGACGATCTCGCCCTCCGCACCGAGACACGAGTCCACCAGCTGCCTGGCCCGGACCGCGTACGCCACCTCTCCGGTCGCCGTCGCGAGGGCGGCGAGGCCGGCCGCCAGCTGCCCGTGGTCGGCGAGCGTCGCACGGGCGCGAGACGGGATCTCGTCGAGTGATGCGCGCGAGAGCCGGCCGTCGGTGCCGACGTTGACCTCGAGCACCGCGTCGGCGGCCCAGCGGGCGGCCTCGAGCCACGACGTCTCGCCCAGGCGGAGGGCCGCGCGGGCGAGAGCGCCGATCGCGAGGCCGTTCCACCCGCTGACGACCTTGCCGTCGACCGCCGGTGGCTGCAGTCCGGCCCGCGCCTCGGCATCCCGCGCGTAGTATCCGCCCTCGCTGCGGACGCCGTCGATCCAGGATTCCGAGTCCTGAGCGGCACCGAACCCGCCGCCCGGCTGCTGCAGCACATCGATGAGGAAGCGGGCGATGCCGCGCGCGACATCGTGCCGCGGCGGCGCTGCGTCCATCGCGACGTCGAGCAGCTGGGCGTTGTCGGTCAGCATGCGTTCGTAGTGCGGCACCGTCCAATCCGGGCGGGTCGCGTACCGGAAGAAGCCGCCCTCCACCGGGTCGATGAGCTCCGATGCGGCCATCGCGGCGAGGGCGCGGTCGGCGACCGCCACCGCGTCGGCGGCGCGCTCGCGCACGACGGCGGTCTGCAGGAATCGCAGCGCCGTCGCGACCGGGAACTTCGGTGCGTTCGACGCGGGGTCGCCGAATCCTCCGTGGCGCGGATCCTCACGGGCTGCGAGCGACGTCGCGGCGACCGCGAGCTCATCGGCGGTGGGGACAGCGGCCTGCGTCGACCGGTCGCCCGCACGGGCCTGCGCGAGCGCGTCGGCGATGGCATCGGCCGTGGCATCGATCTCGTCACGGCGTTCGGTCCATGCCTCGCGCACGGCCGCGAGCACCTGACGGAACGCCGGCATGCCGGCGCGGGGTTGCGGAGGAAAGTACGTGCCCGCGTAGAATGGGCGCCCCTCGGGGGTGGTGAACACCGTCAGCGGCCACCCGAGGTTGCGGGTGAACGCGGCTGCGGCGGCCATGTAGGCGGCGTCGACCTCGGGGTGCTCCTCGCGATCGACTTTGATGGAGACGAACCCGGCGTCCAGCTCGGCCGCTGTCACGGGATCGTCGAACGACTCCCGCGCCATCACGTGGCACCAGTGACACGTGGAGTATCCGATCGACACCACGACCGGCACGTCGCGCCGCCGAGCCTCGGCGAACGCCTCCTCACCCCACGGGTACCACGCGACCGGATTGCCGGCGTGGGCTCTCAGGTACGGGCTCGTGGCGTGCTCGAGGCGTGGGTTCACGGCATTCGCTCCTCCCGCTCGCGAGAGGTCAGTTCACCTCGTCGGGGTGCGCGCTCACACGGCCCGAGCCGTCACCCGGGTCCATCGCGTCGATGGCGGCGACCTCTTCGGGCGTGAGCTCGAAGTCGAAGACGTCGAGGTTCTCCTGGAGGCGCTCACGCCGCACCGACTTCGGGAAGACGATGAAGCCCTTCTGCAGGTGCCAGCGCAGCACGGCCTGGGCGGGAGTCTTGCCGTGCGCCGCGGCCGCTGCCGCGACCGGCTCCGCGCCGAACAGGTCGTACTTGCCCTGGCCCAGAGGGCCCCACGACTCGATGTGCATGCCGCGGGATGCCGCCCAGTCGGTGATGTCGCGCTGCTGGTACGCCGGGTGCAGCTCGATCTGGTCGACGGCCGGCACGACACCGGTGGCGGCGACGATCTTCTCCAGGTGCTCGACCAGGTGATTGGACACGCCGATGCTGCGGGTCAGGCCGGCCTCGCGGAGGGCGATGAGCTTCTCCCAGGCGTGCAGGTAGTTGTCGCGCGCAGGCGTGGGCCAGTGCACGAGGTACAGGTCGACGTGCTCCAGTCCGAGTCTTGCGAGGCTCTCCGCGATCGCGGCGTCGGGCTCGTCGCCGTCGTGGCGGTCGTTCCACAGCTTCGTCGTGATGAACAGCTCGTCGCGCGGGATGCCGCTCGCGGCGATCGCCGCGCCCACACCCTCTTCGTTGCCGTAGATGGCGGCCGTGTCGATGTGACGGTAGCCGACCTCGAGGGCTTCGGTGACGGCGCGCTCGGTGTCTGCCGGCGGAACCCGGAAGACGCCGTAGCCGAGCTGGGGGATCGTGTTGCCGTCGTTGAGGGTCACGCTGGGGACTGTCATGCATCAAGCGTAGGACTGATCGGCGTCGCCCGTCGGGCGCGCCCGTCGGGCGCGCCCGACACGGCGAACCGACCCGGAGTCGGGATACGATCGAAGGCTATGTCCGCGCCCGAACCCGTCATCTCGTATCCGCCGGAGCTCCCCGTCAGCGCCGCGCGGGACGAGATCGCGCGCGCCATCCGCGACAACCAGGTCGTCATCGTCGCGGGCGCGACGGGGTCGGGCAAGACGACCCAGCTGCCCAAGATCGCCCTGGAGCTCGGGCGCACCCGGATCGCGCACACCCAGCCTCGCCGCATCGCGGCACGGACGATCGCCGAACGCGTCGCCGAAGAGCTGCAGGTGCCGCTCGGCTCGACCGTCGGCTACAAGGTGCGCTTCACCGACAAGGTCTCGGACCAGACGCGCATCGCGCTCATGACCGACGGCATCCTCCTCAACGAGATCCACCGGGACCGCCTGCTTCGCCGCTACGACACGATCATCGTCGACGAGGCGCACGAGCGGTCCCTCAATGTGGACTTCCTCCTGGGCTACCTCCACCGGATCCTGCCGAGGCGCCCCGACCTCAAGGTCATCATCACGAGCGCCACGATCGATCCGGAGAGCTTCGCCAAGCACTTCGCCACCCGGCCGGCCGGTTCCGGGAGCGAGCCTCAGCCTGCTCCGATCATCGAGGTCTCGGGGCGCACGTACCCCGTCGAAATCCGGTATCGGCCTCGCGCCCGCGCCGACCGGGAGGCCGACGGGTCCGACGACGTCGACGGCATCACCGCGGCGCTGCGCGAACTGGATCGAGAGGCGTCGGGCGACGTGCTGGTGTTCCTCCCGGGCGAGGCCGAGATCCGCGACGCGGCCGATGCGGTCCGCGGCATGTACGCGAAGGATGCCGCGCCCACCGAGGTGCTGCCCCTGTACGGCCGGCTCTCCGCCGCCGAGCAGCACCGCGTGTTCGAGCCGTCCGGCGTGGCGGGCGGGCGGCGCCGCGTCATCCTGGCGACCAACGTCGCCGAGACCAGCCTCACCGTTCCCGGCATCCGCTACGTCATCGACACCGGCACGGCGCGCATCTCGCGCTACAGCAACCGCAGCAAGGTGCAGCGGCTGCCCATCGAGCCGGTGTCGCAGGCGTCGGCGCAGCAGCGATCCGGACGCGCCGGCCGCACCAGCCCCGGCATCGCGATCCGCCTCTACGCCGAGGACGACTTCACCGCACGCCCGGAGTTCACCGAGCCGGAGATCCTGCGCACGAGCCTCGCCTCGGTCATCCTGCAGATGCTCTCGCTCGGCTTCGGCGACATCTCGTCGTTCCCCTTCCTCACACCTCCCGACTCGCGAGGCGTCAAGGCCGCGTTCGATCTGCTCGTCGAACTGGGGGCCGTCCGCCCGGCGAGCCGCGCGCGGTCCGCGCATGCGGAGTCAGGCCGCGGCGGCCGCGCACCGGACCGGCCGAGCCTGACCGAGCTGGGCCGCGAGATCGCGCGATTGCCCATCGACCCCCGGTTCGCGCGCATGCTCATCGAGGCGCGGCGCACCGGCGTGCTGCGAGACGTGCTCGCGATCGTCGCGGGGCTGTCGATCCAAGACGTCCGCGAGCGGCCCGAGGACCGCCGCGAGGAGGCGGACCGCCTGCACGCGCGGTTCACCGATCCCACCAGCGACTTCCTGAGCCTGCTGAACCTGTGGAACCACCTGCAGCAGAAGCAGGTCGAGCTCGGTTCGAGCGCCTTCCGCCGCCTGTGCCGCGCCGAGCACCTCAACTACGTGCGGGTGCGGGAATGGGCCGACGTGCACCGTCAGCTCAGCGCCCTGGTGGGTGCGCCGCGACCTTCGACGCGACCACGGGGCGATGGCGGGGATGCCGCGAACCCCGACGACATCCACAAGGCGATCCTCTCGGGCCTGCTGTCGCACCTGGGGCTCCTGGACGAACGCACCGCGGCCCCGGCGGCGCGCGGCCGAGGCGGCACGCCGGACCGCGCCGAGCAGCGCCGCAACGCAGAGTATCTCGGCTCTCGTGGCACCCGGTTCGCCATCTTCCCCGGCTCCGGCCTGCGCAAGAAGCGACCGACTGCCGTGATGGCGGCGGAGCTCGTCGAGACCAGCCGGCTGTTCGCCCGCACCGTCGCCGCCGTCGACCCCGCGTGGGCTGAGCCCCTGGCCGGCGACCTGGCGAAGCGTTCGCTGAGCGAGCCGCACTGGTCCAAGAGCGCGGGCGCGGCATCCGCCTACGAGAAGGTGACGCTGTTCGGTCTGGAGATCGTGCCCAAGCGCCGGGTGCAGCTGGCCCGCTTCGACCGGCCGCTCGCGCGCGAGTTGTTCGTGCGCCACGCGCTCGTGGAGGGCGACTGGGATCCGCCCGGTTCGCTGAGCACCACCCAGGGCGACAAGCGCCTGATGGCGTTCGAGCGCCGCAACCGGGAGCTGCGCCGCCGGCTCGAGAAGATCGAGGAGCGCGAGCGCCGTCGCGACATCCTCGTCGGCGATGAGGCCGTCTTCCGCTTCTACGACGCCCGCATCCCGCGGGACGTGTTCGACGCCCGGTCCTTCGAAGCGTGGTGGAAGGATGCCTCGACCCGCACGCCGCGGCTGCTCGACATGAGCGAGGCCGACCTCGTCGACGAGGCCTCGCGCGGGGACGAACGGGACTTCCCGGCACGCTGGCAGCAGGGTGATCAGGTGCTGTCCCTCGCGTACCGCTTCGAACCCGGCGCCCCCGACGACGGCGTGACGGTCGTGGTGCCGCTGGCTCTGCTCGCCCAGCTGCGCCCCGACGGCTTCGACTGGCAGGTGCCCGGCATGCGGGACGAGCTCATCACGGCGCTGCTGCGCGCCCTGCCCAAGGCGATCCGCCGCCACGTCGTGCCCGCAGCGGACTGGGCGGCGACCTTCTCGGCAGAGCTGGCCGGCGACGGGCCCGAATCGCATGAGGGCCTGCCGCCCGCGGGGCTGCGTCAGGCGCTCGCGGCGCGGATCCAGCGCGTCGCGAACCAGCCGGTGAGCGCCGCCGACTTCGACCTGGAGCGGGTTCCCGCCCACCTTCTGGTGTCATTCCGGGCGGTGGACGAACGCGGCCGCGCCGTCGGCTCGGATCGCGACCTCGGCGCCTTGCAGGCGCGGCTGGCCGATCGAGCCCGCGCGTCGGTCTCACGCTCGCTGAGCCGGCAACGGCCCGCAGCCGCTCCGGCCGCCGCGTCCGGCCCGCGGCCGGCCCCCGACGCCCCCACGACGGCGGGCGCGGCGTTCGCCGAGCGCAACGGCCTCACCGACTGGACGTTCGGCGACCTCCCCGAGGTGGTGGACACCAAGGTGGCAGGCGGGGTGGTCCGCGGCTATCCCGCGATCGTGGACGAGGGCAGCGCGGTCGCCCTCCGGATCGAGGCCACCCCCGAAGCCGCCGCACGCGCCACGCACGCCGGAATGCGCCGGCTGGCGCTGCTCGCGGTCGCCTCCCCCACCGCCTATGTGCTCGAGCACCTCACCTCGGCCGAGAAGCTCGCGCTCGCGGCATCCCCCTACCCCTCCGCGAAGGCCCTGGTGGAGGACTGCCGGGTGGCCGTGGCCGATGCCGTCATCGCGCGCACCGCGACCGACGGCGTCGTGCGCACACGCGCCGCCTTCGAGACCGTCCGCGACGCCCTGTCGGCAGTCGTCGTCGACGAGCTGTTCCGGACGGTGTCGCTCGTCGCCCGTATCCTCACCGCGACCCGCGACGTGGAGCGCGCCATGCGCGACGCGAACTCGCTCACGCTGCTCGGAGCACTGGGTGACATCAAGGGCCAGCTGGCGGGCCTGGTCTTCCCGGCCTTCGCGTCGCGCACCGGCCTGGACCGGCTTGCGCAGCTGCCGCGCTACCTGCGGGCGGCACTGGAGCGCGTGCGCACCCTGTCGGACAATCCCGGCCGTGACCGGCAGCGCATGACCGAGTTCGAGCGGGCCGCGGCCGTCTTCGCAGACGCGGGCGGCGTCATCCCCCTCGAGGAGGACGCCCCCGCCTCGCTGGTCCACGCCCGGTGGCTCCTCGAGGAGTACCGTGTGAGCCTGTTCGCACAGTCTCTCGGCACCGCCGAGCCGGTCTCGCTGCAGCGGATCCAGCGCGCGCTGCGGGAGTGAGCGGCCGGCGCCAGGAATGCCGGATCCCCCACGAGGAGTTGCCCCCACCATGACCACCGCCATCGCGTACACGCAGCTCGGAGGCCCCGAGGTCCTGCAGCAGATCACGATCGCCGATCCGGTCCCCGGTCCGGGCGAGGTGGCCGTCCACGTCGCCGCCGTCGGGGTGAACCCCATCGAGGCCAAGCTCCGCAGCGGGGCACGGCCCTCGGCGCCGATCACCGAGCCGCGTCGGCTGGGGGCTGACGGTGCCGGCGTCGTGACGGCGGTCGGCGAGGGCGTGGACGGCTTCCGGCCGGGCGATCCTGTCGTCTTCGCCGGGGCGTCGGGCGCCTACGCGAGCGACCTCGTCGTCGCCGCCTCGCGCGTGTTCGCCCGCCCAGCGCAGGTCAGCGCCGCACAGGGTGCAGCGCTGGGCATCCCGGTCGGCACGGCCTACCAGACTCTCCGGTCGCTCGGCGTGGGCGCGGGCGACACGCTCCTGGTCCACGGCGGCTCCGGCGCCGTCGGAGCGGCGCTCATCCAGTTCGCGGTGCTGTGGGGCGCGGCGGTCGTCGCCACGTCGTCCGAGCGCCGATCCGAGCGGGTGCGCGCCCTCGGCGCCACCCCTGTCCGCTACGGTGACGGCCTGGCCGACCGCGTCCGCGCCGCGGCCCCGCGCGGCATCACCGTCGCCATCGACGCCGCGGGCACCGACGAGGCGCTGCAGACCTCGCTCGAACTCGTGGCGGACCACGAGCGCATCGCCACGCTGGTGCGGGGGCGGGATGCCGCAGGCCTCGGCATCCGCGCCTTCTCGGGCGGCTCGCCCGAGCCGCTGACCGCGCAGCAGCAGGCCTGGCGTACCGAGGCGGTGCCGGTGGCCCTCGCGCTCATGGCGGCGGATCGCTTCACGGTCGAACTCGGACCGTCGTTCGCACTCGCCGACGCCGCCGACGCGCACCGAGCGGTCGAAGAAGGCGTCGACGGCAAGATCACACTGGTGCCGTGACCGGCGGGGCGTCCCCTTCCGGCGACGCCCGACCGCGACCGGTGGATGCCCGAGCGCAACAGTTCGACACACGAGCAGCATCGTGAGGCGGCGCGGCTCGACAATGGTCCGTATGCCGGAATCCGTCAGCGCTTCCGCGGCGCCGCCATCCGCCGCCGCTCGCTCCTTCGCGACCGCGCAGGTGCAGGCCGGATTCGACTCCCGCGTCGCCGAGAACACCGCGGTGCCCTCGATCCATCAGTCCAACGGGTTCGAGTTCCGCTCGCTCGCCGAGGCGCGCGAGCTGTTCGCCCTCCGTAAGGACGGCAACATCTACAGTCGCGCCGCCAACCCCACGGTGCTCGTCTTCGAGCGCCGCGTCGCGGAACTGGAGGGCGGCATCGGGGCGGCCGGCGTCGCCTCCGGTCAGGCCGCCGTGGCAGTGGCGCTGCTGGCACTGGCCAAGCAGGGCGAGCACATCGTGGCGGCACGGCAGCTCTACGGCGGGACGATCGACCTGCTGCAGGACACGTTCGCCGACTGGGGCATCGAGGTCACCTTCGTCGACCAAGACGACCTCGCGGAATGGCAGGCGGCTGTCCGCCCGACCACGCGGGCACTGTTCGCGGAGTCCATCTCCAACCCGATCGCGCAGGTGCTCGACCTCGGCGCGGTCGCCGCGATCGCCCGGCGCGCGGGGGTGCCGCTGGTGATCGACAACACGGTCGCAACGCCCTATCTGCAGCGGGCCAAGGACTTCGGCGCCGACATCGTGGTCCACTCGGCGACGAAGTTCCTGGGCGGGCACGGCACCTCGCTCGGCGGGGTCGTGGTCGACCTCGGCACGTTCGACTTCACGGCCGAGCCGCACCGGTGGCCGCAGCTCACCCAGACCTACCCGCGCGTCCCGCAGGGCAGCCTCGTCGAGCGGTTCGGCGCCGGCGGATCGCCCTACATCGCGCTGGTGAAGACGAAGTACGTGCACGACCTGGGGCCTTCCCTGTCGGCGTTCAATGCGTTCCAGCTGCTTCAGGGCCTGGAGACCCTTGACCTGCGGATGCAGCGCCATACCGCGAGCGCGCTGACCGTCGCGCGCTTCCTCGAGACGCATCCCGCCGTCGCGCGGGTTCATCACCCGGGCCTGGAATCGAGCCCGTGGCGCGAATCCGCCTCGCGCTACCTGCCCCGCGGCGCGAGCTCGGTCTTCGCGTTCGACGTGCACGCCACCGGCGACCCCGAGGCCGACTTCCGGCGCGTGGAGGAGCTCATCGCTCGCCTCCGCGTCATCCGGCTCGTCGCGAACATCGGCGATGCGCGCAGCCTCGTCGCCCACCCGGCCTCCATGACGCACAGCCACATGTCGCCTCAGCAGCTGGCCGAGGCGCACATCGGCGCCACGACCGTGCGGCTGTCGATCGGCCTGGAGGATCCGCAAGACCTCGTCGCGGATCTCGCCGGCGCCCTCGACCCCATCGCCGAGGCCGAACGACGGCCGGTGGCCGCCGCCGCCCGCTGAGCGTCGCGGAGTCCGCCGCTCCCGCTAGCCTCGTGCTATGACCTCACCGTCCGACTCGCCAGGCGGCACTGCGCTGCGCTGGGGCATCCTCGGTCCCGGCGGCATCGCGCGGGCCTTCACCAGCGACCTGCGAACGGCCGGCCTCGACGTGGCCGCCGTCGGTTCCCGCCGGCAAGAGAACGCCGACGCGTTCGCGGCTGACTTCGAAATCCCGCACGCACACGGGTCGTACGAGGACCTCGTCGCCGACCCCACCGTCGACATCGTCTACATCGCCACCCCCCACCCGCTGCACGCCGCCAACGCGCTGCTCGCGCTGGACGCCGGCAAGCACGTCCTCGTCGAGAAGCCCTTCACCATCAACGCCGTGGAGGCGGCGGCCGTGCGCGATGCGGCGGCAGAACGCGGTCTGCTCGCGATGGAGGCGATGTGGACGCGGTACCTGCCGCACATGGTCCGCGTCCGTGAGCTCGTGCGGTCGGGGGCGCTCGGCGAGGTCCGGGCCGTCACCGCCGACCACACCCAGCTGCTGCCGAGCGATCCCGCCCACCGGCTCAACGCGCTGGAGCTGGGCGGAGGGGCACTGCTCGACCTCGGCATCTACCCGATCTCGTTCGCGTGGGACATCCTCGGCGAGCCGCTGTCGATCGCCGCGTCCGCGCGGCTGGGCGAGACCGGCGCCGACACCGAGGTCGCCACCGTCATGGCCCACGCCTCCGGTGCCCTGTCGACCTCGCTGTCGGCGTCCCGCGCCGCGGGACCGAACACCGCCTCGATCATCGGCACGCAGGCGCGCATCGACATCGACCCGGTCTGGTATTCCGCCACGTCCTTCCGCCTGGTCGCCCCCGACGGCACCGTCCGCGAAGAGTTCCGCTCCCACGGCGCCGGCCGCGGGATGCAGTATCAGGCACTGGCCGCCGCGCGGTACCTCGCGGAGGGCCGCACCGACTCCGACGTGCTGCCCGTCGACGAGAGCGTCGCGATCATGGCGACGCTCGACGAGATCCGTGCGCTCGTGGGCGTGCGCTACCCCGGGGAGGAGTGACATGCCCGACCTGCAGAACGCGCGCGTGGCGGTGTACCTCGACTTCGACAACATCGTCATGTCGTGGTACGACCGCGTGCACGGCAAGAACTCCTACTCGCGAGATCGCCAGCGCATCGCGACGGATGCCTCCGACCCCGAGATCGCCGAACGGCTGGCGGCCGCGACGATCGACGTCGGGGCGATCATCGACTACGCCACCTCCTTCGGCACGCTCGTGCTCACGCGCGCCTACGCCGACTGGTCGGCGCCGGTCAACGCCGAGTACCGCTCGCAGCTCGTGGCGCGCGCGGTCGATCTGGTGCAACTGTTCCCGGCGGCCGCGTACGCCAAGAACGGCGCCGACATCCGCCTGGCGGTCGATGCGGTGGAAGACATGTTCCGCCTGCCCGACCTCACGCACGTCGTCATCGTCGCGGGCGACTCCGACTACGTCCCGCTGGCGCAGCGCTGCCGCCGGCTCGGGCGGTTCGTCGTGGGGGTGGGGGTGGCCGGCTCCACCGCGAAGTCGTTGGCGGCCGCGTGCGACCAGTTCGACTCGTACGACGCTCTGCCCGGCGTCGCCGCTCCGCCGGCGGGACGGAAGGATGCCGCGCCGCAGCGGCGACGCACGCGCAAGGCCGCCGCGGATCCCGCGGGGTCGCTCCTGGACCGCGCGCTGCGCCTGGAGAGCGACAAGGAGGGCGTGGAGTGGCAGCACGCCTCGGCGGTCAAGAGCCTCATCAAGCGTCTGGACCCGTCGTTCAGCGAGAAGGCGCTGGGGCACAAGAGCTTCTCCGAGTTCGTCAAGGCGCACCCCGATGTCGCGGAGGTCGACGAGTCGGGCAACATCGTGCTCGTCCGCCTCGCCGCCGACCGGCGCTGACCTCGGACGTCACGACTCGATTCCAGCCCGATCTGGGAATTCGGCGGTCCGGTACAGTGTGACCTGTGGCACGCCGTAACGCCCCGCCGGGCTCGCAGACCTCGCTGCGCGAGGCCAATCGCGCGCGCGTCGTCGAGTCCCTCAAGCGCCACGGCCGGCTGACGCAGATCGAGCTCGCCGGCAGCACGGGGCTCTCCCCCGCCACCGTCTCCAACATCGTCAAGGAGCTGACCGCGTCGGGCCTGCTGCACACGTCGTTCACGACGAGCAGCGGCCGCCGGGCGACGCTCGTGTCGCTGGCCCGGCGGCTGGGCCTGGTCGCCGGCGTCCACTACAGCTCGCGTCACCTGCACATCGCGATCGCCGACACCGCTCGCACGATCGTCACCCAGACCTCGCTCCCGCTCCCCCTCGACCACCGTCACGATGCCGAGCTGGACCGCCTCGCCCTCCTCCTCGGCGACATGATGGACTCGCTCGGCGGATCGCCGTCAGACCTGCTGGGGGTGGGACTGGCGCTGCCGGCACCCATCGACCCGCGCACCGGTATGGTATCCACTCCCGGACTGCTGCGGGGATGGGCGGGCGTCGACGTCGCCGAGAGCCTCTCCGCGCGCATCGGTCGTCCCGTGCACGTGGACAGCGAGGCGAACCTCGGCGGCCTCGCCGAGGCGCGCGAGGGCAACGGCCGGGCCGCGGCATCCTCCGTCTTCATCCGCGTCGGGCACACCATCAGCGCCGGCCTGGTCGTCGGCGGCGACCTCTTCCGCGGCGTCAACGGCAAGGCGGGCCAGATCGGGCACGTGACCCTCGACGAGAACGGCCCGATCTGCCGGTGCAGCAACCGCGGATGCCTGGAGACCTACGCCGGCGGGCCGGCACTGCTGTCGCTGTTCCCGCCCAGCGAGGGGATGCACCGCCTGGGCGACCTGCTGCACGCGGCCGAGGCGGGAGACGGTGCGGCGCGCCGCGTGATCGCCGATGCCGGCCGCCACATCGGTATCGCCGCGGCGAGCCTGTGCAACCTGTTCGACCCGGAGATCATCGTCGTCGGCGGCGAGCTGGGGCAGGCAGGTGAGATCCTCATGGCTCCGATGCGGCATTCGCTCGAGCGCACCGCCCTGGCCTCCGCGCAGGGTCTTCCCGAGATCGTGGGTGCCTCGTTCGGCGAGTGGTCCGAGACACGCGGGGCGATCGCCATCGCGCTGGACCAGGTCAGCGTCGACGCCCAGCTGCCCACGGCGCCTTCCCTGCCGATCACCGCATAGGCTCGTGCGATGTCCCGTTCGCGACTGACACGGCCGCGGCGGCTCCCGAGCGGGCGCCGCGCGATGGCCACCGTCGCGACCGCAGTCGCGACGGCGGTCGTCCTCGCGGCCTGCACGGGCGCACCGTCGCACGGAGAGGGGACCCCCGCCGACGACACCATCGCGCTGCTGCTGCCCGATGCCAAGACCGCGCGGTACGAGACCTTCGACCGGCCGTTGTTCGAGGCGCGTGTGGCGGAGCTGGGCGACTACGACGTGCTCTACGCCAACGCCGACCAGGATGCCGCCAAGCAGCAGCAGCAGGCCGAGTCCGCGCTCACCGCCGGCGCCGGAGTGCTGGTGCTGGACCCGGTCGACGCGAACGCCGCGGTGAGCATCGTGACGTCGGCCAACGCGAGGGGCGTGCCGGTCATCTCCTACGACCGGCTCGTCGCGGGCGGCGATCTGGCGTACTACATCTCCTTCGACAACGAGAAGGTCGGGGTGCTGCAGGCGACCGCCTTCGTCGAGGGCGTCCGCGAGAGCGACGACGGCGGCGGCATCCTCATGGTCAACGGCTCCCCCACCGACAGCAACGCGGCCCTCTTCAAAGAGGGCGCGCACAGCGTCATCGACGACAGCGGCCTGCGTGTGCTGGCGGAGTACGACACGCCCGGCTGGAATCCCGAGAAGGCGCAGGAGTGGGTGGCCGGCCAGATCGCCCAGCACGGCGACGCGATCGCCGGCGTCTACGCGGCCAACGACGCCACCGCCGGCGGCGCGATCGCGGCCCTGCGGGTCGCCAACGTCGAGCCGCTGCCGATCGTCACCGGTCAGGATGCCGAGCTCTCGGCGATCCAGCGCATCCTCACCGGCGACCAGTACATGACCGTGTACAAGGCCATCAAACCGCAGGCCGAGCTGGCCGCAGAGGTCGCCGTCAAGCTGCTGCACGGCGAGGAGGTGACCGCGCCGCTGGAGATCGAAGGCACACCGGCGACCCTTCTCGACCCGGTCGCGGTGACCGTCGACGACATCATGGACACCGTGGTGGCCGACGGCTTCTGGAGCGTCTCGGAGATCTGCACGCCCGCCTACGCGGATGCATGCGCGGCGGCGGGCATCGGGTAGGGTCCGGATGATGTCGATGAGCCAGCCGCGGACCGGACGCCCGCGCGAACGCGTGCTGACGATGCGCGGCATCGGCAAGCGCTTCGGCGCGGTGCGGGCTCTCACCGACGTCGACTTCTGGGTCAACGAGGGCGAGGTGGTGGCCCTGGTCGGCGACAACGGCGCGGGCAAATCGACGCTCGTGAAGGTGCTGGCGGGCGTGCACCCGCCCGACGCCGGCACGATCGAGTTCGACGGCGAGCCCGTGGTCATCGACTCCCCCGCCGACGCGCAGCGGCTCGGGATCGAGACGATCTTCCAGGACCTCGCGCTGTGCGACAACCTCGACGTCGTGGCGAACCTGTGGCTCGGACGGGAGCTGCGCGACGGTGCGACCCTCGATGAGGTCGGCATGGAGCAGCGCACCTGGACGCTGCTGCGGGAGCTGTCGGCCAAGATCCCGTCCGTCCGGATCCCCGTCGCCTCGCTCTCGGGCGGACAGCGTCAGACCGTCGCGATCGCCCGGTCGCTCATCGGAGAGCCCCGGATCGTGATCCTCGACGAGCCGACCGCCGCGCTGGGCGTGGCGCAGACGGCCGAGGTGCTCAACCTCATCGAGCGGCTGCGCGAGCGCGGCCACGGAGTGATCCTCATCAGCCACAACATGGCGGACGTCCTGGCGGTGGCCGATCGCGTCGTGGTGCTGAGACTGGGACGCAACAACGGCGTCTACAACGTGCCCGACGTGACCAGCGAGACGCTCATCGCCGCCATCACCGGCGCCGTGGACCACTCCCCCGCCCGGCGGTCCGATCGGGCCGGAGCCGACACCCCGCCCGGCACCGGGGAGCCCGCCGCGCCTCCCGCCGACGCCGCCGGCGAGCCCGGCGGAGGCACGGTGATCCGGATGCCGCCGGGCGGCGCCCGTCGGTCGACGCGACCCCGTGGGAACGGGCGGCGATGACCGGCACCCGCGATGGTCGCCCGGGCGAGGGCGTGCACGTGGACGAGCCCCTCCTCAGCGGAAGCGGCATCCGTCACGCCACGGAGGCGTTCCTCTCGCGCATCCGCGGCGGCGACCTCGGCGCGCTGCCCGTCGTACTCGGCATCATCGTCATCTGGACGGCGTTCCAGGCACTCAACCCCGCGTTCCTCTCCAGCGAGAACCTCGTCAACCTGACGATGCAGTGCGCCGCCATCGGCACGATCGCCCTCGGCGTGGTCGTCGTGCTGCTGGTCGGCGAGATCGACCTCTCGGTCGGCTCGGTATCGGGCCTGGCCGCCGCCGTGCTCGCCGTCGCGTTCGTGCAGCTGCAGTGGAACCTCGTGTTCGCCGTGCTCGCGGCGATGGCGATCGGATGCGTCGTCGGCCTGCTCTACGGCTATCTGTACACGCGGTTCGGGCTCCCCAGCTTCGTCATCACCCTGGCCGGGCTGCTCGGCTTCCTCGGCCTGCAGCTGTGGGTCCTGGGCCGGACCGGTTCGATCGCCATCCCGTTCGACACGTGGATCGTCCAGTTCGCCCAGCAGCTGTTCCTCCCGCCGTGGGCCGCGTACGTGCTCGCCGTGGTCTCGGTGGGCGTGTACGCGTGGTCGCGGGTGCGCACCGCGCAGCGGCGCGCCGCGGCCAACCTCGTGAGCCAGAGCTACACGTCCATCGCGGTGCGCAGCACCGTGCTGCTCGTGTTCCTGGCGGCCGCGACCTGGTACCTGAGCCTCGACCGCGGCGTGGGTGTGATGTTCCTCTTCTTCCTCGCGCTCGTCGTCGTGATGGACTTCCTGCTCACCCGCACACGATGGGGACGGGCCGTGTACGCCGTCGGCGGCTCGGTCGAGGCGGCACGGCGTGCCGGCATCCGTGTGAACCGCATCTATCTGTCGGTCTTCGCGATGTGCTCCACGCTCGCCGCGGTCGGGGGCATCCTCGCGGCGGCGCGTCTGGCCTCCGCCAACCAGAGTTCCGGCACCGGCGACGTGAACCTCAACGCCATCGCGGCGGCGGTCATCGGCGGCACCAGCCTGTTCGGGGGTCGCGGTTCCGCCTATGCCGCTCTGATCGGCATCGTCGTCATCCAGTCGATCTCGTCCGGCCTGACCCTGCTGAACCTCGACTCCTCGGTCCAGTTCATGGTGACCGGCGTCGTGCTCGTTCTCGCGGTCATCGTGGATTCGATCTCCCGCCGCACGCGTGCGGCCACCGGTCGCGCCTGACATCCGCCGTGCCTTCACTTGACGAACGCTCCGCGCGGCGCGCCCGCGCATGTTCGGGATGACGGATGGCATTCTGCACGGTGACGCCCAGAGATCCTCACCAATCTGACGGGTAAGCGCTGTCTGCGAGCGCGCGAGTTCGCCGTGGTCGCGCGCATCGGCGGGGCGTTGCCAAAGCGTTACGTTCAAGACTTGACGATAAGAATCGATGTCGTCATGATCGCTTTCAGCGCGATCAACCCGAGGGCGACCCTGGGGCCTCGCTCGCTTCAACGACGAAAGGCGAAAGATGAAGAAGTCTTCACTCCTCGCGGTGGCAGCCCTGGCGGGTGCCGCTGCGATGGTGCTGGCCGGCTGTTCCAGCAACAGCGGCGGAAATGGCGGCGCGACCGACGGCGGAGGCGGCGGCGACGCGGCCGGACGCGCGTGCGTCATCCTCCCCGACGCGGCCTCCTCGCCGCGCTGGGAGAACTTCGACCGCAAGTACCTGCAGGAAGGTCTCGAGGCGGCGGGGTTCGAAGCCGACATCCAGAACGCCCAGGGCGACACCAACAAGTACGCCACCATCGCCGACCAGCAGCTCACCAAGGGCTGCGGCGTGATGCTCCTCGTCGACTACCAGGGCGCGGCCGAGGCCGTGGCCGAGAAGGCCAAGGGCGAAGGCATCCCGGTGATCGCGTACGACCGTCCCTTCGACGGCGCCGACTACTACGTGTCGTTCGACAACGTCGAGGTCGGACGCCTCGAGGGCCAGACGGTGCTGGACGGCCTCGCCACCGCCGGCAAGGACCCGGCGACCGCGGTCGTCGTGTACATGGGCGGCGACCCGACCGACGGCAACGCCGCGATGTTCCACGACGGGGCCGTCGAGGTGATGGAGGCCGCCGGCATCAAGGCGGCCGCCGAGCCCCCCGGGGTCTGGGACCAGGCCAAGTCGCAGACCAACTTCGAGCAGGCGCTGACCTCGCTCGGCGGCAAGGTCGACGGCGTGTGGGTCGCCAACGACACCAACGCCGCGGGCGTCATCAAGGTCCTGCAGGACAACAACCTGACCGGCGTCGCCGTGTCGGGTCAGGACGCGAACGTCGCCGGCCTGCAGAACATCCTCCTCGGCTGGCAGACCGCCACGGTCTACAAGCCGGTGAAGGACGAGGCCACCGCCGCCGTCGAGACGGCGATCTCGCTCCTGAACGGTGAGGACGTCAAGACCGACGCCGAGCTCGACGACGGCACGCCGTACATCCAGGTCACGCCGATCCTGGTCGGACCCGACAAGGTCAAGGACGTCATCGCCGCCGGTGACGCCGACTACGACGACGTCTGCACGCCCGACGTGATGGCTGCGTGCGAGCAGTACGGAGTCACCGCCCAGTAAGGCCCGTCTCGGCTGCGGGGGCGTCGCGTCGATCAGGCGCGGCGCCCCTCGCAGCGCACCGGGTCCGAACCGGGCCCGCCCGTACGGCGCACACGCAAGGAAGCGAGCATGTCAGACACCATCACCCCTCCCGCCGTCGCAGTCGGCACCGACCCGATCATCAAACTGGTCGGCGTCAAGAAGTCCTTCGGCCCGGTCAGCGTCCTCAAGGGCGTCGACCTCTCCGTCCACCCCGGCCGGGTCACCGCCCTCGTCGGCGACAACGGCGCCGGAAAGTCCACGCTCATCAAGGGGCTTGCTGGCGTGCAGCCCTACGACGAGGGCGAGGTGCTGATCGACGGAGTCCACCGGGACCTCCACGCACCCCGCGACGCATCGAACCTGGGCATCGAGGTCGTCTACCAGGACCTCGCCCTGTGCGACAACCTCGACATCGTCCAGAACATGTTCCTCGGCCGTGAGGAGCTCTCCGCCGGAACCTTCGACGAGGGCCGCATGGAGAAGGAGGCATCCGACACCCTGCGCTCCCTCTCGGTGCGGACGGTGAAGTCGGTGCGGCAGAAGGTCTCGAGCCTGTCCGGTGGCCAGCGCCAGACCGTCGCGATCGCCCGCGCGGTGCTGAAGAAGGCTCGCGTGGTCATCCTCGATGAGCCCACCGCCGCCCTGGGCGTCGCCCAGACCGAGCAGGTGCTGAACCTCGTCAAGCGCCTGAGCGAGCAGGGCGTTGCGGTGATCCTCATCAGCCACAACCTCGCCGACGTGTTCGAGGTCGCCGACGACATCGCCGTGCTGTACCTCGGGCAGATGGTCGCGCAGATCCCGACCAACGAGACCACCCGTGACGACGTGGTCGGCTACATCACCGGCACGAAGGCGCCGCAAGGCGTGACCATCCTCGACACCTCGACCGTTCGCACCGAAGGAGGCGCGGAATGAGCAGCAACGCCACGACCCGGACCGAGGCCGCGCCCGATCCGCTGGCCAGCGACCTGATCGGCAGCGGCGTCGAGGGCGGGATCGGAGACCAGGTCGCGGCCTGGTGGCAGCGCGTGCGTGGCGGCGACATGGGGGCCCTTCCGGCCATCGGCGGCCTCGTCGTGCTGTTCGTCCTGTTCTCCGCGCTCAGCCCGTTCTTCCTCACGGAGCGCAACTTCGCCAACCTCCTGAATCAGGCGGCGACCCTCGTCGTTCTCGGCATGGCACTGGTGTTCGTGCTCCTCCTCGGCGAGATCGACCTCTCCGCGGGCGTGACCGGCGGCGTGGGCATGGCCCTGTTCGTGGTCCTCAACGCCCAGTTCGGCATCCCCTGGCCGCTCGCGCTGCTGATCGGCTTCGGATTCGGCTTCCTCACCGGCGCCTTCATCGGGTTCTTCGTGGCGAGGGTGGGAATCCCGTCGTTCGTGGTGACGCTGGGCCTGTTCCTGGGCTTCCAGGGACTGGCGCTGGTCGTCATCGGCCCGGGCGGCCTGTTCCGGCTCGAGGTTCCCGAGCTCATCGCCCTGCAGAACGGCAACCTGCCGGTCTGGGGCGGCTGGGTCATGCTCGCGATCATGCTCGCGATCTCGGCGGGCACCTCGTTCTGGGATCGCGCGCGTCGCACGCGCGCCGGCGTCCCCAATCGGGCGCTGTCGCTCGTATGGATCAAGCTCGCCGTCATCGCGGTGATCGGCGGCGTGGTCGTGTACGTGCTCAACCAGAACCGAGGGCAGTCCGTCGTCGAGGTCGCCGGCGTCCCGATCGTAGTGCCGGTGGTGCTGGCGATCCTGTGGATCGGCACGTTCGTGCTGGACCGCACGAAGTTCGGCCGCTACGTCTACGCCATCGGCGGCAACGCGGAGGCCGCGCGCCGCTCGGGCGTCAAGGTGCGGTGGATCAAGTGGTGGGCGTTCGTCATCTGCTCGAGCCTCGCGGTCTTCTCCGCGCTGCTGAGTGTGGCACGCGTGGGGTCCGTCGACGCGACCGTCGGCCGCGACATCGTGCTGTCGGGTGTCGCCGCCGCCGTGGTGGGTGGCGTGAGCCTGTTCGGTGGAAAGGGCCGGCTGATGCACGCCGCCATCGGCGCCCTCGTGATCGCGACCATCACCAACGGCCTGGGGCTGCTGAACCTGCCCGCGGGCATCAACCTGCTCGTCACCGGCGGCGTGCTGATCCTCGCCGCCACCGTCGACGCCCTCTCGCGGGTACGGGCCGGCGGGGCGCGCACGTAAGCCTCGCAGGTCAGTGCGAGAGCGCCGGGTGGATGCCCCACCCGGCGCTCTCGCCCGTTCAGGCCGGTCAGGCGCCCGCCCGCATCACTTCATCGACCCACGCCGGGACGAGCGTGCTTGCCGGACCGGTGCGCGCGTCATCGAACGGGATGAGCGCGTCGCTGGATTCCAGGTTCAGTTCCACGGTGCGCGCGCCGAAGGCCGCCGCGAGTGCCACGTAGCCGGCAGCTGGGTACACGGCCCCCGAAGTGCCGATGGACACGAAGACATCTGCCGCGACGACTGCCTGCTCGATGCGATCGAGCTCGTAGGGCATCTCGCCGAACCAGACCACGTCGGGGCGCAGCATCCGTTCGCCGCACACCGGGCAGGCCGGTCGTGGCGCGAGGTCGGCGTCCCACGCGGGCCGCGCGCCGCATGACAGGCACTGGGCGCGGCGGAGCTCCCCGTGCATGTGCACGAGGTTGCGCGTGCCGGCGCGCTCGTGGAGGTCGTCCACGTTCTGCGTGACGATCAGCAGATCCGCACCGATCGCTCGCTCCAGCCGCGCCAGCGCCGTATGGGCGGGGTTCGGTTCGACGCCGTGGAGCGCCCGGCGTCGTTCGTCATAGAACCGCAGGACGGTGTGCGGGTCTCGTTCGAACGCCTCCGGTGTCGCGACGTCTTCGATGCGGTGCCCTTCCCACAGCCCGTCGGGCCCGCGGAAGGTGGGCACGCCGCTCTCCGCCGAGATGCCCGCGCCGGTGAGGACGACGAGGCGGGTCATCGCACCGTGCCGGGCGCGACGTGCGCCAGCACGCGCTCCCAGACGTCGGCGAGGATGAGCCGCGCCTCGAGGCCGTCCGCCCTGGGCACCATCTCGACCCGGGTGGATGCCAGGTGATTCTTGAACCAGCGCGCCGCATCGGATGCGGCCGTTGGGTCGGCCTGGCCGTTCATCAGGAGCGTCTTCGCCGGGATGCGGTCGAGGAGCCCGGCGACCTCGCTTGCGCCGAGCTCTGACTCCGGTCGCGGCACGGCGACGAGTGCGAGCCGATCGACGCCGCTGCCCAGGTCAGCGGCGAGCATGATGGCCAGCTCCCCCGCCTCGCCGACACCCACCATGCCGAGCGGCCGGTCGTGCTGCTCCTCGGCGAGAAATCGTGCGAGCGCGGCTGCCGTGGTCTCGGCCGGCGTGGCGCCGCGGTAGGCTGCCGGGTCGTCGACGTCATCCGTCGTGACCGCCACGGCGAGGATGCGCACGTCACGACGCGCGGTGACGTCGGGGTACGGGTCGGTCAGGTTCGAGACTCCCGCGCGCAACAGCACCACCGTGCGCTCTGCTCCGGGGGCGCCGAAGCTGCGGTGCTCGTAGGCGGCGCCGGGCGCCGGTGCCTTCGTCATGCGCTCATCATAGGTTTGGCATGCCCACGGCGGTCCGTCACCCGCGCAGCAGACCGCGCAGCGTCTGGATCGTGTCGGCTTCGTCGGGGCGCTTGTCCGGCCGATAGCCCTTCACTCGCGCGAAGCGCAGTGCCACCCCGCCGGGATACCGGGACGAGCGCTGCACGCCGTCGATCGCGATCTCGACGACGGTCTCGGGGCGCACGTGCACGGCATACGACGTGCGGTGCGTCTGGATCGTCGGGAAGTGATCCGTCTGCCACCGCAGCGTGGCGTCGGTGAGGCCCTTGAAGGTCTTCCCCACCATCACGAACCCGCCGGGTTCGCCGAACTCGCCGTCGGGGTCGAGGGCACCCAGATGCAGGTTCGAGAGCAGACCGGTGCGGCGCCCGGAGCCCCATTCCACCGCGAGCACGACGAGGTCGTACGTCAGCACGGGCTTGACCTTGAGCCAGCTCTTGCCGCGGCGGCCGGCCGCATACGGAGCATCGAGCGCCTTGACCATCACGCCTTCATGGCCGGCCGTCAGCGCTTCCCGGGAGAACTCCTCGGCGCGCACGGGGTCGTCGGTGACGATCCCCGGCATGCGGGCGGATCCCGCGACCTCGTCCAGCACCTCCAGCCGGGTCGACAGCGGCTCGTCGATCAGGTCCCGGCCGTCCAGATGGAGGATGTCGAAGAACCAGGGCCGCAGCGCGACGGCCGCGGCGGTCTCGGACCCGAAACGCGCCATCGTGTCCTGGAAGGGCCGGGGCGCGCCGTCTTCGTCGAGCGAGAGCGTCTCGCCGTCGAGGATCACACGGTGCGCTGGAAGGGCGCGCACCGTCTGGACGATCTCGGGCACGCGATGCGTGACGTCGGCGAGGCTCCGGGTGAACACGCGGACGTCGTCACCATCGCGATGGACCTGGATGCGCGCGCCGTCCAGCTTGTACTCCACGGATGCCGCGGTCCCGAGCGTCTGGAGGGCCGCGGTGGCCGAGCCCGCCGTCGAGGCGAGCATGGGAAGTACCCCGCGGCCCACCTGCAGGCCCACTTCGGCGAGGTCCTCGGGGCTGGCGAAGAGCGCGATTCGTGCCGTCTCACCCAGATCGCCTGAGAGCATCGCCGCGCGGCGGACGACGGCGGTCTCCCGCCCGGCGGCCTTCGCGATGGCATCCAGCAGCACACCCTCCAGGGCGCCGGTGCGCAGCTCGCCCAGCATGACCCGTGCCAGGAAGTCCCACTCCGCGGCGGTCGCCGCCGACGCGAGGGCATCGAGCTCGGTTCGCCGAGCCTCCACCGAGCCGGCGCCGTCCGCCGCGGCCAGCCTGCTGAGGGCCGCATCGACCTCGAGGATGGTCAGCGCGGGCTCATCGGCGTGCTGCACCGACAGGCCCGCCAGGCTGCGCCAGCCGACACCGAGGCGCCCCTGGCGGGGATTGGCCGTGAGGAAGCCGATCGCCGTTGCGACCTCGTCTTCGCGAAGCTCACGCAGCGCCGTGGCGAGTGCCGAGACCTTCGCCAGGCGCGAGCTGGTGGCGGCGACGGCGTCGGTCGCGACGACCAGATCGTTCAGCAGCACCCCCGCATTCTCGCACCCGCCCCCGACATGCGGGGAGCCGTCAGCGCGCGTCGACCGCGTCGATGAAGCGCAGGTGCTCGTCGGCGCTCCCCGACGCGGTGATGACACGCAGCACCACCTCGTCGGTGGCGCGACGGTATGCCGCGACGCGATCGCGCAGGGCGGCCGGGGAGATCACGGTGTCGGCGGCATCCATTCCCAGCCGGGCGAAGTTCGCCGCATACGCCGGGTAGCCCGCGTAGCGGGCGGTCTCCTCCTCGAGCGCGGGAACCGCGGCGGCCTCGGCGGCGCTGCGCACATACAGCGCGACGTGGGCGCGGGGGTTCACCGCATGGGCTTCCGCCGCCTGCGCGGCGGCGACCTCGGGCGTCAGCCAGCTGAGGAGCACACCATCGGATGCCGCCGCGGCGGTCCGTCGCATCTTCGGGCCCAGCGCCCCGACCACGACGCGAGCGCCCACGCGCTCGCGCAACCGGGCGGCGGCATCCGCCACACGCTCGACGGCGCCGCGGCGGAGCTGCCCGGACCCGATGCCGAGCACCAGTCGGTCGGCCGGGAGGCGCGAGGCTGCGCGCACGATCTCATCGATCGAGCGCCGGTCGACCGGCAGGACTCCGGTGGCGAGCACCAGCCGATCGGTGGCGGCGGCCGCCGCCTCCAGCACCTCGAGCGCGTCGTGACCGGGGGTGTCGTTGACCCACAGCGCCGTGAAGCCGGCCGCCTCGGCCGCCGGGCCGATCCGGGCGGCGAGGCCGGGGCCGCCGGCCGCCGCGATGCCCAGCGAGAGTGCCGCCGTCATGAGGCATCCTTCGACACGAGTCGCGACACCTCGCCGGCGCCGCGGTAGAAGTCCGCGATGTCGCCGCGCGAGGCGGGAAGCAGCACGACGTCGTCCACGCCCGCGTCGAAGAACCGCTGCGCACCGGCCGCCACTTCTGCGGGCTCCCCCCACAGCGCCCGCTCGGCCGGGTCGGGCTTGTCGCCGACATCGGCGACGGCGCGAGCCTCGGCATCGGGGCCGAACGCCGTGACGACATACGCCACGACATCGTGCCGCCCACCGCGGCCCGCCTCTGCACGTGCGTCGCGAATGGCAGAGACCGCGGCGGCATCCTCCTCAGGCGTGTGGCCGCTGTCGAGCACCGTGCCGTCGGCCACTTCTCCGCTCAGACGCAGCGTCTTGGGGCCTTCGGCGGCGGCGTAGACGAGCGGCGGTGTGCGGGGGGCATAGTCCAGGCGCACCCCCTGGAGACAGACGTAGCGTCCGTCGGCCGTCACCTCGTCGCCGGCCAGGAGCGAGCGCAGCGCCGGCACGTACTCCCGCATCAGCGTGAGCGGTGAGGCGACCCGCGCGCCGACCTGGCCCATCCACGCCAGCACCCCGTGACCGACGCCCGGCAGCAGGCGACCGGGGAAGAGCCGCTCCACTGTGGCGATCTCCATCGCCGTCGCGGCGACGTTGCGCAGCGGCATGGGAGCGATCCCGATGCCGACCCGCAGCGCCTCGGTCCAGGCCAGCGCCGCGCCGACGCTCGCGAAGGCGGACTGGCGGAAGCAGTCCTCCCAGATCCACAGTTCGGGCAGCCCCGCCGCTTCGGCCGCCAGCACGGCGTCGCGGAACTCGTCGGGCGTGTGCGTGTAGGGGTTGAAGATCGCTCCGATGCGCGTCATGGTCCCACTCTGGCAGCGGTCGCCGACCCTCGCATCCCGACGCGGGCTATCGCGGACGGCGGTCCGGTGCAACCCCGTGCCGGCGTCGGCGGCGATCGGCGACGCTGGGAGCATGGCACGCATCGGCACCTCCGGATGGGTCTATCCGCATTGGAGGGGCGTGCTGTACCGCGGCGACCAGCGGACGTGGCTGGAGCAGTATCTGACGGAGTTCGACACCGTGGAGCTCAACGGCAGCTTCTACCGCTGGCCGCCCGACGTGCGCTACGCGACGTGGCGCGATCGCCTACCCGCAGGCTTCGAGATGGCGGTGAAGGCACCGCGCGGGCTGACCCACGCCCGCCGGCTGCGTGAGCCCAAGGTATGGATCGAGCGCATCACGCGCGGCCTGCACGCGCTGGACGGGCGACGCGGACCGCTGATCGTGCAGCTGCACCCCGGGCTCGAGCGCGACGACGAGCTGCTCGACCGGTTCCTCACCGCTCTGCCGGCATGGACGCGACCGGCGATCGAGTTCCGCCATCCCTCATGGAACGAGGAGGAGGTCTTCGCTTTGCTGGAGCGGCACGGCGCGGCCTACTGCGTCATGAGCGGGGCGCGCCTCCCCTGCATCCTGCGCGCGACGGCGCCCCTGGTGTACGTGCGCCTCCACGGACCGGACCCCGAGCACCTCTACGGCGGCTCGTACTCCGACGCCGACCTCGGATGGTGGGCCGACCGGATTCGGGAGTGGGAGGGTTCCGGTCACAGCGTCTTCGCCTACTTCAACAACGACGGCGAGGGCAACGCCGTCCGCAACGCCCGCACCCTGAAGCGGATGCTGGGGTCCTGACACGACGAAGGGCGCCGCGCCCGCAGGCACGGCGCCCTTCGTGACAGTGATCAGGCGGCGGCCGCGAAGGCAACCCCTGCGCGCACCGACAGGCCTTCGTCCCCGGCATCCACCGTCACCGCTCCGCCGTCGGCGAGCGCGCCCGTGACGAACAGCTCCGCGATGCGGTCATCCACCTCGCGCTGGATCAGCCGGCGCAACGGGCGAGCACCGTACTCGGGCTCGTAGCCGTTCTCGGCGAGCCATTCGACCGCGCCGTCGGTCACCACGAGGTCCACCTCGCGCTTGGCCAGTCGAGCGTCGGAGTCTGCCAGCAGCAGGCGCACGATGCTCTGCAGCTGCGGCTTCTCGAGCTTGCGGAACAGCACGATCTCGTCGATGCGGTTGAGGAACTCCGGACGCATCGCCTCGCGCAGCTTCGCGAACACGCGGTCCCGGAGGTCCTTCTCCGACCCGAACCCGGTGGCACCGCCGCCGTCGGCGATGAAGCCGATCGCACCGGACCGCGACGCGAGGAACTCCGACCCGAGGTTCGAGGTCATCACGACGACGGTGTTGCGGAAGTCCACCGTACGACCCTGGCCGTCGGTCAGGCGCCCGTCATCCAGGACCTGCAGCAGCAGGTTGAAGACGTCAGGATGCGCCTTCTCGATCTCGTCGAAGAGCACGATCGAGTACGGGTTGCGCCGCACGCGCTCGGTGAGCTGCCCGGCCTCGTCGTAGCCGACGTATCCGGGAGGGGCACCCACCAGTCGCGAGACGGTGTGCCGCTCGCCGAACTCGCTCATGTCGAAGCGGATCACGGCTCCCTCGTCGTCGAACAGGCTGGTCGCGAGCGCCTTCGCCAGTTCGGTCTTGCCGACGCCGGTCGGTCCGAGGAAGAGGAACGAGCCCACCGGGCGACGGGCGTCGCCCATGCCGGTGCGGCTGCGGCGCACGGCCTTGGCGACCGCGGTCACCGCGTCCTCCTGCCCGATCACGCGACCGTGCAGTTCGTCCTCCAGCGCGGCCAGCCGCTCGCGCTCGGTCTCGGTGAGGCGGTTGACCGGGATGCCGGTGGCGCGGCTGATGACGGCGGCGATCTCCGGCTCGTCGACGATCGCGTCGATCCCCGAGCCCGCCTTCGTCGCACGCTCCAGGCGTTCCTGGACCTCCGCGATCTGGTCACGGATCCGCGAGGCTTCCTCGTAGTGCTCAGCCGACACGGCGGCGTTCTTGTCCGCCTCCAGCGTCGCCAGACGCTCGAGCAGAGCGCTCACGTCGGGCTTGGCACCCAGGCGCAGTCGCAGCCGCGCACCGGCCTGGTCGATGAGGTCGATCGCCTTGTCGGGCAGCACACGCTCGGTGAGGTAGCGGTCGCTGAGCTCGACGGCCGCGCGCAGCGCCTCGTCGGTGTACACGATCCCGTGGTGCTCTTCGTAGGCGGGCTTGAGGCCGTGCAGGATGAGCACGGCGTCCTCGATGGAGGGCTCTCCCACCTTGACCGGCTGGAACCGGCGCTCCAGCGCGGGGTCCTTCTCGATGACGCGGTACTCCTTGAGCGTCGTGGCGCCCACGAGGTGCAGCTCGCCGCGAGCCAGACGCGGCTTGAGGATGTTGCCGGCGTCCATGCCTCCGTCACCGGCGCCCCCGGCGCCCACAACGGTGTGCACCTCGTCGATGAAGACGATGAGCTCGCCGCGCAGCGTCGAGATCTCGTCCATCGTCTTGGTCAGGCGCTCCTCGAAGTCGCCGCGGTAGCGCGTGCCGGCGAGCATCGCCGGCAGGTCCAGCGCCACGACCCGCTTCCCGAGCAGCTGCTCGGGAACCGCTCCGCCGACGATCGCCTGCGCCAGTCCCTCGACGATGGCCGTCTTGCCGACGCCCGCCTCGCCGACCAGCACCGGGTTGTTCTTGGTGCGGCGGCTGAGGATCTCGATCGTCTGCTCGATCTCGTCCTCGCGGCCGATGACCGGGTCCAGCTCACCGGCCAGCGCGCGAGCGGTGAGGTCGGTGGCGTACGTGTCGAGCATCGGGGTCTCGGATGCCGCGGCATCCGTCCCCTCCTCGGCCGGGGCGCCCGAGGGCGACACGGTCTCCCGGGCACCCTGCGTCAGGGCCTCAGCCGTCACGCCGGCGCGTGCCAGCACCTGGCCGGCGGGCGTGTCCTGGGCGAGGACCAGAGCGAAGAAGAGGTGCTCGGGGTCCACGTACGTCGAGCCCGACGACCGCGCCACCTGGAACGCGTGGAAGAGCGCTCGCTGCACGGATGGCGTCACCACCGCGCCGTCGACGTCCGCGGCGAAGGTCGCGGCGGGAAGCCGCTCCTCGGTCGCGCGGACGATCGCGTCGGCGTCGGCGCCGATGCGGCGCACGGCGTCCCTCGCCGGCGCCTCGGCGACGAGGATCCGCAGCACGTGCAGCGCGTCCAGCTCGCGCTGGCCGCGCTCGAGGGCGTACTTCCCGGCGCGCTGCAGCAGCTCCTGCGTGCGGGCGCCGAGGTAGCGGCTGAGATCGATCGAGCGCTCGGCGCGTGCGCGCTCACCCGCGAGGTAGCGCGCCAGGAACTCGTCGAACGAGCTTCCCTCGTCGCCGGTCTGGGGGGTGAAGTCTTCGGGCATTCCATCTCTCCTGAAACTTGAGTGGATCGGCATCAAGTTTTGAACTTGATACGCGCATTGTCAAGTTCAACCACCGGGCCGCCCAGGTATTCCCGCACTCGGCCGCGGCGTCGTCCTGTCGGACCCCGCGCGTAATCTCGGCCGTGAACGCGGGATCGAAGAACGGAAGGAACAGCCATGGACTGGAAGATCGAGCTCATCTTCGTACCGGTGACGGACGTCGACCGCGCCAAGGAGTTCTATGAGCGCGTCGGCTTCCACGCCGACCACGACCAGACGCCCTTCGACGGCCTGCGCTTCGTGCAGATGACGCCGCCGGGCTCGGCCTGCTCCATCGCCTTCGGCACCGGTCTCGGGATCGACCTCGAGCCCGGGCGCCAGAACACGATCCAGATCGTCGTGCCCGACGCCGACGAGGCGCTGGCGCATCTGCGCGGGGTCGGCGTCGACGCCCGCGGGGTGGACGAGCAGTCGTGGGGCCGGTTCGTCCAGTTCGACGACCCCGATGGCAACACCTGGACGCTGCAGCAGCTGCCGGCCCGCGACTCCGCCGCCTGAGAGCGGGCGTCAGCTCCGCCCGCCGGGCGGGCCGATAAGCAGGAGCGCGACGTACAGCATGATCACCGCGGCAGCGATGATCGCTGCCAGCACCCACGGGTGGCGCAGGAACCAGCGCATCGCGCGGTCGAACCACCGGCCGTCACGCGGATCGTCGGTCGCCTCGAGCCGCCACGCGCCGGCGAGGCGCCGCGTGCGCTGCAGCCACAGTTCCGCCGGGATCGTGGCGTACGGGATCACGGCGCTGGCGAGGGCGACGAGCGTCGTGCCGAGCCGCCAGCGGTTGTTGAGGGCGACCAGGATGACAGTCGCACCGTACGACAGGAAGATGAACCCGTGGATGCCTCCACCTACGGTGACGCCGAGGCTCCAGCCTGTCGCCGCGCGCGCGATGAGGCCCGCGATCAGGAGCGTCCACGAGATGGCCTCGGCGATCGCGAGGGCACGGAACAGGTGATGCGGATTGCGGAACACACCTTCAGGATAGCTGAAAGTCCTTCAGCCCTACTGAAGGCAGATCACTTCTGCCCGGCCAGGCCGATCGGATCTTCGTGCAGGCCCTTCAAGGCGGCGGCCAGGTCGGGCGCCGCGCCGGAGAGGCGCGCGTCGAGGGCGGCCAGCCGCTGTTCGGCGTCGCGCAGCACCTCGCTTCCCCGTTCGGTCACGCGCAGGTCCGACGCCGCGCCGGCGTGGGCGTTGCCGTCGGCGACCAGACCGTCGGCGACGAGCGTCTGGACGGCGGCGTGGGCGGACTGCACCGTGATCTGCGAGCGGCGGGCGAGCTCGCTGAATGAGATGCCCGGCGTCGCCTCGACGTGCGCCAGCAGCGCGTACTTGCGGGTCGTGAGACCGAGGTCGCGCAGTTGCGCGCCGAGATGACCGTCCCACACCGCGGCCACGGTGAGCAGCGAGATGACGGGGCTGAAGGGTCGGTCAGGCACGCGCTTCATGCTAGCCCCGCTACCGTGGGACGGTGACCTTCTCGCTGGACGGGCTGCGCCGCTGGCCCGACGTGGAGGCGCCGGATCTGGTCGCGGCCGATGCCGCCGACCGCCTGCTGCTCGATGAGTCCGCGTCCGCACGGTCCGCAGCGGCCGACGGCGAGCTGACGGTCATCGGCGACGGCTATGGTGCCCTCACTCTGAGCGCGGCCGCGGCGGGTGCCACGGGCATCCGGGTGCACCAGGATCCGCTCACCGGCGAACGCGCACTGGCGGCCAATGCGAAGCGGTTCGGCCTGCAGGAGTCGTTTCGCTCACTGCCGCTCAGGACTGAACTCGTCAGCGGTGCGCGCGTCGTCCTCGTACGGCTGCCTCGCTCGCTCGACGCGCTCCATGACATCGCGGGGCTCATCGCCGCGTCTGCGGCACCGGATGTCGTCGTGTTCGCCGGCGGCCGCGTGAAGCACATGACGCCGGCGATGAACGACGTGCTGCGTGCGTCGTTCGACCGCGTGGACGTCAGCCACGCCCGTCAGAAGTCGCGCGTACTCGTCGCGCGCGGACCTCGCGGCGGCGCCGAACCGCACCCGCGCGCGGAAGCGCACGAGGGACTGGTCGTGCGAGCTTTCGGCGGTGTCTTCGCGGGCACCGGGATCGACATCGGAACCAGGTTCCTGCTCGATCACCTCCCGCCGGTGGCGTCCGGCCCCGGCGACGTGGTCGATCTCGCGTGCGGCAGCGGAGTCATCGCGGTGTCGCTCGCGCTGCGCGATCCATCCCTGCGCGTCGTGGCGTGCGACCAGTCCGCCGCGGCTGTCGCCTCGGCCGTGGCCACCGCTGCCGCCAACGGCGTGGCAGATCGCGTCGAGGTGGTGCGCGACGACATGCTGGGTGCGCGAGGCGACGGCACCGCGCGTTTCATCGCGCTCAACCCGCCGTTCCACTCCGGAGCCGCGGTCCACGAAGGGATCGCCCCCAGGATGTTCGCCGAGGCCGCGCGCGTGCTGCGGCCCGGTGGTGAGCTCTGGACGGTCTGGAATTCTGCGCTGCGCTACCGTTCGGTGCTCGAGCGGACGGTGGGACCGACGCGGCAGGTCGCCCGCAACGCGAAGTTCACCGTGACGGCTTCGACCCGACGGGCGTAGCGGAGAGCAGCGGCGCCGAACGGCTCATGCCCGCCGAAGACCGGGGGCCGGCGCGAGAATGCCGACCCCCGGTCGCCGCGAACTCGGGACTCGCGGCCAGGGGCGCCGGGCCGGGTCGCCGGCGGAAGCCCCCATTCAAGAGACGCCCGAACCGGGTGTCTATTACGCGAGTGCGTCGAAATCGGCACCGGAGAAGCAGGTCGGACAGCGGTTCGCAACCCCATCGCGACACGGGGCGCACGTCACTAGCTTCTGCGGCATGGCGAGAAACGATGAAGACCGCTACGTCGTGCCGAACGAGGAGCGCGGCGGATGGGATGTGATCAAGGAGCATGCGAAACGCGCCTCGGCGCACCGCATGACGCAGGCCGACGCGATCAAGCGCGCACACGAGATCGTCGAGAAGACGGGTCGCGGCCGCGGAGACGTGCGGATCCAGGGCAAGGACGGCAAGTTCCGGGACGCGGAGTCCGGCTCCCGCAACGAGACGAAGGTCAAGGACATGAAGTGACGGATGCCGCGGGCCGCGGCATCCGTCACCTCACATGCACAGTCTCAGAAGTCCCAGTCCTCGTCCTCGGTGGCCTCGGCCTTGCCGATGACGTACGAGGAACCCGACCCGCTGAAGAAGTCGTGGTTCTCGTCCGCGTTGGGCGAGAGGGCTGACAGGATCGCCGGGTTCACGTCGGTGACCGTCGAGGGGAACATCGCCTCGTAGCCGAGGTTCATGAGCGCCTTGTTGGCGTTGTAATGCAGGAACTTCTTGACGTCCTCGGTGAGGCCGACCCCGTCGTAGAGGTCCTGCGTGTACTGCACCTCGTTGTCGTAGAGCTCGTACAACAGCGAGAACGTGTAGTCCTTGATGTCGTTCCTGGTCGCCTCGTCGACCTTCTCGAGCCCGCGCTGGAACTTGTAGCCGATGTAGTAGCCGTGCACGGCCTCGTCGCGGATGATGAGGCGGATGAGGTCGGCCGTGTTGGTGAGCTTGGCCCGGCTCGACCAGTGCATCGGCAGATAGAAGCCCGAGTAGAACAGGAACGACTCGAGCAGGGTCGAGGCGACCTTGCGCTTGAGCGGCTCGTCGCCACGGTAGTACTCCATGACGATCTGCGCCTTCTTCTGAAGGTTCTCGTTCTCGACCGACCAGCGGAACGCCTCGTCGATCTCCTTCGTCGAGCACAGCGTCGAGAAGATCGAGGAGTACGACTTGGCGTGCACCGACTCCATGAAGGCGATGTTCGTGTACACCGCCTCCTCGTGCGGGGTGAGCGCGTCGGGGATGAGCGAGACGGCGCCCACCGTGCCCTGGATCGTGTCCAGGAGCGTGAGGCCGGTGAACACGCGCATCGTGAGGGTCTGCTCCTCGGGCGTCAGCGTGTTCCACGACTGGATGTCGTTGGACAGCGGCACCTTCTCGGGCAGCCAGAAGTTGTTCACGAGGCGGTTCCACACCTCGAGATCCTTGTCGTCCTCGATGCGGTTCCAGTTGATCGCCTGGACGTGCGAGAGGAGCTTGAGCGGTTCGGGGGTCATCGTCTTTTCTTTCACCTGGTCGATGGGCTACAGCGTGCAGCTCACGCACATGTCGAGCTCGGTGCCCTCGAGGGCCATCTGGCGCAGGCGGATGTAGTAGATGGTCTTGATGCCCTTCTTCCACGCGTAGATCTGCGCCTTGTTGATGTCGCGGGTGGTGACGGTGTCCTTGAAGAACAGCGTCAGCGACAGGCCCTGGTCGACGTGCTGCGTCGCGACGGCGTACGTGTCGATGACCTTCTCGTAGCCGATCTCGTACGCGTCCTCGTAGTACTCCAGGTTGTCGTTCGTCATGAACGGCGCCGGGTAGTAGACGCGCCCGAGCTTGCCTTCCTTGCGGATCTCGATCTTCGACGCGATGGGGTGGATCGAACTCGTCGAGTTGTTGATGTACGAGATCGAGCCGGTCGGCGGGACCGCCTGCAGGTTCTGGTTGTAGATGCCGTGCTGCTGGATCGACGCCTTCAGCGCCTTCCAGTCCTCCTGCGTGGGGATCGGGATGCCGGCGAAGAGGTCCTTGACCTTCTCGGTCTGGGGCTCCCACACGTGGTCGGTGTACTTGTCGAAGTACTCGCCCGTGGCGTACTTGGACTCCCAGAAGCCGTCGAACACCTGGCCGCGCTCGATCGCGAGCAGGTTCGAGGCCCGCAGCGCGTGGTAGACGACCGTGTAGAAGTAGATGTTCGTGAAGTCCAGGCCCTCTTCCGAGCCGTAGTGGATGTGCTCGCGCGCCAGGAAGCCGTGGAGGTTCATCTGCCCGAGGCCGATGGCGTGCGAGCGGTCGTTGCCGTCCTCGATGGAGCGGACCGAGGCGATGTGGCTCTGGTCGCTCACCGCCGTCAGCGCACGGATCGCGGTCTCGACGGTGCGGCCGAGGTCACGGCCGTCCATCGCGAGCGCGATGTTCATCGAGCCGAGGTTGCACGAGATGTCCTTGCCGATCTGCGCGTACGACAGGTCCTCGTTGTACGTGGTCGGCGTGTTGACCTGAAGGATCTCGGAGCACAGGTTGGACATGTTGATCCGGCCCTTGATCGGGTTGGCCTTGTTCACCGTGTCCTCGAACATGATGTACGGGTAGCCCGACTCGAACTGGATCTCGGCGAGAGTCTGGAAGAACTCGCGCGCGTTGATCTTCGTCTTCTTGATGCGCGGGTCGTCGACCATCTCGCGGTACTTCTCGGTGACCGAGATGTCGCCGAACGGCACGCCGTACACCCGCTCGACGTCGTACGGCGAGAAGAGGTACATGTCCTCGCCGTTCTTGGCGAGCTCGAACGTGATGTCGGGGATGACGACACCCAGCGACAGGGTCTTGATGCGGATCTTCTCGTCGGCGTTCTCGCGCTTGGTGTCGAGGAACCGCAGGATGTCGGGGTGGTGCGCGTTGAGGTACACGGCACCGGCCCCCTGGCGGGCGCCGAGCTGGTTGGCGTAGGAGAACGAGTCCTCCAGCAGCTTCATGACGGGGATGATGCCCGACGACTGGTTCTCGATCTGCTTGATCGGCGCACCCGCCTCGCGGATGTTCGACAGCAGCAGGGCCACGCCGCCGCCGCGCTTGGACAGCTGCAGCGCGGAGTTGATGCCGCGCGCGATCGACTCCATGTTGTCTTCGATGCGCAGCAGGAAGCACGAGACCAGCTCGCCGCGCTGCGCCTTCCCGGTGTTGAGGAAGGTGGGCGTGGCCGGCTGGAAGCGGCCGGAGATGATCTCGTCGACGAGCTCCATGGCGAGCTTCTGATCGCCGTCGGCCAGGCCCAGTGCCGTCATCACGACGCGATCCTCGAAGCGCTCGAGGTACCGCTTGCCGTCGAAGGTCTTCAGCGTGTAGCTCGTGTAGTACTTGAAGGCGCCCAGGAACGTCTCGAAGCGGAACTTCTTGGCGTACGCGTGGTCGTTGATCTTCTGGATGAACTCGAACGGGTACTTCGCGAGCACCTCCGGCTCGTAGTACTCCTTCTCGACGAGGTAGTCCAGACGCTCTTTGAGCGAGTGGAAGAACACCGTGTTCTGGTTCACGTGCTGCAGGAAGTACTCCCGCGCGGCGCGCTTGTCGGCGTCGAACTGGATCTTCCCGTCCGCGTCGTACAGGTTGAGCATCGCGTTGAGGGCGTGGTAATCCATGCCCTCGAAGCGTGCCTCCGTCTTGAAGTCGGTCTCCGTCAGAGTTCCCACCATCGTTCCAATCCCGCGTTGACGCGTTCCACATCTTCAGGCGTGCCGAATACCTCGAGCCGGTACAAGTGCGGCACGTGGCACTTGCGGCTGATGATGTCGCCGGCGAGGCAGAAATGCTCGCCGAAGTTGGTGTTCCCGGCGGAGATGACTCCGCGGATGAGGCTGCGGTTGCGCTCGTCGTTGAGGAACCGGATGACCTGCTTGGGAACGGCGCCCTTCTCGACGCCCCGCCCCTGGCCTCCGCCATAGGTGGGTGTCACGAGGACGTAGGGCTCGTCGACCACGAGGGCCGGATCCGTCGCATGCAACGGGATCCGGACCGCTCGTGCGCCGAGCTTCTCCACGAACCGAGCCGTGTTGCCCGACACGCTCGAGAAGTACACCAGCAGCGGCACCTCAGTTGCCACGACGCTCATGATCCCTCTCCGCGGCGGTCGCCGGGTCGGCCGGTGAGCTCGGTCGGACTATGCCAGACGTGCCGCGAGCTCGTCGATCTTGTCGGGACGGAAGCCCGACCAGTGGTCTTCGTCGGTGATGACGACCGGCGCCTGAAGGTACCCCAGCGCCTTGACCTGCTCGAGGGCCGTCGGGTCCTCCGAGAGGTCGTGCACTTCATACTCGATCCCCTTGGAGTCGAGTGCTCGATACGTCGCCGTGCACTGCACGCATGCGGGCTTCGTGTAAACCGTGATCGCCATGTCGATTCCGTCTCCTCAGTGCTTCCCCCGGGTGGCTTCCGGTGCGTTCCCCCGGCAGTCCCCCCACCGGGAGTCCAATACTACATATGGGTACCGACATTCGATAGCACCACAAGGGCTAGTAGTTACATCCGTGTGATTTTCCACCGCTCTCCCCATGTACAACACAGGTTCTCCACCGATTCATCCACAGCCGGCGAACCTGTGAAAACGCCTGGATCACGCGGCTTTCGCGCCGGTCGGCGGCATCCCTCCACAGGTCGCCGACCACCGCGGATCGGCGACAGCGGATTCGCCTGTGGAGAGCGTCGTCGGCGTGTCGTCGGCGTGTCGCGGGTGCATGCGCGTGCCGTACCGTTGTCGGGTGGCCGGCTACCGCGAACTCCTCCGCACCCCGGGGGTCGCCCGCATCATCGCCGCGCAGCTGACCGCGCGCTTCCCGAACGGGATGATCAGCCTCGTCATCCTGCTCCACATCGAGGGCATCACCGGCTCCTACGGGGCTGCCGGCGTCGTGCTGGCGGCGCTGTCCATCGGCCAGGCGATCGCGGGGCCGGTGACCAGCCGGTGGATGGGCCGGTGGGGCATGCGTCCCGTGCTGACCCTCACGACCGCCGTGTGCGCGGCATCCCTGTCGGCGATCGCCTTCCTGGTGGTGCCGGTGCCCGCCTACATCGTGCTGGGCTTTCTGGCAGGGGCTTCGACGCCGCCCATCGTGGCGGCGGTGCGCACCATCTACGCGAAGATGGTGAATTCCACTCAGCTGACCGCGCTGTACTCGCTGGATGCCTCCCTGCAGGAGGTCATCTGGATCCTCGCGCCGGTCCTCATCACGTTCATCGCGACGCAGGCCGGCACCGTCGCCGGTCTGGTGCTGGTCGTGGTGGTCCTCGTCGCCGGTGGTGCGTGGTTCATCCTCTCCCCCGAGGTCGGGCGCGTGCGCATCCCGCGAAGCAAGCGCTCGTTCGGCACGGTGCTCACCCGGCCCCCGGTCCTCATCGCCACGGTCGTCGGCTTCCTCCTGATCGGCTCCTTCGCCGCCGTGGAGGCCAGCGTCGTCGCCACCTTCGAGCACGACGGTCTGGAGGCGGGCATCGTGCTCGCGGTCTTCTCCGTGGGCAGCCTCGCGGGTGGACTCGCGTTCGGCCATCTTCCGATGGGACCGTGGGCGCTCGCCCGGCGGTTGACCGTCGTGACCGCGGGCCTCGCGCTGACGGCAGTGTGGCTCGACGTCTGGTGGATCGGGGCGACCCTCTTCGCCGCCGGGATCGGCATCGCGCCGGCCCTGGGGACACTGTCCGCCGTGACGACCGCGAGCGTCAAGTTCAGTGACACGGCCGAGGCGTTCGGCTGGGTCGGCACCGGACAGCTCATCGGCGCTGCGCTCGGCTCGGCGGTCGCGGGCTTCCTCATCGACGGTCCGGGCGGGGTCACGGCCGCGTATGCCTCGGCGGCGGTGTTCTGCGCACTGGCGCTGCTGGTCGCGGTCGTGTTCGTGCGGGGGCTCCCCGACCTGCGGGTCCGGGGAGCGAGCCCGATCCCCGACACGGAGCCGGTGCCGACGATCACCTGATCCGCTCGGGCCCGGCGGCGCGTCACGCGATGCGGCGGAGCAGCTCCAGGACGGCGAGCGCGTAGGCGTCGGCCGGCTCGGGATGCTCGAACACGAGCACCTCCTCGCGCCCGTCCCCCGCGAGCGCGATCTCGACCTCGTGTGTATCGGGCAGTCGGCGCAGCGCGCGGAACGCACCACGCAGCAGTTCCCGGAGCTGATGCTCATGGGGCAGCCACAGCGCGTCCTCCAGCGCCACCGAGTCCAGAGCCCACTCCGTGGTGCCGTTGAAGGCCAGGATGCGGCCGGTCGGGTACTCCCGCGGCTCGATGGTCATCTCGCTGACCGTGAACACGTCGGCCTCGAACTCCGGCTCGTCCAGCTGGAACCGGTCGCCCGACCGCGGATGCCACACCAGGCCCGCGTCGCGCAGTGCGGCAGCCAGCTCGGTGGAGATCATCCCCCCATTCTCGCCCGGCGCGACCAGCTCAGGCGGCCACCGCCGTCAGCTGGGCCTCGCCGGCTGGCACGACCACCGCCGGCTCGTCCCACTCGAGCACGATGCCGCGGCTCGAGGTCGCCTCGTTGGCCAGGGTCCGCAGGTACTCCTGGTCCAGCGCCTCGGGCTCGGCCTTGTCGAAGACGAAGCGCAGCGGGATGGAGGGCTGGATCCACAGTGACGTGCGGCCCTCCGGCGCATCGCCGGGGTGGCGCCAGCTGAGCATGAAGCTCTCGCCCCGGCGCAGCTTCGTCGCCGTCACCACCTTCACGTGCGCGAGCACGTGATCCGGAATCTCGACGGGGCGGGCGTCCGAGCCGTAGTACAGGTGGGCCATCACTTCCTCCTCAGATACGGAGGTGGCATATCCGCCACCATCTGTCAATCCCGGTAAATATGTATCACAGTTGGTGTGTAATTTACTAGCCGTCACATCCCGTGTCGGAGTATGCTAGGAGCACAAGTGAAATGACGATGGTCGAAGGCGTCGCAGCACGCGTCCTCGCGGGCGGCACGCACGCAGTGTGGCACGAGGTCGACACCGGCTTCTGGGTGGGCAATGCGGGCGGGGCGTTCCTCGGTTCGATCGAGCGGCTCGGTCGCGGGAGATATCTCGCGCGAGACGAACTGCATCGCATCGTGGGCGAATACGTCGGACTTGCCGGGGCGCGGGACGCCATCGTCAAGCGGATCAACATGGAATGAGCACCGGGGAGGACGAATGCCCCAGACCGTCGTACGCCACGAGAACGAGCACCTGTATGCCTCGCAGCCGCACTCGGCTGCCGGGCAGAGGCTGAGCGAAGCCATCCTTCATCTGCGTCGCGCCGAGCGTCAGCAGTCCGAGCGCGCGCTGCGCGAGTCCGGGCTGTCGAACATGGACCTCACCGCGCTGCGCTACCTCGTGCAGGGTCTGCGCGATGAGCGCGACCTCGGCCCGAAAGACCTCATCGTCATGCTCGACACCTCGAGCGCGACGGTCACCAACGTCGTGGATCGGCTCGTCTCACGCGGCTACATCACGCGCGTGCAGCACCCGACCGACCGGCGTGCGCATTTCCTCGTGCCGACGGCCTCCGCCGTCCGGCGGGTGGATGATGCCTTCGCCGCACACCACTCCACGATCGTCGACGTCATCGACGGTCTCGACGACGACGAAGCCGAATGCGCGGCCAGCGTCCTCGTCAAGATCGCGAGCGCCCTCGACCGCCTCGGCTGACCCCTGGCTCCGGCGACGCGCGCCCCGCGCCGCGTCGCCCTTCGTCATGCCCTGACACCGCGAGCGCGCGGCTGCCGCCTAGTCTGGGGTCATGCCCTCCCCCGTCAGCCTGCCCCGCCTGTCGTGGGGCTCCGCCGAGGCGGGGCTCCGCGCACTGCTCATCCACGGCCTCGGATCCAACGGCGCCCTGATGTGGCGGTACGGGGTCGCGCTCGCAGAGGCGGGATGGCGAGCGGATGCCGTCGACCTGCGCGGTCACGGCACCGCTCCGCGTGCACTGGATTATCGCCTCGACGCGTACGCCGTCGACGTCGCCGCGGTGCACCCGGACGGCGCGGCGACGTGGGACCTCGTGATCGGGCACTCGCTGGGCGGTGCGGCATCCGTCCTCGCTGCCGCGTCCCGACCCTCGTGGACCCGCCGGCTCGTGCTGGTCGACCCCGCGATCGCGCTCACCGAGCGTGACCGCGAGATCGTGCGCGACAGCCAGGTCCGCGCGTTCGATGACCCCTCGCCGCAGGCGGTGCTCGCAGACCACCCCGACTGGCATCCGCAGGACATCGAGCTGAAGGCGCTCTCCGCCCAGCAGGCCAGCCGGTGGGCGGTCGAACAGACGAGCGCCCAGAACCCCGAATGGGATGTCGTCGACGCCGCGCTGCGCCTTCAGGTGCCGACCCACATCATCGCGTCCGACCCCCACGTGTACTCGATCTTCCGTGGCAAGCCGGCCGAGTCCGCGCTCGCGTCCCATCCGCTCATCGACGTGTCGGTGGTGCCGGGCGCCGGGCATTCCCCGCATCGCGACAGGCCGGAAGCGACGCTGCGCGCGCTGTTCAGCGTGCTGGCCTGACACCGCACCGGCGACATCCGCTACTGCACGGTGATCTCCGTGCCCTGTCCGGCGTCCACCACGACGCCGACGTAGGACGGGATGGTGCTCGACAGAGCGTCACGGAGATCGTCGACCGGCGGGGTCGTGCCGTCGTCGGTGGTCACGTCCACGGTGGCGACGGTGCCCGACCAGTCGACGCCGTACACGCGGGCACCGTCCTCGGCCGACAGCCACTCGGTCGTCGCCTGCTGGATCGCCGCGCTCCAGCGGGCGAACGCCACCGAGATCACGGAGTTCACCGCCAGCGGGATCGCGATGACCACGGCCAGCACGGCCACGATGAGATAAGCGCGGCGCCGGTTCGCGACCGGTGAGGAGCCCGGGTCGCGCGCGTAGCCGGCGACCGTGAAGACGATGCTGCCGGCGATGACGAGCGCCACCACGTTGGACAGGAAGAGCCACATCGCCCCCAGCGCGTCGGTCCACAGGCCCTGCCCCGCGCACACGCCCACCACTCCCAGCGGCGGCACGAGTGAGATGGCGATCGCCACTCCCGGCAGGATCGAGCTGAGATCGCGTCGGCACATCGCGAACCCGCCGGCGAAGCCCGTCGCGAGGGCGGCGACGAGGTCCATGAAGCTCGGCGAGGTGCGCCCCAGCACCTGCGAGTTGGTCTCCAGGCTCTGCGGCGTCGCGACGAAGACCGAGAACGCCAGGCCCAGCACGACCACGATGACAAGGCCCAGCAGCACCCAGAGGATCGAGCGCACCACGAGGCTGAGATGCCCCGTGACGATGCCGAGCCCGATCCCGAGGATCGGCGTCCCCAGTGGCGCGATGATCATGGCGCCGATCACGGTCGCCGTCGAATCGGTGAGCACTCCGGCGATGGCGATGATCCCCGCCAGCGTCAGCATGATGAGGAAGCCGCTGCGCTTGCCCGCCCGGTCGCCCGACCCGAGGTCGAGCGCCTCGGCCACCTCGGCCGCCGTCTGCCGCTGTGTCGGCGGGATGAGCCCGCGCAGCATGCCCGATATCGTCGCCATGGGCAGATCATGGCGCAAGAATGGCGGTGTGGCCCCATTCGATCCGCGCGAAATCCTGACCGACGATCTGCTGGAAAGGATCCGCGGCCGCGCGGCTGTCCACGACCGGGAGAACACGTTCCCCGACGAGGACCTCGCCGACCTCAAGGATGCCGGGTACCTCGCCATCCTCGTGCCGACCGAGCTCGGTGGATCCGGTCTGGGGCTCGCCGAGGCATCCGCCCTCCAGCAGCGGCTGGCCGGTGCCGCGCCCGCCACCGCGCTGGCCATCAACATGCACCTGGTGTGGACCGGCGTCGCCAAGGTGCTCGCCGACCGTGGGGTGGACGCCCTGCGGTTCGTGCAGGAGGGCGCAGCGGCGGGCGAGGTCTTCGCGTTCGGCATCAGCGAGGCCGGCAACGACCTCGTGCTGTTCGGGAGCGGGACGGATGCCGCGCCGCTGCCCGACGGCGGGTACGCGTTCACCGGCACCAAGATCTTCACGTCGCTGGCCCCGGTGTGGACGCAGCTCGGGCTGCACGGGTTGGACACCACGTCGGAGGACGCCCCCCGGATGGTCTACGCCTTCGTGCCACGCTCCGAGGTGCAGGCGGGGCGCGTGGTGGTGCGCGACGACTGGGACACGCTCGGCATGCGCGGCACCCAGTCGCGGACCACCGTGCTGCGCGACGCGGTCGCCCCGGCCGACCGGGTGGTGCGCCGCCTGGCCCCCGGACCCAACCCCGACCCGCTGGTGTTCGGCATCTTCAGCGTCTTCGAGCTCCTGCTCGCGTCGGTGTACACCGGCATCGCCCGACGCGCCCTGGACCTCGCCGTGACGGCGGCCGGCAGGCGGGCCTCCAAGCGCACCGGAAAGGCGTACAGCCAGGACCCCGACATCCGCTGGCGCATCGCCGACATGGCGCTCGCCTACGAGGGCCTGCCGCCCCAGATCGAGGGGCTGGCGCGCGATGTGGACGCCCAGGTCGATCACGGGTCGCGATGGTTCTCCCTGCTGGCCGGGGTGAAGCACCGGTCCGTCTCGGCGGCCAAGTCGGTCGTGGACGAGGCGATGCTCGTGGCCGGCGGGTCGTCCTACTTCTCGGGGAACGAGCTCAGTCGCCTCTATCGCGACGTGCTCGCGGGCTTGTTCCACCCTTCCGATCCCGAGTCGGCGCACTCGACGGTCGCGACGGCCTGGCTCGGCCCGATCGAGGACTGAGCCGTGTCCGCCTCGACGAACCCGCCCGTCGCCGCATCCTTCGAGACGCCGGCCGATCGGGAGCGCCGCCGCGGTCTGCGCACCATGAAAGGCGTCGCCCTCGGCGCGCTGGTGTTCATGGCGGTGCTGTTCGCCTTCTCGTTCGCCTTCCAGCAGGAGGTTCCGGGGCTGGCCTATCTGCGCGCGGCCGCCGAGGGCGGCATGGTGGGAGCCTTGGCGGACTGGTTCGCCGTCACGGCGCTGTTCCGGCATCCGCTGGGCATCCCGATCCCGCACACCGCGATCATCCCGAGCCGCAAGGATGAGATCGGGCGGACACTGGGCGAGTTCGTCGAGACGGAGTTCCTGCGCGGCGACGTCGTGCGCGCCAAGCTCGAGCAGACGGCGATCTCGGCGCGACTGGGCGAGTGGCTGAGCGTCCCGGCGCACGCGGACCGGGTCGCGGCGGAGGCATCCGTGATGGCCTCCAGCGTGCTGCGGGCACTCAGCGACGATGACGTGCGCGACGTCATCGAGGAGCTCGCGCGCGAGCACCTCATCGTTCCGGAATGGGGCCCGCCGCTGGGCGAATGGCTCGGCCGGATCATCGATGCCGGGGCGCACCGGGGTGCGGTCGACCTCGCGGCGGACACGATCGCGGCCTGGCTGGCGGCGAACCACGCCGCCTTCTCGGGGCTGGTGTCTCAGCGGCTGCCCTCGTGGCTGCCGTCCGTGGCCCAGCGGCTCGTCGACGACACCGTCTACAACGAGGCGGTGAAGTTCGTGGCGGCGGTGCAGGCCGACCCGCACCACGCCGCGCGGGTCGCCATCGACGGCTACCTCACCCGGCTGGCCGACAACCTGCAGCACGATCCGGTGACCATCGGCCGCTTCGAAGATGCGAAGCTCGCGGTCTTCGACAGCCCGCGGGTGCGGGAGCTCGCCGCCGAGGCCTGGACGACGGCGAAGACCGGCTTGCTGCGCTCGCTCGCCGATCCCGAGAGCGGGTTGCGCCGACGGGCGGCCGAGGCACTCACCGAGGTCGGCGGGCGGCTCGCGACGGATGCCGCGCTGCAGCGCCGCGTGGATACGTGGGTGACGGATGCCGCCGTCTTCCTCGTCGACCGCTATCGCCACGACATCGCCTCGATCATCACCGACACCGTCGAGCGCTGGGATCCCGCCGAGACGACCGAGAAGATCGAGCTCATGGTGGGACGGGACCTGCAGTACATCCGTCTCAACGGCACCATCGTGGGTGCCCTGGCTGGTCTGGCGATCTTCGCGATCGCCCACGCCCTGCTCGGCTAGCCACAGCCGGGTCTACGTCGCGGCGTGGCGGACCGGTAGCGTCGAGTCGTGACGCTTCCGACCGATCCGCTCTGGCCGCGTGCCGGTGCCTGGCCCGCCATCGCCGACGCGGAATGGGACGAGACGGGCCCGACCGGTTCGGCCGCGCGGCCGACCGTCGCGATCCTCGGGGTCCCCGCGTTCCGGACGTCCCTCTCGCCGACCGGCGCGCACGCGACGCCCCGCGCCGTCCGCGACGCCCTGCGCCGGTTCAGCCCCACCGTGCTGGGACCGCCCCCGGTGGACCTGGGCGAGGCGCTGCGCGTGGCCGACGCCGGCGACATCGACGAGCCCGACGGGCCGGCGGGCGAGGCATCCGTGCGCGCGGCGGTCGCGGCGCTGCGGGAGCGAGCCGATCTGGTGATCGCGCTCGGCGGCGACAATTCGATCACCTACGCCGTCGGGCAGGGCGCCGGCGCGGCCGGCCTCATCACGATCGACGCGCACTTCGACCTGCGCGACGGTGTCTCCAACGGATCGCCGGTGCGCCGACTCGTCGAGGACGGCCTGGACCCCCGCCGGATCGTCCAGCTGGGCATCGCCGACTTCGCGAACTCCGCCGCCTACGCGCGGCGTGCCGCCGACCTGGGGATCACCGTCGTCACGCTGGACGAGCTGCGGCGCCGCGGCGCGGACGATGTGGCGGCCCAGGCGCTGGAGATCGCCGGCGCCGACGGCGGGGCGGTGCACCTCGACGTGGATGTCGACGTCTGCGACCGGTCGGTCGCGCCCGGCTGCCCGGCATCCGTTCCCGGGGGCCTTGCGGCGTGGGAGCTGCGCGCGCTGGTGCGGGCGGTGGCCGCTGATCCCCGCGTGCACAGCGCCGACATCGCGGAGGTGGATGCCACCGCGGACGCCCCGGACGGGCGCACCGTGCGGCTGGCCGCGCTGTGCGTTCTCGAGCTGCTGGCAGCGAAGGCGGTGACACGATGAGCGCGAGCCCACGCGAGACGGCCCATCCGGCTTCGATCACGCTGGCACTGGTGCGGCACGCGAAGTCGGACTGGGGCGATCCGGGGCTGGACGACCACGAGCGGCCGCTCAACGAGCGGGGTATGCGGGATGCGCCGCGCATGGCCCGCCGGCTGGCCGAGTCGGGCTTCCGCCCCGACGTCATCCTGTCGAGCACCGCCGTCCGTGCGCGCACCACGGCCGAGGCGTTCGCGGCCGAGCTGCGGGCGGGGGTCTCGCTCCTGCCCGAACTCTACGGCGCCCCCGCACGCACGCTGCTCGCGGCCGCGGAGGCGACCGGGGCACCGTCGGTGATGGTGGTCGCCCACGACCCCGGCATGAGCGTGCTGGCCGCCGAGCTGTCGGGCGACAAGATCGGTCACATGCCCACGTGCGCGGTCGCGACGTTCACGTGGCACGTGCCGGACTGGCACGTCGCCTCGGCCCTCGAGCCCGACGAGTGGACGTTCGACTCTCCTCGCTGAGGCGAACCGGTCACGAGCGCGCCTCGCCGAGCGCGACGCCGTCCTTGATCACCGTCCGCACGAGCGGCACCCCGGGCCGGTAGGCGAGGTGCACCCGCGTGGGCGCCTCGAGCATGACGAGATCGGCGCGCCCCCCCGGAGCGATGACGCCCACGTCGTCGCGCCGCAGCGCCTGGGCGCCTCCCGCGGTGGCCGACCACACCGCCTCGGCCGGCGTCATCCCCATCTCCCGGACCGCCAGGGCGATCATGAGCGGCATCGAGCTGGTGAAGCTGGATCCAGGGTTGCAGTCGCTGGCGAGGGCGACGGTGACGCCGGCGTCGATCAGCCGGCGCGCATCCGGGTACGGCTGCCGCGTCGAGAACTCGACGCCAGGCAGCAAGGTGGCGACGGTGCGCGAGCCGGCGAGCGCCGCGATGTCGTCGTCGTCGAGATAGGTGCAGTGATCGACGGATGCCGCGTCCATCTCGACCGCCAGGCGCACGCCTTCGCCGGGGCCGAGCTGATTGCCGTGCACGCGCGGGATGAGCCCGTGTACCGCACCCGCCGCCAGGATCCGCCGCGACTCCGCGGCGGTGAAGGCACCGCGCTCGCAGAAGACGTCGATCCAGCGGCTGAACGGCACGCATGCGCGCAGCATCTGGTCGCACACCAGGTCGACGTACTCGTCCCTTCGATCGGAATACTCGGCCGGCACGACGTGGGCTCCGAGGTACGTGACCTCCGGCGTCACCTCGGCGGCCAGGCGCGCCAGCCGCTCCTCGTCTGCGACGGTCAGCCCGTACCCGGTCTTGATCTCCAGGGTGGTGGTGCCCTGCGCGTGCACCTCCGCCACGAGGGCGCGCAGACGCCGCCGCAGCTCCTCGTCGCTGGCGGCGCGCGTCGCCGCGACCGTGCGCCTGATGCCTCCCGCGGCATACGGCGTGCCCGTCATGCGGGCTTCGAACTCGTCTGCCCGATCGCCGGCGAACACGAGATGGGTGTGGCTGTCGACGAACCCGGGGATCACCGCCCGGCCCTCGGCATCCAGGATCCTGAGCTGGCCGGAAGGGCGCGCGTCCGCCGCGGCGCCGACCCACGCGATGCGGTCGCCCTCGATCAGCACGGCCGCGTCCTGCAGCGTGCCGGTCGGGTCGTCGCCTTCCGCGTTGGTGGTTAGCTCGCCGATGTTCGTGATGAGCGTCGCCGTCACCTCACCACTCCCTTCATGTCCCGGTTCCTCGCCATGGTGTCCCACTTTCACTCGCTCCGAGCGCAGAGAACGACCGAAATCGGGACATGCTCGGCCATCGCCCCTGTCACAGCAGGGGGATCTTCAGCCCGCGCTCGCGCGCGACCTGCTTCGCCCGCTCGTAGCCGGCGTCGACATGGCGCATGACGCCCGAGCCCGGATCGTTCGTGAGCACCCGGGCGATCTTCTCGGCGGCAAGAGCCGACCCGTCGGCGACGGTGACCTGCCCGGCATGGATGCTGCGCCCGATGCCGACTCCGCCGCCGTGGTGGATCGACACCCACGAGGCGCCGGAGGCGGTGTTGAGCAGGGCGTTCAGCAGCGGCCAGTCGGCGATCGCGTCGGAGCCGTCGGCCATCGCCTCGGTCTCGCGGTACGGCGAGGCGACGGATCCCGCATCCAAGTGGTCGCGGCCGATCACGATGGGCCCGGCGAGCTCACCGGAGGCGACCATCTCGTTGAACTTGAGGCCCGCGAGGTGCCGCTCCTGGTAGCCGAGCCAGCAGATCCGCGCCGGCAGCCCCTCGAAGTGCACCGCGTCCCCGGCCTTCTCGAGCCACCGCACGAGGCCCGCGTTGTCGGGGAACAGCTCCATGACGGCACGGTCGGTCTTGCGGATGTCGTCCGGGTCGCCCGACAGGGCCACCCACCGGAACGGTCCGCGGCCCTCCGCGAACTGCGGCCGGATGTACGCGGGGACGAAGCCGGGGAACTCGAACGCCCGCTCGAAGCCGCCCAGCCGCGCCTCGGCGCGGATCGAGTTGCCGTAGTCGAAGACCTCGGCTCCGGCATCCTGAAACCCGACCATCGCCGCCACGTGCTTGGCCATGCTGCCGCGGGCACGCGCGGTGAACCCTTCCGGATCGCGGGATGCCTCGGCCTTCCAATCGTCGAAGGCGATGCCCACGGGCAGGTAGGCGAGGGGGTCGTGGGCGCTCGTCTGGTCGGTGACGATGTCGACGACGACCTCGCCCGCGCGGTGGCGAGCCAGCACGTCGCCGAACACCTCGGCCGCGTTGCCGACGACACCGACGCTGAGCGCCTGGCCCGCGGCCTTGGCGGCGACGACGCGCGCGAGGGCGGCGTCGAGGTCGGTCGTGTACTCGTCGAGGTACCCGTGCTCGACGCGGCGCGCGAGGCGCGACTCGTCCACGTCGACGATCAGCACCGCGCCCCCGTTGAGCGTGACAGCCAGCGGCTGTGCGCCGCCCATGCCGCCGGCGCCCCCCGTGAGGGTGAGAGTGCCGCTGAGGTCGTCACGACCGAGTGACCGCGCGACGGCGGCGAACGTCTCGTAGGTGCCCTGCAGGATGCCCTGCGTGCCGATGTAGATCCACGAGCCGGCGGTCATCTGGCCGTACATCGTGAGGCCGAGCTCCTCCAGGCGACGGAACTCGGGCCAGGTCGCCCAGTCCCCCACCAGGTTGGAGTTCGCGATGAGCACGCGTGGCGCCCACTCGTGCGTGCGGAAGACGCCGACCGGCTTGCCCGACTGCACGAGCAGAGTCTCGTCGGGGTCGAGCTCGTCGAGAGTGCGCACGATCGCGTCGAACGCCTCCCAGCTGCGCGCGGCACGCCCGGTCCCGCCGTACACCACGAGATCCTCGGGATGCTCGGCGACCTCGGGATCGAGGTTGTTCATCAGCATCCGCTTGGCCGCTTCGGCACCCCAGCTCTTCGCTGTCCGCTCGGCGCCGCGCGGGGCGCGCACCGTCCTCGCGGTCGAACTCATCGGAACCGTCATCTCATCGCTCCTTCGCGATCCGTCCACCTGAACCTCCACGGCGTCGTTCACCGCATCCCTCCCGTCTGCTCGGCCGCGCGAGCGACCGCGCCCGATGCGACGAGATCCGTGACGGCCTCCATCTCGGGCGAGAGGAAGCGGTCCGGTCCCGGCCCGCCCGCGACCGTGCGCACGAGATCGCGCACGGCGCCGGTCGCAGCTGCCGGCTCCAGCGGCGACCGCAGGTCGAGCGCTCGTGCCGCCGTGAGCACCTCGATCGCCAGCACCCGGCCCAGCCCGTCGATCGCGCGGCGCAGCTTGCGTCCGGCCGCCCAGCCCATCGACACGTGGTCCTCCTGCATGGCCGACGAGGGGATGGAGTCCACGGACGCCGGCACCGCCAGTCGCTTGAGCTCCGAGACGATGCCCGCGGCAGCGTACTGGGCGATCATGAACCCGGAGTCGACGCCGACCTCGTCCGCGAGGAACGGCGGCAGGCCCTGGCTGCGGGCCGGGTCGAGGGCGCGGTCGGTGCGGCGCTCCGAGATCGAGGCGACGTCGGCCACGGCGATCGCGAGGAAGTCCAGCACGTAGGCGATCGGCGCACCGTGGAAGTTGCCGTTGGACTGCACCCGGCCGTCGTCGGTGATCACCGGGTTGTCGATGGCCGCGGCGAGCTCTCGTGACGCGATCAGCAGGGCGTGCTCGGCGGTGTCGCGGGCCGCGCCGTGCACCTGCGGCGAACAGCGCAGCGAGTAGGCGTCCTGCACGCGCGTGCACACCGACGGGTCGCGATGCGACGCGACGATCGGCGACCCGGCCAGCAGCGTCCGCAGGCGCGCCGCCGACGCCGCCTGCCCCACCTGCGGACGCAGCGCGTGCAGGTCGGACGCGAACACCGCGTCGGTCCCCAGCTGCGACTCGATCGACATCGCCGCGGCGACATCGGCGGTGTCCAGGAGCACGGCGAGGTCGTGCAGCGCGAGCAGCAGCATCCCGAGCATGCCGTCGGTGCCGTTGATGAGCGCGAGACCCTCCTTCTCGCGCAGTTCGAGTGGCGCGATGGATGCCGCGGCCAGCGCGTCGGCCGCCGCGCGCTCGACGCCGTCCGCGTCGCGCACGCGGCCTTCTCCCATCGCGGCCAGCGCGACGTGCGCCAGCGGGGCGAGGTCGCCCGAGCAGCCGAGCGAGCCGTACTCGCGGACGACCGGAGTGATGCCGGCGTTGAGCAGGGAGGCGTAGGTCCGCACCACGTCCGGGCGCACGCCGGTGTGCCCCGTGGCCAGCGTCTGCAGCCGCAGCAGCATGAGCGCCCGCACCACCTCCCGCTCCACCTCGGGCCCGGTGCCGGCGGCGTGGGAGCGGATGAGGCTCGCCTGCAGCTGACGGCGGCGCTCGGGCGCGATGAACGTCGTGGCGAGGGCGCCGAAGCCGGTGGAGATGCCGTAGTGCGGGTCCGGATCGTCTGCGAGGTCCTCGACGAGGGCGCGGGTCTTCGCGACCCGTTCGAGTGCCTCGCCGGCCAGTTCGACGCGGGCGGAGTGACGGGCGACAGCGACGACGTCCTCGGGGCGCAGCGGGTCGCCGCCCACCATGACGGAGGTCTGCGAGCTCATGGACCGATTCCACACCGCGCCCTCGTCCCACGACAGCGGCCCGTGGCATCCTGTGTCTGAGATGCCAGACAACCCGCTTCGCCCGCGCCCGCAGGTTCCCGCCGCCGACCAGACACTGCGGATCCTGTCCTTCCTCGCGCGCCAGCGGGGTCCCGCCCCGGCGCGGGCGATCGCGACGGCGCTCGGGCTGCCGCGATCCACGGTGTACCACCTCCTCGCCACGCTGCAGGAGCACCACTTCGTCGTCCACCTGCCGGAGGACCGCCGCTGGGGGCTGGGGATCGCGGCGTTCGAGCTGGCCGGCGGATACGCACGGCAGGAGCCTCTGGCCCGACTGGGACGGCCGGTGCTGGCGGAGCTCGTCGACCGCACCGGCGAGAGCGCCCACCTGGCCGTCATGCACGGCCGGGACGTGCTCTACATCGTGGAGGAGCGTGCGGCGCGGCGCCCTGCGCTGGTCACCGACGTCGGCGTGCGGCTGCCGTCGCACCTGACGGCGACCGGCCGGGCGATGCTCGCGGCGCTTCCGCGCGAGCAGGTGCGCGCGCTGTTCCCGGATGCTGCGGCCTTCGCCGACCGCACGGGCCGCGGCCCGCGCCGCCCCGGGGAGCTGCGCGAGGTGCTGCGCGAGGCGCGCGCCCGTGGGTTCGCCACGGAGGACGGCGAGGTGGCGATCGGCCTGCGGTCGGTGGGGGTCGCGGTGCGCGATCACACCGGCTGGCCCGCCGCCGCGATCGCCGTCACCTGGCCCGTCGACGGTGAACATGACGCCGATGCCGTCGCGCCACTCGTGGCCGATGCGGCCGCCGAGCTGAGCCGCCGCATCGGCCGGCGCTGAGATCTGAAAGGCTCTTGCAGGTTCCGCGCGCCCGACGTAATCTGAAAGCGTCTTTCAGATCGGAGCGTCATGACCACGTACGAGAACCGCCGCACTCTCACCGACCCGGCGGCACTGGAGGCCCTCGCCCACCCGGTTCGGCTGGACGTCCTCAGCTTCCTCATGTCGCACGGCGCGGCCACCGCCTCCGAGTGCGCGCGAGCGGTGGACGACTCCCCCTCGAACTGCAGCTATCATCTCCGTGTGCTGGCCAAGCACGGTCTCGTCGAGGCCGCTGCGTCCGACGACGGCCGCGAACGACCGTGGCGCGCGACGGTCACGGGGCTGAGCCTCGACCTGGACTCCGACGATCCCTCGGTGGTGGCGGGCGCCACAGCGACGCTCGAGGCCTCGGTGCAGCTGGACTTCCAGCTCGCCCGTGAGCACATCCGTCGTCGCCACCAGCTCGAGGGGGCGTGGCGCGATGTCGACGCGCACGCCCAGTACGGACTGCGGGTCACCCCATCCGAGCTGCGCGCCCTCGTCGAGCGGATCGACGCACTGGTCCGGCCCTACATCGCCGCCACGAGGGATGACGCGCCAGAGGACGCCGCCGTGGCGAACCTCTCGGTGCTCGCCTTCCCGCGCCCCACGTTCGGCGGGCCGTCGCGATGACCTCCGATGCCCGGATCCCGCGGGCGGGGGCCTCGCGCACCGCGTTCGCCATCCCCGCCTTCCGGCGCCTCTGGGCCGCCGGGCTCATCTCCGACATGGGCGACTGGCTGCTGTTCATCGCTCTGCCGCTCGTCGTCCTGCAGCTGACCGGGTCGGCCCTGGGGACCGCCGTCGCCTTCCTGCTCGAACTGGCGCCGGCGGTGGCGCTGGCTCCTCTCGCGGCGCGACTCGTCGGCCGATTCGACCGGCGCCTGCTCATGGTCGTCGTCAACATCGGCCAGGCGATCGCACTCCTCCCCCTTCTGTTCGTCGATACGGCGGCCGACCTGCCGATCGCCTACGGCGTGATCCTGGCGCACGCATCGCTGAGCACGCTGTTCGAACCGGCGAAGAACACGCTCCTGCCCGAGCTCGTCGACGTCGATCGCCTGGTGTCGGCGAACGCCCTCGTCGGGCTCAATCAGAATCTCGGGCGCCTCATCGGCGGCCCTCTCGGCGGCGTCCTCCTCGCGGCGGGCGATCTCGGACTCATCGTGATCGTGGATGCCGCCACCTATGTCGTCTCGGCGCTCCTCATCGCGACCCTGCCCGCCGTCTCCGCCGCCGCGGCCGCCGCGGGCGCCGACGGCGGGAGACACCCGGCCGGATTGTGGCGGGCACTCGGCATCCGGCGCCTGCGCGGGGCGTACGCGGTCATCCTGGTGTCCAGCGTGGCGCAGGGCATGTTCCTCGTGCTGTTCGTCCTGTTCGCGCTGGGTCCGCTCGCCGGCTCGGACGCCGACGTCGGGCTGCTGCGCGGCATCCAGGCCGTCGGAGCGATCGTCGCGGGGGTCGCGCTCGGGTTCGTCATCCGCGGGGCGTCGCCCCGGGCCCTGACCGCAGGCAGCGTGCTGGCGTTCGGGGTCATCTCGCTCGTCACATGGAACCTTCCCGCACTCACCACCGAAATCGGCTGGTATGTCGCCCTGTTCACCGCTGTCGGCGCTCCGGGCGTCGTCATGGTCGCCGGGCTCACCAGCGTGCTCCAGGAGGAGTCGGACCGCCGCGAGCGAGGCGCCGTCTTCGCGGCCGTGGGCCTCGTCGGGGCGGTGGGACAGGGCCTCGGCATCCTCCTCGGCGCGCTGTCCGACACGGCCATCGGGCTCATGCCTCTTCTGGAGGCGCAGGGATGCCTCTACCTCTTGGCCGGCGTGATCGCGCTGGTCTGGTTGCCGCGGCCGGTGCCGTCACCGAGCACGTCCACGCACCCGACCGCCCGGGCCTGAGCCGTCAGCGCACCACGAGCCGGGGCTCGACGAGCACGTGCGCGCGACCGGCCGCCGGAAGCCGCGGCGCGACGACGCTCCCGGACTCCCCCATCAAGAGCTCCAGCACGCCGGCGGCGACGCGCTCGGGCAGCTGCTCCACGCTGCTCAGGCCGAGCGCTTCGGCGGCCGGCGTGTTGTCGAAGCCGATGACCGGAAGATCTGCCCGGCCGGCCGACGCCGCGGCCAGGTGAGCGCCGATCGCGAGCGCATCGCTGGCGCACACGATCCCGTCGACCTCGTTCCCGCCCTCGAGGAAGTCCGCCACGACGGTCCGTGCGCGGCCGACGTCCTCTTCGCAGACCAGCCGGGGGCCTTCGGCATGCGCCGACGCCATCGCCTCACGCCACCCGCGCTCCCGCTCGTCGCCCGTCCCCGACCCTGCTGGCCACCCGAGGAACGCCACGCGTGTGCCCCGGGCGAGCACGTGCTCCGTCGCGGCACGCGTGCCGGCCGCGCCGTCGACGTCGACCCACAGGTGAGCGGGTGCGGCGACGTCATCCTCGCCCCACGGCCGCCCGAACGCGACGAACGGGATCCCGCGATCAGCCAGCCAGCCCGTCCGAGGGTCGCCGTGGAACGTGCCGGTGATGACGACCGCGTCGATCTCACCGCCGTCGATGAGCTCCCGCATGCGGTCGATCTCATCCCCCGGCGTGCGCGCGGCGTACAGCTGGATGCGCATGCCGCGTTCACCTGCTCGTTCGGTGAGCGCGTGCACGAACCTGTCGAGCACGACGCCCGAGATGCCTCCGGCGTACGGGTCGAGGTGGATGCCGATGGTCGAACTGCGCCGCGTACGCAGCCGCCGGGCGGCCACATGCGGACGGTAGCCCAGGTCGGAGATGGCCTGCAGCACGCGCTCGCGCGTCTCTTCGCGCACGATCCCGGGGCTGTTCAGGACGTTCGAGACGGTCTGGCGGGACACGCCGGCGGCGAGCGCGACGTCTTCGACGGTCGGTGCCTTCGTCACGCGCTCCCCTTCCGCCATGTCGGCATCGGATCGTTCAAATCGTTATCCTACGGGCGGCTCGCGGCCCTTGACAGGCGTATGGGCGATTTCCTACGGTGGGCTTCACAGCGTTCTTTGATCGTTCAAACCAGCGATTCTTTGAACGATCAACACACTCGCCGATCCGCACTCATCGAAGGAGAAGAGACTCATGACACGGCACTCCACACGCGCCGCCCTCGGCGCCGGCGCTCTGCTCGTGACCGCATCGCTCACGCTGGCCGGCTGCGGATCAGGTTTTGACGACGACGGCGGCAACGACGCCGGCTCGGGCGGGCTGACCTCCAGCGACGACGCGCTCACGATCCTCATCGGCACCTCCGGCGACGCCGAGACCGCCGCCGTCGAAGACGCCGTCGCCGCCTGGTCGGAGGAATCGGGCATCGAGGCATCCGTGCAGGTCGCCAACGACCTCCCCCAGCAGCTGTCCCAGGGCTTCGCCGCCGGCGACCCGCCGGACCTGTTCTACCTGGCGACGGAGGCGCTCGCCGGCTATGCCGGGAACGGCTCTCTCGTCCCGTACGGCGACCAGCTCAAGAACAAGGACGACTTCTACCCGTCGCTCGTCGAGAACTTCACGTTCGACGGCGACTTCTACTGCGCACCCAAGGACTTCTCCACGCTCGCGCTCGTCATCAACAAGGGCCTCTGGGATGCCGCGGGCCTGACCGATGACGACATCCCGACGACGTGGGACGAGCTGGCGACCGTGGCGCAGACGCTGACCAAGGACGGCGTCGTGGGGCTCGGGTTCGGTCCCGAGTACCAGCGAGTCGGCACCTTCATGGCTCAGGCGGGCGGTGGACTCGTCAAGGACGGCGAGGCTGTCGCCGACAGCCAGGAGAACGTCGATGCCCTCACCTACGTTCAGGATCACCTCGTCGACGGCACATTCGCCTACTCGTCCGACGTCGGCGCAGGGTGGGGCGGCGAGGCGTTCGGCAAGCAGCTGACGGCGATGACCATCGAGGGCAACTGGATCACGGGGGCGATGACGAACGACTTCCCCGACGTGCAGTACGTCGTCGCGGAGCTGCCCGAAGGCCCCGGTGGGAAGGGCACCCTCCAGTTCACGAACTGCTGGGGCATGGCCGCCGACAGCCCGAACCAGCAGGCGGCGCTGGATCTGGTGGAATACCTCACCAGCACCGACCAGCAGCTCGCCTTCTCGCAGGCGTTCGGCGTGATGCCGTCCATCGAGTCGGCTGCCGAGCAGTGGACCAGCGACAACCCTGAACTGGCCGCGTTCCTCGCCGGTGCCGACTACGCCCAGGGCATCCCGACGTTCGACGGCACCGCCGATGTGATCACGGACTTCAACGCCCAGCTCGAGGGTCTGAAGACCGGCGACCCGCAGGAGATCCTCGACTCGGTGCAGTCGAACCTCGAGGCGATCGTCGGCTGAGCGGGTCCCGCATGGCCACGACCACGACGGCCCCTCGCCGCGCGCGCAGTCCCCGATCGGGGATCCGCCGCGGCGAGGCGGCCGCGGGGTGGATCTTCACCCTCCCCGTGATCCTCATCCTGGGCGTCTTCCTGCTCATCCCGGTGCTCATGGCGCTGTGGGTGAGCTTCTCGGACTGGTCGGGCCGGGGCAGCCCCTTCTCCGCGAGCGTGAACCTCGTGGGGTTCCAGAACTATGCCGCGGTCACCACCGGCGACGGCCTGGCCACTCGGGACTTCGGCACGGCGATGCGCAACAACGCGTGGTACGTGCTCCTGGTCGTGCCACTGCAGACCGCGCTGTCGCTCTTCCTCGCCGTCCTGGTGAATGGCGCCGTCCTACGCGGTCGCGGCCTGTTCCGGACCGCGTTCTACTTCCCGTCCGTGACGGCCACGGTCGCGATCATGGTGCTCTGGCTGTTCCTGTTCAACGCCGTCGGCCCGGTCAACGCGATCCTCGCCGCACTCGGGATCGACGGGCCGAACTGGTGGGCCGACCCGAGCGGCATCGTGCACGACGCACTGGCGGCCGTGGGCATCACGGAGGGACCCGCCGCACTGACTGACAACGACTTCCTCGGCCTCTCGTGGTGGGATTGGCTCGCCGGTCCCTCGGTCGCGATGTCGGCGATCATCCTCATGGGGATCTTCACGACGAGCGGCACGTTCATGCTCCTGTTCCTCGCGGCGCTGCAGAACATCGGCCCCGAGATCCAGGAGGCGGCGATGGTCGACGGCGCGAACGCGTGGCAGCGCTTCTGGCGGGTCACTCTGCCTCAGCTGAAGCCGGCCCTGTTCACCGTGCTGACCCTGGGCCTGATCGGCTGCTGGCAGGTCTTCGATCAGATCTACACCGGCACCCAGGGCGCGCCCGGCAAGACGACGCTGACCCCGGCCTACCTGTCGTACGACGCCGGCTTCCTCGACCAGCACTGGGGACAGGGCGCTGCGATCGCGTTCATCCTCTTCGCCATCATCGTGCTGTTCACCATCTTCCAGCGCTGGGTCCTCCGCGAGCGTCCGGTGTCGCGGCGCCGTGCACGGCAGTACCAGGTGCCCTCGCGCCCGAAGGGAGGCGCATCATGACCGGCACCGCCGTCGACGAGCGCCCGGTCGTCGCGCCACCGAAGGCCCCGTCGAGGCCGACGAGGGACGTCCGCCGCCGGACCGCGCGGGTCGGATGGCAGATCGCGCTCTACGTCCTGCTCATCGCGATCGCGCTGTTCTACGTGTATCCGTTCCTGGTCCAGATCGGCACCTCGTTCAAGACCGACGCCGAGGCGGCGAGCGATCCGGTCGGGCTCATCCCCCAGACGTGGACCACGGCCGCCTACGAGCGGCTCTTCCTGCACAGCGACTTCCCCGTGTGGTTCCGCAACTCGACGATCGTCACGGTTCTGGTGACGCTCGGTCGCGTCTTCTTCGTCTCCCTTGCCGGCTATGCGCTGGCTCGCCTGAACTTCCGAGGCCGCGGTGTCGTGTATGCGGGCGTGATCGCGGTGATGGCCGTTCCCAGCGTCGTGCTCCTCATCCCCCGGTTCCTCGTGATCAACCAGCTCGGCATCTACGACACCTACGCCGGCATGATCCTGCCGCTGCTGGTGGATGCCGCGGGCGTGTTCATCATGAAGAACTTCTTCGAGTCGATCCCCGTCTCGGTGGAGGAGCAGGCGCGCATCGACGGCGCGGGCACCTTCCGGATCTTCTGGTCGGTGGTGCTGCCGATGGCGCGCCCGGCCCTCATCACGATCGTGATCCTGTCGTTCCAGGGTTCGTGGAACGAGCTGTCGCACTTCATCGTGTCCACGCAGTCACCCGAGCTGACCACGCTCACCAAGGGCGTGGCTTCTCTGGCCTCCGGTCAGCTCAGCCAGGGCAGCCAGTATCCGATCAAGCTCGCCGCCGCTCTGATCATGACGATCCCCGTCGCCGTCATGTTCTTCATCTTCCAGCGACGCATCATGAACACCAGTGAAGGAGCCGTCAAGGAATGAGTTCCGCCCCGGGCGCCCCGTCCGTCCCGCTGCAGCCGCTGCTCAACGACGCCGCGATCGTCTTCCGCGCCCCCACCCAGGTGTGGTCCGCGCGCGACGGCGATCTCGGGGCCGCCACGATCGACGGCGTCTACCACGGCGACGTGCGTCACGTGCGAGCAGTGGAACTGTCGTGCCCGGACTCGGTCGTGGAGTGGATCTCGGTGTCGGCCGATGGCCCCGACCGGATCGTCTTCGGCGGCCTATTGCGGGGACTGGACGACCCCACGCCCGATCCGAAGGTCCGTCTCACGAGGGACCGGCGGGGGCAGGCGGGCCGGCTCACCGAGACGATCATCGTCACCTCGCGCGTGGATCACCCGCTCGACTCGACGCTGTCGGTGCGGCTGACGCCCGACTTCGCCTCGCTGCACGACGTCAAGTCGGGCGTCGCCCAGTCCCGCGCGTTCGAGGTGGAGGCGGCGACGGATGCCGGGATCGCCGTGTCGGCAGGGGCCCAGAGCTTCGTCCTGCGCTCACCCGACGCGACAGCGCAGGTCGACGACGACGCGCTCGTCGTCACCTGGCCGGTGGCGGTCGCTCCGGGAGGCCACGCAGAGCTCACGTGGTCCGTCGACCTCCACGACGACGCGCTCGTCGTTCGTGAGGCGGCCACGCCGGCGCGCTGGGATGCGCACGCCCTCGCCGCCGACGTCCGCGACGCCGAGCCGCGGCTCGCGCGGTGGCTGCAGACGGCGCTGGGCGACCTGGATGCCCTTCGCCTGGCACTGCCCGACCACCCGGACGACGAGTTCTTCGCGGCCGGGGCGCCGTGGTTCTTCACGCTGTTCGGGCGCGACTCCTTGTGGGCGGCGCGTCTGGCGCTCCCGGTGGACGTGGGCATCGCGGCATCCACCCTCCGCGTCCTCGCCCGGCTGCAAGGCGCCCTCGACGATCCCGACACCGCACAGGAGCCCGGCAAGATCCTGCACGAGCTGCGTGCCACGAGCCTCGAGTTGCCCGGTGAGGGCATCGTGCTGCCGCCGCGGTATTACGGCAGCGTCGATTCCACGCCGCTGTGGGTGTGCGTCCTCGCGGACGCATGGCGGGCCGGGATGCCGGAGGCGGAGGTCCGCGAACTGCTGCCCGCGCTGGCGGGTGCGCTGCGCTGGATCGTCGAGCTCGGCGACAGCGACGGCGACGGCTTCCTGGACTACATCGACCGCACCGGCCGGGGCCTGGCGAACCAGGGCTGGAAGGACTCGGGCGACTCGATCCAGTGGCGCGACGGCACGCTCGCCGAAGGCCCCATCGCGCTGTGCGAAGTGCAGGCCTACGCCTACGAGGCGGCGATGTCCGGCGCGGAGCTCCTCGAGACGTTCGGGCGTGACGGGGACGCCGTGGGCGCGCCGACGCCGGCCGCGCTGCGAGCATGGGCCGCGCAGCTGCGCGAGAGATTCGCGGCGGCGTTCTGGGTGCAAACGCCCGAGGGGCGCTACCCGGCGGTGGCTCTGGATCGCGACAAGCGGCCCGTCGACACGCTCACGAGCAATGTCGGCCATCTGCTGGGCACCGGCCTGCTCGACGAACCCGACGAGGCGCACGTGGCCGAGCTGCTCGTCGGCCCGACGATGTCGAGCGGCTTCGGCATCCGCACCATGTCGACGCGCGCGGCCGGCTACTGGCCGCTGTCGTATCACGGCGGCAGCGTCTGGACGCACGACACCGCCATCTGCGCGCACGGGATGGCCCGCGCGGGCCTGACCGAGCCCGCCCGCCTCGTCGTGGAGGGACTGCTCGCCGCTGCGGAGGGCTTCGCGTACCGGATGCCGGAGCTGCACTCGGGCGACCCCGCGTCGGTCACGGCAGTGCCCACGCCCTACCCGGCGGCGTGCCGGCCGCAGGCCTGGTCGGCCGCCGCGGCGATCACCTGCCGCGAGATCCTCCTCAGTCGACCTTGACCACGGCGCCGCCGGTGAGCCGGACGAGGTCGTCGAAGGTCAGCGGGAACACCGTGTGCGGCGTGCCACCGGCGGCCCAGATCTCGGGGTAGCCGGCGAGGTCCTCGTCGACGACGGTCGTCAACGGCGAGGGGTGACCGGTCGGGGCCACGCCGCCGATCGCCTGGCCGGTCGCCTCGCGGACCTGCTCCGGCGTCGCCCGCTGGATCCTGCCGCGGCCCAGACGCTCCGCCAGCGCGGCGGTGTCGACACGGTGGGCACCGCTGGTCATGACCAGGAGCGGCTCCCCGTCACTGAAGAACACCAGACTGTTGGCGATGGCGCCCACGTCGACTCCGAGCGCCTCCGCGGCGAGCGCGGCGGTCGACGCGGCGTCGGGCAGCACCACGATGTCGCCGGGGATGGCGGCGGCGCGGAGCGCGTCGTGGACCAGACGGCTGCGGGCGGGGAGGGCGGCGGGGGCGGGCGTATCGGTCACGAGCCCACCCTATGACTCACCGCGCGGTGACTCCGCCGGTCCCCGGCCGCGCGCGAGGATCTCGCCGTGCGGCATGAGCAGCCACCCGTCGCCGGCGGCCGCCCACTCGCGCCACCCGTCCGAGATCCGCTGCAGGCGGGCATCGTCGGCGCCGATCGCGCGGGCTTCTTCGGCGAAGGCGGACTGCAGCACCCGGTCGGCCCACATGCCGCCCCACCAGGCGCGATCGTCGTCGTTCTCGAAGAGCCAGAGCGATGCGGTGGACCGGATGTCGCCGAGGCCCGCCTCGCGCGCCCACGCCTTCAGCCGCCGGCCGGCGGCGGGCTCGCCGGCGACGCTGCGATGGGTGCGGAGGTACAGCGCGAGCCAGTCGTCCAGCGCGGGGATGCGCGGGTACCAGATGACGCCTTCGTAGTCGACGTCGCGTGCGGCGACCAGGCCCTCGGCTCCCGCGACGCGTCCCAGCTCCCGCAGCATGTCGACCGGCCGTTCCACGTGCTGCAGCACCTGGTGCGCGTGGACGACATCGAATTCGCCGTCGCGGAACGGCAGGCGATACGCGTCGGCGACCTCGAACGACAGGCCCTCGCGGCCCGCGGCGCCGACGTGCTCGGCTGCGGCCTGTGCGACGACATCGGCCGAGGCATCCACCCCCACCACCCTCCCGGGAGCGACGAGGTCCGCGAAGTCGGCCGTGATCGTGCCCGGTCCGCTGCCGACGTCGAGGACCGACATGCCCGGTCGCAGCCACGGAAGCACGTACCCGGCCGAGTTCTCGGCAGTGCGCCAGCGGTGCGAGCGCAGGACGCTCTCGTGGTGGCCGTGGGTGTAGGCGTCGGGCATTCCTCGATGCTAGCCACGTCACGCAGTGTGCCGGAGAACGCGCAAGCCGAGCGGCGTCACTCACGCATTCTGCGCAAGAGCGACCGAGACGGTTGAACAATCCGCCGGTTCGGTGTGCAATGGGATCGGATGCCGCAACGCCGCGTCGTCCGCAGCGCACCGCCCACGAGGCCCGCCGAAGGAAGTATCGCGATGACGCACACTGTGCCCACTCTGCCCCTGCCGGATTTCACGCACGAGCGGGTGGAGGTGATCACGGGGCGGCGCAGCGGCCTGTTCATCGCGGTGGCGCTGCACTCCTCGGTGCTCGGCTCCGCGCTCGGCGGCGCGCGTCTGTGGACCTACCCGCACTGGAGCGATGCGCTCGGCGACGCGCTGCGACTGTCCGCGGCGATGACCCTCAAGAACGCGGCGGCGGGCCTGGACGCCGGCGGTGGCAAGTCCGTGATCGCCCTTCCCGCCGGGGTGACGCTCGATTCGGAGCGACGACGTGCCGCGTTCCTGGATCTCGGTGATGCCGTCGAGTCGCTGCATGGCCTGTACCGCACCGCAGAGGATGTCGGCTCGACCACCGAGGACATGCTGGTGGTGAGCGAGCGCACCGAGCACGTCGTCGGTCTTCCCGACACGGTGGGCGGCTCGGGCGAGCCCGCCGGCCCGACGAGCCTCGGCGTGTACGAATCGCTGCGGGCGACGCTCGAGCGCGTCGTCGGGACCGCGGACGTGGCCGGCCGCCGCATCACGATCTCGGGTCTCGGACAGGTGGGCAGTCGCCTCGCGGTCCGCCTCTCGGCCGAGGGCGCCACGCTCACCGTGACCGACGTCAATCCCGCCAAGCGCACCCTCGCGACGGAGCTCGACGCCGACTGGGTCGCTCCGGGTGAGGAGCATCTCATCCCGGCGGACGTGTTCGTCCCCGCCGGCATCGGCGGAATCCTCACGGACGAGGTCATCGACGCGCTCGATGCGAAGGCGGTCTGCGGTCCGGCCAACAATCCGCTCGCCGACCACAGTGGTGCCGAGCGGCTCGCCCGACGAGGCATCCTGTACGCCCCGGACTTCGTCGTGAACGCGGGCGGCGTCATCTACCTCGATCTCGAGGCGAAGAAGATGGGCACCCGCGCGCAGATCATGGAGCGCGTCGCGCAGATCGGCGACACCGTGCGGCGCGTCTTCGACGAGGCGGAGGCCCGTCAGGTCACCCCCCTGGAGGCGGCGGAGGGGCTGGCGGCGGAACGTCTCGCTGCGGGAGGCCGCCAGCCGGCCCTCGCACGCTGAGGAGCCTGCGCCCGGCTCACAACGGAGTGTCCGGGCGCGGGGCCGGCTGACACTGCGTTCCACCGTCCGAGGAATCCGGTGCCATCATCGCGGGGCGAGGTGGCATGATGGTCGCACGGTCCGTGTGGCAGCGGCCGCACCAATCGCCACGTCGCCCGATCGAAGGAGATCCGGTGTTCACCAGTCCGTATTCCGATGTCGAGATCCCCGAGCTCAGCGTCTACGACTATCTGTTCGCCAGCCTCTCCGATGAGGATCTGGGGCGCGTCGCGCTCATCGACCCCGCGACCGGTGCGGAGACGACCTACGGGGCCCTGCGCACGCAGGTGGACCTGTTCGCCGGCGCTCTGGCCGCACGCGGCGTCGGGCTCGAGACGGTCGTCGGTCTGCTGTGCCCGAACGTCCCGGCGTTCGCCACGGTGTTCCATGGGATCCTGCGCGCCGGCGCCACGGTGACGACGATCAACTCGCTGTACACGGCGGGCGAGATCGAGAAGCAGTTGCGGGATGCCGGGGCGACGTGGCTCGTCACCGTCCATGCATTGCTCGCCCAGGCGGCCGCCGCAGCCGAGGCCGTCGGCATCCCCCATGACCGTGTGATCGTCCTCGACGGCGGGCCCGGACATCCGCACCTGGCGGGGCTGCTCGCGGAGGGTGCGGCTGCCCCGGACGTCTCGTTCGACCCGGCCTCGCACATCGCCGTCCTGCCATATTCGTCGGGGACGACGGGCACCGCCAAAGGCGTCATGCTCTCGCACCGCAACCTCGTGGCCAACGTCGCGCAGTGCCGGGTCGCGCTGGACCTCGCGGCGACCGATCGCGTGCTGGCCGTGCTGCCGTTCTTCCACATCTACGGCATGACCGTGCTGCTCAACCTGGCGCTGCGCCAGCGGGCGAGCCTGGTGACGATGCCGAAGTTCGACCTCGTGGAGTTCCTCACCAACATCCAGCGCTTCCAGTGCACCTATCTGTACATCGCGCCACCGATCGCGGTGGCACTGGCCAAGCACCCGATCGTCGACCAGTTCGACATCTCGAGCGTGCACACCGTCTTCTCGGGTGCGGCCCCGCTGGACGGCGAGACGGCCGAGACCGCCGGCCGGCGGATCCACGCCCGCATGATGCAGGGGTACGGCATGACCGAGCTCAGCCCGGTCTCGCACGCGATGCCCATCGATCGCGACGACATCCCGGTCAGCTCGGTCGGTGTGATGCTGCCGAACACCCTCAACAAGCTGGTGGACACCGAGACCGGCGCCGAGATCACCGAGGTCGGCGCCGACGGGGTGAGCAGACCCGGCGAGCTGTGGGTGAAGGGGCCGAACGTCATGCTCGGTTACCTCGGTCAGCCCGAGGCGACCGCACAGACGCTGGATGCCGACGGGTTCCTGCACACCGGCGATGTCGCCGTGTACCACGAGGGCGGCTACTTCTCGATCGTCGACCGCGTGAAGGAGCTCATCAAGTACAAGGGCTACCAGATCGCTCCCGCCGAGCTCGAGGCTCTGCTGCTCGGGCACCCGAAGGTGATGGATGCCGCGGTCATCGGGGTGCTCGACGACGACAGGCAGGAGATCCCGAAGGCGTTCATCGTGCCGGCGCCCGAGTCCGGTCTCACCGAGGACGAGGTCATGGCGTTCGTCGCGGAGCAGGTCGCACCGCACAAGAAGGTGCGCCGTGTCGAGTTCATCGACGCGATCCCGAAGTCGAGCTCGGGCAAGATCCTCCGCAAGGACCTGCGCACGCGCGAGGCGACGACGGTCTGAGCCGCATCGAGGATGCCGCGCTGACGCGTTTCGCCGGGGCATCCGTGCGTGGCGGCGCTACGTTGGCGCCATGGCGGGTGTCTGGCTGGCCGCACTGAGCGGCCTCATCGCGGGCGGGACGCTGCTCGCCGGTGCTGCGGTCGCGTGGTTCGTCGACATTCCGCAGCGCGTGGTCGCGGGCATCATGGCGCTCGGCGCGGGCGTGCTGATCTCGACCCTGGCATTCGAGCTGGTCGAAGAAGCGGCGAAGGACGGCGGGCTCCTCCCTACCAGTGCCGGGTTCCTGGGCGGCGCGATCCTGTACATCGTCGCCGATCAGCTGGTGTCGCGCCCGAGGAGGCGCACGCGCACGGCGAGGTCGGCCGGCGCGCGTCCGGCGTCACGTGCCGGGCAGCCGGCGCCGCGGGCGAACATCGCGGCGCGGCGCGCGGCGGCTGCGGCCGGCGGCTCCGGGGTCGTGATCGCGATCGGCGCTCTGATCGACGGCATCCCGGAATCCCTCGTCATGGGGTTGTCGGTGCTGCAGGGCGGCATCAGCATCCCCATCGTCGCCGCGATCGCGATCAGCAACATCCCGGAGGGCCTGGGGTCGACGGCGGCCCTCAAGCAGAGCGGGACCAGGGGCCGGTTCGTCACGCTGCTGTGGGGCGGCATCGCGCTGGTGACGGTCGTCGCGGCCGTCATCGGCTATCTGCTCTTCCAGGCGGCACCGGCCAGCGTGGTCGCATTGATCACGACCATCGCTGCGGGCGGACTGCTGGCCATGGTGTGCAACACGATGATTCCCGAGGCCTTCGCCGAGCAGCGCGCGCTGACGGGGCTGTGGGCGACGCTGGGGTTCCTCGGCGCGTTCCTGCTGCACGAGATCGCGGGGTGAAGGCCTCAGAACGGGGGTGGCCGTCCGTCGCCCGCCGCGGCGGTCACGAAGACGGGAACCCGACGCTCGGGCTGCACCACATAGCGCCGCTTCGTCGGCGAGAGCCACTCGATCGCGCCGCCGCTTCCGGCAATCTGGCGCACGACCCAGTCCCCGTTGTCCTTGAGAAGATGATGCCCTCGACACAGCGGCGCATTGTTGTCGAGCGACGTCTCACCGCGATCGACCCACCGGATCTGGTGGTCGACGTCGCAGCGCGAGGCCGGCATCCCGCATCCCGGCGCCATGCACCGGTCGGCGCGCCACGTCACGAGACGGCGGAGCGCGGCGGGAGGCGTGTACCTCTCGCGGCCCACCGACAGCACGATTCCGGTCTCGGGATGGGTGAGCACGCGCATCCACTTCGCGTCGCCGCCGCAGAGTCGCCGTGCCGTCTCCAGCGGGATCGGGCCCACGCCCTCGACGACGGGTGGGTCGGCGGGGGCCGCGCCGTGAGAAAGGGCGGGTCGACCGTCACCCTCGAGCAGCGACAGCACCGGGACGGTCACCACGACCTGCGCCCGGATGCCCCGGGCGGCCGTCGGCACGCAGTCCGTCGACCCGTCGACGAGGAGGTCTGCGGCGAGATCGGCACGGACCTGATCGAGCGTCCGGGTCTCGCCCTCGCGGTGGGCGATCACCTTCGCCATCGCGGTGATGCGCCCGTAGATCGCGTGCAGCTCCACGATGGGATGGTGCAGGAGCAGCGTGCCCATGCCGTCGGCACCCTGGTCCACCGCGACGTGGCGGTTCCGCACGGCCGCGGCGTGCCGCTCGTCCAGGGTCTTCGCCTCGGTCCGCGCGATCAGGTCGCGCAGACCCCGCCGGAAGGCACCGACCGACTCGGTCTCGGCGAGCGCCACCGCGGAGGCAGCGATGGACTCGCGAAGCTCAGGTGCCACGGCATCCACCAGATCCACCAGGATCTCGACATGCTTCTCGGTCATGCGGCCGCCGGCCAGCGAATCCCATGCGTGGGGGTACCGCCGCATGAGCGCCTCGGCCTGAACGATGAGGCGGCCGGCGGCATACTCGGTCACCCGCATCGCCGACGCGAGTTCCAGCCGGATCGACCGCTCGACGATCTCGAGAACACCCGCACCGCGACCGACGGCCTCGGCGAGGAGCTCCCGTCGCATCGCATCCACCCGCGCGTACCGCTGCGCCGCGAGGACCGACATGATCGTCGCCGTCTCCAGCACGAGATCCACCGCATCGGGAACCGGCGGAACGAACATGTCCCCCTCGGCGGCGGTCGGTCCGACCGCTTGCGGGGTGGGATGCTCATCCATGGGTTCATGGACATATGTTCGATGCCACGCAAGGGTTCGATCGCGTTCCCCTCACCGCATCGGGTCATTCCACGGCCGCCGCTCGCGCAGCCGGCCTCCGCGCGAGCAGCGCCGTCCCGGCGCCCCCGAGCACGGCACCGACCGTCACCCAGATCAGCACGCGGAAGTCGACGACCGTGAGCAGCCCCGCCCCGACGATGGAGACGAGGGTCTGCGGCAGGTTCACGATGACGTTCGCGGCTGCACCGGTGCGGCCCTGCAGACGGTCGGGCGTCAGCCGCTGACGAAGCGTCGCGAACGCGACGACGGTGACGGGGATGCCGACGCCCATGACGAACATGCCGACGCCGGCCAGCCAGACCGACTCGAATGCGAAGGGCACGCTGCCGGCAGCGACGAGCACAAGGCCGAGGGCCGTCGCGCGCCCCTCGCCCGCACGCGTCACGACGGTCGCCGACGCGATCCCGCCGAGGACCGCGCCGGCACCCTGGATCGGAACCAGCACACCGATCGCCGCGGGATCGGCGTGCATCGCATCCAGCGCGGGGAAGACGACGATGTTGAGCAGCCCGGTCGCGCCGAACCCGATGGCCGCGGCGATGGTGACCACGCGAAGCGTGTGCGGCGCGAAGAGCTGACCGAAGCCGGCGACCAGTTCTCGCAGGTAGCTCTTCCGCTGCTCCGGTTCCGGTGCCGACCCGCCGACCGGAAGCGTCGCCACGATGACGGCGGCCACCGCGAAGCACGACGCGGTCAGCACGATGACGGCCGGCGCGCCGAGCCAGACATAGAGCGCCGTGCCGATGAGCGGTGAGACGAGCCGCAGGCCGTTGTCGATCGTCGAGAGCACGCCGTTCCCGGAAGCCAGTTGGTCGTCGTGCAGCATCGCGCGAATGATCCCGGCTTGTGCGGACGCGGTGACGTACCCGGCGGCGCTGTACAGGAAGACGACGAGGTAGACGAGCCACAGCCGGCTCGCGTCCGACACGAGCAGCAGCGCCAGCACGACGGGCACGAGCGCGACATTGTTGAAGACCAGCAGCCGGCGCCGCGGCATCCGGTCGGCCATCATGCCGATGAACGGCGCCAGCACCGCCGGAAAGCCCAGTGCGACGAACACGAATCCTGCCGCGACGTCCGATCCGGTGAGCTCCTTCACCCACACCGCGATCATGAGGTACAGCGCGCTGTCGCCGAGGTTGGTGGCGACCCACGCCGCCGCCAGGCGAGGGAACCCCTCCGCCGACCACGCAGCCGGACGCCGGAGCCTGCCGCGGGCCGATGCCTCGGTCACGCGTCCGCCTCCGGTTCGGGATTGACGACGGCGAAGAACCGCGAGTACCGCGCACCCGGCGGGCGCTTGGACGGGTCCGTGTGCCGTCCGGCGAAACGGTCGGTGAGGTTCTGCACCTCACGGCTGAACTCGGCCAGTTCCTCGGCGGTCGCCCAGAACGATGAGCGCGTGAACGTCGTCGCCTGGACCCATTCGTCGGATTCCCGATCGATCCGCGAGAACCAGTCCATCGCGCGCAGGAACTCCGACTCGAGCCCGAGCGAGGCGACCGCCTGCACCGCCAGCAGCGAGCCCGGAACGTCGGGATCGGGGCGCATGTCGAAGTCTGCGACCCGGACACGCCACGGCTTCTCACGCCCGCGCCGCTCAGCTCGCTCGATGTAGCCGTACTTCTCGAGCATGCGCAGGTGGAACGAGCAGCTCGCCGCCGACTCTCCCAGCGCCTCGGCGCACTGCGTGGCGGTCGCCTCGCTCACATCGCCCAGATAGTCGAGCAGCGCGATGCGCACCGGGTGTGCGAGTGCGCGGATGCGCTCGGGGTCGGTGATGCGCTCGCGACGGGCACTGCGCGGGAAGGGACGATCGTCGGTCACGCGACCACCGTAGATTCTAAAGACTTCTTTCGCAAGGTGTCTTTAGAATCACGGATGCCGGTATGCAGGGACCAGTGGGTGCACGAATGCGAGGATCAGCGGATGCCGGCGGGCCGGGATCAGCGGATGCTGGGATGCAGAGCCCAGCGTCAGTGCGCTCGAAGCGACGACTCAGGCGGTCGCCCAGAGCCCGTCGTCGTCGGCGTCGGCGCCCGGCGCATCGATGGAAAGACCATGGAGCAGCTCGAGGGCGGCGCGCGCCTCCTCGATGCGTCCCTCGACCGCCAGTTCCCGGATGCGCACAGAGGGGCGGTGCAGGAGCACCCCGGCGAGGTGCCGGAGCGCGGCCTCCACGTCGTCTCCGGCGCCGCGCGAGCGGGCGCGGGCGATCTCGTCCTCGACGATCTTCAGCACGTCGCCGCGCAGCGCGCTGATCGCGGGCCCGGCGAGGCGGTCGGCGTGGAACTCGGTCGCGGCATCCCCCACGATCGCGCGGGCGTCGGCGTGCGCCGAGAACTGCTCGAGCGGCGCATGCAGACGGATGGTCTCGAGGTCGAGCAGCTCGACCCCCTCGACGGCGCCGACCGCAGGATCGACATTGCGCGGCAGGCCGAGGTCGATCACGAGCACGCGGTGACCGGGCGCGAACGCGTCGGCGTGCACCACCGCATCGGCCGTGCACGTGATCACGACGTCGGCGTCGGCGGCGGCCGCGGCGAAGTCGGTCGCGGGGATCAGTCCGCGCTGCGCGGCGAACGCCTCGGCGCGCCCCGACGGGGAGAAGACGTGGATGTCGCCGGCACCACGCGCGCGCAGCGCATCCACGGTGCGGGCGGCGTAACGGCCGGTGCCGACCAGCACGACACGGGCGGCGGCCCAGTCGGCGATGCGGCTCGAGGCCAGTTCGAGCGCGAGACGCACGAGGGATCGGTGTGCTCCGCGCAGCTGCGTGCGGTTACGCACCCCGCGGCTGGTGTGCGTCGCCTTCTGGAACAGCCGCTCCAGCTCGCTGCTCGTGGTGCCCTCGATCCGCGCGGCATCCAGCGCGCGCCGCACCTGACCCGAGATCTCGTCCTCACCGACCACGACCGATTCCAGCCCGCTCGTGACAGCGAACAGGTGGGCTGCGGCATCCGCTCCCTGATGCACGGCGACCGATGCGCGCAGCAGATCCGCGGAGACGCCGGATGCCTCGGCCATCGCCTCGACGACCGACTCGACCGCGACGGCCTCGCCGCCGGTCAGCGGCTCATCGATGTCGAGGTACGCCTCGAAGCGGTTGCAGGTCGCCAGCACGACGGCGCCCGACACGAACAGCTCGTCCTGCACGAGCGCCCGCGTGGCCGTCGGTGCACCGACGGAGAGACGCTCCAAGACGTCGAGGCTCGCGTTCCGATGGTTCGCGGTCAGACAGAGGAGCACGACTCTAATCTTAACGTGTGCATCTGCATGGCTCTCACCCCTCCGTCCTCCAGAGAAACGACCCCCCTCCGCTGATACGCGCGTATCGCGGAGAGCGGCCCGACCGCACTCCGGTATGGTTCATGCGTCAGGCGGGGCGTTCGCTGCCGGAGTACCGCGAACTGCGGGTCGGCACCGACATGCTCGACGCCTGCCTGAACCCCGAGCTCGCCAGTGAGATCACCCTGCAGCCGGTGCGCCGCCACGGTGTCGACGCCGGGATCTTCTTCAGCGACATCGTCATCCCCGTCCGGCTGGCAGGTGTCGACGTCCGCATCGTCGCCGGCCGCGGCCCGGTGCTCGAGCATCCCGTCCGCACGGCTGACGACGTCGCCGCGCTCCCCCCGCTCGACCCGGCATCGCTGGCACCCATCCGTGAGGCCGTCGCCCTCACGGTCGCCGAGCTCGGCGCGACCCCGCTGATCGGCTTCGCAGGTGCCCCGTACACGCTGGCGTCGTACCTCGTCGAGGGCGGCCCGTCGAAGGAGCAGCTGAAGACGCGTGCGCTGATGCACTCCGACCCCGACACCTGGTCGGCGCTTCTGACGTGGTGCGCAGAGATCACCGGCGCGTTCCTCTCGGCCCAGATCGAGGCGGGCGCGTCGGCGGGTCAGCTGTTCGACTCGTGGGCGGGTTCGCTGAGCCTCGCCGACTACACGCGGCACGTGGCCCCGTTCTCCTCACGGGCACTCGACCCGGTGCGCCCCCTCGGCGTGCCGCTCGTGCACTTCGGCGTCGGCACCGGGCAGCTCCTGGCCGCCATGCGCGACGTCGGCGTGGACGCGGTGGGCATCGACTGGCGCCTGCCTCTGGACGAGGCCGTCCGGCGCCTCGGCCCCGACGTCAGCGTGCAGGGCAACATCGACCCCGCGCTGCTGCGCGCGCCCTGGCCCGTGCTCGAGGCCCACATCGTCGACGTGCTCGAACGCGGACGCGCCGCGCGGGGACACGTGCTCAACCTCGGCCACGGCGTGCCGCCCGATACCGATCCCGCCGTCCTCACCCGCATCGTGGAGTTCGTGCACGCACATGGCTGACTTCTCCGTCGTCGGCGGCGGAATCGCGGGACTCGTCGTCGCGCGGCGGCTGGCCGTTTCCGGGGCGACGGTGAGGGTGTTCGAGGCATCCGATCGCCTGGGCGGCACGGTGGCCCGGCATGAGGTCGCGGGCATCGGACTGGATGCCGGAGCCGAGAGCTTCGCGGTGCGCGGCGGCACCGTCGAGGCGCTGCTCGGCGAGCTGGGCATGGCCGGCGACATCGTCTCCCCCGCGCCCGGCCCGGCCTGGCTGCAGCCGGTGGCCGGCGAGCCGGTGCCGCTTCCCGCCACGGCCTTGCTCGGCATCCCGTCCGATCCGCGCGCCGCCGACGTCGTGCGGGTGATCGGCGCGCCGGCGGCCGAGAAGGCGGCCGACCTCGACGCGCGTCCGGTCGCCGAGGTGCCCCCGACGCTCGGAGCCCTGGTGCGCGAGCGCATGGGTGCGGAGATGCTCGACCGCCTCGTCGCGCCCGTCGTGCACGGCGTCCACTCGCGTCACCCCGACGACCTCCCGGTCGCGCGTGCGCACCCCGGGCTCGCGGCGGCGGTGGCAGACGCCGGCTCTCTCGGCGGCGCGGTGGCCCGGCTGCGGGCGGCCGCTCCCCCGGGGGCGGCCGTCGCCGGCATCCGCGGCGGCATCCACCGGCTGGTGCCGGCCCTGTCGGGCGACCTCGAGCGCCTCGGCGGAGACATCCTTCTGCGCTCGCCCGTCGCCGACCCGTCGAGCCTGCCGGGCACGGTCGTCGTCGCGGCGCCCGGCATGGTGGGCGCGGCGGGTCCCGGCCGGCGCATCGACCTCGTGACGCTCGTTGTCGAGCAGCATGAGCTGGATGCCGCACCCCGCGGCACCGGCCTGCTCGTCGCCGACGGGGCAACGGTCGGTGCACGGGCCCTCACCCACGCCACCGCGAAGTGGGCGTGGCTGCGGGAGGCCGCGGGCGGCCGCCACGTGCTGCGCCTCTCGTACGACCAGACGCCTGTCGACCCCGCCTCGACCGCGCGGACCGATGCGGAGGCCCTCCTCGGGGTGCCTCTGCCGGTCGTCGTCGACAGCGCCGTGGTGTCGTGGGTGCGGCCGGCTCCGGCATCCGCTCCCCCGTCCGGGCTCGCGGTGGTCGGCGAGACGGTCGCCGGGTCGGGCCTGGCCGGCATCGTCGCCCACGCCGAGCGCACCGCGGCCGTGCTGCTCGCCCGCTGACCCGGTGCTCGCCCGCTGACCCGGTGCTCGCCCGCTGACGCGCCGGCTGCATCGCTCGCCGCCGACCACGCCGGTAGCCGCCGACCGCACTGCCTCCCCCGCGCCGCCCACCCGTCCGCGCAGCGCCTCGGGCCCCGCGGCGATGCAGCCTCGCCATGCCGCGGAGTGCACTACTTACCGCCCAACGCACGACTTCCCCGCGCCACCAACCCGTGCACTCGACACCAACCCGTGCAGTCGAGGATGCCGACACCCACGTCCTCGCTCCCGGCCTGCCCGACCCTCCGCCTGTGCCGGCCAGCCCTCGTCCGGCCCACGCCGCCGAGTGCACGACTTACCGCCCAACGCACGACATCTTCGCGCCACCAACCCGTGCACTCGACACCAACCCGTGCAGTCGAGGATGCCGCGACCCACGTCGTCGGTTCACCGACCCGACCGGCCGCCTGGCCGAGGGGATGAAAGGATGGAGGTATGACCGATCTCTCGGCGAATCCCCCCTCCGAAACCCTCGGCTACACGCTGTGGGCTGTGTTCCGACGTGACCCTGCCGCACCGGCTGCCGCCGGCGACCTGAGCGGTGCGGTCGCGGAGGTCGAGGCATCCGGAGTCACGGTGCGAGGGTTCTACGACGTCTCGGGCCTTCGCGCCGACGCCGACCTCATGATCTGGCTCACGGGCACCGGCGTCGCGCCCGAGGCGCTGCAGGCGGCGTTGCGCACCCTGCGCCGCGCCCAGCCGCTGAGCTCTCTGCTCCCGGTCTGGAACGCCATGGGCGTGCACCGCGACGCGGAGTTCTCGGCCAACCACCTGCCGGCGTTCATGCGCGGCAAGGATCCCGAGGCGTGGCTGACGGTCTACCCGTTCGTCCGGTCGTACGACTGGTACATCCTTCCCGACGAGGACCGCCGGCAGATGCTCGCCGACCACGGACGCAAGGGCGCCGCCCACCGCAGCGTGCTCAGCAACACCGTCGCGTCGTTCGCGCTCGGGGACTACGAGTGGATCCTCGCGCTCGAGGCTCCCGAGCTCGTGGAGCTCGTGGACCTCATGCGGGACCTGCGCCAGACCGAGGCGCGCCGCCACGTGCGCGAAGAGGTCCCCTTCTTCACCGGCCGTCGCATCGGCCTCGACGAGATCGCCGAGGTGCTGGCGTGACCACCCTTCGCATCGGCACGCGCGGCAGTCAGCTGGCGCTGGCGCAGACGCAGATGTTCGCGGACGACCTCGCCGACGCGACCGGCGTGACGACCGAGCTCATCACCATCACCACCCACGGCGACCGCTCCAACGAGCCGCTCTCACGCGCGGGCGGCACGGGCCTGTTCACCGGGGCCCTGCGCGATGCCCTGCTGGCCGGCGAGTGCGACGTCATCGTCCACTCCCTCAAAGACCTCCCCACCGCGCCGCACGACCAGCTCGTGATCGCCGCGATCCCTGCCCGCGAGGACCCCCGCGACGCACTGTGCGCACGCGACGGCTTGACGCTCGAACAGCTGCCGGCCGGCGCCCGCGTGGGCACCGGGTCGCCGCGACGCATGGCGCAGCTGCGCGCCCGCCGTCCCGACCTCGACATCGTCGACATCCGGGGAAACGTCGACACGCGCCTGGGCAAGGTCAGCGCGGGCGAACTGGATGCCGTCATCCTGGCCGCCGCGGGCCTGCGTCGCATCGGCCGCACCGACGTGGTGACCGAGTACCTCGACCCCGACGCGTGGCCGACCGCGCCGGGACAGGGAGCACTCGCGGTCGAGGTGCGCCGCGGCGAGGAATCCCTTGTCGACGTGCTGGACCACGCCGAGACGCGCGCGGGCGTGGAGGCCGAGCGCGAGGTGCTGGCTCTCCTGGAGGCCGGCTGCTCGGCTCCCGTCGGGGCGCACGCCGTCGTCGATGCGGGCCTGCTCCTCCTCTCGGCGAGCGTCTACAGCCTCGACGGCGCCACGGCGCTCACCTCGTCGCACGCGACGACGTGGCCCGAAAACGAGGGCGATCCGTCGCGCGAGGTCGCGGCATCCGTCGCCCGTGAACTGCTGGATGCCGGCGCCGCCGGCCTGACCGGAGAACGCCCGTGACCGCGTCCCGCTCCGAGGGGGCCGGCCCCTCACCCCCCGCTTCCCCACCGCGCGCCCGCGCCGTCTGCGGTCGACGCCGGCGATGCGGCGCCTGGTCGCCGAGACTCGCCTGCACCCCGCCGAGCTGATCCTGCCGATGTTCGTGCGCGAAGGAGCCGGCGAACCCATCCCGATCTCGTCCATGCCCGGCGTCGTGCAGCACACCACCGAGAGCCTGAAGCAGGCCGTGACGGATGCCGCGACCGCCGGCATCGGCGGCATCATGCTGTTCGGCGTGCCCGAACACAAGGACGCGGTGGGCTCCGGCGCGACCGACCCCGACGGCATCCTCAACGTCGCGACGCGCATCGCGGTCGCCGAAGCCGGCGATGCGCTGGTCGTGCAGACGGACCTGTGCCTCGACGAGTTCACCGACCACGGCCACTGCGGCGTGCTCGATGCGAACGGGTACGTCGACAACGACGCCACGCTCGAGCGCTACCGCGAGATGGGTCTGGCCCAGGCGGAGGCCGGCTCGCAGCTTCTCGGCCTCTCGGGCATGATGGACGGCCAGGTCGCCGCGGTCCGCGATGCCCTGGATGCCGGCGGCTTCGCTGACACCCCGATCCTCGGGTACGCCGCCAAGTACGCCTCCGCGTTCTACGGGCCGTTCCGCGAGGCGGTGCAGTCCTCCCTCCAGGGTGACCGCCGCACGTACCAGCAGGACCCGGCGAACCGCCGTGAGGGCGCGCGCGAGGTCGACCTCGACATCGCCGAGGGCGCGGACATCGTGATGGTCAAGCCCGCGATGAGTTACCTGGACGTGCTCGCCGACACCGCGGCGGCGAGCCCGGTGCCGGTGTGGGCGTACCAGGTGTCGGGCGAGTACTCGATGATCGAGGCTGCGGCCGCGCACGGCTGGATCGACCGCCGCCGCGCCATCGAGGAGTCGGTGATCGGCATCCGCCGCGCGGGCGCCGACGCCGTGCTCACGTACTGGGCGCTGGAGCTCGCGGAGTGGATCCGATGACGACCAACGCGCAGGAGTTCGCCCGCGCCCGCGGCGCGATGCCGGGCGGCGTCAACTCGCCCGTCCGCGCGTTCGGATCGGTGCACGAGACGCCGCGCTTCTTCGTCGCTGCGTCGGGACCGTACGTCACCGACGTCGAGGGGCGCGAGTACGTCGACCTCGTCGGGTCGTGGGGTCCGGCCATCCTCGGGCACGCGCATCCCGCCGTCGTGAAGGCGGTTCAGGATGCCGCGGCGCACGGTCTCGGCTTCGGTGCCAGCACGCCCGGTGAGACGGAGCTGGCAGAGCTCATCGCCGCGCGCGTCACCCGCGACGGCGTGGCGAACCCGGTCGAGCGCGTACGACTCGTGTCCACCGGCACCGAGGCCACGATGACGGCGATCCGCCTCGCACGCGGCGCGACCGGACGCGATCTCGTGGTGAAGTTCGCCGGCCACTACCACGGCCATTCCGACGGCCTGTTGGCCGAGGCCGGCTCCGGCGTCGCGACCCTCGCGATGCCGGGCTCCGCCGGGGTCCCGGCGCCGATCGCTGCGCAGACGCTGGTCATCCCCTACAACGACGTCGATGCCGTGCGTGAGGTCTTCGCCGCGCGCGGTGACGACATCGCCGCGGTGATCGTCGAGGCCGCCCCCGCCAACATGGGGATCGTGCCGCCGTCGCACGGCTTCAACGCCGCTCTGGCCGACATCGCGCACGCACACGGCGCGCTGCTCATCCTCGATGAGGTGCTGACCGGTTTCCGCGTGGGACCGGCCGGCTGGTACGGCATCGATCCGGTGCCGTTCGCCCCCGACCTCATCACGTTCGGCAAGGTCGTCGGCGGCGGGCTGCCGCTGGCGGCGCTCGGTGGTCCCGCAGCCCTGATGGAGCTGCTCGCACCGCTCGGGCCGGTGTACCAGGCGGGCACGCTGAGCGGCAATCCGCTCGCCGTGGCCGCCGGTCGCACGACGCTCGACCACTTGGATGCCGCCGCCTACGCCCGTATCGACGCCGCCGCGTCGACGATCGCGGATGCCGCGGCATCCGCTCTCTCCGAAGCCGGCGTCACGCACGTCGTGCAGCGCTCGGGCAACCTGTTCTCCGTCCAGTTCGCCGCCGAACCGCCGGTCGACTACGACACGGTGCGGGCACAGGAGTCGTTCCGCTACCCGCCGTTCTTCCGCGCGATGCTGGAGCAGGGGGTGTCGCTGCCGCCGTCGGTGTTCGAAGCCTGGTTCGTCTCGGCCGCCCACGACGACGCGGCGGTCGCTCGAATCGTCGAGGCCCTCCCGGCGGCGGCTCGCGCGGCCGCCCAGGCGACGGCCGCCTGACGATCATGACCACGCTCGTCGCCGTCCACGGTGACATCACCGCCCAGGCCACCGACGTGATCGTCAACGCCGCCAACAATGCGATGCGCGGCGGCGGCGGGGTCGACGGGGCGATCCACCGGGCCGGCGGCCCGGCGATCCTGCGGGACTGCATCGCACGGTTCCCGCATGGGCTCGCCACGGGCGATGCCGGCTGGACCACCGCCGGCGCACTGCCGGCGAAGTGGGTCGTGCACACGGTCGGTCCGAACTACGGTGCCGGCCAACGAGACAGGCGACTCCTCGAGTCCTGCTACCGGCGGTCCCTCGAGGTCGCCGATGAACTGGGTGCACGCAGCGTCGCATTCCCGCTCATCAGCGCCGGCGTCTACGCCTGGCCGCGACGCGAGGCCATCGCCACGGCGATCGACACCATCGCGCTCACGCCGACGTCGGCCGAAGAGGTTCGCCTCGTGGCGTTCGACGAAGGGGCGCACCGCGAGATCTCCTCGGCCCTCGTCATGACCACGTCCGTGCGCATCCTGCAGGGCGTGCGAGAGCTGCACCGCCGGGGCTACCACGGGATCCGCGTGCGGCCGGGAATCGCACCGTCCGGGATGTACTGGCGGGCGGTCCTGTCCGACGTCGACCACCCCGACACCACGATCCAGTACACCTCCGGCGCCGAGACGGAGTTCGCCGGCGGTGTGGTGGACGCGATGACACCGCCAGCAGCCGTGGCCGACCTCATCCTGCGGGCCCTTCCGTCGGCAGAGGCGGCGTCCGGCGACCCCGCGTACGCCGACTGGTTCGCGGGACTGGTGGCGCTCGTCGAACCCGAGCACGCCCTTCCGGTGTCGTTCGCCGAGTACTTCGACGACAGCGATGGTTGGGAGATCGGCTGGGGCAGCGGTGTACGTTACCCGGCGCCTCCCGGCGGCTCCGGCCACTGACTAAGGCACGTGGCGGCGGAAATCACGAAGCCCCCGGAGAAGCTGCTGCTTCGGCCGGGGGCTGTCGTTTCGTGGACCTGAGGGGATTCGAACCCCTGACCTCTTCATTGCGAACGAAGCGCGCTACCAACTGCGCCACAGGCCCTTGAACCTCAGAAACACTATCACGGTTGGACGCACGCCTCCGAATCACGAGAGGCGGCGACGGACCTATTGACCGGCCGCGCGGCGGGTCAGAAGCTGGCGCACGTGGGCCTCGATCTCGGCGTCGTCGACGTAGCCCATCCGGGCGAACTCGGTGTCGGACGACGCCGCTCGCGCGGTGCGCGCGGTGTCGATCGAAGGCGGCTGCTCCGCGGCGGTGCGACTCAGCATCGCCTCCTCGACCGCGGCCTGACGGAGCGCCTCGCGTGCGGCCTCGGCGTCCAGCACCGCGGCAGCGCGCGAGCCCGCCGACGCCGTGAGCGGGCGGGGAAGCTCGCGCGGCTCCCATGCCCGCGACGCGGACTCCAGGGCGACGTCCTGGACGACGGCGACAGCTCGCGGCGCGGCATCTGTCACCCGCGCTTCGGCGCGAGCAGCGACGCGCGACATCCGGTGCAGCACGATGAGGGATGCCCCGACCATGCCGGCGCCTGCCCACAGCAGCGTCTGCGCACCGACCGTCACCGTCTCGAACACGCCCCAGCCACCGACACCCAGCCCAGCGAGCCCCACCACCGTGGCGAACAGCCGCAAACGGCGACGCGCGCGGGCCCGGCGAAGCGCCGGAAGGGCCCGCGCGGCCGCCAGTTCGGCGCGGGCTGCCGCCTCCGTAGCGGCACGCTCCGCGCGAGCACGCTCCACTTCGGCACGCGCAGCGGCCTCCGCGGCCACGCGCTCGGCACGCGCACGCTCACGATCCACGCGCGCGGCCGCCTCAGCGGCCTCCCGCTCGATGCGGGCGCGCTCCAGATCCACCCGAGCCTGCTCCAGCGCCGCCTGCTCACGTTCGGCGAGGGCGCGCTTGGCCAGGCGCTGCTGCGCGGCGGCGGTGCGGGCGTTCAGCTCGAGGCGCACCTCCTCGGGCGTCTCACTGGTCTCGGCGAGCACCCGCAGAGCTTGATTCAGCCGGACGGCGTTGCGCTCGGCGGCGTCGTACTGGCGCCTTCCGTACCAGGACGGCAGCAGGTACACGAGCCAGAGGGCGACCGCCACGAGGACGATCACTCCCCCACCCCATACCTGCCCACCCATGCAGACCACGGTAAGGGACGCGGTGCCGCCGTCCCCGGCACCCGGGTGGCGTGTCACGCAAGCTTGTCGGCGCGCGGACCGGATCGGCGGGCGGGCGGCACCTGGCGGCACGGCGCGCGCCACCTCGTGTCGCGACCGGCTACGCGTGCAGGCGGTCGGCGGGCGGGACGGTCGCCGCGTCCTGCGGGGCGCGGCCCGAGACCCACCGCTGCAGGACGCCCTCGGGGACGTCCTCGCGCACGAGGGCGAACGCGTAGTGGTCGCGCCAGTCGCCGTCGATGTGGATGTACCGGCGCCGCAGCCCCTCGTACCGGAAGCCCAGCTTCTCGACCACGCGCAGGCTCGCCCGGTTCTCCGGACGGATGCAGATCTCCATGCGGTGCAGGCGCAGCTCGGTGAAGCAGATGTCGGTCGCGAGCGCCACCGAGGTCGGGGTGATGTTGCGCCCGGCGAACCGCTCGCTCACCCAGTAGCCGATCGTCGCCGACGCCAGCGACCCGCGCGCGATGCCCCAGACGTTCAGCTGGCCGGCGATCTCGCCCGCCGACTCCATCACGAAGGGCACACCGGCGCCGTCGCGGTACTGCTGCAGCAGACGCCGCACGCCCACGCGCATGTCGAACGACACCGGCCCGTCGGGGCTGGTCGCCTCCCACGGACGCAACCAGGAGCGGTTGGACAGCAGCTCGTTCTGCAGCACGCGCGCGTCGCGCTGCCGCACGAGCCGGATGGAGACCGATCCGTGGCTGCGGGGAGCCGTCAGATCCACATGACTCCCTCGAACGGGCGGCGTCAGAGGTTCGCCGCGAACTCCTTGAACCAGGGACGCAGCGCGGGACCGAGGTCGTCACGGTCGGCCGCGAGCTGCACGATGGCCTTGATGTAGTCCACCCTATCGCCGGTGTCGTAGCGGCGGCCACGGAAGATGACGCCGTACACGCCGGGGCCGTCAGGGTCGGCCGCCAGCTCCTGCAGCGCGTCGGTGAGCTGGATCTCGCCGCCCTTGCCGGGCTCGGTGCGCTCGAGGATCTCGAACACGTTCGGCGAGAGCACATAACGGCCGATGATGGCCAGGTTCGAGGGCGCGTCCTCGGCCTTCGGCTTCTCGACCAGACCGCTGACCTTGACCACGCCGTCGCCATCGGTCTTCTCGACCGACGCGACCCCGTACAGGTGGATGTGGGCGGGGTCGACTTCCATGAGGGCCACGATCGCGGCCCCGGTGCGCTCGTGCTCGGCGATCATGGTGGTCAGCAGCTCGTCGCGCTCGTCGATGAGGTCGTCGCCCAGCATGACGGCGAACGAGGAGTCGCCCACGTGCGCCTTGGCACGCAGCACCGCGTGACCCAGACCCTTGGGCTCGCCCTGGCGGACGAAGTGGATGTCGGCCAGGTCGCTGGATTCCAGCACCCGCCGCAGCCGGTCGGTGTCGCCCTTGTCTTTGAGCTTCTCCTCCAGCTCGGGCACCGAGTCGAAGTGGTTCGAGATCGCGTTCTTGTTGCGCCCGATGATCACGAGGATGTCGTCGATGCCCGCCTGCGCAGCCTCCTCGACGACGTACTGGATGGCCGGCTTGTCGACGACGGGGAGCATCTCCTTCGGCATCGCCTTCGTCGCCGGAAGGAAGCGCGTGCCGAGACCTGCGGCCGGAATGACGGCCTTGATCGAAGAATGAGGCATTCCCCGAGTCTAGACGGACGGGTGCGCACGCCCGGATTTGGCGCGCGACCGGGTGAGGAGCAGCGCGCCGTAGAATCGAGGGCATGTCCGACGCGATCGCCGATGCGAAGCGCGCGCTGCGCGCCGACCTGCGTGAGCGCCGCCAGATGCTCTCGCCGCAGGCGCGCGAATCCGCCGAGGCCGGCATCCACGCGCAGCTCGACGCCCTCGTCGCCGAGCACGGCGCACGCTCGATCTCCTGCTTCCTGTCGACCACCGCCGAGCCGGGCACGCGTTCCTTCGTCGCGGATGCCGTGGCACGCGGCATCCGCGTGCTCCTTCCTGTCACGCGAGCCGACGGCCTGCTGGACTGGGCGGTCGCCACCGCCGACGGCGACATCGCCGAGGGGATGTACGGACTCCCCGAGCCGGTGGGCGAGCTGCTCGGGCCGATCGCCGTCAACGACGTCGACCTGCTCGTGATCCCGGCCGCCGCCGTCGATCGCGCCGGCATGCGCCTGGGGTGGGGGCGCGGGTTCTTCGACAAGACGCTCGGCTCGATGGAACGCTGCCCGCCCGTCTACGCCGTCGTCTACGATTCCGAAGTCGTCGACGAGCTGCCCAGCGACGTCCACGATCAGCGCGTCACGGGCGTCGTCACGCCCACCCGCACCATCACCCTGGCGCCCACCGGGCGCTGACCCGATCCACCGAGGAGCCATGCCCACCTACGCCTACGCCTGCAAGCAGTGCGGCCACCGTTTCGACGCCGTGCAGTCCTTCGCCGACCCGGCCCTCACCGAATGCCCGGAGTGCGGCGGTCCCCTCCGCAAGGAGTACGGCTCGATCGGCGTGACCTTCAACGGCTCCGGCTTCTACCGCACCGACTCACGCGCGGGCTCCGCGACGGGCGCGGCAGCCAAGACCGGCGGGTCGGATGCCGCGGGTAGCGCGCCGTCGCCGAGTTCGACATCATCGAAGACCGAGGCGAAGACCTCACCCGCGCCGTCCGGAGCCTGATCGACCGGACCCCGACGCGGGATCACACCCAGGGGGTTTCACGTGATCAAGGGCTTCAAAGAGTTCATCCTCCGCGGCAACGTCATCGACCTGGCTGTCGCGGTCGTCATCGGCGCGGCGTTCACCGCCGTGGTGAACTCGATCGTCACGAGCATCATCAACCCGCTCATCGAACTCGTCTGGAAGCCGGACGAGAACGGCAAGATCGGCTGGACAGTCAACGGTCTCTGGGGCCCGGTGACATTCCCCATCAGCGACCTCATCAACGCGGTCATCGCGTTCCTCGCCGTCGCCGTGGTCGTCTACTTCGTCTTCGTCTACCCGATGAACCGTCTCAAGGAGCGCGCCGCCGCGAAAGCCGGGATCACGCCCGCCGACGAGGAGCCGAAGCTCCCCACCGAGCAGGAACTGCTCGTGCAGATCCGCGACCTCCTCGAGAAGCAGAGCGACAAGCCACGAGCCTGATCCGCTGACGGTCGCCGGATGGGGCGCCGCCTCAACGCTCGCTTCGCTCGCATCGACCCCGGTCGCATCAATGCATCAATAGTGCGGCGGGACGTCGCGGCGCAGGCGCTCGTCGTTCGGACCGGAGAGCTCGGATGCCGCCGTCGGCGCGGCGGCATCCGCATCCTCGTCATCGCCGGGCACCGGCTCGGCGGACGTGCCCGGCGCCGGCGTCAGCTTCGCCCGACGTGACCCGCGCACCCGTTCGATGCGCTGCCGGTCATTCGACGACATCGAGCGGCTGGGTCTCGTTGTCGACCCGGGGGGCGTCGGGCGGCACGCCCAGCATCGTGGCGATGCGCTGGGCGACATCGGCGGGATCGCGGTAGAGGTCGAACGAGTGCACGCGCACGTAGTGCCATCCCAGGCGCCGGAGGATCTGCGGACGCAGCCGCAGCGATTCGCGCAGCGACTCGCCGATCGTCTCGGGGTCGCTTTCGACCACGACCGCCTTGCCGTCGTACTGCGCGACCAGCGGCAGCAGTCCGCGGTAGTGCACGTCCACCGAGAGGCCGACGCGGCGCAGCTCGCGGGCGAGCGCCCTCGTGAGCGGGTCGGCGAGGTCTTCGAGCCGCGCCTCCCGCGAGCGTGCGGCGATGCCGCCGAGGATCGACATGAGCGTCGCCGCGCCGTACTCCAGTCGTCCGTCATCGAACGCCGACGGGCGGATCGACGAGACGATGACCATCGAGCGACGCGCCCTCGTCATGCCGACCGTGAGCAGCCGTTCGCCGTCGGGCGACGAGAGATCGCCGAAGTCGCTGAGCACACGGCCGTGCTTGGTCAGGCCGAACCCGAGCGAGAAGATCACGCGGTCGCGGCTCTCGGCGACCGACTCCTCCAGGGTGAGCACCGCGAAGGGCTCGGCCGTGTCGCGCGAGACGAAGTCGGCGACGTCGGAGCGACCCGCGAACGCGGCCTCCACGGCCGTGCGCACGCGCTCCGCATGGCGGGCGCTGGCGGTCACCACCATGAGCGACTCGCTCCCCCGGTTGACGGCGTGCTCCACGACGAGGGTCACCACGCGGGCGACCTCGGAGTCGGGGCTCTCGACCGCGCCGGTGACGGGGTCGGGCGTGCCGTGTCCGCCCTCCACGTAGTCCACCGTCAGGCTGCCGCGCCCGAGGTAGGAACCCGCCCACGGCAGCGAGACGAGCTCTCCGCCGTAGAACGCGTCGTTGACGAGCGCGGCCAGGTCCTCGCCGCCGGCGCGATAGCTGCGGGTGAGCGTCTCGACCGGGAACAGCTCCGCGAGGCGCTCGAACACGCTGGTCGAGTCGAACGGCTGCTGGTCGTCCTCGTCGATCTCCGCCGCCGTGCTGTTGGCGGCGGCCGTCGAGGGCGCGCTTCCGGGCGGCGGGGCGCTTGCGGATGCACCGGCGCCGGTCGGTCCGAACGCCGAACCTGCGGCCACGCGGAAGGGCGTCGGCTTCTGCGTGACGGGGTCGCCGAACGCGACCACCTGGCTCGCGCGTCGCAGCGCCGGAGCCGCTTCGGCAAGGCAGAGCGCCCCGGCATCCGCGAGCACCACCACGTCGAACCCGACCGCATCGGGGATGCGCGGCACCTCGTACGGCGACGCGAGCCAGACGGGAGCCAGCGTGCGCGAAAGCACCGGCGCGACCGCCGCCAGTTCGGCAGGCGTGATGGCGCCGCGCTTGAGCGCCCGCTTCAACCCGTCCGCCTCCGCGGCATGGTCCACGATGCCGATGCGCCACTGCGTCGCGAGATGGGCCGCCAGCAGCGGACCGGATGCCGCGGCATGGGCCTCGTCGACGAGCCGGAAGTCGCGCTCCAGCCGGTCCACGACAGCCGTGTTCGCGCCCAGCACGGCGCGGTCGGTGCGCAGCAGCAGCTCGAGCGCGGACTGCCACCACGCGTACTCGAGCTCGGCGGCGACCTGCTCCTCGGGCACGTGGCGCACCGAGAGCTCCAGCAGCAGAGGCTCCAGCCCCATGGCCGCAAGCTCCGTGCGCAGCGTCGCCCGCTCCTTGAGGTTGTCGAAGACGTCGGATTCGGCCGCCAGTCCCGCGAGCGTGCGGACGAGCTGCTTCACGGGGAGCGTTGCCAGCCGATCGGCCTCGCTGCGACCCAGCACGGCATCGAGCTCGGCGAGCTCGGCATCCACGCGCTGCCACGCGACCTGCACATCGCCCAGTCCGATGGGAATCTCGGGCGTGACACCGGGATCGACGTAGCGCTGCCACTCCGTGCGCTGCTGCTGGATGCGCACCAACGCCTCGTACATGTCGGGCACGTGCACACCCGGCCGCAGGTACTCGCGCGACAGCCGTCGCAGCCGCCGGCGGTTCGCGTTGGTCATATCCGGTGCGTCCCGGCGCGGCGCGTGGGCCTGGATCAGCTCGGCCAGCGGCCGCTCGAAGACCGTCAGGCTGAAGCGGTCGAGGGAGTCGCGGATGCCGCGCAGCAGGCGCAGGTAGGTGCCGAGCTCTGCGATCGTGCGGAACGGACGCATGCGCGTCTGGGCGATCAGCTCGTAACCGCGCTCCAACAGCGTCGGCACGTCGCTGCGGTGCAGCTTGCCGGCGAGGGCGTGCGCGCCCCTGGCCTCTTCCACCGTCGAGAACGAGACCCCGTACCAGGGCGAGTCGTCCGGGCCGAAGCGGAACTCGCCCAGTCGCGCGGCCGTGGCGAGCTTGGCCGCGGCATCCTGTCGCCGGGTCGCGAGGCTCGCGAGCGCTTCGGCGTCGAAGCGGGCCTCGGTGACCGGCGCGACGCCCTTCTCAGCCAGCGCGGCGAGCTCCCGCAGGATCTCGAGCACCGACACCCCGAACGCCGGATGCCGTGCCGTCACCGCGCTGCGGTAGTCGCGCAGCACGCCGCGCAGCCGCACCAGAGCGTCGTCGATGTCGGCGACCTTTGGGGCCTCCGCCTTCTCGTTGCGGCCGATCGCGCGGATGAGATCGCGTTGCAGGCGATCGGGAGAGACGGCCAGGCCCGGCAGCCCGATCCCGGCCAGCCGATGACGCACTCCGTCGAGGGTGGAGCGACGCGCGCTCACCACCAGCACCCGCTTGCCGTCGCGCACGAGCGCGCCGATCGCGTTGATGACGGTCTGCGTGCCACCGGTGCCCGGCAGCGTGTGCACGACGAGCGACTGGCCGTCGGCGATCCGTGCCAGCACCTGCTCCTGCTCGGAGTCCGCGTCCAGCAGCAGCGTGTCGGCTGCGGGCGGACGCTCGTCGGGGCTGCTCGTGCGGGGCCGGTCACGGCGGATCGTGAGGGCCTCGCGGTCGGCCACGTGGCCCGCCAGCGCGTTCAGCACCCGATGGTCGAGGTCTGCCGCGTCGGCGGCCATCGCCGCACCGACGTCGGCGAACGTCGACACCAGCAGGCGCGGCTTCACGGCGTAGTTGTCCATCGACGCGGTGAGGGCGCGCAGGTGGTCGATGACCGGCTGCGGTTTGAAGAGTCCGTCCTCGTAGGCGAGTGCGGCCAGGCCGCCGGCATCGATCGCGATCCCGAAGTGGGTCCGCATCGCACGCACCAGCTCCGGGTTGACGGAGAAGGCGCCGTGGAGCTTGAGCTCGAAGTCGCCATGGTGCCGCCGGATCGCGAGCGGACGCAGCAGCACCGGGGCGCTGCAGGCGAGGCCGCCGAGGCGCCACGTGGCGAGGCCGACAGCCAGGCGCACGGCATCCAGTCCCCGCGTCGTGCGAAGCTCCTGGTCTTTCGAGGTGATCCGCTCGGCCGCCAACCGGGCGTTGCGCAGCGCCACCTCATCGCGGAACAGATTCGAGAGGAGCGTCGAGCGCCCCGTGATGAACTGGGGAAGGCTGCCCGGGTGCGCCTTCGTGATCTCGATCGCGGCATCGTGACCGTCCGCGAAGTGCAGCAGCGTCGAGCGTCCGCCCAGAGCGGCCGACTGCAGCCGCACCCGGTCGCGTTCGGGTTCGGCCACGTGCACCACGGTCACGTCCGGCTCGGCGAGCCCCAGGTCGGCAGGGGTCACCTCATGTCCGCGCTCGGCCTCTTCTGTGCCCAGCACGGCGCTGCGTTCTCCTCGCCACACACGGACACCCTATGCGCGGCACCTCCCCGGCACTTGCAATGGACCTGAGTTTCGCGGTATTGGACGGCGGGGCCGCGCGGCCCTCTCTCCCTTCCTCCCCAACCGGGCTCGGCAGCAGCCTGCCCACAGATCGCGCGGACGGCGACCCGCTGCGTCCGGACCGCGGGCCAGGATGGTCGCATGACCCCCTCGGATCCGCCCCGCTATCGCGTCCACCCGTCGCCGGTCGGCGACATCCTCATCGTCACGACCGAAGACGGCATCGTCACGCTGCACCCGTTCGACGGCCCGCTCCACGCCGAGATCGAGCGCCTGGCGCTGCGTCTGCGAGCACTGCCCGTGCCCGACGACGCGGATGCCCCCGATCCGGCCGACGCGCCGGCCAGGCAGGTCTTCGAAGACGCCGCCGCCCAGCTCGACGAGTACTTCGACGGCGAGCGGCGTTCGTTCGACCTCCCTCTCGACTGGCGCCTGGTGCGCGGGTTCACCCGGGCGGCTCTCGAGGCGGTGTGCGAGATCCCGTATGGCGAGACAGCGAGCTACGGCGAGGTCGCGATCGCGGCCGGCACCGAGCGAGCGGGTCGCGCAGTCGGAACGGCCTGCGCGAGGACGCCGTTCTCGGTGGTCGTGCCGGTGCACCGGGTGGTGCGGGCCGACGGGTCACTCGGCGAGTACGGCGGACGCCCCGAGATGAAGCGGTTCCTCGTCGAGCTCGAGCGCGGGCGGGCGCTGGCCCCGGCGCCGGCCGGCGCCGACACGGGCGAAGACTCCGGCACCGCGCCGGCGGCACGCAACGCGTCGAAGCCGGCGCGCCGCCGGCCCCGAGAACGGGCGGCGGGCGTGTAGGCCGTCCGCACGCCGGGGGCCGTGGCGGATGCTTCGCCCGGCCCCGATCCCGTTCTGGGCGCGGTGGTAGGGTCGACGCTACGAAAGGGCGGCGAGGACGCCGTCACCCCGAAGGCAGGTAGTCGTGGGCGCGTCCCTTCCCCATCTCGCATCGACCCCGGATCGCACGCGCACGGGCATCGGCCGGGCGGGCGGAGCGAATCCCGAAGCGGCAGGCGATGCCGCGGTGCTGGATCGCGCGGTCGCCGACCTCGTGCGCCGCACGAGATTCCCGGTGGCCTTCGGCGGCCTCGCGCACGAGGATGCCATCCACGTCACCTCCATCCACGGCGCCCGCACGCGCAGCCTCGAGGGTCTGGTCGTGAAGGCGTCCCGCGGGTTGGGCGGACGGGCTCTGGTCGAGAAGCGGCCGCGACTCGCCCTGGACTACGGCGCCTCGCGCAGCATCACCCACGACTACGACAGCGCGGTCCTGGGCGAAGGGATCTCGACGCTGTTCGCCGTCCCCGTGATGGTGGCCGGACGCGCGCGAGGGGTCATCTACTGCGGTTCGTGGGCGGAGACCCCGGTCGGCGATGTCGTCGCGCGGCCCGCGTTCGCGGTCGCGGAGGAGCTCTCCAGCGAACTGCGCATCCGCGAAGAGGTGGAACGCCGCCTCGCCGTCGCACCGGCGCGCACCGAGGCGGCGCCGATGCCGGCGGATGCCCGGGAAGAGCTGCGGGAGACGTACGCCGAGCTGCGCAGCATCGCCGCCGCCGTCGACGATCCCGGGATCCGCGCCCGCCTGGCGCGCGTCGAACGACGTCTGGCCGCGCTCTCGTCCGACTCGCCGGCATCTCGGTTCAACCTCGACGTCCATCTGTCGCCGCGGGAAGTCGACGTGCTGGCGTGCGCCGCGCTGGGCGCGACGAACGCCGAGATCGCCGCGACGCTGAGGCTGCGAGAAGGCACGGTCAAGTCCTATCTGCAGTCCGCGATGGCCAAGCTCGACGCCTCGACGCGTCACGCGGCCGTGGTGACCGCTCGACGCGCCGGCCTTCTTCCCTGAGCCGCGTGCCCTCGCGCCCACGCGGAATGAACCGCCGCGCCGCCGAATTCTCGGCACAACGCTGCGCTGAATTCTGCGGCTTTGAATTCCGGGCATTCGCGAGCATTTCGGTCGCGGCGTATTTCGTGCGCGAAATCGAAGAATAGTCACGGGCTGCGAAGACGCGTATTGTTCCGGTCATGGCCCGCAGAATCGTGCACCAGCTCGTCGACGACATCGACGGCACCGTCCTGGACGTCGGAGAAGGCGAGACCGTCCTCTTCTCGCTGGATGGCGTCGCCTACGAGATCGACCTCACGACCGAGAATGCCACCGCACTCCGTGGCGCGCTCGAGCGCTACACGAAAGCCGCCAGGACTGTCTCGTCGACCCGCAGCACGCCGGCGGCATCCGGCGGACGCCGGCGCCGTCGCAGCGGGCAGCAGGACTACAGCGACGTGCGGGAATGGGCCAAGAAGAACGGCTATCAGGTGTCCGAGCGCGGCCGCGTTCCGGCATCCGTTCTCGAGGCCTACGAGGCGGCGCACTGACACACGCGGCGACCTGAATATCCCCGGGGATATTCAGGTCAGACGCGTGAGAACTGCCCGAGGATCTCTTCCACTTTCTCCTTCGCGTCGCCGAACATCATCTGCGTGTTGTCGCGCCAGAACAGCGGGTTGGGCACGCCGGCATATCCGGATGCCATCGACCGCTTGAAGACGATGACGTTCGCGGCTTCCCATACGCGCAGCACCGGCATGCCGGCGATGGGACTTCCCGGGTCCTCCGCCGCCGCGGGATTGACGGTGTCATTCGCGCCGATGACCAGCACGACATCGGTGCGGGCGAAGTCGTCGTTGATCTCGTCCATCTCGAGCACGATGTCGTAGGGCACTTTCGCCTCTGCCAGGAGCACGTTCATGTGGCCCGGCAAGCGGCCGGCCACCGGGTGGATGCCGAAGCGCACGTTCACGCCGCGCCCCCGCAGTCGTTGCACGAGGTCGGCGACCCCGTGCTGGGCCTGCGCGACGGCCATGCCGTAACCCGGGGTGATGATGACGCTCGAGGCGCCGGCGAGCAGGTCTGCGGCCGCCTCGGCGTCGATCTCGCGGTGCTCGCCCTGCTCCTCCCCCGCTCCCCGGGGCGCCTCGATGCCGAAGCCACCGGCAATGACCGAGAGGAAGGACCGGTTCATCGCCTTGCACATGATGTAGCTGAGGTACGCACCGGACGATCCCACCAGGGCGCCGGTGACGATGAGCAGGTCGTTGTTGAGCAGGAACCCGGCGGCGGCGGCCGCCCACCCGGAGTAGCTGTTGAGCATCGACACCACGACCGGCATGTCGCCACCGCCGATCGAGGCGACCAGGTGCCAGCCCAGCGCGAGCGCGAGTGCGGTGACCAGCACCAGCAGCCACAGTTCCGGTGAGATCACGTACCAGACCGTCAGGACGATGAAGGCGACCAGCGCCCCCACGTTGAGAGCGTTCTTGCCCGGCAGCATCAGCGGCTTGGAGGAGATCCGGGCTGACAGCTTCAGGTAGGCGACGATCGAGCCGGTGAAGGTGACACCGCCGATGAAGACGCCGATGAAGACCTCGGCGTGGTGGATGTCGGCGAGCGTTCCGGTCAGTCCGCTGTCGTAGAGCGCGCCGTTCCAGCCGACGAGCACCGCGGCCAGACCCACGAAGGAGTGCAGCAGGGCGATGAGCTCCGGCATCCCGGTCATCTCGACGACGCGTGCCCGCCACAGGCCGATCGCTGCGCCGATCAGCACGGCCCCGACGAGGAGGACCAGACCGAGCGTCGCTGATCCGTCGGTCGACGCGGTCGCTTCGTCCGTCGCCGCCGTCGGTCCGTCCAGTGCGCCCGCCGCCACGACCCACACGGTGGCGGCGAGCGCGATCGCCATGCCGACGATGCCGTACGTGACCCCGCGGCGGCTCGTCTCGTGCTTGCTGAGGCCCGCGAGGCTCAGGATGAACAGCAGCGCCGCGACGACGTACGCGGCACCGGCCACAGCACCCGCGACCGCGGTCATCGCGCCTGCCCCTTCTGGAACATCGCGAGCATGCGACGCGTGACGGCGAAGCCTCCGAAGATGTTGATGCTCGCCACCAGCACGGCCACGGCGGCGAGGATCTGCACGGTGAGATCGGGCACGGTGATCTGCACCATGGCGCCGACGACGATGATGCCCGAGATCGCGTTGGTGACGCTCATCAGCGGGGTGTGCAGGGCGTGCGCGACCTGACCGATCACGTAGAAGCCGACGACGACGGCGAGGGTCAGCACGAGGAAGTGCTGAGGCAGCGGGGGCGGCGCGAACGCGCAGACGGCGAACAGCGCGGCGATCCCGGCGACGGTGAAAACCGTGCGCGTCGTCCGCGACATGGTCTTCTTCGGCGCCACGGGTGTCGCAGGAGCCGCCTTCTCTTGCGCAGTCGTTGCGGCGGAGACTTGGACCGGCGGCGGTGGCCACGTGACGGTGCCGTCGCGCACCACGGTGACCGTGCGCTGCACGATGTCGTCGAAGTCGACGGAGAGCTCACCGTCCTTGGCCGGTGTCAGCAGTTTGACGAGGTTCACGAGGTTCGTTCCGAACAGCTGGGAGGCCTGCTGCGGGAGACGCCCGGGTAGGTCGGTGTACCCGAGGATGACGACGCCGTTCTCGGTGACGACCCGCTCCCCCGCCACGGACCCTTCGACATTGCCGCCCTGCGCGGCCGCCATGTCGACGACGACGCTGCCGGGGCGCATGGACGCCACATCGGCGGCGGTGATGAGCCGAGGGGCGGGGCGCCCGGGGATGAGCGCCGTCGTGATGATGATGTCGACATCGGCCGCCTGCTCGGAGTAGATCTCGGCCGCGCGCCGGTCGTACGCCTCGCTCGTCGCCTTCGCGTAGCCATCGGCGGAGACCTGCTTCGCCTCCTCCGGCACGACCACCTCGAGGTACTTGCCCCCGATGGAGGCCACCTGGTCGGCCACCTCCGGCCGCGGGTCGGTCGCCCGCACGATGGCGCCGAGGCTGGAGGCGGCGCCGATAGCCGCGAGTCCCGCCACGCCTGCTCCCGCGACGAGCACCTTCGCCGGCGGAACCTTCCCCGCGGCCGTCACCTGCCCGGTGAAGAACCGCCCGAACTCGTGGGCGGCCTCCACGACGGCCCGGTAGCCGGCGATGTTGGCCATCGAGCTCAGCACGTCCATCGACTGTGCCCGCGAGATGCGGGGTACTGCGTCGAGGGCGATCGCCGTGATCCCGCGTGTCGCAAGCGCCTCCAGGAGGTCGGGACGCAGTGCGGGACTGAGCAGCGCGATGAGCGTCGCACCGTCGGCGAGCCGCTCGATCTCCGCCGGCGTCGGCGGGTTGACCTTGAGCACGATCGGGGACGCCCACGCGGTGGGGCCGTCGACGACGGCGGCGCCGGCGGCCGTGTAGGCGGCATCCGGGAAGGAGGAGGCGTCCCCCGCCCCGTTCTCGACGACGACGTCGTAGCCGAGGGCGATCAGCTTCGGGACGGTGGTCGGTGTCGCTGCCACGCGGTTCTCTCCGGGCGGCTCGGCGACGATGCCAATGCGAGTCATGCGTTCCTCTGGATCTGGTGCGAGATCACGTCTGCCGGCACCTTCTTCGGTGCCGGTGATGACGCCTCCACCCTGTCAGACCGTCGCGCCGGGCAGCCAGGTATTGCCGCCGACACGGCGATAAGAACGGCCGAAGTTTGCGATTCCGTACACCGATGGTCCGGTGCGTGGCCTTGCGCTGCGCACGCGAGCTTTCTGGGCGCGGCTTCGGATTCGGGGCGCGAACCGAAATCGTGGGAAGCCCCTCCGAATCGGCAGCGACCGGCCTTTTGCGCTTGCATCGGGCGCCCGATCTCGGAATCGTGGCCCGTCCGGAGCCGCAAACGGAAAGGAAAAGCATGCTCACGCTGACCCAGACCGCCGCCGAGGCCGTCAAGGAGATCGTCGCCCGCGTCCCCCTCGCAGAGGACGGAGGAGTGCGCATCCGCGATGCCGGAGGCTCGTCCGGATTCGAACTGAGTGTCGCCCCCGACCCGCAGCCGCACGACACGATCGTCGTGACCGACGGGGCGCGTGTGTTCCTCGACGAGACGGCAGCCGTGGCGCTCGAGGACCGGGTGCTCGACGCCGAACTGCAGGACGACGGCGCCGTACGCTTCGCCCTCGCAGCCCAAGGCTGACAACTCTGCGAAGGCCCCGGCATCCCTCCTCGATGCCGGGGCCTTCGCCTGCCCGCTCGCTACGCTCGGGACATGAGGGGAATCGAGGTCGATGAGCGCGACATCACGTGGGAGAGCAATGACGCCCGTTATCGCGTCTTCGTGTATTCGGGCGTGGGCTCGCCGGTGAAAGCCGTCGACATCGTGGATGCCTCGCTGCCGGAGGTGCTCGATTCGATCCGGGCGCTCAGCGAGAACGACCGCAGCATATGGTCGCTGGCTCTCGTCGTCGACGAGCCGGTGGCGCAGGGCCGGGGGCTGATCTGGTTGTCGGGCATGGACTATCACGACGCGCCCTCCTCCCCCGTCGAGTGGCGCATGCGGGCCCAGATGCAGGACCGCTATCTGTCGGCGCGGAGCCTGCGCGGCGAGCCCGTCGTGCTCCCCGACGGGCGTCGGGTCATCCGGATGTTCCCGGAGTGGGCCGTGCGATGGCCGCTGTGGGAGTCGTTCACCGACAACTACCCGTTGGATGCCGCAGATCTCCCGATCTCCGGAGCTCTGGCCGCCCAGCTCGCGGCTTGGAACGACGTGTGGCAGGACCGCGGCCTCGACGACCCGGTGGCGGACGGCTGGCACGACGAGGGCTGGGCGCTGTACCGGCGTCTGCAGGCGGAGCTGGAGGGCGTCGCCGAGGTCCGCCCTGAGTTCGGCGGCTGACAGGCCGGCGGGATCGCACCCCGTAGACTGAGACAGCCAGCCTCTGTAGCTCAATGGAAGAGCAGTTCCGTCCTAAGGAAACGGTTGGGGGTTCGAGTCCCTCCAGGGGCACAGTGTCTTTTTGCCTCTGACCAGGAGTTTTTTCTGTGGTCAGACCACAGAGAAGTCGTTTTTGCCCGCTTTTTGCCCGCATTCTGAAAAATTCGGTGGGCCGAAAACGACCGTCCGCAACGGGCTGCGCGCGACGTCTGAGAGCGCCAGAATCGAGCGTTTCGGGCGAAATCTGTGTCGTCGAAAAACTGAGCAATCTGCTCTCGGCGGTCACTGAGGTCGTGCGTAGCGGGTCTGCGGTGCGGAAGGCAGCGCCACGAGCGGCATGTGGTCGTTCAGTCGCGTCGCGACGGCATCCAGATCGTCGTCGAAGAGGTCCGCGTAGGTGTCCAGCGTCATCGCCGCGGACGCGTGCCCGAGCATGCGTTGCACAGCCTTCACGTTCGCGCCGGAGCTGATCGCGAGCGAGGCGGCGGTGTGGCGGAGGTCGTGAGGGGTGAGCCGAGGGATCGATGGATCGAACTGCTGCGCACGCCGGACCGCGTTCGCGAACCATCCCTTGTTGCCCGAGTTGCGCATGTGATTGACGCCGTCGCCGAACAGCAGTCCCTCCGGTCCCTTGCCGGCGCACGCCTGCTCGATCATCGGAGCGAGACGCTCGGGGTAAGGGACCGAGCGCTTCTCATGCGTCTTCGGCGTTCCGACGTGGATCTCGTAAGCGATCATCACCGCGTTCTCTTCGATGACGAAGCGCCGGCGCAGCCGGTTCACGCTGCGCACCCGCAGCCCTGTCGCCTCGCCCCAGCGCAGGCCCGTGTACGCCAGCGTCAGGACGAGCGTCGGGTAGGCGGAGCAGGCCGCAAGCGTTGCGACCTGATCGTGCGAGAGGTAGACGCGACGCTTCCCCGGTCCGTGCCGAGGGAGGTTGCGTACGTTGCGGGCCGGGTTGCTCGCGAGGCGCCGATCGTCGATCGCGACGTCGAGGATGCCGGCGAGGACTCCCAGGGCGCGAAGGACGACGGTCCGTGACTTCTGCGTCGCGAGGTCGGACACCCAATCCTGGACTTCCGAGCGCCGGATGGACGAGATCTCCCGGTCGCCCCAGACCGGCGCGACGTGGTTCTTCCACGCGCGCTCGAGCGTCATGTAGTACGAGGGCTTCGACATCGGCGGCTGCTTCGATCGCAGCCAGCTGTCGGCGAACATCCGGACCGGAACCCGCGAGGTGGACGGGTCGATGTACTCGCCCTTCGACTTCGACATCGTGACCATGGAGAGGTAGAGCTGCGCTTCACGCATCGTCGTGAAGCCGCGCTTCTCCGCCTCGGTGCGGTCCGGCTTGCGATAGCGCACGCGGTAGCGGCGGCCCTTCGCCGATTCGTATGGCGTGATGCTGCCCATCTCGACCTCCGCTCGTGCCGGATTCAGGGTCAGTATCGGGCCAGTGTCGGACACCGCTCGCGCCTCGTCAACGCGGCTGACAGCACATGTGGTCAGATGTCGGAAGACGTCGCCAACTGGCGTTGGGATGGAAGGGCGCTCCCTCCGACGCCGAGAGTGTAGCGATCGTTCGCGCCTCCGTTCTCGCCGCTCACTCCTTGGAGACTCCGCGCTGGCGCGCGTCGCTTAGCAGCGGTTCGACGACGAGCACTGCGCCGCGCCCGAGCGCTGGGGCGGCTGAATGTCGGAGTTAGCGCGCGAGCGCGACTGGTCTTCGTTTCATTCGCCGGCAAACCTCGCGAAGAGCGTTTCGATCGACGCAGGCGAACTATTCGAATTGCCATAGCGGCGCGATGATGCGAACGAGTTCGCGTGCGCTAGGAGCTCGTCGACGTCGTCATCTCGTGCACACTGCTCGCCGGTCAGTCTGCCCCACATCAGAGGGACAGATCGGGTTACCCGTCATCGATGCAGGTTTGGGTCGCCGGTTCCCGCTGCGCTCAATTGCCGGCTAGTCTTCGGCACCTCCGTAGCCAGCGCGAAGACAATCGAGTATGATTCAAAATGAATCAACCGAGGGGAGGGTGCGATGTCCGTCATGACCGATGTTCAAGAACTCGCCTCCAGGGCACTGAGCCTGCTCGATGCCGGAGACCTCGCGGGGGCGAGGTCGCTGCTCGCCGCCGCAGCGGAGCCGAGGCCCTACTACGACCACGAAGTAGGGGCCGCAGATCTCATCCAGAGCGAGCGACTGACGCGATCCGCGGCTACTTGCGCCATGGGGGCAGATCTGTCGGGAGTGTTCGTTTTCAGCCTCGACATTGCAGATGGCCTCCTGCCGTCGGGCGGGATGGTCCCTACGCATCGGGGCGTCGGCGACCAGTCTCGACTCCAGCCCTGGTCGTGGAGTGCGTTCCTCGATACGGGTCCGCTCGCTGAGCTGAAGACGGTCTTCATCAAGCATCCCGAGCGACTCCTTCCCGCGCGCGATTGCCTGACACTCATGGCCGGTATGCCGCAACGGATCGAATCCGGTCCACCCAACGGGGCTGGACGGTTGTTCCGCTCGGTCGAAGACCCCGATTATGACGATGACCAGTCGCACACCACGCGCGATTGGTTGTCGCGGCTGCTGTCCGTCCAGATGGCGCGCCGAAAGGCGGGCGAGCGTGCAACCCGTCGCCTAATGTATTGGGCGGCGAAGGCTGGTGTACCCCAGCGAGAGGTGGCCGACTGGATGGGTAAGCCGCAGACGTATGTCTTCCGGCAGCTAAAGGCGATCGACCAAGAACCCTCGCTTATGGCGCTCACACCGCGCGAGATCTACGATCACCACGTCGCCCAAGAGATTGATCGACCGAGTCTGTTGGCGCTCCTCGCGGCCTACCCGTACGAGCCCGGCTCGTTTCCCGAGGGTGAGCCCTACTGGGGTTATGTTCCTGGGAGCGTGGACGAGCTCACACAGCTAGCTGCCGAGGGGCTCCTCTCGCCCGAGGAGCTTCAGGTCATCCTCGTCGGCATCGAGGCGATGGCGGGTCAGCATGAGTAGGGACCCGATTTCGCACGAGGTAGCGCGGGAACTGGATGCGCTCGCTGAGGGCGGGGCGCACGACGCGGGAGGACCGCATGCCACCCTTCAGCTGTACTCGATGCCCGAGCGAGTTCGCCGCGCGACAGAGGTCATCGCCACATATCTGGAACGCGATCCCAACGTCGTACGAGAGGGTCAGGCAGCGATCGTAACCGCAGGGCCGCCCGGCGCTGGCAAGACGACGGCGCTCGAGAGCGCGGGCCTACTTGCCGGATCGTTTCGGAACATCGACGCGGATGTCGTCAAAGACATCCTGCTCGAACGCGCGCTTCGAGACGGGATCTTCGACGATCTCCTCTCGCGCCGGCTCGCGGACGGGCGACCCGTGCGGCCGAGGGAGCTCGCGGGGCTCGTGCACCACGAGTCCACTTCGATCACCCACAACCTCACGCAGCTCTGCGCTCGTCGAGGCGAGAACATTCTGGTGCAGGGCACGCTCGCCTGGGAACAACAGCCTCGGGCTCTCCTCACGATGCTCGAGGAGAGCGAGTACGCCGCGCTCACCATCGTCGATGTGGAGGTGAACTTGGAGGTGGCGCTCGAGCGTGCTCTGAACCGCTGGTGGCTCGGGCGCATCGATGAGAGCGACGTCTTGGGCGGCCGATTTACGCCTTCGCACGTCATCGAGGGGCTTTACCTGCCTGACGGAAGCACCAAGTGTCACGCCAATGCAGAGTTCATGCTGGCAATGTCAGCACACATTCCCGCGACGCTTCGCGTCCTGTCGACAGACGGCGATGTTTCCACCGAGGTCGTCAAGGTGCGGGCAGGGCGGCTCGACTCCACCGAATGAATGCAGAGGTCGAGCGGAAAGGCATCAACGCCCAAGGCGCCTATGGCGATGCACATCCATTTTCCTCAGCGGTGTGGCTACGGAGTGCCTTAGGGTTTGGAGATGCCGAAGCACCTCCTAGCCGTCCTGCACAGCCCGGCCGAACGCAGCGGGCGGCAGACGCGAGCCAGAGTTGAGCTTGCGCGGCGACTCATCGGTTGTGAGTCAGCTTCCATCGTCAACATCTGGCCAACTGCGCTCAGCAGCGTCACCGACCTCAACCACATCACCGAGAGCCTGCACTGGATGACGGCGCGAAACGAGATCTCCTCCGCACTTAATGCAGGTCCAGTGACAGACATTCTCCTCGCGTACGGCGTCCAAGCGCCGAGCGGAAAGCAGCGAGCACACTACAGGGCGCAAATCGACTGGCTCAACGAACGAATTGGCGATACGGGGGCGATCGTATGGCAAGTCGCTGGCCGGCCATATCACCCGTCTCGGTGGCAGCGTGCGACCAGCCGCGCAGCTGCTGATGCACCGTTTAAGGAGTCTCTTGCGGTTGCTCTCCAGGCGCTGAGCCCCGCTGATCTCGGTCTACGAGCGCAAGCGGCCCTTCCAGCCCGTTCCTGAGGTCGTCCTCGATCAACCGAAGACCTTGATCGATCAGATGCTCCATGAGCCGAACAGGGGTGGATGTTGGAGGATAGACGACTCGGATAACTGCTTGAATCTCACCTGTTGGGTCGAACCCGCCCACAGCCCAGCGTGTCTCCACGTTCGGTGTCTGACCAGCGGCGATTCCACGGCTGATGGCGTATGCCAATGCGAATCGTCCCGCGTCCTGCCCCTCCGCGAACCACTGCAATTCCTGCGTCAGCTTTTCAACAGTCGCCTGTCCGGCGGTCGTAAGTCCGATCTGTTTGCGGTCTTCTTCACCGGCCATCAACAACGCTCACTCTCGTCGACCGACTCGATACACGCTGAAGCTCGTACTCCCGCTTCAAGGCGTGCCCCAGATACCTCCGCACGTCTGGGCGATCGATCTCGTCCTCTTGCACGAACAGGACAACCTGCTCCGCCATAGACGGCAACGTCTGCACAACGTTGGCAGTGTGTTTCGGATCGAGTCGACCGAAAGGCGTGTCCATGACAATCGGTCCACGCAGAGGCGCGTTTGCTTGGAGTGCACCCATCAGGGCTAGTGCAACTACCTGCTCCTGCCCTGCCGAACGCCCCGTCTCGACCGCACCATCAGCGTGGATGATCGACAGCCCGTAGTGGTCGTTAATCGCGAGGCGGGCGTAATCGGTGGGTTCTGTAGTCATGGTCAGGAATAGCTCCGACGCACTTGCCTCTACTCGCTCTCGGAGAGCACTCTTGTACAGTTCAACGGCCATTCTGTACACATCTCGGGCTTCCCTGACGACTGCCAGCCGAGCCTGCAGGTCACCGAACGTGGTCGCGCCGACTGCACTGAGGGCTTTGGTCAGCCCATCGATTGCAGCAACCTGCTCGTCGATTTTCTTTACCGAGGCATCGATGGCCGATTGCAGGATCGCAATCTTTTGCATTGTGGGGCCGTACGCCGCAATGGTGCCCCGTAGGTCATCCTGCGACTGACCTTCGAGCGATTGTTCCGCGTCGGTAATCCGGGAACGGGCATCGATCTCGTCGATTCGAGCGTTGTCCAGCTGATTTGTGATGAATCGGACGTCCGATCGAATATCTACCACGCGGAATCGTTCGATGTCTTCCATGTGGCCGATTGCCTGCAGCGCTGCCGCATTTGCGTCGCCTGTAAGTGCAGTCGCTGGGAGAGACATGGCCACCCGATCACGCGCGTGACCAACAAGATCCTGATCGCAAATCTCACAGTGGTGCGCTTCAACAGCCCGCGACCGCAAGGATGTCGCGAGGTTACTCAGCGCCGAGGCAACGGCCTGGCTCGACCGTGCACGAGCTGTGGCCACGGTTTCCGCGAGCGCAGTTCGCCAAGCGTCCTTCATCGCCGCCTGCAGCTCGGTACGTTTTTCACGCTGCGTCAAGCGCGCATACTCCAGATCGGTTCGAGCCTGGTCGAGTCGATCGATTGCCTTCTGATACAAGTCCTGGCTACGCAACAACGCTTCGAGCGACTCGCGCTCGAGATTCAGACGGTCTAGCTCCTCTCGCTGACCCGCGAGCTCGGCTTCATGAGCCGTTCTCATCTCAATGGCTTGTGTGAGAGCCGTACCTAGCTGTTGGGTCTGCTGGTCCTTTGAGGCTTCGATACCCACCTCACGATCTAGACGTTCAGTCAGCGCACTGAGATGCTCGCGAGCTGTCTTGAGTACAGGAACGCCCAAGATCTGCTCGATCGAAGAAGAGATCCGCCTGCCGATCTCGCTCTCATTGTCAAGCAGCTCGGCGTATTGGTTCAGCAGTTCGCCATCGAACAAGAAGAATCGGGAAATCTCCGGCGGCATCATCCTGAGGAGCAGCTCTTCACGCTCATCAGGACCAGGGATATGGCCACCTCTCCTCAGTCGGACGTCGAGTTCAAAATCTGCATCGCTAGTCGGCGTGAGGACCTGGCGCCTGAGCGACGCGGAGCGAATCAGCTCCCACTCCTCACCGTCCAAACTGACGTCGAATCGAACCTCAAAGCCGTACTGTCCCTGCGCAGCCAATTCACGGTTGCACGCTTCCAGGATCCACGGCTTGCGGATCTCCTGGCCGGAGCTGGAGCTGAGGCCGCCGAGCGGTGAGCCGAGAAGGCCGAACCTGATCGCCTTCATGAGGTGGGTCTTGCCACGGCCGTTGTCTCCGTAAAGAACTGTGACCCCACTGGGGCTGAACTCCAGCTCTGCCGTTTCGGCGTACGGACCGTAACCCCGGATCGCTACCTTGCGAAGTACGAGCACCTACGCATCCCCTTCGGCATGTCTGTCCGCTATCGACTGATCGACAATGGCAATGATTGCGCGATTCACTGCCTCCGGGTCGCGGTTTGTAACGACGGCGTCCAGAATCTGCTCCAGCACCCGAACATTCACGGACGCCTCAGTCATCTGGCGCGCACGACGAACCGCGGCAAGCATCTCTGCGTGTTCAGTCACCGTGTAGGTCCTCCGTTCCAGCGTCTGCCACCGTAGCCCAATCAAGTCCAGAGTCGATGGCGATTATGCGAAGTTGGGCGTCCGCAGAGGGATTCTCCGCCCCCGAAGCGAACTCGATGGCACGGGCTAGTTCTCCAGCGGTTACGGGATCGGGGTTGGCGGCGTCCACCCGGGCCGGGGGGACGACAATTGCGTCATAGATTCGGGCGAGATGCTTGCCCTCAGCTCGGCGGAGCACTCGCCCTCGCCGCTGCACAAACTCTCGGGGGTTCCTCGAGGACGCGAGGATGAGCGCATGAGATACAGCCGGGATGTCGACGCCTTCGTCAAGGCATCGGATTGCGACAACAACGCCACCGTAACGTTCCAGCCATCCGAGAGTTTGAGCTCGGTCACCAGTCATCGCGGAGTGATATGGCATCGTCGTTATGCCGGCTTCGTGTAACGCCGCACTCACGCTATCCAGCTGCTCAACGTCGTCGCAATAGATCAACCAACGGTCGCCGTCGGAGTAGTTGCGGGTGAGAACGTCAACCGCGAGGTCGACCTTAGCCGACGCCTGTTTGACGATTTTTGCGCGTTCGAAGTAGAGCCGCTCGAGACGCTCGGCGCCCCCGGCATGGTCGTCCCTTGGACTGTTGCGGAGACGGACGATCTGCCTTGTTATGTCCCGCCAACTCTCCGCTTCGTTCTCGCTTAGCGACACTGGACTCGGGTAATAGAAGTACTGGGTCAACACTTGATCCTGGATCGCGTTCTGCAAGCTGTATCGGGGCTCGAGGACTCGTCCGAAAAAGCCGAGAATCGCCGCGGTCCCTTCGGGATCACCAGCTCGTTCGGGAGTCGCCGACAAGCCAAGCCTCGCACCGAACCTCGACTCGTCGAGGAGAGCGCGGGCGGCACCGGCGCCAAGGTTGTGAACCTCGTCGGCCACGATAAAGCAGCTCCTGCGCGGGGAAATCCGCCCGAGAAAATCCTCGGATCGCGCAGTCTGAAGTGTGGCGAGGACGATTCGGCGCCCCGGCAACTCCGAAGTCCATGTTCCAAGAATGTCGCGCCAGGCGTTGTTGCCTGCTCCTGCGCGCAGGATCTTGGCGTTGAGGCGCGCGCCCAGATCGGAGAGCTCTTTATCCCACTGGCTAAAGAGAAGTCGGTCCGGGACCACGACCAGGACTACCTCGCCGTGCGTGACGATGGCCTCCGAGATCGCGGTCAGCGCAGTGAATGTCTTGCCTGCGCCAGTGGCAAACGCCAGTACGCCGTGGCGCTGATTCGCGCGCCAAGATTCCAGTCCAGCAAGCTGATGCGGCCGCAGTCGTCGAGTCTCGCTCGGCGATGCGTCTGGTTCGGCGTCATGGTCGTAACTGCGCTGAGAGAGCTTATCCAGCCGTGAGGTCCAGTCGGAGGGCGCGGCAGCGACCAATTCCGCTTTCGCGACGTCCGGAAAGTCGCGGACTTCCAAATCCGGATAAGCATTCCTCCACAGCTCGTCGAAGTACCGAATTTCCTCGTCGACGCGTTCGGCTTCGCGTCCGCCGTTCCAACTACAGAAGACATCAACGGACTCGAGGTTCCCGTCCTCGGATAGCCCACCCCAGGTTTCGTTCATTGATCCCTTGAAAGCGACCGTATCCCCTCGCGAATCCCGCACAAGTCCCACCTTGTCGTGGAAGATTCGGTTGTGTGCGGTCGACTCGTGTCTACGGAGTATCGCAACCTTGAGCTCAACGATGTTCGTCGCCACCAGGGCCGCGAGTATCCGCGTCGGCTCGCTGAGGCGTTCGTCTGCGAGCATGCCGGAGATCTCGTGCCTCATTTGATCCGCCAGTATTGCATCGGCACGCGCTGCGTACCCGGCGTCCAGCGCCTCGACATCGTCATGCGCAAGCACCTGAGAGCACAGGATTCGCATCCTCCCACCGCGGTCGACGAACCCCTTTAGCGCCGGCCACGCGATCACGAGCACCGAGCTTCGAAAGTAGCCGACGGCGCGATCGTATGACGTGGCCGCCTCCATAACCGGGAGGTAGAAATCTCTTGCCAGGTTGTGCCTTCCCTTGCGGTAAGACGTTCGCAGGGCGAGATCTCGAAGCGCCGTCACGGGCGCGCACCCGTGTTCGCGTGCCGATCCACCAGAGTCTCGGCCAAATGTGATGGTCGGCAAGCGAGAACGATCTCGTTGACCCCAGACTTAAGTCGTCGGAGCTGGCGCGCGGTGCCCGTGGCCGCGGCGGTGAATACCGTGTCCGGTCGGACTTGGATGTTCCCCCCATGTTTGAAGCGCTGATGGAGGGACGCGTCCCATAGAACGAAAACATCCAAGGTTGCGCTATATGCCATTAGAAGGACATACCGGCTGTCTGAAAAATCGAACGAGCCATACTCCCCCACGACCTGCCCGGGCACGCGGAGCGTTGCCTTCATATCGCGCCGACCATCGGATCTTCCTTCGACGAGCGTGTATATGTACGCTCGAACTCGAGGCGGGAGCGGCAACGTCAGGTCGACGCTTAGCGGCTTCTCGTCAAGCGCACTGTGCGCCGTAGCGTGAGGCGATAGCGCCGAAATGAATGCCGTGTTAAGTGCGACCGTGGCTGTCATGAGTTAGTCCCCACTAGCGCAGGGCTGGCCGCCACCTACTGGTCGATCTGAGGTCCAGATGACCTCATGAGACCGCATGTCCGCTCGGGTGGTTTTGGTCATCGCAAGGCTCTGGAAAGGGAGCCAGTTCGCGCCCTCCTGTTCACAGACGATGACCTGTCCGGGTCTGCTGCGAGCCCACGAGCCGAGTTCGTCGAAGTCGATCCCGTCAGCTCCGTGGTGATAATGACGACCCTGATTTTGGTAGGGCGGATCGATGAACCACGTCGCTTCGCCGGTCACGGGGAGATCCTCGTAGGAACAGTTGTGGATCTCCCAGTGCCTAATCCGATCAACCTGGCTCGCTACGGTATTTCGGACACGTTCGCCCCAGAAGGATCCAGGCCTAATACCGTCCCGCATCCACGCTGATGGTCCAGTCCGCGGTCTGGCGGCTGCGCGATTGAGCCAGAGACCGACCAGCCACCGTGCCTCCTGCGGCACATCCAGATCAGTTGTCGATTGCCCCTCCGCAAGGTCGGGTATTGCCCTGATTTCGTCTGCGGAGGCATGCAGGAGGTAGTCCCACACGGCAAAGATCACCGGGTCCTTCTCTCCCAGAATCACCCGGCGATCGTAATACCGCACGGAATACCCAGCGGATCCAGCGAACGGTTCCACAATCGTTTCGTAGGCAGGACTGGGGTAGTTCTTTACAGCATCTCTCCACTTGCCGCCGTAAAAGCTGAAGAACGGTCGCATCGCAGCACTGGTCGGCGTCGCAGTCTGGTCACTGGCCCACATGGAAGTCCCCGCGTCGTGGCCCAGCATCGAGTTCGGTGAGCATCGCCTCTTAGCGTATGTGAGGGGGCGGCCATCGTCGTGACGACGCCCAGTGTCGTTCGCGCGGCGATTCGGGTATGGCGTGGATCCGGTGGGAGCGTGCTTGCCTGCGTAGGACCATGACGGTGCTGACCTCTGTGAGCCGGAAGATGACTCCTCACCACGACTTGCCACAGAAGATCAGATCTCAAGTATGGAACGAACGGATGCATTGAGACGATCGCGACTCGATCTGCGGACTCAATTTGCGATGGTCTCAATCCGTGATGCACGCAGGCACCCACGGTGGACGCCGCCGTTTGAAGCCGCGTTGCTACAACTACCTGCAACGCAGAAAAATCCCTGGATAACCGCGAAAACCTAGCCTACTCTGGCGCCATGCGCGGAGGCCTCGAGCGATGGAAGAGAGGCGTCGAGTCCCGCGGGGTTCGGCAGGCGATCTCGTACGCGCTCGAGGGCACGTGCGACGCCCACATGCCCTACCCGACGGGCGCCGAAGCCCTCGAGGCGTATGGCGCAGCATCCGATTCAACCGTCTCTCGGTTCATCGTCGACAACGGCGTCATCACGACTGACCAACTTACGGCCGGCGGCCTGCGCGTCTGGCTCACCGGGCACGACCCGGTCACGGGGGAGGAGCGCGGCCAGCAGCGACTGAGCCCCGACGCTGACCTGCTGCTCGACGGCACGCTCAACCACGCGAAGTCGTACAGCATCGCCGCGCTCCTGCATCCCGAACTCGCAGCCGAGTTCGAAGCCCTCCAAGACCGGTTGCGGGATCGCATCCTGCTCATCTGGCAAACCGAGCTCAACGCACGCCGCGGACACGGCGGACTCATTCGCGAGGCGATCACGCGCGTCGAAGTCGTCGAGCTGCAGCACCGTCGCTCGCGAGCGCTCGATCCGCACATCCACCGGCACATGTGGCTCAACATCAAGGTTCTCGGCGCGGACGGCAAGTGGTCAAACCTCGACTCGCGTGTCGCGATGAAGCTGCACACGGTGGTCAACGCCGAGGGCGAGCTCGCCGCCCGCACCGATCCGCCCTGGATCGCCGCGCTCGCCCGGCACGGCTACACGCTCGACGACGCTGGGGAGATCGCCGAACTGGCCGCAGCCGTCCGGCCCGTCTCGCGCCGGTCGGCGCAGATCGAAGCCAACCGCGCGCGCCTGATCGCGGAGTGGTCGGCGGCGCACGGAGGATCTGCGCCGAGCGTGGAGGTGCTGCAGCAGATCGATCGCCGCGCGTGGGCGCTGTCGCGTCCGAACAAGCCGGCCGATCTCGATGAGGCGTCGTGGGAGGCGCGCGTCCGCGACGAGATCGCAGCAATCGATCCGCGTCTCCCCACCCCTCGCGCACCGAGTCCCGTTGCTGCAACAGACCTCCATACCGTCGAGCTGGATCTGCTCGCTGCCCAGGCTGTCGTCGACGCGGACGAGCGGTCCACCTCATGCGGCGGGAGATTCAGCATCTTCGACATCCGCGCGGGCGCGATACGCGCGCTCTCCCGCGCGGGCGTCGTTGCGGAGCGCGACCGGCTCGATGGCATGATCGCCGAGATCACGGAGCGTGCCACGCGTTCCGTCTATCGGCTCGTCCCGGATGATCCGCCGGCGCACGTCAAGGCGTTCATGGCGACCGAGACCGTACGCGCCAAGGTGCGTCTCGCCGGGCGATTGGACGTGCTCGCCCGACCGGGGCGCTCCCTGCTGCCGGGGGAGTTGCACCGGCTCGCACCGCACGAGGATCTGTCGGCGCTGGATGCGTCCCAACGCGTTGCCGCGTGCGCCATCGCCGGCACGGACGGGCTCGTGACGGTGACCGGCCCCGCCGGCGCGGGCAAGACGACGATGCTGCGCGCTGCGTTCGCGGCGCTCGCGTGGCGGCGGCGGATGCTCGTTGTTACTCCCACGCGAAAAGCGGCATCGGTGGCGTCTCGCGAGGTCGGGGCCGCGGCATCCAGTATTCATGCCCTGCTTTCGGACCATGGCTACCGTTGGGGCACCGACGAGGCCGGCGCGAAGGTGTGGACCAGGCTTCGAGTGGGAGAAGTCGATCCCAGCACGGGCGCCGTATACGGAGGACCAGCCCAGTACGTGTTGCGTTCTCGCGATCGGATCGTCGTCGACGAAGCCGGCATGGTCGACCTGCAGACGGCGAACGCCCTAGTGGAGCTCGCGATCGAGCAGGCTGTCGGGCTGGCGTTCGTGGGTGACACGCATCAGGCGCTGCCGGTCGGACACGCGGGCGCAATGGGTTCTGCGATCCGGCACGCGAACGCTGCGGTCGAGCTCGACACGGTGCACCGGTTCCGCGATCCCGACTACGCGGCGCTCACACTGCGGCTCCGGGATGCGGGTGATCGGGAGCGTGCGCTGGTGGTTGCGGGCGAGCTTGCCGAACGCGGTCACGTCGCTCGGGTCGATCATCACGAAGCGGCGCGTGGGCGGATGATCGACGCGTACTTCGAGTGGCACGCGCGCGGCAAGCGGGTGACGTTGGTTTCCGGTACAAATGCTGAGGCGGATGCGATCAACGACGCGATCCAGCAGCGGCGAGTCGATGGGGGCGAGCTTGACGTCCGCGTCGTCGCGTGGGGAATCGGGCAGCAGCGCATCCTCGTCGGCGACACCGTCCAAACCCGTCGCAACGACCGGCTCACGGGAGTCGAGAATCGCGCGCAGTGGATCGTGCGCGGCATCCACGACGAGTACCTGTCGCTCGTCTCCGTGAGCGACAGCGGCGAGGTGGCGCGTGTGTCCACCGAGTACGCGCGCGAGCACCTGCAGCTTGCCTACGCGTCCACTGTGCACGGCGTGCAGGGCGACACCGCCGACGCGTCGATGGTCGGGCCGGACGTGGATGCCGCGGGCCTCTACGTCGGCCTCACGCGCGGGCGGGTGCGCAACGTCGCGATCGTCGTGGCACCGACGGATGGCGCGGCCTGCGAGTGCCTCGCCGAGTCGATGCAGCGCGGGACTCCGGAGTTGACGATGCAGGATGCTGTGCGCGCGGCCCAGGCGGAGGTGCGGCGCGCGGCGAGGAACCGGGAGGCGGCGATGGCTGCGGGGCCGGTGATGGGGGCGCGGGCCACGGCAGGTGCGGGGCGTGGGACAGGTATATAGGCGTTCGACACGCGGGACGCTCAGCGCGAGAGCCTCCGGTCCGAAGTGCTGGGTTGGATGAAAGTCTCATCTCCTCAGTTACATCTCTTCGCCTGTTCTGGTGAAGGACGGCCTGTCCCGCCACCCAATCGTGGGCAGTACCCGCCCGCGCTCGACAGACTCCTACGTTTGGTGCGCCGCGACGGACCCGTCAGACGAACGGGTCCACCCCAGGCAGACCGGCGCGCTCGGGGCGTGGTCCCGTTCAGAGCATGTCGATCTCTTCATTGAACCGCGCGAGCGCCACCTTGAACTTCTCCGTGAGCATCGTGGCTCGTTCGGCGTGCGCCCTACTTTCTGAAGTGCCCAGCGTCTGGATTGCCAGGTCCGCTTCAGCGCGGGCCAGGTCCAGCAGGTCTTCCCACTCCTTCTTCGCCGCAGCGATTCGGTCGGAGCGGAACTTGCGCCATGCCTCGCGTTCCGCTGAACTCATGCGATCGTGTGCACCGTCTACAACCATGCCTCACCTTCAGGCTCCTTGTCTCCGAGAGCCTAACGGGAACCGCTCGCAGGTAGACGACTCGCGATCGAGCTGGCGCCGGCGCGTCTTAGAAGTCGAGGATTTGGTTCGGCGGCGGCTGATAGATGGCCGACCGGCGCACGCGCCAGGCGCCGCCGTACTTTCGAGACACATCCTCCACTGTGTCTCGAACCCATCCGCCCAGGCGCGGGCTAACGAGCACTTCCTCGATTAGCCGGTCCACGTCACAATCAAGGGTGGCGAACTGAGGAAGTCCGCTCGTATCTCGCTCTCCGTAGTCGGACGCCCGTGCGTCGTGGGCAATCAGCCGGAACTCGTGCTCGTGAACAAACTCGGCTCGTTTCACAAAGAAGTGGTCGGTGAACGTGCGAGGAAATGAGCTGTCATCCTCCGCCTCACCGTAGGAGACCAGTCCATAGAAGACGTCCTCGACGCAGTCAGCGGTGCCTGTCAGCGCCTGCCGCAACGATCGCCACGTCGTCCGGACCACAACCCCCTTGTCGTCCCCGTAGATACGCCAGAGTCCGGCGTTTTCACCCGGGAACGCGTTCCAGCAGGACACATAAGTCCGCTCTCTCCAGAAGAACGAGAGATGCTGCTCCCGATTGGCTGCGGCATTGCGGAGATAGGACTTCTCCCCTCGGTCCTTCGCGGCCCGCAGTGCAGCTCTCGTCGCTCCAGATCCCATCACCCCTTCGAACGGGTCCTCCATCTTGGATGCTCGCGGAAGCTTTAATGCGCGCGACCCCAACAGGTCGAGGAACTTGGGAAAGTCGAGGTAACGCCAAAGGACGAGATCGTCCGATACCTCGTGATCGGGATTCGTCGACCGAAGATTTATGTCCACGGCGGGAGCCTAGCTCGCCGCACCCTCTGGGTAGGCGCACCACGAGCGGAGCGACCAGGCGATCGTGAGACGTCGATGAAAAGGCGACTTGCTTATTCACCTGCATAGAATCCTGATTGGCTCCTCTGCAACAAGCATCCGGCGCCCGGGTTGAACACACCACGCGCGACGCGATCATTCGTTCCGCTCGACTACCTCTCGCTCGTCCGTCGCGAGGGGCGGGCTGTCGCCTTGATCGCCCGTCCTGAGGGTGCGAGCTCAAGAGGCTGCCGGGGTTGTTGCGGCCTCTAGAGGCCTTCTCTCGATTCGATGTGTTGCGCGGCCTCGTGGACGGTCGAGAGTGTTGCCACTGGCAGCTCAACCGCACGAGCAATCATCTCCAGCCAGGGCGCGACGAGTGGCGAGTCGAGCAACTCGTAGTTGAGTCCGTCCGGCTCGATGACTTCAGCTATCAGCGCGAAGGTCTCCCGCGATGCTCTATCGCGCGTTGCGCACCACGCGTACTTCCGGGATGGCATTCGAAGGCGGTCGACTTCTTCAGGATCTTTTAGGAAGTCCAACTGTTGGTCGTGCCACTCGTCGGGATTGAATTCGCGGCTCGAAAAGCTTCCAGTCTGATTGACGTGGGGAACGGCCGGATTGGTAAGGTCGATGTTCTTGAGGTCGCGAAGAACTGAGCGGTCCAACCGAATTCTCAGACGACCTGCCTGTTCGTACAACTCTGAGCCGCTTCGGCGCATCAGCCGATTCATCCAGCCAACGCCGTCCGAGTCGTACTCGATCGCGTAGACGCCGAGTCGCCAAGCGGATCCGCCACGAAATAGGACTTGCCCCAAGGCGTCGAGTATGCGCTCTGGCGAACTGCCTGCAATCAGCTCGCGCGCCTCATTGAGCTTGGCAGCTAGAGAAGAGGCCCGCTGCACTTGCTCCCTGAGCGATCGCCTCGTCAAGTAGGTCGCGATGCCGCTAGCCGCCAGAAGTACGAAGACGACTCCGAGAAGGATCAGGCGCACAGACAACGCGACTACGTCCGTGAAGAGGCCGACAACCGAAACAATGAACATTGCGATGGGTGCGCCGTAGGCTAGATAGCGCGTTACCCGCGTTCGCCGCCTCGACGGACCATCCGGAGTCGTCACGGCCATCACTAGACTTCCGATTCGAAGTCATTGACGTCGTCGGCGTCAGCGAAAGTGTCATCGGCAACGTCTTCCACTTCTCGCACCAGGTCGCCGAGAGCTTCGGCATCGAGAGGACCAGCAGCGCTCAGATCTGTCGACTGAAGGAGAACCTCGGCGCGAAGTCCTTCGTTCAACCACGGAGGAATGGCGCCGGAAGCCGTCCTAACAAGGCGTGCAACGACCGGGTCGAGCTGATTCACGAGCGAACGCACGCCTTGTAGCTCCGATCCGAGGTACACCACTAGGTCACCTTCGGTCGTCCAAGCTCCCTCCGGGATCGCCTGTAGTGCCGCTTCGAGGCGGTCCGATTCCGATGAACCTGCCAGCGAAACAGCGTAGCCAGCGCCCGAATCGTCGGCCGCCTTTGGAAAGCGGCGTAGGAGCAACTCCGCGAAATGGCGAGTCCGCGCGCGGATGTCCTGAGGGAGGAATCTGTCAAGAGCCAACAACGAGTCGTTCAGTCTCAGGCCGGCGCCGGCTAGCTGTCGCCGCCAGGTAAAGAAATTGTCATTCTCGGACTCGTTGACGCCGCGGGCGAGGGTGAGATTCCCTAAAGTCTCGGAGGCAGATAGAGCATCGTCGATGTCGACCCCAGCGTCGCGGAGATCCTGCAACCATTCAACTGAGAGAGGCTGAGGCATGACGTGCACTGCGGAGAAGAACTCACCATCAACGGCCTGACCGTCCCCCATTGACTCTTCAATGAGTTCGAGAATGAATGGGACTTGCCGCTTAGCGCTGATAAACAGTGACTGAGTTAGAACTGCGTTGAGCACGTCACGGTCCGACGGCCAGTAGTAGCCCTTCTGTACGAGGATGGACTTGATAGTCCGATGGACGTCGCTGCCAGCAGATTGCGCCAGCCTTGACGGTATGGGAGTGAGCAGTCGGTTCAGCAGATTGGTCGGGATGCCCGCGAGAGCGCGCCGCAACAGGTACCCCAGTAGCGTGTCGACACTAGCCGTCGCGTCGAGCTGGCTGACCTCTCCGAGCCACACGTGCTTAGCGATCCAAAGCGCGAGAGGCGTGGTGGGTTCAGAGCCCCAACGGCGCAGACGCTCGAATGACCGCCGGAGCTCTGGAGCAAACCCGAGCGCATCGAATTCAGGGCTTAGCGGCTCTCGAGTGAATAAGAACAGAATGTGGTCTGCGTGAATTTCGGCGAGCGTGTCGAGTGCGGCATCGCGACGGCGATTGGTCGATAGGTGCCCCAGCGCCGAGCGAAATCGTCGTTCGAACGCCGAAAACAAGTCCTGACGCGTGACAGTTGGATCCCAGGCCACCTCACGCGACCAGAGGAAGGTCACGAACTGCCGATCGTCGAAGCCAGTGGGGCCTTCGTTGACAAGCGCCGTCTCCATCGGAGTCCAGTACTTGCGGTAAGCGTCTGAACTGGCGTCATCACCAATCTGAAGCAATAGCTCATTCCGGACGAGGTCGGCTGACGTAAGCGGCTTACCGCGCGAGTTGAGGGTATTGAAGATGTTGTTGACGGAGTCACCCGTGGCGGTGGTGATCTCGACGAGGATCATGTGGAGAAGGAGAGTGTTCCCCAGTTTGACTACGTCGACCTCGCCGGATTCCGCCGCGCTGCGGATTCTTTTTATGAAGAAGGTGTACGCCTGCCCAATGCCATCTGTCGGGATGTGTTCACGCACGGTTCGCACGTATGCATCCCGGTCAGGTTCGGTGGGGCGCAACCGGTCCGGATAGTCCGAGTCATATGGGTTCATCAAGTACTTGTCGTTGTACTCACCAGGATTCCACGTCGGATCGAGCTCCGAGCGGACGTCTCGGATCGCAGCCAGCAATACGATGATCGTCGTCAGGCGCTGCTGTCCGTCCACGACGAGATGTCGCATCAGTACTGACGCGGGGCCGCCGGCGGGATGGAGAACAATGCTACCCAGGAAGTGCCCATCAGGATTCTGCGCTTCCGAGCCATGATGGACGTGGTACTCCCGCAAGAGATCATTCCAAAGAACGTGCCATTCCTTCGCCCGCCAGGAATACCGTCGCTGAAAATTTGGGACGAGGAAGACTTTGGAGCCCTGGAGGACTCGCAGGACCGTCGATTCTGCTGCCTTCACAAGCTCTCCTAACGTGAAACGTCACGACCGCGAGTTCGGCACCCGCCGATCGGCGACAGCTTCGGATCGACCGAGCGGGCTCGGCGTGTGTTGAGCGTATCGGGTCGACGCCATTGGGGTGACAAAGAGTGGCGCGGTCGGCCGAGACTCCGTGCAACAGTAGTGCGTGTACTGGTCGACCCGAACGCACAGCCCGGGAAGAGGGATTGTATGGCGAGGTCGAGCTGGACCGTCGGTATTTCCCGCTCTCGATGCCGAGCAAGCCCTCACCCCCGAGATCAGGGGCGCTATCGAGCCATGATGCTCGCCGACCCCGACCGGTAGCTTGAGGCCATGAGCGGTAAGAAGTCCAAGGCTAAGCGTCAGCCTCCACGAGCTACGGCACCGCATCTCGTAAACGCAGCCATCGTGCAGCGCACTGCTCGCGCCGTCCTCTCCGTAGACATGAGCGATGTCGTGCTGCGCGATTTCGTGCCTCAGGTTGTGGTCGGATTGTGCCGCGCCGCAGCCGCGCAGAGCATCGTGGTGGCGGCGTTGACGCGTGCGGGTCAAGCATCGTCTGCGGCGCCGAACCGGCGCCTTGTGCTGGAGTCCGCTATTCGCCTCTTGTGGCTTAGCGGCCTGTCGAAGACAGACCGCCACACCGCCGCATCCGTGATGCTCGATGTGGACCGCAAGGAGACGAACGACACGCTCGCCTACTTGCAGAAGCAAGGGCAGGAGGCGCCGTTCGACCCGACGGAGATGAACCAGTTCGAGTTGGATGCTCCGACGAAGGGACCACTTCAGGAGCAGGCGCGCAAACTACGCGCCGCGGTTCTGGGCAGTGAATCGGAGCCGTGGTCGCTTTACGCGATGTGGCGGGAGGAGACAAAGTATGCGCACCCATCGGGCGCGTTGGCGGGCCAGTACGCCCCGACGCACGACAACTCACACCTGCAGTCCGGGCAGCCGGAACCTATGGACCCCGAGCTCGAAGCGCACCAGCTCGTCCAGTGCCTCATCGTTGCGGCGACGCAGCAAATCCTGAGCGATGAGGGGCTCGCGCCAGACGTTGCGTCTCGCATAACGAACGCCTTCCGCGCGCAATCACCTTTCACATTCGACTGGCCCGAGTGAGACTCGCATGAGTGATGGCACCGGGAACCCCGACGCGTACAACCGCATTCAGGTCGCAAGACATGCTCTTGCGCACTTCGTTCGGGAGGCGTACACGTCACGGCAGTTCGTGATGCCTGAGAGCCAAGCTGCGCATGACAAAGCACGAGCGGGGAGTGACCACATCCCGAACCGCCTGGTCGAAGGCTTCATCGCGTCGACGGCTGACCACCTGAAAGCCTGGCTACGTGCCAGCGAGCCGCCCGCGGGCGAGACCAGCCCGCTCCTTCACCTCTACGCCGATTACACATTGTGGCGAGCCATCCTGGAATCGCTCGCGTCGGGCATATGGCTGCTCGCCCCTTCGCCGTCCGACGAGCGAATTCGGCGCGGCGTGATTCTCGCTCTTTACGAGTGGAAGGCGACCGGACCTGTGGAGCGGCCTGGTCGCCCGGCAGATGAGGCCGCGACTCGGACGCAGACCGAACTGCACGGCATCATCGAACGGGTGTGCAATCGGATGGGGTGGCCGGTCACCGACCTAGACCAGCGGCGGTTCGGACCTACGCAGATCATTCGGGGCGCGCAGCAACACCTTGGCTCCGATGGGCGTGACCTCTTCTACTGGTGGACTATCTGCTCTAGATCCGCACACGCGCAGAGCCTCACGGCGCTACTGCGCGCACGCCGCACACACTTCGATACGCCACACGGTGGAGCGGTAGATGTGGAGACTGACGAAGCGCTCGTCGCCGAGTTGGTGGAGTTCGCGGTGGGAACCCTCAACTCCTTTGCTTCGCTAACCCGCGAGCGAGGGCTCTTGCGCGTGTCGCGAGAGTAGTTGGCCGCTAACCTCGAAATCTGGCTCCTGGTCGCCATAGTCTAAGACCCCAGACTCGAGGCGAGAGGTTCGTACCCGACGGCGACAAGGATGTAGACGTTTTCGACGCGACCCTCGGAGTCGTAGTCCAGTTCCTCCTCGTGGTCGTCGAGATGCAGCAGGGATTACGGTATGCAACCGTGCCCCGCACGCGGGACATTCGGCACGTTTAGACTCAGTTCCGTCCTGCCCCGCGGGCGTGCGGCTCGGCGGACGTGATTCGAGAAGTACAGGCGACTCCCTCTTTGGTTCCCCGGCGTTGAGCGCAGAACTTCGCCGTTCGAATGGCCCGCTCGCTGCCAGAATCTTCGCACCGTACGGACTATGCACACGGTTGGCTCGTGCGTCTCGCAGCCCCGAACCGGCGGAAAGCTTCTACGGAGCCCAATAGTCGTCTTCGCTCGGCATTGCTGCGAGTTCACGTAAGCCGATGCCGGGTGGCCCCGCGTCCACGTACCGCCCGATTGGGGATCATGAACGAACAGATCGGATCCCGTTGCTCGGAATGAAACCGACTCTCAGACGTCGACGCCGAAGGCGCGCAGCAGCGGGACGCGAGGGATCATTCGGCGCGGGCCGAGCTGGATCGTGGGGATGGTCCCGTTCTCGATGCCGAGCTTGATCGTGCGGTAGTCGACGCCGACGAGCTTTGCGGCATCCTTCATTGTCAGTGCCAGAGAATCTTGTGATCGATTCATGGTCCTGCCCTTCTGTGAGCCAGCAGTGTCAGTCTCCCTTCATCGCAAAGTACCACAGGCGTGAGCCAAGATCGACAGTCTTCTTCGCGAATCGTCGATGACCTGGAATAGTGGGCTTCATGGCAGACGTCGAGGCGTATGACTTCAGCGACGAACGCATCAATCTCGGCAGCGGGGTGACGCTGCCGAAGTCGTGGCATGCGCGCGTGTCGGGTGAGCAGGACGTGCCCGGCACGATCACCGTGCGCGTGGAGTGGGATGACACGCTCGGACGCACCGCCGTCGCCTTCGCCGCCCTCGAGCGCGAAGCGGAGGGCGTCGACATCACCAGCCAGGTGCTTCGCGAGGTGCGAACGCACTGGATCATGACGAGATCCGCTCTCGATGTCGTCACCGTCGACGTCGACGCTGAGGACGGCGACCAGGTCGACCGCATCCCGGTGCGCGATTTCCTCATTCGCGTGCGGGCGCAGGAGGAGCGCGAGCCCATGGAGTCCCTCCACGCCGCGATCTCCGTGTATCGCGTCGCGACAGCGATCAGCTATCCGCCACTGAAGCTCGTCGCGGACAGTCTCCAGATCAGCCAGAGCACCGCGACCCGCCTCATGAGTCGCGCGCGCGACTCGGGTCTGGCACCCGAAGTCCGCATCCAGGAGCCGCGGCGCGCGCCGTCGGTAAATCCCTACAACCCGGGCGGGTCCTACGACCCCACGGCGCCCCACTACGGGCCTTCCCAGCCTGGAGGGCCTTCGATGGGCCGATGAGAGACGCGGTGGGGACGCCAGCTGTTCGCGAGATGCCGTCAACGCGCCGCCCCGAGCCGCTTGAACATGTTGCTAAATGAAGATCGATGCCTTCAGCAAAGCGCCCAAAATACGTGGCGCGGGATAGTGCTCGGAGCAGGTCCTCAAACGGCCGCTCGCCGCGTGGCCTGGAATCACGCCTCACGGGGGGAAATTTTTGCCCGCATTTTGCCCGCATCCTTTTCGCGGTTGGCTGTTTTCGGACGTCGCTCGATGCCGTACGATTCCCGAAAATCCGCGTGATTCCGCGGAAGTTGTCGTTTCGTGTCGCTATGCAGAATGCTCAAAACGTGTTCGAGTCCCTCCAGGGGCATCACTCGAGGACCAACACTGTGGCTTGCCCGGTCCGGGGCCCCCACCGTTGATCCGGTCACCTGATGCTTCAGAGGACGGGGGCCAGCTCCTCGCGGATCCAGCTGCCCAGTGAGGTCGGCGTGGTGGTGACGATCGATCGCTCCTGCTCGGGCTGGAAGCCGTCTCGCAGCCCGGTCGACATCCCCAGCATTGCGTCCGCCATGGCGGGCGGCATGCCCGCCTCGAGGTACTGGCCGCGCATCTGCTCGTCGGAGATCCGCTCGACGCGCACCTCTCGACCGAGCTGCTCCGTAAGGATCTCCCCGACCCGAGCCCACGTCAGGTCTTCGGGGCCGTGGACGGCCTGGATGCGGCGTCCGCTCCACTCGCCGTTCAGCAGGGCGAGCGCGGCCACCTCGGCGATGTCCCGCGGGGCGACCCAGCTCATCGCAGCGTCCAGCGGCAGCACAGTCTGCAGCAGCCCCGCCTTCACCGCGGCCACCTCGAACAGCAGGTTGGTGAAGAAGTAGCCGCACCGCAGGTGCGTGACGTTCACGCCGGATTCGTCGAGGGCGACTTCCGTCTGCGCAAGCCCGTCGATCTCACCCGCGCCGTGCCGCTTCTCCGCACCGACGCTGCTCTGGAACACAACCCGCCTGATCTGGTTCGCCTCGACGGCGGCGACGATGGACTCCGTCGCGTGGACATAGTCGGCTATCGGGTCGGAGGACTCAGCGGACGGATCGACCCAGTAGACGGCGTCGACGCCGGCAGTGGCGGAAACAACCTGTGCCGGCTCGCGCAAGTCCGCCGTGACCAGCTCGACGTGCTCGGCGAGCGCGGCGGGGATGTTCTCTGGGTGGCGGGTGAGCAGCAAGGGCCGCACGCCCGCCCGGATGAGCATCCGCGTGAGGTGTCGGCCGACGTTGCCTTGAGGTATGGTGACGGCGATCTTCATCGAGGTCCTCTCTTCCTTCCTCATCCCACGCTAGAAGCAGATGCGGCCTGATACTGGCCTCATCTTTTGCGATCATGGACCCATGGACGCGCCCTCGACACGGTCGCTGGAGCTGCTGGCGCTTCTCCAGTCGGGGCGTGAGTGGACGGTCCACGACCTCGCAGCCCGTTTGCGGGTCAGCCCGCGCACCGCGCGCCGGGACGTGATGCGCCTCCGCGACATGGGGTACGACATCCGTTCCCGCCCCGGCCCGGGTGCTGGCTATGCGCTGCGGCCGAGCATGAAGATCCCGCCGCTTCTCCTGAGCGCCGACGAAGTCTCGACGATCATCACGAGCCTGCTGGTCCTCGAAGCGTGGTCACCCGGCGACGCGACAGCCGCGACGGCGCGCGCGAAGCTCGAACAGGTGCTGCCGGCGAGCCTGCAGCGGCGGGCCACGGCGGTGGCGCTGTCCACACAGATCCTCCGTGAAGCTCCTGCGCCGGTGGACTGGGAGCTCGTCGGCACAATCGCCGACGCCGTCGCAGAAGGTGCGCGGCTCACCTTCGACTACACGGACCAGGACGGCCGCCCTTCGCGGCGCACAGTCGAGCCCTACCGACATCTCCTGCGGCAGCAGCACTGGTACCTCATCGCCTATGACCTCGGGCGCGACGACTGGCGCCTTTTCCGGCTTGACCGGATGCACACCCCCTCAACGTCGCTCGGGCCACATGAGCGCCGCGTCTTCCCCTGCGACTCGATCGATGACTGGCTCACGAGCGACTTCGGACGAGTGACGGACGTTCGCACGCGAGGGCTCTAGAGTCGGTGCCATGACGATTGACCGCGGCGAAGTCCTGTGAGCAGCGCACTGTACGACGAGCTGGACCGGATCTTCGCGAGCCGGGACCGGGACAACATGGGCCCGACCATCGCGGCGCTGCGGCCCCTCGCGGAGCGCCATCCCCGTGACGCACGCGTGCTCTACGAGATGGGCGGCGCCTACGACACGGCGGGCGATGAGGCGACAGCCGTCGAGTTCTATGAGCGGGCGATGGCCGAGGGCCTTGAAGGCGACCTGCGTCGCCGATGCTTCCTGCAGTACGGCAGCACGCTCCGCAACCTCGGGCGGCTCGATGAGTCGATGAGGGTCTTCGCGCTCGCGCGGGAGGAGTTCCCGGATTCCGTCGCGCTGGGAGCTTTCGAGGCGCTGACGTTCCACGCCGCCGGACGCGCGAACACGGCTCTGGGCAGTCTCTTCCTTCTGCTGGCGCAGCACGTCCAGGCGGAAGACCTGGACCGATACAAGCCGGCCTTGCGTGGTAACGCGGAGTACTTGTTCTCGCTCGACGCGACCGGCGACCGCTCCGACACGGCCCGAGTGCGCTGACCGCGTCGCCGCGACGCTCTCGCGAACCCTCTCCCCGATCGAGTCGAATGCCCCAAGACCGGCCCGTGCCATTGGAGGGATGATGAGATCATGAGCACAACCGACACGTCCGCCGTCTTCGACTCCCTCGTCGGGGAGATCGCACAGAACAACGGCCGCGGACGGATCCTCGTCGCGATCGAAGGTGCGGCGGCGAAGAAGACTCAGGAGTTCGCCGACGCTCTCGCGCGCGCCAGCCGTGCCTCCGGTACGGCGACGTTCCGCGCGAGTGCGGAGCGTCCGGAGCGGTACTCCGCCGACGATGACGCCTCTGGCCTGCGCGCGGTGCTGACCGGCTTCCGCGACGGAGCCCTGGAACACGACGGCGAGACCAGTGCCGTCCCCGCCGACGCGGTCCTGATCGTCGACGGCAGGTTCCTGTTGAGCCCTCGGCTGCGGGGCGCATGGCACTTCCGCGTGTGGCTCGAAGGGGACGAGGCGCTGAGCGAGGCCGACTACGAGCAGCAGGTGCGGTACGTCCGCGACGAAGACCCCCGCGGCGCTGCCGACGCGATCTACGACACCTCGCGCGCCGACGTACCGGTGCGAGTGTTCTCCGACTCCTGCTGACCGGGGGCCGATCGAAGTCGGCCACGGCTCCGGCGGCCGGCTCAGGCGTCGCGTGAGCGCCAGAGCAGCCAGACGAAGTACGGCGCACCGATCAGGGCGACCACGAGACCCGCGGGCAGCTGTGCCGGAGCGATCACCGTCCGCCCCAGCACGTCAGCGGCGCCGACGAGGATCGCCCCCAGCAGCACCGCGACCGGGATCACCCGGGTGTGCCGCGCGCCGACCAGGGCCCGGGCGGCGTGGGGCGCCACCAACCCCACGAACCCGATGACACCGACGGCGACGACGCTGAGAGCTGCCAGCACGGCTGCCGCGACCAGGAGCAGCATCCGCGTGCGCTCGAGCCGGATGCCCACGAGCCGTGGCGTGTCCTCATCCATGGCGAGGATGTCGAGGTCGCGTCGGTGCGCGAACACGAACGGCAGGGCGATCGCGAGCACCACGGCGAGCGGAATGACCTGCTCCCAGACGCGCCCGTACGTCGTTCCGGAGAGCCACGTGTAGATCTTGGGGGTGTCCCACGGGTTCGCGCGCAGCAGGACGAAGGTGGTCAGCGCGACGGCGCCGTACGAGACGCCGATGCCGATCAGGATGAATCGGTCGGCGCTGAGCCCGCCCCGCCAGGCCAGTCCGTACACCAGCGCGAAGGCCAGCAGTCCGCCGATCACCGCAGCCAGCAGCATCCCGAAGGTCGTCGCCACCGCGCTGGTCACGACGAGCACCGCACCCAGACCCGCGCCCCCGGTGATGCCGAGCAGGCTCGGGTCGGCCAGCGGGTTGCGGCTCACCGCCTGGGTGACGCTCCCCGCCAGCCCGAGCGCCGCTCCGGCCACGACGGCCGCGATGACCCGGGGCGCTCGCTCGTCGAGGGCGAACGCGATGCGCGGGGATGCGGCATCCTGCAGCCACAGCAGGATGTCGCCGGTGAGCAGGCGCGTGCTGCCCAGCAGCATCCCTGCCAGGACCACAGCCCCGAGAGCGAGCACACCGACGACGAGGACGACGACGAACCGGCGCCCGGTGCGCACGCCGATGCGGATGCCGGGCGGACGCCGCGTCGGCCCCGCATCCCGCAGTCGGCGCGCCATCACCACGAGCACGATGGCGCCGAAGACGGTGGTGGCGACACCCGTCGGCACCGCGATCGCGCCCTCCGGTCCGATGACAGCACGCAGCAGTGCATCGGCGAGGATGACGACGACCGCGCCGAGCAGGCCCGACAGCGGGATCAGCAGCAGGTGGCGGCCGAGCGCGGGGACCACTCGCGTCAGCAGCCGGGCGAGCACCGGGGCGCACAATCCGACGAAGCCGATCGGTCCCGCCAGCGTGACAGCGGTGGCGGTGAGCAGGACCGACAGCAGGATGCCGAAGACCCGGGTGGAGCGGATGGGCACCCCGAGCGACGAAGCGGTGTCGTCGCCGAGGGCGAGCACATCGAAGCGACGGGCCAGCACGAGCGCGAGGACGAGGCAGACCACCACCACGGGCGCCGCCCGCAGGAAGCTCTCGAGCCCGAGCTGCGAGAGGCTGCCACTCCCCCACGCGAGCAGGCCTTTCGTCTCCTCGGAGAACAGGACGAGGAGGGCAGAGGTGCCGGCCTGGAACGCCAGGGCGAGCGCGGAGCCGGCGAGCACGAGACGCGTCGTGGACGTGCCCGCTCCGCCGGCCAGGCCCAGCACCAGCGCGGCGGCGGCGAGGCCCCCGGCGAAGGCGACGAAGCCGGAGGCCCAGATCGGCACGGCGAGGCCGAAGGCGGCGACCGCGGTGACGGCCAGATACGACCCCGCCGTGACCCCGAGCGTATCCGGGGATGCGAGCGCGTTGCGCGACAGCGACTGCATGAGCAAACCCGCCACGCCCAGCGCCATGCCGACCGCGACGCCTGCGGCCAGCCGCGGGACCCGGGAACCCCAGAAGACCTCACCGCCGGCGAAGACGGCACCGCTCGTGCCCTGCGTCAGGTGCCATCCTGCGGCGAGCACCAGCAGCACGAGCAGACCGCCGAGGACCGCCAGCGCGGCACCGGTCGTCGAGCGAGCGGCGGAAGCCGGCACACCAGGGTCACCGGCGGGGCGCGTGGCGTCCGCGCCCGCGGCCGGCTCTCCCGGCAAGAGCGACGTGCGCTCGCTCGACGACCGCGTGCTCACTGCGAGATCGCGGCGACGTACGCGTCGATGATCTGCTGCGCCGACCGCGGCCCGCCGAAGGTCCAGATGCCGCCGGGGAAGGCGGTGATCCGGCCGTCCGCCACCGCCGGGATCGAGGCCCACGCGGGGTTCTCGGCCGCCGCGTCGACGAAGCTCTCGGAGTCGGGGTCGACGGTGCCGGTGTAGAAGAGGCTCGCGTCGCCGACGGTGGTCATCCCCTCGATATCGGTCTGGCCGAGGCCATAGGCCGGGTCGACCTCGCCGGTCCACGCGTTGGTGAGGCCGAGCTCCTCCCCGATCTCGCCGACGAGCGAACCCTGGCCGAACGGGCGCAGCGACACGTTGCCGCCGTCGACCCAGCCATCGAAGTACACGAAGTCGGTGACCGCGGGAGCTGCCCCGGCGATCTCTGCCTTCGCGTCGGCGAGGTGCTGCTCGAACTCGTCCTTGACGACGTCCGCACGCTCGGTGCGTCCGGTCGCCTCGGCGATGAGGTCGAAGGTGTCGAGCATCTGCCCGATCGGGTCCGCGGCGTTCGCGCCCAGCGTCGCCAGCACGGGCACGCCGTACTCCTCCAGCTGGGCGATGATCTCGTCGTCGCGGGTGTACGCCTCGACGATCACGAGGTCGGGTTCCGTGGCGAACAGGGCGTCGAGGTTCGGCTCCTGGCGCGTGCCGACGCTCTCCACGCTCTCGGGCAGTTCCTCGGCCGTGTCCCACGTGCGATAGCCGTCGGCATCCGCGACTGCCACCGGGGTCAGGCACAGCGAGAGCACGTCCTCGATCTGCTGCCATTCGAGCACCGCGACCTTCTCGGCCGGCTGGTCCAGCGACACGGTGCGGCCGAATGCGTCGGTGAGCTCGACCGGGTCGGTCGATGTGGTCGTCGCGTCGTCCGCGCAGCCGGCGCTCGTCGAGGCCGGGGTGTCGGTGTCTGCCGAGGCGGCGACGTCGGTCGTGCCGCAGGCGGTGAGCGCGAGGGCGAGCGCACCCAGAACGGCGAGCGCGGCGAAGGGCTTGGTCATCGGATGGTCTCCAGTGCTGTGTGGGACGGACGGTTCAGGCGGGAACGACTTGGGGTCGGCGGATGCGCTCGTGGTGGCGTCCGCGTGGGATCACGCGGACGCGGCCGGTCGCATCATCGACGGCGGTGTCGATGCGGAACCCGTACACCTCCGTGAGGTTCTCCGCCGTGAGCACCTCGGCAGGGGCACCGGCGGCGTGCACGCGGCCCGCGCGCATGAGCACGACGTCATCGGCGATGGATGCCGCGTGGTCGAGGTCGTGCAGCACCACGCCGACGGCGGTTCCGTGGTCGGCGAGGTCGCACACCAGGTCGAGCGTCTCGACCTGGTACCGCAGGTCGAGGTGGTTGGTGGGCTCGTCGAGCAGCAGGATGCCGGTGCCCTGGGCCAGTGCGGTCGCGAGCCAGACGCGCTGCAGCTCGCCGCCCGACAGCTCGTCGACCGGCCGGTGACGCATGGCGGCGAGGCCGGTGAGAGCGAGCGCGCGCTCGATCGCGTCGCGGTCGGCGTCGGTGAGTCCCGAGAACCGGCTGCGGTGCGGGTGACGACCGAACGCCACGACGTCGCGTACCTCGAGACCCGACGGGTGCGGACGCGACTGCGAGAGCATCGCAACGGTGCGGGCGAACTCCTTCGCGCTGAGCGATGCCGCGTCCCGGCGCCCGGCGGCGTCGTGGACGTGGACCGATCCCGCGTCGATCCGGTGCAGGCGTGCCAGCGCGCGCAGCGCGGTCGACTTTCCGCTCCCGTTCGGACCGATCAGCGCGGTGACGATTCCGGGACGCAGGTGGAGCGAGACCTCGTGGACGACGCGCGTACGGCCGTAGCTCAGAGCGAGCGCGTCGCCTCGCAGTTCGTGCGTGGGCGGTGCGGGGCTGCCATCGGAGGTCACGTTAGGGGAGCCTAACCTACACTCACCTCCAGACTCAAAGTGCGCGCTTCAGGTTTCGCAACATGCGACGGCGCACCGATCGGTTCACTGCCAGTCGTCGTCGGCGGCACTCCACACGTTCACGGGGGCGGTCACCACCCGCTCCTCCCCCGTCTGCGGTCCGGAACCGGACGACGTCCGGCGCACCGGTGTGAGCGAGCGTGGGATCACCAGAGCCACGATCAACCCGAGCAGTCCGAAGGCGGTCAGCATGAGGAACGCCACGGAATAGCCGCCGGCGGTGGGATAGCCGGAGGCGCCAGCAGTGCTCGTGATGATGCCGGTGAAGACCGCTGTTCCGATGGCGCCGCCGATGTTCCGCACGTTCGTGTTGACTCCGGTCGCCACGCCCGTCTGCGAGGGCGGCACAGCCTGCACGATGACGCTGGTCATCGCTGCGTACGCCAGTCCCAGTCCTAGACCGAAGACGGCGCCCGACACGGCGACCTCCCACGCGGCAGCGTTCCACAGCGCGAAGCCGAGCGTTCCGGCGGCCAGCAGTCCCGAGCCCAGGACGAGCTGCATGCGGAATCCGATGGCGTGATGGATCGGACCGCTCACGAGCCCGCCGACGGCCATCGCCGCCAGCAACGGGAGGATCAGCAGACCCGCGACGGTCACGGACGTGCCGAAGCCGTACCCGGTGGCCGTGGGGGTCTGCAGCACCTGCGGCAGGAACGTGATGACCGAGAACATCGCCGCGCCGAACAGGAGCGCCACCGCGTTGGTCGCCCAGACCGCGCGGCGCCGCATCATGCGCATGTCGATGAGTGGGTTGCGCGAGCGGGACTCGTAGACGACCCAGACCACGAGCAGAACGGCGGCGAGCGCGAGCAGCCCGAGCGTCAGAGGCGACGTCCATCCCCACTGCGAGCCCACACTCACCGGGAGCAGCAGGGCGACCAGCCAGGAGGCCAGCAGCACCGAAGCGAGCCAATTGATCCGGCCCCCGGCCGGCACCGGCGATGGCGGTGTGAACCGCCAGCTGAGGAGGGCGACCACGGTGACGACGATCAGCGGGATTCCGAACAGCCAGCGCCAGCCGAGGAACGAGACGATCGGCCCGGCGAGAACCGTGCCGATGCCGCCGCCCACGGCGATCACACTCGACATCGCTCCCACCGCGCTCGGTACCCGCTCGCGCGTGTACTCGTCCCGGATGATGCCGAAGGCGACAGGATAGATCGCCCCGCCCAATCCCTGGATCACCCGCCCCGCGATGAGGACCGCCAAGGAGGGAGCGAGCGCAGCCACCAGGCTGCCCACGGCGATCGCCGCCAGCACGACGAACAGCGTCCGGTCCTTGCCGATGATGTCACCGACCCTGCCCAGGATCGGTGTGGCGACCGAAGCCGACAGCAGCCACGAGATGAGCACCCACGAGATGCCGGCTTGCGTCGCACCGAGATCCTCTTGAATGGTCGGCAGTGCGGGGGTGATGAGCGACTGCAGTGCGGCGAAGGTCGCCGCGGCCACGGCGAGGAGCGCGAAGACGACGCGCGTGCTCCGCGGCGCGGCGATGCGGGGCGATGACATGATGACCTCCTGGGTGGGTTCTGGGGCGATCAGGGGCACTCGGCCGAGCCGGGGCGGAAGCCCGACGCCTCCGGCTCGGCCGGGCCGGTCAGGGAAGCGGAACGATGCCCTGCGTTCCGCGCGGAAAGGTGGCCAGCACATCCACGGGGATGTTCAGGTGCTGGGAGACGAGCTGGGGAGGCAGGTGAGCGAGCCAGTTGGCGAGCGAGACCTCTTCGTAATGGTCGCTGCGGAACGTCTCGAGGTAGACGAGCGGACCGTCGCCGGTGTTCTCGACGTAGTGCCCCAGGTTGCGCCGCACCAGGCCGACGTCGCCGGCGGTGAAGTCCATGGTGTTGGCGTGGGGGCCGGTGTTGAAGACGGTCATCCGGGCGGAGCCCTGCAGGAAGTACTGCCATTCGTCGGCGTTCGGATGCCAGTGGAGCTCACGCATGCCCCCCGGCTCGATGGTCGTGAGCGCCGCCGCGACCGTTCTGCTCGCGGGAAAGTTGCGGCTGTCGGCCACCTGGATCCTGCCCCCGCTGTTCTCGTGGACGGGCGTGGTCTGCGACAGGCGGAAGATCACCGGCTCTGTGCCGCCCCACTGCACGCCCGCGGCGAGCTGATCGGCTTCGAGGTCGCCCGGCACCTCGCCCGGGAAGATCCAGAGATTGTGCAGCGGGATGTCGCGGAAGACCTCCTGCGCCACCTGGAAGTTCTTGGCCAGCACCTCCGGGGGCGTGTGTGCGAACCAATCGGTGAGCAGGAGGGTGTTGCTCTCGGACTGCTCGCCGTCGTCGAACGCGAGCACGAACTCCGCGCCGTCCGGCCCGAGACCCTGCAGCGAATGCGGCAGGCCGGCCGGGAAGAACCAGAGGTCACCCGCGAAGACGTCCTCCACGCTCGGCAGTCCCTCGCGGCTGAGGGTCGTGACGCGGCAACCGCCCCGGGTCATCAACGCCCACTCGGCGGTCTGATGCCAGTGCAGCTCCCGGATGCCGCCGGCTTCGAGGTACATGTTGACCCCGGCGATCTCATCCGAGATGGCGAAGTCCGACTGGGTCACCTCCCGAGCCCAACCTCCGCGCTGGATCCGTCGCGGCGAGATGTTGAAGGACGACCAGAAGAACGGCTGGGTGCTGATGTCGGTCGCCGGCGGCGTGATGGTGCTGGGGAACTGACCCTCGATGGCCGGGTTCCGAGGACCCGTCATGGTCGTGCTCGCCGGATCGCCTTGCGTGTTGCCCACGCCCTCCGGCGGAAGGTCGGGATTTCCGAACTCCGGCGTCTCGTGGTGCGGGGGCGTGACGTCCGTGGTGTCCATGACATTTCCTTTCTGCGTGGCGACGGTGCTCACTCCATGCGACCAGTGGCCGCGCGGCCGTGCATGAGGCGGATGACTCGACCGTCAGTTCCTGAGACGCCGGCCGAACAGCGGGCGGAAGGTCGCGCCGGCCACCAGGGCGCCCACGGTGGGGGCGGCAAGCGACATCCATAGCTGCGCCATCGCGACGCCTCCGCCCCAGACGGCCGTGGCGAACGAGCGGGCGGGGTTGAAGGATCCGTTGGATACCGGGATGGCCACCAGCGCGACCAGCGTCAGCGTGAGGCCGATGGCCAGCGGGGCGAGCGCACCGGGCGCGCCGGGCGACGTGACGCCCAGCACGACCCACACGAAGACGCATGTCGCGGCCACCTCGATGAGCGCGGCCGAGAGCAACGAGAAGTGGCCAGGAGACAGCTCGCCCCATCCGGTGGACGCGAAGCCCGACGCCCGCGCGCCGGCGAGGAGGTCGCCGGGTCCGCCGGCGGCCACCGCCGCCACCAGCGTGGAGGCGGCGAGCCCCCCGCTCAGCTGAGCGATGACGTACCACCCCACGAGCCGCCAGGGGAATCGGCCCGCGACGGCCAGCCCGACGGTGACCGCCGGATTGAAGTGCGCTCCCGACACGTTCGCGAAAGCGAAGGCGCCGACGACGACGCTGAGGCCGAGCGCGAAGGCCACGCCGAGGAATCCGACGTTCAGACCCCCTCGACCGTCGTCGAAGGCGGCTGCCAAGAGCGCCGCCCCCACGACACCGAAGACGAGGACGAACGTGCCTGCCGCCTCGGCGAGCAGCCGCGAGCTCACCGCGGGGCGCGCGTCCGGGGTGCCACCCACGTGAGTGACCGTTGCTCGCTTCATCAGGGGCCTCCTTCTCGAGATCGGGTCTCAGTCTGGGCGCGGGCTCTCCCGCTCGGCTTGCGTCACATGACGCGCCTCCCCCGCGCGCCCCCAGTCGAGTCGTTTGACCCATTCACCGACGCGGCCCGCTGGTCACAGTGGGTCTCGGCGGCGGAGCCCGACCGGTCCGGCGTCCGACCCATCAGACAGACGGTCGATCAGACAGATGCAGAAGGGGCACTCCGATGCCGTACATCACCACCTCCGACGGAACCGAGATCTATTACACGGACCAGGGCAGCGGTCAGCCGATCCTGTTCAGCCACGGCTGGCCGCTCAGCTCCGACGCCTGGCAGGTCGAGCTGAAGCTCTTCGCCGATGCCGGTTACCGCACCATCGCCCACGACCGCCGCGGCCACGGCCGCTCGTCGAAGACGTACGAGGGCAACAACATGGACCAGTACGCGCGCGACCTGGCGGAGCTCGTCGAGCATCTCGACCTGCGCGACCTGATCGTCGTGGGGCACTCCACCGGCGGCGGCGAGGTCGTGCGGTACGCGGCCCAGCACGGCAAGGGCCGCGTGGTGAAGGTGGTGACCGCCGGCGCCGTCCCGCCGATCATGGTGCGGTCCGCCGACAACCCGGAAGGCACGCCGATCGAGGTCTTCGACGGCATCCGCGCCGGTCTGCTCAAGGATGCGTCGCAGTTCTACAAGGATCTGTCCGATTCGTTCTTCGGCGCCAACCGTCCCGGCGCGGACGTGTCGCAGGGCGCGAAGGACGACTTCTGGCGGCAGGGCATGCTGGTCAACCTGGCCGCAGCGTACGACTGTGTGAAGGCGTTCTCCGAGACGGACCAGCGCGACGACCTGCGCGCCATCGACGTGCCCATGCTGATCGCTCAGGGCGACGACGATCAGATCGTCCCGGTCGCCGACGCTGCCGAGAAGTCGATCCAGCTCGTCCGCAACGGGACCCTCAAGATCTACCCCGGCGCGCCGCACGGCATCTACGGCGCATACCGCGAGGCGCTGGACAAGGACATCCTCGCGTTCATCTCGGAGTGACCAAACGGCCCCGAGGCGCGTGCCTCGGGGCCGTTCCGTCTCGACGCCCCCTCGCCGACGTCGATCCACCGAAGGAGAACCCGATGATCCACGACGGGATGCCGCGCACGCGCGTGAACCTGCGGTCGCCCTCTCCGCTCATGGAGCGGCCGGCGGCAGCCTCCCTCCTCGCGGCTGTGGCCGGACTCATGAACGCCTGGACGTTTCAGCACGCCGGGTCGTTCGCGACCGTGCAGTCCGGAAACATCGTGAGCGCGGGCTACTTCGCCGCCGCCGGGGATGGGCGAAGGCTGGGCGCCGTCCTGATGTCGATCGTCGCCTTCGCCGTCGGTGCGGCTGTCTGCGCCGTCGTGGTGGGCCTGCTCGCCCACGCGGGTCGGCCGTACTCGCCCCTGATCCTCGCGGCGGAGGCGGTGCTGGTGGCGGCGCTCGTCCCCCTCTCCCAGGTCGCCCCCGCACTGTGGGTGGCGGTCGCCGTCAGCGCGGTTGCGGGGGTGCAGGGCAACGCCTTTCACCGCGACCGGGGCATGCTGTACGGCAACACGGCGGTCACGTTCGTCCTGCAGTCGACCGCCAGTCTGCTCGGACGGGCGCTCATCGCTCGCACGGCGGGAGATGGGGAGCCTCACCTGCGCCCGGCGGGCGTGTACGCGCTGGTCCTCCTGGCGTTCGCCGGCGGAGGGGCAGGCGGATTCCTCGCCGACAGCGTCTGGCCGGCCGCGTCGCTGGCGGCGGCAGCCACGATCCTGGCGGCGATGGGCCTGCTCACGGCGCTGTGGCGACGCGGGCCGGTCGATCCCTCGCAGAACGCCCCGACACCCTAGCCGCGGGGCTCACTCGCCCGAGTGGTGGTCGTAGCGGGTGAGGGCGTCGCGCAGTGACGCCCGATTCGTGACACCGAGTTTCGGGAACAGTCGGTAGAGGTGCCCGCCGACCGTCCTGACCGAAAGGTGCATCCTCTCCGCGATCTCCTTGTTGGGCAGGCCGGCCGCGGCCAGCCGTGCCACCTCGGACTCCTGCGGGGTCAGCTCCGCCCGAGCGTACGGAGTGCCGCGATGTCTCGTGCGCCCCGTGGCACGCAGCGCTGCTCGTGCCCTCGCGGTCCACGGGACCGCGCCCAGATCCCCGAACAGCTCGACGGCACGCTCGAGATGAGGGCGCGCCAGACGGGCCTCGCGTTCCCGGCGCAGGTGGTCGCCGAAAGCCAGTTCCACCCGTGCCAGGTAGAACGGCCAGCGGTGTCCACCGCGGTCACGCAGCACCTCCTCGAAACGGCTGTCGGCCTGGTCGGGCTCGGCCACGAGCGCGGCGGCGGCGTCGCACAGGAAGCGAAGCCGCTCCGAGATGCGGTCCAGTCCGGCGGCTCGTGCGGCTGAGAGATGCCGACGCGCCTCTTCGTCTCGCCCGGCGCCGAGCAGCGCCTCGACGACGTCCAGGACGTTCCACATCGTGACCTGCTCGTGCGGCGGGAACGCACCGGGCTCGGCGATCCGCGCATACGCCGCGCAGGCGTCGCTGAAGCGCCCTTCGCCGAGAGCGAGAAGCCCGTCGATGTTCGCCGTGAATGTCGACACCGCCCGCGCGCCGCGGGGCATCGCCCAGGACTGCATGCGCTCGTACGCCGCCTCCAGATACGGGCCGTCTCCTCGGCTCGCTGCCACCAGCATCCGCGGATTCATCCCGCCGCACTGGATCGCCCGCAGGTTGTGGTCCTCGCAGACGGCGATGCACTCCTCGGCGAGCGCGGCCGCCTCGTCCCATCGCCCCGCGAAGTACGCGTCGACGGCGAGCAGGATGAGGCCTGTCGCGCTGGTCGCCAGCGCACCACCCGATCGCGCGTCCGCGACCGCGCGCGCGATGGCTTCGCGGGGCATCCGGTCGACATAGTGCCCCGCGATGGCGACCTGCATCACCTCCAGCGGGTGGCTGCCGACGGCGACGGCGTCCGTCAGCCGGTCGAGCTCGGCGAGGTCTTCCGGGGTCGCCCGGGCGGGATCGCCGAAGGTGCGAGCGGCGACCACCAGCGCCCGTGGCAGGCGCGAACCGTACCGCTGGGTGAACGCGTCGAGAGAGACCCACAGCTCATCACGACCGGCGAACGTGCAGATGAACTGCAGTGTGGTCGCCGCCGCCTCGAGAGTCCGGCTGTCGAGCTGATCGGGAGGGGTGGCGTCCAGAGCCGCGGTGAGCATGCGATGTGCGGCGTCCACCCCGCCGTCGCTGTTGGCCAGGTGCGACGCGGCGGCCGTGGCGCTGTGCAGGGTGCTCGCGGCATCCGGATTCGCCAGTCGCGCCCGGTGCAGCATCGCGTGGGCACTGGCCAGCGTGCCGGCGACGTGGGAACCGAGGTATGCCGCTTCGGCGAGGCGTCGCGCGCGCTCCCGGGCATCGAGGGTGAGTTCGGCCGCGCGCACCATGATGGCGGAGGACCGCACGACGTCACCACGCTGCAGGGCCATGAGCGCCGCCGCGTCGAGTTCACGCGCCACCTCGTCGTCGAACCCGAGCACGGCGTCCCCACGGTGCAGCGCGCGGTCGTAGCGGTCGGTGCTCGCATCGGCGAGCAGAGCGTGCGCTGCGCGACGCTCGTCCGCCGAGCTCAACTCGACGATCGCCGCGCGAGTTAGCGGATGGCGGAAGTGCAGCTGCTGACGCGCGCGGTCGAACGTCACCAGCCCGGACGTCTCCGCGTCGGCCAGCGCATCGGCGGCGAGCGCGACCAGCACCCCGAAGGCACCGCCCCTGCCGCTGTCCAGGGCTGCCAGCAGCAGCAGTTCACGGGTTGCCGACGAGAGGCTGCCCACCCGTTCCGCGAAGAGCCCCTGCAGACGTTCCGTCATCGGGATCGCGTCCGGCACGGACTCGGCACCGCTCACCTGTCCCGCCGAGAGGCCCCGCGGCAGCTCGATCAGTGCCAGCGGGTTGCCTCCGGCGAGGTCGATCACGTGGCCGCGGACCGCAGGGTGAAGATCCGGTGACGATGCGACCGACAGGGCATAGGCATCAGGCGGGCTGAGGGGGCCCACGATGAGACGCTCCAGACTCGTGCGACCGAGGACGGCGGCGTCTTCCCGGCGCTCGGAGAGGATGAGACCGGCGCGCGAGGCCTGCAGCCGTCGGGCGAGGATGCTGAGAACGCGGGCGGTCGCGGCATCCGCCCATTGGAAGTCGTCGAAGATCATCATCACCGGCCGTTCCGCGCTGAGCGATTGGACCCACTGGACGAGAGCGGTCGTCAGCATGAGATCGGTGGGCGGATCGCCCGCTCCCATTCCCAGCGCGGTGGCCAGCGCGTCCTGATGTCGCGCGTCGAGCAGGCCGAGCGTGTGGACGGCGGGCAGCATCATCTGGTGAAGGCCACCGAAGCTGAGCTCCGTCTCGAACTCGATGCCGCTGGCTTGCAGGACCACCGCATCGCCCTGATCGGCCAGGCGCGCGGCGAATTCGTCCAGGAGTGCGGTCTTGCCGATCCCCGCGTCGCCCGTGACCTGGATGGCGCCCCCGCTGTGAGCGGTGCGCGCGGCGAACCCCAGCAGCTCGGCCATCTCGTGCTCCCGCCCGATCAGCTCGAGTGGACCGCGCACCGCTCGTCGCGTCGTGATGCGCGCGGCCATCGAAGGCGCGGGAACCGAAGGCGCGGGAGGCGTCGGATCAGCCGGTGCGCGCGTGGACTGGGAGAACAGGGCCGGCAGCGCCGGGTGCGCGTGTCGATCCACAGAGGCGGAGTGGGCCGCCTTCGACATCGATTCCATCGTCGGGCTCCCTCGGGCGGGTTGTGCTGTCGAGCTTGGTCTCGATGGGCCCGCGGCGAATCCGTAGCACCATCCGTAGAACCCCCGGTGGACGCCCGGGGCGAGGTCCCGCCGTCAGCTCGGATCGGCGACGACGCCACCGCGCAGCCCGAGCCCGCGCAGTTGGCGACGGGAGCTGATCTCGAGCTTCATGAAGACCTTCGACAGGTGGTACTCCACCGTCCGCGGACTCAGGAACAGGCGCGCGGCGATCTCGGCGTTGGTCAGCCCCTGTCCTGCCAGGCGGGCGATCTGCGATTCCTGCGGCGTGAGCGTCTGCGGTGTCGCGGGGACCGGGCGCGTCGTCGCTCCCGCGGCGCGCAACTCGGCGAGAGCTCGTGCACCGAAGGCGTCTGCGCCCATCGCGAGGAACGACTCGTGCGCGGTCGACAGGTGCACGCGTGCGTCTGACAGCCGCCTGCGCCGACGCAGCCACTCACCGTAGACGAGTTCGGTCCGCGCCAGATCGAACCGGGCGGCGGTGTCGGCGAGGAGGCTGACCGCTTCGACGAAGAGCGGCTCGGCGGCGTCGTCTTCCGCCACCAGCGCACGCAGGCGGTGGTGGACGCCCTGAGCCCATGCCGTCCCGGAGGCCTGCGCCACAGCGGCGAACCGAGCGGTCACCGCTTCGGCTTCCTCGCGGTCGCCCGAGCGCACGGCCGCCTCCACCAGTTCCGCCATCGCCCACCCGCTGGTCGCGTGCAGCGAATGATGCAGCTGTACGGCGCGCCTCGCGTACTCGGCGGCGCGCCCGTACTGACCGCGACCGTTGTGGATCACGGCCGAGCCCCAGTGCGCGATCGCCACTCCTGTGCCCTCGCTGCGTCGCTGGGCCGCGTCGGCCACCTGCTGGGCGAGCGCGGCCAGCGCCTCCGCGTCGCCGCGCAATGCCGCCAGACCGATCGCACCGTACGGGCTGACCACCTCCCCCGTGGCCGCCGTGATCGTCGCCATCTCCATCACCGCGTCCGAGGCGGCGCCGAGCTGGCCGCTGAAGAGCGACACGAACGTCCGTGAGCTGAGCGCGATGGGCAGCTCGCTGAAGTCGCCCCGTTCTCGCGCCATGTCCACGTGGCGTGCCGAAAGCGCGTCCCAGGTCCCCAGATCCCATGCCGCCGCCGCGGCGACGCACGCGAGCCACAGCCTGTCGGGCGCGTCGCCGAGGGCGGCGGCCCCGCGGTAGCGTGCGAGCGAGTCACTGAGCTCGGCCCACGCCCCCGCGTCGCCGCGATCAATGACGCAGACGAGCGCGCTCATCAGTCGGGAAGGTTCGTCCCCGGCGTCGATACCCGCCGACTGCCACTGGGCGGCGACGTCGCGAAGGCCTGCGTCCGCTGCCAGCACACCGGCGAAGAGCGACGCCGACATGGCGTGGAAGAACGCCTCCTGCGCCGCCGGCACGTCCACGTGCAGCAGATCGCTCGCCGCATCCAGGAACAGGGAGACGGTCGCACCGCCTCGGATGCGGGCGAACTCCACCCGGGCGCCGATGAGCTTGGCCTCCGCGCGCACCCGCTCGTTCACGGGTCTTCCCCGCAGCTCGGTGAGCTCGCGTCTGGCGTTGTCGAACTGACCCGCCAGCAACTCCGCCAGCGCCGTCAGCAGCGCCCACCGGTCTCGCAATTCTGCATCGTCGGTGATCGCCCGCGCCCGTCGCAGCAACTCTGCCGCGGTCGCCGGTCCCCCGCGCGACAGCGTCCGCTCCGCCGCCGATGCCAGCTCGGCCGCTGCCTCCTCGTCGGCGTGCGTCGCTGCGAGCGCACGATGCCAGGCCAGCAGCACGCGGTCTCCGCCGGGATCGTAGGTGGCGGCCAGCGCAGAATGGGCGTCTCGCACCGAGCTCGGCGACGCGCTGCGGTAGACGGCCGCGCGCACCAGCGGATGACGGAAACGCACGCCGCCACCCGGGTCGCACAGTCCGATCTCGGCCGCCGCGAGGGCTGCCTCCGGCGCGACGCCCAGGTGCGCTGCGGCGCGCTCGATGGCGGCGGCGTCGGCGAACGGCTCTGCCGCGGCGACCAGAAGCAGCGTCCGCGTGTCGGATGGCAGTCCCGCCACCTGGCGAGCGAAGTGGGCTTCCAGCTCGCTCGGCCGGGAGGGGCGCGAAGACAGCATGATCCCGGTCGCGATCTCGGCGGGCCGCATGGCACGGGCCGCTTCCACGATCACCAGCGGGTTTCCCTCCGACTCGTCCACGATCCGCTCGAGGGCGCGGGGGTGGACGGTACCGGGGACGAGGGATCGCAGCAGGTCGCGCGCGTCCGAAGTCGCGAAACCGCCGACTCCGAGATGAGACAGCCCGTCGGCCCACGCCAGAGGTTCCTCCGCCCGAGCGGCGAAGACCATCCCGATCGGTTCGGCCTCCAGGCGGCGAGCGACGAATCCCAGAACCTGGGCCGACAGAGCATCCAGCCACTGCGCATCGTCCACGACGCACAGCAACGGTCGTTCCTCGGCGGCCCGTGAGAGCAGGCTCAAGGTCGCCAGGCTCACCAGCAACCTGTCGGGGCTGGGGCCAGGCACCTCGCCGAAGACGGTGCGCAGCGCCTCCCGCTGCGGCACCGGCAGGTCGGAGACGAAGTCCATCAGCGGGCGGCACAGCTGGTGCAGCGCCGCATACGCCAACGTGACCTCGGACTGTATGCCGGTCGTCGAGACGATGTGAAGTCCGTCCGCCCCGTCGGTGAGGTAACGCAGAAGAACCGTCTTGCCGACCCCGGCCGCGCCATTGAGAAGCAGCGTCGAGCTGCGACCGGCGCGAACGTCGCCGAGGAGGTCATCGAGCCGGGCTCGCTCTGAGTGCCTGTCGAGCACGCGACCAGGCTAGCTGGCTGCGCGGGGCGGTCGCGAATCGCCGGGGCTCGCGTCGTGCGCAAAGCGAGTCATCCGACTGATGATCGCGCGTGCGCCTGCGCGGCATCCTGCAGGCAGGAAGGAGAGCGACATGCACATCGGCGAATCGGATCCGCAGGCGCAGCTGTGGGCCGGCCTGCTGTCCGAGTCCGGCAACCCGGTGCTGCGGGTGCCCGAGCTGAGATCCGCACTGCGCTGGTGGCGAGCAGCGACAGGGGCCCGGATCGTGGCGAAGGGAAGACTGGGCGACTTGCGGATCGCGGTGCTGGATCTGGCAGGCGGAACGCTCGCCGTCATGGTCGGCGGGCCCGGCGCGCTGGAGGCACCGCTGTCTCCCACGCAGATCCCGACGGCCTTCGACGACAGACGCACCGTCGGCGATCCGTGGGGGAACACCGTCGTGGTCCAGCCGTCGCGCCAGCCGGCAGGTGCCGCGGCATGAGCGCAGCGCCGCGGCACGCCGCCGTGCGCCCCCGACTCGTGCTCCTCATCTGCTGTCTGGCGCTGCTGCTGGTGTCGATCGACAACACGATCGTGAACGTCGCGCTCCCCGACATCGCGATCCGGCTGGGCGCTTCGGTGCAGAGCCTGCAATGGATCGTGGGCGCCTACGTTCTCACGCTCGGCAGTCTGCTGCTGCTGGCGGGGTCTCTTGCCGACCGGTTCGGGCGGAAGCGTGTCTTCACCATCGGACTCCTCACCTTCACGACCGCCTCCGCCGGAGCGGGGCTCGCCGCGGACGAGGGGATGCTGATCGCGCTGCGCGCCGTGCAGGGCGCAGGCGGCGCGATGATGACGCCCGTGGCTCTGGCGATCATCAGCGCCGTGTTCACGGAACCCGGGCGACGTGCCCGCGCGATCGGCTGGTGGGGGGCGGTCAGCGGGATCGGGATTGCACTGGGTCCGCTCATCGGCGGACCGCTCGTGGATGCTCTCGGGTGGCGGTCGGTGTTCTGGGTCAATGTGCCGCTGGGCGTCTCGGCGGTCGCACTGACGGCGCTGTTCGTCCCCGAATCCCGTCGGGCACATCCCAGAGCCCTGGATCCGGTGGCGCAGCTGCTGGTCATGGGCTTCCTGGGCCCGATCGCCTTCGCGGTGATCCGCGTGCCGGTGGACGGTGTGACCGGCTCCACCCTCATCGCGGCGGCGATCGGTCTGCTGTGCGGGGTCGCGCTCGTCGCGTGGGAGCTCCGACGCGATGAGCCTCTTGTGGACATCCACGTGTTCGGCGACCGGGTCTTCAGCGCCTCGTTCGGCGCGGCCTTCCTCTCCTTCTTCGCCTTCGCGGGGCTGCTGTTCGCGAATACGACGTTCGTGCAGTCGGTTCGCGGCCTGAGCGCCACCGAGGCCGGGTTCGTCACTCTTCCCCTGGCCGTCGCGGTCATCGTGGCCGGCCCGCTGTCGGGACGACTCGTGGCAGCAGGCCGCACCCGCGGCGCCGTGGCCGCCGCCGGGTGGGCGATCGCCGCGGCCGGAGTGCTCTTCTCGCTCGTCGACGGCCTGCCGGTGTGGTTCGTCACCGTGCCCCTCGCGCTGTTCGGCGTGGGCTTCGGCCTTCTCAACGATCCCGTCAACGTCGCCGCGGTGTCCGAGCTGCCGGCGGCTCGTGCCGCGTCCGGCGCCGCCATGATGTCCTCCGCGAAACAGATCGGGCAGCTGTTCGGCGTCAGCGTCGTCGGCGCGGCGATCAGCCTCCTCGCGACACAGAATCGCCTCGGGGTCGGGGCGGTCACGCCCATCGTCGTCTGCGGCGCACTCTCCGTCGCCGGCGTGGGGGTGCTGCTCGCCTCGCCGCTGATGACCCGACGCAGGCTCGGGAGGCGGCCGCAGGCGCACTCGGCGTCAGACTCCCCCCTCTCCCCCGGACGGAAGGAAACCTTCTCATGAGCACCTCCTACGATGCTGTCGCTTCCGGCATCCGGCGCCTGGAGCTCGAGCTGGTCGTGCGTGACCTCATCACGGTCCTCAATGAGGGGTGCGTGCGGGATCTCGTCCCGTTCCTCGACGAGGCTCTGATCTACCGTGCCAGCGCCAGCCACACGGTGAAGGGGCTGCGAGCCGTGCTGGCGATGATCGCCGACATCAACTCGACCTTCGTCGTCCGTCACACCACCGTGGACTGGTTGGCGGTGGACGATTCGACGGTGCTCGCGCAGCAGACGATCGCGCTCGCCTTGCGGGGGTCGCCCACGCAGACGGTGCTCGGGTTCGCAAGCTACCGCTTTCGCGGCCTGCAGGTGGTCGAGTGGACCCAGACCCACTCGTGATGCCGATGTGACTCCACGAACGCCCGCGCGCCCGCCGCACGAGATGTACGGCCCGCGCCGGACTCAGTCGACTGCGGAGGATGCACCTGCCGCGGGGTACTCCCCGGGGTAGGGCTGATCGTAGTCCGCGGAGCGGCTGACGGACGCCCACAGGCTGTCCGAGTTCAGCAGCCGGCGGTCCTGCGCGATCGCGAACTCCGAGGCGTTGACTCCGAGGGGCAGGTTGTCGGGGATGTCGTCTCGCGCAGCCACTTGAACGAGGATCTCCGCCGCGCGCTCAGGGTCGCCCGCCGGACCCGACGCCGTGTTCCGAACCCGCGTGTGCATCGCGCCGACGGTCTGCTGGTACGCCTCCGGGACGTCGAAGACCGTCATGGATGCTCCCGCCCAGTCGGTGCGGAACCCGGAAGGCTCCACGACCAGCACCTTGACGCCGAACGGCGCAGCCTCCACTCGAAGGACGCGGCTGAACCCGTCGATGGCGAACTTCGCGGCCTGGTACGAGCCGATGCCGGGGGAACCGCCGACGCGTCCGCCGATCGATGACACTTGGATGAAGAGCCCGCGGCCTTGCAGACGCAGGATGGGCAGCGCCGCCTTCGAGACGTTGTAGACCCCCCAGAAATTCGTCTCGAACTGCTCCCGCACATCGGCGTCATCGGCCGTCTCGATGGGCGCCACATTGGCATACCCCGCGTTGTTCACGATGACATCGAGCCCGCCGAGGGCGGCGGCCGCCTCCTGGACAGTCCGGCGCGCATCTGCGGCATCGGTCACGTCGAGTCGCAGCGGGAGGATGCGCTCGCCCCACCGTGTCACGAGATCATCCAGTTGCTCCGGACGCCGGGCCGTCGCGGCGACGCGGTTTCCCGCGCGCAGCGCGGCGACCGTGAGGGCCCGCCCGAGCCCGCGGGAGGAACCCGTGATGAACCATGTCTGAGTCATGCCGTCAGCATGCGTGCGCGGGCTGCCGACTGCATGAGTCAATTCACCCGACCGGCGATGCCGGCCGACCGGCGCCCCTCGTCGAGTCGTTCCACGGACGCTGCTGCGCCCGATCCGCGGCATCCTGCGTCCAGAGAGGGAGCCCGCGATGTCAACGATCCGCCGACCAGGCCTTCCTCGCGTGTCGCCGCTGGAACTGTTCTACGACCTGGTCTTCGTCGTCGTCATCCAGCAGCTGTCGGTGCGGGTGGAATCCGGCGCGGCGGTCGCCGACTATCTGGCCGTGGCCGGCCTGACCGTCGCGATCTGGCTGTGCTGGCTCAACCAGCTGCTGCTCATGAACCAGCTGGCTGCGCGCAATGGCATGGAGGTCACGCTGGTGCTGATCGCGATGGCGGGGCTCGGTGTCATCGCGATCTCCTTCGGCGACCCCGCGGTTTGGGATCCGCGACTCTTCGTGATCGGCTACGTCGCGGCACGAACCGCACTGTGGCCGTTGTGGTCGCGGACGCCCGTGCGGCGGACGCTCTGGACGCCGTTCGTCTTCGGGCCGGTTCTGGCACTGCTGTGGCTGGTGACACTCGCGCTGCCACCTGTCCTCATGCCGGCCGCGTGGGTGATCCTGGTCGCCGTCGAGGTGTCCATCGTGGTGACCGGCCTTCCCTCCGTCGCCCACAACGCCGGCCACTTGACGGAGCGGGCCGGGCTGTTCGTGCTCATCCTGCTGGGCGACTGCATCGCTGAGACGGTGACCGCGCTGGAGCCGGCGAGCCCCGCGCCGGTGTGGTTCGCGGCCGCGGCGGCGTTCGTGACGACATGTGTGGTCTGGGTGAACTACTTCATGCTCGGCCCATACGCAGCGCGACGCTCGACCTCCCGCGCGGCCCCCGAGTACGTGCGCGACGTCATCCTCCTGGCCCACCTGCTCCTGGTCCTCGGGCTGCTGCTGCTGGCCGCCGGTTTCAACTCGGCCATCGACCACGCCACGACGGCTCCGGCCCCAGCGGCCGCACGGATCGGGATCTGCAGCGGCCTGCTGCTGATCCTGTGCGGCCAGGCACTCATGTCGGTCAGAAGTGGCGTGCCCCTGCGCCGAACCGCCTCCTGGTTCCTCCCCCTCGCCCTGATCGTCGCTGTGCCTCTGATTGCGGCACCCGTCGTCGACCAGCTGCCTTCGTACGCTGTCGGATGCCTCGCGGTCGGCGCACAGGCCGCCGTTGCGGTGGCCGGGGTACGGGAACGCCGACTCAGCGCAGGCCGGGTGTCATGAACGGACCCGTGAGATCCGGACCGGATGAACGGCAGTACTCTGGTGCCGTGCTCGACAGGCACAAGGAGCGGAGTCGACTCGACGACCTGATCGAACGACTGCGTGAAGGTGGGAGCTCGACCCTTCTCCTCAACGGTGGCGCCGGCGTCGGGAAGACGACCGTGCTCACCCATCTCACCTCCCGCAGCGCCGGAATGCAGGTGCTGACGGTGACAGGTGTCCAGTCCGAGATGCGCCTGCCGTACTCGGCGCTGCACCAGCTGTGCCGTCCCCTGATGCCGGCCCTTCCGTCCCTGCCCGCGCCGCAGCGCGCGGCCCTCGAGATCATGTTCGGCATGCGAGAGGGCGCGTTCCCCGACAGGTTCCTCCTGGGACTGGCCACCCTGAGCCTCCTCGGCGAAGCGTCACGGACCCAGCCGGTCCTGTGCGTCATCGACGACGCGCAATGGTTGGATGAGGGCTCGGCCCACGTCCTCGGTTTCGTCGCACGCCGGCTTCGGGTCGAGTCCGTCGGGATGGTCTTCGCCGTGCGCACGCCCGGCGACACCTCCGCATTCGACGGTCTTCCGCGGCTCGCGGTCGCGGGTCTGGGACGCGCCGATGCCGAGGCCCTTCTCACGTCGCTCGTACCCGGCCCCATCGATCCTCGCGCGTTGAACCGCATCCTCGATGAAGCCGACGGCAACCCGCTCTCGCTGGTGGAAGCGGCACGGGTCCTGGCCCGCGCAGAGATCTCGACCGGCCTCATCCTCCGTCACGGCTCGGTCAAGCCGCACCAGCTGGAGGAGCGGTTCCGCGCCAGGGTGGCTGTTCTGCCCGCCGAGACCCGCCGTCTGCTCCTCGTCGCCGCCGCCGACCCGACCGCCGACCCTCAGTTGATCGGCGAAGCGAGCGACCGCCTGGCGATCGACCCCGATGCGATCCTGCCGGCGGCCGAGGCGGGATTGTGCGCCCCCGGCTTGCCCGTGCGGTTCCGGCATCCGCTCATCCGCTCTGCGGTGTACCGGGCAGCCGACCCGGATGCGGTGCGGTCCACGCACGCGGCGCTCGCGGAGGTCAGTGCCGGCCGGGGCGACCCCGACCTGCTGTCGTGGCACCGGGCGCAGTCTGCCGCCGGCATCGACGAGGCTGCGGCGATCGGATTGGCCGAGGCAGGAGAACGGGCCCGTGCCCGTGGCGGAGGGATCGCCGCTGCGGCGTTTCTGCGCGAAGCGCTCACCCTCACCGCCGACTCGCGAAGGCGCGCACGGTGGCAGTTGCGCCTCGCACAGACGGAGCTTGCCAGTGGTCGCTACCGACTGGCCGCGGACGAGGTCGAGAACGCACTCCACGGCGACCTCGATGAGGCTCTCGCCGCCGAGGCCACGTTGACGCGCGCACGCGTCGAGTTCGCGAGGGAGCGGGGCGGACTGGCCGTGCCGCTCCTGCTCGACGCCGCACGCCGGCTGCGGCCCCGCGCCCCGGACGCGGCGCGCGAGGCGTACTTCGAAGCCCTCTCGGCCGCCATGTTCGGATCGTCGCTGTCGGAGACAGACGTCCGGCTGGTCAGCCGGGAATGGCTCGCGTCAGGACTCGTCGGCGATCCCCGTGTGCCGTATGCGCTGCTGGATGCCATGGCGTCCGTTCTCCGCGACGAGACCCCTGGCGCCCTGCACACGCTGCAACGGGCGGTGGGTGCTTTTGGGGTGCCGGTGCCCGGTGAGCGGGAACACCTCCCTTGGCTCTGGCACGCCACGATCGCGGCCCTCGCGGTGTGGGACATGGAGACTTGGGATGCCGTCTCCGCCCGGCATCTGGAACTGGCGCGTGCGGCGGGAGACTATGCCGAGCTGCCGATCGCACTGACCACGCGCACCTATCTGCATCTGTTCGCCGGCAACATGCCGGCCGCTCTGGCCGCGGTACGGGAGATGGAGGTCATCACCGCTGCCACACGGGGCGGGATGAATCCGTCCGGGGCCGTCGGGGCTGCCGCGCTGCAGGGTGAGGACGCGCGACTGCGGAAGCTCGTGGAGTCCACCATCGCCGACGCGCACGGCCGTGCGGACGGCAGTGGTGTGGCTGTGGCGCATTGGGCGGCGGCGTTGCTGCACAACAGCAGGGGGCGGTACCGGGACGCGCGCGAGTGGGCGAGCAGGGCGAGCGAGCTGCACAACCCGCTTCACTCCGCCACGAACTGGGCGCTCGTCGAGTCCGTCGAGGCCGCCAGCCGGCTTCCCGACGTCGACCCCGGCGAAGATCTCGAGCGGCTGCGGGCGGCGACGGTCGCCAGCGGCAGCGATTGGGGTACCGGTGTCTATGAGCGCTCTCTGGCCCTGACGAGCGCCGATGATTCCGCGGAGGATCACTATGTGGCGGCGCTGGAATCACTCGAACGCTCCGGCAGCAGGCTCGACGGTGCGCGTGCGTCACTGGTCTACGGCGAATGGCTCCGCCGCAGGCGGCGACAGTCTCAGGCGCGCGAGCACCTGCAACGGGCCTACCGGGCATTCACCGATATGGGGATGTCGGGATTCGGCGCGCGCGCACGGGCGGAGCTCGAAGCCAGCGGAGAGCGAGCACGCAAGGAGTGGGCCGGAGACCGCGCGCTCCTGACGGGTCAGGAGACCCAGATCGCCCAGCTGGCCGTGGAGGGCCTCACCAACGGCGAGATCGCGACGCGTCTGTTCCTGAGCTCGCGCACGGTGGAGCACCACCTGGCGAAGGTCTTCGGAAAGCTGCACATCACATCGCGCCAGCAGCTCGCGGTCACTCCGACCGGCGAGATCGTCGCCATCCACGGAGAGGATCCCTGACGCCCTCAGAAGGCCGGGTTGAGTCCCTCGTTGCCAGGATCGGCGCGATGCGCCGCGACCAGGGCGCCAGGCCAGGAACCCGCTGGCGCCTTCGCCGGCCGGTGCAGTGCCTGGTTCACGACGAGGGTGCTCAGGGTCCGCTCGACGTCCAGCCGGGGGTACTCCGCTTCGACGGCGGCCGCATACCCTGGTTCCGCCAAGGAGGCGGTGCCGAAGTCGACCCGCACCCCGAGTCGCGTATAGCGGGCGATCGGACCGCGACGTTCGGCGATGCCGGGCGAGGTGTGCAGTGCGATCGCCTCCCAGACCGCATCCATCCGGGCGCGCTCCCAGCCGTACTGCCGGAGGAAGGCCACCGCGGCGTCCGCCCCTTCTACCTCGAACCGCTGGCTTCCGTCGTGGCGGGTGGCGGTTCCGGCGTCATGGAACAGGCAGGCCACGAAAAGCGCCTCGAGGTCGATCTCCTCCTCAGCGGCAGCGGCGGCCGAGGCGCGGGCGTAGAGGAATGTGCGAACACTGTGGTTGAAGATCGGCTCCGCCTCGATCGCGCGGACGTGCCTCATCGCCGACTGGGTCAGGGCCGATTGCGGCAGCGCGTCGCTCACCATCCCAGTACATCGCACCTGCCCGGTGCTCGCCAGGCGGTAGCGGACGAATATCGTCCGTTTCGGGAATAGACACTCTAAGCGGACGGTTATCGTCCACATGGCCGCGCAGGACGGCTTATGAAAGAGGAGAAGGACATGGACCAGCTCGAAGATCTCACCCGGCGTCTGGAAGCGCTGGAGGCGATCGAGGAGATCAAGGCTCTCAAGGCGCGGTACTTCCGCTTCGTCGACGAGAAGAAGCACGATGACCTCGCCGCGTTGTTCACGCCCGATTCCACGCTCGTCACCGACGGGATCACGTGGGAGTCGCCGCAGCACTTCGCGTACACGATCCGCGACCTCACGGGCGCCGCTCCGTCCGTGCACCACGGGCACATGCCGGAGATCGAGATCACCGGTCCCGACACGGCGTCCGGCATCTGGGCGATGGAGGACCTGCTGACCTTTCCCGCCGGACCCGATGCTCCCGAAGGGCACAACGGCTACGGCCAGTATCGCGAGACGTATCGGAAGGTCGACGGCAGGTGGCTGATCGACACGCTGGAGCTGACGCGGTTCCGGATGGACCCGCTGGACAACTGGACCGCGGATGAATGACACCACCGGCGGGTCGCGCGCTGACGCGCGCGAGAATCGGCGGCGACTGCTGAGCGCCGCGACGACGGCCGTGGCCGAACGCGGCCTGGACATCTCGGCGCTGGACATCGCCCAAGCAGCGGGCGTCGGCGTCGGCACCCTGTATCGCCGGTTCGGCACGAAAGAGGCTCTGCTGGACGACGTCGTGCTGGCGCTGTATGACGAAGTGCTGGATGCCGCCGACGAATGCCGCGCGATCCCCGATGCGTGGGAGGCGCTGTCGTCGTTCGTCTTCGAACTGGCGAAGGCGCATCGCGACAGCCGCGGGCTCGCCGAGGTGACGGCGGCCTGCGACCGTCCCGTGAACGCCGAGATCCAGCGGCGGACCCAGGCTCTGCAGGAAGCCGTGCGGCAGATGACGGACGCCGCCCACGCCGCCGGCGAGCTGCGCCCGGATGTCACGTGGCAGGACGTCATCCTGTCCACACGGGCCGCGCTCGAGACGGACCACTGCCTGGGAGTGGACGCCGGCCCCGACGGCTGGCGCCGAGTGATCGGCCTCCTGCTGGACGGCATGCGTGTTCCCGCCCGCCGGCTTGAGCCGCCGACCCCCGCTGTCGTGGACGATGAAAGAACCCCTGAGCGATGAAGGACCTCCCCCGCATCACGGTGGAGATATGGTCGGACATCTCGTGCCCCTGGTGTTACATCGGCAAGGCGAGGTTCGCCCGCACCCTGGCCGCGTTCCCGCAGCGCTCCCAGGTCGACGTCATCCACCGGTCGTTCGAACTGGATCCCGGCTTGAGCCACACCGCAGCCACGACCTCACCCGAGCACGCGCAGAAGTACGGCATGACGCCTGCCCAGGCGCGGGCCGCCGAGGAGAACCTCGCCGCGCTCGCGCGGGAGGAAGGGCTCGCGTACGCGGTCGAGGGACGCGATCACGGGAACACCTTCGATCTGCACCGACTGCTGCACCTCGCCGGCGCGCACGGACGCCGTGACGAACTGCTCGATGCGCTCTACGCGGCGAACTTCGCAACGGAGAGCAGCGTCTACGACGCAGCCCGTCAAGCGGCGCTGGCCATTGGGGTGGGGCTCGATGCCGACGAGGTGCAGGCCGTCCTCGCCGATCCCACGGCGTACGCCGACGACGTGCGCGCAGAAGAGGCCGACGCTGCTGCCCTGGGCATCACCGGCGTCCCCTTCTTCGTCGTGGACCGGACCTACGGAATCTCCGGTGCTCAGCCCACCGAGGTGTTCTCCGAGGCGCTCATGCGGTCATGGACCGACAAGGCGCCGAAGCTCACCGCCTTGGGGGACTCCGCCGACGGGGCATGCGGTCCGGACGGCGCGTGCGAGCTCCCCGGCTCGGGCCCCGCAGCGGCCTGACAGCGCCCCGCGTCAGAAGCGCAGCACCTGTCGACCCCGCAGCCCACCGGCCTCCAGTCGCCGATGGGCTGCGGGCGCCTCGGCGGCGGGAAGCTCGTCCGCGACGCGCAACGTGAGAGCCCCGGCCTCCGCGAGATCCCGAAGACCTTGCAGCATCGGCGCAGGCGCGGGCGCGAGGTCCACCCGAACCGGAACCACACGGATGCCGTTCGCCTGTGCCCGAGCGAGCTGAGCGCCCTCCCCCGCTCCGATCGCGGTCGCCACCACACCGCCCCGCTTCACCGCCGACACGGCAAGGTCGGACCCCGCGGCGACGGCGACCCCGTCGACCTGTCCGCCCGCGGCACGAAGGATCTGGGCACCCGCGTCCCGGCCCCGTGGGAAGACGACGTCTGCGCCGAGCGAACGTACGAGCTCCTCGTCGCCTGCCGCCGCGTCGGCGATCACGGTGTGACCGACCGCACGGGCCAGCTGGATGACGTAGCCGCCGACCGCTCCGGCGGCGCCGATGACGGCCAGGACGCCACCCGGCGGCAGGCGGAGCGCCTCGACGAGGAGCCACGCCGTCATACCGTTCATCGGCAGGGTGGCGGATTCGGCGTCGGACGCCCCGCTCGGCGCCGGGATCACACGGTCCGCGGAGGCGACGGCGAACTCCCCGTAGGCTGCGCCGCGCGGATCCACCGGGTTGACGTGCGCGATGACGCGGTCTCCGACCGAGAACCGCTCCGACGCGAGCGGGCCGACGGCCTCGACGATCCCCGCCGCCTCCATTCCCACCATCCACGGCGGGGCGTGCCGGAGGGAGGGGACGTGTCCCTTGCGCTGATACACATCGCCGGGGTTCACCGTCGCTGCGGTGACGCGGATGCGCACCTCGTCCGGCGTCGGCTCGGGCACGGGGTGCACGATCTCCCGCAGCACCTCGGGACCGCCGAACCTCTCGAACCCGATCGCTCGCATTCCGTCCATGACATCCACCTCTCTCGACGCGCCTGCTCAGCCGAGCAGCGACGCGCACCACATTCCGATCGCGGCGGCCACCAGCGAACCGGCGAACATGCCGCCGCTGTACAACGCGGCCGCTCCGTGCCTGCCTTCTGCCACGAGGTCCGACGTCTGCGCGCTGGCGGTGCTGAACGTCGTGTACCCCGCGAGAAACCCGGACGCGGCGATCGTCTGCGCCGGCGGGGGCAGCAGGCCCTCCGCGGCGATCATCGCGATGATCCCGAGGGCGAACGAGCCCGTCACGTTGATCACGACGGTTCCCACGGGGACCTTCGCCGAAGATGCCCGGGTCACCCATCCGTCCACGACGAACCGTGCCGCCGCCCCGGCACCGCCGGCCACGGTCGTCGCGAGGAACAGCCAGCTCATGCGTCCCGCTCCCTGCGGCGAAGCAGCAGGGCCGCGCGGGATCCGCACCAGGCCGCGACGATTCCGCCGACGACGGTGGCGAGGCTCAGCAGCAGCCCCGGGACGGGATCGCTCATCGCGAGAAGTCCGTCGGTGCCGACGGCGAACGCGCTGTACGTCGTGTAACCCCCGAGGACGCCGGTCCCGATCCCCAGGCGGGCAGCCATGCGGGTCGGCGACTCCGGTTCCGGGCTCCGCAGCGCCTCCAGGAGCCAGCCCAACGCGAAGGCGCCGCTCAGATTGATGACGATGACCGCGAGAGGCAGAGGACCGCCACCCGGCAGGACTGCCGTGAGAGCCAGCCTGAGCCCTGTCCCGATGGCCCCGCCCAGCGCGACGAGCGCGAGGGGGCCGACGCGGAGATGCTCCGCGTGCAGGGCACGGTCGCGGCTGCCCCGGTGTCCAGTGGCCTGCATGCTGCGGCGCCTCCGTTGTTCCCGGTCGAGAAGTCAGCCTCAACGTACGGGCACGCTGGCGCGCGTTGCATCGGTCATCCGACTCGCACCCGACTCGCGCTCGCGCCGCGAATGCACGGCTTGTCAGCGAGCGCACGGGTTTGCCACGCGAACAGGTCGTGCACTCGACGGCAGGTCGTGCATTCGCCTGCAGATGGTCGGCCGTTGCCGCGCGGGCATGCCGAACGAGCGGCGCCCGCCTCTGGCTCCGGGGCGCCGCTCGCTGGTTCGGTCCGCTACGAGACGGGGCGCGTCCCCGTCGTCCGTGCGCTGCGGTCCCGGCCGACGAAGATGCCGAGCAGGATCATCCCGACGCCCAGGACCAGGTGCAGCCAGTTGTCAGCAGCGTTCACCGGCACGAAGTTGGCTTCGGGAGCCTGGAGCACGAACAGCCCGAAGACCCACAGCGCGAGGTAGACGACTCCGCCCCAGATCAAGAACTGGCGGGATGCCGTCGCCCTCGCCGCGACGGCGAGTCCGGCGACTCCGAACAGCAGGTGGACGATGTTGTGCAGGATCGATACCTGGAAGATGCCGAACAGCATCGCCTCGGATTCGACCCCGGCTCCCCTCATGTGATCCATCGGGTGTGTCAGTCCCGGAATGAAGCCGGCGATGCCGACGATGAGGAAGACGATGCCGACGATCAGAGCCGTCTTCTGGATGGCCGTCTCGGCGTAGCGTGTCTCGCGGGTGGTGCGGTCGGTCACGATCTCTCCCTTGTCGATGTGGCCGTCACGGTATGGTCCGCGTTGGCCACCGATGAGGGCCTTGACAAACGCCGAAGGAGCGCCCCCGCCGGCTGTCAACCCTCCGACGCGGAATTCTCGGCGTGCCAGGGTGGACGCATGGAGAGTGCGATCGACCAGCTCAGCCGGACCGCCCGCGAACGCGGACTCACCATCGCCGTCGCCGAATCGCTGACCTCGGGGTTGCTCGCCAGCCACGTGGGCAAGGGCGAGTCAGCCGGTGACTGGTTCTCGGGCGGCGTCGTGGCCTACCGCATGCCCGTCAAGACCCACCTGCTCGGAGTGCCCGACGGCACAGACCCATGCTCGCCCGAGTGCGCGACCGCGCTGGCGGACGGGGTGCGGGCGCTGCTCACAGCCGACATCGCGGTGTCCACGACGGGGGTCGGCGGCCCCGACCCCGAGGACGGCCACGAGCCGGGCACGGTCTACCTCGGCTGGGCGACCGCGGAGGGTTCAGGTGCCGAGCATCTCCAGCTCGACGGAGGACCCGAGGACGTGCTGGCGGCCACCGTCGACCGTGCCCTGCGACTGCTGGTGCGGCTCGCCGAAGACCACGACGTCGCCGGCTCGACAGCCGCGGCGTCGTGACGTTCGTGGGCGGCACTAGCCGGTTCATGAGGCGACTTCAACCCCAAGAAGTGACGCGCGAGCGCGGAGTAGACAAGAGCCTGTGAAGAGGGTGACGTATGCGGGAAGCGATTTTCTGACCGGGGATGACATCGCGACGGCGCTGCTGGAGTGCAGCGAGGCGCTGGCGGAGGCGGGGGAAGCGGAGACGGTCTCGGTGCCGACACGGGAAGCCGATGGATCCGTCGGCCTCGTGATGGTGCTGATCGGACCGGCGAGCCAGATCGTGGCTCGGCAGGTGAAGGTCGATGCCGAGGAGCTGGTCGATCCGGAAGCCGTCGAGCGACTGCGCGCCATCCAGCGCAGGCATCGGCCCGTCGCGGCGATCGTCGAGGCGAACGCCGAAGAGCGGACCGATTGGGACAGCGAGGTCTGATGGAGCGGGAGGACGCATGAGCGACAGCACGCCGGTGGTGACCCGGTCGAACCGCGGCCAGTGGGAGAACCAGGTGCCGGGGCATCCGGAACTCTCCGAGAGCTTCACGAGCAAAGAGGAAGCGGTCGATGCCGGACGCGAGGTGGCCGACCGGCTGGGGCTGCACCACGTGGTCGAGGACGCCGAACCGACCGGCGCGATCACCGACGAGCAGGAGTGAAGCCGGATCACGAGAGGAGAAGGCCCCATGGCGGACCGGAACAACGATCAGGTGAGCGGCAAGCCGAGCCAGGCCGAGGGCGAAGATCCCGACGACGACCAGGCGACGGTCTCTGAGCCGCTGTGGCCTGTCGGCCACCCTTCGCAGGCGGAAGGCGAAGACCCCGACGACGTCGACGGCTCCGGCGGATAACGGGCCGCGGGCCGAGCCCGTCAGCGGAAGTCGCGTGCGCGGTGCTGGACGCCGACGCGGAGGTCTTCGAACCTGTCTGCGACGAGGTTGGTGACCCCTTCCGGCGACCGCTCGAGGATCCCGCGCGCGATGAGTGCCGGTGAGTCCCGCACGATGCGTCGGTAGCGGTTCCAGACCCCCACCGAGCACACGATGTTCACGAGACCTTGCTCGTCTTCGAGGTTGATGAACGTGACTCCGGATGCCGTGGCCGGCCGCTGCCGGTGGGTCACGAGTCCCGCGACCTCGATACGACGGCCGGTCTCGTGGTCGCGCAGCTCGCGTGAGGTCAGAACACCACGGGCATCCAGGCCGGAACGATAGTGCGTCATGGGGTGGTCGTCGGTCGAGATGCCGGTCGCCCACAGGTCGGCCGCGAGGCGCTCGTAGCTCGTGTGGTCGGCGAACAACGGCGGCTGCACGGCGACGAGCGAGTCCGGCAGGAACTCGGGGCGATCCTGTGCGGCCGATCCGGCCAGCCAGATCGCCTCGCGCCGGCTCAGCCCCAGGCACTCGAAGGCCCCCGCCGTGGCGAGCGCCTCGACCTGCGCCGCGGTGATGCTGGTGCGACGCACCAGATCGCGCAGATCACGGAACGGTCCGCCGGACTCGCGCGCCGCGACGATGCGCTGTGCCACCGGCGCGCCGATGCCTTTCACCCCGGCAAGCCCCAGCCGCACCGCGAACGCCCCATCGCGGCGATGCGCGGCCGTCTCGTCCGGCGCGTCGATGTCGAACTCGCCGACAGGCGGCTGGTGACGCTCCAGGCATGAGTCGAGCCCGCCGGGGGCAGCAGACGCGCCCTCCAGCACCGCTTCCACCCCCGACAGGTGCAGGTCCGGGCGGCGCACGTCGACGCCGTGCCGGCGGGCGTCGCTCACGAGGGTCGCGGGCGAGTAGAACCCCATCGGCTGTGCGCGCAGCAGCCCGGCGAGGAAGGCCGCCGGATAGTGCAGCTTGATCCACGAGCTCGCGTAGACCAGCAGCGCGAACGACAACGAGTGGGACTCGGCGAACCCGAAGTTCGCGAACGCCTGGATCTTGGCGTAGATCGCATCGGCGGCATCCCCGACCAGATCGTTCTCGGCCATGCCCGCGTAGAGCTTCTCGCGCAGCGAGTCGATGCGTTCGATGCCGCGCTTGGAGCCCATCGCCCGGCGCAGCAGGTCGGCGTCCTCACCGCTGAGACCGCCGATCACCATGCCCATCTGCATCAGCTGCTCCTGGAACACGGGGATGCCCAGGGTGCGCTCCAGCACGGGTTTGAGCTTCTCGTGCGGGTACGTGACGGGATCCTGACCGAGCTTGCGGCGCACGAACGGGTGCACCGCACCACCCTGGATGGGACCGGGCCGGATGAGGGCGATCTCGATGGCCAGGTCGTAGAACTGTCGCGGCTGCAGGCGCGGCAGCAGCCCCATCTGCGCGCGCGACTCCACCTGGAAGACGCCGATCGCATCCGCGCGGCACAGCATGTCGTAGACCGCCTTCTCCTCCTTCGGGATCGTCGACAGCTCCCAGTCCTCCCCGGTCGAGGCGCGGATCATGTCGAAGCAGTACTGGAGCGCGGCCAGCATCCCGAGCCCCAGCAGGTCGAATTTCACCAGGCCCATCCAGGCGGCGTCGTCCTTGTCCCACTGGATCACGGTGCGGTTCTCCATGCGCGCGTGCTCGATGGGCACGACCTCGCCCACCGGCCGGTCGGTGAGGACCATGCCGCCGGAATGGATGCCGAGATGCCGCGGCGCCTTCAGCAGCTCGCCGGCGAACTCGAGCACCTGATCGGGGATGTCGTGACCGGCGCCCGTCTCGATGAGCGCACCCCAGCCCTCCACCTGCTTGGACCAGGCATCCTGCTGGCCCGGCGAATGCCCGAGCGCCTTGGCCATGTCGCGGATGGCGTTCTTGGGGCGGTACTGGATGACGTTCGCGACCTGTGCGGCACGCTCGCGGCCGTACTCCTGGTAGACCCACTGGATGATCTCTTCCCGGCGGTCCGAGTCGAAATCGACGTCGATGTCGGGTTCCTCGTCGCGCAGCGACGACAGGAACCGCTCGAAGGGCAGGTTGTAGAAGATGGCGTCGATCGCGGTGATGTCCAGCAGATAGCAGACCGCGCTGTTGGCCGCCGACCCCCGGCCCTGGCACAGGATGCCGCGGCGCCGCGCCTCCTGCACGATGCCGTGGACGATCAGGAAGTAGCCCGGGAAGTCCTTCATCTCGATGACCCCGAGCTCGCGTTCGATGCGGTCGCGGTCCTCGGGTCGGAGGTCGGGGTACTTGCGCGGCACCGCGTCCCACACGAGCTTGCGCAGCCACGACATCGGCGTGTGCCCCTCCGGCACCTTCTGCTTGGGCAGGGCGGGCTTGGCCCGGCGCAGCGGGAAGGCGAGCTCGTCGGCCAGCGGCACGGTGCGCGCGACGGCATCCGGGAATCTCACGAAACGCTCGGCCATCTCGGCTCCCGAACGCAGATGCGCGCCGGCGTGCGAGGGCAGCCAGCCGTCGAGCTCGTCGAGCCCGCGGTTGGCGCGCACTGCCGCGACGGCCGCCGCCAGCAGCTGCCGCTGCGGCACCGCGTAGTGCACGTTGTTCGTGGCCACCAGCGGCAGCCCGCGCTCGCGCGCGAGCCCGGCCAGCACGTCGTTGTCGCGGGTGTCGAGCGGATTGCCGTGGTCGATGAGCTCGACATGCACGGCGTCGCGCCCGAACAGCGCCACGAGACGGTCGAGCTCACGGGCCGCGGCGTCGGCCCCCGCCGTGCCCGGCGCCGACGCGAGCGCGCGACGCACCGCGCCCTTGCGGCATCCGGTCATGACCACCCACTCCCCCGCGGCCTGCGCCGCGAGCTCTTCCAGGTCGTACACCGGACGGCCCTTCTCGGCGCCCTGCAGCTGCGCGTGTGTGAGAGCTCCCGCCAGGCGGTGGTACCCCTCCTCGCCGCGAGCGAGCACCAGCAGATGAGAGCCGACCGGGTCGGGTTCGCCGTTCTGGGGCGCCGGCAGCTCCAGCGACAGCTCGGCGCCGAAGACGGTCTTGAGGTTCAGCGTCTCGGCCGCCTCGGCGAAGTGCACGATGCCGTAGAACCCGTCGTGGTCGGTGATGGCCAGGGCGTGGAGACCGAGCCGCTCCGCCTCCTCGGCGAGCTCTTCGGGCGAGGAGGCGCCGTCCAGGAACGAGAACGAGGAGTGCGCGTGCAGCTCGGCGTACGGGATCGCCTCGGCAGGACGCTCGATCCGGGGCGGCACATAGGGGCCCCGTTTGTGCGACCACGCCGGGCTGTCGCCGCCGTCCGCGCCCACCGGCCGGGGGTCGGGGCGGCGGCGGCCGCTCAGCACGCGCTCCATCTCGGACCAGGGAACGCCGGGATTGTTGAAGCCCATCAGCCCTCACCCGCGGTTGCTCGTCGGCTCGGGCGCTTCGTCTCGCTCGCCGGCGCTCGCTCGCTCAACGAGCGGAATCCCGGTCGTTGAGCGAGCGAGGAACGAGCGAGACGAAACGCGCCGGCGTGCGGATCAGTCATAGGTCGCCTCCGCCGTCCAGGCATCCCCCTCGCACACCAGCAGCCAGGCCCCGCCGTCGGCGTCGACGACCTGGAACCGGTGCGCACGACGCGCGCGGGCGGCATCCCACCCCCGCTCGATCACCGGCCACGGTCCCGCCCACGCCTCGATGGCCCGCCGGCGGCCGCTCTCGACGAAGAACGCGGGCACGGCCGACACGTTGCCCCGGTCGTCGACGTCGACGAGCTCGCCGCCGAGCGCCCGCACGTCGACCGGCACCGGATCGGCGAACACCGTCGCCGGCAGCGGATCGGGAAGACTCCCCGGCCAGGGACGCGCGCGCTGCGCCGCGAGTCCGCCGACACCGCCGGATCGGCCCGGCTGCCGGTCCCGCTCGTCCTTGTCGCCCCACGGCACGAGCACCTGACGCTCGGCCAGCCACCTGCCGCCGCCGATCGCGGGCGTCAGAACCCCGCGATGCCCCAGCATCGCCTGCACACGCGACAGCGCATGGTGCACCCGTTCCTCGGGCCCGCCGCCGAACAGCGCGGGGGCGTGATGGGATGCCGCATCCACGGCTTCGGGAGAGATCCGCACCCGGGCGACCCCGCTGTGAAGGCCCCGCCCGGCGTCGCCGGTGCCGACATCCTCCGCGAGCTGCCACCGCACGCGGTCGACGACCGCCGCCGCATCGAAGGAACCCGGATGCAGCCACACCCGCTCGCTGCGCTCGCCTCGGTCACCGACGAGCTCCACTCGCAGCTCGGTGCAGACGAGGTCCACGGCACCCAGACCCGAGATGAAGTCGTCGGCGGTGACGCGCATCGCGAACGCGACCTGGTCGGCGATCTCGAGAGGCGGCTCGAACGACACCTCGCGCTCCAGCTCGGGCGGCGGCGTGCGCGGCTGCACCGGCCGGGAGTCGCGCCCCGCCGCGAGCGCATGCAGGCGCACGCCCCGTTCACCGAACCGCTCGCGCACGCGGTCGGGCTCCATCTGCGCGAACCCGCCGAGGGTCTGCACCCCCAGCCGCGCGAGCAGGCCCACCAGGTCTGCGGTGTCTCTCGCGTCGGACGACGCCCCGGCACCCACCATCGCCGACGCGTCGAGCACGGCGACCGACAGTGGCGCGAGGAACCCGGCGGCGCCGCCGGCGGGCACCACGAACACCGGTTCGTCGGCGCTCGTCCCGCCTCGAGCCGCCTGCTCGGCCGTGAACGGGCCGTCGGCGACGCCCACGCGCACCCCGTCGATCCCGGCATCGCGCAGGGCGCCGATCAGCATCCGGGCGGCCTCGGTCTCACCGCCGTAGTACCGCGCCGGGCCGCGCGCGCGCAATGCGCACAGCCCCGGCCGCACCAGCTGCACACCGGGTGCCCGTTCCTCGATCAGCGACACGACCGGCGCGAACGTGCGGTGGTCGCGCGCCGCATCGGCCTCGACCAGAGTCAGCCCCGGGCAGCGGGCCTGCGCGTCACGGCGGCGCTGTCCGCGACGCACGCCCTCGGCACGGGCGGCCGCCGAGCACGCGACGACGAGATTGCGCTCGACGATCGCCACCGGACGGCGGGGACGGAGGCCGGCAGCCTCGGCACCCGGGCGGGACGACACCTCGGAGCCCGGCCGCGCCCCGGCCGCCGTCGCGTCGAGCTTCTCGGCGGCCGCGCCCGCCTCGCGTTCGAGCGCCGTGACCGGCCAGTCGGGAAACCACAGCACGAGGCTCCGGACGGGCGTTGCCGGCGTCATGTCACCCCACCGCCCTCATCCGCTCGGGGAAGTGCTCGGCGAGGGCGGGCTCGGACGGCGGCGATGCCGTGGCGGCCGGATGCAGCGGTTCGACGCGCCGCATGCGCTCGGGCGCGACGGAGATGTGCCCGGCGGCATCGGGAAGCATCACGCGTGCACGCCGTGACCGCGGCCAGCGCCTGCTCGACGCCGTGAGGGTCACCTCGCGGCCGGAGAGATACCCATGACCCCGGCCCACGCCCTCCCACGACGGCTCGTCCAGTTCGATGACGGCCTCGGCCTGCGGCCAGTGCCCCTGCACGAGGAGCACCGCCCCGCGGTCGCGCAGCCGGGCGGCCAGGCGTGCGATCTCGCCGTCGGCCGCACGGCCGGCCGGTCGCACGGCGACCACCGGCAGCACCTCGGCCACGGTCGCGGTCACCGCGAGCCAGCGAGCCCCCGGGTCGGGGATGAGCACGAGCCGAGACAGATCGACTCCCAGCCCCTCGGCGGCTTCGGCGCCGAGCCGCGGCATCCCGATCACTCCGCACCACGACCCCGACTGCGACGGCTGAGCGAGCAGCGCGAGCAGCACCGACGTCGAGCGCGGCAGCGAGTACGCCGACCCTGGCCGCAGCCCGCCGCCCGGAAGCAGCGAGGCCAGAGCCGGGTGCACCGGCAGCACCGGGGCATCGAGCCGCCGCCCCTGCACGCGCTCGAGCTGAGCGCGCAGCTGGGCGACGGTGCCGGTCGAGCCGGCGTCCTGCGACCGCGCGGAGGCCGGCTCGAGCGTGGAGCCCACCGGATCCCTTCCGGCGGGCTCGTGCACCTGTTGTGCTGTGAGCTGCACGATCGCCCTCATTCCCACAGGCTAGAACACATGTTCTAGTACTTCAACCGCAGGGAACGAGCGTACCTCGTGGTTCCGACAGTTATGTTCGAGAATCCGCGATCACACGAGCCTGCTCCGCGCGCACGCGTGACCGGGCGGGCACCACCGCCCCGAGCACGATCCCGACCAGCACCAGCGCCACCCCCGCGATCTGCGGCGCGCCGAACGCCTCGCCGGCCAGAACGACGCCGAGCACCACGCCCGTCACGGGATTGAAGCAGGCCGACCACGCCCACCACGCCCGGCGACAGCTGCCGCAGCCCCGCGAACCACGCCACGTACGCCAGCGCCGTGGCGATGAGCGTCAGGTAGGCGAACCCGAGCGCCGACGACGGCGCCAGCACCGGCGGAGCCCCCTCCACGAGCACCGCCGCCGGGATCAGCACGAGGGAACCGCCCACCAGCTGCCACGCCGTCATCGGGAGCGCCGGCACGTCGGCGCCCCACCGCGAGGTCAGCACGAATCCGAGCGACGAGGCGACCATCGCGCCCAGCGACGCGGCAACGCCCCACAGGTCGGCGCTCACGGCGTCGAAGCCCAGCATCACTCCCACGCCCACCAGCCCCACCACCGCACCGGCGATCGCCGCCGGCCGCGGCCGCCGGTGCAGCAGCAGCCAGGCGAACAGCAGCATGCAGGCGGCGGACGCCGACATCAGCGTCGCAGCCAGACTCGACGGCAGCCGCTGCCCGGCGACGTAGACGAGCACGAAGAAGCCGCCGACGTTGAGCGCCCCGAGCACGAGCGACCGCCACCACCATGACCCGTGCGGAAGTCGCCGTGCGATGAGGAGCACGATGACCCCTGCCGGAAGCGCGCGCAGCACCCCGCCCCACAGCGGAGCATCGGCGGGCAGCAGCTGCCGGGTGACCACGTACCCGCTCCCCCACGCGATCGGCGCGATCGCCGTGACGAGGATCCAGAGCCACCGTTTATCTTCCACGGAAGACACTTTATCTTACCGGGAAGATAAGCTGGCGCGGTGCCTCCCGCCGACGACCGCGAGCAGCCCGACCGGATCGCCCAGATCCAGCAGGAGTGGCGCCGCGAACGCCCCGACCTCGATCCCTCGCCGCAGGGGGTGATCGGCCGGCTCCATCGTGTCGCGCTCGCGCTCACCGAGCGACTCGTCGCCGTCTACGCCGAGTTCGGTCTCAGCGAGGGCGAGTTCGACGTCCTGGCGACCCTCCGGCGCGCCGGCGAACCGTACGAGCGCGCCGCGGGAGAGCTCGCGGATCACACGATGGTGACGACGGGCGGACTCACCAAACGCGTCGACCGGCTGGAGGCACGAGGGCTCGTCGAACGCCGGACCGAGGCATCCGACGCCCGACGACGACTGGTGCGCCTCACCCCGGAGGGGCGCGACCTCATCGACCGCGCCATCGCCGCCCACCTGGCGGGCGAGCATCGGATCGTCGGCGGACTGGGGGCGACGGATGCCGCCTCCCTCGAGCAGATCCTCACCCGCTGGCTGCGGCTCCTCGAAGAGCGCTGATCGGGGCGGCGCGTAGCGCGCCCGCCACCGGGGAGTACCGCGGCGGGCGGGCCGTCACGCGGCGAGTTGCGCGGCCGCCGCCGGCGAGTCACGCGGCGACCGGGCAGTCACGCGGCGAGCGCGCAGTCACGCAGCGGCTGCCGGGGAGTCCCGCGGCGAGCGGGCAGTCACGCGGCGAGCGCGAGATACGGCTCCCACCGCGGATCGGTGCGCTCGGTGCCGCGCACGGTCCATTGCGCGCCGCGCGGCGGATGCGGGGCGAACCGCAGTTCCCACCCCATCTCCTGCGGCGTCCGGTCGCCTTTGACGTTGTTGCAGCGCAGGCAGCACGCGACGAGATTCTCCCACGAATCCGCGCCACCGCGCGAGCGCGGCAGGACGTGGTCGATGGTCGACGCCGCCTTGCCGCAGTACGCGCAGCGCATTCCGTCGCGACGCAGCACTCCGCGCCGGGTCACCGGGACGCGCCGGCCGCCCGGCACGCGGACGTAGCGCGTCAGGATGATCACGGCCGGACGTTCATACGATCTGCTGGTGCCCCACACCGGATCGGTCTCGGTGTGTTCGACCACGGTGGCCTTCTCGTTCATCACGAGCACGAGGGCCCGCTTGAACGACACGACGGCGAGCGGCTCATAGCCCGCGTTGAGCACCAGAGTGCGCATTGATCATCCTCTCGAATGGCCGGGACGGCTTCTCGGTATTCGACTGCTCGACGATCAAGGGCGCAGGGGCATGAAAAAAGGCGCTGCCTTATAGACAGCGCCTTGGCGCCACGGCTGTGCCGCGGCATTCACTCGTGCAATGCCGAAGGACGAGGCGTCCGAGCGCATCCATGGTGCGGATGCGTGGTGTGCAGCCCATCGGCTCCCTCCGCTCTCTCAGCGTCGGGTCTCAGGCTAACGCACCCCGGGGACAGCCGGGCGGTTCAGGCCGTGAACGACCCGTGGCGTGTCGAAGAACGGATGCCGCCGCCCGAGCGGGGCGGCGGCATCCGTGTCGTGAAGCTGCGTCGGTTCGAGGGGTCAGCCGGCGTTGGCCTGCAGCCAGGCCCACGGGTCGACGACCGAGCCGTTGATGTGCACCTCGAAGTGCAGGTGGCACGCGGTGGAGCTCCCGGTGCTGCCGACCAGGCCGATCAGCTGACCGGCCTCGACCGACTGGCCGACCGACACCTGGCGGCTGCCGTAGGTCATGTGACCGTAGAGCGTGTTGACGCGCTGGCCGCCGATGACGTGATCGATCGAGATGCCGACGCCGTAACCGCCGTAGCTCTCCTGCGAGACCTTGACCACGCCGGCCGCGGCCGCGTAGATCGGCGTGCCGCACGACGTGAGCAGGTCGACACCCTGGTGGTAGCCCGAGTCCCACAGGCCACGGCCCTTGGTGAAGTTGAGCAGGGGCCAGCGCACCTCGCCGGTGCCCGGGGAGGTCAGGGCGATGTTGGTCGGGATCGACTTCGACGACGCGGCGGCGAGCTTGGCGACCTGGCGGGCGCGTTCGGCGGCGGCCTCTTCGGCCTTCTTCTTCTCGATCTCCTCGGCCGTGGTGGCCGCGTAGCTCGACCGGGACAGTTCCGCGGCGTTCGCGTCGGATGCCGCGACGAAGGTCTGGGCGTCGTCCACGGCCATCTGCTGGAGCGTCACCGGATCCTGCTCGCTCTTGGCCGCACCGGCAGCGAACGCGGGGAGCGCGACGGTCGCGACGAGGCCGCCGACCATGCTGAGGATGACGAGGCTGCGCAGCGGCTTGGCGACGCGCCCCGGGCGCTTGGCGCCGGCCGGGCGTGCGGCGGCGCGGGCCGGCGTGGGCTTCGCGGGGGCTGCGGGGCTCGTGCGTCGAGCAGGGGATTTGCGGTGACGGGTACGGCGACTCTGATCCGCCGCGACGTTCTCGGGTTCGTTCGCGGGCGACTCGATCTGTTCAGCCAAACTTTTCCTCCGGCGCCTCCGCGCCGGTGGCGCTGGCTCGTCAGCATTCTGCATGAGGGCTCACGTGTCGGGGCACGCGATGCGGGCTTCCCGTGCGGACGACGAGCCGGTGAGGCAATCCACGCGGGGTCCGGTCGGCGGGCTTCTCGCCTGGTGGACTGTTCGAGGCTACCCGAAGGTCACGATTCTGTCACGCTCCGCACCTGGCAATCTCCGGACAATGCGTTCCGGATGCCTTGGTCGCGGCATCCGCCCCTCAGCGGGCCTCGTCGACCAGGAAGATGTGCGAGGCGACCTCGACCGGCAGCTCGAGACCCTCGTCGCTGCCCTGCATCTGGACGAGCACGTAGCCCTCGTTGTAGCGGTAGTCGCCCACCGCGCCCGGCACGACGCCCGCGCCCTTCAGCTGCTGCAGCAGCTCGGGGTCGACCTGCGCCGGCTCCGCGAGGCGGCGGACGGTTCCGGTGATGGGCTCGCCGGCGTCGTTGAGGCGGCGCACCAGCCCCACGACGCCCTGCTCGAATTCGTTCGCCGGCACGTCGCCCAGCTGGTCCAGACCCGGGATCGGGTTGCCGTACGGGGACTCGGTCGGATGCCCCAGCAGCTCCACGAGCCGGCGCTCGACCTGCTCGCTCATCACATGCTCCCAGCGGCATGCCTCTTCGTGGACATAGGCCCAGTCCAGGCCGATCACGTCGGAGAGGAGCCGCTCGGCGAGGCGGTGCTTGCGCATGACGTCGACGGCCTTCTGGCGCCCGGCGTCGGTCAGCTCGAGGGTGCGGTCTTCCGAGACGACGACGAGTCCGTCGCGTTCCATGCGGCCGATGGTCTGCGACACCGTCGGACCCGAGTGACCCAGGCGCTCCGAGATCCGCGCGCGCAGCGGCACGATGTTCTCCTCCTCGAGTTCGAGGATCGTGCGCAGGTACATCTCGGTCGTGTCGATCAGGTCGGTCATCGCGGTGTCCTCAGTTCTCAAGGGGCAAAGGACAGCCTATCCTCTGCTCCCGACGGGGCGGCGGGCGGGCCCCGGGCCGAGCCCGGGGGGCGCGCGCGACAGCGGCGCCCGCGGCCGCAGCGACGCTGCAGGCCGGCCAGGCGCGCGCGCGAGACGGCCGGGGCGTGATCGTGTATCCCGAGGGATCGCTGACGCGGGAGCCGGATCTGTGGCCGATGCGGGGCAAGACCGGCGCGGTGCGGCTCGCCCTGG
>NZ_OLMV01000010.1 GCF_900292075.1 Microbacterium timonense
CGCCCCCGAACCGGCCCCACCCTTCTGACCCGCCGTCGCAAGCGGGCGTCCGCAACGCGCTTCGTACTCCTTCGCGCGGCTCGCCCGACGGCTCGGCCCCCGGACGGGTTACCCTTTCGGGCATGCACCGCATCTTCAACACCACGTTCGCCTCGGTGTACCCGCTGTACGTGACGAAGGTGGAGAAGAAGGGACGCACCGCCGCCGAGCTCGACGCAGTGATCGAGTGGCTGACGGGATTCGACGATACCCGGTTGCGCCGCCACATCGCCGAGCAGACGACCTTCGAGGACTTCTTCGCCGACGCGACCCTGAACCCGAACGCCTCGGCGATCACCGGAGTGGTCTGCGGGGTGCGCGTCGAGCAGATCGAGGATCCGCTGATGCAGCAGATCCGCTATCTCGACAAGCTCGTCGACGAACTGGCGCGGGGCAAGGCGATGGAGAAGATCCTCCGCGCCGGCTGACGCCACTGCACAACCCCTTGCGTCGACGGATCCGCCCGTCGACGCTCGAACCATGACCATCGACATCGCAGAGCTGCTGCGACAAGAGCAAGCAGGCTGGACTTCGCTGTGCGACGGGTCGGGCGACACCTTCTACCGACGCATCATGACGCCCGACGGCGTGATGGTGCTCGCCGACGGATCGGTCCTCGACCGCGAGGGGGTGGTGGAGTCGCTGCGCGACGCTCCCGCCTGGAGCAGCTACGAGATCCGTGACGAACGAGTGGTGCCGGTCAGCGATGACGCCGCGGTCCTCGTCTATACCGGACGGGCGTTCCGTGCGGCCGGCGGCCCCGCGTTCGTCGCGGTGATGTCGAGCCTGTACGTGCGCGACGGCCACCAGTGGCGGCTCGCCCTGTATCAGCAGACGCCCGTGCCCGAGGCCGAGTAGCCCCGGGCGACGTCGGCTCGACGGATCAGTACCAGCCGGTCGACTGCGAGTGGTTCCACGCGCCGCACGGCGTGCCGTAGCGGCCCGAGATGTAGCCGAGGCCCCACGCGATCTGCGTCGCCGGGTTCGTCTGCCAGTCCGCGCCGGCGCTGCTCATCTTGCTGCCGGGCAGTGCCTGGGGGATGCCGTAGGCGCCACTGGAACGGTTGTAGGCCTGGTAGTTCCAGCCCGACTCCTTGTTCCACAGCGACACGAGGCATCCGAACTGGTCGTCGCCCCAGCCATAGCTGCCGAGCATTGCGCGAGCGGTCGCCTGCGCGTCGGCCGGGCTGGTGCCGCCCACCGCACCGCCGGTCGCGAAGACGGGGCGGGGCGCCGAGGAGGTCGAGGACTTCTTCGCCGCCTGGGCGGCGGCGGCCTCCTGACGCGCCTTCTCCTCGGCTTCCTTGCGCGCCTTCTCCTCGGCCTCCTGCTGAGCCTTGAGTGCGATCGCGGCGTCGAGCTTGCCGCGCAGACCCTGCGCCTGCTCGTTGACCGACGACGTCAACGTCGTGACGGCTGCCGTGAAGTCCTCGGCGTAGGCAGAGGGGAACGCCTGTGCGCGCTGCAGCTGCTGGACAGCCGACTCCAGCTCCGTGGTGTCGATCGTGGTGTCCGGCGTGCCGACGTCGAGGCCCGACGCGGCGATGTCTGCGGTCACCGTCGTGGCGGCGGCGACCGCGGCGTCGGCCGCTGTGACGGCCGTGTCCACGGCCGTCTCCGGCGAGACTTCGGCGTCCGTCGCGGGCAGAGAAGTCGTGTACGAGGCGAGGGTGAAGTTCGGGACCGATCCGGATGCCTCGGCCTGCGACGCGGGTGCCGCGGTGGTGAGGGCGGCGGTGGCCAGCAGGCCGACCGCGAGGGTCGCGGCCGCGACGGCGGGACGGCGACGGATGCGGCGTTCAGCGCGGCGGAGCGTACGACGGGCGGGCGGGAAAGACGTGTGGTTGCGCATGAAAGACCGGGTTCCGTATCAGCGAGATGCGCCTTCGGGTGGGCGCGTCGTGCCCGTTCGGGCGGGCACAAGTCCCCGAGTCAACCCGTCGATTCTGGACGGTTCCGGTGCGTTACCTGAACGTTACATGGGAGCCGCCTTTCGCGAAAAGGCCAGATCACGAACGTGAGAATTCGCTCATCCGGCATCGCGGCACCGCCGCGAACTACGATCGAATCATCCTCACCCGACCGCTCAGGAGGCTCTTCCGTGCCCTCGCCGACCCCCGCCGCGTCCACCGACGCGCTCGCCCACGCCGCTGATCTCGGGGCGTTCGTCGCCGCCTCGCCGTCGAGCTTCCATGCCGCAGCGGAGGTGGCCCGCCGACTCGAGGCCGCGGGCTTCAGCCGCCTGGATGAGCGCGCCGCCTGGTCCGCTGCCGCGCCGGGCGGGTATGTCGTCGTGCGCGATGGGGCGGCGATCGCCTGGGTCGTGCCTTCGGGAGTCACCGCGGCCACCGGCGTGCGCATCTTCGGTGCGCACACCGACTCGCCCAGCCTCAAGCTCAAGCCCCAGCCGACGACCGGTCGGCTGGGATGGCTGCAGGCCGGCGTCGAGATCTACGGCGGCCCGCTCCTGAACTCATGGCTGGACCGGGAGTTGCGCCTGGCGGGCCGTCTGGTGCTCGACGACGGCAGCAGCGTGCTGGCCGCAACGGGACCTCTGCTGCGGCTGCCGCAGCTGGCGATCCATCTCGACCGCGAGGCGAACGACCATCTCGCTCTCGACAAACAGTCGCAGACCCAGCCGGTCTGGGGCCTCGGCGCGGCGGAGTCCGCCGATCTCCTCGCCGAGCTGGCGGGCGCGGCGAATGTGGACGCGGCGCGCATCCGCGGCTACGACATCGTCACGGCGGATGCCGCGCGGGGCGAGACCTTCGGCCGCGACGACGTGTTCTTCGCGTCCGGCCGCCTCGACGACCTCGCGTCGGTGCACGCGGGCGTCGTTGCGCTCGAACAGATGGCGGCGGGCCACGACGGCGACCACATCGCCATGCTCGCGGTGTTCGACCACGAAGAAGTCGGCTCCGGCACCCGTTCCGGCGCAGCCGGCCCCTTCCTCGCCGACGTCCTCGAACGGATCAGGCTCTCGCTCGGGGCCGACCGGGAGCAGCAGCTCCGCTCGCTCGCGGCGTCATGGTGCGTCTCGAGCGACGTCGGCCACTCGGTGCATCCGAACTACCCCGAGAAGCACGATCCGGTGGTGCAGCCGGTGCTGGGGTCCGGCCCGATCCTCAAGATCAACGCGAACCAGCGCTACGCCACCGATGCCGTGGGAGCGGCGGCGTGGCACGGCTGGTGCGCGCAGGCAGGGGTGCGCAGCCAGGAGTTCGTCTCGAACAACGCCGTCCCGTGCGGCTCGACGATCGGCCCGATCACCGCGACCAGACTGGGCATCCCGACCGTGGACGTCGGCATCCCGATCCTGTCCATGCACTCCGCCCGCGAACTGGCGGGCGTCAGCGACCTCTGGGATCTCACGCGGGTGGCCGAGGCCTACTTCCGCGGCTGATGCCCTGACACGTCGACGCGCTGAGCGCAACCCCCTGCGCGTTCTCGCCCGCTCCGGTGAGGGTGTCGTGAGACACCTGGAGGCGCGAATGAAGGCGATGACGTACCGCGGGCCGTACAAGCTGCGCGTGGAGGACAAACCCGAGCCGCGGATCGAACACGCCAACGACGCGATCGTGCGGGTGGAGCTCGCGGCGATCTGCGGGTCGGATCTGCACCTGTACCACGGCATGATGCCCGACACCCGGATCGGACACACCTTCGGCCACGAGTTCATCGGCACCGTCACGCAGGTCGGCGGCTCGGTCGAACGACTGCGCGTGGGGGACCGGGTGATGGTGCCGTTCAACATCTACTGCGGCTCCTGCTTCTTCTGTGCGCGCGGCCTGTATTCCAACTGCCACAACGTCAACCCGAACGCCACGGCGATCGGCGGCATCTACGGCTACTCGCACTCGACGGGCGGCTATGACGGCGGCCAAGCCGAGCTGGTGCGCGTGCCGTTCGCAGACGTCGGCCCGACCGTCATCCCCGATGACATCGCCGATGAGGATGCCCTGATGCTCACCGACGCGTTCTCGACCGGGTACTTCGGGGCTCAGCTCGCCGACATCGTCGAGGGCGACACCGCCGTCGTGTTCGGGGCGGGGCCGGTGGGCCTGGCCGCTGCGCGGTCGTGCTGGCTCATGGGAGCCGGCCGGGTGATCGTCGTGGACCACCTCGACTACCGACTGCAGAAGGCGCGCGAGTTCGCATTCGCCGAGACGCTCTCCTTCGCTCAGGTCGGCGACGTGGTGCGTGAGTTGAAGCACATGACCGAGGGGCTGGGTGCCGATGTCGTGATCGACGCGGTGGGCGCCGAAGCCGACGGGCACGTGATCCAGCACGTCACGTCGGCCAAGCTCAAGATGCAGGGCGGCTCCCCGGTCGCGCTCAACTGGGCCATCGACTCCGTCCGCAAGGGCGGGACGGTCTCGGTCATGGGCGCGTACGGGCCGCTGTTCAGCGCCGTGCGCTTCGGCGATGCGATGAACAAGGGGCTCACGCTGCGGATGAACCAGGCGCCCGTGAAACGGCAATGGCCGCGGTTGTTCGACCACATCCGCTCGGGCTACATCCGGCCTCGCGATCTGATCACGCACCGATTCCCGCTGGACGAGATCGCCGAGGGCTACCACGTCTTCTCGGCGAAGCTCGACGACATCATCAAGCCGGTCATCGTGCCGGCATCCTGACACCATCGCTGGAGACGACATGCCGTACACAGCCGACAAGCCCGGATCCACCCCCTCGGCAGAAGAGCTGCGCGCACGCATCCCCGGCTGGGGTGCGGACCTGGATCCCGCCGTCCGCCCCGCTGTCCCGCGGGAGCAGCCGGGGATCGTCACCGGAGCGCACTGGACGATGCCCGAGCAGCAGCCGGGCGCGGCGGGCCGTGAAAAGTCCGTCGAGCACGAACGCGTCACGCCGGTCTTCGGCACCGCTCAACCCCTGCACGGCCTGGCCGGTCGGGTGCGCCGCTTCGCCTACGACACCTACAGCGAGGGGCAGACCGCCCACTGGCTGCTGCTCGTGGTCGGGGACCGGCTCGACTCAGCGACCGCGCACGCGAAATCGCTGCTGTCCCGCCGCCCCGATGACCCGATCACGCAGAGCGGCGTCCTGGGCGAGCGCGGTCACCGGCCGCTCGCGTCGCGCTTCGGGCGGGGTCGCGCCGACCTCAAGCACGCTTGGCTCGACCCGATCCTCGTGCTCGGCCCCTGGTTGCTGGCCGCGACGCTGCTGTTCCGGGTGGGCCGGGCGATCGTCCGTCCCGCCGGCAGACGGCGCCCCTGACCCGGCTGCCGCCCGGCGTGCTGCTGCCGGGGGTGCTGCTGCGAGTGCACGGCTTGTCTACGAGCGCACGGCTTGTCGCGGCATCCAGGTCGTGCACTCGACGACATGTCGTGCACTCGCGCCCGAGTGCGGGCGCAGCGGCTGTAGGGCGGGACGGATGCCGGGGGCCGCGGCCGCGGTGTTGCTGCGCGTGCACGGCTCGTCTACGAGTCGTCCGGTGTCCGACGACCGGCGTAGCCTGAGTCCATGCGCTCCGACCTCGCCGACAAGGGCGCCAGGGCTCAGCTGGCCGCGCTGGCCGAACTCGGCGCGGATGGTGAGCCGCTCATCAACCTGCCGTTCGCGGACGGATCCCGCGCGGCGGCCGTGCTCATGCTCTTCGGGGTTCTGGATGCGCTGCCGAGCGGCCACGACGCCCGCGCGCTTCCCGTCTCGCGCGATCTCGACGTCCTGCTGCTGTCCCGGGCCGCGACGCTGCGCGCGCACCCCGGTCAGATCGCGTTCCCGGGCGGTCGGATCGACCCGGGAGACGGAGACCCGGTCGCCGCGGCCCTGCGCGAGGCGCGAGAAGAGACAGGCCTCGACACGACGGGAGTGGAGGTGCTCGGGGCGCTGCACGAGATCCCGCTCGCGTTCTCACGGCACCTGGTGACACCGGTGCTGGCGTGGTGGCGGCATCCGTCACCGGTCCATGTGGTCGACGAGGCCGAGTCGGCCGACGTCTTCCGCCTGCCTGTCGCTGATCTGCTCGACCCCGCCAACCGCGGTGTCACGGTGGTCCGCCGCGACGGGCAGGAGTTCCGCAGCCCGGCCTTCCTCGTGCCGTATGCCGGAGGTGAACGGCTGGTCTGGGGGTTCACCGCGCTGCTGCTGAACGGGCTGTTCGACCGCGTCGGCTGGACGGAGCCCTGGGATGACACCCGCGAGGTGCCGCTCGACGTCGTCGCCGCCGGGGCAGAGGCCTACCGTCACCCGTAGCGGTAGTGCTGCGCGCTGGTGCCGACCCACGCGGCGAAGCGACGCGCCTCCGTCTCGCGCGCCGCGGGGAACGGCGCCACCCAGACCTGCGACGGCGACGCCACCACGAGGTGGGGGCGGGCCCGGTCGATCGCCCGGTGGAGCGTGTGCGGCGTGATCGGGCCGCCGGTGCCGATCATGCGGCGCTCCACCGCTGCACGGGTGAATGACGGTCGCCGCAGCAGGGCATCGCCGGAGTCGACGGATGCCTCGACCTCGCCGACGGGCAGGCTCAGGTCGCCGAAGTGGATCCACCGCCCGTCGATCACGACACCCGCGAACTCCTGCTCCTGCCCGCTGTACCTCACCTCCCGGGTCCAGCGGTGCCCGTCCCACCAGCGCGTGCGACCGCGCTGGTCGTCATACCAGCCCGGCTGCGCAGGTCCCGATGCGGGGGGACCGGCATCCGTTCGCAGCTGGACGTCACCCTCGCGCAGATCGATGTACTGCGGGGTCCACCGCTCGCCGTCCCACCATCGCTGCTTGCCCGTGCCGTCGTCGTACCACCCGGGTGCCGGCTGCGTCGCCATGATCCGAGGGTAGTTCGTGACGCGGTGCCGGTGTTCGACGGCGAGGGGCGCCGACGGCGGCAGACTGGGGGAATGCCTTTCGTCGACGACATCGTCCCCGCCGCCCGCCGCCATCTGCTCGACCAGCCGGTCTACGCCCACCTGGGAACCATCCGTCCGGGTGACACCGTGCAGGTGAATCCGATGTGGTTCGAGTTCGACGGCGAGCATGTGCGCTTCACCCACACGACGTATCGCCAGAAGTACCGCAATCTGCAGCACAACCCGTCGATGTCGCTCTCGATCGTCGACCCCGAGAACCCGTTCCACTACCTGGAGGTGGCGGGCCGGCTCGTCGAGGTCATTCCCGACCCCGAGGGTGCGTTCTACGTCCGGTTGCAGAACCGGTACGGCAACCCGAGCCCGACGCCTCCTCGTGACAAGGCCGACCGCGTCATCCTCGTGATGTCGATCGAGCGGGCGACGACGCAGTGACCGGTCACGCTTTCGTCGATCGTGTCGGAAGGGCCAAGCACACTTGACCCCGTGATCGCGCTCGTCGCCGCCCCCACGAATCTGGGCCTGCGTCCCCCGCAACCTGGCAGCGTGCCCGGGGCGGCGAAGGCGCCCGAGGCGCTCCGCGAAGCCGGACTCCACGTCCGGATGGCGCAGCGCGGCGCCGTCGATGCGGGTGTCGTGCTTCCGGGCCGGTACGTCGACGACGACGCCACGCGGCCGCCCCGCCATGTCCGCAACGAGCGGGCGCTCGTCGATCACGCGCGGCGGCTCGCCCGCCGGCTGGATCGCGTCCGGGAATCCGGTGCGGCGCCGCTGGTGATCGGGGGCGACTGCAGCCTGCTGATCGGCGCGGGTCTCATGACCCGTGGCGGGGCAGGTCGCGGGCTCGTCCATGTCGATGGGCACACCGACTTCCGGCATCCGGCCCTCACACCCGACTGCGCGAGCGTCGCCGGCGAAGACCTCGCGGCGGCGATCGGGCTGCACTGGCCGGCGATCTCCGGCATCGACGGCCGCGGCCCCTACTTCGAGGCGTCCAGAACCGTGCACATCGGATGCCGCGACGACGACGCAGATCTCGAGCTCGTGCAGGCCACGATCGGCGCGGTGATCCCTGCGGCTGATGTGATCCGCGACGGTGCAGCGCAGGCCGCGCAGCGCGCCCGGGCGGTCGCCGACACCGGCGCGGGCTACTGGCTGCAGGTCGACGTGGACGTGCTCGATCCCGAGGTCATGCCTGCCGTCGACAGCCCCTCCCCGGGCGGCCTGCGGGCCGATGAGCTCGTCGAGCTCCTGCGCGGTCTCGCGCCTCGGGCGAGCGGCGCATCCGTCACGGTGTTCGATCCCGACCTCGATCCCGATGGACGATACGCCGAGACCCTCACCGACGTGCTGGTCGAGGGATTCGCCGAGCTCGCAACCGCCTTCGGCTAGGGTGGGAGCATGGGAATGATCAAGAGCGCGCCGACGATGGCGTGCCCGTTCTTCGTCCGCGACCGCCGCGCCTGACGGCGCCTTCGCGGTAGATCGCGGCAGCGCGCCGTCATCCGGGATGCCCCCGCACCCGGTCGCGCGCCTTTTCCGAGCCCAGCCGGGCGAACTCTCGTGCAGCGTGCACCGGGTGCTCCACCCACTTCTCCGGAGCGCTCATGCGAAACCGTTCTGCCCACGGCGGCCGACACGAACTCGGCCAGAACTTCCTCATCCATCGCCCGACCATCCAGGCCATCGTGCGCCTGGCGGCCGCCACCTGCGGCCCGATCCTCGAGATCGGCGCCGGCGACGGCGCCCTGACCGTCCCGCTGTCGGCCCTGGGCCGCGACCTGCTCGCCATCGACCTCGACGAGCGCCGGGTCCGCACCCTTCGCCGGCGGCTGCCGCATGTCGCCGTCGAGCACGCCGATGCCCTGCGGCATCCCCTGGATCGACCCGTGGTCGTCGGCAACGTCCCGTATCACGTCACCACGCCGATTCTGCGGCGGCTGCTGTCGGCTGACTCGTGGCAGCATGCCATCCTTCTGACCCAGTGGGAAGTGGCGCGCAAGCGCGCTGGTGTCGGGGGAAGCACGATGATGACGGCACAGGCCGCCCCCTGGTTCGAGTTCGCCCTGCACGGACGCGTGCCCGCACGGCACTTCACGCCCATGCCGAGCGTGGACGGCGGCATCCTCGCGATCACCCGGCGCGGGTCACCCCTCGTGGACCCGCGTGAACGTCGAAACTACGAGCGGTTCGTGCGAGCGATGTTCACGAGCCCGGGAAGCGGGCTGGCCGTGCTCCTCGAACGCAGCGGCGGGATCGGTCGTGCCCAGGCGCGCCGTGCGCTCGCCCGGCTCGACATCGGTCCCGACAGGCTGCCGCGAGACCTGAACGCCGCGCACTGGGCCGCGCTGTGGCAACTCGTCGCGTCGGGGGCCAGTGCCGAGCGCCCGGTCAGGTCAGCGCGCGCAGACGCTCCAGGAGCGGTCCGGCCGCCTCGGCCAGGAACCTCTCCTGCTGCTCATCGCCGATCTGGACGAGCGCGACGTCGGTGAACCCGGCCTCCAGGTAGGGCCGCACGCTCTCGGCGAGCTCGTCGAGATCCGGCCCGCACGCGATCGACGACGCGATGTCCTCCGCTCGCACGAACTGGCTCGCCGCTTCGAAGCCGGCGGGCGTCGGAAGCTCCGCGTTGACGGGCCATCCGCCTCCGAACCAGCGGAACTGTTCGTGCGCCCGGTGGACCGCGGCATGCTTGTCGGGATCCCACGACACCGGCACCTGACCGATCTTGCGCGACGGCTTCTCGGCGTCGGCATGCGTCTGATCCCAGCCCTGCACCAGCTCGGCCTTCGGCTCGACGGCGATCATGTGGTCCGCCAAGGGGGCGAAGGAATCGATGGACGCGTCGCCCGACACCGCCACGCCGATCTCGACGGGGGTGTCGGGGAGGTCCCAGATGCGCGCCGAGTCCACGCGGAAGCACTCGCCCTCGTAGGTCAGGAGGTCCCCCGTGTGCAGCTCGCGGATGATCTCGATCGCTTCGACCAGCCGGTCCTGGCGGACGTCGACGCTCGGCCAGCCGCCGCCCACGACGTGCTCATTGAGGTTCTCGCCCGAGCCGAGGCCCAGTGTGAAGCGACCCTCGCTGAGGATCTGCAGGGTCGCGGCCTTCTGCGCCACGATCGCCGGGTGGTACCGCGTGGTCGGGCAGGTGACATAGGTCATGAGCCCCACGCGGGAGGTCGCCTGCGCGACCGCGCCCAGCACCGTCCACGCGTAGGGGGAGTGGCCCTGGCTCACGAGCCACGGCGAGTAGTGATCGCTCGACACCTCGAAGTCGAAACCGACGTCCTCCGCGGCCTGCGCGTAGCGCACCAGCTCCCGTGGGCCGCTCTGCTCGCCCATCAACGTGTATCCGAATCGCGCCATCGTCGCTCCTCCGTCTGCCCACGGGCCCCCGGGGCGACGGCCCGTTCCCGGCACGATACGTGTCGCGCCGGAGCCCGCCCCGGGGATTGCGGCGTCGTGGCACGGATGCTACGCACGCGGCTGAACCGGTCGATGGATTGCCCGAGTCCGGATCGCCGGGGGCGCCCGGTGCTTCCTGGGGTGACGTCTTGTCGGCATCCACCACTAACGTGAGGCGCGAACCCGTCGCCACCATCGGAGGTTCCCATGTCGGTTGTCGTCGCCACGATGTCGATCACGCTGGACGGCGTGGGCTCGGGCATCCATCAGAGCCAGGAGCGGCCCTTCGGAGAGGTGCCCGAGAGCGCCCTGCACCGCTGGATGGTCGAGGCACCTGACGAGAACCGCCCCGAGATCGACGCGATCGTCGACGCCGGCGCGTTCATCATGGGGCGCAATATGTTCGGCCCGGTGCGCGGAGAGTGGGATCGCGACTGGCGGGGATGGTGGGGGTCCGATCCGCCGTACCACCGGCCCGTGTTCGTGCTGACGCATCATCCGCGCGCGTTGCTCGAGATGGAGGGCGGGACGACGTTCCATTTCGTCACCGACGGCATCCACGCTGCGCTGGATCGCGCGAAGGACGCTGCAGGGGACTTGGATGTGCACGTGGCAGGCGGTCCGTCGACGACCAACGCGTATCTCGCCGCCGGACTCGTCGACGAGCTGGCGCTGCAGATCTCCCCGAGCGTCGTCGGCGGAGGGCTGCGTCTCTTCGACGGCGTCGGGCCGCTGCGACTCGAGCAGATCGGCGGGCGGTCCACGTCCCTGGTGACGCACGTGCGGTACCGCGTCGTGCCTTCGGAATCCGCGTGACGCCGCACCGGCTCACTCGCGATCAGGCCCGGCGCCTCGTCGTGCGCGCTCAGCTGCTGGATGCCGATCGTCCAGGTGACGTCGTGGAGGTGGCGGAGCAGCTCGGCTACATCAAGATCGACCCGACGGCCACGATCGCTCCGTGCGAGCACACCGTGCTGTGGTCGCGTATCGGATGGTCGTACGAACCGGGACAGCTGCGCAAAGCCGTCGAGCAGGACCGGCTCCTGTTCGAATTCGACGGGACCTTCCGGCCGATGAGCCTGCTGCCTCTGATGCTGCCCGGAATGCGCAGCTGGCCGCAGCGCGAAAGCAGTCGCCAATGGCTGGAGGCCAACGCGCGTTTCCGCGCGGACGTGCTCGCGCGGCTGCGTGCGGAAGGCCCGCTCCTGGCCGCTGAGATCCCCGACACGGCGCAGGTCAGCCGCGCGCCCGACGGCTGGTCGGGATCCAACCAGGTGCCGCACATGCTGGACTTCCTCCTCCGGCAGGGCGAGGTGGCGATCACCGGCCGCGAGGGTCGCCACCGCCGCTGGGATCTCGCCGAGCGGGTCTACCCCCGCGACCTCCCCGAATACGACGACGCCGAGGCGACGCGGCTCCTCGAAGCGCGCCGACTGCAGGCGGCGGGCATCGCGCGACCTCACCGGTACTGGAGCGGAGTCGGCAAGGACACCGGAGAGCCCGCCGCCGTCGAGGGGAGCTCGGTGACATTCCGCGTGGACCCCGACGCGCTGGCGTCGCTGGAGGCCGATGGCGGAGGGCGCGTGGCGTTCCTCAACCCCTATGACAGCCTGCTCTTCGACCGCCGGCGTCTCGAGGAGCTCTTCGAGTTCACATACGTCCTGGAGCAGTTCAAGCCGAAGTCCCAGCGCCGCTACGGGTTCTTCGCCCATCCGATCCTCTTGGGCGACCGTTTCGTCGGGATGCTGGACGCCGAGGTGGACCGCGATCGTGAGGTGCTGAGGATCAACGCGATCCATGAGTTCCTCCCGTTCGAGCCGGAGGAGACCGACATGGTGCGCGCCGAGATCACGGAGCTCGCCCAATGGCTCGGCGTCGCGGTGACCGGGATGCCCTGAAGAGCGTCAGCCGAGCGCTTCGGGGCTGCCGCCGTCGTCGGGCGGCTCGGCGACGATCTGGAGACCGGTGGGGGAGTTGGCCGTGCGCATCAGGGCCTCCAGCCAGGAGCGGTTGATCTTCGCCGGGCGGCCGCCGTAGTACCAGAACACCAGGCTGGCGCCGGAGTGCACCCACACCGTCGTGCGTCCGCCGCCGGTGGAGACATCTCCCTGCCAGGTGAAGTAGAACGGCTCGTTGCGGCGCAGCTTCGTGCCGATCACGACCTGCACGTGCGTGAGAACGCGATCGTCCAGCTCCGCTCGAACCGTTCCCTCGTATGTCAGCCTGCCCACACCGTCTCCTTCAGAGGACTGCGACCCCTCTCCAGACTCTGCGGCAGACGCTCCTGCCAGAGCCGCACACGGCTCGCCGGGCGAAAGCGGCGATCCGAAAACGAAGCGCGGCGTCAGGCGTTGTGCATCGTCTGACGCGGCGCGCGGCCGTAGGCCTCGCGGTAGTGCTTCGCGAAGCGGGACGGGCTGGCGAAGCCCCAGCGGCGCGCGGTGTCGGCGACCGACACCGCCGTCCCCCGCTGCAGCTCGGCATGGGCGCCCGCGAGCCGGAGACGGCGCAAGTGCTCCAAGGGCGTCTCGTCGAGAGCGCGGCGGAAGGCGTACTGCAGCCCGCGGGTCGAGATGCCGGCCGCCTCGGCGACGTCGTCGATCGTGATCGCCTCGTGGGCGTGGGCCTCCATGTAGGCGATCGCCCGGCGGACGCTCCGGGGTGCGGCGCGCCGCTGCGTCTCGCGATCGAGCGCCTCGACGAACGCCGGAGAGAAGGCGGCGAGAGTCGCGTGCAAGGCGTGCCGGCTCAGCTCCGCCTCGATCAGATCCGCGCCGGGGCTCGATGCGAAGGCCGACCCGGCCACGTGCTGGAACACGCGTTCCCAGTGGGCCGCCAGTGCCCGGTCCACGGGCGACGCGCGCAGCGAGCGTCCACGAAGTGCGAAGCGATCGTCGCCGGTCAGCCGGCGGGCGTCCTCCTCGGCGAGAGCGCGATCGAACACGAACGCACGCACCTCCGCCCTGTCATTCCAGCGGGCGTGCGTGGGGCCGTCCCACGCCAGCCAGGGCAGGCCGGCATTGAGGTCTCCGCGAGGGGTGCCCACCCACCCGCCGCGCGATGCGACTCGGCAGGCCATGAGCTGACCATGCGGCTCGACCGCCGACTGCACCGACGCCGAGAGCTCGTACCGGACGACGGAGACCCCCGCCATCGCGGCGGATGTCCATGTGAAGCTGAAGGTCCGCGGATTCACGCGCTGCAGCGCGGCAGAGGGGACGACCTGACGCCACGTCTCTTCGACGGCACCGGCGTCCCGGGACGAGAGCGTCAACACGTCGCTCATCCAGCCTCATTTCTGCGTCTCGCGCGCACGCGATCGCCTCGGGTCCGGATACTCTAACCCGGCGATCGGGTCGGCGACGGGGGCTTGACACGGGGGTCCCGACGAGGCCGTGACGCGGCATCCGGGAATCCCTTCGACCGCTGATCGGTTGCCAGCATCATTGCACCGAAGGGAGTCGCCGCATGAATGGACTGGAGGTCACCGTCCTGCTCGGCATCACGGTGCTCACCGGCGCGATCCTCGCTCCACGCCTGAGGGTGGCCGTGCCATTGCTGCTGCTGGTGGCGGGATTGGCCCTCGGGTTCATTCCGGAGGTGCGTGAGATCGTGCTGCCGCCCGAGACGGTGCTGCTGCTGTTCCTCCCCGTACTGCTGTTCTGGGAGAGCCTCACGACCTCGCTGCGATCGATCCGGCGCGACTTCCGCGGGATCGTGCTCATGAGCACGCTGCTGGTGGTGGCGAGCGCCTTCGCCGTCGCCGGCGTCGCGTACGCGCTCGGACTGCCCTGGGATGCCGCTCTCATCCTCGGCGCCGCGGTCGCTCCCACCGACGCCACCGCCGTGGCGGCACTGGGCCGCATGCTGCCGCGCCGCAACTTCATGAACCTGAAGGCCGAGAGTCTCACCAACGACGGGACGGCGCTCGTGCTCTACGGTGTGGCCGTCGGCCTCGCCGTCGGCGGCCAGTTCACTCCCGTAGACGTCACGTGGCTGGTCGCCGTGTCGTACATCGGCGGAGCCGCCGCCGGTCTCGTGGTCGCCGGAGTGGCATTCCTCGTGATGCGCCGCTTGCGCAACACCCTCAATCTCAACATCGCCCTGCTCCTGGTGCCGTTCACCGCGTTCCTGCTCGCGGAGCTGATCCACGCCTCGGGCGTGCTGGCGGTCGTGGTGGCAGGACTGATCGTCGCGTACATCAACCCCCGCATCAGCACGGCTGCATCGCGCCGACAGGCGGCATGGACGTGGCCGCTGGGCTCCTTCCTCCTCAACGGCTCGCTGTTCGTGCTGATCGGCTTCGAAGTGCAGGCGGTCGCGCACGAGATCCCCGGCCGCGAGATCGGCTGGCTGATCCTGGTCACGCTCGCGGTGTGGCTCGTGCTGTTGGTCGCCCGGTTCGTCTTCCAGACGACGTCGGTGATGATCATCCGGATGCTCGACCGGCGTCCCTCGCAGCGCCTGCGTCGCACGACCTACCGCTCGCGTATCGTGACGGCCGTTGCCGGCTTCCGAGGCGCCGTCTCGCTGGCGATAGCGCTGTCGGTTCCGCTGACCACGAGCGCGGGCGCGGCGCTTCCCGGACGCGACGAGATCATCTTCGTGACCGCGGGCGTCATCGTGCTCACTCTCCTGGTGCAGGGGCCGCTGCTGCCCGCGGTGGTGCGCTGGGCGCATCTGCCCGACGACTCGGCCCTGCAGCAAGAGCTCGAGCTCGCCGAGCGCGCGATCACCGGCGCCGCACTCACCGCCATCAAGGAGCTCGCTCGTGACCACGGCGTCAGCGAAGAGATCCGCGACCGCCTGACGCGGGACTACTACGAGTACTTGGAGCGCAACAACGAGCGCGTGCAGGCGCGGGAACAGGCCCATGTCGACCGCACGATCGCCGATCTCGACAAGATGATGGGCGACCAGGTCGATGCGGCCGCCACGGCGACGGCCGTCATGGCGCCGCCGGCGCCCTTGCCGTCCCCGCGGGAGCGGGACGAGGAGTACTCCCGCCTGCGCATCGCCGTGCTGGACCGCAAGCGGGAAGTGCTCTATCGGCTGCGACGCGAGGGTGCCGTGGACGACGCCGTCGTGACGCAGATCCAGACGCGTCTGGATGTCGAGGAATTGCGGATCACCGGCATCGAGATGCTCGACTGACCCCGCCGGTCAGTCGTGCGTCGGCTGCCATCCCAACGCCGGCGCGACGTGGCGCGCGAAGGACTCGACGACCCGCAGGTTGAACTCGACGCCGAGCTGGCTGGGGATCGTCAGCATGAGCGTGTCGGCGGACGCGATCGCTGCATCCTGCTTCAGCTGCTCCACGAGCTCATCGGGCTCGGCGGCGTACGTCTTTCCGAAGGTCGAGCGCATGCCGTCGATGACACCGATCTGGTCGCCGTCCTGCCGTCCTCCGAAGTACATCCGGTCCTCGGCGGTCGTGATCGGGAAGATCGACCGACTCACCGAAACGCGGGGCTCACCGGCGTGTCCTGCCTTCCGCCAGGCGGCGCGGAACGCGTCGATCTGCTGGGCCTGCAAGAGGTCGAACGGCGTGCCGTCGGCCTCGGTGAGCAGGTTGAACTCGACGCCGAGCTGGCTGGGGATCGTCAGCATGAGCGTGTCGGCGGACGCGATCGCTGCATCCTGCTTCAGC
>NZ_OLMV01000002.1 GCF_900292075.1 Microbacterium timonense
GGTCTGCCCGTCGATGAGCAGGTCGCAGATCACGTCGGCGCGGGCCTGGTCGAGGGTGCGGGTGTCGTCGGGGTGGGTGAGGAGGGCGGTGGCGATCCCGGTGATGCGGTGCTCGATGGCGCGGGCCTCCACCGCGGCGATGTGCAGGTGCAGCCATGCCATCGCGTCATCGACGTACTCGATCGTGGAGCGGCGTCGGGTGAGTGCTTCTTCGTGACGCTGGGTGAGGGTGTCGGTGCGGGCGGTGTCGGTCAGCCGCCGCAGGGTGCGGCCGAACGTGCCGACCGGGTGGGTCTTGGCCAGTTCCAGCGCGGCCGGCAGCAGCCGGTCCCGCAGGGCCGGTTAGATCAGCTCCAACCCGTCGACCAGGATCTCCGCGTGGCGTTCGGTGATCACGGCCCGGCCGAGCGCTGCCAGCACGGTCGGGTACCGGTGCACCAGAGCTTCGGCGCGGGACAGCAGGTCGGCGGCGGCGTGTTCGGTGATCCGCAACGCTGCGGCCAGTTCCAACCGGATGCCGCGTTCGATCACTTCCGTCAACTCCCGGCCGTCACGGGCCGCGTCGGCCAGCGCGTCGCGACGCATCGCATCGATGCGGGCCAGTCGCTGCGCGGCGAACACCGCCATCATGTCGGCCACCTCGACCACGAGATCCAGCGCGTCCGGCACCGGAACCTCGTCGACCTGGGCGGGGGAAATCATACCCCCACCGTACGCACCCCCTCCGACATTCCTCCGACACTCCTCCACAGTCCGCCCGAACGAGATCCGCTGAAACATCCAGCCGCCTCCCCGCTCGAAGAAGGGACTCTGCGCGATCACGGCCGGCCGAACGACAACGCCGATCGCCGTCAGACGAGCTCGCGGCATCTGCACGGAGAGGCCCGGTCTACACACCCAGATGGTCGTCGGGGGCGAGTTGCCGCACGCCGCCGTCGTGCAGGAGGAACTGGGCACGCAGGCGCACCCCGGCATCGGCGCACGAACGCGCCATCGCGCGTGCCCACCGCAGTTCATCGGGCGCGAACTCGCGTGGCCCTGGACGCTCCCACACGAGAACGACCTGACTGGCCTCCACGGCCTCGAGGATCTGAAGGATGCGCTGTGCCAGCACGTCCGCGAACGACACCACGCCCAGATCTCCGGTCTCCATGAGATCGTCCGGATGGTCGGGGTAATCGTCACACGGCATGATCGGCCCGGTGAGCCGGTCCCCGTCGTCGAGATAGAACAACCACAGTTGCCGAGGATTCATGGCCTCGGTCAAGAGGAGCTCGAGCACCTCTTCGAGATCGCTGTCGTGACGCAGCACACGATCGTGCTCGAGGCGGGGGTCGATGTCTGTCATGCGCCTACCGTGGCAGTCCGCGCGCTCCTCACACGGCGGCGATCGCGTCTTGGGGACAACGGACGCCCGACGCCGACTGTGGAGGAACGGACCGGACTCAGCTGCCCGACGACGAGCGCGCGGATGCAGCGATGGTCCCGGTGGGTAGCCCTCCCACCGGGACCATCAGCGCTCACGGGAGTGTGAAAAGGCGACCCGAACGCCGAATCTCGACCGTCGCGCTGCACTGGGAATCACTGCCCTGCCAGCCTAAGGAGCCCTGAGATTCTGTGCCCGACCATTGACATAGAGGGCCGCCGAATGGTAGCGGTTCAGGTCATGCGCTGCGTCGCGTTCCTGCGAAACGTCAACCAGGGTCAGCGCGGTCATCCGTCGACCGCCGACATCATGGCAGCGTTCGAGGACGCCGGATGCGGCGATGCCGTGGCGTTCCAGAGCAACGGCACCATCGTGTTCGAGGCAGGCCACCCCGCTGCCGTCACGGAGACGGTGATGGCCTCGATCGCTGCCCGCTCGGGTGTGGACCGCGAAGCGTTCTGGATCCCGCTCGAGGACCTCGCCGCCGTCGTCGACGCGCACGGATCGGTCCCAGACCCGCGGCAGCACGAATTCACGCTCCACGGCGGTGGCACGATCGATGCGGCGGATGCCGACGTCGCGAACGAGGCCGCCCACCGTCGGTGCGTGATCGTCGATTCGGGTCGGGGCTGGACGCTCATCCGCAACGAACGCGAAGGCGAGGGCAACGCGACGCCCGTCGTCGAGCGGATCTCCGGTGGCCGCGCCACCTCCCGCGGACTGCCGACCCTGCTCCGGCTCGTCGACCGCTTCGTCCGGTGAACGCCGGCGGACACCGGCACCCCGAGCGGTGGTGCGATGCGCCGCCTCAGTCCGCTCCCGACCGCAGCGCCTCCATGGCATCCCGCCACAGCGCGCGCAGCCGCACGTTCGGCTCCGGAGCGATGCGGTTGCCCGACCGGAACTGGAACCGCCACGCCACCTCGGGAACCACGACCTCCAGTACGTCGCGAGGCACGCGATCGCTCTCGACCACCAGCTCATCGAACGCCACGTCGACGAAGCTCGCGGTGCGCCGGGGGTCGGCGAAGTGCATGTCCTCGTACGGGTGGGAGAGCACCGTGCCGTGACCGATGAGACCGTACGATCCGCCCTGACGCAGCAGCCACGCATCGGTTCCCGGCTCCACCTGCCGTCTGGACCCCACCGACCACTGGGTCACATGCGGGGTGCCCTGCGCCACGCTCGCGACGACGCCGCGATACGTGCCCGGCCATTCATCCCACAGACCTGGATTCCAGCCCATGATGATGCCGGCGTCGCGCCAGTGATCGGATGCCTCAGCCATGCGCCGACCCTAACCGGCTCCGGACCCGGCAGGGGCCGGACGGCGGACCTGAACCCCGTGGCGACCGCGTGTGCGGGCGCGCGGCTCACGCGTGTCGCCGGCATCCGGTAACGTGCATCTGGTCGGGGGACCGGCCTGGGGGCGCATCGAGCGGATCGACGGATTCGACCGCGTCCGGAGGGCACATCGTCGCACGAGCTGCGGCGGCCTGCGTGCGCGCGGACGTCTGCCCGGCGTGCTTCGCGGCGCCCGTCGCGGAGCGTACCGCTGCACCGAGTGCGGTTCGAGAGGAGACACATGTCCGACCCCAACCAGCCGGCGACACCTGACCAGGATGCGTCGGGAGCGCAGCCGGCATCCGTGCCGACGCCGTCCGACCCGGCGCCTGCACCCCCGGCACCCCCCGCCGGCTACCCGCAGGACGCCGCCGCGCCGTCGGCACCCACCGGGTACCCGCAGGACGCCGCCGCGCCGTCGGCACCCACCGGGTACCCGCAGGACGCCGCCGCGCCGTCGGCACCCGCCGCCGGCTATCCGCAGGACGCGGCGCCGCGATACGCGCCCCCCGCCGGCTACGCCACACAGCCGCCGAAGGACGCGCGGCCGAAGACGCTCGCCATCGTCGCGCTCGCCCTCGCGGCCTTCGGCCTCATCCTCGCCTTCATCCCGTTCGTGACGTGGTTCTCCGGCATCGTCCTGCTGGCAGGCTTCATCGTGGGCCTCGTGGCGCTCATCAGCAAGAAGCACGGCGGCAAGGGATTCAGCATCGCGGCAGTCGCGGTGTCGGTCGTGGGCTGGATCGTGTCCATCGTCATGACCATCGCGTCGTTCGGCATCCTCGGCCAGGCCGCCCTGGATGAGGCGGTGCGCGAGGGGACCTCGTCCAACGTGGACGGCGCCGAAGATGCGCCCGCCGACGAAGAGGAGCCCGCCGATGCGGCCGACGACAGGGCGGAGCTGGAGGTCGTCGAATCGGCCTTCGGCCGCACGACGTACGACGCCGGCACGTGGTGGTACACGGTCATCATCGACAACCCCAACGAGGACTACATCTTCGACTTCGCCGACATCGCCGTGGAGGCGCTCGACGCATCCGGGACGATCCTCGACTCGTCGACGGACTACCGCACGATCCTCTCGGGTCGCACCGCCATCACCGGCACGTTCTTCTCGGTCGGTGACGGTGAGATCGTCGAGCTCAGTGTTCGCGGCCCTCAGGCGACCGACGCGACCAAGGCTCCGCTGGAGGAGACCGGCGCGTTCACCGTCGAAGGTGTGCAGGCGACCTCGGACTCGTACAGCACCACCGTGCGCGGCACTGTCAGCGGCGACTTCGAGGACGAGCAGGAGCTCGTGAACATCGTCGTGATCGCCCGCGACGCGGCCGGTGCCATCATCGGTGCGGAATCGACCTACGTCGACCGCCTTCCGAGTGACGGGAGCAAGGTCCAGTTCGAAGCGACGTTCCTGGACCCGCTGCCGGCAGACGCCACGTTCGAGGCGTACCCCTCCCTCTGAACGTGAACCCCGAAGGGCGGGTGGCCGATCCGGCGGCCCGCCCTTCGGCCTTCACCCACGCCGCGTGCCGGTCCGCCTGCACCGGATACCGGATGCGGCGCTCTACGCGGTCTCGTTCCGCACCGCCACGACCACTTTTCCGAGCGCGTGGCCTTCGCCGTGCCATGCGAGCGCGGCCGGCACCTCGTCCAGTGTGAATGTGCGGTCGATCCGTACCGCGATCCTCCCGCTCGCGCATTGCTCTGCCACCTGCACGAAGTGGGAGGGCCCCTGACGCACGAACAGCACGCCGAGCCGGGCACCGGTGACCAGGCCCAGGAGCGGCCCGATCGTCAGCATTCGAAGCAGGGTGCGCAGCGTGCCGCCGACGATGACACAGCGCCCACCGCGGGCGAGTGCGCGGCGGTAGGCGAAGACGGACCTGTGCGCCACGAGGTCCACGATCACGTCATACGGTCCGTGGCGGGTGAAGTCGTCGCTCGTGTAGTCGATGACCTCCTCCGCCCCGAGCTGTCTCAGAAAGTCCGACTTCCGGGCGTTGTCGACGGCGCTCACCCGCACGCCCTTCGCGACCGCGAGCTGGATCGCCAGTGCCCCGGACCCGCCGCCCGCACCGTTGATCAGCATCCGCGTTCCGGGCTCTGCCAGAGCGACGGCCTGCGCGGCGATCGCCCCGGCCTGGGGGATCGCGGATGCCTCGGCGAACGACAGCTGCGGCGGCTTCACGGCCAGCGCCGCCTGCGGCACGGCCACATACTCCGCGAACCCTCCCCCGCCGGCCAGGTTGTCGCCGTACACCTCATCGCCGACGGCGAACCTCGTCACGCCGTCGCCGAGCCCGACGACGCGGCCCGCGATGTCGGATCCGAGGATGCGCCGCGCCGGGCGGCGCAGTCCACCGATGCGCGCGTACGCGGGCGAACCGCGCAGGTTCTCCCAGTCCGAGAGGTTGATCGACGTGCAGACGACTTCGATCAGCACCTCTCCCGGTCCGGGAGACGGCACAGGCACATCGCGCACCTGCAGCACCTCGGGACCGCCGTACCGCTCATAGACCACGGCTTTCACGGCTTCACCCTATGGCCGCCGGGAGCGTGGACGCCTCACCCTCGGCGGTGCGAGAGCAGCGCGTTCTCGATCACGAGGTCGAGCGACAGCACTTTGTAGCCTTCGCTCTCGAAGAAGACCGTGATCCGGTCGTCTTCGATCGACACCACGGTGCCGTCGCCCCACTCGACGTGCCGCACGCGATCGTCGGCTCCGAACGGACTGCTCGGCGCCGCGGACGTCTCTTCACCGGCATCCGCTACTGCGTCCCCTCCGACCCTGCCCGTCAGAGCCGAGCCGTCCGCACACGTGTCGCAGTTGCCGCACGGCTGCTCGAGCTGCTGGCCGAAATACCCGAGCAGCACCTGCCGGCGGCAGCGGCGGGTCTCGGCATACTCGCGCAGCATGTCGATGCGGGACCCATCGATGCGCTGACGCTCCTCCACGCGCTCGAGGGCGGCCGCGACCGCGGAGCCTCGGGGCGCGCCGCGCCGCAGTCGCGCGCCCGCCCGGCCGATCGTGACCGAGCCCGTGTCGGAGAACAGCGCCAGGAGTGCTGCCACGCGTCGCGTCGACAGCCCCGAGGCTTCGGCGAGCCCCGCCCGGCGCTCGTTGCCGGCGCGCAGCGCGTCGAACAGCGCGCCGAGCTCCGCGGCATCCGGATTCCTCGCGGCGAAGTAGCGGCGCAGGGCCAGATCCTCCGGGCGATAGTGCAGCGTCGCCTGGGCGGGGCGTCCGTCCCTGCCGGCTCGTCCCAGCTCCTGGTAGTAGCCGTCGATCGAGTCCGGGGTGTCCGCATGCACGACGAAGCGGACGTCATCCTTGTCGATGCCCATCCCGAATGCCGACGTCGCGACGACGACGTCGAGCTGTCCGTTCAGGAAGCTCTCGTGCACGCGGCGCCGCTCCGCGGCGGGGAGCGCTCCGTGATACGCGGCCGCGCGCAGCCCTCGTGCGGTCAGCTCACTGGCGTACTCGCCGGTCGCCCGCCGGGTCGCGACGTAGAGCAGGCCAGGGCCCGCGAGGGCGGACACCTCGTCGAGCACGGCGACGCGCTTGTCACGGTCCTCCGTGTGGCGATGCACCTCGAGCCGGATGTTCGGCCGGTCGACGTCGCCGAGGATCACCGCGGCATCGCGCAGGTGAAGGCGCGCGACGATCTCCTCGCGGACGGGAGTGGATGCCGTCGCCGTGAGCGCGACGATCGGCGGGCGGCCGAGGCGCTCGGCCACGGTGCCGAGCGCGAGGTAGTCGGGACGGAAGTCGTGGCCCCACGAGGCGATGCAATGCGCCTCGTCGACCACCAGCATCGTGACGTCGAGCCGCGCCAGTTCGTCGACGACGTCGTCCTTGGCGAGCTGTTCGGGCGCGAGCAGCACCAGCTGCGCCTCGCCGTCGCGCAGCCGGCGCCACGCCTGTGCCCGGGCGCGCACGCCGCGGGCGGAGTTGAGGGCGACGGCACCCGGGGCGTCCGGGGCGTCACGCAGACCGACCAGCTGATCCTCCTGGAGAGCGATGAGCGGTGACACGATCACCGTCACCCCGTCGCGGAGGGCGGCGGCCACCTGGTACACGGCCGACTTGCCCCACCCGGTGGCGCGCACGACGAGCACATCGCGTCCGTTCGCGGCCGCTTCGATCGCGTCCAGCTGCGCCCCGTGCAGCTGATCGAGCCCGAACGACGCTCGCGCCACCTCCTGGATGCGCTCCCGTGAGATCTCGCCGGAGGGCTGCCGGACGCGGAGGGTGGATGCCGGGGCAGCCGGCGTCACTCCCCGTTCTCCGGTCCGTCGAGCGCGCGGTCCTCGGCGCCGTCGGTGCTTCCGCTGGCGGCATCCGCCTCGACCTGCCCGTCGTTCAGCTCGTCGGTGAACTCGCCACCGGCGAGCTGGCTGTCGTCATCGCCCGCGGCGCGCGTGTCGGGATCGGTGCTCATGCTCCCAGCCTGCATTCGGTCGTGGAGGTCTCTGCGGGGCTTGACACCGTCGTCCCCATGTGCCGCTTCCCGGGGATCACGGCGCGACCGTCAGGGTGCAGGCACGGGCGGCAGGAACGGTCGCACGGCGTCGCCCAGTACCCGGTCCATGTCGGCGCTGATGGCGGCGGTGAGGTGGTGCGAATCGCGGTACACGAGCGTGTTGCCGATGATCGGCGGGCACGCGTCGGCGTCGCAGAGGTATTCGTTGAGGTCGATGAGCGGGATGCCGCGCTCCGCTGTGGCCTCGCGCTCCGCTTCGCGGGCCGGGCCGGCGAGGGCCACCGACCGGGACTGCGCGCACACCTCGGCATTCGAGAGGTGCGCCGACAGACACGGGGCCGGGTCCTCCCTCATGTCGGGGGTGTCGGCGATCACGGCGACCGGGGCGCGCAGCGCGTCGATCGTGCGCCCGAGGGCGGCCTTCCAGGTCTTCGCATCGTCGTCCACCCCGGGTGCGAGCTGGGGATCTGTGAAGGTCGCCAGCAGTACGAGGGCGGGCGGAGACTCGTTGATGCGGTCGATCACCGCGTCCCGCCACGTCGCGCACTGCGGATACGGAGCGCCGCGGCGCAGCGTCTCGATGTCGGTCGCCGGGCAAGAGCTCTTCGTGTGCACCTCGACGGCGTACCCGGCCGACGTCGCGAATCCCTCCAGCGCCGGAAACCACTGCGCGGCGTGGGAGTCGCCGAACAGCACGATGCGCGGGGCGGCGGGATCGCCGTAGAGGCAGCCCTCGGGGTCGGTCGACGCGATCCCGAGCATGCAGCCGTCGTCGTACACCTCCGGCAGGCTGTCGCGCGCATCGCGGAGCGCCGGTGCCAGGTTGTCGGGCACGAAGTCGGTGCCGCGCGGCGAGTCGGCGATCACCGTGCCGGAGGCGGCGCGCTCGACGTGGAGGGACCTCGTGTCGGCCATGGCATACGCCGCGCTCGCAAGGCCGAGGCAGGCCAGCGATCCCACCACGGCACCCGCGAGGGTCACGCCCGCACGCCGCCTGGTCAGAACGGGCGTGCGCCGCACCGGGTCCTCGACGAACCGGTACAGCAGCCAGGCGGCGGGCACGCAGGCCACAGCGATCAGCAGCGTCGCCCACAGCGGCAGCCTGCCCGGCAGCGCAGCGCCCGGCAGCACGATCGCAGGCCAGTGCACGAGGTAGAGCGAGTACGAGATCAGGCCGATGAAGGTCATCGCCGGCACCGACAGCATGCGTGTGGGGCCTCCGCGACTCTCACCCGCGGCGATCACCGCCGCCGTCCCGAGCACCGGCAGGGCGGCGGCGGCCCCGGGGAAGAGGGTGTCCGAGGAGAAGAAGACGACGGATGCCGCGACCGCCGCGATCCCGCACCAGCCGAGCGCCGCCGCCCACCTCTCCCCCACGATCCTCGGGCGGTGCTGCAGCAGAACGGCCACGAGGCCGCCGACGCCGAGCTCCCAGGCCCGCGACGGCAGCGAGAAGAACGCCCACGGCTGCGCGGCGAAGGTCAGCCACACGCAGAGCGCGAACGAGACGACGACGACCGCCGCGAGTGCGGCCACGAGCGCCCGACGCGACCGCACCAGCACCCACACGAGCGCGAGCAGCGCCGGCCACACGAGGTAGAACTGCTCCTCCACACCGAGCGACCAGTAGTGCTGGAAGAGCGACGGGTTGGAGGACTCGGCGAGGTAGTCCGAGTCGGCGGCGGCGAAGAAGTAGTTCGGCACGTACAGCGCGGTCGCGACGGCCGCCGCCCAGACATCCCGCATCAGCAGCGGCGGATACCAGATGAGCGCGGCGAGAACCGACAGCGTGAGCACCACGAAGGACGCCGGAAGGATGCGGCGGATGCGGCGGGCGTAGAAATCGCCGAATCGCAGACGGCCATGGAGCTCCAGCTGTGAGAGCAAGTGCGAGGTGATCAGGAAGCCCGAGATGACGAAGAAGATGTCGACGCCGACGTACCCGCCCGGCAGGAAAGGAACACCCACGTGATAGAGCACGACGGCCCCGACCGCGATCGCTCGCAGTCCCTGGATGTCGGCGCGGAAGCCCGAGGTGTCGGGCTGTGCGCTGGCTCGGTCCACCACGCGCGGCAGTCTAAGCGGGCGCGGTGAACGGGCTCAGGGGTCTTGACGTGCCACGGCGCATCGTCCATCGTTCTCCCGCATGACGCTCTTTTCGCGCACGGTCCCGCACACGGCGGGCTTCTGGATCGTCGCCGCGTCGTTTCTCACCACGATGGCGTACTCGACGGTGCCGACGCCCCTCTACCCGCTGTACCAGGAGCAGGACGGCTTCCCGGTGTGGGTCATCACGATGATCTTCGCCGCCTACGCGGTGGGCGTGGTCTTCAGCCTGTTCTTCGTGGGGCACATCAGCGACTGGGCCGGGCGCCGGCGCATGGCCGTCATCGCCGTGCTGGTCTCGGCCGTGAGCGCCGTCCTGTTCCTCGTCTGGAACGACGTGGCGGGGCTGCTCACGGCCCGCTTCGTCAACGGCGTGAGCATCGGCATCCTCACGGCGACCGCCACCGCGCACCTCGCTGAGCTGCGCGCGCTGTCGCGTCCGGCCGAGAACGCGATCGTCGCCGCGTCGGTGGCCGGTGCGGCGAACCTCGGCGGACTGGCTCTGGGCCCCCTCATCGGAGGCGTGTTCGCCGAGTACCTGCCCGACCCGCTGATCCTGCCGCATGCGGTCTTCCTCGTGATGCTGCTCGTGGTCGCCGTGCTGCTGGCGACGACGCCCGAAACCGCCCGCCCGCCGTCGCCGCGCCCGCGTTACCGTCCGCAACGGCTGGCCTTTCCGCGAACGTCGCGTCCGGCGTTCATCGCAGCCGGCCTCGGAGCTTTCGCCTCGTTCGCGCTCTTCGGCCTCTTCACGTCGCTGGCGCCCACCTTCCTCATCGACGCCTTCCATCTGCCCAGCCATCTGCTGGCCGGTGTGACGCCGTTCGCCGTCTTCGCCTCGGCGGCGGCGGCGCAAGTCCTCCTCGTCCGGGTTCCGCTGCGCGCGCAGCTGACGATGGCGCTGGTGAGCTGCGCCGCCGGCCTCGTGGGCATCGCGGCCGGAGCCCTTCTGCCGTCGTACACGCTGTTCCTGCTGGGTGGGATCGTCGCCGGCGCGGGAGTCGGCATCCTCTTCCGGTCCGCGATCGCGACGGCGGGGTCGCTCGCCGAACCCGGCCGGCGAGGCGAGACCCTGGCTCTGGTCTTCCTCATCGCGTACTGCGGACTGGCGCTGCCCGTCATCGCCGTCGGCATCAGCCTGCTGTTCGCCGACGAGACCGCGGTGCTCCTCGTGTTCTCCGCGCTCGTCCTCGTCGCCACCGTGGCCGCCGGCACCGTCATGCGCCGGCGCGCCGGTCGGTAGCTCGCGACCGCCCCGCGCCTAAGACACGCGTCCGTCTCCGGGACGGGACACGCGCAGCCAGCGATAGCCGTAGCCGGGCACCTCCAGTTCCGCCTGTCCACGATCGTCAAGGGGGATCCGGTCCCCTCCCAGGAGATCCACCAGTCGCGTGCCCTCCGGCTCGTCCTTCAGCGCGAAGCGCGTCGTGGCGGGCACCTCGGCGAAATTGTGGATGGCGACCATCCGGCCGACATCGGCCCGCAGGGAGTGGACGAGGATCGCGGGCACCGGCTGGTCGAGCACCTCGAACGCACCCCACCCGAGCTCGGGCGAGATGCGGTAGCGCGAGACGAGGTCGCGGAAGAAGTGCAGCAGGGAGCCCCGGTCCTCGATCTGGTCGGCGACATTGACGTGCTGCGGAGCGTACCCGTCGGCCGGCGGACGGGCGACCAGACGCGACGGCGGAGCCTGTGAGAAGCCGCCGTTGCGCTCGGCCGTCCACTGCATCGGCGTGCGCACGGCGTTACGCCCCGGCTCGTCGATGTTCTCGCCCATCCCGATCTCCTCGCCGTAGAAGAGCACGGGCGTGCCGGGGAGCGTGAACAGCAGGCTGTAGGCCATGCGGATGCGGCGCGGGTCACCCAGCATCGGGGGAAGCCTGCGTGTGATGCCGCGCCCGAACACGCGCTGCCTCTCGTCCGGCGCGAACGCCTCGAACACCTCTTGACGCTCGTCCTCGCTCAGCTTGTCGAGCGTCAGCTCGTCGTGATTGCGAAGGAAGTTCGCCCACTGCACATCGTCCGGCAGCGCCGGCCGCGAGGTGAGCGCGGCGATCAGCGGAGCCGGATCCTGGCGGGCGAGAGACAGGTAGAAGGCCTGCATCCCCACGAAGTCGAACTGCATGGAAAGCTCGCTGACATCGCTCCCGCCGAAGTAGGCGATCTGCTGCTCGTACGGCAGGTTCACCTCGCCGAGAAGGATCGCCTCGCTGGAGCGGCGCTGCAGGAAGCGGCGGATGTCGCGCAGCAGCTCGTGCGGGTCGCGGATCTTCGCCCCGGGCGGCATCTCGAGGAAGAACGGCACCGCGTCGACGCGGAAGCCGGAGACGCCGAGCTGAAGCCAGAAGCCCATCACGCGCGCCAGTTCGTCGCGCACGGCGGGGTTGGCGATGTTGAGGTCGGGCTGGTGCTCGTAGAAGCTGTGCTGGTACCACTGGCCGGAGACCTCGTCCTTGGTCCAGATGCCGTCCGCCTCGCCGGGGAACACCGGGTTCTGCTGACCCTTGGGCGGCGGATCGTCCCGCCAGATGTACCAGTCGCGATAGGGCGAGTTCACGCTGCGCCGCGCCTTCTGGAACCACGGATGACGATCGGAGGTGTGGTTCACCACGAGATCGACGATCACGCGCATGCCGCGGTCGTGCGCCGTGCGGATCACCTCCACCAGCTCACCGTGGTTGCCCAGCCGCGGATCCACGCCGTAGAAGTCGGTGATGTCGTACCCGTCGTCCCGGTCGGGCGTCGGATAGAACGGCATGAGCCAGAGGCACGTGACGCCCAGCTGCCCGAGATAGTCGATGCGCTGTGCGAGGCCCTGCATGTCCCCCGCGCCGTCGCCGTTCGAATCGAGATACGTCTCGACGTCCAGGCAGTAGATGATGGCGGTCTTGAACCAGAGGTCGCTGGTGTCAGTGATCTTCACTGGTGCCCTCCTGATCGGTCGCCTGCGAGTCTGCCCCGACAGCGGACACCCGTGGAGGCCCTTGAGCACGGCCCCGGGGTGCGGTATCCGGCCGCTGAACGGGCCGGCCGTCCGCCGGAGGCGACGGACACGGCCGCAGCGCTCCCGGTGCGCGCGGCCGCTAGAGTCGAGGGGCCCGACTCCCCCTGAGCCCCATCCGGCGCAACGGCGCGCGCAGAGACCGAGGAGCACCCGTGTCCACTGTCGCCGAGCCATCCGGCCGTTACCGCATCGAACCGACGGTCCTGCAGGCACTGCGCCGGCCCCGGCTGATCACCCGCGAGGTGCTCGCCGGTCTGGTCACCGCGCTGGCGCTGATCCCGGAGGCGATCGCGTTCTCGGTCGTAGCGGGCGTCGATCCTCGCGTGGGGCTCTTCTCGTCGTTCGTGCTCGCTGTCGTCATCGCGTTCACGGGCGGGCGCCCGGCGATGATCACGGCCGCAGCGGGAGCGGTGGCGCTCGTGGTCGCCCCGGTCGCGCGCGAGTACGGGCCGGACTACCTGATCGTGACGATCGCGCTGGCCGGAGTCATCCAGGTGCTGATGGCCGTTCTCGGGGTCGCACGGCTCATGCGCTTCATCCCCCGCAGCGTCATGGTCGGCTTCGTGAATTCGCTGGCGATCCTCATCTTCCTCTCGCAGCTGCCGCAGCTCATCGACGTGCCGTGGACGGTGTACCTCCTGGTCGTGATCGGGCTCGGCATCCTCTTCGTCTGGCCGAGGATCACCCGCGCGATCCCGGCCCCTCTCATCGCGATCGTGGTGCTCACGGTTGCGGTCGTCGGGCTCGGGATGTCGTCGGTGCCGAACGTCGCCGACCAGGGCGAGCTGCCCCGAAGCCTCCCCGAGTTGCTGATCCCCCAGGTGCCCCTCACCTGGGAGACGCTGCAGCTCGTGGCGCCCTACGCGCTCGCCGCGGCGCTCGTCGGCCTCCTCGAGTCGCTCATGACGGCGAAGCTCGTCGACGACATCACCGACACGCATTCCCGCAAGACCCGCGAAGCGTGGGGTCTGGGTGTCGCCAACGCCGCGTCCGCCTTCTTCGGCGGGACCGGCGGCTGCGCGATGATCGGCCAGACGATGATCAACGTCAAGACCGCGGGCGGCCGCACGCGCATCTCGACCTTCCTCGCCGGCGTGTGGGTACTCATCCTGGTGGTGGTGCTCGGCGACATCGTCGGGCTCATCCCGATGGCGGCGCTCGTCGCGGTGATGATCGTCGTCTCGTTGATGACCTTCGACTGGCACAGCATCCGGCCGGCGACGTTGAAACGGATGCCGCTGAGCGAGACGGCGGTGATGCTCGTCACCGTCGTGGCGACGGTGTGGACCCACAATCTGGCGGTCGGCGTCATCCTCGGGGTGCTCGCCGCCATGGTGCTGTTCGCGCGGCGCGTGGCGCACTTCACCACCGTGACCCGCACGGTCGACGGCGACATCGCGCGCTACCGGGTCGACGGGGAGCTCTTCTTCGCGTCGAGCAACGACCTGACGACCCAGTTCGAGTACTCGGCCGACCCCGCGCGGGTCGTCATCGACCTCTCCCGCACGCACGTCTGGGACGCCTCGACGGTCGCCGCACTCGACGCGATCGTCACGAAGTACCGCCAGCGCGGCATCCACGTCGAGCTGGAGGGGATGACCGCTGCGGCGGCAGCGTTCCACGGCCGGCTGAGCGGTGAGCTCGGATCAGCCTGAGCGGGTCGCCGACGCAACCTCGACGAGCCGCACGTCGCGGACGGCGCCGGCGTCGACCACCGCGGTCATCATCGTGTGCACCGGCTGACGGCGGCGATCGGTCGGGGATCCCGGATTGAGCAGGCGCAGACCTCGCGCGGTCACGGAGTCCCACGGAATGTGGCTGTGGCCGAACACGAGCACATCGGTGTCGGGGAACGCGGCATCCATCCGCGCCTCGCGCCGTTTGGCGTCGCCCGTCTCGTGGACGACGGCGAACCGCACGGCGTCGATCGTGCGGCGCGCCACCTCTGGCAGCCGTCCGCGGAGGTCGGGACCGTCATTGTTCCCCCACACCCCGAGAACGGGCGCGTGCCTCTCGAGCTCGTCGAGGACGGATGCCGTGACCCAGTCGCCGGCATGGATCACGAGGTCGGCCGCGTCGGCGGCCCGAAGCACCGCGTCGGGAAGGCGCCGCGCGCGTCCGGGGATGTGGGTGTCCGAGATGAGCAGCACGCGCGTCGCCATGTGTCGATTGTGCCCGGCTCAGCCGCCCATGCCACGGCGCGGCCTGACGCGTCTGCGCGCCGCGAGAGCGCGCGGCACGGCGACGGCGACGACGCCGACCGCGCAGCCCACCGTGTTCCACAGCACGTCGTCGGCATCGGGCACGCGCCCGGGGATCGACGCCTGCGCGAACTCGACCCCGACGGACAACGCGGCGCCGAGGGCCGCGGCCAGCCACCACCATCCGCGCGGCAGAAGAAGGGCGACAGCCGCCCCGAACGGGACGAAGAGCACCGCGTTGAGGATCTGGTCGGTGTCGGCGTTCGGGAGCAGCGCGCGGACAGGTGCCGCGAACTCCTCGGTCGCGCGCAGGAACGCGCCGCGCGCCGGCGCCACGATCGCACGAGGCCCGAGTGTCAGGGCCGCCACCGCGGCGAGCGCGAGCGTGGCAGCGAGGACCCGCAGGCTGCGCGGTCGGGCGAGGGAGGGATCAGTCATGGCCGGTGCCTTTCCGCCGGGTCGGGAAGCTCCGGCATGCCCAGCCAACGCGGGTCGGTGTTGCGTCCGTGTATGCGAATCCTGCGACGCCGGCACGCCCACAGAACTCCAAGCGCACTCCCAGGTTCGCGGGACCAAAAGGGGCGCGGCATCCGTTCTTCTCTATGACGCCGCAGCCAGCGGCGTCGACCAGGAGGAATCGTGAGCAACGAGTACCGCAAGACTCCCGAGGCGCTCAGCCGCCTCACCGACACCCAGTACCGCGTGACGCAGGAGGAGGGCACGGAGCCCGCCTTCCGCAACGAGTACTGGAACAACCACGAGCCGGGCATCTACGTCGACGTCGTCTCCGGCCAGCCGCTGTTCTCGTCGACCGACAAGTACGACAGCGGCACGGGCTGGCCGAGCTTCACCCGGCCGATCGAGGCGGACGCCGTGACGACCAAGAAGGACTGGAAGCTGCTGCTGCCGCGCACCGAGGTGCGTTCCTCGGGCGCCGACAGTCACCTCGGCCACGTCTTCCCCGACGGCCCCCGACAGGCCGGAGGCCTGAGATACTGCATGAATTCTGCCGCGCTGCGTTTCGTCCCCGCCTCGGACCTCGAGGCTGAGGGCTACGGCGCCTACCGACACCTCTTCGACAACCAGAACCAGGAGCACGCATCATGACCAGCGGTCCCTTCGACACCGGCGAGATCACCCGCACCCCCGGCACCGAGACGGCAGTCCTCGCCGGTGGGTGTTTCTGGGGCGTGGAGGATCTGATCCGCCGCCAGCCCGGCGTCCTGGACACCCGCGTCGGCTACACCGGCGGGCAGAACGCCCACGCGACGTACCGGAACCACCCGGGCCACGCCGAGGCGGTCGAGATCGTCTTCGATCCCGAGCAGACCACCTATCGCGACATCCTCGCGTTCTTCTTCCAGATCCACGACCCGTCGACGCTGAACCGTCAGGGCAACGACATCGGCACCAGCTACCGCTCCGCGATCTTCCCGCTCACCCCTGAGCAGGAGCGGATCGCGCGCGAGACGATCGCCGACGTCGACGCCTCGGGTCTGTGGCCCGGCAAGGCCGTGACCACCATCGAACCGGCCGGTCCGTTCTGGGAGGCCGAGCCCGAGCACCAGGACTACCTGGTCCGCATCCCCAACGGCTACACCTGCCACTTCCCGCGCGCCGGCTGGGTGCTGCCCAAGCGCGCCGACGCCACCGCATAAGCGGCGACGGCTCGAACGGCGAAACGGATGCCGCGGCCCCTCGGGGTCGCGGCATCCGCGCGTCTTCAGGGGGCGAGCTCGACCGGCTGACGCAGGATCGTCCTCAGCTTCTCGGGGGCGGCGCGCCGCGGATCGGTGAGATAGATCTCGTGGTGCAGGCCGCGCATGCGAAGGCCTGCGTCGGGGATGAAGCGATCGTGCATCTCGGCGAGCACCGGCGCCTCATCGTCGTACGACCCGAGGTGGAGCGTCTGCACGCACCTGCCCTCATGCAGCTCCTCGAAACGCAGCCGGTCCAGCGCCGGCGAACCGCCCTTCGCGTGCGCGGCAACGCGGGCCTGTTCGACGTGCTGGGCGTCGATCCACTCGGGCACCAGGCTCATCATCGTCCAGCTCCACCGCGACTTGTCGCGCTGGGTCGTGAACGCCGCCATGTCGTCCGACCACCAGAGGCCCTCCAGCGGCATCACCACGTAGTCGCGACCGAGCTCGGTCTTGCTGAAGAACTTCAGCTTGTAGGCCGTCCCGAAGATCGCGGCAACGACCTCGGCGTACTGATCCGACGTGTTCGGGTCCCCGTGCCCATCGGCCATCAGGTACCGCATGGGCGGCACGTCGACGACTTCGAACGACCCGCGCGGCGCGGAGTAGGTCGGAATCGTCTTCTTCAGGTCGACCTTCGTCACGACGCGTTGTCCGCAGTGCGCGACTGCCCGCTGCCGGAGGACTCCGACTTGCGCGCGCCCGCTTCCAGGACATCGCCCGCAGGCAGCTCCTGGTGGCCGCCGAACTGCAGTCGCATCGCCGAGAGCACCTGATTTGCGAAATGATCCTCATCCCGCGACGCGAAACGCTCGAAGAGGGATGCCGCCAGCACAGGCACCGGTACTCCGGTGTCGACAGCCGCCTTCACGGTCCAGCGCCCCTCCCCCGAATCGGAGACCCGGCCGGCGAGCCCATCGAGCGTCGGGTTGCCGTGCAGGGCGGCGGCCGTCAAATCCAGCAGCCACGACGAAATGACCGAACCCCGCCGCCACAGCTCCGCCACTTTCGGCGTGTCGATCGTGAACTGATAGAACTCGGGCTCCTCCAGCGGAGCGACCTCGGCCGAGTGCTGTGCCTCCTGCACACCGGCGTCGGCGTGCTCGAGGATGTTGAGCCCCTCGGCGAGCGCCGCCATCACGCCGTACTCGATGCCGTTGTGCACCATCTTCACGAAGTGGCCCGCGCCCGACGGACCGCAGTGGAGGTAGCCCAGCTCCTCGGGAGCGAGTTCGCCCGTCCGGCCGGGGGTGCGCTCGACGTCGCCGCTGCCGGGCGCGATGGTGCGCAGCACGGGCTCGATGTGACGGAACGCCTCGTCCGGACCGCCCACCATGAGGCAGTAGCCGCGCTCGAGTCCGAAGACGCCGCCGCTCGTTCCGATGTCGACATAGTGGATGCCGGAGTCTTTGAGCGCGGCCGCGCGCCGGACGTCGTCGCGATAGTTCGAGTTGCCGCCGTCGATGATGATGTCGCCCGGCTCGAGCACTGCGGCGACCTGATCCACCACCGTCCCGGTGAGCCCGGCCGGGATCATCAGCCACACCGCGCGCGGCGCTTCGAGTTTCGCGGCGAGGTCCGCCAGGCTCTCGGCGCCCACGGCGCCTTCGGCGGCCAGGCCCGCGACGGCGTCCGCGTTCACGTCGTACACGACGCACTCATGCCCGTTCTGCATCAGCCGCCGCACGATGTTGCCGCCCATGCGGCCGAGGCCGACCATTCCCAGTTGCATCGCGTTCCTCCGCTTCTCGCCGGCATCCACCTCGTGGGCACCCGTCCTCGAAGTCTAGAGAGCCGCCCTGCCGTCAGGGTGTCGGCGACCCGCCCGTCACGGCGAGGGTCTCACCGGCCACATAGCTGGACTCCGCCGAGGCGAGGAAGACATACGCCGGGGCGAGTTCCGCCGGCTGCCCGGCACGACCCAGCGGTGTCTGCTGTCCGAAGGTGTCGATCTTCTCCTGCGGCTGTCCGTCGGTCACCTGCAGCGGCGTCCAGATCGGCCCCGGCGCGACGGCGTTCACGCGGATCCCCTTGGGCGCCAGCTGCTGGGCGAGCGCCTTGGTGAACGCGTTGATCGTCGCCTTCGTCGAGGCGTAGTCCACGAGGATCTCCGACGGCTGATAGGCCTGGATGGATGTGGTGTTGATGATCGTCGACCCTGCCCGGAGGTGAGGCAGGGCCGCCTTCGTGATCCAGAACATCGCGTAGACGTTCGTCTTGAACGTGTCGTCGAACTGCTCGTCGTCCAGCGTCGTGAGGTCCTCGTTGAAGACCTGCTTGCCGCCGTTGTTCACCAGGATGTCCAGGCCCCCGAGGCCCTCCACCGCGCGCGCCACCAGGTCGCGGCAGTAGGCGGCGTCCCGGAGGTCGCCCGGAAGGGTCAGCACGGTGACTCCGGCATCCTGGAGGATTCCCGCGATGCGCCGGGCGTCCTCCTCTTCGTCGGGCAGGTACGACATCGCCACATCCGCCCCCTCACGGGCGAAGGCGATGGCGGTCGCGGCGCCGATGCCCGAATCGGCGCCCGTGATGAGGGCCTTGCGACCGGCGAGGCGGCCGGTGCCCCGGTAAGTGTCTTCGCCGAGGTCGGCCTTCGGCTGCAGCCGCGCGTCGAGGCCGGGCTCCGGCTGATGCTGCTTCTGGGGATCGAAGTCGGCATACAGCTCCGCGGGATTGGTGAAGGTGTACTGGTCGCGCTTGTCGGTAGCCATGACCTCACCGTAGGCAGCGGGACCGGCGAACGATCAGGGGTTGCGCCAACCGGTCGCAGTCGTTAGCGGGGTGCGGTAACAGAGCTTCCCCCGCCGGGCAAGTCCCTCTCGCCGGCGGCACGATCGAGCCACGCTCGGAGAAACCGCGCACGAGAAGGAGTCCCTCATCGCCCGCGCCGCAACCATCTCGGTCGTGATCCCCGTCAAGGACGACGACACGGAACTCGAGCGCTGCCTTCGCGCCCTGGCGTCGCAGACGCGGGCGGCCGACGAGATCATCGTCGTCGACAACGGATCCCTGGATGCCTCGGCTGCCGTCGCGCGCGCGAACGGCGCTCGCGTGGTCAGCTGCCGGGTCCCCGGCATCCCGGCGGCCAGCGCGTGCGGCTACGACGCCGCGACTGGCGACGTGATCCTGCGGCTGGACGCCGACTGCGTGCCGGAGTCGTCGTGGATCGCCACGATGGCGTGCGCCTTCGACGCGCGGCCGGACGTCTCGGCGCTCGTCGGCGGCGCGCACTTCATCGACGGACCACGCATCCTGCGGCTGCCGCTCGCGGTCCTCTACCTGGGCGCGTACGCAGTGGTCGCGACGCCGACCCTCGGCCATCTGCCGCTGTTCGGATCGAACATGGGATTTCGCCGGAGCGCGTGGCGCGGCATCCGCGCGGGTGTGCATCGGAGTGATCCCGAACTGCACGACGATCTCGATCTCGCCTTCCACCTCGGGCGGCGACACCGGATCCGCTACCTGCCGAGGGCGCGGATGGGCATATCGATGCGACCGTTCGCGAGCGGACGCAGCTTCGCACGCCGCGTGCGCCGTGGCTTCCGCACCGTCGTCATCCACTGGCCGCAGGACTTCCCGCCGTTGCGGTGGGTGCGCCCCGCGGTCGAGCGCATGCGCCCGCCCGTCAGTCCCGCGGGCCGCGCCGCCCGGAGAACCCGGCGAAGAGTGCGTGCAGGAGGGGAACGAGCGACAGGGCCATCAGCACGCTTCCCAGAGTGATCTCGTCGGCTCGCAGCACCGCACCGCTGATGAGAAGGCCCGCGAAGAGCACGGCCGAGACGACCCGCCGCCCCATACGCTCCAGCCTCCGGAGCCAGCGATCCAGCTTCGGCACATCGGCGACCAGGCGACCGTCCTCGATGCGCGTCACCATGTCGTCCAATCGGCGCGGAAGCCGGGCCATCACTCCGCCGATCGAGACCGCTTCGCGCGCGGCCGCCTGGATGACGTTGCCGCCCTCATCGCGCAGCAGCCGGTCCGCGTAGGGTTCGACGGCATCCCACACGTTGAACGACGGGTCCAGCGAACTGCACATGCCGCTGGTGAGCGAGACGGCGCGGATGATCAGCAGGAAGTTCTCGGGCAGCTGGAACGGGAGGGAGCGGATCACGTCGCCGAACTGCCTCGCGAAGTCCTGGAACTCGCGGGGGTCGACCTTCTGAAGCTCGGCGAAGCCCATTCCGCCGAACCGCGCGAACAGGGCCGTCATCGCCCGCTCCAGCTCGACCGTGTCAGCCGACGGCAGCAGCACACCCACGGCGCGGATGCTCTCGATCATCTGCGCGCTGTTGCGGGAGGCCACGGCGATCACCAGTCGCTGCAGGCTGCGCCTGAGCCCGTCGGGCACCTCGCCCATCATCCCGAAATCGATGAAGGTGAACCGCCAGGCGCGACCCTCTTCGGCTGCTCCCGCCACGGGCGTGACGAAGATGTTGCCGGGGTGCGGGTCGGCGTGGAAGTAGCCGTTGCGGAAGAGCTGATCGAACATGACGTTCGCGAACTCCACCGCCACCTCTCCGGGGTCGATGCCCGCCGCCCGCAGCGCCTCGACGTCGTTGATCTTGATGGCGGTGACGTCGGCCAGCGTGAGCACCCGGCGCGTGGTGCGCTCCCAGGCGATCTCGGGTACGGCGACGCGCGCGTCCCCGGCGAAGTCCGCCGCGAACCGCTCGGCGTTCTGCGCCTCGTGGAGATAGTCGATCTCCTCGAGGCTCGTGCTCGCGAACTCGTCGACGAGCGCCAGCAGGTCGACATGGTCGCGAACGATCCTCACGCGACTGAGCCAGCCGGCGACCCGCCGCAGAGCCTTGAGGTCGACGTCGACGATCTCCTCGATGCCGGGTCTTTGCACTTTGACCACCACGTCGGCGAACCCGGTCTCGGCCGCGTCGGCCGGGGTCAGGCGGGCACGATGCGCCTGGCCGAGGGATGCCGCGGCCACCGGCGTCTCGTCGATCCACTCGAAGGCGCGCTGGAGCGGTACGCCCAGTTCCGCCTCGGCGAGGCGCCGGATCGCCGGGAACGCGACAGGTGGCACCTCGTCCTGCAGACCCTCGAGCTCCTTCGTGATCTCGGGGGGCAGCACGTCCAGCCGTGACGACAGGAACTGCCCCACCTTGATCATGAGGCCGCCGTACTGCACGGCGAGGACATGGAACCTTCGGGCGATGGTGGTCAGCCTGCGAGTGCGTCCGCGTGCGGCGAGCGCGCCGAACCCGAATCGCGGCAGCACGAGCTCGAACCACCACGCCTGCACCATGTACCGGCCGGCGAACCGCAGGATCCGGCGATAGCGGGCGCGCGGATTCTCCACGTCGGCCATCGAAGCTCCTAGATCCCGGTGCCTGCGGCCAGGGTCGCCCCCGACCGTGTGCCCCGTCGAACCCGCGGGCCGGGGTCGACGCCGTCAGCCGGCACGCCGGCCGTCAGTCCTGAGCCAGGATCGAGTAGAGCTTACGCCGGGCCTCGTCGAGCACCTCGACCGCCTGCGCGACCTGCTCGGGCGTGCCGCCACGCCCGACCTGCGCCGCCGCCTGCGCGAGCTTCGCGCCGGCCTTGGGAAGGTCGCTGGTGCGGCCGCGGTCGCGCGAGCCGAACGACTCCCACGGCGCCGACTGCTCACCGGCGGCCTCGGCCTCGGCGCGGCCTGCCTCGGTGAGCGAGTAGGTCTTCTTGCCGCCCGATTCCTCCGCAGCCACCAGTCCTTCGTCGGCGAGGAGCTGAAGGGTCGGGTAGACCGAGCCGGGACTCGGCTTCCATGCCCCTGCGCTGCGCGTCTCGATCTCCTGGATGATCTGATACCCGTGCATGGGTTTCTCGGCGAGCACCGCGAGCACCGCCGCCCGCACGTCGCCCTTGTTCACCCGCGGCGCGAAGCCGCGCTCGAACGCGTCGCGCAACTGGTCCATGGCATCCCACAGACTCGACGGCAGACCGGAGCCTCCCGCACGCGAACCGAACCCCTGATACGAACCGCTCATGACGACCTCCCGACGAGCGTGTGCCGATACGCAAACGATACATACCGATATATCGTTCGACAAGGGTTCCGTCGAGCTCGGCGCACGGACTGCGCGCTGTCAAGCCCTCGCGCGGCGCACCGCGGCGCTCGTAGCGTGCCAGGGGACAGGAAGGATCCGCCATGCTGCGAGCACTCGCCCTCAACTGCACCCTCAAGCCCTCCCCCTCCGAATCCAGCGGCGAGCTGCTCGCCCAGCAGGTGCTGGACGCACTGGCCGAGCACGGCATCACCGGGGAGCAGCTGCGTGTCGTGGACTTCGACGTGAAGCCGGGCGTGCAGGCCGACATGGGCGACGGCGACCAGTGGCCGCAGATCCGGCAGAAGGTGCTGGCCAGCGACATCCTCGTGTTCGCGACCCCGACGTGGATGGGTCATCTGTCCAGCGTCGCTCAGCGCGTGCTGGAGCGCCTGGACGCCGAGCTGTCAGAGACCGACGACGAAGGGCGGGCGATCCTCGCGGGCAAGGTCGCCGTGACGGTCGTGGTCGGCAACGAGGACGGCGCCCACGCCATCACGGCAGATCTTTATCAGGCGCTCGGCGACGTCGGCTACAGCATCCCCTCGCAAGGGGGCGTCTACTGGAACGGCGAGGCGATGCAGACGACGGACTACAAGGACTTGGATCAGACGCCTGAGAAGGTCGCGTCCACGACAGCCACGCTTGCGCGCAACGCGGCGCACCTCGCGGCCCTGCTGAAGGAGCGGCCGTACCCCGCTCCGCCGCGGTGACCGCCGGTCTCGCCGGCGCAGGGCGGACGCGAGCGGCAGGTGCTCATTCCATCCCGACCTGGGAGCGCCACCAGGGCGTCTCTATGAAGCCGCGCTTGAGGAAGAGCAGCTCCATGTTCGCCGACCATCCTTCGACACCGTCCAGATGGGCCAGGGAGTCGGTCACGAACGAGAACAGGTCGTCCACCGACGTCGTGATGACCTCGCACAGCAGAGCGTTGTCGTCCAGGAGCGCAGCCAGGTACCGCACGAACGGGTAGCGGGCGAGCTGACGCGCGACGGCGTCCAGCCGGTCGGGTGAGACCTTGACGGTCAGGAAGGTCTCAGCGCCCATGCCGAGCGCCGCGGACTGGACCAGGGTCACGATGTCGACGCACCGCGATGCGCGAAGGCGCTCGAACCGCCGCCGCACACTGGACTCGTTGAGTCCGAGCCGGTCGGCGACGCGTTGGAACGACTCCCGTCCGTCCTGCTGGAGGATCTCGAGGATGTCGCGGTCCGCCTGGTCGAAGTGGTCCGGCGAGCACGTCTCGGGCACAGTGGGGCGAGCCTCGGCATCCTCGGGCGAGCCGACGATCTCCTCGTAGAGCTGCCTGCCCCAGTCGTAGCTGACCTTGTAGACGTGCATGATGAGGTCGCTGCGCCACCGCTCGACGCCGGCGATGGGCTGCAGCGCCACGGCCAGCTGCGGGTAATGCGTGGCGCCGCCGCGCACGACCAGCTCCGCCATGATGTCGTAGCTTCCGGTCACGACGGTGCAGAAGCGCACGTCGGGGTTGCGCACGAGCTCCGCGGCCACGGCCATCTGGGTTCCGGGTGCGCAGTTGATCCTGACGAAGAACTGGGCGTGCGGACCGTCGGCATCCAGCGCCGGAAGGGCCACGATGCGCACGACGCCGTCGGCGATCAACTGCTGGCCGCGACGCGAGACCGTGGAGACCGGCGCGTCGATCGCATCGGCGATCGCCCGCCAGCTCGCCCGTCCGTCGCGTTGCAGCGCGACGATGATCCGTTTGTCGAGATCCGTCAGCCTGTCCAGAGCGCTGACCGTCATCCGCGTCCGCTCGTCGTAGGCGGGTAGACCTCGTGGAGGAAGTCCCTCACCGTCCGCGTCCATTCCTCCGCCTGCTCGATCTGGGGCGAGTGTCCCGACTCCTCGAAGATCTCCAAGCGGGCGTCGGGGATGAGTTCCACGATGGTCTCACTGCACGATACCGGCGTGATCCAATCCGTTCGACCCACGGTGACGAGGGTGGGGACGGTGATCGCCGGAAGCTGCGGCTTCAGATCATACGAGGGCAGGTTCACCGAGAACGCGTAGTTGTGGGCCTCGTACCGGTACGGCGTCGCCTGCACCTTGCGCTCGGTGGCCTCAGGGTCGTAGACGAAGTCGTAGAGCGGGAGGATCTCGCGCCAGCAGTCCTTGAGATCTTCGTTGTCGCGGACGCGGCCCTCGTCGATGCGGTCGAACTTCTCCATGTCGATGGTGACCCGGTCGCTGGCCAGGGCGTTCTCCCGTGCGAGATGCGCGTTCGAGTTGTCGGCGGAGGTGTCCCTGAGCACCAGCGCGCTGACCCGGTCCGGATAGCGGATGGCGTACTCCATCGCCATGAAGCCGCCGTACGAGCCGCCGGCCATCGCGATCGTATCCGCGCCGATCCACTGGCGCAGGCCGTCGATGTCGGCAGCCCACTGCTCGTGACTGAACACTCCCGAACCCTCGCTCTCCCCGCTGCCGCGCGCGTCGAACACGACGACGCGGTACTCGTCGGCGAGCCGGCCGAAGCTCGCGCGGGGCTCCGCACGTGAGCCGAGGCCCGGCGCTCCGTGATGCGCGATGATGACCGGTGCGCCCTCGGGTCCCAGCACCTCGACGGCCAGGTCGTTGTCATTGATGCGCACGCGCTGGGCGGTGGTCGTCGCGCGAGCGAACTCGGCGGACACGGGGGTATCGGACATGGATGATCCTCTCGATGGGACTTTCACAGTGGGATGACGCAGGCTTCGAGCGACCGCGGAAAGCCTGTGAGCGGCTCGGACCCCGACGCGGTCACGAGCATGCTGTCGCTGATGCGATAACCGGCGTGACCGGGGATGTAGATCCCGGGCTCGTTCGAGACGATCATTCCCGGCTCGAGCTCGGTGGGGTCGCCGTCTTCCAGCCACGGCGGCTCATGCATGCCCAGTCCGATCCCGTGCCCCTGTCGATGGCGCAGGTACTCTCCGAGGCCGGCATCGCGGATCACGGCCAGGCACTGGGCGTTGCTGTCGGCGCACCGGACGCCGGGCGCGATGGCGGCCGAGCCGGTCGCCTGCGCCAGGCGCACCGTGTCGTGATATCGCCGTTGTTCGGCTGTCGGCTCGCCGAGGACGAAGGTGCGCTCCCCCTCGACGAACCGGCCGCCGACGGCGGCGCCCAGCGAGAGCATGAACGTGTCGCCGGGTCGCAGCCGGTAGGACGATGGCAGTCCGTGCGGGATCGCGGAATTCGCGCCGGCGTACACGAGCCCGCCCGCGAGGAACGAGATGACGACGACGTCCTCGTGCTCGGCATACATCCGGCCGACGCCATCTCGTCCGACATGCGAGGCCAGCTCCGCTTCGGAGGGCAGTTCGCCGCCGGAGGAGATCGCCTCCCTGATGAGCGCGACGCCGGCTTCGAGCATGCGGTCGGTGATGCGGGCGGCCTCCCGGTGCAGCGCCACCTCCTCGGGGAACTTGACGTACCGCGCCACGGTCACGAGCTCGGTCGGAACGAACTCGGTGGCGGGCAGGGCGGCAGACATCATCGCGAGCCGGTGCTGGGTCACGAGCGTCGTCACCCCCAGGCGGCGGCGCACCGGAATGGCGCGGGCCAGCGGCGCGAACGGGTTCTCGATGCCGGGGTATTCGGCGAACGTCACGATCTCGGCGCGGGCGCGCTGCTCCTGCGCGTGCTGACGCTCGAGCTCGGGAACCAACAGCACCGCGCGGTCCGCGTCGAGGTAGACCGCGACCGGACGCTCCCCCGGGTGGTGGAAGAATCCGGTCAGATACGACACGTCCTCGGGATCGTCCGTGACGATGGCGTCGAGCCCCTCCCGCGGGAGGCGATCGCGCACCCTGGCCTGGATGCGGTCGTAGACGTCGGCGGTCAGCCGCTGGGAGAACGGCGCAGGTGCGGTGTCAGCGTTCATGGCTCCTCGGATTGCGTGCGTCGTTGTAGGCGATCGAGAACAGGGTGGCGGACAGGACGAGGGCGAGGATCGCGAGCGAGGGGTACAGGGTGAGCCACCAGGCGCTCACCATCGCCCCGGACTGCTGCGCCTCGTAGAGGATGCGGCCCCACGACCAGGTCGTCGGATCGCCCAGCCCGAGGAAGGCGAGCCCCGCCGCCGACAGCACCGCGCGCGATGCGGTGACGACAACCGACACCACGATGACCGGTGTGACGGCGGGGATGACGTGGCGGCCCAGGATCCAGGTGGATCGCCGCGTCATGAGCCTCGCGGCATCCACGTACGGCAGCTTGACCACCGCGAGCGCCTGCGAGCGGACCAGGCGCGTGACCTCGGGCCACGAGAAGGCGGCGACCACGAGGATGATGGTGGTAGTGCTGGGACCGACCAGCGCCGCCACGAGGATCATCAGCGGCAGCACAGGCAGCGACAGGGTGAGATCCACGATCACCCCGATGACGGCATCCAGCTTCGGCACATACGCGCCGACGACGGCGACGAGCGTGCCGAAGACGATCGCGATCGCGGATGCCGCGAGGGCGACGAAGACCGACTGCTGCGTCCCCCAGATGACCTCGGCGTAGACATCGCGTCCGAGGGAGTCGGTGCCGAACCAGTGTTCGCCGCTCGGCGGCTTCAGCACGTCGGTGCCATAACTGGCGGGGTACGGGGCCAGCAGCGGCGCGATGACCGTGATGAGTACGAGGAGCGCGAGGATCACCAGCGAAGCCATGCCCAACGGCTGGCGGCGGAACGCCTGCCACGTCTGCCGGCTCGCCCGACGCCCCTCGTCGGCGGCGGGGTCGGAGACCGGCGGCGCGAGCTCGGTCTCGGGAAGGGGCGCGGTCATGAGGCCCTCACTCTCGGGTCGAGGAATCCGTAGGCGATGTCGGTCAGCATGTTGGCGATCACGACGGTCACCGCCAGGAGCAGGAACGCCCCTTGCAGAACCGGGAAGTCGAGCTGCGTCACCGCTTCATAGATGCCCCGGCCGATGCCCGGGTAGGCGAACACGGTCTCGGTGAGCACCGCCCCGCCCACGACGAATCCCAGCTGCAGGCCGATGAGCGTCGTCGCCGGCAGCATCGCGTTGCGCACCGCGTGCTTCCACAGCACGGTGCGAGGGGGCACGCCCTTGGCCTTGGCGAGGGTGATGTAGTCCTCGCCCAGCGCCTCGATGAGCGTGGCCCGCATGGTCAGCACGTACGAGCCGAGCTGGATGAGCGTGAGCGAGATGACCGGCAGAACGAGGTGCGACAGCACCGATCCGTACCATTCCATGCCGTACACGCCGTCGTCGTACGCGCCGCCGATGGGGAACCACCGGAGGTTGAGGCCGAACACGAACAGCAGCACGATGCCCACTGACGGCACGAACAGCGACTGACCGGTCACCCCGAACACCTGGACCATCCGGTCGAAGAAGCGATTCTTGTGCGAGGCCGCCAGCACGCCGAGTGGGATGCCGATGATGATCGTGAGGACGAGCGAGCTGACCGTGAGCAGGAGCGTCCACGGCAGACGCTGCATGAGGACGTCGATCACGGGTATGGACTGGGTGAACGACGTGCCCAGGTTCCCCTGGACGAGCTGGCCGAGGTAGAGGAAGTACTGGACGAAGAGGGGCTGGCTCAGCCCGTACTGGGTCAGAAGGGCCGCCCGGGCCTCATCGGTCATGTTCGGACTCGCCACGGCGAGCGCCGGATCCCCCGGCAGCAGCCGCAGCAGCAGGAACGTCACGGTCACCGCGAAGAGGATCGTGAAGAGTCCGCGGCCGAGACGGCGCAGGACGAACAGAGCGATGGACACGCGGGCGGCCCTCCTTCGGGTTACTCGGAGACCTTGTGGGCGCTCGCGAGCGAGACCGGGTTGACGATGGACAGGAGCTCACTGGGCTTGGAGATGAAGCCGTCCCAGTCCGAGCTGTGCGCGACGTACAGGTTCTGCGTGTACATCACGTTGTCGTACACCTGGTCGTGGACGATCTTCGCGGCCTCCCGCATGATGCCGATCTTCTCGTCCTCGTCGAACGTGGCCGAGGCCTGCGCGATGAGGTCGTTCAGCTCCGGATCGTCGACGAACGTGTAGTTGATCGCGCCTCCCGGCAGATACGACAGGCTGAAGTTCGTGACCGGATCGTCCATGATCGCGAAGTTGCCGGCATAGATGTCGTAGTCGCCCTCGTTCGTGCGAGCCAGATACGTGTTGCGCTCCATGCCCTGCAGTTCGATCGGGATGCCGGCCTCGGCCGCGCCGTCCTTGACGAGCTGCGCCCACTGGCTGGTGACCGGGTCCTGCAGCGAGTAGATCAGCCGGAAGGAAACCGGGAACATGCCGTCGGCCCCTGCCGTGTAGCCGGCTTCCTCCATCAGCTCCCGCGACAGCTCCGGGTCGTACTCGTACTCGGTGATGGAGTCGTCGTAGTACTTCGACAGCACCGGCATGAGCGGGCTCGATCCGGTCGAGACGGCCTGCCCCTGCAGGACCACGTTGCGAATCGCCTCGTAGTCGGCCGCGTGGGCGAGCGCCTGGCGCACCTCCACCTTGGCGAGGTCCGGGTTCTGCATGTTGTAGGTCATGTGCGCGTAGCCGAGACCGGTCACCTCGACCACCTCGATGCCGTCGGTGTTCTTCAGCTGCTCGACCTGCGACGGCGGGAGCGAATTGGCGATGGCGTCGACCTCGCCGCTCTGCAGCGCGAGGATCTCGGTGTTCACGTCCGGGAACACGCGGTACACGATCGAGGCCGGGATCGGAGTGCCTCCTTCCACGAGCGGATAGTCCTCCACCCGGTCGAGCGTGTACGACTGTCCCACCTGGACCTTGCTCAGCACGTAGGGACCGGCGCTGACCCATCCGCCGTCCGAGCCGTCGTTGGCGAACTCGGCCACCGATCCGGCCGGCTCGAACACGTGCTGCGGGACGACGTTGCCCCAGAAGCCGATCTCCTCGACGATGGACGAGTCGGGCTGGGTGAGGGTGATCTCCACGCGGGTGTCCGAGACGGCCTCGGCGGACTCGAAGTTCGCCATCTGGCCGTAGTAGGTGCCGGCCGGGGCATCCTGCTTCACCGCGTTCATCGTGTAGGCGACGTCCTCGGCGGTCAGCGGTTCGCCATCGCTCCACGCCATGTCGTCGCGGATCTCGAAGAAGCCGGTGGTGTCGTCGACGTAGCCCCAATCCACGGCCAGCTCTGCGTCCTTCGACCCGTCCGGGCCGATGCTCAGCAGGTGCGGGTACATCAGGTTCGTGACCCAGTAGTCGCTGCGGCTGTTGCCGATGAGCGGGTTGTAGTTGACGACGTCCGTGGTCGTCGCGATGGTGAGCGTGTCATCGCCGGCTTCGGCCGGCGAGGTGCTCGAGGTCTCGGGGGCCTGCGGTGCGCAGGCGCTCAAGACGAGAGCTGTCAATGCCGCTGCGCCGCCGATGGCGGCGAATCTGCTGTGTCGTTTCACACCCATACCTCCTCTAGGACCCGCATCGTGTTGCCACCGACGACGGCGCGGATCTCGTCGTCGGAATAGTCGTGCTTGACCAGCCAGCCGATGATGTTCCCCATCGCCTCGGCGGGGTTCTCGACGCCGTCGACGTACGGGACCTCTTCGAACTCGACCTGACCGTGGGCCTGGCCCAGGGACAGCTGCGAGGCGAACGCGTGATGGAGGCCGACGTGGTCGCCGAAAAGCGTGTCGGGACCGAAGCTGACGTGCTCGATGCCGACGAGGTCCACGCAGTACGTGAAGTGGTCCATCACCGACTCGAGCGAGTGCTGCGGGTGGGCGGGCGAGAGCGTCGTGTGAGGGGCGGCCTCGATGCCGATCACGCCGCCGCGGCGTGCGCACTCGACGATGGTCTCGTCCGTCTTCATGCGGTTCGTCGGCCACACGGTCCGGGCTCCAGCGTGCGTGATGAACACCGGCTTGGTCGACGCCTTGATGACGTCGACGCACGTGCGGTCGCCCGAGTGCGAGATGTCGATCGCGATGCCCAGCTTGTTCATGCGCGCCACGGCCCGCTCGCCGAAGTACGTCAGGCCGCCGTCGCCGCGCTCCTTCAGGCCGCTGCCGAGCGTGTTGGCCTCGGAATACGCGATGCCCATCTGACGGACGCCGAAGCCGTAGAGCACGTCGAGGCGGTCGACCTCGTTCTCGATCATCGTGGCCGCCTCGAGCGCGAAGATGTGCGCGATGCGCCCCGTCTCCTTGGCGTACTGGATGTCCTTCAGCGACTCACCCTTGATCACGAAGTCCTGATGGGCGAGGTCCGCCATCCGCACGCCGAGGTCGAAGAGGACGTCCTGGTACTTCCAGCCGGCATCGCTGGAGATGCAGCAGGTGCCGTCCATCCCGTTGTCGAAGACGGCGGTGAGTCCCGAGCGCGCGAGGCCCTGGTAACCCGTGGGTTCCCGGCCCTGGCGGATGTGGTCCTTCAGCTGCTCCATGTTCTCGGGGAACACCTGGACGTGCTCGTGCAGGGAGATCACGGTCTCCTCGCGGAGCAGCCGTTCCGCTCGCTCCGCCTGCGCCGACGACAGCTCCAGGCCGGCGTACTCGGGCACCCGCCCGATCTGCTTGGCATATTCGAATGCGCGGTAGTCGACCCCGGCCTCGAGGTACTCGTAGGCGGTGTAACCGGTGTATCGCTCGGCAGGTTCGAGCACAGTGTCTCCCTTCGTGGAACGGGCAGCCCGGGCAACGTCGTGCGCTGTTCGGGTTGGAGATGACGATGTCGCCAATCCGGCGCATCTGTCAATCTCGGTGAGCAGATCCGGCGTACTTCTTTACACAGATGTAACAATTCGGCTCTGATTCGCCTGCACAATGGAGGGGTGGACAGCAACCGAACCCGACGCGAGCCCGTGCTGACCGTCCGCGGTCTCGCGGTGGGCTTCCGCTCGCACGACCGCTACACGCCCGCCGTCACCGACATCGATCTGGACGTGCGGCCAGGTGAGCTCGTCGCGCTGCTGGGCGAGTCCGGCTCCGGCAAGACCGTCACCGCCCGCGCGATCATGGGCGTGCAGGATCCTGCGGCGGTCGTCGCCGCGCGGGAATTGCGCCTGGGCGAGATCTCGCTCCTCGACCTCAGCGACGAGGCGCGGCGCCGGCTGCGGGGCGAGCGGATGAGCATGGTGATGCAGGATGCCCTCTCGGCGCTCAATCCCGTCCTCACCATCGGCGACCAGATCGGCGAGGTGTTCCGCGTGCATCGGCGCATGGGACGGAGACAGGCGCGTGCGCGAGCGATCGAGCTGCTGGACATCGTGGGGATCTCGTCGCCCCAGACCCGCGTCGACGACTACCCCCACCAGTTCTCCGGCGGCATGCGGCAGCGCATCCTGATCGCCATGGCGATCGCCCTCGAACCCGAACTCCTCATCGCCGACGAGCCGACGACCGCGCTGGACGTCACGGTGCAGGCGCAGATCCTGCGCCTGCTCCACGATCTGCGGGGGCGCCTGGACATGGGTGTCCTCCTGATCACGCACGACATCGGCGTCGTGACAGAAGTCGCCGACCGGGTCGTGGTCATGCGCGATGGCGGCATCGTCGAGGCGGGAGACGCCGACCGCGTGTTCGCGGACCCGCAGATGCCCTACACCCGGACGCTGCTGGCATCGGCCCCCCACCCCGAACCGGCGCGGATCCTCGAGGAGCCGATCGAGGAACCCGACGACGTCGTGCTGCGGGTCACCGACCTCCGGCGCAGCTTCCGCACCGGGCCCGCATTCGCGCGCAAGACGGTCGCAGCCGTGGACGGGATCGACCTTCACCTGCGGCGCGGCGAGACCCTGGGCATCGTCGGCGAATCCGGCAGCGGCAAGTCGACGCTCGCACGCATGATCGTGGGCCTCGAGACGGCCGACGGCGGCGACGTCGTCTATCGCGGCCGCGACATCACCCGGCGCACGCGGGGGCCGCGGCCGCCCGCACAATCGGGAATCCAGATGATCTTCCAGGACCCCTACACCTCACTGGATCCGCGGATGCGCGTGCGGGATATCATCGCCGAGCCGCTGGCGGTCACCCGCACCGGCACGGCGGCCTCGCGACGCGACAGGGTCGCCGAGCTGCTCGAGCTGGTCGGGATGAAACCCGACATGATGTACCGCTTCCCCCACCAGTTCTCCGGGGGACAGCGTCAGCGCATCGGCATCGCCCGCTCGCTCATGCGCGACCCCGACATCCTGGTGTGCGACGAGCCGGTGTCAGCGCTGGACGTCACCATCCAGGCGCAGGTGGTCGACCTGCTCACCGATATCCAGGATCGCCTGGGCCTGAGCATCCTCTTCATCTCGCACGATCTGTCGGTGGTGCGCAACCTCGCCCACCGCGTGCTCGTGATGTACCACGGCGAGCAGATCGAGACGGGCGATGTCGAGCAGATCTTCGATCGGCCGCAGAAGGACTACACCCGTCGACTGCTGGCATCCATCCCCCCGCTCACGCGGGAGGAACGAGGCAAGCTGACCGGACCGTTCGCCGCCTGACGGCGCGGCCTGACCGTCGACTCAGCGGCCGAACTCCTCGAGCCACCGCAGCCACACCTCGCTGAGGGTCGGGTACGACGGCACGGCATGCCAGAGCCGGTCGATGGGCACCTCCCCCATGATGGCGATCGTCGCCGCGTGCAGCATCTCGCCGACTTCGGGTCCGACGAACGTCGCCCCGACCAGCACGCGCCGCTCCTCATCCACGATGGCGCGGGCCTTGCCCTGATAGTGGTCGGCGAACGTGCTGGCGCCCGCGACCCACGACATGTCGTAGTCGAGGACGCGGGTGCGGATCCCCGCTGCCGTCGCAGACTTCTCGGTGTGCCCGACGGCGGCGACCTCGGGTGCGGTGAAGACGACCTGGGGCACCACGGCGTGGTCGGCCGTCGCCACGTGACGACCCCACGGCGCATCGTCGACCGCCGCGCCATGCGCACGCGCCGCGATGACGTCGCCGGCCGCGCGCGCCTGGTACTTGCCCTGATGCGTGAGCAGCACCCGGTGGTTGACGTCGCCGACGCCGTAGAGCCAGTCCACCCCGCGGACCCGCATCGTGTCGTCGACGTCCAGCCACGCCCCCGGTTCGAGGCCCACGACCTCCAGTCCGATGTCCGCGGTGCGGGGCACGCGCCCCGTTGCGACCAGGATCTCGGCCGCGCGGACCGTGGACCCGTCCGACAGGCTGAGGACGACCTGGCCCGAGCTGTCGCGCTCCACGCGTGCCACCTCGACGCCCGTGCGCAGGTCGGCGCCGGCATCCGTCAGTGCCTTCGCCACCGCCTCGCCGGCGAACGGCTCCACGCCCCCGAGCAGACCCGACCGCGCGATCATCGTCACCGGAACGCCGAACGACGTGAAGAGCGTCGCCATCTCGCTGCCGACCACCCCGCCGCCGAGGATCGCGAGGGATGCCGGAACGTCGCGCACACCCGTGGCGTCGCGGCTCGTCCACGGGCGCGCGTCGCGCAGCCCCGGGATGTCGGGCAGGAGCGCCGCCGTCCCGGTCGAGATCGCGACGGCGTGCCGTGCCGTGAGCACCGTGGTGCCGCCGTCCTCGCCGGTGACGGTCACTTCACGCTCGCCGCTGAGCCGCCCGTGCCCGCGAACGAGATCGATCCCCGCGCCCTGCAGCCACTCGACCTGGGATGCGTCGTCCCAGTCGTGGACGACCGCGTCACGGCGCCGCAGCGTCGCTGCGACGTCGATCGATCCGGTCATCGCCTGGCGTGCGCCGTCGACGTCGCGCGCGGCGCGGAGCGCGGCTCCGCTGCGCAGCAGCGCCTTCGAGGGCATGCACGCCCAGTAGGAGCATTCGCCCCCGACCAGCTCGGATTCCACGATCGCCACGCGCAGACCGCCCTGCGTGGCGCGGTCGGCGACGTTCTCGCCCACCGGGCCGGCTCCGATGACGATCAGGTCGTACTCGCGTGTGCTCATGGGCCCACGCTACTGATCGCCGCCGACGGATTTCGTCAAGATCGCCCGCGATGTCGGTGACCTGTGGTTTTCTGGGGTCTCCGCCGAAAGGACACCATGGCGATCGAATTCCGCGCGGTTTCCAAGAGGTTCAACGACGGCACGCCGGCCGTCGACGACTTCAGCCTCCTCATCCCCGCCCACAAGACGACGGTGCTCGTGGGCTCCTCCGGGAGCGGCAAGACCACGCTCCTGCGCATGATCAACCGGCTCGTCGAGCCCACCAGCGGCGTGATCGCCATCGACGACGAGCCGATCTCTCAGCGCGACCCGGTGAAGCTGCGGCGGGGCATCGGCTACGTTCTGCAGAACGCCGGGCTGCTGCCGCACTTCTCGGTCGTCGACAACATCGCCACCGTCCCCGTGCTCGAGGGTGTCCGTCGCGCCGAGGCGCGGGAGCGCGCGCTGGAGCTGATGGATGTCGTCGGCCTGGACCGCTCGCTGGCCAAGCGGTACCCCAGTCAGCTGTCCGGTGGGCAGCAGCAGCGCGTGGGCGTGGCCAGGGCGCTGGCCGTCGACCCCAACATCCTGCTGATGGACGAGCCGTTCGGCGCCGTGGACCCCATCGTGCGCAAGGAGCTCCAGACCGAGACGCTGCGGCTGCAGCAGGAGCTCGACAAGACCATCGTGTTCGTCACCCACGACATCGACGAGGCGTTCCTGCTGGGCGATCAGGTCGCCATCCTGCAGAAGGGGGCGCGGATCGCCCAGGTCGGAAGCCCCAGCGAGATCATCGAGAATCCCGCGAACGACTTCGTCGCCGAGTTCATCGGCGCCGAGCGCGGCGCTCGCGCCCTTCACACCAAGCGGACGCCGCGCGGCACCGTGCTGGTCGACGGCGCCGGGCGCACGCAGGGGGTGCTGGTGGAGGAGGCGTCGTGAACTGGGTGCTCGACAACCTCGACCTGATCGGCGCCCTCACGATCGACCACCTTCGTCAGAGCATCATCGCGATCATCGCCGGCTTCGTGGTCTCCGTGCCGCTGGGCTGGCTGGCGTTCCGCTACACGGGGCTGCGCGGCCCCGTGCTCACCGTCATCGGTCTGCTGTACACGATCCCCTCGTTCGCCCTGTTCCCGCTGATCACGACCCTGTTCGGCATCCCCCTGCTGTCGGAGCTCAACCTCATCGTGGCGCTCGCGATCTACGCGGTGGCGATCATGACCAGATCCGTCACCGACGGGCTCGCCTCGGTCGATCCCGTGACCCGTAGCGCCGCCATCGCGGTCGGATTCGGCCCATGGCGGCGGTTCTGGACGGTGGACTTCCCCCTCGCCGGACCGGTCGTGCTGGCGGGACTGCGGGTGACCGCGATGTCGACGATCTCGCTGGCGACGGTGGGCGCGCTCATCGGCGTGCAGAATCTCGGCTACCTCTTCACGAACGGCTCCCAGCGCAACATCATCCCCGAGATCTTCGCCGGTGTCGTCGCCGTCGTCCTCATCGCGGTGGTCGTCGACGCCCTCCTGATGCTGGGCGGGCGCGGGGCGATGCCGTGGACGCGCCGGACCAGGCCGCGCAGGCAGGCGCGCATGCGGATGGCGGCGGCATGAACCTGTTCGCCGAGGCCTTCGCCTGGATCTTCTCCCCAGAGCGTCTGGAGGGGTCGCTGCCGCTGCCGACCGCGATCGCGCAGCAACTGGCCTTCACCCTCGGATCGGTGGCGATCGCGGCCGTGATCGCCATCCCCATCGGGTGGCTCATCGGGCACAGCGGACGAGGGCGGGAGATCGCCGTCTTCCTCTCCGGCGCCGCACGCGCGCTCCCTGCACTGGGACTGGTCGTCCTGCTCGTCAAGCTCGCCGGTGTCAACCTCAAGACCGAGGCGGCGGTCGTCGTCTTCGTGCTGCTCGCCATCCCGTCGATCCTTGCCGGGGCCTACGCCGGGATCGAGGCGATCGACCGTTCGGTGATCGATGCGGGACGTGCGATGGGAATGACCGAGTGGCAGATCCTGTTCCGGATCGAGATGCCGCTCGGACTCGCACTCCTCATCGGCGGACTGCGGTCCGCCACCCTCCAGGTGGTCGCGACGGTGACCATCGCGGCCTACGTCGGCCTGGGAGGGCTGGGATTCTTCATGATCCAGGGGCTCAACACGCGCGACTTCGTCGAGATCCTCGGCGCCTCCATCGTCGTCGTCGCACTCGCGCTCGCCCTGGACGGTGTCTTCGCCCTTCTCGCCCGCTTCGCCGTCCCGCGCACCGACGGCCCGCGGGTCCGCTCCGCCCGGACCGCCCGCGCGCCGCTTCCCGTCCCGCAGGTGTCCCGCTGATCCCTCACCACCACATCGGAGGTACGACAATGTCCATCACACGCACGCGCCTTTCCCTGGCGCTGGCCAGCACCGCCGTCGCGGCACTCGCGCTGGCCGGCTGCGCGTCCAGCGATCCCCTCACCGGCGACAGCACGGGCCCCGGCGCCTCGGAGGAGTCCTCGACCATCGTCATCGGCTCGCAGGCGTACTACTCGAACGAGATCATCGCCGAGATCTATGCGCAGGCCCTCGAGGCCAACGGCTTCACGGTCGAACGCGACTTCAACATCGGCCAGCGCGACGCGTACATGCCCTCGCTCGAGGACGGCTCGATCGACCTCTTCCCCGAGTACACGGGCAACCTGCTCCAGTACTTCGAGCCGGACACCACCGCCACGACACCGGATGACGTCTACGCCGCCCTGCAGGAGGCGCTCCCGGACGGCCTGACCGTCCTCGATCAGTCGCCCGCGACCGACCAGGACTCGTACAACGTGACGGCCGCGTTCGCCGAGGAGCACGGCCTCACCTCGATCGCCGACCTCGCCGGGATCGAGGGCCTCGTCCTCGGCGGTGCGCCGGAGCTCGAGCAGCGCCCGTACGGACCGACCGGACTCAAGGACGTCTACGACGTCACCGTCTCGTTCGAGGCGACCGCCGACACGACCGTCGACGAACTCGTGGCCGGCAACATCCAGGTCGCGAACGTCTACAGCGCGGACCCCCGCATCAAGACAGATGACCTGGTGACGCTCGAAGATCCGAAGGGTCTCTTCCTCGCCTCGAACGTGGTGCCGCTCGTGAACGCCGACATCGCCGACGAGATCGCCGACGTCATCAATGCGGTGAGCGCCGCCCTCACGCCCGAGGGCCTGGTCGCCCTCAACGTGGAGTCCACGGTCGACCAGCGCTCGTCGGAGGACATCGCCGCCGACTGGCTGGCCGCCAACAACCTCAACTGACGGTCGCGCCGACGCCTCCCGCGCCGCCCCTTCCCGGCGGCACGGGAGGCGTCGCCATGTGTCGGGCCGCAGATATCCGCCGCAGGACGGATGCCGCCGGCTCGGGGCGCGGCATACCCTGAAGCATGGTCGTGGGCCAGGTCATGCTGTGGAGCTTCATCGCGATTCTCATCGCGCTGCCGCCGCTGTTCGTATGGTTCGCCCTCGACACGCACCGCCGCCGGCGGCGAGGCGAGACACCGGCGCATTCCTCCGGGGGTCTGCTCGGCATCGACGAGCTCTTCCACCCGACCGCCGACAGTGCGCGAGCGGTGTGGGACGCCGAGCAGATCACCCCCGCACCGGCGCCGCTTCCCGGCGACGGTCCGGGCGTCATCGAGGGCAACCGGATCGTGATCGAGACCGGCCTGCGAAAGGCGGCGCGGAAGCCATCGGAAACCTGAGCGGCGGCGATTCTCCGCCCACCCCCGCCGGAAGTGCTCGGCGGTCAGCGCCTCGCCCGGTGCACGATGGTCGCGACGACGCGCCAGCCGACCAGCGCCAGAAGCAGCGTCAGCGCGGCGACGATGATGAACGGCAGCGCGGTGCCCTGGCCCGACACAGCGCGCAGCAGCATCCCTCCGGTGACGGTCGCCGCCCACACGCCGACCCCGGTGCGCAGCGGCGCGAACGGGGCTCGCCATCCGCGGGTGATGAGCCATCCCAGCGCCAGCCCGGCGAGGAACGGCCACGCGGTCCGTCCCAGGCCGAGCCACACGTCGGAGTCGTGACTGGCCCGGCCGACCGCAGCGAAGAGCACCACCAGGACCGCGTCGCTCACGAGCGCGAAGACGACCGTGCGCCTCGCCGGTCGCTGGGCGTCTCGTGCCCCCGCCGCACCGGCAGGCCTCAGGCCGCGCCGTCGGGCACCAGACCCGTCGTCGGCGATCACGCCGGCACCGTCCCTCGCGGACTGAGGTCGGGTGCCAGCGCCTCCCGTTCGTCGAACACGAAGCACTCTCCCGTCCAATGCTCTGCGCCCACCTCCTCGAAGTAGCCGAGGATGCCGCCGTCGAGCTGGTACGCATCGAGCCCGATCTCCCGCAGGTAGATCGCGGCCTTCTCGCAGCGGATACCGCCCGTGCAGTAGCTCACCACGGTCTTTCCCCGCAGCTCGACTGCGGCCGCCGTTGCGGCATCCGGGAACTGGGTGAACCTCTCGATCCGCCAGTCGAGCGCACCCGCGAACGCCCCGTAGTCCACCTCGAACGCGTTCCGGGTGTCCAGCAGCACGATCTCGCGCCCGTCGTCATCGCGCCCCCGGTCGAGCCAGCGGCGCAGGGTCGCAGGAGCGACCGCTGGTGCGCGCCCTGCCTCGGGGCGGATCGCCGGACGATCCATCCGGATGATCTCGCGTTTGACCTTCACGAGCATCTTGCCGAACGGCTGGACGGCCGACCAGCTCTCCGTCACCGCGAGCGTGCGGAAGCGTTCGTCGGTGCGCAGCTCGGCGAGGAAGCCGCGCACGGCACCGACCTCGCCCGCCATGAAGAGGTTGATGCCCTCCTCGGCGAGGAGGATCGTCCCCTTCAGTCTCGCCGCGAGCGCGGCCTCACGCAGCACGGGACGCAGGGCTGCCGGATCCGCGATTCGCGTGAACAGGTACCCCGAGACGTTGAGAACGGATGCCACGTCCTCCAGCCTACGGACGACGCGAGGTCCGCCCCGCCGCGATACCTCCGGGCGCCGGATCGGTCAAGGCCCTCGCAGCCGGGCGGACCGCGACGCATGCTGGGAGCATCCGAGTGGATGCGAGAGCGAGCATGACCGACCCTACGATCCCCGAACCGCTTCCTGGGCAGACGCCGCCGGGGCAGGTGCCTCCGGGCCCGGCGACGCCGTCACCCGATTCGCCATCACCGGATGCGCCGTCACCGCAACCGAGCGAACCACCCGCACCGTGGCCGGAGGAGCCACTGGCCCCGACGCCCGAGGAACCCCAGTGGCCGCAGGCGCCGGAGACCCCGCTGCCGTGAACTGAGGCGGCGGCCGTCTCGCCGCCTACATCAGCTGGGCGGCGCGGGTGGCTTCGACGATGTAGATGCCGACGAAGGCGAGAAGCGCACCCACGGCCATCGACCCCATGAACCAGGCGAGCCGGCGGTTCCTCGTGCGGACGTCGCCCGGCCGGCGTGAGACGACGAGCATCCCGACCCACATCGCGACGACGAAGACGATGCCGATGAGCGGCAGCACAAACTGCAGCGAGAAGGCGATGGCGAACATCACGACGGCGATCGCCGCGAACGCGGTGGCCGGCACCAGCCAGCGCCTGGTCGCTCCCGTCTGCAGCGCCGGCTGATTTCGCAGGTCGGTCGGTTCGGGCGTCGTTCGGCGATCGGGTGCCGGATCCGGTGGGCGAGGCCGGAAGCGGGGGTCGCTCATGGCGTGCTCCTTCCGCGTCCCGCACAGTATCTCGCCGCCGTGCCCGCGCGCGCAGCCGGGTTGACACGCGGCCATCAGCGCGATGCGCTCCCGGGCTCCTCGCGCAGCGCGGGAAACGCGGGCACGCCCGCCTCCACGTCGCGGCCCGCGGCGATCAGGGCGGCTTCGCCGAACATCGGGCCGAACACCTGCACGCCCGTGGGCATGCCGTCGGTTCCGAGCCCGGCCGGCAGGGCCAGCGCCGGCAGACCGAGGAAGTTGGCGACGACCGTGAGCCACAGACGACGCCAGGCCTCGTCGGCGGCGGCCGCGCTGCCGAGGTCGTAATCCGGCTCGCCCATGCTCCTGGTCGACACCGGTCCGAGGATGATCGGGATCTCTCGCTGCAGGCGGCGCCAGTCCGCCGCCATCACCGCCCTGCGGGCCCACGCCTGCGCGTACTCGCGTGCGGAGGTGTACGGCTCAGCCGCGGCCGTGCTGTCACGCAGGAACGCGGTGGCCGATGCGCCCAGCGGACGGCCGAGGGCGGCGGGGTCCAGCGAGATCAGCATGTCGGTGCACGCCAATCGGCGCCACAGCACCGCCGCCTCTTCCAGGTGCGGCGGGTCCAGGTCCACGAGTTCCCATCCCGCGGCCGTGAGGGACACCGCCGCCCGGTCGATTCCTGCCGTCACCTGGTCGTCCAGCCGCGCTCCGGCGGGACGACGCACGACACCGACCCGTCGCGGCAGGTCTTGCGCGTCGATCGCCGGGGTGTCGAGAGAGACAGGGTCGTCGGCATCCGCTCCTCTCATCACCTCGAGCGCGAGAGCGACATCGTCGACCCGGCGTCCCAGCGGACCGTTGACGGAGAACTCCTGGAGCGTCAGCGCCACCGGCTGCCCTCGGACGGCGGCCCGAGGAACGACGCCCTGAGACGGCCGCAGGCCGACGGTGCCGGTCGCGAACGCCGGAAGACGCAGGGAGCCGCCGAAGTCGTTGCCGAGGCCGATCGCGCTCATCCCCGCTGCGACCGAGACGGCATCGCCGCCGCTCGAGCCTCCGGCGCTGCGCCCCGGGTCCCACGGGTTGAACGTGCGCCCGAACAGGTCGTTGTCGGTGTCCCAGCGCATACCGAAGTCGGGCATGTTGCCCCGGCCGATCGGGATGGCGCCCGCTTCGCGCAGGCGGCGGACGATCGTGGCATCGCGGGCGGGAACCGCGTCCGCGGAGCCCTGCCACCCGTTCGTCGTCGCCGACCAGGTCAGGTCGATATTCTCCTTCACCGAGATCGGGACCCCCGCCAGCCGCCCCGGATCGATCCCGGCGGCGACCTTCGCATCGATCTGCGCAGCGGCCTCACGCGCCCGGTCGTCGAACACGACGGTGAGCGCGCCGAGCGCGGGGTTGCGACGCGCGATGACGGTCAGATGGCGGTCGACGACCTCTCGCGCGCTCACGGCGCCGGTCCGCACAGCCGCGGCGATCTCGGCGGCGGAGTCGCTCGGCGGGAGGGAGGCAGTCATCTTCCCCATCCCATCACGAGTCGGCGTGTAGCACGCCTGTTGCCGGAGGGCAATCCCCGCGCGCGTCGCCGGTGACGTCGATACCGTCGAGGGTGTCCCGGGGAACTCCTCCGGCGTGCAGACTCGAGAACGGAGAGACCGTGGCGACGACGACCGCGAAGAAGAGCACCTCGAAGAGCAGCGCAGCCTCCGGCGGCACGACCCGCAACCGGCGCCGCACCGCTCGCGGCGGCGCGGGGTCCGAGCTCACTCCGGAGCAGAATGCCGAGAAGGGCTTCACGGCGTCCGAGACCCTCAGCGACAACCTGCAGAAGGTACTCGTCGACCTCATCGAGCTGTCGCTGCAGGGCAAGCAGGCCCACTGGAACGTCGTCGGTCGCAACTTCCGTGACACGCATCTGCAGCTCGACGAGATCATCGAGTCGGCGCGCGAGTTCGCCGACACGGTCGCCGAGCGCATGCGCTCCCTGCACGCACTGCCCGACGGACGCAGCGACGAGGTCGCCCAGACGACGACGCTGCCCGAGTTCCCCCAGGGTGAGATCGCGACCACCGAGGTGATCGACCTCATGACCGAGCGACTGGATGCTGTCGCCACGACCTGCCGCGACGTGCACGACGCCGTCGACGAAGAAGACCCCACGAGCGCCGACATCCTCCACGCCATTCTGGAGCGGGTGGAGCAGCTCTCGTGGATGGTGAGCGCGGAGAACCGCACCCCGCAGCGGTGATCCCAGGCGCCCTGACGCTGCCCGCCTTCCCCTGACGGCGGGCAGCGCCGTTCGAGGGGGCAGGTGGGGTTCGGGTTTCGTGTGAAACGCACTACGGCGGCCATGATGCCCGCCACTAGGCTCGGGCGCATGGCATCAGGCAAGCAGCGTCCCGAACCCGAACTGCACGGCGGCGTCCTCTCAGGCGACGGCAGCCCCGGGCTCTGGGGTGCACTCATCGGGCTCGTCGTCTTCGTCTTCCTCGCGGTGCCGATCTCGATCGCGGTGCGCTTCGCGACACACCCCTCGACCCAGCAGCTCTTCGGCGGGCGCCTCGAAGAGGCGAGCACCGGTGCCTATGTGGCGTTCTGGTGGGTCGTGGCGATCGGGCTCTTCGCGATCCCGTTCCTCATCGGCTGGGCAGTCGCCAAACGCTCCGGCCGCACGCTCGCCATCATCATCGGCGTCGTCGCGGTCTTCTTCATCGCGATCCTCATCCTGGGGCAGCTGTTCTGACGATCCTCCGCGCGGGCGCGCGGGATCGCCACCGCGCTCACCTGGGGGTTCGCTCCGGCACACGCACCCGATCGGCGCGTGAGTAGAGGTTCATCGAGCCGCCTCGGACGAAGCCCGCGAGGGTGAGGCCGGATGCCGTCGCGAGCTCCACGGCGAGGGATGACGGCGCCGAGACGGCGGAGAGGATCGGGATGCCGGCCATCACGGCCTTCTGGATGAGTTCGAAGCTCGCACGCCCCGACACCTGCAGGATCGTGCCGCTGAGCGGCAGCCGATCCTCCAGCACCGCCCAGCCCACGACTTTGTCGACCGCGTTGTGGCGTCCGACATCCTCACGCAGCACGAGAAGCTCGCCGGTCGCGGCGTCGAAGAGCCCGGCCGCGTGCAGGCCACCGGTCTTGTCGAACACCGTCTGACCGGCGCGGAGCGCCTGAGGAAGACCCACGATCAGCGACGCGTCGACGCCGACGGGATCGATCCCGACGTCGTAGCGCGACTGCTTCTGGATCGCCTCGATGGAGGCCGTGCCGCAGACACCGCACGAGCTGGTCGTGTAGAAGTTGCGGGCGATGTCGGTGATGGGGGCGGCCACTCCGGGTGCCAGGGCCACGTCCAGCACGTTGTAGGTGTTCTCGCCGGCCGTCGAAGTGCCGGGCGCGGAGCCGATCGACAAGAGCGACGGCGCGCTGGGGGTCCCGGCCGTGCCCGGGCCGCCGCAGTGGATCGCCGAGCGCACGTCACCACCGGCGGAGATGACACCCTCCGACACGAGGAATCCCGCGGCGAGCTCGAGATCGTGGCCTGGCGTGCGCATGGTGACCGTGAGAGGCTCACCGCCGATGCGGATCTCGAGAGGCTCCTCGACCACGAGCGTGTCGGCGCGGCGCCGCACCGCCGTGTCGTCATCGCCGAGGGCGATGCGGGTGACCGGCGTACGCGTCGTGATGCGGCCCATGTCAGCCGCCGATCGCATTCATGCCGCGCGCCGGCTGCAGGAAGGACGGATCGTTGATGGCGTGACCGGGCAGCTTGCCGTGGACGCAGGATCGCAGCATCCCGTCGATGCTCGCATCGAGGACCTCGGCGCCCGGGGAATGAGGCTGTCCGGCTCCGCGCAGGATGGGCAGCAGGTCGTACTCCGTCGTGGAGAACAGGCAGTTGCGCAGCTGCCCGTCGGCGGTCAGACGCAGGCGGTCGCAGTCGCCGCAGAAGGGCGCGGTGACCGACGCGATGACGCCGACCGTGTCGGGGCCGCCGTCGATCGTCCAGCGCGCCGCGGGGGCGCCGCCGCGGCCGGGTAGCGGCGCCAGATCCCAGCGGGCGCTCAGTGCGGCGAGGATCTCGTCCTGCGTCACCATGCGCGAGCGATCCCACGTGTGCCCGGCGTCCAGCGGCATCTGCTCGATGAAGCGCATCTGGGCGCCGTGGTCGATGGCGAACGCCACGAGGTCGACCAGTTCGTCGTCGTTGACGTCGCGCATCGCGACGGCGTTGAGCTTGAGAGGACGAAGACCCGATTCCGCGGCCGCCGTGATCCCCGCGAGCACATCGTCCAGCCGATCGCGGCGCGTGAGCGCGTGGAACCGGTCGCGGCGCAGCGTGTCGAGCGAGATGTTCAGGCGGTGCAGGCCCGCATCGATCAACGCGGGAAGGAGTTCGGGCAGGCGGATGCCGTTGGTCGTCATCGCGACCTCGACCGGCGTCCCGTCCGGTCCCGAGATGCGTGCCAGCCGGCGCACGACCTCGACGATGTCCGTGCGCAGCAGCGGCTCGCCGCCGGTGAGCCGGAATGTCGTGATGCCGTCGGCGGCGGCGATGCGCGCCACGCGCTCGATCTCGTCCAGCGTCAGGATGCTCGTCTTGGCGAGCCACTCGTTGCCCTGCTCAGGCATGCAGTACGTGCAGCGCAGCGAGCATCGGTCGGTCAGCGAGATGCGCAGATCCCGGTGCACGCGACCGTGCGTGTCGATGAGCGGGTCGCCGATCGTCGCAGGCGCCGGGTGGGTGCGCCCGGCGGAGCCGGCACCGGACATCGCGGATGCCGCGGGCTGCGGCATCCGTCGCCCGATCGTCACCGGGATGGCGGTCACCCGCTCGATCCCCGTCGCTGCGCCCTCGTGGCCATGGTTCGAGGGTAGTCGCGTCGGGTGCGGACGGGCCGCGCCGTGTCTCGATTGATCACACGGCGAGATGGTCCCGTGTGGTCTGACCACATGGTACTGTGTGGTCAGACCATATCGGCTCGCCCGTCGTGATCGGAGATCGCATCGTGGATCTGCTGGACCCCCTGCTGCTGGCCCGCTGGCAATTCGGCCTCACGACGCTGTACCACTTCCTCTTCGTGCCCCTCACCCTCGGCATGGCGCTCACGGTGGCGATCTTCCAGACGGCGTGGTTCCGCACCGGCAACCTCAAGTGGCTGCACCTCACCCGGTTCTTCGGGAAGATCTTCCTGATCAACTTCGCGATGGGTGTGGTCACCGGCATCGTCCAGGAGTTCCAGTTCGGCATGAACTGGTCGGCCTACTCCCGGTTCGTCGGCGACGTGTTCGGGGCGCCCCTCGCCTTCGAAGGACTGATGGCCTTCTTCTTCGAGGCGACGTTCATCGGCCTGTGGATCTTCGGCTGGGACAAGCTCCCGCGTGCGCTGCACCTGGCGAGCATCTGGATCGCGACGATCGGCGCCTGGTTCTCGGCGTACTTCATCCTCGCGGCCAACGCGTTCATGCAGAACCCGGTGGGCTTCCGCATGGCCGAAGACGGCTCGCGCGCCGAGATGACGGATTTCTTCGCGGTGCTGACGAACCCGGTGGCCCTCGCCGCGCTTCCTCACACGCTGTTCGCCGCCTTCATGATGACGGCCGGGGTCATCGTCTCGATCTCGGCCTGGCATCTGCTGCGCCGGCAGAACGTCGACATGATGAGGTCTTCGCTGAAGTTCGGGCTGTGGGGCCTCATCGCAGCATTCGCCGGCGTGGCGGTCTCGGGCGACCAGCTCAGTCTCGTGATGGTGGCGACGCAGCCCATGAAGATGGCCGCCGCGGAGGCGATGTTCGACAGCGCGTGCGGAGCGGATGCCTCGTTCTCGGTCTTCACGCTCGGTACCCCCGACGGATCCAGCGAGCTGTTCTCGATCCGGATCCCGTTCCTGCTGGCTCTGCTGTCGACGCACTCGCTCGACGGCTGCGTCGAGGGCATCAACGATCTGAACACCGAGTACACGACGCAGCTGTTCCCGCAGTTCGCCGACCAGGTGGACGGCAACTTCGCCCCCATCCTGTGGGTCACCTACTGGGCGTTCCGCTGGATGATCGGGCTCGGGGGCATCGCGGCGCTGGTCGCGGTCGCCGGGCTGTGGCTCACGCGCAAGAAGGCCACGCGCGAGGTGCCGGCGTGGGCCTGGCGGCTCGCCGTCTGGGCGTGGCCGGCGTCGCTGCTGGCGATCCTCGTGGGATGGGTGTTCACCGAGATGGGCCGCCAGCCGTGGATCGTGTTCAGTCTCATGCTGACCGAGGACGGTGTCTCACCCTCCGTGCCCGGCTGGACGGTGCTCGTCTCGCTCCTCGCGTTCACGGCCATCTACGGCGCGCTGGCGGTCGTGGAGTTCGGACTCATCGTCAAGACCGCGAAGAACGGACCCGACCCGCTGCCGGAGCCGGACGATCCGGATCCGCGGGACCTCGCGGTCGAAGACACCCCCACGACGGTCTATTAGGAATCAGGAGAGCATCATGGATCTCGCGTACCTCTGGTTCTGGATCGTCGGCTTCCTCTTCGTCGGCTACTTCGTGCTCGACGGGTTCGACTTCGGAGTGGGAATGTCGCTGCCCTTCCTCGGTCGGAACGACGTGAGCCGCCGGCAGGTGATCAACACCATCGGCCCGGTGTGGGACCTCAACGAGACCTGGGTCATCGTCGCCGGCGCCTGCCTCTTCGCCGCGTTCCCGGAGTGGTACGCGACGCTCTTCAGCGGCTTCTACCTCGCCCTGCTGCTGATCCTGCTCGCCCTCATCCTCCGCGGCGTGTCGTTCGAGTACCGCCACCAGCGGGATTCGCTCAGCTGGAAGCGCCGGTTCGACACGATGATCGTCGTGGGCTCCGCCGTGCCCGCGTTCCTATGGGGCGTCGCGGTGGCGAACATCGTGCAGGGCGTGCCGCTGGACGCCGATCACGAGTTCACGGGGTCGCTTCTCACGCTGCTGAACCCGTACGGCCTTCTCGGCGGACTCACGACGCTGCTGCTGTTCTTCACCCACGGCGTGTACTTCGTGGCGTTGAAGACGGACGGCCAGGTCGCCGCCGACGCGCGCCGCCTCGCAGGCCGTGCGGGGCTCCTCACGATCGTGGTGGCCGCGGGCTTCCTCGTGTGGACGGTCGGCATGGCGTTCAGCGAGGGCCGGGACTTCGCACTCGCGACGGCGGTGCTCTCGACGGTGGCGGCGGTGCTCCTCGTCGGGTCGTGGATCGCCAACGCGCGAGGCCGCGAGGGCTGGGCGTTCGGGTTCGGCGCCGGCACCATCGTCGCGGCGGTGCTTGCCGTCTGGTTCGCGCTCTTCCCGTACGTGATGCCCTCCACGACGGATGCGGCCGGTTCGCTCACGATCGAGAATGCGTCGAGCACCGATTACACGCTCGGGATCATGTCGTGGGCGGCGCTGATCTTCCTGCCTCTCGTGCTGGCGTATCAGGGGTGGACCTATTGGGTCTTCCGCAAGCGCGTCACGCGCTCGCGGATCGAAGCGGCCGCCGCGGCGCCCGGCCACTGAACCGACGCATCGGGACGGCGCACTGAGGCGGAGTGATGGACGAGACGCAGGACGCAGGACCCCGACGTCTGCCGGGCAGGCCGGTGGACCCTCGGTTGCTGCGGTACGCGCACGCCTCGCGCTGGTTCTTCGTCGCGATCGGCGTCATCGCGGCGGCGCAGACCGGGGTCATCGTCGCATTCGCCTGGCTGCTCTCCCGCGCGGTCACCGGCGCGATCGACGGGATGCCGCCGGCCGAGCTGCCCCTCACGGGTCTCGCGTTCGTGGTCGTACTGCGGGCGCTGCTGCTCTGGGCCCGTGAGGCTGTCGCCGCGCGCGCGGCCGTACGTGTGCAGGGTCAATTGCGCGCAGCGCTGATCGAGGCGGTCGGCGGGCTCGGACCCGCCTGGCTCGAGGAGCGCCATTCCGCCGCGCTCGCCGTCACGGCAGGTCGCGGACTGGAGGCCCTCGAAGCGTATTTCGGGCGCTACCTGCCCCAGCTGGTGCAGACGGTCGTGGCCACGCCGGTCATCATCGCGGTGATGTGGTGGGAGGACTGGGTTTCGGGCCTCACCGTGCTCTTGACGCTTCCTCTCATCCCGGTCTTCATGGTGCTCATCGGGCTCGCGACCCGCAGCGTGCAGGACCGGCAATGGCGCACGCTGCAGCGGCTCGCCTCCCGGTTCGCCGATACCGTCCAAGGACTCTCGACGCTGAAGGTGTTCGGCCGGCAGCACCGGGCCGCGGCATCCATCGAGGCGGTCACCGACCAGTACCGGCGCGAGACGATGCGTGTGTTGCGCGTGTCGTTCCTGTCGGGGTTCGCGCTGGAGTTCCTGGCATCCATCTCGGTCGCGATCGTCGCCGTCTCGATCGGCTTCCGGCTGATCGACGGCGCGCTGGCGCTGGGGGTCGGGCTGTTCGTGCTGCTGCTCGCGCCCGAGGCGTATCTTCCGCTCCGGCAGGTCGGCGTTCAGTTCCACGCCGCCGCGGAAGGGGTCGCCGCCACCAACGACGTGTTCGACGTGCTCGACGCCGCTCGCACGCGCCCGGGCGGCGCAGCGGCGTCGGCGGCCGCGCTCGGCTCGGAAGGATCGCGCGGTGCGCTGATGCTCGACGGCGTGCGCGTGCACCGCGGTGACCGGACTCTGGCACCGGTCGCGCTGACGGCCCGCCCGGGCAGCGTCACGCTCGTGGAAGGGCCGAGCGGATCCGGCAAGTCGAGCCTGTTCGCCGCCCTGCGCGGTGCGGCTTCGTTCGACGGCGACGCGACATGGGACGGCAGGGATGTGCGCACTCTCCGGCCGTCGGAGTGGCTGGCCTGGGCGGGGCAGCGACCGGGGCTGGTCACCGGCACGATCGCCGCCAACGTGACGCTCGGCGACCCCGTGCCCGATGCCGCCGCGGTCAGCCGTGCCCTCGACCTGGCCTGCGCGAGCACCCTGGACCCTGAGCAGGAGCTCGGGGTGCAAGGCGCGGGCCTGTCGGGCGGACAGGCGCAACGGGTCGCCGTGGCGCGCGCGTTCTACCGGTACCGGCGCGGGCGCGCCGGCGTGGTCGCGCTCGACGAGCCGAGTTCTGCGCTCGACCCCGAGACGGAGGCGCGACTGTGGCGCGGCATCCGTGCGCTCGCCGATGACGGCGCGACAGTGCTGCTGATCTCGCACCGGGTCTCGGCCCGCACGATCGCCGACGCGGTGGTGCGCCTGGAACCCGCCGAGGTGACTGCATGAGCCTCCCCCACGTCCGCGAGACTTCACTGGAGCGCCGAGACAGCGGTGAGAGCCCGCAGTCTCGGCGCTCGAGTGAAGTCTCGCGGGGGATGGCGGGGATGGCGGGGATGGCGGGGGCCGCGGGGGTGCGGGCGGTGCTGCGCGGGGCGATGCCGCCGGCGCGGCGGTTCTGGTGGGCGTGGGCCGCCGGCTTCGCGTCGGAGGCATCTGCCGTCGCCCTCCTGGCGGTGAGCGCGTGGCTCATCGTGCGCGCGAGCGAGCAGCCCCCGGTGCTGTACCTCTCGTTCGCGGTCGTCGGGGTGCGCTTCTTCGCCATCTCGCGGGCGGTCTTCCGCTACGTGGAACGCCTCACCGGACATGATGCGGCGCTGCGGCAGCTGGCCGCCACACGCGCCGACCTCGTGCGACGGCTCGTGCCGCTGGCTCCCGATGGGCTAGGCCGCACCCGCCGCGGCTCGGTGCTCGGCGCCCTCGTCGACGACGTCGACGAGCTGCAGAACCTGCCCCTGCGCGTCGTGCAGCCCCTCGTGTCGTCAGCGCTCGTAGCTCTCGGCGCCGTCGTCCTGGTGGCGTTCGTGTGGTGGCCCGCCGCGCTCACGCTGCTCGGGTGCCTGCTCGTCGCGGCTGCCGTAGCAGTCGTGTGGGGATGGATGTCGGGGGCACGGGCCGAACGCGACATCGCGCCGCTGCGCGCGCGGCTCGCGGATGCCGTCCTCGATCACCTGGGCAGCCTCGACGTGCTCATCGCCTTCGGCGCCGAGGCCGACAGCCGTGCGCGCATCGCCCACGCCGATGCCGCGCTGCGGCGAGCGGTGGTGCGGCGCGCGGGAGCGCAGGCCGGCACCACGGCTCTCGTCTCGGTCCTCGCCGGCATCGCCTCGATCACGGCGGTGCTCGTCGCGTCGCCCGGGCTCAGCTCGGGATCGCTGGCCGGACCGGAACTGGCGGTCGTCGTGCTCGTGCCGATGGCGGTCTTCGAGGTCTTCGGGGCCGTTCCTCTCGCGGCATCGGCGTGGCGTCAGGTCCGCGCCTCCGCGACCCGGATCTCTGACGCGCTTCCGGCGTCGGTGCCGACGGAGATCGCTTCCGAGGCGATCGTCCCCACGGGAGAGGCCCCGGCATTGGGCGACGGCATCCGTCTGCGGGCTGCCAGCGTCCGCTGGCCCGGCGCCGCCACCGTGTCCTTGTCCGGCCTCGATCTGACCGTGCGACCCGGCGAGCGCCTGCTCGTCATGGGGTCCAGCGGCGCCGGCAAGAGCACACTCGCCCATGCGCTCGTGCGGTTCCTCGAGACCGACGGCGACTACGACATCGGGGGACGCTCGGTGCACGGCCTCGCGCCCGACGACGTCCGGCTCACCGTCGGGCTGTGCGAGCAGCATCCGATGCTCTTCGACGAGGACATCCGGCAGAACCTGCTCTTCGCGCGCGAAACGGCGACGGATGCCGAGCTCGAAGCGACACTGGAGCGCGTGGGCCTGGGCTCCTGGCTGCGCGAGCGCGGCGGTTTGGATGCTCGAGTCGGCGAGCGGGGTGCCCTCGTGTCGGGCGGCCAGGCGCAGCGCATCGCCCTCGCCCGCGCCCTGCTGCGCGGCTTCCCGGTGCTGGTCCTGGACGAGCCGACGGCGGGCGTCGACCCCGAGGCATCCGATCGACTCCTCACCGACCTGCTGCGCGCCGTGCGCGACGACCAGGCGGTCGTGCTGATCTCGCATGTCACCGTGCCGGACGGCCTCATCGACCGCGTCGTGCATCTGGAACAGGGACGCCTCGCCGTGTGACGCGCGGTCAGCCTGCCGCACCACTTGACACGTTTCGACCCGGTCGACACGTTCCGCGCGCACGAAACACCCCGTCTCGGTCGCAACATGTCGACTCGATACGTTGCGGCCCGGTCGACACGTTCCGCGCGCACGAAACACCCCGTCTCGGTCGCAACATGTCGACTCGCGGTCTGGGCGGGGGGTGCACCGCGCGCACCAGTCGACACGTTCCGAGCGGCCTCACCTGCGTCGCATTCGCGGGCCGCCTCACTCGACACGTTCCGGACCGGTCGACGCGTTCCACGGGCGCGAAACACCCCGTCTCGGTCACGACATGTCGACTCGCGGCTCGTGTGACGACGACACACCCGTGGCGCCGACGACCAGTGCGCGAGGCACCGGCGTATGGACGGGATGCCGCTCAGAGGCGTTTCGCGAAGACCTGCGTGCCTTCGGGCGACGGCAGCGGCGTGAACCCGACGCGCGGGTAGAAGGCGATGGCGCCGGTGTTCTCGGCGGACGCCACGAGGTGCAGCCCCGGCACCCCCGCCGCCCGGAGGGCGTCCTCGAGCGCGGCGATCAGCCGGCGCCCGAGCCCCTGGCCCTGCGCCTCGGGAAGGAGGTCGATGTGCAGGTGCGCCGGGTAGTCGTCGCCGAACGGCTGCGTCCCGCCGCGGCGGGCGTAGGCGTAGCGGACGATGCCGTCCTGCCGCGACGCGCTGACCGGAAGAGGGTCGCCCTCGGGGCGCGGCCAGCGGGACTGATGCCGAGGCCACCACTCGGTCGCGAACCACTCCTCGAACGCGGCGGAGTCGGGCGCCGCCACGATGTAGCCGACCACGCGCCCGTCGTCGGTCTCGACGACGAACGCGAACTCGGGGTGCCGGGCGACGTACGGCAGCACGAAGATCTCGGCCCACAGGTCGTCGTCGTCGAGGAGACCGGTGGCGTCGGCTCCGGCATCCGCGGTGCGTAGGCAGATGTCGGCCAGGTCGGGCTCGTCACCGGTGCGGAACGGACGGATGTGGCTCACGCGGCGAGTCTATGAGACGCCGCCGACGGCCGCGGCGGTGGCAGGCTGTGGGACGAAGCGCACGTCGGCCGGGGAGACGCGCAGGGTGACCGTCGTCCCCGGCGCGAGGCCGGTCGCCTTCTCCGCGGCGACGTCGACGGCGACGTCGGGCGCTGCGGTGCGCACGCGCACGCCGGCGGGCGTCTGCTCCAGGCGCTCCACGCGGGTCTCCCATTCCCCCACCGCCCGGGCCGGGCCGGGCACGATCCGCACATCACCCGGGCGGAACACGGCCGCCGAAGGGGACGGATGCCGGTGCCCGGGCGGGAGAGGCAGCGCCAGTGCGCCGGCGCGCCACACCGCTCCGGTCGCCTCCCCCACCACGCGATTGAGACCCGCCACCGCCGCCGCGAACCGGGTGGCCGGAGACGCCAGCACATCCCGCACCGGTCCGGTCTGCGTGACCGTGCCGGCCTCGAGCACGACGAGGCCCTGCGCGAGCGCTACGGCGTCCACCGCGTCGTGGGTGGCGACGACGGCGGTGGTGCGTGTGACCCGCAGCTGTTCGTGCAGCAGCGCCCGCACGTCGGCGGCAGTCTCGGTGTCGAGGGACGTGAGGGGCTCGTCCAGCAGGAGCGCCGCCGGCGTGGTCGCCAGCGCGCGGGCCAGCGCCACGCGCTGCTGCTGCCCGCCGGACAGCTGCGCCGGCCGGCGGCGGGCCACGCCGTGCAGGCCCACTCGGCCGAGCCACTGGTCCGCACCCGCCAGGGCCGCCGCCTTGCCGACGCCGTGAACGCGCAGACCGAAGGCGACGTTCTCACGCGCGGTGAGGTGGGGGAACAGCCGCGGGTCTTGACCCAGCAGCACGACGCCCCGGGATGCCGGAGGCACGCGGCGGGTGGGCGACGCGTCGAGGAACCGGCCGTGCAGCCGGACGTGACCTTCGTCGAAGGCCCCGAGGCCTGCCAGCACACCGAGGAGCGTGGACTTGCCCGCCCCGCTCGGTCCCATGAGGGCCACGACCTCACCGGCCGGCACCCGCAGTGCAGCGTCCAGCGCGAACCCCGCCCGCCGCACGACCACGCGCGCGTGCAGTCCGCCCGCGATCCCGGCACTCCGCACCGGCTCGCCGCGCGCTGCCCCGTCATCCCGCGCCGCCTCGCCGCCTGCGCGCCGCCTGCCGCCGGTGCGCCCGCCGGCCCAGGTGCGGGCCTCGTCCCCTCCGGTCATCGTGGCGCCTCGGCACGCCACGCGCGCACCAGCAGCAGGACGCCGACCGCCGTCACCAGCAGCAGCAGGGAGAGCGCGACGGCGGTCCCCTGTGAGACGCCCGCTCCGTTGAAGGCCGTATAGATCGCGAGCGGCATCGTCTGCGTGACGCCCGGGGCGTTCCCGGCGAACAGCGCCGTCGCGCCGAACTCGCCGATCGCCCGGGCGAAGCACAGCACGATGCCCGCGACCAGGCCCGGCGCCGCCAGGGGCAGGGTGACACGACGGAGGATCGTCCACCGGCCGGCGCCCAGGCCTGCCGCCGCCTGCTCGAAGCCGACCCCGGTCGCCCGCAGCGAGCCCTCGAGCGCCAGCACGAGGAAGGGCAGCGCGACGAAGGCCTGCGCGAGCACCACCGCGGTGGTGGTGAACGGGATCCGGATGCCCCACTCGCCCAGCACCCCGCCCAGCCAGCTGGTCCGACCCAAGAGGAACAGCATGGCCACCCCGCCGACCATGGGCGGCAGCACGAGCGGCACCGTCACCAGCGCCCGCAGCACCGCGGCGACCCGTACCGTGCTGCGCGCGATGAGGAGCGCGAGCGGGACGCCCAGCAGCACGCACACCGCCGTCGCGACCGCGCCCGTCCCCAACGAGAGGCCGAGCGCCGACACGGCCTGCGGGGAGCTGACGTCCGCCCAGAGCGTCGACCAGTCCACCCGCAGCACGAGGGCGCCCAAGGGCAGCAGCAGCAGAGCCAGCCCGACGGCGGCCGGAACCGCCAGGACGCGTGGGACGAACCCGGCGCGGTCCCGGCGTGACGATACCCGCGGCCCGTCGGAGACGACGCTCGTCATGGCGCCCCGAACCCGAGCCCGGCGAGCACGCGGCGGCCCTCGTCGCTGCGCACGAAGGCGACGAATGCATCCGCTGCCTGGGGGTTCGCCGCGTCCGTGAGCGTGGCGACGGGATACCTGTTCACGACGTCATCCGCGCCCGGCACGTCGAGGGCATCGACCGCGTCGCTGGTGGCGACATCCGTCACGTAGACGAGACCGGCATCGGCTTCACCGGCGGCGACCTTGGCGAGCACCGCCGTGACGTTCTGCTCGTAGCTGTCGACCCTCGGCTCCACCCCTGCGCGCGAGAGCAGCGCCGCCGATGCGGCACCGCACGGCACCTCGGGGGCGCAGAGCACCACGGTCCGGCTCGGGTCGGCCAGGTCGCTGAGGCCCTGCACCCCGCCGGGATCGCCGGCGGGGACCACGAGCACGAGCGTGTTGGTCGCGAACAGCATTGGATCGCCCGCGAGACCCGCGTCGACCACCTTCTGCATGTTCTTCTCGTCGGCCGACGCGAACACGTCGGCCGGGGCCCCCTCGATGATCTGGGTGGCGAGGGTCGATGACCCGTCGTAGGTGATCGGCTGCACGTCGACGGACGGATGCTGCTCCTCGAACCGGGTCGCCAGCTCGTCGAAGGCAGTGGCGAGCGAGGCCGCGGCATAGACGGTGAGGTCGCCCGCAACCGCTTCGCCCGACGTGAGGGGCGCCGTCGTCGTCGCGGCAGGGTCACCGTCGCCGCCGGCGCATCCCGCTGACACGAGAACGAGGGCGCCGGCGCCGAGGATGACGCCGAAGAAGCGGGAGGCACGCATCGCTCAGCCTTTCGGCGTCTCGACGATCACCGTCGTCGCCTTCACCACCGCGACCGCCAGCGAACCCGGCTCCAGGGCGAGATCGCGCACCGCCTCCGCCGACATGAGGGACACCACGCGATGCGGTCCGGCCTGGATGTCGACTTGCGCCATCACACCGTCCATCTGCACCCGCGTCACGAGCCCGACGAACCGGTTGCGGGCGCTGGAGAGCACGTCTGCGGGGTCCCGCGGCGTCTCGGCGAGGGCGACCGCCTGGGCAGCCAGCGCGTCTCCGGGTATCTGGATCGGCGCATCTCCCGTCGTCGCCAGGATGCCGGCATCCACCCACCGGCGCACCGTGTCGTCGCTCACGCCGAGCAGACGCGCGGCCTCCGAGATCTTGTAGGCGGGCACGGTCCCACGGTATCACCGCACCTGCGAGGAAATTCGATCAGTTGTGCCGCACTTGCGGCGCCAATGTGGAACCCCGTCTGCGGGTCGGCCGGCCCCGGCAGCGACCGCCGAGACTAGCCTGAACACATGGCATTTCCCCCACTGGTCGACCCGGTCGCCGAGCTCAGCGACGCGGAGCGGACGCGGACCGCGCGCCATCGCGTTCTCGCCGGATTCGGCGACATCGCCCAGCGCCGGCTGGCCGCCGCACATGTCGCCGTCGTCGGGGCGGGCGGGCTGGGGTCGCCCGCTGTGCTGGCGCTGGCTGCCGCGGGGGTCGGCACGCTCACGGTGATCGACGACGACATCGTCGAGGCGTCCAACCTCCAACGCCAGATCATGCACCGCGTGGACGACGTGGGATCGCCGAAGACGGATTCGGCGGTGCGCGTGGCAGCCGACCTCTCCCCCGCGACCGTCGTCCGTGCGGTGCGCGAACGTCTCACGGCCGACAATGCCCGTGACCTGCTGGTCGGCGCGCACGTCGTCATCGACGGCACCGACACGTTTCAGACGCGCGAGATCGTGGCCACGGCCACGGAGGAGCTCGGCACACCGCTGGTCTGGGGTGTGGTGCAGGAGTTCCACGCACAGGTGACGGTGTTCTGGTCCTCCCCTCCCCCGGGTGCCACGCCGGTGCTGCTCTCGGACCTGTATCCGCCGGATGCCGGCCGCGAGGCGCCCTCGTGCGCGGCGGTGGGCGTGCTCGGCGCGCTGTGCCTGCAGATCGGCGCACTGCTGGCGACCGAAGCGATCAAGCTCCTCACCGGCGTGGGCGAGCCGTTGCTCGGGCGCGTGCTCGTGATCGACGCCCTCCGCGCACGCACCGACGAGGTGCCCCTGCGACCGGCCACGGCCGAGGGGCCGCTGCGGCCGGCCGAGACCGGCACGGCGCCCGCGGACCCGAGTCCGGCCATCCCTCAACTCACGCCGGCCGAGGCGCTCGCGGCCCAGCGGTCGGGCGCGGTGCTGCTGGACGTTCGCGAGCCCTTCGAGACCGAGCGCGGCGTCATCCCCGGTTCGATCCTGACGCCCCTCGGCGAGGTGCTGGCCGATCCGCGGCGCGTCACGGCAGAGCAGGTGGTCGTCGTCTGCCAGGTCGGTCTGCGCGCGCAGCGCGCCGCCGCCGCGCTGCGCGCCGCCGGCATCGAGGCATCCGTCCTGGCCGGCGGCATCGACGCGTGGAACCGCGACCGCGCGGCGGTGCGCGCGTGAGCGGCCTGAGAACCGTCGAGGAGCATCTGGGCGTCGTCCTCTCCGCCGTGACCGCGCTCCCGGTCGAGCGCGTGTCGCTCGCGCACGCGCATGGCCGCACGCTGCGCGAGCCGGTGCGCGCCGCCGTCGACATCCCGGTGTTCGACAACTCCGCGATGGACGGGTTCGCGGTGCGGTTCACGGATGTCGCGGCAGCCGCGCCCGACACGCCCGCCGTCGTCCGCGTCGTCGCCGACCTGCCCGCGGGCACCGCTTCCGATCCCCGGCTCGGCGCGGGCGAGGCGGCCCGCATCATGACCGGCTCCCCCGTGCCGTCGGATGCCGATGCGATCGTCCCGTTCGAAGACACGGCGGCCGGGCTGGCCGACTCGCTCGCCACGGCGACGGTGCTCCGAGCCCCGCAGCGCGTCGGCGTCCATATCCGGCGGGCAGGGGAAGACGTCCGGGCGGGGGATGTGGTGCTCCCGGCGGGCGAGCTGATCGGCCCCCTTCAGCTGGCCGCTGCGGCCGCGGCCGGCGTCGCCGAGCTCGTCGCCTCGCGACTGCCGCGCGTCGCCGTCGTCTCCACGGGCAGCGAGCTGGTCGAACCGGGCTCGCCCCTCAGGCGCGGCCAGATCCCCGAGTCCAACAGCGTGCTGCTGGCCGCTCTCGCCGCTGAGGCGGGCGCCGAGGTGGTGCGTCGCACCAGTGTGCCGGACGATCCGGGGGCGCTGGAGTCCGTCGTCGCCAAGGTCCTCGATCCGGACTCCGCGGCCCGCGCCGACGTGGTGATCTTCTCGGGCGGCGTCAGCGCCGGGGCATACGAGGTCGTGAAGACCACCCTCACCGGCGCGATGGAGTTCTCGAAGGTGGCGATGCAGCCGGGCAAGCCGCAGGGCTTCGGCCGCCTGGAGTCCGGAGCACTGCTGTTCGGGCTGCCGGGGAATCCGGTGAGCGCCGCCGTGTCGTTCGAGGTGTTCGTCCGCCCTGCGCTGCTCGCCCTCCAGGGGCGGAACGACATCTCGCGGCGGATCATCCGCCTGGCGGCGGGCACCGGCTGGCGCACGCCCCCCGACCGCCGGCAGTACCTTCCGGTCACGATCGACCGCAGCGATCCGCGTTCCTGGCGGGTGCTGCCCGCGACGTCGGGCGGCTCGCACCTGGCCGGTGGCCTGGGTCGCGCAGAGGCGTACGCGATCGTGCCTGCGGAGGTGCAGGCGGTCGCCGCGGGGGATCTCGTGGATGTCATGCTGATCTCATGAGCACACAGCCGTCGCCGACGTTCACGCACCTCGATGACAGCGGCCACGCACGAATGGTCGACGTCACGCTCAAGCAGCCGACCGTGCGCTCGGCGACCGCACGCGGCACCGTGCGCTGCGCGCCCCACGTCGTGTCGGCGCTGCGGGACGGCTCCGTGCCGAAGGGCGATGTGCTCGCGGTCGCACGGATCGCCGGCATCCAGGCCGCCAAGCGGACGCCCGAACTGCTGCCCCTGGCGCACGTGATCGGCGTACACGGCGCCGTCGTCGACCTTGCGATCACCGATGACGGCGTGGAGATCGAGGCGACGGTGCGCACGGCCGATCGCACCGGCGTCGAGATGGAGGCGCTCACCGCCGTGTCGGTGGCCGCCCTGGCCGTCGTCGACATGGTGAAGGCCCTCGACAAGGCCACGTCGATCCACGACGTTCGGATCGTCGCGAAGACCGGCGGCAAGAGCGGCGACTGGGCTCGCGCCGGCGAGGCATGAGCGCCCCCACTTCTGCGGTCCCCGGCGGGCTCGGCGCGATCCTCCTCGCCGGCGGCAGGGCGTCGCGGGTCGACGGTGCGGTCAAGCCGCTCTTCGAGGTCGCGGGGCGCACGCTGCTGCAGAGCGCGGTGGATGCTGCGACCCGCGCCGGCGCCCGGCCGCTCACCGTCGTCGGCCCGACGCTGGACGAGGCGCTCGCGGTCAGCTGGGTGCGCGAGGACCCGCCGTTCGGCGGGCCGGCCGCCGCGGTCGTGGCGGCCCTGTCGTCGTGGTCGGACGACGACCCGGCTTGGACGCTCCTGCTGGCGTGCGATCTTCCCGCGGCCGGCGCTGCGGTCCGCCGTCTCGTCGGCGACCTCGCGCTGCTTCCGGCGGACGCCGACGGTCTGTGCCTGGGTGACAGTTCCAGCCGGCCGCAGTGGCTGACCGGGGTGTATCGCACACGCGCGCTGCGAGCGGCGGCATCCGCCCTGCCGACGGCCGGCCGCGATGCACCGGTGCGCGCGCTGATGCACGACCTGGCGATCACGGTCGTGGCGGCGCCGGACGCTCTCACCCGCGACATCGACACGTGGGAGGATCTTGACGAGGCACGACGGCGCTCCGGCGCCGGCACCGCCGCACCCGAGGCGCGATACCCCGAGGAGCAGACATGAGCGAGCAGTCCCGCACCCTTCCCCCCGAGGCGCTGGATGCCTGGGCGGCGGCCCTCCGCGAGCGCTTCGGCCTGGCCGACGCCGACGTGCCGGTGGCCGCCGTGCTGGATCTCACACGCGACGTGGCGAACGGGGTCGCCCGGCCGGCCGCGCCCCTGGGCGCGTTCGTCGCCGGACTGGTCGCCGGACGTGCGGGGACCGACCCGTCGGAGGTGCTGCGTGCCCTTCGCGAGGTCGCCGCCGTCGCCGAGGGCTGGGAGGGGTAGTGCCCGTCGTCCGTTATTTCGCCGCCGCGCAGGACGCCTCGGGCGTGGACTCCGAGCGGCGGTCCGAGACCACGCTCGGAGAACTGCGGCGCGCGGTGTCGGCCGCGCATCCCGGGCTCGGCGGCATCCTCCCCCGTTGCGCGGTGCTCGTGGGCGGCTCGCGCGTCGCCGACGAGACTGCGCTCGGCGCGGACGACGTCGTCGACGTGCTGCCGCCCTTCGCAGGAGGCTGAGACGCGGCTGTGCGGGTCAGCCGCCCAGGCCGAGCCAGGTGGCCGTGCCGTCGGATTCGACCTGGCGCTTCCAGACCGGCAGTCCCGTCTTGATCGTCTCGATCAGCGTGCGGCACACATCGAACGCCTCGGCCCGATGCGCCGCGGCCACCGCGATGACCACGGCCGCATCGCCGACACGCAGCGTTCCGACCCGGTGCGACACCGCCACGACGGCGTCCGTCGCGCCGATGGCCTCAGCCGCGAGGCGCGTGAGTGTGCTCTCCGCGTCGGGGTGCGCCGAGTACTCCAGGGCGACGACATCGGTCGCGGCATCCGGGTCATGGTCGCGGACACGGCCGACGAAGGTCGTCACCGCTCCCATGCGGGAATCGTCCACGGCACGCAGGTGCGCGTCGAGATCGAGCGGCTCGGCGCTGATGGCGGCCAGCCGCACCGCTCCACCCCCGGCCGCCATCAGTGGTCTCCCCCGCCGAGCTGATCGAGCACATGCCGCGCGATCGACAGCACCACCGGCATCCCCGACGCCACCCCGCCCGGCGACCCGGGAAGATTGACGACGAGGGCACCGTGCGGGTCGACGACGCCCGCCAGTCCACGGCTGAGCATTCCGGCGGGCTTCGCGGACGCGCCCAGGCGCCGCAGCTCTTCGGCGATGCCGGGGATCTCGCGGGTCACCACGCGGGCCGTGCCTTCAGGCGTCTGGTCCCGCGGTGAGACGCCCGTGCCCCCGGTGGTGACGATCAGCTTCACACCCGCGACCACCTCGGCGGTGAGGGCGCGCTCGACGTTGTCGGCGCCGTCCGCCACCACGACCGCGTCATCGCAGTCGAACCCCGCCTCCCGCAGCGCGGCGACGGCGATCGGTCCGCTGCCGTCCTGCCGCTCTCCCGCAGCGGAGCGGTCCGACACGGTGATCACAGCGGCGCGGGTCATGCCTCCAGCCTAGGCACCACCGGCATCCGTCACCCCGCGCGCCGCTCGAGGCGCACCACGACGGACTTCGAGGTGGGCGTTCCCGAGACGTCGGCGACCGAGTCCAGCGGCACGAGCACGTTCGTCTCGGGGTAGTACGCCGCGGCGTTGCCGCGCGGCGTGCGATACGCAACGATCCGGAACTCCTCCGCGCGGCGCTCCTCCCGCGTGCCGTCCGGTCTCGTCCACTCCGACACCAGGTCGACGATGTCGTCTGCCGCGAAGCCGAGCGCGACGATGTCCTTCTCGTTGACGAGCACGACCCGCCGGCCGCCGTGGATGCCGCGGTACCGGTCGTCCTTGCCGTAGATGGTGGTGTTGTACTGATCGTGAGAGCGGATCGTCTGGAGGAGGAGGCGGCCCCGAGGGATGCGCGGGTACTCGAGCGGGTTCACCGTGAACCGCGCTCTTCCGTCGGGCGTGGCGAAGCGGCGGGCGTCACGCGGCCCGTTCGGCAGGTGCAGCGTGCGGCCCTTGTCGATGCGCTCCTCGTAGTCGTCGAAGCCCGGCACCACGCGCTGGATGTGCCCGCGGATGAGCGCGTAGTCGGCTTCCAGCGCCGCCCAGTCCGCGTGGGGGACGTTGAGCGGATGCCGAACGCCGGTCGAGTCGGCGAGCGCGTCGGTCACCGCTTCCTCCTCCGGCGAACGCTCCGGGTAGCCCCGGTCGTGCCGGGCGGGATCCGCGGTGCCCGCGCCCGGGTGCGTCGCCGGCGCGGGTGAGGCGGCGATGCCGTCGGCACCGAAGACCCGTGCGCACAGGCGCGCCACGATCGCGACCTCGCTGAGAAGTTCGTCCGACGGCGGTGCCAGCCGCCCGCGCGAGGCGTGAACAGCCCCCATCGAGTCCTCGACGGTCACCCGCTGCTCCCGGCCGCCGCGGCGGTCGCGGTCGGTGCGGCCGAGTGTCGGAAGGATGAGCGCCCGGCGTCCGGTCACGACGTGGGAGCGGTTGAGCTTCGTCGAGACCTGCACCGTGAGCCCCACCCGGCCCATGGCCGCTTCGACGACGGCGGTGTCGGGGGTCGCGGAGACGAAATTGCCCCCCATCCCCATGAAGAACCGCACGCGGCCGTCACGCATCGCGCGGATGGCGCCGACGGTGTCGAAGCCGTGCTCCCGTGGTGCGGTGAAACCGAACTCCGCGTCCAGGGCGTCCAGGAATGCGGTCGACGGCTTCTCGTAGATGCCGACCGTGCGATCGCCCTGGACGTTCGAGTGCCCGCGGACGGGGCACACCCCGGCACCAGGGCGGCCGATGTTGCCCTGCAGCAGCAGCACGTTCACGACCTCGCGGAGGGTCGGGACCGAGTGCTTGTGCTGAGTGAGGCCCATCGCCCAGCAGACGATGGTTGCCTTCGAGGTCCGGACGGCCTCCCCCACCCGTCGCAGCGCCTTCTCGGGGACGCCGGTGGCTGCCACCAGCTCACGCCACGAGGCATCCGCCATCGCCTGCCGATAGGCCTCGAAGCCGCTGGTGTGCGTCGCGATGAACTCGCGGTCGAGCACGCCGCCCTCGGTCTCCTCGGCCTCGAGCAGGTGCTTGCCGATCGCCTGGAACAGCGCCTGATCCCCGCCGAGCCGGATCTGCACGAACCCGTCTGCGAGCTTCGTGCCGCCGAAGGCCACCCCGCGCACGGTCTGCGGGTTCTCGAACCGCAGCAGCCCCGCCTCCGGCAGCGGGTTCACGGCGATGATCGTCGCGCCGTTGCGCTTGGCCTTCTCGAGGGCAGACAGCATGCGGGGGTGGTTGGTCCCGGGGTTCTGACCGGCCACGATCAGGAGGTCGGCCTCGTGGATGTCCTCGATCGAGACGGTGCCCTTGCCGATGCCGATCGTCTCGGTCAGAGCCGAGCCGCTGGACTCGTGGCACATGTTCGAGCAGTCGGGCAGATTGTTCGTGCCGAGGCCGCGCACGAGCAGCTGGTATAGGAACGCCGCCTCGTTCGAGGTGCGACCCGACGTGTAGAAGACCGCCTCGTCGGGGTCGTCCAGCGCACGCAGCTCATCGGCGACCAGCGCGAGGGCGTCGTCCCAGGAGATCGGGCGGTAATGCGTCGCACCCTCGTCGAGCACCATGGGGTGGGTCAGCCGGCCCTGCTGGCCGAGCCACCAGTCGTCATGGGCGCGCAGCTCGTCCACGGAGTGGGCGGCGAAGAACTCAGGGCCGATCCGCCGGAGCGTCGCCTCCTCGGCGACCGCCTTCGCGCCGTTCTCGCAGAACTCCGCGATGTGCCGCTTGTCCTCTTCGGGCCACGCGCACCCCGGGCAGTCGAAGCCGTCCTTCTGATTCACGCGCAGCAGCGTCTGCACCGATCGCGTCACACCCATCTGCTCGTTCGCCATCTCGAGCGCATGCAGCACCGCAGGCACACCGACCGCGACCTTCTTCGGCCGCGTCACGTGCACGCGCGTCTCGTCGATATCGACTTTCGGGGGCTTCGTCGCCATGGTCCCAGGCTATTCCCGCGGCCGGTCACCGGCGCCGTCTGTCCCGCTGTCCGGGAGTCGGTCCCCGTCCGACGAGCCGACGGGCCCCGCCCGCGGCCGGACCGTCAGCGACGGCCGGTGCCGAAGATCCCGCGGATGACGCCGCCGAGGATCGTCTGGGTGGACTTGGAGTCGAGGATCTGCTCGATCGGCGACTTCTGGGACGAGCGTGACGTGCGGGTGCTGCCGGCCGTCTTCTTGAGCAGCCGCTCGTACTCCTGCTGCGCCTTCTTCTCCACCGCGGCGGCGGCCTTGTCGGCCGCGGCCTGCTGCTTCTGGATGGCGGCTCTCTGCCTGGCGTACTCGGCATCGGCCTTCGCCTGCGCGAGCGCGGCTTCTTCGGCGGCCGCCGCGTCATCGGCCGCTTTCATCTTGGCCGCGAGGATCTCGCGCGCCGATTCCCGATCGATCGGCGTGCCGTACTTGGCCAGCAGCGGGGATGCCTTCACCGCTGCTTCGATCGCCGGGTCCGGTGTGGGCGACATGAGACCCTGCGGCGCACGCAGGCGGGTCCAGGCGACAGGGGTGGGCGCGCCCTTCTCGCTCATGACCGTGACGATCGCCTCACCGGTACCGAGCTCCTGCAGCACCCGCTCCAGGTCGTATCCCGATGTGGGATAGGTGCCCACCGTCGCGCGCAGCGCCTTGGCATCGTCAGGAGTGAAGGCGCGCAGCGCGTGCTGCACACGTGAACCGAGCTGCGCGAGCACGTCGGCGGGCACGTCCTTCGGAGTCTGCGTCACGAAGAAGACGCCCACGCCCTTCGAACGGATCAGCCGCACGGTCTGCACGATCGCCGACAGGAAGTCCTTGGAGGCATCCTTGAACAGCAGGTGCGCCTCGTCGAAGAAGAAGACGAGCTTCGGCTTGTCGGCATCCCCCACCTCGGGGAGGATCTCGAACAGCTCGGCGAGCAGATACATCAGAAACGTCGAGAACAGCTCCGGCTTGTCGATCACTCCGGGCACCTCGAGCAGACTGATCACGCCGCGACCGTCGGGGGTCGTGCGGATGAAGTCGGCGACATCGAACTCGGGCTCGCCGAAGAACACGTCCGCTCCGGCATCCGCGAACGTGATCAGCTCGCGCAGGATGACGCCCGCCGTCGCGGCCGACAGCCCGCCGAGCTCCTTCAACTCGGCCTTGCCCTCGTCGCTCGTGAGGTGGGTGAGCACGGCGCGAAGATCCGACAGGTCCACCAGCGCAAGGCCCTGCCGGTCGGCGTAGTGGAACACGAGGCCGAGACTGGACTCCTGGGTGGGGTTCAGCCCCAGCACCTTCGACAGCAGCAGCGGGCCGAATCCCGAGACGGTGGCCCGCACAGGAACACCCTTGCCGATGCCGCCCAACGCGAAATACTCCGTGGCGGATGCCTCGGGCTTCCAGTCCTGCCCGATCGCCCGCGTGCGGGCGAGCAGCTTCTCGCCGGGCTCACCGGGCGTGGCCACGCCCGACAGGTCGCCCTTGATATCGGCGGCGAACACCGGCACGCCGTGGGCCGCGAGCTGCTCGGCGAGCCCCTGCAGCGTGCGTGTCTTGCCGGTGCCGGTCGCGCCGGCCACCAGCCCGTGGCGGTTCATCATCGCCAGGGGAATGCGGATCTGCGCCGCCGGCACGGGATCGCCGTTGACCAGGGCCCCGAGCTCGAGCGTGGCCGCCTCGAAGGAGTACCCCGCGATGACCTTGTGGATCTCTTCCTCCGAGAGCGGGCCGCTCGAGGGTTCCGCATCGCCGGCCCCCGCCGCCGGGCCCGGGGAGGGCGCCGCACCGCGGGTCTCCGCCGCCGCCTCCGCCTCCACCGCCGGGCTCGGGGCGTGCGCCGCACCGCGGGCCCTCGCCGCCTCCGCCGCGGCGAGCGCGGCCCGCGCCTGTGCCGCCTTCAGAGCGGCCTCGGCCGCCTCGGCCTCCGCACGCAGCCGCGCGAGCTCGGCGTCCGCGGCCGAGAGGGGCGGGTCGCTCGCGGGTGAGACGGCATCGGGCGATTCGGAGGCGCCGGTCATGCGCTCAGCCTAGTGACGCGGCCTTCGCGGCGGCATCCGTGCGTTCTGCCGCCAGCGGGACGGCGAACGCGGCCGCCACCAGCAGCGCCGCGCCTGCGCCCATCAGCGCCCCACCCACGGTGTCGCTGAGCCAATGCGCGTGGAGGTAGGTGCGGCTGAACGCCATGAGCACGACCCACGTCGCGCCGACCAGCGCCACCCACACCCGCGGGAAGATGACCACCGCGGCCACGGCGATGGTGGCGGCGTTGGCGACATGTCCGGAAGGGAAGGAGCCGTAGTCCGACACCACGAGGATGTCCTCCGGCCGCACCCGCCCGAACAGATGCTTGAGCACCTGCACTCCCGTGGCCGAGACCGCCGACGCGGCGAGGAAGTACGCCGCCGACCATGGCCGGCGAAGGAGGATCAGCCCGACCGCCCCACCGATGGGCACGGCGAGCACCCCGATCCACCCTCCTCCCACTTCGTCCATCACGCGGGCGAAGCCGGTGAGCGCCGGATTCCACCACTGTGCGACCTGAGCATTCCAGGCGGTGTCGATGGCGAGCGGCTCATCCCCCCGGGAGAAGATCCACCAGCCCAACAGGCACGACAGCGCCACGAGCGCGGCACCGGCGATCAGCCACGCGATGACACGCGCCCTCACGCGTCGCTGCGGATCACCCATCGACCCATTGTGCCGGTGCACGCCGCTTCGCGCGCGGGAACCGGTGGGGGTGACGCCGGCGCGAACCGAGGTGCTAGGGTGCGGTCTCAGTCACACAGCCGACCGGGAGGCACGATGTCCGCCGTCGTCGACGCCGTGCGCGCGGTGATCGCGCCGCTGACCCGCACGCGGGCGTTCCGGCGGGTGATCGGCCCGACGATCCTGCCGCCGCTGGAGCGGTTCGTGACCTGGATCTCGCGGGGCCGCGTCCAGCTGAGCGCGCTCCTCGTGCCCTCTCTCGTCCTGCACACCACGGGCGCCAAGTCCGGCGCCCCGCGCGATGTGCCGCTCATGTACACGCCGGACGGCCACGGCCGCGCCATCGTCGCGGGCACGAACTTCGCCGGTGAGCGGCATCCGGCGTGGACGGCCAATCTGCTGGCGCACCCCGACGCCGCGATCACCGTGCGCGGTCGTCGCATGCCTGTGCGCGCGACACCCGTACCGGACGAGGAGCGCGACGCGGTGTGGACCCGCATCGAGGCCCAATGGCCGGGCTATCGCAACTACGAACGCGAGTCGGGTCGCACCGTGCGCCTGTTCCGGCTGCAGCCGGTGCGTCCGTCGGGCGCCTGATCCCGCGCCGGGCCCATCGCGGCAGCGCGAGTCAGGGGGCGAGGCGCTCGACGGTGCGGGGGCGCACGATGAGCCACAGCGCCAGCAGACCGACCACGGCGCAGCCCACCATGACCGAGGCCATGGTGGTCGCCGTGATCCCGGCATCCCGGGCGATCCAGCCCACCAGCGGCGAGATGATGCCCGCCACACCGAAGTTCGTGGCACCGATGATCGACTGCGCGGTGCCCGCCGCCTTGCCGTGACGGTCGAGGGCCAGCACCTGCACGCACGGGAACGTGAATCCGCAGCCGGTCATGAAGACGAACAGTGGCACGATCGTGCCCCACAGGCCTAGTCCCAGCTGGTCGGTGACGATGATGGCGGATGCCGCGACCACGAGCACGCCCGTCGACCAGGCCATGACCCACTGCGGGCCGAAGCGAGCGGCCAGTCGGGACGCCGTCTGCACGCCGGCCACGACGCCGAACGAGTTCACCGCGAACATCAGGCCGTACTCCTGCGGGCTCAGCCCGTAGCTGAGCTGGAACAGGAAGGAGGAGCTCGACAGATACGAGAACAGACCCGAGAAGGTCATGCCGCCGATGATGAGCACGCCGATGAAGACGCGGTCGCTGAAGACGCTGCGGTAGCGCTGCCACACCGTGGTGGCGCCGCGTTCGTGCCGGCGTGCCGGCGGCAGGGTCTCGGGCAGGAACACGACGGCCGACACCAGCATCACCGCGCCGTAGACGGCGAGCACCACGAAGACGCCGCGCCACGGCATGACGGCCAGCAGCGCCGACCCGACCAGCGGCGCGAGCACGGGTGCCACGCCCGACACGAGTGCCAGGCGCGACAGCATGACGACCAGGCGGCGCCCGCCGAAGAGGTCGCGCACGATCGCGGCGGCCACGACGCCGCCAGCCGCGGCGCCGGCGCCCTGGAGCACCCGGGCGACCGAGAGCAGTTCGAGGGTCGGCGCCAGGGCCGCTCCCACGCTGGCCACGACATGCAGTGCCGTGACCGACAACAGGGGGACGCGGCGACCGACCTTGTCGCTCAGCGGGCCGACGATGAGCTGGCCGAGCGCGAAGCCGATCATCGTTCCGGTCAGCGTGAGCTGGATCGCCGCGGCGGTCGTGTCGAAGTCCGCCTCGATCACCGGGAAGGCGGGCAGGTACAGGTCGATCGTGAACGGCCCCAGCGCGGTGAGCGCGCCCAGCAGCACGATGTACAGCACCCGGCGCGCGTGCGGGATCGAATCGCCCGGGTGCAGCACGATCGGCGCGGTGGCCGGATTGCTTCCGAGGGTGCGGATGGCCCCCGTGGTCGCCGGCGGGACCGGAACCGGAGAAGCCGGCGGGGCAGGCGGGGTCTCGGCGGAACGGAGGTCGGCGGGCTTCTGGACGGGAACGGAGGCGGTGTCGAGCAACGGAGGACTTCGTTTCGTGACGGGGTGCGACGGGCGTTGAGGAAACGGAGCGCACCGACGCCGGCCGGGCGGCGGAGCACACGGATACAGGCGAACCGACGGGAGAGCGGCCCGGCGCTGCCGATCGGCACCGGGACCACCGCTTCTGACCGGAAGTCGAATCGATTCGAGATGTCCATGCTATCGGATGCCTCGACCTCGACCGCAACCCCTTCGAAGAGTGATGTGACACGGCGGCCCGCCGCCCCTGTCGGTGCCTTCCCAGGCCGCCGACACATGCACTCGCATAGGATGAGCACACCCCGTCACCGCTCCTGAGCGGCACGCGCCGGGCGCCCAGACCCCTGTTCATCGATTGGCAGAGATCCCGAGCATGACCCCGACCCCCGCCCAGAAACGCAAGAGCGGAAACCCCGCCACCCAGGCGCAGATCGAACTCAGCGTCAAGCAGCAGCGCGAGCAGAAGCGCCAGGAGAAGCTGGCCGAGTACCAGAGGCAGCTCGCCAAGCGCCGGCGCAGCAAGCTGGTCTGGTGGATCGTGGGATCGGTGGCGGCGGTGGCCGTCATCGTCGCCATCGTCGCCTCGATCGTGTTCGCTCCCGCCCCGGCGCCCACGTACGACCGCGGCGACGGCGACGGCAGCGCCATCGAGGGCGTCGAGACGTTCGAGAACACCGCCAACCACGTCGAGGGCTCGGTGGACTACCCGCAGTCACCGCCGGCCGGGGGCGACCACAACGCGGTCTGGCTCAACTGCGGCGTGTACACCGAACCCGTCCCCGACGAGAACGCCGTGCATGATCTCGAGCACGGCGCGGTGTGGATCACGTACGACCCGGCGCAGGTGTCCAGCGACGACGTGGCGAAGCTCGAAGCACTGCTCCCGTCGACGTACTCCGTGCTCTCGCCGTACGAGGGCATGGACACCCCGATCGCCGTGAGCGCCTGGAATGCGCAGCTCAAGGTCGACTCCGCAGACGACGATCGCATCAAGGAGTTCATCACGGCCTATTGGCACTCGACCAACGCGCCGGAGCCGAACGCGCTGTGCACCGGCGGCCTCGACGCTCCCGGCAGGAAGTAGGCCGGTCGTGACGGACGAAGCCCCCACCGGGAACTCCCGGCGGTGGCTCGTCATCGCCGTGGCGCTCGTGCTGATCGGCGCGCTCGGGTTCGCCGTCGGCCGGTTCTCGATGTTCGGCACGCAGGCCACCGCATCCACACCCGGCACCACCTCCGCCGAGGCGGGGTTCGCCCGCGACATGCAGGTGCATCACGCGCAGGCGATCGACCTCGCCATGGAGATCTACCGTAAGACGGACGACGCCGAGCTGCGGGCGCTCGCCTACGACATCGCGACGGCGCAGGCGGCCCAGCGCGGCGAGATGTTCGATTGGCTCGTCCGCTGGGGCCTCCCCCAATCAGGCGGACCGATGATGCAGTGGATGCAGGCGTCCTCCGGCCACGAACACGGCGGTGCGGCCGCCGAGCAGATGACCGACGAAGAGGCGCGGGCCGCGATGGGCATGGCATCCGACGACGAGATCGCCGCGCTCCGGGCAGCGACGGGCCAGGAGGCGGACTGCCGGTTCCTCGCCCTCATGATCCGCCATCACGAAGGTGCGATCCCCATGGCCGACGCGCTGCTCCAGCTCGGCTCCGATCCGCGCGCCCTCCAGGTGGCCGAGAACATCACGACCGGCCAGACGTTCGAGATCGAGGCGATGCAGTCCATGCAGACCCGCCTCGGCTGCACCGGCTGACACCGCCCCGCACGGGGAACGAGGATGCCGCGGGCCCGCGGAGACGCGGACCCGCGGCATCCTTCGGTTCCGGGTGGGTCAGCCCTTCGTCGCGCCGGCCATGAGGCCGCGCACGAAGAACCGCTGCAGCGCCAGGAACACGATGATCGGAACGAACAGGACGAGGAACGCACCCGCCGACACCAGGAACCACTGATTGCCCCAGGTGCCGGACAGGGAGTTCAGCGTCTGCGTCATCGGCAGCGACGACGTCGGAGCGAAGATCGTCGCCACCAGCAGGTCGTTCCACACCCAGATGAACTCGAGGATCGCGAACGACGCGAGCGCCGGCGTGGCCAGCGGCAGGATGATCCGGAAGAAGATCTGCCCGTGCCCTGCGCCGTCCACGCGAGCCGCCTCGATCACGTCGGACGGGATCTCGGCGATGAAGTTGTGCAGCAGGAAGATCGCCAGCGGCATCGCGAAGATCACGTGGGCGATCCACACGGTGGCGAAGCTGTGGTCGACCTCGCGCATCTCCAGCCCCGGGAAGATCTGCACGTCGCCGATCTCCAGTCCCCGGGAGAACAGGCTCAGCAGTGGCACCAGCGCCATCTGGATCGGCACGATCTGCAGGGCGAAGACCGCGACGAACAGGAATCCCCGGCCCTTGAAGTCCATCCACGCGAACGCGTACGCGGCCAGCGACGCGATCGCGAGGGCGAACACGGTCACCGGGATGGTGATCGCGAGCGAGTTGAGGAAGGACTGTCCGAGAGTCAGTGCGGTGCCGCCCGAGGTGAGGGCGGCCTGGTAGTTGCCCAGCGTGAAGTCCGGATTGGTGAAGACCGTCCACCAGCCGGTCGTCGCGGAGTCCGCGCCGGGGCGGAACGACGTGATGAGCAGGCCCAGCGTGGGGATCGTCCACAGGAAGGCGATCGCGACAGCGAGGACGGTGGCCAGCGGCGACGTCAGCCGCTTGTGCGCCAGCGCCTCGTTGCGACGGGTCTCGCGCGCGACCTTGCGTGCCTCCGCTTTGGTGAACTGCGGCGTGGGCTTGGAGTCGACGGCGGTCATCATCGCACCTCCCTCTGCTTGCGCAGCTGCAACACGTTGTACACGATCAGCGGCGTCACGAACACGAAGATCAGCACGGCCAGCGCGGCGGAGTGACCGTAACTCTGGAAGCGCTGCTGCTGGTTCACCATCTCGAAGCCCAGCACCGTCGAGTTGGCTCGACCGCCCGTCATGACGGCGACGATGTCGTACAGCTTCAGCGCGGCGATGGTGACGGTCGTCAGCACGACGATGATCGACGTGCGGATGCCCGGCACCGTGACATTGATGAACCGCTGCCACGCCGAGGTGCCGTCCAGCTGGGCCGCTTCGAGCTGCTCGACCGGCACCGCTTTCATGGCGGCGGACAGCACGACCATCGCGAACCCGGTCTGCGCCCAGACGAACGCGAACAGCAGGCAGAACGTGTTCACCAGCGGCCAGATGTCCAGCCACGGCACCGGCTGGCCGCCGAATGCCACGATGATCGCGTTCAGGGTGCCGATCTGGTCACCCTGCCGGTAGTCGTAGACGAACTTCCAGATGAGGCTGATGCTCACCGGTGCGATCGCGAACGGCATGAACACGAGCAGCTTCAGCAGCCGCTCGCCCCGCGCTCTCTCCATGAACGCCGCGTAGGCCAGACCGACGATGGTCGAGAAGATCGGGGCGAAGATCGCCCAGATCAGCGTGTTGATGATCGACCAGAAGCCCTGCGGGTTGGTGAACGCCCAGACGTAGTTCTCGAGTCCGACGAAGTTCTCACCGGTCTTGTCGAAGAACGACTGGATGATCGTCGCGATGCTCGGATAGATGAGCCCCACGAGGATCGCGATGGCGGCGGGCGCCATGAACAGGGTCAGCTGATACAGGTACCCCGCGCCCTGGCTCGCGCGGTAATCGGCCCAGAAGAGCAGGCCGCCCGCGACCAGTGCGATGGCGATCACGTACACCACAGCACCCTGATACGGCCGCAGCATCATGAACGCCAGGAACGGGATCGCGAAGCACGAGATCAGCCGCAGCCAGAAATACCCTCTGCCGGCACGCGGTGCGAACTCGATGAGCACCAGCAGGATTCCGACGACGACCGCGAAGACGACCAGGATGATGGGGATCTGGACGATCGGCCCCATGTTGCCGAGCCACTGGAAGAACGAGTTGTACGAGAAGCCTAGCGACACCGGTCTCGCATCGGGGTTGGGAGGGCTGAGCAGCAGGAAGACGATGAGCGCGGCGATCAGGATGAACCCGATCGTGACCACCAGTCGCGTCGTCCGCTTCGACGGTGGCTTTCTTCCCCCTCTTTCGGCGGGCGGCGGCGTGGCCTGCGCCTGATCCGCCGAGGTCGCGGTCTGAGACATGTTGTTCCTTCCCCCGTCGACGCCGACGGCTGAGGTCACCCCGGTGCCGAGCCGCTCACACGTGCCGGCTCGGCACCGAGGCGTGGTGCATCAGTTCTCGTAACCTGCCTGGATGTCTTCCAGGACCTGGGGCGTCGGCTTGCCGTCGATCCAGTCGACCATGCCGCGCCAGAACGAACCCGAACCGACGGTCGCCGGCATCAGGTCAGAGGCGTCGAAGCGGAACACCGTCTCCGGGTCCTGCACGATCTTCATCGCCTCCGTCAGGAACTCGCTCGACGCCAGCGACGGGTCGGCGCCCGTGTTGGCCGAGATGGCGCCGCCGAGCTTGACGCGGGCGTCAGCGAACTCGGGCGTCGACATGTACTCGAGCACGGCCTGAGTGGCCGCGTCGTCCGAGAACGGGGTGACGAACTCGCCACCGCCCTCGACCGAGAGCTCGCCCTCCTCCACGCCGGGCAGGATGAACGCGTAGATGTCGCCGTCCGGCGCGATCGTCGGGGTCTGACCGTCCGCGGTCTGCGTGGTGAGGAAGTTCGCCGTGAGGAACGAGCCCTGGTGGGTGAGCGCGCAGGTGCCGTTGGCCACCGCAGCGGCGATCGGGTCACCGAACGCCGTCGGGTTGATGCTCTTGACGTCACCGAATCCCGCGTTGACGTAGTCGGGGTTCAGCAGGATCTCGCCGACCGAGTCGAACGCCGCCTCGATGTCGGGGTCGGTGAACGGGGTGTCGCCGTTCGCCCAGCTGTCGTAGACCTCGGGGCCGGACTGGCGCAGCACGAGGTCCTCGACCCAGTCAGTGCCCGGCCAGCCCGATGCCGCCTCGGAGAAGAACCCGGCGCACCACGGCGGCTGGCCGGTCTTCTCCTGGATGGTCTTGGTCAGCTCGAGGAGCTCGTCCCACGTCGTGGGAATTTCGACGCCCCACTCCTTGAAGCTGGCGGGCGAGTAGTACACGTAGCCCTTCAGGTTCGCCAGCATGGGCGCCGCATAGAACGTGCCGTCGAGCGAGCCGTACTCCTTCCAGGCGGGCGCCCAGTACTTGTCGACGTTGGCCTCCACCTCAGGCGTCCCCTCCTTCACCTCACCCGTCTCGATGAGCGAGCGGAGAAGACCCGGCTGGGGCACGATCGCGATGTCCGGCGCCGATCCACCCGCGACCTTGGTGACGATGTTGCCCTCGAAGCCCTTGTCGCCGGTGTACTTCACGATGATGCCGGTGTCTTCGGTGAACTGGTCGAAGGACTTCTGCAGGTTGTCCGCCTCCGAGCCGGTGATGCCACCGGCGATCTCCACGGTCTCGCCCTCGAGCGAGCCGTCGTCGGCGTTCCCTTCATCCCCGCCCTCGGCGCAGCCGGCGAGAGTCAGGGCCGCGACGGCGGTGAGCCCCAGCGCGATGTAGCCGTGTCGACGACGTGATCGCAGTGCAGTCATGTTCGTCTGCCTCCTCTTCGAGTTCGCGGAGCCGCGTCCGCAGCCCCGGGATCGGGAACCGATTCCATGTTCACGGTAGGGGATGCCGCAGGACGGCACAATGACTCCGCATCACAACTCGGTAAACCTCGACGATCGGGGTGGCGCGTTCGAGCCAGGCACGGCACAATGAGGCCCGGAACCGGTTCCAGAATCCGGGTGGCGGTGTCGTCCCCGGGGACGCGAGGAGGACCCGATGGCGGGCATCGCCGACGTGGCTCGCGCGGCGGGGGTTTCGAAGTCCACGGCCTCCCGAGCGCTCACCGGGGCCGGGTATGTCTCGGCGGCCACACGTGCGCGAGTGCGGGATGCCGCGGCCGCCTTGGGCTACGTCCCCACCACCAGTGCGGTGAGCCTGGTGACCGGCCGCACCCAGACGGTGGGCGTGGTGATGCCCTCGCTGGACCGGTGGTTCTTCACGCAGGTGCTGGAAGGCATCCAGGACGCCCTGCTCGAGCGCAAGTACGACCTGGCCCTGTACGGCGCCGCGCCGGAGTCGGCAGCCCGTCGCGAGATGTTCGAGCACTTCCTCGGTCGCAAGCGGTTCGACGGCCTCATCGCGGTGGGCATCGAGCCCAGCGCGCACGAGCTGGAACGACTCGTCGCCTTCGGAAAACCGGTCGTCACTGTGGGCGGCTACAGCGTCGACACCAACGCGGTCTCGATCGACGACGAGGCTGCCGCCCGTATCGCCACGGACCACCTCATCGGTCTGGGGCATCGTCAGATCGTGTTCCTCGGGGGCGATCCCGACGGGCACCGCACGAGCTTCGGCGACGGTCGCCGACTCGATGGGTACCGCGGAGCCATGCGCGACGCGGGCCTTGCCGCATCCACTCGCCATGTGCAGTCCGAGGTGACGATGCCGGGTGGCTACAGCTCTGCGGTGGAGCTTCTGGGTGACCGTCGCACGCGGCCGACCGCGATCGTCGGCGTCTGCGACGAGGTCGCGGTCGGAGCGATCATCGCGGCCCGCCGGCTCGGCATCCGCGTTCCCGAGCGGCTGAGTGTCGTCGGCATCGACGATCACGCGTACGCCGACATGTTCTCGCTGACCACGCTGCAGCAGCGGCCGCACCAGCAGGGACGCGCGGCCGTGCAGCTGCTGATGTGGCAGCTGGACGATCCGGATGCCCCGACCCACCGCCTGTACGAATCGTCGCCGCTCGTCGTGCGCAACTCGACTGCGCCCGTCGACGACGCGGCTTCGGCGGTCATCGGCGTCGGGCCGCTCGGCACCGGCTGAGCACGTTCGGGCGCTCACGCGGGAACCGGGCATGACGAAGGCCCCGGATGCGCGGCATCCGGGGCCTCCCGCGGAAGCGGGACTACCTGCCGGTGGTGCGGGCGCGGCGTCGGGCCACCAGCAGCGCGGCGCCGAAGCCGAGCAGCAGGACCGCGAAGGCCGCGGCCGGAACCATGGTCGGCGCACCGGTGGACGCGAGGTCCGACGGTGTCTGACCGGTCCCGCCCGCCGCAGCCGGGATCGTCGGCGTCGGTGTGGGTGCCGGCCCCGGCGCCGCGAGGACACTGACCAGGACGGTCGCGCTGGCGCAGTTGTCGGGGTCGGCCTGCTCGCAGAGCTCATAGGCCAGCGTGTGGGTGCCGGCGGCCACCCCGGCCGGGAGCGTCAGTACGCCACTCTCATCCAGGGTCGCGCCCTGGATCCCGGCGGTGTCGGTGAGGGTGAGAGTGACCGCCGCAGGATCCACCGCGGCGCCGTCGATCGTGTCGTTAGCCAGCACGTTCCCCGCCACCCCACCGGCGGCGGGAACAGGCGTACCGGTGAAGTCGTCGTCCCCCGCCACCAGAACGGCTGGAGGTGCCGGGGCCACGGTGATCGCGAGATCGCGCGTGGCGGTCGAGGGGATGCCGCTGACGCTGCTGCTCGCCGCGACCGTGAACGCGTACGTGCCGGGCGTCGTGGGGATTCCACTGATCGTCCCGTTGGCATCGAGCGTCAGCCCGGGCGGCAAGGCGCCGTTCGTGACGCTGAGCGCCGGGATGGGGCGCCCGGTGGTGGCGACGCTCGTCGAGTACGCCGCGCCCTCGACGCCGTCGGGGATCGCGGTCGTCGTGATTCCGGGGAACGTGTCGAGCTCGATCTCCCAGACCGTGCCCGCGGACTGGATCCCGACGTACGCGGTGAGACCGTCCGGGGTGATCGCGATTCCGCCTGGCTCACTCCCCACGGCGATCGTCGAGACGACGGCCTCGGTGGCGGTGCTGATCACCGAGATGGTGTCGTTGGCAGGGTCCGATGTAACGCCGCGGTCGAGGACGTATGCGCGGGTGCCGTCAGGGGTGAAGGCGATCTGGTAGGGCGCTATGCCGACGGGCACCGTCGCCGTGACCGTGTTCGTGGACACGTCGATCACCGAGACCGTGTTCGACCCTGAGTTGCTCGCGTAGAGGCGGCTGCCGTCTGGGCTGAGCGCCACCGCCCACGTACCGAGGCCAGTTGTGATCGTCGAGATCACCGTGTTTGTGGCGAGGTCGATGACCGACACGCTGCCCTGCCCGGTCGACGCCCCGACGCCCGCGTTCGCGACGTATGCCCTGCTCCCGTCGGTCGTGATCGTCATCAACCGTGGGTGCACGCCCACCGCGATCGTGCCGAGGCTCGCGAGCGTCGACGCGTCGTACACGCGGACCAAGCCGGCATTATGGTCCGAGGTGTAGAGGCGCGAGCCGTCCGGCGTGACGCCGATGCCATAAACGGAGCTGCCCGCGGTGATCTGCTGCGGCGTCACGGTGTTCGTCTGAGTGTCGATGACCTTCAGCTGACCGGCGAGGTGTCCTGTGTACAGACGCGACTCGTCCGGGCTCAGCTGGAGGTCAATCAACCGGTTGCTTCCGGTGTCGATCGTCACCGTCTTCTGCTTGGAGGCGACATCGAAGACGGTGACATCTCCGCTGTCCAGGCCGGTCTGGCTGCCGAAGTAGATCTTCGAGCCGTCGGCCGTCATCGCCGCCGAGAACGGCCCTGTTCCGCCTGGGAAGGAGCCCGACACCGTGTCGGCGAGCGCCGTCCCGGGCGCGATCAACAAGGCCCCGGTCACCAGACTCGCTGTTATGACGCCGGCCATCGACCGACGTGTCTTCGTCCCCCGCATGCTCACCCTTCGCCGTGGCGATCCACTTCGCCCCACCGCGATTCGAGAGGGCGTCGATCACTTGTATCAGTCGGCCGGCGACGATCCCACTCGCATCACCCGCACCATCACCCGGTGACAGTGGGCGACGACCGCAGCGCATCGACAAGGTCGCCCGGGCATGACGAAGGCCCCGGATGCGGGGCATCCGGGGCCTTCGTGCGAAAGCGAGATTACTTGAGGGTAACCGTCGCGCCGGCCTCCTGAAGGGCGGCCTGAGCCTTCTCGGCGGTCTCCTTGTTGGCGCCCTCGAGGACGGCCTTGGGAGCACCGTCGACGACGGCCTTCGCCTCACCGAGGCCGAGCGAGGTGAGCTCGCGGACGACCTTGATGACCTGGATCTTCTTGTCGCCGGCGGCCTCGAGGATGACGTCGAACGAGTCCTTCTCCTCCTCGGCGGCGGCCTCGCCGGCACCACCGGCGGGGGCACCCGCAGCGGCGACCGCGACGGGGGCCGCAGCGGTGACGTCGAAGGTCTCCTCGAACGCCTTGACGAACTCGCTGAGCTCGATGAGCGTGAGCTCCTTGAACGCGTCGAGCAGCTCCTCAGTGCTGAGCTTTGCCATGATGATTCTCCTTGATTGGGGTTTTGCTTTGCCGGGCCGTTATCAGGCCGCGGACTCCTGCTTCTCGCGCAGTGCGTCGACCGTGCGAACGGCCTTCGACGGCAGTGCGTTGAAGACGTAGGCCGCCTTGGTCATCGAGGCCTTCATCGCGCCGGCGAGCTTCGCCAGCAGGACTTCACGGCTCTCGAGGTCGGCGAGCTTGTTGACCTCGTCCGCGCTCAGGGGGTTTCCGTCGAAGAAGCCGCCCTTGATCACGAGAAGAGGGTGTGCCTTGGCGAAGGCGCGCAGACCCTTCGCGACGGAGACCGGGTCACCGTGCACGAACGCGATGGCCGACGGACCCTTGAGGTCGTCGTCCAGCGACGTGATCCCCGCGTTGTTCGCGGCGATCTTGGTCAGCGTGTTCTTCACCACGGCGTACTCCGCGTCCTGACGGATGCTGTTGCGGAGCTCCTTGAGCTCGGCAACCGTCAGACCGCGGTACTCGGTCAGCAGAACGGCGGTCGAGTCCTCGAAATTCTTCGTGAGCTCGGCGACCGATGCTTCCTTCTGCGCCATGGCCACTCCTTGTGTGTACGAGACGCTCCGCGATGGCGGGGCGCCGGTCGAAGGCATCCGGTCATCCGATCTGTCACGGCAACAGAAAAGCTCCGGCGCAAGCGCACGGAGCTCTGGAGAGAAGTTCGTGACACCTGCGCGGGCCCCTGCGATGCAGTGCTTCGATCTCGATGCGCTTGCGCGCACGTCGATGACCGGCGGTCTTCGGCTTCCACCAGGGTACGCGATCTCCCCTGCCCGGCCAAATCGGCGCCGCCGCGGGACCCAGTGCACGCCTTGTTGCCGAACGCACGCCTTGCCCACGACGATCGGCCGTGCGCTCGGCGCGACGTCGTGCGTTCGAGGCGACGTCGTGCACTCGCGCGGCCCGTCACGTCGGGGGCCGGATGCCGAACGCCTCCAGCCGCGCCCCGAGCATGCGTGCGGTGTCGATGTGCTCGTCTGCCCATCTCGCGAATCCGCTCTGCGTCGTGCCGCGAACCCAGTCCTCCCGCATCTTCTCCTGCAGCAGCACCTCTTCCAGGCTGAGCCCTCGCCGCATCGCCTCGTCGACGTACTTGCCCTTCCCGTCGAACTCGCCGAACGTCCCGCACTCCCGAAACCGGAAGTCGAGGAAGTAGTCCCTGCCGTTCGGGCCGGCCACCGCCACCTGCAGCGCCGGGCGCTGGAACCCGAGTCGTGCGATCTGCAGCCTGCTCACGCTCTCGCCCGGCGACTCCGCACGACCGTCGGCGAACTCCCCGATCCGACGGGCGCGCTGGATGCCGCGGGCGCCGGCTGCGGCATCCGTTCGCGTCTGCCATGCTCGCCGCCACGACTCGAGCGCATCGAGATCCCACTCCCGCCCTCGAGCCGCCATGGCACGTTCGGCGGCGTCGAGGATGACGAGCGCCTGTTCGACCGGCAACGTCCGTGCGACGTCGAACGCGGTGCGTGACAGCGACGTGACCCGGATGCCGTCGCGGACGACCACGTCCTGCGCGGGAAGCGGAGCGATGTGGCGGAAGACATCGGGGCCGCTCGAGATGCGCCCGCCGGGCGTCGTGGTCATGTGCACCCGAGCCGGATGGAACCGGTACAGCGGAAGCCCCCAGAGCACCGCCGCGGACTCGTGCGAGATGATTCCCGACCCCGTGCTGTCGCGCGCGACAGCCAGAACGTGCGCGAGGTGCCGGGCCTCGGCCCAGAGCATGTCGTACTCCGGCCCCTCGATGAACCAGCCCCGGCGGACGGACCGGAGTCGGCCGCCGCGTATCGCGTCCCGGATGCCGCGGTCGGTCCACCCGTCGCGCAGCAGAGCGCGACGCGACCGCACGGCCATGCTCAACTCGGCGACGGACGCCAGGCGACGAGGCATGCGCAATTGTGCGATCCGCCACCACGCGCGGGGCGCCCCCTACCGCGCAGTTGTGGACCGCCGCGCGACACCCTCGCCTGTGGAGGAACCCCTGCGAGCGCCGGCGGAGGAGCTCGAGTGCACGACTTCTTCACGAGTGCACGGGTTATCGCCGTCGATACGTCGTTCGCTCGTGCATACGTCGTGCACTCGCGCGATGGTGCGGGCCCGGCGATGGCAGCCGCTGGCGGCGAGCGGTGGGTCGCTGGCGGCGGATGTCGCGGCGGCGGCGTACGGTGGATCCGTGACACCCGAGCTCGCCGCCCGCATCGTCGCGGACTCCCGCGACCGGGTGGCGTGGGTGCGCGCGCGATCCCGCGGCATCACGGCGACGGATGTCGCGACCCTGACCTCCGAGCGGGCGATCGGCCGCGCCGCCGACGCGAAGCTCATGGGATCCGGCTTCTCGGGCAACGCATACACCGCGCACGGGCGGGCCCGCGAGCCCGAGATCGCCGCCTGGGTCGCGGCGACCCACGGCATCCAGCCCTCGTCGGCGTTGTTCCACGCCGTCGTCGAGAAGCGTCATCTCGCGACCCCCGACGGCATCGCGGTGGACGGCGCCGGCCGCGTCATGCTGGCCGAGATCAAGACGACGAACAAGGCATGGCGCAGCATCCCGCGCTCGTACCTGCGTCAGGTGTGGTGGCAGCAGCACGTGCTCGGTGCCGAGCGCACCCTCGTCGCGTGGGAGCAGCACGACGGGTTCGTGCCGGTCGACGACGAGCCGCGCTGCGCGTGGGTCGACCGCGACGAGGCCGAGATCGCGAAACTCGTCCGGCTGGCGACCGCGCTCATCGACGAGCTGTACCTGCGCACGATGCGCTCACGCCAGCAGCCGGGACGGATGCCGCAGCCCGCCTCCGCGCCGCGTGAGCCGTTCCGCGCGCTCGCGCTGGCTGACTGAGGCTCCGGCTTCCTTCCCACGCGCCTGCCACAGGCGTCCACGACGCCTCAGCGCAGCGTCGTGACGCGCTTGTTCCCCGCATCCCAGACGCGCAGGCCCACGGCGGCACCGTCCACCGCTCGCAGCTCCAGCACCGAGAGAGCGTGCGCCAACCCGTCGGCGTCCAACCGACGCGCGAGAGTCACGTGCGGCGACCAGCGGTCGGGCATCGTGTTGCCGTAACGCGGACCGGCCGCTCCGGCGGCGAACGCGACCGCGCGATGCAGGTCGAGGAGCTTCCGCGTCATGACGACGGCGCGCGCGAGCACGAACCGCCCCTCCCTGCCGAAGACGAGGGTCCCGCCGAGTTCGAGCGGCACCGGCAGGAGTGCGGAGATCGGCGCGAGAGCCGCAGGGTCCAGCGCCTCGCGCACGGCGAGCGTCACGTGAGGCCGATTGCTCTCGCCCTCGTGGCGCCCGGCGCTGGGGAGGCCGGCCTCGATCAGCCGGCCCCACTCCGCCCGCACTGCTGCGTCGGTGGCGGCATCCGGAATCAGTTCCACGCTGAACACGCGCTCATCCTCTCGCGCGTTCCGCACATCGGCGTTCCGCACCTTCACCACGACTGATAGTTGACCAACGTCAACGATCGGCGTATAGTTGATTCACATCAACAGTTGACGTTCGTCAACGACTCTTGCGCCGCCGTCGCCGCACCACTCCCACCCTCGTTCGAAGGACTCCTATGGCCACGTCCACCCCCGCGACCGGGTCGGTCGCCACCGCAGAAGAGAAGCGCCGGCATCGCCATGTGCTGCAGGCGCTCACCGGTCTGCTGCTCGGCATGTTCGTGTCGATGCTCGCCTCGACCGTCGTCTCCACCTCGCTCCCCGTCATCGTCCACGACCTGGGCGGCGATCAGGCCGCCTTCACATGGGTGGTCACGGCGACCCTCCTCACCACCGCCATCTCCACGCCCATCTGGGGCAAGCTGGCCGACCTCTTCAACCGCAAGGTGCTGATCCAGCTCGCCATCGCGATCTTCGTGCTGTCGACCGCCGCGGCGGGCTTCTCGCAGGACCCGGGAATGCTCATCGCGTTCCGCGCGGTGCAGGGTGTCGGCGCCGGCGGTCTGGCCGCGCTCAGCCAGGTCATCATGGCCGACATCATCAGCCCGCGCGAGCGCGGCCGGTACATGGGCCTGTTCGGCGCGGTGATGGCCGTCGCGACGGTCGGCGGGCCACTCCTGGGCGGGTTCATCACCGACACGCTCGACTGGCGCTGGAACTTCTTCATCGCGCTGCCGTTCGCGGTGGCCGCCCTCATCATCCAGCAGCGGACCCTGCACCTTCCCCCGCGTCCGAAGACGAAGGCGCGGATCGACTACTTCGGCATCGTCCTGCTGTCGACGGCGGTCTCGCTGCTGCTGATCTGGGTGACCAACGCCGGCAAGGACTACGACTGGTGGAGCACCGAGACCGTCCTCATGGTCGGTGGGGCGCTGCTGGCGGCCGTGCTGTTCGTGATCGTCGAGCTGCGCTCGAAGGAGCCGCTCGTGCCGCTCACCATGTTCCGCAACCTCACCTTCACTCTCGCGGTCGTCGCGTCGATCTCGATCGGCATCGCGATGTTCGGCACGTCGGTGTTCCTCAGCCAGTACATGCAGCTGGCGCGGGGCGCGACCCCCACCGAGGCCGGCCTCATGACCATCCCGATGATCGCGGGTCTTCTCCTCGCGTCGATCGTGATCGGCGGACTGGTCACCCGCCACGGACACTGGAAGCCGTACCTCATCGTGGGTGGCGTGCTGCTCATCGCCGGCTCGTTCCTGCTCTCGACGATCCACTACGACACGAACTTCTTCCTGGTGTCCGTGTACATGTTCCTGCTGGGCGCGGGCGTCGGCATGACGATGCAGAACCTCGTGCTCATCGTGCAGAACACGGCCAAGCCGACCGAGATCGGCGTCGCGAGCTCCGGCGTTACGTTCTTCCGGAGCCTCGGCGGCACGATCGGCGTCTCGGTCATGGGCGCGGCGCTGGCGACGTCGGCGACGAACCTCTTCACCGAGCGGAAGGATGACATCACGGCCGCGCTGATGAAGCTCGGCGAGAAGGGCGCCGCGATCGGGCAGCAGCTGCAGTCCGGGACCATCCCGCAGGTCTCCGCACTGCCGGAGGGAATCCGCGTCATCGTCGAGGACATCTACGCGCAGGCCATCGCGCACTCGTTCCTCATCGCGGTCCCACTCGCTGTTCTGAGCCTCGTCGCGATCATCTTCCTGCCGAACAAGCCGCTCACACGCATGACCACGAGCGAGCGCGTCAACGCGATCGAGGCCGACCTGGCGACGGTGTCGACCGCCGAGGGCATGGAGAGCCTGAGCGCGACCGGCACCATCCAGACGCAGGATGCCGCGGCATCCGGCCCGTCCTCCGCCCAGGCAGCGGCCTCCCGGCCGGCGGGCGACGAGGCCGCGGGCGACCGGGCGTCCACCTCGCGGCGATAATGTCGAACACGATGATCTCCGACGACACCCGAGCGGCGCGCACCGAGGCGGTGCGCGCCCTCGAGGCGGAGTTCGGCGAGCTGATCAATCAGTTCCGCCGGATCATCACAGAGAACGCCAATCGCGTGAGCCCCGGCATGCTTCCGGGGGCCTACAAGGTCTTCACGACGATCGTGCGCCGGGAGGGCATCACGCTGTCGGGTCTGGCCGAGATGCTCACCGCCGACAAGGGGCAGATCAGCCGCACCGTGCGGGAGCTGGAGCAGCTCGGCCTCGTGCAGCGCACCCCGGACCCCGACGACGGCCGGTCCAGCCTGCTCTCCCCCACGCCGTTCGGGCTGGAGCGGCTGGCCGAAGCCCGCGCGCCGCAGGAGAGCCTCCTGGTCGATGCGCTGCAAGAGTGGCCGGTCGACGACATCCGCAACCTCACCCGCCTGTTGCATGCGCTCAGCGCCGGGGAGCGCCCCAAAGCCTGAGTGGCGCGCCGCTGGCGCAGTCGCGGTCGCGGTCGCGCGGTCGCACGGCGCCGAAGAAGGGGGCTCACCGATCGGTGAGCCCCCTTCGTCGTCGTCAGCGCTGGCTCGAGAAGGCGGCGTCGAAGGCCGCCGACGAGGGCTCGTAGCTCGACAGGCGACGCACGAACTCGAGCGCCTCCGGTGCGCCGACGAGGCGGTCCATTCCGGCGTCCTCCCACTCGACCGAGAGCGGGCCGTCATAGCCGATGGCGTTGAGCATGCGGAACGCGTCCTCCCACGGCACATCGCCGTGGCCGGTCGAGATGAAGTCCCAGCCCCGCCGCGGGTCGGCCCACGGCAGGTGCGACGAGAGTCGCCCGCTGCGGCCGTTCAACCGCTTCTTCGTGTCTTTGCAGTGCACGTGGTAAATGCGGTCCTGGAAGTCCCACAGGAACCCGACCGGGTCGAGGTCCTGCCACACCATGTGCGACGGATCCCAGTTCAGGCCGAACGCCTCGCGGTGTCCGATCGCCTCGAGGGTTCGCTTGGTCGTCCAGTAGTCGTAGGCGATCTCGGACGGGTGCACCTCGTGGGCGAAGCGCACGCCGACCTCGTCGAACACGTCGAGGATGGGGTGGAAGCGGGTCGCGAAGTCCTCATAGCCCGCCTCGATGAACGAGTCGGATGCCGGCGGGAACATGGCGACGGCCTTCCAGATGGAGGATCCGGTGAAGCCCGTCACCGTCTTCACGCCGAGTCGTGCCGCCATGCGCGCGGTGTGCTTGAGCTCCTCGGCCGCACGCTGACGCACGCCCTCCGGGTCGCCGTCGCCCCACACGCGGTCGTTGAGCATCTCTCGGTGCCGCTGATCGATGGGGTCGTCGCACACCGCCTGACCCGCGAGGTGGTTGGAGATGGTGAACACCTTCAGGCCGTTGCGCTCCAGGATCTCCAGGCGCCCCTGCACGTAAGCGTCGTCGTCCCAGCGGGCGACATCGAGGTGGTCGCCCCACGAGGCGATCTCGAGGCCGTCGTAGCCCCACTCGCCGGCAAGGCGCGCCACCTCCTCGAACGGCAGATCAGCCCATTGGCCCGTGAACAGAGTGACCGGTCGCGTCATCGCGTGAACCTTTCGTCGTCGGATGCCGGCGTTCAGCCGGCGATGGGGGTCCAGATGCTGCCGGCGGCCGAGCTGCGCTCCACGCCGTCGAGCACCCGTTGTACATGAAGACCGTCGCGGAACGACGGGCGCGGGTCCGAGCCGTCGGCGATCGCCGCGACGAAGTCGCGCACCTGATGCGAGAACCCGTGCTCGTAGCCGAGCATATGACCCGTCGGCCACCAGGGCGCGAGGTACGGGTGGTCGTGCTCGGTGACGAGGATGCGACGGAAGCCCTGCTCGAGGTCCGGCTGCGTGGCGTCGTAGAATTCGAGCTCGTTCAGCCGCTCGAGGTCGAAAGCGAGGGCTCCCTCCGAGCCCGAGATCTCGATGCGCAGCGCATTCTTGCGGCCGGTGCGGAACCGCGTCGCCTCGAACGACGCCAGCACCCCCGACTCCAGCCGCCCGGTGAACAGCGCGACATCGTCGACCGTGACCTCGCCCCGCTCGTTCGCGGCGGTGCCCGACAGACCGACGCCTTCGCCGAGCAGCGGACGCTCACGGACGAGAGTCTCGATGACCCCCGACACGGAGGTGAGTCGCTGCCCGGTGATGAACTCGGCGAGGTCGACCGCGTGGGCGCCGATGTCGCCGAGGGCGCCCGAACCGGCGTGCTCCTTCTTCAGACGCCATGTCAGCGGCGCGTCGGCGTCCCGCAGCCAGTCCTGCAGATACTCGGCGCGAACCTGCCTGATCTGCCCGATCCGCCCTGCGGCCACCAGGTCCCGCGCGAAAGTGGCAGCGGGAACCCGGCGGTACGTGAAGCCCACCATCGAGCGGACGCCGCGGGCCGCTGCCGCGCCGGCGGCGGCATCCATCGCCTCCGCCTCGGCGACGGTGTTCGCCAGCGGCTTCTCGCACAGCACGTGCTTGCCCGCCTCGAGCGCTGCGATCGCGATCTCGGCGTGCGTGTCTCCGGGGGTCACGACGTCGACGACGTCGATGTCATCGCGGGCGATCACCTCGCGCCAGTCGCTCGCGCTCTCTCCCCAGCCCCACTTGCGGGCGGAGGCCTCGACGCCGGCGGTGTCGCGGCCGACGACGACGGCCATCTCCGGCTGCCGGGGAAGATCGAAGAATCGTGGGGCGACGCGCCACCCCTGGGAATGTGCCGCGCCCATGAATCCGTGGCCGATCATGGCGACGCGAAGCGTGTCGGTCAACGCGCTGGTCCTCTCTCTCGGAGGTGAAAAGGTCGGGGCGCCCGCCTCGGACGGACGCCCCGACCCCTCATCGGTTTACTCGAACGACAGGTCGATGTACTGGTCGACGTTCTCCTTGGTCACCACCGGCGCGTCCAGCACGATCCGGTTCGGGATGCCGGGGGTCACGATGTCACCCAGCGTCTTGCCCTGCGCGATGAGCCGCGCCAGCGCCACGCCGTCCGCCGCCTGCGTCGACGGGTAGATGATCGTCGCCTTGAGCACCGAGTCGTCGGCCTGGATGGCCTCCATCGCGCTGCGGCTGCCCGCACCGCCCACCATGAAGAACTCGTCGCGACCGGCGGAATCGATGGCCGCGAGCACGCCGATGCCCTGGTCATCGTCGTGGTTCCAGATGGCGTCGATCTTCGGGTTGGCCGCGAGCAGCTGCGAGGCTGCCGCCTCACCGCCTGCCACCGTGAAGTCGGCGGCCACGCGGGCCGACACCTCCAGGCCGCAGTCCTCCAGCGCGTCGGCGAAGCCCTGCGAGCGGTCCTGCGTCAGCGGGAGCGAGTCGATGCCGGCGATCTCGGCCACGACGGCGTCGGACTGTCCGTCGAGCTGCTCGCAGATGTAGGTGCCGGCGCTGACGCCCATCCCGTAGTTGTCGCCCAGCACGGTGGCTCGCGCGGCGAACGGGCTGGAGAACTCGCGGTCGACGTTGATGACGGGGATGCCCGCCTCCATCGCCGCGATCGCCGCCTCGGTGAGCGCGGCGCCGTCGGAAGGCAGCAGCACGATCGCGTCGACGCCGTCGTTGACGAAGGTCTCGACCGCCGCGATCTGCGCGATGGGGTCGTTCGTGCCCTCCGCCACGCGCAGTTCGACGTCATCGAAGCTGTCGGCCGCGGCCTGCGCCCCGGAGTTGATGGCGCCGAGCCAGCCGTGGTCGGCGGCGGGGCCGGAGAAGCCGATGACGACGGTGTCGCCGCTCTCGGCGTTCTCCTCCGTCGTGGTGCCCTGGTCGACGACGTCGCCCTCGTCGGCGCCGGAGCCGGTGCAGCCGGCGAGAAGTCCGATGGCCGCGACGACTGCGGTGCCGGTGAGCACGAGTCGCGTACGCGCCTTCAGGTGTGAGCGCATGTTTCCTCCTTGAATGTGATGCAGCTGTGACAGCGCGCTGTCTCGGACAGGAATGACGTGCCCGCACTCGAGGAGTCCACGCTGACCGGGCCCACGCTAGCAGAACCGACGAGGCGATGTGCAACTTTTGTTTTTGTTGCGACAGAAGTCAATTGCCGTGAGATCCGCGTTATTCTGCCGGTCCGGGCGCTTCGCGCCTTCGTTGCAGTGCCGTGTCGTCGTGAGATGGGCCTCGGCAAGGCTGCACGGGTCGTGTTATGTTCATCGCGTGATCAAAGTTGACCATCCGCGGGCATTACTCGATGTCCGGGGCGTGACGAAGACGTTCGCGGGCGTGCAGGCGCTGCGCGGCGTGGACCTCGAGGTCCTCCCCGGCGAGGTTCATTGCATCCTCGGCCAGAACGGTGCCGGAAAGTCCACGCTCATCAAGACGCTCGCCGGCGTGCATCGGCCCGACGAGGGCGTGATCTCGTGGCAGGGCGAGCCGGTCGAGATCCCGACGCCGCAAGCGGCGATCGAGCTGGGCATCGCCACGATGTACCAGGAGCTGGACGTCGTGGACGGCCTGACGATCGCCGAGAACATCTTCCTCGGCCACGAGCTCTCGCGCGGCGGCTTCAGCAGGCGTTCCGAGGCTGCCAAGCAGACCCGTGAGCTGCTGCGCCGTCTGGGGCACCCGGGGCTCTCCCCCCACACCGAGGTCGGCAGCCTGAGTGCGGCGAACAAGCAGATCGTGAGCATGGCGCGCGCCCTCTCCCATGACGTCAAGCTGATCATCATGGACGAGCCCTCGGCCGTGCTCGACACCGAGGAGGTGGGCAACCTCTTCCACGTCGTGAAGGAGCTCACCTCGGCCGGCATCGCGGTCGTCTACATCACCCACCGCCTCGAAGAGATCCGGCAGATCGGCGACCGCATCACCATCCTGAAGGACGGCCGCACCACAGCGGTCGGGCTCCCCGTCGCCGGCACACCGACCTCCGAGCTCATCCGGCTCATGACCGGGCGAGAGATCGCCAACGTGTTCCCTCCGGCGGTCCCCGTGCCCGCCGACGCTCCGACCGTGCTCGAGGTGGAGGGCCTGGGGGTCGCCGGCCTGTTCGAGGACGTCTCGTTCTCCGTGCGTGCGGGCGAGATCGTCGGTCTGGCCGGACTCGTCGGCTCGGGCCGCTCCGAGATCCTCGAGACGGTGTACGGCGCCCGCCGCGCCACCTCGGGATCGGTGTCGGTCAGCGGCAAGCCTCTTCCGCGGGGATCAGTCGTCAAGGCCGTCGCCGCCGGCATCGGGCTCTCCCCCGAGGAGCGCAAGAGCCAGGGGCTCGTCCTCGACGAGCCGGTCTACTTCAACGTCACGCTCGCATCCTTGAAGCGATTCGCGAAGGCGGGCTTCCTCGACGAGCGCGGCGCGCGGGCGGCCGCTCGCGCGCAGATCGAGTCGCTCGAACTGCGGCCGGCCGACCCCGATCGCCCGACGATCACACTGTCGGGCGGCAATCAGCAGAAGATCCTGCTGGCACGGTGGCTCGTCCACGGCACCCGCGTGCTGCTGCTCGACGAGCCCACGCGCGGCGTCGACGTCGGTGCGCGCGCAGAGATCTATGCCCTCATCCGTGAGCTGGCCGCTGCCGGCAACGCGATCGTCGTCGTCTCGAGCGAGATCGAGGAAGTCTTGGGGCTCGCCGACACCGTCCTCGTCATCGCAGAAGGACGAGTGCTCGAGACGCTACCCGCCGCCCAGATCGACGAGCACGGTGTGCTCGACCTCGTCATGAAAGGAACCGCCGCGTGAGCGAGCAGACCACACAGGGGACCGCCGGCGTTCCCACTGCCTCCGAGGCACCACCGCCCGCCGGCTCGCCGGACGCGCAACCGACCGGCATCCGGCGCGTCCTCTCGGGGTCCGTCGGGCGCAACCTCGGCCTCGTTGTCGCACTGCTCCTTCTGGTCATCGTCGGTGCCGTGACGGCTCCGGACACCTTCCTGAGCGTGAGCAACACCCTCACGATCCTGCGTCAGGCGTCGATCCTCGGCGTGGTCGCGGTGGGCATGACCCTCGTGATCACCGCGGGCGGCATCGACCTGTCCGTCGGCTCGGTACTCGGCCTCGCGTCGGTCGTCGCGACGATCGCGGCGGTCCAGGACCTCGCCGATCAGCTCCACTGGAGCGTCATGATCCTGATGGCGCTGCTCGTGGGCGTGGTGGCAGGTCTCATCAACGGCATCGTCATCGCCTACGGCAAGGTGGTCGCCTTCATGGCGACGCTCGCGATGCTGATCGCCGCGCGCGGACTGGCCGAGGTGCTGGCCGAGCGACGCACCCTGCAGGTGCACGACCGTGATTTCATCGAGTTCCTGAACCTCGACATCATCGGTGTCGACATCCTCATCTGGATCTTCGTGGTCGTCGCCGTGGTCGGTTGGGTCGTGCTCAACCGCACCACGTTCGGTCGTCGCACCGTCGCGATCGGCGGCAACCGCGAGGCCGCGCGCCTTGCCGGCATCAACGTGAAGCGGCACACGATGTGGCTCTACGCCATCTCGGGACTGTGCGCGGGCATCGCAGCCGTCATGTACCTCGGTCGCACGACGGCCGGCACGTCGACGCACGGCACGCTCCTCGAACTCGACGCGATCGCTGCGGTCGTCGTCGGCGGAACGCTTCTCGTCGGTGGTCGCGGAACGATCACCGGTACCGTCTTCGGCGTCCTCATCTTCACCACGCTCACGAACGTGTTCGTGCAGAACAACCTCAACTCGTCGATCCAGGCCGTCGTGAAGGGCGTCATCATCGTGGTGGCGGTGCTGCTGCAGCAGCGGTTCGCCAAGCCGACGGGCCGCGCAGGGACGTGAGCGGATGCCGCGGCACGGCCGTCGCCCGGTGCGGCGCCGGGCCGCGGCATCTGTCCCCCTGCCCTGTCGCCGCCGGGTCTGCGGCCCGCCGATACCCTGAGATGTGACCATGAACGGCGAATCGACGATCAACCCGACCGGCGTCAACGAGCTGTTCCAGCTGCTGCGCGACGGCGTGCCGAGAACGCGTGCCGAGCTCGCGAAGGCGACGGGCCTCGCCCGCTCCACGGTTGCCGCTCGCGTCGATCAGCTGATGCGCATGGGGCTGATCAGCCCCGTCGCCGAGGCGGTCTCGACAGGCGGACGCCCACCGTCGCTGTTCGCGCTCAACCCGGCCGCGAAGGTCGTCATCGCCGCCGACGTGGGCGCCTCCCATGCCACGGTGGCCGTCACAGACCTGAACGGCACGGTGCTGGCGGATCAGTCCGAGCCGCTCGACATCGCGCTGGGACCCGAGCCCGTGCTGAACTGGCTGGTCGAAGGCGCGACGGCGCTGCTCGCGCGCGTGGGCCGCGACCGGTCGCAGGTGGCCGCGATCGGCATCGGGGTGCCGGGGCCCGTCGAGCACTCGACGGGGTTGCCGGTCAATCCTCCGATCATGCCGGGGTGGGACCGCTTCGACATTCCCGGCTGGCTCAACCAGCACCTCGACGTGCCGGTGCTCGTCGACAACGACGTGAACATCATGGCCCTGGGCGAACGAGCGGTCGCCTGGCCGGGCGTCGAGCATCTCATGTTCGTCAAGATCGCGACCGGCATCGGAGCCGGACTGATCTCCGGCGGCACGCTGCTGCGCGGCGCGCAAGGCGTCGCGGGCGACATCGGACACGTCCAGGTGGCACGCGCGGCCGACGTGGCGTGCCGCTGCGGCAACCGCGGCTGCCTCGAGGCGATCGCGTCCGGACCGGCGATCGCCCGCACGCTGCGCGATCAGGGGGTCGATGCGCGGACCGGCTCCGACGTCGTCGACCTCGTCAAGCGCGGCAACATCGAGGCGATCCAGGCCGTGCGACAGGCCGGCCGTGACATCGGCGAGGTGCTCACGACGTGCGTGAGCCTCGTGAACCCCTCGGTCATCACGATCGGCGGTTCCATGGCACGCGTGGGCGAGCACCTCATCGCGGGCGTACGCGAGACCGTCTACACGCGCTCGATCCCGCTGGCCACCGAGCACCTGTCGATCGTGCAGTCGGCAGCGGCGGAACGCGCCGCCGTCATCGGAGCGAGCATGCTGGCGGTGGAGCACGTGCTGTCGCCGGAAGCCCTGGCCGTCGGATTCCGCTGAGCCGGCGCATCCTGGCAGCCGGGTGCGTCAGCGGTAGCACCGACGTAACACGCGCGAGACGAACTCGCGGTTGACTGGTGCCACGGGAGTCCGGTGCCGACGACGGCACCCCCGCGGAAGGAGTGAGCGATGAGGATCCGGCCGCTGCGTTCGACACCCGAAACCCCGCTGAGCCCCGTGAGCGCGCCGCCTGAGGCGATGCGCGCGGCCATCATCGAAGCGTGTGGCGAGGCCGATGCGCTCCGCGAGGCATCCATCCCGGTGCCTTCCCCCGTCTTGAGCGAACTGCTGGTCCGCGTCGTCGCGGCCGGCGTCAATCCCATCGACGCCAAGACGCGCGCCGGCGCCGGAGTGTCGGCCGCCATCGCGCAGTACCCGTCCGCGCTGGGGTTCGATTTCAGCGGGATCGTCGTGAAGAGCCCGTACGAGTCGCACCCCTTCCCGCCCGGCACCGCGGTGTTCGGAATGGCGGCCTTCCCGCGCACCGGCGGCTCCTACGCCGAGTACGTCGTGGCGCCGTCGCTGTCGGTCGCGCGCAAACCCGCGGCGCTGTCGCACGTGGAGGCCGCAGGCGTGCCGCTGGCGGCCCTCACCGCGTGGGGGCTCGTCGTCGAGACCGCCCACGCACACGAGGGGCAGCGGATGCTGATCCACGCCGGCAGCGGTGGCGTCGGCCATTTCGCCGTGCAATTCGCCGCGTACTTCGGCGCGCACGTGACCGCCACCGCCTCGGGCCGCAACGCCGGGTGGCTCCGCGAACTCGGCGCGTCGGTCGTCATCGACTACACGACCACCAGGTTCGAGGAGGTCGTCGGGGAGGTCGACGTCGTGATCGACCTCGTCGGCAACGTGCGGGCCGAGACGGGCACCCGCTCACTGGAAGTGCTGCGACCGGGCGGTCTGTACGTGCTCGTGCCGACGGGCGGCTGGCCGGGCTACGCCGTCGCGGCAGCCCAGGCGGGAGTGCGCGCGACGTCGTACAAGGTGATCCCTGACGGCAGCGCGCTCGCGACGGTCGCCCGGCTGCTGGACTCCGGTGCCGTGCAGGTGTACATCGATCAGGTGTTCGAGCTGTCCGATGCGGCCGCCGCGCACCGGGCCATCGAGGCCGGACACACCCGCGGCAAGATCGTGCTCCGCGTCAGCGACGACTGAGACCGCCGATCCGGAGAGGTCAGCGCTCCGGAGCGAGCACCCGACGACCCTCGGCGATGATCTCGTCCGCGATCGCATCCAGGAGCGGCGAACGCAGGTTCCACTGCTGCCAGTACAGCGCGACGTCGGCAGCGGGCCCGCCGAGCAGCACGAGGTCGCCGCGCTCGAGCGCATCGTCGGACTGGAATCGCGGCAGCATCGCCCACCCGAGTCCTCGGCGAACCGCGGTGGCGAAGTCGTTCGACGCCGGCACATAATGCCGCGGCGGACGCGTGGGGTCCACGCCCTGCGCTGCCAGCCACTCGTTCTGCAGGTCGTCGCGGCGATCGAAGTCCACGAGCGGCGCCTCGGCCAGCGCTGCCTTGCGATCCCCGCCCAGCCACCGCTCGGCATACGCCGGCGTGGCGACCGCCTCGTAGCGCATCGCCCCCAGCGGCGAGGAGCGGCATCCCGCGACGGGTGCGGCACGTGAGGTCACCGCGCCCATCACGGTTCCGGACTCGAGAAGCCCAGCCGTGAAGTCCTGGTCGTCCCGGTGGAGGTCGAAGACGACCGGATGCCGCCCCGCAAGGCGCGCCAGGGGCTCCAGGAACCACGTGGCCAGGGAGTCGGCGTTGACAGCCAGCGGCACGCTCGTCACCACCGCCTCCGTCGCATCGGCGCCGAGCTCGGCGAGCGCATCGTGCTCGAGCAGCGCCATCTGTCGGGCCAGGCGGATCACCGACGCGCCCGCCTCCGTCGGCCGCACCGGCTTGGAGCGCACGAGCACCAGGCGGCCCAGTTGCTCCTCCAGTGCCTTGAGGCGCTGACTGACCGCGGAGGGGGTGATGTGCAGCCGGCGGGCGGCGGCATCCATCGTGCCTTCGTCCACGACGACGGCGAGGGTCTCTGCCAGCTCGAACGGAATCCGCATCTTCAGTCGCGCTAATGCTACTGAAGAACCGTGAGCTGGACTGTCCATCGTGCTGCTTCTAGCGTCGAAGGGTGCTCACGCCCCTGCTCGCCGGACTCGGTCTCGGCTTCTCCCTCATCGTGGCGATCGGCGCGCAGAACCTCTTCGTGCTGCGACAGGGGCTGCGTCGCGAGCATGTCCCCGTCGTGGCTGCGATCTGCGCGGCTTCGGACGCCGTCCTGATCGTGCTCGGGGTCTCGGGCGTCGGGCTGCTGCTGCAGGCGGTGCCGTGGCTCGTCGACGTGGTGCGATGGGCGGGCGCGGTGTTCCTCGTCTGCTACGGGCTGCTCGCGGCGAAACGAGCGTGGCGTCCCACCGGGGCCGCTCTGCGGGCTGACGAGACTGCCGGCACGCCCTCACCGGCGGATGCTTCCCCGCCCGGTGCTGCAGCCGGCGTACGCACGGCGGCCGCACGCGCGACCGGCACCAGGCTCTGGCCGGTCGTGCTCACCTGTCTGGCGCTGACGTGGCTGAATCCTCACGTGTACCTCGACACGGTGTTCCTGCTCGGAACAGTGGCGAACACGCACGGCGGCGGACGCTGGCTCTTCGCCGCCGGCGCCGTGATGGCGAGTGTGGTGTGGTTCTTCGGGCTCGCCTTCGGAGCACGGTTCCTCGGCCGCTGGCTGTCGACGCCTCGGGCGTGGCGCATCCTGGACGCCGTCATCGCTGTCGTGATGATCGTGCTCGGGGTGTCGCTGGTCCTCCCCTAGGCCGCGCCGATCGAGCAGGCGAGCGCCCCGCGGGGTGTTCCGCACCCCGCGCATCGCGGCAAGATGGCGGCATGAGACGGGTGCACGTGACGGTCACCGGCGAGGTGCAGGGCGTCGGCTACCGGTACACGATGCGCATCGTCGCACGCGAGGCCGGAGTCGCCGGATGGGTGCGCAATCGCCGTGACGGGTCGGTGGAAGCGGAGATCGAGGGAAGCGCTACCCAGGTCGACGAGGTGCTGGCCTGGATGGCGGAGGGGCCTCCCGGGGCGCGCGTCGAATCCGCCGCCGTCGCAGAGATCACGGCTAGGGGCGAGCCGGGCTTCGACGTGCTTCCCACCCGGTGAGCCGAGTCAGGCCGGCACGCCCGCTGCGAGCTCGGCGAAGACGTCCGTCGCGTCTTCTCGCGTGGCCAGCCCCGCGGCCTGTCCCGCCCACAGCGACACCAGGTCGCCGTCGCCCCGCCGACCGGCCTCGGCGCGGAACTGCCCGGTCAGCCAGTTCTGCGCGGGGAACGGCGCGATGACCCCCGCAGTCTCGATGGTGCGCATGGCGCGGTTCGGGATGCCGCGGGCCAGGCGCCCGCTCATGGCTCTGGTCAGGACGGTGCTGGTGTCGCTCGCGCCCGCGATGGCGTTGCGGTGCACGTCGGTGGCTGCCGACTGCCGAGTGCGCAGGAACGCCGACCCGACCTGCACGCCGGAGGCTCCCAGCGCGAACGCGGCGGCCACGCCCCGGCGGTCGGCGATGCCTCCGGCCGCGATCACCGGCACGCCGACCGCGTCGACCACCTGCGGGACGAGCGCGAACGTGCCGACCAGCGATTCCTCGGCGGGCCGAAGGAACGACACCCGGTGACCGCCGGCCTCGGAGCCCGTCGCGACGACGGCATCGACACCGGCGGCGTCCAGCGCGACCGCCTCCGCCACGCTCGTCGCGGTGCCGATGACCCGGATGCCTCGGCTGTGCGCCGCCGCGATCAGTCGCTCCGACGGCACGCCGAAGACCACGCTGAGCACGGCGGGCTCGGCATCCAGCACCGCGGTCAGCTGCGCGTCGGTGTCGGGCATGAACTCGGTCGGCGGCGCGGGCCGCTGCAGTCCGAGTTCGTCGAAGAGCGGCGCCACCGCATCGATGGCGGGGGCGAGATCGACGTCGCCCGGCGTCACCTCGTCACCCGTGCGCAGCCAGACATTGACCGCGAACGGCCGCGATGTCGCCGACCGCAGTGCGGCGACGGTGTCGCTGATGCGATCGGCGGAGTAGCCGTACAAGCCGTACGAGCCGAGGCCGCCGGCTTCGCTCACCGTCGCCGTCAGTTCCACCGACGAGAGCCCGCCGAAGGGGCCCAGCACGATCGGGGCATCGATTCCGAACAATTCCTGCAGCGTGGCGGTCATGGCTCCGACGCTACCCCCGGCCCCGCGGACCGGCCCGCAGGTTACAGACCGGTCACGACCGTGAACGACGAAGGGGCCCCACCCGAAGGTGGAGCCCCTTGCGTTCGAACTGTCCGCGGAGCGACCTGCCGGTCGCGGAGCGCGTCAGACGAGGGTGTTGACGTCCAGCGGGATGCCGGGGCCGAACGTGGTCGACACGGCGCCCTTCTGGATGTAGCGGCCCTTCGAGCTGGAGGGCTTCAGGCGGACGATCTCCTCGAGCGCGGCCTTGAGGTTCTCGTCGAGCTGCTCGGCCGAGAACGAGGCCTTGCCGACGACGAAGTGCACGTTGGCGTGCTTGTCGACACGGAACTCGATCTTTCCGCCCTTGATCTCCTCCACGGCCTTGGCCGGGTTGGGGGTCACGGTGCCGGTCTTGGGGTTCGGCATGAGGCCGCGGGGGCCGAGCACCTTACCCAGGCGACCGACCTGGCCCATGAGTTCGGGCGTCGCGACGGCCGCGTCGAACGCGGTCCAGCCGCCGGCGACCTTCTCGATGAGCTCGGCGCCGCCGACCTCGTCGGCGCCTGCGGCGATGGCGGCCTCAGCGGCCGGGCCCGTCGCGAAGACGATGACGCGGGCGGTCTTACCGGTGCCGTGGGGCAGGATCACGGTGCCACGCACCATCTGGTCCGCCTTGCGCGGGTCGACCGAGAGCTTGAGCGCGACCTCGACGGTCGAGTCGAACTTCGCCGAGCCGGTCTCCTTCGCCAGGGCGACGGCCTCGGCGGGGGTGTAGAACTTGTCCGCCTCGATCTTGGCGGCAGCGGCCTGGAAGGCCTTGGACTTGGTAGCCATGGTTATTCTCCCCCTCAGTCCTCGACCGTGATGCCCATGGAACGGGCGGTGCCGGCGATGATCTTCGAGGCGGCCTCGAGGTCGTTCGCGTTCAGGTCGGGCTGCTTCGTCTCGGCGATCTGACGCACCTGCTCCTTGGTGAGCTTGCCCACCTTGGCCGTGTGCGGAGTCTTCGAGCCCTTCTGCACGCCGGCAGCCTTCTTGATGAGCTCAGCGGCGGGCGGGGTCTTCAGGATGAAGGTGAAGCTGCGGTCCTCGTAGACGGTGATCTCCACGGGGATGACGTTGCCGCGCTGCGACTCGGTCGCGGCGTTGTACGCCTTGCAGAACTCCATGATGTTGACGCCATGCTGACCGAGCGCGGGGCCGATCGGCGGCGCCGGGTTGGCGGCGCCGGCGTTGATCTGGAGCTTGATCAGGCCGGTCACCTTCTTCTTCGGTGCCATTCTTGTTTCCTTTCGTCGAACAGTGGATGCCGGGGCATCCTGTTCTCCCGCGAATCCGGCCGTTCCGGACCGCGGTGTCGATCACGTGCGCTCGACGCGCACGCGCAAACTGCAGAAGTCTACCAGCGAAATCGCCGGGGTTTCGACTCGCTGCGCTCGCTCAACCTTGACCCGAGATCGCATCAACGCTCGCTGGCGCTCGCATTGATCCGACCCGCGTCAAAGTTTCGTGACCTGGTCGAACGACAGCTCGACCGGGGTCTCGCGCTCGAAGAGCGAGACGAGCACCGTGAGCTTGCCGCTCTCGGGCTTGATCTCGCTGATCGTGCCGGGAAGGCCGGCGAACGAGCCTTCCTTGATGGTGATCGTCTCGCCCACCTCGAAGTCGACCTCGGCGGGGATGATGCGGGCCGCGGCGGCCGCGCCCTTCTTGGCCGCACCGCCCTTGGCACCGGCGACCTCCTTGACCTCGACGAGGCTCTTCAGCATGTTGAAGGCCTCCTCGAAGCGCAGCGGAGTCGGGTTGTGGGCGTTGCCCACGAAGCCCGTGACGCCCGGCGTGTGACGCACGACCGACCAGGTGTCCTCGTTGAGCTCCATGCGCACGAGCACGTAGCCGGGGATCCGGACGCGCGTGACCATCTTGCGCTGCCCGTTCTTGATCTCGACGACGTCCTCCATGGGGACCTCGACCTGGTAGATGTCGTCCTCGACCTCGAGCGTCGACTTGCGCTGCTCGATGTTGGCCTTCACCTTGCGCTCGAAGCCGGCGTAGGAGTGGATGACGTACCACTTGCCGGGAAGGGAGCGGAGCTCGGCTCGGAACGCCTCGTACGGGTCCTCGTCCTCGTCCTCATCGGCGTCGATCTCGTCGACATCCGCGATCGCGTCGGTCTCGTCCAGCGAAGCCACGGCCGCGTCGACGTCGTCCGCGTCGGCCGCGTCGGCGTCGTCATCGGTCACGGGCGGCTCGGCGGCGTCGGCCGGCGAGACGGAGGCCTCGACCTCGTCCACGACCGCGGCAGCGGCATCCACCTCTTCGACGAATTCCTCGTCGAGGACGGGCTCGTCCTCGTCGCCGTTCACATCGGGACCGTCGTACGGGGTCACCTCGGAAGCCTCCTCAGCCTCGCGCTCGGCGGCTTCCTCCGCGAGGGAGTCGTTGATCACCTCGGCAGCGGCCTCCGTCTCTGCCGTCTCGTCAAGATTCAAAGCGTCGTTCACGATCGCGTCCGCCTCCGGGTCGTCGATGTCGATGTCGTCCAGGTCGGCGTCGTCCTCGTCGGAATCGTCGACGACGTGGATCGCCAGGTGCTCGGCCGCCTCGACCGAGCGCTCCTCCTGGGCCAGGATGTTGCCCTCCTGGGCTTCGTCGTCCTCCGAGGACTGCTCGGCGGCCGTCGCCCAATCGGCGTCGTCGACATATCTTTCAGTCACGTGAGTTCTCTTCCGTTCCGTCCGCTGCCGGACCTGCGGTCCGCCCGTGTCGTGCCCCCGCCGTGAGCCGGGAGCATTCGGGATCAGGCGCCGGGCACTCCGAAGACGTACGACGTGATCCACACGAACAGCACGTCCAGGCCGTAGACGAGGGCCATCATCACGACGACGAAGCCGAGCACCACCGCCGTGTACTTCAGCAGCTCCTGGCGCGTCGGTGTGACGACCTTGCGGAGCTCGGCGAAGACCTGGCGGACGAACAGGGCGATGCGAGCGAAGACATTGAGCTTCTTCTCCCGGGGAGCGGTCGTTCCCTCAGCGGGGACGACCTCGCCCTTCGGCTCGTCCTGAACCATCGATGCCACCTGATTACCTTCCGTGAGCCGACACGGGTCGGCCACTGTGTTGTCAACCACCGGCACATGTCACCGGTGTTGCGCTGACGCGCAGGGCGGACAGGAATCGAACCTGCAACCTGCGGTTTTGGAGACCGCTGCTCTGCCAATTGAGCTACCGCCCTAGAGACCCGGAGGTCTCGAGAAGTCCGCACTCTTCCCCTCTCACCGCGGTTCGAGGATCCGCACCCGGACGACGGGCACGGCGAAAGAATGCAGATTTCCACTGCACGCTCCAGTGTACGGCATGCCCGCTGACCCCGCGAACCGCCGCCGAGGGCAGGCCGTGCGATCGCGTCCCTCTCAGGGCTAGCATTCGGCCATGGCGCTCGCGCAGTCCCGGCTGGACGATCTGTGGGACTTCTCCGACCCCGTCGCCTCCGAGGCGCGGCTGCGGGCGGCGGCGGCAGCCGAGACGGATGCCGCGGTGCGCGCTGAGTGGGAGACCCAGGTGGCGCGCGCCCTGGGGCTGCAGGAACGCTTCGCGGCGGCTGACTCGGCGCTGGACGCGATCGCGATCGACGACGCAGCGGTGGCCGCCCGGGCAGCCCTCGAGCGCGGGCGCCTGCGCAATTCGGCGGGCGACCCCGCCGCGGCCGTCCCGTACTTCCTCGCCGCGGTGGATGCCGCGCGAGAGGCGGGGCTGACGTTCCTGCAGGTGGATGCGCTCCACATGCTCGCGATCGCCGATCCGGTGCAGGCCGACGAGTGGTCCGCGGCGGCGTTCGATGCGCTCGAGCGCATCGACGACCCGCGCACCCTGCGGTGGCGCGTGTCGCTTCACAACAACGCCGGCTGGCGTCACTTCGAGGCCGGACGTCTCGGCGACGCGATCGCCGAGTTCCAGGAGTCGCGGGATGCCGCGATCCGCTGGGGCACGCCCCAGCAGGCGCAGTGGGCCGATGAGGCGATCGCCGAGGCCCACGCCGCCCTCGGCCGTTGAGCACCCGGCCCCGGTCGTTGAGCGAGCGAAGCGAGACGAAACGCCCCCACACGGACCCGCGTTTCGTCTCGTCGCTGCGCTCCTCGCTCAACGACCGACACGCTGAGCCCGGTCGTTGAGCGAGCGAAGCGAGACGAAACGCCCCTGCCCCCGGTCGTTGAGCGAGCGCAGCGAGACGAAACGCGACCAAAGCCCACCGACGTTTCGTCTCGTCGCTGCGCTCCTCGCTCAACGACCGGCACCCCGCACCACCCGGTCGTTGAGCGAGCGAAGCGAGACGAAACGCCCACCCCGGTCGACGAGTATCACCGCGAGCTGCGCCTCGTGCGTTTGCTCCACCCGAGCACGGCGTCGAGACCGCCCGCGACGAAAGCTTGCCGCTTGGCGTGACTCCAGCCTTGGATGCGCTTCTCCCAGGCGAATGCCTCGTCGATCCGCTCGAACTCGGCGCTCCAGATGAGAGTCACCGGGAGGCGCCGCCGCGTGTACTCGCTTCCGAACCCGGTCTGGTGCTGCACGAGTCGGCGGTCGAGTTCACGTGTGCTGCCGACGTAATACGTGCCGTCGGCGCACTGGAGCATGTAGGTGAACGCCATGCGCGGACGCTACCGGCACCCACCGACGTTTCGTCTCGTCGCTGCGCTCCTCGCTCAACGACCGACACCCCACGCACCCGCGTTTCGTCTCGTCGCTGCGCTCCTCGCTCAACGACCGACACCCCGCACCACGCGGTCGTTGAGCGAGCGAAGCGAGACGAAACGCGACCAAAGCGCACCGACCTTTCGTCTCGTCGCTGCGCTCCTCGCTCAACGACCGACACCCACCACCCGGTCGTTGAGCGAGCGAAGCGAGACGAAACGCCCACACGCACCCGCGTTCCGTCTCGTCGCTGCGGTCCTCGCTCAGCGACCGACACCCCGCACCACCCGGTCGTTGAGCGAGCGAAGCGAGACGAAACGCCACCACGCACCCACGTTTCGTCTCGTCGCTGCGCTCCTCGCTCAACGACCGACACGCCGCACCCGCGTTTCGTCTCGTCGCTGCGCTCCTCGCTCAACGACCGACACCGACCACCGTTTCGGGTCGTCGCTGCGGTCCTCGCTCGACGACCGCTGGGGCTCAGGGGGCGACGCGGATCAGCTTCTTGTTGACGAACTCGTCGGCAGCCAGAAGGCCCAGCTCGCGCGAGGTGCCGGAGCGCTTGACGCCGCCGAACGGCAGCTCCGGCGAGTCCGCCAGCACGATGTTGACGTAGACCATGCCCGCCTCGATGCTGTTCGCCACCCGCTCGGCCTGTTCGGGATCGGTCGTGTAGACGTACGAGCCGAGGCCGAAGCTGGTGTCGTTGGCGACCTTGACCGCCTCCTGCTCATCGGCGACCTTGTAGACCACACCGGCCGGCCCGAACAGCTCCTCCCGGTACACGTCCATCTCGGGCGTGACGTCGGTGAGCACCGTGGGTTCGAAGAAGGCGCCGTCGCGCTTTCCGCCCGCGACGAGCTTCGCGCCCTGCGCCACGGCGCGGTCCACCTGATCCTGCAGGCGCTCGGCCGCAGCCAGCGACGACAGCGGGCCGAGCACCGTGTCGTCGGCGAACGGGTCGCCCATCTTCGACGCGGTCATCGCCTGCGTGAACTTCTCCAGGAACGCGTCGTAGAGCCCTTCCTGCACGATGAAGCGCTTGGGGGCGTTGCACGACTGGCCGTTGTTGTCCAGGCGCGCCTCGACCGCCGCGGCCACCGTCGCATCGAGGTCGTCGGTCGACAGCACGATGAACGGGTCGGAACCGCCGAGCTCGAGCGCGACCTTCTTGAGGTTCTGGCCGGCCAGGGCCGCCACGGCCGCACCCGCGCGCTCAGACCCCGTGACCGAGACTCCCTGGACCCGCCGGTCGGCGATGATGGTCGCCGCCTGGTCGTTCGAGGCGTAGACGTTGGTGTAGACGCCCTCCAGACCGGCATCCTCGTAGATCTGCTCGATCGCGGCCGCCGACTCGGGGCACTGCGGGGCGTGCTTGAGGAGGATGATGTTGCCCACGACGATGTTGGGCGCGGCGAAGCGGGCGACCTGGTAGTAGGGGAAGTTCCAGGGCATGATGCCCAGCAGCACGCCCAGCGGCGACCGCCGGATCACCGCGGAGCCCTCGCCATCGATGTCGATGGGCTGATCCGCGGTGATCTTCTCGGCGTTGTCGGCGTAGTACTCGGTGATGTCGGCGGCGAAGTCCACCTCCGCGACGGCGGCCGACAGCGGCTTGCCCATCTCGCGCACGATGATCTCGGCCAGCTCGTCCCGGCGCTCCCGGTGCAGCTCCGCGACCCTGCGGATCCGCGTGGCGCGCTCGGTGACCGGCACGTCGCGCCACCTGCGGTACGCGGCATCCGCTCCCGCGATCGCGGCCTCGAGCGCCTCGTCGGTGATGTTCGGGTACGTGGCCAGGGTCTCCCCCGTGGCCGGATTGACGACGGCGTAGTCGGTCATGTTTCCTCTCCGATCGGATGGATGTGGACAGTCTGCCCGTCAGCGGCGGACACGTCGAAGGCTCTCCGGCGCGTCGATACCGAGTGTCTCACCGCGGAAGAACGCCGGACGCTTGATCGCCTGCCAGATCATGATGACCACACCGGCGAGGATGATCGTCACTCCCAGGATGAACACCAGTCCCACGCCGCCGATGCTCGAGCCGCTGCCGTACTCGGGGTCCATCGAGTCGATCAGGGTCGTGACGAACAGCACGGCGAGGATGCCGCCACCCACGAGCGGGAACAAGAAGGTGAAGAAGAAGCTGCGCGCCGAATCGAACCACTGCTTGCGGAAGTACCAGACGCACGCGAAAGCGGTGAGTCCGTAGTAGAAGCAGATCATCATGCCGAGCGAGAGGATCGTGTCGGTCAGCACGTTCTCGCTGAGCACGCGCATGACGGCGTAGAACACCGACGCGACGATCGCCGAGACGACGGTGGCGTAGCCGGGCGTGAAGAACCGGGGGCTGACGCGCGCGAACTGCGAGGGCAGCGCGCCGTAGTGCCCCATCGCCAGGAGCGTCCGAGCGGGGCCGACGGCGGTGGACTGCAGGGATGCCGCCGAGCTCGACAGCACCGCGAGCGACACGAGGAAGGCCAGCGGCCCGAGGATCGGATCCGACAGCGCGAAGAAGACGTTGGCGGAGATGTCCTCGTTCGCAAGACCCAGCTCGCCGTCACCGACACCGGCGAACATCATCAGGCCGATCGAGAGGAGGAGGTAGAGCGTCACCACGATGACGACCGTGAGCATCGCAGCGCGGCCGGGCGTCTTCTCGGGGTTCTTGGTCTCCTCGTTCATGGTGAGGACGACGTCCCATCCCCAGAAGATGAAGATCGACAGCGACAGACCGGCTGCGAACGCGCTGAAGGTCGGGACCTCCAACGGGTTGAACCACGACCAGGAGAACGCGGTCGGGTCCGGCGCCTCGCCGTCGACGGCCTTGACGATCGCCACGACGGCGAAGAGCACGAGCACGACCACCTGGAACCCGACGAGCACGTACTGGAACTTCTGCGTCGTCTGCATGTCGCGGTACGAGACCAGCGTCGCCCCGAGCATGAACAGCAGGCAGACGAAGACGTTGATGAACGGGTTGAAGGCGAGTTCGGCGATGTCGGGGTTGCCGCTCACCTGAGCGATCAGCAGGAACAGGAACTCCACGGCGATGCCGGCGAGGTTCGACAGCACGATCACCGTCGCCGCGACCAGGCCCCATCCCGTCATCCAGCCGATCCACGGCCCGAATGCGCGCACACCCCATGTGAACGAGGTGCCCGAGTCGGGCATCGCCCGGTTCAGCTCGCGGTATCCGAACGCGGTCAAGAGCATCGGGATGAAGCCGACGAGGATGATCGCCGGCACCTGCGTGCCCACCACCGCCACCGTCGGTCCGAGCGACGCGGTGAGGGTGTACGCCGGGGCGATCGTGGAGATGCCGATGACGACGGCGCCCAGCACGCCCACCGCGCCGGCGCTCAGGCCCTTCTTCGACAGTCCGCCGGCGCCTTCGCCGGTCACGGGAGCCAGCGGCGCGGCGCCGCCGGCCTGCGGGGAAGCGCTCATGCGCGCCCTCCTTCTTCTGCGCCGGAACGCGACTGCGCGCGGGCGCTCTCGGTGGCACGCGTGCGCGGCACGACGACCATGGGGACGGGAAGCTCGTGCAGCATCTTGGCCGCCGTCGAGCCGAGGAACAGGCGCCGCGGCTGCGCGAGGCGGCTGGAGCCGACCACCGCCAGTTCGCCGGGCTCCCAGCTGAGGTTCGCAACGGCGTCCTCGATGCTGTCACCGCGGGCGACCACGACATCGGCCGAGACGTCGGCGGGAAGGGTCTCCAGCGCCTTGCCCAGCACGTCGTCGGCGTGCGCGGCGCCGGCGATCCGGATCACCCCGGTGTCGACGCTCGCCGGCAGATCGACGGAGACGAGGGAGAGCAGCCGCAGCGTCGCCCCCGCGGCGGTGGCGAGGGCGACGCTCTCCTCGAGGAGCGCACTGGCTCCGGGGCGCGTGCCGATCGCGGCCGTGATCCGGCTGACTCCGCTCACCTGCAGACGTCGTGATCCCTCGGGGGCCAGCGCGACGGGAACGTCGGAGGAGTGCAGCAGCTCGGTGGCGACAGTGCCCAGCCGGTGACGCCCGCGACGACCGCCGTTGGCGGCGCCGACGACGATGAGGGATGCCTCCAGCTCGTGTGCGGCGGCGATCAGACCCTCTGCGAACGAGTCGGCGAAGCGCACGTGGGTGGCGTGCGCCACGTCGGCAGGGATGGAGGCGGCCGCCTCGCCCAGCCAGGTCTCCGCCTGGCCCTGGAGGTAACGGTCGTAGCTCGCGTCCGGCGGGGTGATGACGCTGCGGTCCTCACCGGGCAGGATCAGGACGAGGTCGAGCGCCGCGCCGGTGGCGGCGGCCAGGCGCGTGCCGAGGGCGACCGCGTCGGCTCCGGCATCCGTCGCGGTGTAGCCGACGATCAGCCGCGCGGTCACCGGCGGGCCGCCTCGACGATGTTCGCCGCGACGAGGCGGCCCATGCGGATCGCCCCGTCGACGTGCTGGTAGCCGGCCCCCGCCATGTCGCTGCTGGCGAAGTGGATGGGACCCACGGGCGTGCGCAGGTCCGCGCCATAGCGGTGCAGACCGCCGAGGTCGAAGCTCGCGGCATAGGCTCCGCGCGTCCACTCCTCCGAGCCCCAGTCGCTCTCGTAGTAGACGACGGGATCCTTGGCCTCGGGGCCGTAGTAGTGCGACAGGGACTCGAGGATGCGCTCCTTGCGCTCCTCGGCCGACAGCCGGAACAGATCGTCGGCGTTGCGGTCGGAGACGAAGCCCACCAGGGTGCCGCGCTCGTCGGCGTGGTTGGTGTTGTCGTACGCCTCGTGGCAGACCTCGTAAGGGCTGAACGCCGTGCCCGACAGACCCTGCTCGCGCCAGAACGGGCGGTCGTAGACGGCGTGCACCTTGATGACGAAGCCCATGGAGAGGTGCTGGTGCAGCTGGTGCTGCAGGCGCGGGAGCGCAGGAATGAACGAGATGCGGTTGTAGAGCACCGGCGCGTGGGCGAGGATCACGTACCGCGCGTGCACGCGGAGGTCGCCGTCGGCCTCGACCGTCACCCCCTCCTCGGACCAGGCGACCGAGCGCACCGGCCGTCCGAGCAGCACATCGTCGCCGAGACGCTCGGCCAGCAGCAGGGGCACCTGCTGGAGGCCGCCGACCACGCGCTTGTCGAGGATGAAGTCGGCGTCGACGAGGTTCGAGTACGACCCGGCCGATGCGGCCATCAGCAGTGACTGCAGCAGGGAGAACGCGTGCGTGGGCTTGGTCAGCATCGCTGAGCCGGTCGCGAACGCGAGGTTGCGCACGGCTTCGTCGTCGTCGGTCTGGGCGCGCAGCCACGCATCCCACGAGATCGCGTCCCACTCGGCGGCCTTCTCGTGCTCCCACGGCCGGTCGGGGTCGATCTCTGCCACCATCGCGTCCAGACGCTCCGTGATCTCGGCGATCACGCGCTCCGTCTCGGGAGCCACCGGGAACATCTCCCCCGTGAACCGAGCGGCCGTGCCATCGGGACCGACGTAGACGGAGTCGCCCTCGCGGTAACGGCTGTACGTCTCCAGACCCAGCTCGGCGATGGTCTCTTTGAGCGCGTCCTGGTCGGGCGAGACCCACTGGCCGCCGATCTCGAGCATCGCGCCGTCGATGACGTCGGTCCACAGGCGCCCGCCCACGCGGTCGCGAGCCTCGATCACGACGACCGAGAGCCCCGCCTTCTTCAGCTCGTTGGCGGCGGTGGTGCCGGCGGCGCCGGCACCGACGATGATGACGTCGCGCGTCAGCTCGGTCATTCGGACTCCTTCGTCAGGTCCTGCACTCTGTCGAGCGCGTGGGATTCAGGCATCCATGTCCCGAAATCCGCCGCTCCGTGCGCCAGGAGCGGATGAGATCGGGACACGAGAGCGGAAAACTGGGACAAGGGTGAGGTGGGGATGGATGCCGCGACAGCCGCGTGCACGGTGGTCGCGGCCGCGGCGGTCAAGAGGCGGCCAGGGCTGCCGCGACGACGTCCAGGCCCTCGTGGAGCAGGTCGTCGCTGATCGACAGCGGCGGCAGGAAACGGATCACGTTCCCGTACGTGCCGCAGGTCAGGACGATGACGCCCTGTGCGATGGACGCTTTCGCGACGGCGGCGGTGAGCGCGGCATCCGGCTCACCCGTCGCCGGGTCGACGAACTCGGCGGCGATCATGGCGCCGTGGCCCCGCACGTCGCCGACGCGCGGGTCCGCCGCCCGCAGCTGCTGGAGGCGGCCCTTGAGGATCGTCTCGATCTCGCGGGCACGTTCGACCATGCCGTCGTTCTCGAAGACGTCGATGGCCGCGAGCGCGGCTGCGCAGGCGACCGGGTTGCCACCGTATGTGCCGCCGAGCCCGCCCGCGTGCGAAGCATCCATGATCTCGGCGCGGCCGGTGACCGCCGCCAGCGGAAGGCCGCCGGCGATGCCCTTGGCCGTCGTGATGAGGTCGGGCACGATGCCGAAGACCTCGCTGGCGAACATGCGGCCGGTGCGGGCGAATCCGGTCTGGATCTCGTCGGCGATGAAGACGACGTCGTTGGCGCGGCACCAGTCGACCAGCGCGGGCAGGAACCCGTCGGCCGGCACGATGAAGCCGCCCTCGCCCTGGATGGGCTCGATGATGACGGCGGCGAGGTTCTCGGCGCCCACCTGCTTCTCGATGAGCGAGATGGCCTTCTTGGCGGCCAGCCCCCCGTCGAGGCCGTCGCGGTACGGGTACGACAGCGGCGCGCGATAGATCTCGGACGCGAACGGGCCGAAGCCGCTCTTGTACGGCATCGACTTCGCGGTGAGGGCCATCGTGAGGTTGGTGCGACCGTGGTACCCGTGGTCGAACGCGACGATCGCCTGCTTGCCGGTGTACTTGCGGGCGATCTTGACCGCGTTCTCCACCGCCTCGGCGCCCGAGTTGAACAGCGCGCTCTTCTTGGCGTGATCGCCGGGCGTCAGGCGGTTCAGCGCCTCGGCGACCGACACGTACGAGTCGTACGGCGCGATCATGAAGCACGTGTGGGTGAACTGCGCCACCTGCTCCTGTACCGCCTTGACGACCTTGGGATGCGCATTGCCGATCGTGGTGACGGCGATGCCCGAGCCCAGGTCGATGAGCGAGTTGCCGTCGGCGTCGACGATGACTCCGCCGCCTGCCGCGACCGCGTGAACCGGAGCCGTGTGACCGACGCCGGCGGCCACGGCACCGGCCTTGCGGTCGATGAGCTCCTGCGAGCGAGGACCGGGGATGCTGGTGACGACGCGCCGCTCCTGGGGAAGGGTCGGTCCGCCGATCGGAGTATCGATGAGGGTGTCGGCTGCGCTGCTCATGCTGGGGAGCGTATGTGGCGCTGCGCACACCCCGCACCCGCCCCACCGTACATTCTCGTCCGGCAGCTGTACGGCACGTACACTCGGACGCGATGGATGCCGCAGACACCCCGACGTTGCGCGCCCTTCTCGCCCGCCGCGACCTCAAGCTGACGCTCGCGGTCGACGGAGTGGATGCCGCAGCCCTCGACCGATCGATCCGATGGGTGCACAGCTCGGACCTCGCCGACCCCACGCCCTTCCTCTCGGAGGGCCTGGTGCTGCTGACGACCGGCACGCAGTTCCCGCAGGACGGCGGAGGCGACGACGGGGGCGAGGCGTCGGAGGTCTATCGCGCGTACGTGCGCCGGCTCACCGCGCGCGGCGTGGTGGGTCTCGGCTTCGGCACGGAGGTCGTGCGCGACGGCATCCCCCCGGCCCTGGTGGACGCGTGCCGGGAAGAGGGGACGCCGCTGTTCGAGGTGCCCTACCGCACCCCGTTCATCGCCGTGGCCCGCGCCAACGCCGAGGCCATCGCGGCGGAGGCGTATGCGCGCCGCAGCTGGGCTCTGGCCGCGCAGCGGGCGATCGCTCTGGCCGCACTCCGTCCCGACGGCCTCGGCGCGACCGTCGCCGAGCTGGCGAAGCAGCTGGACACCTGGGTGGGCATGTTCGACGCCGCCGGTGAACTGGCGCGCGAGCACCCCACGGGTGGTCTCGATGCCGGCACCGCCACAGCCCTGCGGCGCGAGGTGACCGTCGTGCTGCATCGCGGCGCGCGCGCCGGCTCGTCGCTGCGCATCGGCGAGACGCCGTTCACGCTTCAGACGCTGGGGCGAGGCGGGCATCTGCGCGGGGTCATCGCGATCGCGGCAGGAGACCTCGACCAGGAGGGCCGCGTCGTGGTCACGGCCGTCATCGCGATGGCGGGGCTCGCGCTCGAGCAGCAGCAGGGCCTGACCCGCGCTCGCGGCGCGCTGCGCGCGGGGCTCGTGCAGTCCCTTCTCGCCGGCGACCCCGCCCTGGCCCGCCGCACGTCGCGGGAGCTGTGGGGACCGCTGCCGTCCGCCCCCGTCATGGTGGGCGTGACGGATGCCGCAGCCGCGCGTGCGGACGGCATCACGGAGCTGCTGGAGCTGTGGGCCGACGAGCGGCGCGGCGCACTCTTCTTCGGCCGGGGCGATGACGGTCTGGTGATCGTCGTGCCCGCCGCCGACCGGTCCAGCATCGACGAGCTGGTGGAGCGCTTCGAGGTGCGGATCGGCCTGTCCGACCCGACCGGGTACGACGGCTTCGCCACGGCGGTCGAGCAGGCGCGGGTCGCCCGCGACCGCGGCGCGGGACCGGTCACCGCCTTCGCGGAGGTCTCCCGCGCCGGCGTGCTGTCCGCACTCACCGACGATGCGCGCGCCCTCGCCCGCGCCGAGCTCGCTCCCCTGCGCGAGCATGACGCCGAGCACGGCACGCGCCTGGTCGAGACCCTGCGCGTCTGGCTCGACGAGGACTGCTCGCACGAGGCATCCGCCCAGGCGCTGGGAGTGCACCGCCACACGGTGCGGACGCGCCTCGCGCTCGTCGAGCGGGTGCTCGGTCGCGACCTCACGTCCTTCGCGACCCGCGCCGAGCTCTGGGCAGCGCTGCGGGCCCTCGAGTCCTGACACCGCCCGGCGGCAGTGGGCCAGGGACGAGCCGGGCCTGCGCCAGGCCGACTGATAGCAGTCGCTCGCGCACGGCGCCAGGCCATTCCGGATGCCGCGTGACCTGGGCATTCTTCTCGCATGAGGCGATTCTCATGCCAATACCTTTCATGTGTCAGGTTTTCGGGCTAGTCTCTGAGGACGGCGCCACGTGCGCCGGCAAGGCCGAGGCAGAGACGCCGCGCGCAGCGGCGACGACCGATGGAGGCGTCAGACCGATGACACGACCAGGTGCACGTAGGACTTCACGATGGATGGCCGTGGGCGCGACCGCGCTCGCAGGCTCACTCGTCCTGGCCGGGTGCGGCCGGGCGGACGGCGGCGGCGCCGGTGACGACGGCGGCGGGGGCGCTGCCATCGACGACTCGCCGGCAACCGGCACGGTGCAGGTATGGGCCATGGGCAACGAGGGCGAGGTCCTGGACGAACTGGCAGCGCAGTTCGAAGAGGAGAACCCCGACGTCACGGTCGAGGTGACCGCCGTGCCGTGGGAGAGCGCGCACGACCGCATCGCCACCGCCATCGCCGGCGGCGAGACGCCCGACGTCACGATGCTCGGCACCACCTGGGTGGGCGAGTTCGCCGCCACGGGCGCATTCGAGCCGACCCCCGACGGTCTCGTCGACGAGTCGTCGTTCTTCGAGGGCTCGTGGGACACGACCGTCGTCGACGACGTCGCGTACGGCGTGCCGTGGTACGTCGACACGCGGGTGCTCTACTACCGGACCGATCTCGCCGAGCAGGCGGGGGTGGAGCCGCCGGCCACCTGGGATGAGTACAAGGAGTTCACCAAGGCGCTCCAGACGGCGGGCGCGCAGTGGGGTGTGTCCCTCCCGCCGGGCGGCTTCGACTCCTGGCAGTACGTCGCGCCCCTCGCGTGGCAGCAGGGCGGCGACATCCTGAGTGAAGACGGCGGAGGGTTCGCCTTCGACACCCCGCAGTGGGAGGACGCCTTCACCTTCTACACGAGCTTCTTCGAGGACGGCATCGCCGAGCCGCGTCGCCTGGAGGGCGGCGAGATCGAGCAGGCGTTCATCAACGGAGAGGTCGGAGCCTTCTACAGCGGGCCCTTCCACGTGAGCCTGCTGCTGGACCAGGGCGGCGAGGAGTTCGCCGACAAGTTCGGGGTCGCGATGGTTCCCGGCGCCGACAGTCGCACCAGCTTCACCGGAGGCGGCAACCTGGCCGTGTTCCAAGACACCGACAACCGCGACGCGTCGTGGAAGTTCGTCCGCTGGCTGAGCCAGCCCGAGACCCAGATCGCCTGGTACGACATCTCCACCGATCTGCCGAGCGTGCAGGCGGCCTGGGACGACCCCACGTTCGCCGAAGACCCCTACCTCAGCGTGTTCGGCGAACAGCTCGAGGATTCGAAGGCACCGCCGGCCATTCCCACGTGGGCGCAGGTGTCGGCCGTCATCGACCAGGAGCTGGAGAAGGCGACCCGAGGCGAGACGACCCCCGCGGACGCCGTCGCGACGATCCAGCAGCAGGCGACCTCCATCGGCACGGGGCAGTGAGAGGCGTCTGAGATGACGTCCACCTCCTCCCCCCGCACGACGGGCGCCGCGCGCGGGTCGTCGCCGCGCGGGGCGCCGGCGCCGGAGACTGCCGGGCAGCGCCCCGCGCCCCGCGCGCGGGCGACGCGGCGAGCGCGGCACATGACGCTCACCGCCTGGCTGTTCGCCCTCCCATTCGTCGTGCTGTTCCTCGTGTTCATGGCGGGCCCCATCGTGGCCTCGCTGGGCATGAGCTTCACCGACATGACGACGCGCGACCTGCAGACGCCGTTCCAGGTGAACCTCGTCGGGTTCGACAACTACGTGCGGCTCTTCCAGGACCCCCGATTCCTCCGCTCCCTCCTGAACACCTTCACGTTCGTGGTGGTGGCGGTGCCCTTGACCATGGCACTCGCCCTCGCAGTGGCGCTGGCGCTCGACAAGGGCATCCGCCGCTTCCGAACGGTCTTCCGCGTGGGCTACTACGCGCCCGTCGTGACGAGCATCGTCGCCATCGCGATCGTGTGGCGCTTCATCCTGCAGCCGGACGGCCTGCTGAACGGGTTTCTCGCCCTCTTCGGCATCCAGGGTCCCGACTGGCTGCAGTCGACGACGTGGGCGCTGCCGTCGCTCATCATGATGGCGGTCTGGCGCAACATCGGGACGCTCATGGTGATCTTCCTCGCGGCGCTGCAGGGCGTGCCGCGCGAGCACCACGAGGCCGCCATGGTCGACGGCGCCAACGCCTGGCAGCGGTTCTGGAGCATCACCGTTCCCGCCATGCGTCCGGCACTGCTCTTCGCGGCCGTGATCACCGGCATCGGGTTCCTGCAGTTCTTCGAGGAGCCGTACGTCATGACCCAGGGCGGTCCGCTGGATGCCACCCTGTCGACGGCGATGTACACGTACGACCAGTTCGGCTTCGGCAATTACGCGTACGCGTCGGCGGCCAGTTACGTGCTGTTCCTCGCGATCGTCGCGCTGTCGCTCATCCAGTTCCGCTTCCTCGGAAGGAAGGACTGACATGACAACCACGACTCCCCCGTCCGGCCCCCCGTCGGGCGGCGAGCCCCGAGGAGTGGCTTCGGTGCTCGCGACGTCCCCGGTGACCGACACCGACGTCATCCCGTCCGAGCCTGAACCGGCGGGTCGTCGCCACCGCCGCGGGCGCAGCCGGTGGTGGCTCTACGTGGTGCTCGCTCTGGGTCTCATCGCGATGGTCATGCCGTTCGTGTGGATGATCCTCGGATCCTTCAAGACGGATGCCGAGATCAGGCAGTACCCGACCGAGTTCCTGCCGCGGGATCCGACCACAGAGAACTACGAGACGCTGTTCGGCCGGCTGGACTTCACCACGTTCTTCCTCAACAGCATCGTGGTGGCCGTCTTCGTCACGCTCGGCAACATCGTGTTCTGCTCGATGATCGGATACGCCCTGGCCAAGCTCGAGTTCCGCGGCAAGAAGCTGCTGTTCACCCTGGTGCTCGCCACCCTCATGGTGCCCGGGGTGGTCACATTCGTGCCGCTGTTCGTGCTGACGGCGAATCTCGGGCTCGTCAACTCCTATCCGGGCCTCATCCTGCCGTTCCTCATCTCCCCGCTCGGCGTGTTCCTGATGCGCCAGTTCATGCTGGGGCTGCCCGACGAGCTGATCGAAGCCGCCCGCATCGACGGCGCCGGCGAATGGCGGATCTTCCTGCGCGTCATCATGCCGCTGTGCGGGCCCGCGGTCGCGACGCTGACGATCCTCACGTTCCTCGCCAGCTGGAACAACTTCCTGTGGCCGCTGGTCGTGGCCACCACCGAGGACATGTACACACTGCCGGTCGCCCTCGCGCTCTACTCGGTGGGCCAGAACGCCGCCCGGTACGGGCTCATGATGGCGGGCGCCGTCGTGGTCGTCGTGCCGGTGCTCGTCGTGTTCGTGCTGCTGCAGCGCTACTTCGTGCAGGGCATCGCGCTCACCGGCATCAAATGACACCGACGGATGCCGCCGCCCGACCGGTGCCGGCCGCATCCGTCATCCCGATGAAAGGACCATCGCCACGATGAACTTCCCCGAAGGGTTCCTGTGGGGTGCCTCCACCGCCGCGCACCAGATCGAAGGCGGGAACGTCAACTCCGACTGGTGGCAGCGGGAGTGGGGCCACCTGCCCGGCCCGCCCGTCGAGACGCCGTCCGGTGACGCCGCCGACAGCTACCACCGTTACCCCGAAGACATGGCGCTGCTCGCGCGGGCGGGGCTGGACGCCTACCGCTTCAGCATCGAGTGGGCCCGCATCGAACCGGAGCAGGGCTGGATCTCGCGGGCCGCGGTCGACCACTACCGCCGCATGATCGGCACCGCGCGGGACCTGCGCCTGACGCCGATGCTGACGCTGCACCACTTCACCAATCCGGTGTGGTTCGCCCGCCAGGGCGGCTGGATGGAGGATGCCGCGGTGGACGCGTTCCTCCGCTACGTCGAAGCGGTGCTGCCGCTCTTGGACGGCGTCGAGCTGGTCTGCACGATCAACGAGCCGAACATGGTGTCGGTGCTCGCCGATCCGGAGGTGGGATTCCCGGCGGTGGGGCTGCCGCCGGGAGTGCCGCACGTCACCGACCGGCTCATCGCTGCCCACCGCGGAGCGGTGGAGCTGGTGCGCTCGGCAGGTGCACGGGCAGGCTGGTCGGTCGCGACACAGGCGTATCAGCCGGAGCCGGGCGCCGAGGCCGTGGCGGCGGAGTATGGGGCCTCCCGCGAGGACGTCTTCCTCGACGCCGCCGAGGGCGACGACTGGGTCGGTGTGCAGGCCTATACCCGCACCCGGATCGGGCCGGACGGACCTCTCCCGATCCCCGAGAGCGCTGAGCGGACGCTGACCGGCTGGGAGTACTACCCGCCCGCCGTCGGCGAGGGCATCCGCAACGCCTGGCGGCGCGCCGCGGTGCCCGTCTACGTGACGGAGAACGGCATCGCGACGGACGACGATGCGCGCCGCATCGACTACATGACCGGCGCGCTGCAGGCGGTGCATGCGTGCCTCGAGGACGGCATCGACGTGCGCGGATACCTGCACTGGAGCGCTCTGGACAACTACGAGTGGGGCAGCTACCGCCCGCGATTCGGCCTCATCGCCTGGGATCGCGAGACGTTCGAGCGGCATCCGAAGCCGAGTCTGGAGTGGCTGGGCCGCATCGCCCAGGTCAACGCGCTGCCTGCCTCCTGACGGGCACGCGCGCGCGTAACTCAGGCGGGACGCGGCCTTTCGGGCTATGGCGGTGCCCGATCGCGGGATTCTGCCTGAGTTGTGCGCCCGCAAGCGCGGCAGACCGCTGCGGCACGACCACGGCACGGTGCCGTCGCACCGCCGGCCTGGTGGGCCCGCGGTTGCGCGGACGACGCAGGCTTCCGAAGAATGTGGTCATGGGCGGCCTCTCCGGGATCCGGCCGACAAGGGAGCGACTCACTCTGTCGGCTGGCACCGAGTTGGCGTATCTGCGCGCCGGAGACCCCGCCGGGTCGCCTTCACTGCTGCTGCTTCACGGCTTCCCGAACTCGTCTCGCGGCTTCAGAGACGTGATCCCCCTGCTGGCTCGCGATGCGCACGTCATCGTTCCCGATCTCCCGGGATTCGGCGAGTCCGATCCGCTCGCCACGCCCTCGTTCGCAGCGTTCGCCGATGCCATCCGAGAACTGCTCGCGCACCTGGCGATCGGCCCGCGCCTTCTCTACGTGCATGACTTCGGCGCTCCCGTGGCGTTCGACCTCGCGATGGCCGAGCCCGACCTCGTTCTCGGGCTCGTCATCCAGAACGCGAACGCACACCCGACCGGTTGGGGTCCGGGATGGGAGGCCACTCGGGCGTACTGGGCGGCTCCAGATGAGCACAACACGGCGGCCGCCATGGCCCACCTCACCTTGGAAGGGACGCGCGCCCAGTACGACTCAGGGCTCCCAGACGACGTCGCCTCTGCGTTGGATCCCGCGCAGTGGGCGGAGGACTGGCGGGTGATGTCCCGACCGGGGAACATGCGCACGCAGCGCGCGCTGATCGCCGACTACGGGCGTTACGCGCAACGGCTCGACGCGATCGGCGCCTATCTCCGGGAGTGGCAGCCTCCCGCGGTGATGGTCTGGGGCCGGCACGACGCATTCTTCGACATCGCGGAGACGCTGTCGTGGATGGAGGATCTCCCGAGGATGCAGGCCCACATCCTGGACGGCGGGCACCTGCTTCTCGAGACTCACGCGGAGCAGGCGGCCCCGCTCATCGCCGATTTCGTGCGGGGCGTCGCAATGCGCCGTTAGACGTCCGGCGCTGGAGCAGGCATGGTCCCCCGCCCCGAGATCAGTCACCCGGGGTGGGCGGCCGCAGGTAGCCCCGTACGAACTCTTCGAACAGCGGCACCATGTCGACGGACTCGTCGAGCAGCCATTGCAGCTGGATGCCGTCCATCACGGCACTGATGAGCCGGGCGGCGAGCGCCGGATCGATGTCGGCGCGCACCTCCCCCGCCTCCTGCCCGGCCCGCAGGAGCTCTTCGCCGTTGTCGGCGCTTGCGCGGTACCGAACAGAGAAGTCGGCATGGGACGGATGCTCGGGGTCGGTCGCTTCGGCGGACACGATCGCGTAGAGGGAGGTGAGACCTCGAGAGGACTGGTTGTAGGCGACGACCTTCTCGGCCTGCTCGACCAGGGTGTGCTCGGCCGGGTCGCCCGCGGCCGCACGCACCTTCTCATCACGCTGCCGGAGCACCTCGGCGAACAGTTCCTCCTTGCCCGCGAAATGGTGCATCAGGCCCGCCGGCGTGAGGCCGACCCGTTTGGCGATCTCGCGCAGGGAACCGCTGTGGAAGCCGGTGCGCGAGAACACCGCGAGCGCCTCATCCACGATCGCCTGACGACGCGCCTGCCCCTTGGCATAGCTGCCGCGGGGTCCTCGCCCCGCGACGGGCTCCGCGTGCTCCGTTTCGTTCACGGTCCCTCCCGCTCGTCTTCACCGGCGCCGGGCCGAGCTGTGCCGCCCTCAGTCCTTCCAGGACGACTCGAAGACCTGCTGGCGCATCGCAGGACGCAGCAGCTGCTCCATCTGGCGATCCACGAAGTAGTCCTTCAGCGTATCTCCGGTGAGGGCGTTGCCGATCGCCGCCATGATCATCGACTGATCGAGCGACAGGTAGCGCTCGGCGATCGTTCCGCTGCGCACGGCCACCGCGTCGTAGAACCCGCCCGGGCCATACGCGCCCAACTCGGACTCGATGCGGCTGAGGTTGCCGATCGCTCCCTCGCGGTCGTACGGCAGCGCGAGGAATGCGGCGTGCGGCGTCACGACACCGTCGCCATATTCGGGATCTGGATTCGTCCCCGTGCTGCAGCCAGGGTGGTCGACGTCGATGTCGGTGTGCTCGGCATCCGAGAAGTAGCCGTCCGCCCGCATGCCGGCGATGTCGACGCCGTACTCCGAGTACCCGCCGAACGGATTGCTCGCCGGGGAGAAGCCCCAGTAGCCGTAGCCGGCATCGTCGAGGCCGTGATGCTCCTGCACCGCGACGGTGATCGGGTGGTTGAGGCGCCAGGACCGGGGACCCCACTGCGTCTCGGGCACCAGCAGATCGGGCATGAGGGCCTCGAACATGCTGCCGCCCCAGGCGGGGACGAACGACATGCCCCCGTAGGAGTAGACGCCCTCCCACACCTCGAAGCCGTCGTAGGACCGGTACCGACCGGTGGGCAGCTGCTCCTGCCAGTCCCAGTCACAGCCCGGCGGCATCGTTCGATGCGTGCCGTACAGCGCGGCGGGCGGGATCTGCCCGTTGGCGATGCCGAGGTAGGTCGCGATACGGCTCTCGCTCACCGTGGTGTCGTAGTGGTGGCACGTGTAGTACGCCGTGGCGCCCGACCCGTTGTACATCGGCGCTGCCACGCTGCAATCCGGCGGCGGCGTCTCCCAGAACCCGCCGCGGTTGGTGCCGGCAGGCAGCCCCTGCGCGCCCTCGGGATTGAAGAAGGCCGAGAAGTCCATGCTGTCGTACAGCGCGTCGGCTTGGTCGGCCAGCGCCGGATCGGCCTCGCGCACGATCCGGAGGGCGGCGGCGAGCCAGCCGTTGTCGACGGTGCTGAGGAACGGGTAGACCGGATCGCCCGAGTCGGGCCACGTCGTGAGCGTTGCGCCCGTGGCAGGGTCATACCAGTTGTAGAACATGCCGCTGGCGTCGTTGCGCTCGAGCGTGCCGAGCGTCGAGATCGTCGTGCTCAGGCGCTCATGAGCCTCAGCGGCCGTGATGATGCCGAGGTCGCGTGCCGTGACGGTGGACCAGAGGTATCCGCCGATGTTGGTGGGAGAGGTGTACGCACCCGGAGAGCTCAGATCCCCGCTGATGTTGTCGGAGGGAAGCCCTGTCGACTCGTCGGTCATCGCGTCCAGCGAGACCCACGTGTCGTGCGCCCACCGCTGGAGCAGTTCGTCGCCGGGCCTCCCGCCGGCGGTCGCCGTCGCGGGCGCCGACAGCGCCACCGTCGTCACGATCAGCCCCGCCAGTGCGAGGCTGCTCACCCATCGCTTCATCGCGCTCTCCTCGTCGAAAGCGGCTCCGTCGGACGGAACCGTCGGTCCTGAAAACCTTACACGCGAAAGGTATTAGACGAAGAGGTGGCGCGCGAATCTCACGGTGTTCTCACGAACCCCTGCTGCGGCATCCTCATCCCCGAAACGGGTGCGTCCGGCGGCGGAAGGGGCCTCCCGCGGTCACCTCGCCAGCGGTGCGGCGAGGTCGCTGCGGTCGTGACGCTTGACGACGCCTGCCTCCTCCAGTGCGGTGATCCGTTCGGACTCGTAGCCGAGCAGGTCGCGCAGGACCACCTCCGTGTGCTCGCCGAGGCCGGGCGCGGGCGTGGAGAGGTCCGTCGTGCTGCGCGAGAACACGACGGGCAGCCCGGAGCCGTACAGGCCCTCGAAGTGCCCGAATCGCGGATGGACGAGTGGCACCACCTCACCGCGCGCGACCACCTGCGGATCCCGCACGGCCTCTGCCGTCGTGCGGACGGCCGCCGCAGGGGCGCCGTTCGCCTCGAGCGTGGCGAGCGCCTCCGCCTGCGTGGTCTCCGCGGCCCACCCCGCGATGAGGGCGTGCAGGCGATCGGCGTTCGCGACCCGCGCGTCTCGGGTTCCGAAATCCTCCGACCCGAGCAGGTCGGGGCGACCGATCGCCGTCAGCACGCCGGCGGCGAACTGGTCGGTCGGGGCGCAGATGGCGAACCATCCATCCTTCGTGCGGAAGGTGCCGAAGGGCGCCAGACGCGGCACGTAGGCGCCGGTCCGCAGCGGGAAGCCGACCGACTCGAGGGCGTCGAACGGCTCGCACGCCACGAGCGATGTCAGCGCGCCGAGCATCGACACGTCGACGTGCTGCCCGAGGCCCGTCCGCTCCGCCTCCAGCACGGCCGCGAGCGTGCCGATCACTGCGAACAGCGGGGCGACGAGGTCGCCGACGGGCAGCCCGAAGCGCACAGGAGGGTCGTCCGGCTCCCCCGCCGTCAGCATCACTCCGCTGAGCGCCTGGATGATGGTGTCCATCGCCTTGCGGTCGCCGTGGTCGCCCGTCGCTCCGAAGCCGCTGATCGAGGTGTAGACGAGGCGCGGGTTGACCTCGCGCAGCGCCGTGAAGTCGATTCCCAGCCGCCCGGTCACGCCGGAACTGTAGTTCTCGACGAGCACATCGGCGTTGCGCGCGAGATCACGCAGCACCTCGCGACCCTCGGGACGCTTCAGGTCGAGCACGATGCTCTCCTTGCCCCGGCCGCGGAGCATCATCGAGACCGACATGTCGTCGGGAGAGCGTCGCCGCACGCTCAGGCCGTCGGCCCCGACGTACGGCGAGTTGTTCCGCGACGAGTCCCCGCCTCGCTGCGGGTTCTCGACCTTGATGACGCGCGCACCCAGGCCTGCCAGCAGCAGCGTCGCGTACGGACCGGCCAACGCCGAGGTCAGGTCGATCACTGTCTTGCCTTCGAGCGGTCGGCTCATGTTCACCCCGTTGCGGTCTGAGGAACGGGTAGCTGCGGCGTTGCCATCAGCCCCCGCTGATCGTGACAATAGTATCAAGTAACTTGATTAAGGAGATCAATGAGCATCCGCATCACCGCCGTCGGCGACATCGTCATGCAGTACGGCGACCCCGAGCGCTACTTCGCGCCGAGCGCGCCGATCACCCGCGCGAGCGATGTCGCCATCGGCCACATCGAGGTGCCACACACCACCGAGACCGCGATCAGCGCGCTGACGGTGCCGTCGCCGCCCGCCGAACCCTCCTACCTGCAGGTCATGGCGGCGGCGGGCTACGACATCGGCACGATCGCGGGAAACCACTCGTTCGACCTCGGCACGCGCGGGGTCCTCGACACCATCGCGGCGGCCCGGGGCGCGGGGATGGAGACGACGGGCACCGGTGCGAATCTCGCAGCCGCGATGGTGCCCGCGATCCTCGAGCGCGGCGGCGTGCGCGTCGGGGTGCTGAGCTTCAACTGTGTGGGGCCGCGCGAGTCATGGGCGACGAGCAAGAAGGCCGGTTGCGCCTTCGTGAAGGTCATCACGCACTATGACCTCGACGACCTGAATCCCGGCAACCCGCCGCAGATCTACACGTTCTGCGACCGCCGTTCGCTCGAGCAGATGACGCAGGCGATCGAGGCGCTCCGCCGCGACGTGGACGTCGTGGTGGTCGCGCTGCACAAGGGCTACGGACACACGCCGGCGCGCATCGACGACTACGAGTTCGAAGTGTCTCGCGCCGCGGTGGACGCGGGGGCGGATGCCGTGATCGGCCACCATTCGCACATCATGCGCGGGATCGAGCTGTACCGTGGCAAGCCGATCTTCCACGGTCTGGGCAACTTCGTCTGTGTGACCGACGCGCTCACCCCCGATCCGGACAGTGACTCCGAAGAGCTGAAGGCATGGGCGCAGCGCCGGGTCGAGATGTACGGGTTCTCGCCCGATCCCGCCATGCCGGGGTACCCGTTCCACCCCGAGAGCCGCAACACCGCCATCGCGGTGCTCGACGTCGACGCCGACGGCATCCGCGCAGGCTTCATCCCGTGCTGGATCGACGACGACGCCTGCCCCGTGCCGCTGGCGGAAGGCGAGCGCGATTCGGTAGCCGCCTACATCGAGGACATCTCGCGCCGAGCCGGTCTCGAGACGACCTTCTCGTGGGACGGCGACGTGGTGCGGATCTCCTGACGCGACCAGAGCGAAACGGCAGGCTCCGCTCGGAGCCTGCCGTTTCGTCTGTCTGTGCTCAGCCCGCCGGCTGCCAGTTGTACTCCGGCTGCGGACCCACGGGCAGCATCACCGGGTTCTGCGCCGACGCCTGGACGTTGGTCACCTTCGGTCCCACGTAGTTGACGAAGTACTGGGTCAACACCGGGATCGTGACGGCCAGCTCCTCCCAGCGCTCGCCCATCCGCTCGTAGATCGCCTGTCGCTCCGAGCCGTCCAGACCGAGGCTCTCGGCGTACAGGGCCTCCATCTCCTCGTCGACGAACCCGAACGGGTTGCCCATCGAGCCGACGCCTCGCAGGTCACCGTACGCGTTGCCCAACGTGCCGTTGGTCGCCCACAGGGATGCCTCGAACTTCTTGGACTCCGCCTTCTCGATGAAGGACGGGATGCTGGTGGAATCCACTTCGAGCTTGACCTCGATGCCGATCGCCTCGAGCGCACTCGCGACGGCCTGGGCGATCTGCGACTGCTGATCCTGAAGGCTGCTGTCGAGGATCGTCATCGTGAAGCCGTCCTGGTATCCGGCATCCGCCATGAGCTCACGCGCCTCGTCGAGGTCGTACTCCCAGCCGATGTCGGGGTTGTAGCCCTCTTCGCCCTCCACCACGATCTGATCGCTCGGGGCCATGTACTCCCCGCCCAGGGCGTTCACGATGGATTCGCGGTCGATCGCCAGGCCGATGGCCCGGCGCACCCGCTCGTCGGCGAGCGCGGGGTTGATCTCACCGCCGACGTCGTGCAGTCGCAGGCCCCAGTTGTAGAACGGCGCCGCGACGATCTCCAGACCGGCCGCCTCCGCCGACGCCGCCAGCAGCGACGACCCGAGACCGAAGTCGATCTGACCCGTCGATGCAGCGTTCAGCACGGCGTTCGGGTCCGCGATGATCTCCACCTTCACCCGATCCCACATCTGGGCGTCCGGATTCCAGTAGTTCGGGTTCCGCTCATACACGTACTCGGAGTCGGGAACGGATGCCTCGGGCGAGTAGACGTACTGTCCCGCTCCGTCCATCGTCTGCAGCAGTGACGCGGGATCGGCGACACCGTCGGGCCCGATCACGTTCCCGAACATGTAGGTCTGCGTGAGCGACATCGGTGCGTCCGCGAACGGGGCGCCGTAGACGATCCGCACGGTGTCGTCATCGACGGCCTCGATCGTCTCGACCGGGCCGACGGCCGACATGTTCGGGCCGCTCTTGGTGAGGAAGTACTCCATCGAGGCGACGACGGCCTCCGGCGTCAGCGGCTCTCCGCTGGCGAACTCGACGCCCTCGCGCAGCGTGAATTCAAACACGGTGTGCTCGTCGTCGGTGAATTCCCACTCGGTCGCGAGCCCGGGCTGCAGACTCCCGTCGGGCGCCTGGTAGACGAGCGAGTCATATGCGAGAACGGTGAAGATGGAGCCGCTCGCGGTGCCCTGCAGCGCCGGGTCGAGGCTGATCGGCGCGCCGCGGAACTGCACGACGAGCTCCTCGCCGCGCCCACCCGCGGTCGTGCCGCCGGCATCCGCTTCGTCCGCGGCGGGTGCGCAGGCCGCGAGAGAGGTGATGAGCGCCGCTGCGGCGGCGATCGCGCCGAAGCGACGCATCGCCCTGCGCCGGGAGAGGTTCGGTGGTGTTGTCATATCGTCCCCACTTTCTGGTTGTCGTGCGAATGGCGCGGCCGCGGGTCGGCGGTGCCGTTGATCTCCTCCAGGAACAGGCGCACCTCGCGAGCGAGGCGCTCCGGGATCTCCTGCGCCATGAAGTGCCCTTCGCTCTCGAAGAGCACCGCCTTCGAGTCCCGAACGTTCATGACGCCCCGCAGCGCCGATTCGGGCGACACGATGCCGTCGCGCATTCCGGCGAGCATGAGCGTCGGAACGCGCACGGTGCGCAGGATCTCCGCCAGTGCGTCGTTCGTCTTGGCCTCGGGGAAGGGCATCCCCTGATTGATGCGCGACTCGTCCTCGTCGCGCGTCATCGTGGTGGCGACCGCCGCGTCGATGAGCTGGTCGCGCTCGCGCCGACGGTCCGTCTCGTCGTCGTGCAGCCAGCCGCCCAGCTTCTCGAGCTGCGCGCGCACGGCTCCGGTGTCGCCCGCGAGGCGCGCACGGATGACCTCTCGGCGGCCCTCCGACGAGTCGGTCACCCCGAAGCGGTCGTGCGGGGTGCCCACGACGGAGACGAACGCCTTCAGCCGCGCGGGGTGGCGTACCGCGATGTACCAGCCGACTCCGGCGGAGTGGGATGCACCGGTGTAGACGAAGCGGTCGATGCCCTTCGCATCCGCGAAGGCCACCACGTCGTCCGCCCAGCGGGTCAGCCACCCTTCTGCGGGCGGCTCCTGGGGGTGCGTCGACCGGCCGAAGCCGCGGGCGACGATGGTGTACACCTTGTACCGCGTGGGCGACTCGGCCAGGATCTCGGGATACCCGGTGCCCGAGAACCCCATCGCGCACGACAGGATCGTCTCGGGTGCGTCGTCGGGTCCGTATTCCTCGTACCAGAGCTCGGCGTCATCGATCTTCTGCAGGGGCATGCTCCTCCTCGGTGAGTGGGTCGGGATCAGCGGATCGCGCTGACGATGGCGTCGGTGCGCGCGTCGAGCCCGTCCTTCTCGCGCGCGGCATTGCGTCGGGCCTGCAGCTCCGGATCGGGCACCGGAGCAGCGGCGAGGAGGCGGCGCGTGTAATCGCGCTGCGGATCCTCGTAGATGCGCCCCGCGTCGCCGTACTCGACGATGCGTCCTTTGCGGAGCACCGCGATGCGGTCCGACAGGTAGTGCACGATCGACAGGTCGTGCGAGATGAAGAGGTAGCTCGCGCCCGTCTCCTGTTGCAGTTCCGCCATGAGGTTGATCACCTCGGCCTGGATCGAGAGATCGAGCGCGCTCACCGGCTCGTCGCACACCACCAGACGCGGCGACAGGATCAGCGCGCGGGCGATCGCGATGCGCTGCTTCTGGCCTCCGGAGAACTGCGCGGGGAACCTCCGGGCGGCATCCTCGCCCAGTCCGACCCGTCGCAGCATGGAGAAGACGCGCTCGCGCACGACGGCCTTGCTCGCCGGCTCGTGGATCTGGACCGGCTCGGCGATGGAGTACCCGATCGGCTTCGTCGGGTCGAGGGACGTGTGCGGGTCCTGGTAGATGACCTGCAGTTCGCGGGCCAGGGCGCGCCGCTGCGCGGAGGACGCCGTGAGAAGGTCCTGCCCGTCGTAGCGGATGGTCCCGCCCGTAGGTCGCACGAGGCCGAGGACGGCCTTGCCGATCGTGGATTTGCCCGAGCCGGACTCCCCCACGAGGCCGAGCGTCTCGCGCGGAGCGATGTGCAGCGTCACATCGTCGACGGCGAGGTTGGTGCGCCGGCCACGGCGATACTCGACCGAGAGGTTCTCCACCTCGAGGATGGGCTGCGCGGACGCGTTCATCGAACGGCCTCCTCTACCTCGGCGTGGGCGGCGCGCGCGACGTCCGCCTCTGCGCGTGCGGCGCGCGCGACGTCGATGCGGATGCAGCGGGCTTCGCGAGCGTCCCCCTGCGGGAGGGACGGAATGCGACCGGCCCGGCACTGGTCGGTGGCGAAGGCGCACCTGTCGGCGAAGTGACAGCCCTCCGGCCACCGTCCGGGCGGCGGGACGACGCCGCCGATGGTGCGCAGCGGCACACCCTTGACGGAGTTGTGCGGATCGGATGCCTGCAGCGCCTGCGTGTACGGGTGCAGCGGGTCGTGGAAGATCTCACGGACCGAGGCTCGCTCCACCACCTGGCCGGCGTACATCACGACGGCCCGGTCGCAGATGTCGGCGACGACGCCCCAGTCGTGGGTCACGAACAGCACCGCCATGCCGAGCCGGTCTTGAAGCGCGCGGAGCAGATCCAGGATCTCGGCCTGCACGGTGACATCCAGTGCGGTGGTGGGCTCATCGGCCACGAGCAGCTCAGGGCGGCCCGCGAGCGCCATCGCGATGGCCACGCGCTGAGCCATCCCACCGGAGACCTGATGCGGGTACAGCGTGGCGACGTGCTCGGGGTCGGCGAGCCGCACCGCCGCGAGCAGCTCGACCGCGCGTGCGCGCGCCGCACGTCGGCTCATCTTGTGGTGGGAGCGGACGACCTCGGCCACCTGGAATCCGATCCGGAACGCCGGGTCCAGCGCCACCATCGGCTCCTGCGAGATCAGTGCCATCCGCGTGCCGCGCAGCGCGCGGTACTGCGCGCGCGAGTAGCCGGAGATGTCGGCGCCGTCGAACCAGATGCGACCCGAGACGACGCGTCCGCCCTGCGCCAGCAGCCCGAGGACCGCCATCGCGGTGACGGTCTTGCCCGAGCCCGACTCCCCCACCAGCCCGACCGTCTCTCCGCGGCGGATGTCGAAGTCGGCGCCGTCCACCACGATCGTCTCGTCCGGACCGCTTCCGAACGCGACGGTCAGCCCCCGCACCGAGAGCAGCGCGTCGGGGTCCGGCGCGGAGGTGGCGGGGGCGGGAACGGCGGGCTCCGCAGAGGCTGTCATCGCAGAGGCCCGCGTCGCGCGGGCGGACCGTGGCGCGGAGCGCATCGGCCGTTCGATGCCCTCCGCATTGGCATCGCGCACCGCGTCGCCGAGCAGGCCGAAGGCGAGCGTGGTCACCGTGATCACGCCGGCCGTGGGCACGATCATCCAGGTGTGAAGCTGCAGCATCGCCGAGGCCTCGCCCACCATGCCGCCCCACGTCGGCTCGGGCGGGGGCGGCCCGAAGCCCAGGAACGCGAGGCCGGTCTGGACGCCCAGCGCGATCGCGCTGAGCATCGCCGCCTGCACGATGATCACACCCAGGGTGCGCGGCAAGATGTGACGCACGAGCGTCTGGCCGCGCGTGAGCCCGGTCGTGTGGGCGGCGTCGATGTAGAGCTCCTCGCGGACGCCGAGCGCGGAACTGCGGATGACGCGCGCGGCGGCCGCCGAGACGAGCACGCCGTACACGACCATCGCCGCCAGCATGCTGTTGCTGAAGATGGTCAGGACGGCCAGCGTCACGATGATCCCGGGGATCGCCATGCTGATGTCGATGCAGCGCATGACGACGCGGTCGAACCATCCGCCGAGGAAGCCCGCCGCGATGCCGAGCGGGATCGCGATGACGAGGGCCACGACGAGCGCCTGCGCGACTCCCATGAGCGATTCCTGTCCGCCGTACAGCAGGCGGCTGAGGATGTCGCGTCCGAACGCGTCTGTGCCGAGCGGGTACTCGGCGGACGGTCCCAGACGCACCGCGCTCAGGTTCTGGGCGAGCGGATCGTGCGGCGCGAGCAGCGGCGCGAACACGCAGGCGAGGATGACCACCGCGAGGTAGATCGCGGCCGCCGCGCCCAGGGGCCGGCGCATGACGTCGACGAAGAGGTTGCGGCGGTTGCTTGCCACGACTCGTGGCGATCTTTGACGGGCGGCCATCACGCGGCCCTCACCTTCGGGTTGAGCACGCCGTACACGATGTCGACGACAAGGTTGATCAGAACGGTGATCAGCGTGAAGAGCACGCCGATCCCGAGAAGGACGGGCAGATCGTGGTTCAGCGTCGCCTGCGTCGCCATCGTCCCGAGCCCGGGGAGGACGAAGACGTTCTCGACGAAGATCGTGCCGGTCAGCGAAGCGATCGCGCCGATGCCGAGAACCGTGACGGCGGGGATGGACGCGTTCTTCAGCACGTGGCGCAGCACGATCGAGGTCTCACTGACACCGTTCGCCCTGAGGAACCGGACGTAGTCCCGCGCGAGAGCGTCCTTCGCCGAGTCGCGCACCTGCTTGGCGACGAGGGTGGTGCCGGTGAGGCTGAGCGCGAAGACCGGCAGGATGAGCGTCCACAGCCATCCGCCGACGCTGACGGTGATGGGGACGTACCCGGTCGCGGGGAAGATGCGGAAGGTCACGGCGAACAGCGAAACGGTCAGGATGGCGATCGCGAAGCTGGGAACGGCCAAGCCGACGAGGGAGACCGCGTCGAGGAAGCGCCCCAGCCACCCGCCGCGCAGCGCGCTCGTGAGACCCAGGGCGATCCCGACCACGCCGATGGCGAGCGTGGAGAGCACCATGAGCGAAAGGGTCACCGGAAGACGGCCGGCGAGGATCGACACGACGGGCTCGCCGCTGTAGATCGATGCGCCGAGGTCGCCGCTGACCGCGGCGAGGGCCCAGTTCAGGTACTGCTGCAGCGGCGGGAGATCCAGGCCCAGCTGCTCGCGGAGCGCCGCCACGGCCTCCGGTGACGCGTTCTCGCCCAGGATGGTGCGCGCCTGGTCGCCGGGCACGAGGGACGCGAGCAGGAACATGACCAGCGACACCACGACGACCATCGGGATCACCAGGAGAAGACGTTTGCCCAACATCCCGATCACGGGTTCAGCCTCCTTGCCAAACGGGTCCAGGACGTCAGCGCCCTGCCGTCCGACAGTATCAAGTGACTAGATACTAATCAAGCGTCCTGATACGCCCGATACGACGATTCGAAGCACCGCCGGGAGCGGGACGGATACCGCCGTCAGGAGGTCGGGCCGGCGATGGGACTGCCCAGGCCGGCGGCGGCCAGTCGCAGCAGCGCCATGAGCTCCCGGCGCTGATCGCCCGTCATGCCCTGGCACATGCGGTTCTCGAGCTCGTCCGCGTCCCGCTCGCACGCGTCGATCACCCGGCGCCCCTCGTCTGTGAGCTCGATGAGCAGCACTCGTCCGTGGTCACGCGACGGTCGACGCTGCACGAGCTCCCGATCGAGCAGGGCCTTGACGATCTGGTTGCCCGCCTGCGGGGTCACGCCGGTCCACCGGGAGACCTCGGCACTGGAGAGCCCGGGGAGACGCTTGAGCGCGAACATCGCGACGTACTCGGCCTGGCTCACCCCGTGCTCCTGAAGCAGCCGCTGCAGCTGCGAGGAGAACTGCTTGGACACGTGCCGCAATGCGTGGCGCAGCGTCGGCTCGGGGCTGACCGACGGCGAGGGGATGAGGCGGCGTGTCACAGTCCGATCAAACCACCACCGGCTCGCTGCGTGCGCGAGCGGCGCCGTCAGCGCGGGGCGTGGGCCTCGAGGAACTCGTACACGTCGGTGGTGTCCACGCCGGGGAACGCCCCGGTCGGCAGCGTCGCGAGCAGCGTCCGGGGCGTGCGCACGTTGGGCCACGAGTTCCCGCGCCAAGCGGCCTCGAGCTCGGCCGGCGCGCGGCGGCAGCACACCTCGACCGAGTGCTTGGACACGCCGCGGTTGGAGGTGTCGCGTCCCAGGAACCACTTGGTGTCGTCGAACCGCACGCCCACCGACACCGAGTGCGCCCCCTCGCTCGACAGCTCCACCCGGGCCGTGCACCAGTACGTGCCGTTGCCGGTGTCGGTGTACTGGTAGTACGGGTTGAAGTGGTCGTCGACCTCGAACACCACGCGCGAGGTCCAGCGGCGGCAGCACATCTGCCCCTCGATCGACCCCAGCCGGTCGGTCGGGAAGTTCACGTCGTCGTTCTCGTACGCCTTCGTGATGGTGCCCGACTCGTGGACCTTCAGAAAATGCACCGGGATCCCCAGGTGCACGGTGGCGAGGTTCGTGAAGCGGTGCGCGGCGGTCTCGTACGAGACGGAGTAGGCGTCGCGCAGATCCTCGATGGAGATCGCCCGCTCCTTCTTCGCCTCCTGCAGGAACGGCACCGCATGCGCCTCGGGGATCAGCAGCGCCCCGGTGAGGTAGTTGGTCTCCACGCGCTGACGAAGGAACTCCGCGTACGACGTGGGCTCGCGATGCCCGAGGATGCGACTGGACAGTGCCTGCAGCACGGCCGTCCGCGGGTCGCCCTTGGCCGCCAGACGGCTCGACAGGTACAGCCTGCCGTTCTTGATGTCGGCCACCGACCGCGTCGTCTGCGGCAGATCGGCCACGTAGTGCAGCGTGAAGCCGAGGTGCGCCGCGATGTCCGACGCCGTGCGCTGGGTCAGCGGCCCTCCGGGATGATCGACGGCTTCGAGGATGCCGCGCGCCTGCGCCTCCAGCTCTTCGAAGTAGTTGCTCTGCGTGCGCATGAGCCGGCGCAGGGCGACGTTCGCGCGCCGCGCCTCCTCCGGGGTCGCCGCCCGCTCATCGCGCAGGCGCTCGATCTCGCCCTGCAGCGCCAGCATCGCCTTGAGCGCCTCTGTCGGCACGGTCTTGCCGATGCGGAATGGCGGGATGCCGAGGGCCTGGAAGGTCTGGCCGCGCATCGCGCGCTCGAGCGCGATCTCGAGGGTGGCGCGCTCGTCGAGCGGTTCGGCCTCGAGGATCGCATCGATCGAGGACCCGAGCGCGCGGGCGATCGCCTGCAGCAGCGCGAGCTTCGGTTCGCGCCGGCCGTTCTCGATCATCGACAGCTGGCTCGGTGCCCGGTCGACGGCCGCCGCGAGCTCCTCCAGCGTCATGCCGCGGTCTGTGCGCAGCTGCCGGATGCGCCGACCGATCGTGAGGGCGTCCACCCCTTCATCGTCGGGCACGTCGACCAGCGGTTCACGGGCGGACATCGTCGTCATAGGCCGATTCTGTCACGAAAGCAGAAATATCCGGAAACTTCACACCCACTCTCGCCGGGATTCGCCTCGAAGTTCACCGCACAGTAGTTCCACGACCTTCTCCGATCGACGCCGAACGCGGATCTCGGATGCCTCCATCGGCCCACACCGCCGGATCGGGCATCCCCAGACAACTCCACACGGGTTTGGGGCGCACGCCGTCCGCTCGGGGCGCGACCCATGCGCCCCGAACGAACGTTCCACGCCCCAAACCCGGAAGACACTCACAGGAAGGCAGGAACATGACACCTGCAACCGCCACCCCGATGCGCACGCGCACCGGGCCCATCCCCACCCACACCCACGAGCCCGCCATCGAGATCATCGGCCGCCGGGGACCCCGCTACGACGAGATCCTCACACCCGACGCGGTCACGTTCCTCACGCAGCTGCACCACCGGTTCGGGGCACGCCGCCACGACCGGCTCGCCGACCGCTTGCGCCGCCGGTTCGAGATCGGCAACGGGCACGACCCGCAGTTCCGCGGTGACACGGCGCACATCCGCAACGACCCGGACTGGCGCGTCGCCGGCGCAGGTCCGGGGCTGGAGGACCGCCGCGTCGAGATCACCGGTCCGACGGACCCGAAGATGACGATCAACGCGCTCAACTCCGGCGCGAAGGTCTGGCTGGCCGACCAGGAGGATGCCACCAGCCCCACGTGGAAGAACGTGATCGAGGGGCAGCTGAGCCTGCGCGACGCGATCCGCGGCGAGCTGTCCTTCACGAGCCCCGAGGGCAAGCGCTACGAGGTCACCGCCGCACAGACGCCGACGATCGTGATGCGCCCCCGCGGCTGGCATCTGCCCGAGCAGCACCTCCGCTTCACCGACCGCACCGGCCGCACGATGGCCGCGTCGGGCTCGCTGGTGGACTTCGGTCTCTACTTCTTCCACAACGCGCAGGCGCTCATCGCCAACGGACGCGGCCCGTACTTCTACATCCCGAAGCTCGAGTCCAGCGAAGAGGCGAAGCTGTGGGACGACGTGTTCACCTTCAGCGAGGCGTACATCGGCATCCCGCACGGCACGATCCGCGCGACGGTGCTCATCGAGACGCTCCCGGCGGCGTTCGAGATGGAGGAGATCCTGTTCGAGCTGCGCGACCACTGCGCGGGGCTGAACGCCGGCCGATGGGACTACATCTTCTCGATCATCAAGAACTACCGCGGTCGCGGCGCACGGTTCGTGCTGCCGGATCGCAGCGAAGTCACGATGACCGTGCCGTTCATGCGGGCCTACACCGAGCTGCTCGTGCAGACCTGTCACCGGCGGGGCGCCTTCGCGATCGGCGGGATGAGCGCCTTCATCCCGAATCGACGCGACCCCGAGGTGACCGAGCGCGCGTTCGAGAAGGTCGCCGCCGACAAGAAGCGGGAAGCTGGCGACGGATTCGACGGCACCTGGGTCGCCCATCCCGATCTCATCGCCGTGGCGCGCGCCGAGTTCGACGCGGTGCTCGGCGACCGCCCGAACCAGCTGGATCGCCGGCGGCCGGAGGTCGAGGTGACCGCGGCGGAGCTGATCGATGTCCACATCGGACGCCCGATCACGGCCGCCGGCGTCTACGGCAACGTGTCGGTCGCGATCCGCTACATCGAGGCGTGGCTGCGCGGACTCGGCGCCGTCGCGATCGACAACCTCATGGAGGATGCCGCGACCGCCGAGATCTCTCGCTCCCAGGTGTGGCAGTGGATCCACCAGGACCGCTCCACCGAGGACGGCACGCAGATCACGCGCGAGTACATCGAGCAGCTCATCGCCCGGGTGCTCGGCGAGGTCGAGCGTCGCGGCGACGACCGTTTCGACGACGCCGCCGAGATCTTCCGAGAGGTCGCGCTGGGCGAGGACTTCCCTGCCTTCCTCACACTGCCGGCGTACGCCAAGTACCTCGTCGAGACCGCGTGACCCACTGACGCGTTTCGTCTCGTCGCTTCGCTCCTCGCTCAACGACCGGATGGTTGTCTCCTCCCCGGTCGTTGAGCGAGCGCAGCGAGACGAAACGCGTCACCCGATGCATCCGACACCCATTCGAAGGAATTCACATGACTCTCTACCAAGACGACATCGACGCCATCCGGGCTCTGAAAGAGCAGCACGGCTCCGCATGGGATGCGGTCGACCCCGAGTCCGTCGCCCGCATGCGGGCGCAGAACCGATTCCGGACGGGACTGGAGATCGCCCAGTACACCGCCGACATCATGCGCCGCGACATGGCGGAGTACGACGACGACTCGTCGCTGTACACCCAGTCGCTCGGCGTCTGGCACGGCTTCATCGGGCAGCAGAAGCTCATCTCGATCAAGAAGCACCTGAAGAGCACCAACAAGCGGTACCTGTACCTGTCGGGGTGGATGGTCGCCGCGCTGCGCTCCGAGTTCGGCCCCCTTCCCGACCAGTCCATGCATGAGAAGACGGCGGTGCCGGCACTCATCGAGGAGCTCTACACGTTCCTCCGCCAGGCCGACGCGCGTGAGCTGGATCTGCTCTTCACGCAGCTCGACGACGCGCGCGCGGCCGGCGACGAGACCGCGGCCGAGTTCATCCAGTCGCAGATCGACAACCACGAGACCCATGTGGTGCCGATCATCGCCGACATCGACGCGGGCTTCGGCAACCCCGAGGCGACGTATCTCCTCGCCAAGAAGATGATCGAGGCGGGGGCCTGCGCCATCCAGATCGAGAACCAGGTGTCCGACGAGAAGCAGTGCGGCCACCAGGACGGCAAGGTCACCGTTCCGCACGAGGACTTCATCGCGAAGCTCAACGCCGTGCGCTACGCGTTCCTCGAGCTGGGGATCGACAACGGCATCATCGTCGCCCGCACCGACTCGCTCGGTGCCGGTCTCACGCAGAAGCTGGCGGTCAGCCGCGAGCCCGGCGACCTCGGCGACCAGTACAACGGCTTTCTCGACGTCGAAGAGATCGCCGAGGACTCGCTGCGCGACGGCGACGTCATCATCCGTCGCGAGGGACGGCTGCTGCGCCCGAAGCGCCTGGCCAGCAACCTGTACCAGTTCCGGCCGGGCACGGGCGAGGACCGCGTCGTGCTGGATTGCATCACGGCGCTGCGAAACGGCGCCGACCTCCTGTGGATCGAGACCGAGAAGCCGCACGTCGAGCAAATCGCCGGGATGATGGACCGCATCCGCGACGCCATCCCGAACGCGAAGCTGGTCTACAACAACAGCCCCTCGTTCAACTGGACGCTCAACTTCCGTCAGCAGGCCTACGACGAGCTGGCCGAGCGGGGAGAAGACGTCTCGGCGTACGACCGGGGTGATCTGATGAGCCCCGAGTACGACGACACCGAGCTGGCGCGACGGGCCGACGAGAAGATCCGTTCGTTCCAACGCGACGGGTCGGCGCGGGCGGGGATCTTCCACCACCTCATCACGCTCCCGACGTACCACACCGCGGCCCTGTCGACCGACGACCTCGCCAAGGGCTACTTCGGCGATGAGGGCATGCTCGCCTACGTCAGAGGCGTCCAGCGGCGCGAGATCCGCGAGGGCATCGCGACGGTCAAGCACCAGAACATGGCCGGCAGCGACATCGGCGACAACCACAAGGAGTACTTCGCCGGCGACGCGGCCCTCAAGGCCGGAGGCCAGCACAACACGATGAACCAGTTCAGCTGACCCACGCACGCCCCGGCCCGCGCACCCCCGCCGGGTCGGGGCGTCTGTCCGGACCCGCGCCGGCCCCGGTGCGGGCTCCCGTCCCGCGAGACTTCAGTGGAGCGCCGAAACGTCGTTTGCGGCCCGCTGTTTCGGCGCACCACTGAAGTCTCGCGGAATCGGGGGCGAGCGGGGGACGAGCGGCTGAACCGCGGGGCGGGGCGGACTACGCTCGAAGGCGTGACCGAACGCGCACCGCTCTCCCGCAAGCTCTCCGCCATCGCCGAGTCGGCGACCCTCAAGGTCGACGCCAAGGCGAAGGCGCTGCAGGCCGCCGGCCGCCCCGTCATCTCCTACGCGGCGGGCGAGCCCGACTTCCCCACCCCGCAGTTCATCGTGGATGCGGCGGCGGAGGCGCTGCGCAATCCTGCGAACTTCCGTTACACGCCTGCGGCCGGACTCCCGGCGCTGCGCGAGGCCATCGCCGCCAAGACGCTGCGCGACTCGGGCCTCGAGGTCGACCCGTCGCAGATCATCGTCACGAACGGCGGCAAGCAGGCCGTCTACCAGGCCTTCCAGACGGTCGTGAACCCCGGCGACGAGGTGCTGCTGCCGGCACCGTACTGGACCACGTACCCCGAGGCGATCCGCCTGGCCGACGGCATCCCCGTCGACGTGTTCGCCGGAGCGGACCAGGACTACAAGGTCACCGTCGAGCAGCTCGAAGCCGCACGCACCGATCGCACCGTGGCGGTCGTCTTCGTCTCGCCCTCGAACCCGACCGGCGCGGTGTACACGCCGGAGGAGACCCGCGCGATCGGCGAGTGGGCGGTCGAACACGGCGTCTGGATCATCACCGACGAGATCTACCAGAACCTCGTCTACGCGCCCGACGGTGCGGACGCGCCCGTGAAGGCCGTCTCGATCGTGGAGGCGGTTCCGGATGCCGCGGCCCAGACGATCCTCGTCAACGGCGTGGCCAAGACGTATGCGATGACCGGATGGCGTCTGGGCTGGATGGTCGGACCCGCGGATGCCATCAAGATCGCGGGCAACCTGCAGTCCCACCTGTGCTCGAACGTCAACAACATCGCCCAGCGCGCGGCGATCGCTGCACTGTCGGGTCCGCAGGACGAAGCCGAGCAGATGCGCCAGGCGTTCGACCGGCGCCGCCGCACGATCGTGAGCGAACTGTCGAAGATCGACGGCGTCACGGTGCCGACCCCACTCGGCGCGTTCTACGCCTACCCGGACGTGCGGGGACTGCTGGGCCGCGAGTGGCGGGGCAAGACACCGACCACCACCCTCGAGCTGGCCGATCTGATCCTCGAAGAGGCCGAGGTCGCCGTGGTTCCCGGCGAAGCGTTCGGTCCTTCGGGCTACCTGCGCCTGTCGTACGCGCTCGGCGACGAGGCGCTGCGAGAGGGCGTGCAGCGCCTGCAGCGCCTGTTCGCCTCGTAGCCGAAGAGACCTCGCAGAACGCGGATGCCTCGACCCGAGGCATCCGCGTTCTCGCTCTGTCGATGCGGTGCTCCCCCGTTCGTCGTCCCTCATGAGGACGACGAAAGGACACCCCATGGGACGACGACTGGCGATCGCGATGGAACTGGCTGCAGCGCTGGCGAACCTCGCGCCCCCGCACCCCGCCCTCCTGAACCGATTCACTTGCGCTATATGTACGCGAATGCGCACGATCCGCGTACGTTCAGCGCAAGTGAAACCATTCACGGGCCAGGCGAGGGCGTGGGGCGCGCGACGGCGCGGGCGGAGACGACGGGTCTAGAGCTCGACGTTCACGAGCACCGGCTCGGGCTGCAGGATCAGCCCGAACTCGGACTGCACCCTGCCCTGGATGAACCGCGCCAGCTCGGCGATCTCGGCGGCTGTGGCCTCGCCACGGTTCGTCAGGGCCAGCGCATGCTTCGTGGACAGGCCCGCGCGCGAGCGCGGCAGCTTGAATCCCTTGCGCACACCGGCATGCTCGATGAGCCAGCCGGCGCTCACCTTGACGTCGGACTCCGCAGTGGTGGGTGCCGGTACGTTGCCGTCGAAGTTGTCGAGCGGGATGACGAGGACGGGATCGAGGTCGGGATGGACGGGCCAGCGGGGGCACTCGTCGGGAAGCGTGCGGGCGAAGGATGCCGACACCACGGCGTTCTGGAAGAACGACCCCGCGCTGTAGGTGTCGGGATCGTCGGGATCGAGCACCATCCCCTTGCTGCGGCGCGTCTGCAGGATCCGGTCGCGGACCCAGGCGAGGGTCACTTCGTCGTCGGGTCCCAGGCGCAGGGCGGTGCGCAGCTGGTCGCCGGCGATGCGGCGTGCACCAGGACCGACCTCGGGAAGGTCCAGGGTCACCGACAGGATGACCGCACGACGCGCCGGCGCCGATCCGTAATGGTGCTTCAGGACCGATGTGCGGAACCCGAGGCCGAGCTCGGACGCGGGGACCGTCGAGACCTCGCCGGTCGACTCGTCGAGCAGCTCCACCTCCGACAGCGTCTGGACGATCTCCTGCCCGTACGCGCCGATGTTCTGGACCGGTGCCGCGCCCACCGTTCCCGGGATGCCCGACATGGCCTCCAGCCCGCCGAGGCCCTGCGCCACCGCGTAGGCGACGAGGTCGTCCCAGTCGTGACCGGCCTGCACGGTGACGCGCACGCGCCCAGGCAGCGGCGAGGGCATCCGCTCGATGCCCCTGGTGAGCACGCGAACGACGGTGCCGCCGAACGGCTCATCGCCCATGAAGAGGTTGGAGCCGCCGCCGAGCACGAGCCATTCGTCGCCGGTGGACCACACGTCGCGCAGCGCGTCGATCAACTCGTCGGTCGTGCCGGCGTCGATCATCCGCTCCGGCGCGCCGCCGGTGCGCAGCGTGGTCAGCCGCGAGAGCGGGATAGGGGTGACTTCGGGCATCCGTCAGACGATCCGCACGCGCACCTGCGCTTTGACCAGCACGGTCGCACCCTCGTACGACACGGTCAGGTCGATCCGGGCGGACTCCTCGTCGACCGCACCCACCTTGGCCACCACCGTCACGTCGGCGCCCTGCTCAGCGTCGACCACGACCGGCTTGGTGAACCGCACGCCGTATTCCAGGATGCGGCCGGTGTCGCCGAGCCACGGTTCGATCGTGCCGACAGCCAGGCCCATCGTGAGCATCCCGTGCGCGAGCACCCCGGGCAATCCGACGGCCGCGGCGACGTCGTCGCGGTAGTGGATCGGGTTGAAGTCGCCGGATGCTCCGGCGTAGCGCACGAGCGACTCCCGCGTCAGATGCACCGTCCGCTCGGCGACGACGTCGCCGACGGTGAGATTCGCCAGCGCGCTCACGCCTCACCCTCCCCCACGAGCAGGACGGACGTCGTGGTGACGACATGCCCGCCGGCGGCATCCGTGATCTCGGACTCGCTGGTGACCATCGCGGCGGCGCCCATCGCGCGGATGCCGGTGACCGACAGCTTCGCCGTCAGCTCGTCGCCCGCGACGATCGGCCGGGAGTAGCGGAACTTCTGCTCCGCGTGCAGCACGTTCTGCAGCACGATGCCGGAGTCGGGCTCGCCGAGAAGCTGCTGGAGGGTCGCGTCGGTGACGACGATCGCGAAGGTGGGCGGCGCGACGACGTCGGCGTAGCCCAGAGCCTGCGCGGCGGCGGGGTCGGTGTGCTGGGGGTCGTCGGCGAAGACGGCGCGCGCGAACTCGCGCACCTTCTCGCGGCCCACGAGGTAGGGGGCCGTCGGCGGGAAGTCGCGGCCGACGAGCTCGGGGTTCACTGGCACCAGCCCATCCTACCGAGCGGGTCCGGGACGCCCGGCCCGGGAACTCCGGCCCGGGCTCCGGCGTCGGCGGCCGTCAGGCGGCTGGGCGGGCACGGCCGCGCCACGCGCGCAGCGCCATCTGCACCGCGATGAAGACCAGGTACACCGCGAAGAGCACGTTGGCGAGGAACGGGTCGAGCAGCACGGCGGCCCAGGCCCCCAGTGCGGTGGTGGTGCACGCCGCGAGGCCGACGATGACGGCCGCGACGAGATCTACATTGCGCCGGCGCAGGTTGCCGATCGTGCCCGACACGGCGGTCGGGATCATCATGAGCAGCGACGTGCCCTTGGCCACCAGGTCGCTCGTTCCGAACAGCACCATGAGCGCAGGGACCACGATGATGCCGCCGCCGACACCGATGAGACCGGAGAGGATGCCGGTGACCACGCCGAGCACCACCAGCGCGATACCGGTCGGCCAAGTGAGGGCCAGCTCGGCCTCGCGCGAGGGGATCACGACGAACAGGCTGACGATGACCGCGACGAGGAACGCCACGAACGCCCATCGCAGCACCGTGAGCGACAGACGGGGCAGCAGCCACGTGCCGATCTGCGCGCCCACCACCGCTCCGGCGGCCAGCAGCAGGGCGGGGATCCACGCCACCGAGCCGTGCACGGCGTAGGAGACGACGCCGACCGTCGCAGTGGGCACGATCGCGGCGAGGGAGGTGCCGGCGGCCAGGCGCTGGTCGAAGCGCAGGAACAGGACCAGGAAGGGGACGATGACGGTGCCCCCGCCCACGCCGAACAGACCCGACAGCAACCCGGCGAGGAGCCCGATCGCCACGCAGGTGACGTAGAAGCGGGTGTCGTGCGGCGGACGGTCGGTGTGAGCCGCGCTCATTCGTTGTAGAGGTCGTCGATGGCCCACCCGCCGTCGGCAGCGACCAGGGTGTAGTGGTACACGGTCGCTCCCGGCGCGGGATCGGTCGGCTCGCCGTTCTCGTCGACGAGCGCGGTGTAGGTCTCGTTCGTGGTGACGGTGATCTCGTCACCGACGGTCTCGACGTCGGTGACCCTCACCTCGTAGTCGTCGAAGTTGTCGTCGAAGCCGTCGGCGTTGGCCTCGAACGTCGCGCAGTCGGTGAATCCGCTCGCCGTGCGGAAGTGCTCCGTCGTCGCGGCCGTGAGGGAGTCGCAGTCGCCGTTCTGCCACGCGTCGTCGTAGAGCTCGACGGCGGCCACGGCCGCGCGCTCGTCGTCGGATTGGGCGGCGCCGTTGCCCGACGACACCGAGAGGATGAGAAGCGGGATCAGCACGGCGGCGGCGATGACGATGCCCAGCAGCACCACGCCGAGCACCACCCACACGATCCACAGCTTCGACTTACGCGGCTCGGTGGCGGCGGTGAACGCGCCGCCGCCGGAATCCGCTCCCGGGTACCCCTGATGCGGGAACCCCGGCTGAGGGAAGCCCTGCTGCGGATACGCGGGCTGGGCGTAGCCGGGCTGAGCATCGGATGTCGGAGCGTAGGCGGTGGCCCCCGCCGCCGGGTGCGGCGCGGCGGTGTCGCCGGGAGCCGCCGCAGATGCCGCGTACGCAGCTTCCCCGAGGGTCGCCCCGTCCGGGACGCCCGGCGCGTGCTGGTCGCCGGACGCCTGCTGCGACGCCACGATCTCGGCCTCCGTGGGGGCCGCGGACACCTCCGGATCGGGCTGGGCGACGTGCTCCGTCCACTGCGCGCCGTCCCACCAGCGCAGCGCGCCGTGGCCGTCGTCGTACCAACCGGGAGGAGTCGTCGTCATCCTCAAACCCTATCCCCGCGTGGCCCCGCCACAACCGCCCCCTCAGCGGCCCAGCACGGCGCGCGCGCTGCGCTGCGGTCGCAGGTCGAGACGACGCAGAAGCTGGGCGTTGAGCGCCACCACCACTGTCGACAGCGACATCAGGATGGCCCCGACCGACATCGGAAGCACGAACCCGAAGGGGGCCAGCACCCCCGCCGCCAACGGCACCGAGACGAGGTTGTAGCCGGCCGCCCACCACAGGTTCTGCGCCATCTTGCGGTAGCCGGCGCGCGAGAGCTCGATGACCGACAGCACGGAGCGCGGGTCGCTCGAGGCGAGGATGACTCCCGCCGACGCGATGGCGACATCCGTCCCGGCGCCGATCGCGATGCCGACGTCGGCGCGTGCCAGCGCGGGCGCATCGTTGACGCCGTCGCCCACCATCGCCACGCGCAGCCCCTCGCGCTGCAGCTCCGCCACCTTCTCCGACTTGTCCTCGGGCCGCACGCCGGCGTACACCCGGCGGATGCCGAGGGTGTCGGCCACCGCCCTCGCGACGGTCTCCGCGTCGCCGGTGATCATGACGACCTCGATCCCGAGCGCGTGGAGGGCGTCGACCGCTTCGCGGGACTCGGGCCGGATCTCATCGGCGAGGGCCAGGCCGCCGATGATCTCGCCATCGCGCACCACGTGCAGCACGATCGAGCCCTGATCCCGCCAGGCGTCCGCGGCATCGACGCCGTCGGCGCCGAGCTCGTCCAGCAGCCGGGGGCCGCCCACCCGCACGCTCCGTCCTTCCACCTCGGCTGTGACTCCGACGGCGGGCGATGAGGTGAAGCCCCGTGCGGGCGTGACGGCGAGGCCTCGCTGCTGCGCGGCACGGACGATCGCCCGCGCGAGCGGGTGCTCGCTGTCAGCCTCGGCCGCGGCGGCGAGGGCCAGCACCTCGTCGGCGTCGAGCCCGGTCACGGCAGACACGTCGACGACCGTGGGCTCGCCCTTGGTGAGGGTGCCGGTCTTGTCGAACAGCACCGCGTCGATCGTGCGCATGCTCTCCAGCGCCAGGCGGTCCTTGATGAGCACGCCGCCGCGCGCCGCGCGTTCGGTGGCGATCGACACGACGAGCGGGATCGCGAGGCCGAGCGCGTGGGGGCACGCGATCACGAGGACCGTGATCGTGCGCACCACCGCCTCGTCCGGCATCCCGATCGCCGTCCAGACCACGGCCGTGAGCGCCGCCGCACCGAGCGCGAACCAGAAGAGCCAGCCCGCCGCGCGGTCGGCCAGGCGCTGCGCATGCGAGGTGGAGTTCTGTGCGTCGGCGACGAGACGCCGGATGCCGGCGAGCGTGGTGTCGTCGCCGGTCGCCGTGACCTCCACCCGCAGCCCGGAGTCGGTCGCGACGGTCCCCGCCGTCACCGGGTCCCCGATTCCGCGCGCGACGGGGCGGGATTCGCCCGTGACCATGGACTCGTCGAGGTCGGCGCGTCCGTCCACGATGCGGCCGTCGGCGGGCACACTGCCGCCGGGGCGGATCAGGACGACGTCGCCCACCCGCAGGTCCGCGACCGCGACCGTGACGAGGCGGTCACCCTCGATCCGCTCGGCCTCATCCGGAAGCAGGGCCGCGAGCGAGTCGAGCGCCGAAGTGGTCTGGGCGAGCGAGCGCATCTCGATCCAGTGGCCGAGCAGCATGATCACGATGAGAAGGGCGAGCTCCCACCAGAACTCGAGTTCGTGGTGCAGCAGCCCGAGGCTCGCACCCCACGACGCGACGAAGGCCACGGTGATCGCCAGACCGATCAGCAGCATCATGCCCGGGCGGCGACTGCGCAGCTCCGCGATCGCTCCGCTGAGGAACGGCCGGCCGCCCCAGAAGAACATGACGCTGCCGAGCACCGGCGAGATCCAGCTCGCCCACGCCGCGTCGGGCAGCCGGTACCCGAGCACCATGGCGAACATGCCCGAGAAGGCGACCACGGGCACGGCGAGGACGAGGTTGATCCAGAACAGCCGCCGGAAGAGGGCGACGTGGTCGGCCCCGTGCCCCGCGTGCCCGCCGTGGCCGGCGTGCGATTCGTGGCCGGTGTGCGCGTCGTGGCCCGCGTGCTCGTCGTGGCCGGCGTGCGCCACGTGCCCGCCGTGGGCAGCGTGCGAGACGTGAGCGTGACCGGCGTGGCCGGCGTGGGAGTCGTGACCGTCGTGCGGTTCGTGCGCCGGAGCCGGATGCTGGTGCATGCCGTGGTCGTGGTGCGTCTGCGGGTCGGTCACGTGGTCTCCTCGTCGCGCTTGTCTGTCGTTTATACCCCCATGGGGTATCAACGACAATCCGCGATGCACGAGGGGTATTCCCGCTGGCCCGTGATCGCGTCACGATGTCGGTACGTGCGGTCACACTGGAGGCCCTCGAGCTTGATGACGCGAAGGAGCGGGAATGGACATCATCCTCGTCGCCGGACTATGGATGGGCGGCTGGGCCTGGTACGAGGTGGCGCCTGCGCTCGAGCGCGCCGGTCATCGACCCGTCGCCCTCACGCTTCCCGGCATGGAGTCGGCCGACGCCGACAGATCCGCCGTCTCGCTCGCCGACCAGGTCGATGCGGTGATCGCCGCCATCGACGCGGCGGCGGGCGACCAGGTCGTCCTGGTGGGCCACTCGGCCGGGGCGGGCATCGTGTATGCCGCTGCCGACGCGAGACCTGAAAGGGTGGCGCGACTGATCCTCATCGGCGGGTTCCCGACCCCCGACGGCGCCCCGCTGCTCCACGGCTTCGAGCCGGTCGGCAGCGACGTCCCGCTGCCCGAGTGGGACCAGTTCGACGAGGCCGACCTGCGAGATCTGGGCGAAGCGGGCATGAAGGCGTTCCGCACGTACGCGGTGCCGTCACCGGCGGGAGTGGTCACCGGCATCCAGCGTCTGCACGACGAGCGGCGCCGCAGCATTCCCGTCACCGCCGTGGCCACCGAGTACACCGTCGCTGAGCTGCAGGGATGGATCGAGGAGGGCGCGGCGCCGGTGCAGGAATTCACGCATCTGAGCGACGTCACGTTCATCGATCTGCCGACGGGCCATTGGCCGCAGCTGACGCGACCGCGACGGCTGGTCGACCTGATCCTCGCGCAGCCGCCCCTGGGGGACGGCACGATGGAGCCCGAGCTCGAGACGATCAGCGCGAAGGACTTCCACGCATCCGAGGGAGTGGCGGACTGGCGCGTCCTGTACTGGGGAGCGCACGCGTTCTTCCGCACCGGGACCTTCGGCCAGGGCGCTCGCCTCGTGTCGGAGATCGCCTCGATCGCAGAAGGGCTCGAGCACTTCCCGGATGTGGATCTGCGTCCCGAAGGCGTCTTCGTCAAGACGTTCAGCCGTCGCGACGGAGCACTCACCCGGGCCGACGCCGAACTCGCGGCAGCGGTCTCCCGGGCAGCCCGAGAGCTGGGTCTGGAGGCCGACCCCTCCGTGCTCACGGTCGTCGGCATCGCCGTGGCAGAGGGGCCTGGCGCGCATGTCCGCCCGTTCTGGAGCGCGGCGCTCGGCTACGACCCGCTCGGCGCTGAGGATGCGCTGGACCCGCTGCGGCGCAGTCCGCACGTGTGGTTTCACCCCCTCGACCCGCCGAAGACCGGCCGCGGGCGCACCCACATCGACATCTCGGTTCCTCGCGACCAGGTCGACGCCCGTGTGGCGGCCGCACTCGCGGCGGGCGGGCGCATCGCCGACGACTCCCACGCACCGCACTGGTGGACCCTCACGTCACCCGACAACCACGGCGTCGACATCGCCGCGTGGGCCGACGACTCCGAGTACGCCGGCTGACGTCTCGCCTCGCGCCGCGACCCGCCTCTTGCTCGGCAGGCCTCACCGAGGAGCGCCGAACGCGTCGAAGAAGCGATCGCGGAAGGCATCCATGCGCCAGATCGGTGCGACATGGTCGGGGCGCAATCCGGGTCGCCACCGCCAGCCGGCGATCGCATCGAACACCGCCGGATCCTTCGCGATGATGCTGACCGGCACGTCGTGGCCGGCGCCTTCTCCGCTGACGATCGCCGACGGCTGGTGGTCGCCGAGTGCGATCACGACGAGGTCGGGATCGTCGACGTTCTCCAGGAAGGACAGGAGCGAGCCCAGCGAGTACTCGATCGAGCGGCCGTAGGAGCGCTGAACCTGGCGCGGGTCCTTCCACACCTCCGCGGCCGGCTCGCCGGCCTTCGGCTGCCCGTCGTACACCCGCCCGTCGCCCGCCTGGTCCCACGGGACCAGTTGCGGCAACGGCGCCCACGGCGTGTGAGACGAGACGAGGTCGATCTCGGCCATGACCGGCGAAGCGGATGGGACGAGCACCTCGTCGGCGAAGTGCTTCAGCGTGTACTGATCGGGGACGCGGGCATAGCTGAACGCGGGCCCGCGGTAGCCGACGTTCGTGCCGTCCAGCAGCGTGTCGTAGTGGTAGAACGACGAGCCGACGTCCCAGGGCCGCCGATTCGACGGCACATCGCTGACCGTGCGCCACCCGGCCTCACCGAACGCGGCGGCCAGGGTCAGCCTGTCGCTGCGGACGACCAGGTCGTAGACCGCCTGCGAGTCGACCCAGATCCCGCTCTGCAGCGTCGCGTGCGCGAGCCAGCTCACCCCGCCGAACGTCGGCGAGGTCAGCCATGCGCTCCGGGTGCGGTAGCCCTCGGCGGCGAGCATCTCGTCGCCGCGGGCGAGCACCTCGCGGACGCCCGCAGAGAAGCGCGACTCATCGAGCGCGACCCGGCCGTAGCTTTCGACGAAGACGATCACGATGTGCTTGCCCGCCAGCCTCGAGACCAGCTGCGTGGCCGGCACTCCGGCGAAGCGGTCCGCCGCGATCTCGCGGGCGACGGCCGCTCGTGTCTGCAGTGCCGCCACGGTCCGCGATACGGCGGAGCCGACGGAGCTGGTGGATGCCGCGGCCGCGACCGGGTCGGCGACGCCGAGCGGGGTCGCGACGGCGGCCGCGACGATCCACGCGGCCGTGACCGCGGCGAGCGCGCGGCGACCCGATTCCCCACGGCTGCGGATCAGACGGTCCACCCGCATCGCCGCCCACGCGACGGCCGCCGAGGCGCCGACCACGGCTGCGCCCGCGGCGGTGAACAGACCGCTGGCCGGCAGCGCCCCGATCGCCGCCGCGACGACCCCGTAGGCGTCCCCCAGCTGCAGCCAGTCCAGCGGCACGAAGTGGATGCCGAGCGCCGACTGATAGCCGCGGTCGATCCCCGCGAGGAGGATGGCGATGCCGACGAAGCCGCCGAAGAGCGTCGCGAGCACGAGGCGCGGCACCCGCCACGGGGTCAGTGTCAGCAGGAGCAGGATCACAAGGGACTCCACCGGGAGGCGCACTAGCTCGGCGACGGAGCCCGAGGCGAGGGCGCCCGGGATGGACGGCACCACGAGCAGGATCGCCACGGCCAGTCCCACCGCGGCGCGCGGACGCCACCGGCCGCGCCGCTGGTCACCGGGCACGCCGCTCACCGACCGCTGGGAGTGACGGCCTCCGCTCGTGCCGAGGCCTGGCGCCCATCGGTGTCGAGCATGCCGAACCGGTCGGAGAGCGCGTAGCGCAGCAGCACGACGTCGCCGATCTGATGGCTCTCCGCGAGATGCGCGCGGCGGGCGGCCGTCCACGGGTAGTTGCCCGGCCCTACGACGCGCGGGGCGCGGGTCTCGCCCACGAAGAAGGGCGCGACGACCAGGTGCATCTCGTCGACGAGATCGGCGCACAGGAATTGCGTCAGGATCGTGCCGCCGCCTTCCACCATGAGGCTGCGGACGCCGTAGTTCTCACCGAGGTGGTCCAGCAGTGCGCTCATGGTGACGCAGTCGTCTCCGAGTCCGACGACGCCGGCACGCCCGGCCAGCCGCTCTCGAAGCGCCGCCTCACGCTCCCGAGGGCAGTACACCACCCGCGCGCCGTCGCCGGTCACGAAGAACGCTGCATCCGCAGACAGGTCGCCGCTCGCCGTGACTGTCACCTTCATGGGCGACTCGGCGCGCCCGGCTGCCCGCCGGAGGGCGCGGCGGTCCGCGTCGCGCACCAGCAGACGGGGGTTGTCGCGGCGCACGGTCGAGGCCCCCACCATGATCGCGTCGTGATCGGCGCGGACCGCATCGACCCGGTCCAGGTCGGCCGCGTTGGACATCGCGAGCCGGTGCGGCTCGGCGCTGTCGAGGTAGCCGTCGATCGACATCGCGCAGCTGAGGGTGACGTACGGTCGCTGGCTCATCCGGATCTCCTGCTCCCGATCATGCCCCTCGGGGGCACGCGGCGGAAGCGCTCCCGCAGCAGGACGAGTGCGCCGGGCGCGACGGCGACGAGCGTCAGCACTCCGAACGCTGTCGAGACGGCCAGGCCGGCGGCCGCGCCCAGACCCATGAGGGCGAACGCGGATGCGGAGACGGCCTCGCGCGGCCCCCACCCTGCCACGTTCAGCGGAAGAGCGGAGGCGGCCAGCACGATCAGCGCCGCGATGCCCAAGACTCGGGGGTCGGTGTGCAATCCCGCCGCGACACCGGCCACGACGAACGTGGCCGCGTGGGCCGCCACGACGACCGTCGAGGCCACGGCGATCGCCACCATCCGCCGCGGCGAGGCGAGCACGGGTCGCAGGATCCGGTACTCCCGTCGCAGCAGGTCCCGCCCACGGCGCGACGCGGCGACGACGCCGACGGCGAGGGCGGTGAGCGCGGTCGCGACAGCGGTGACCGCGGCCAGCGGCGCCAGCGGTGAGGTGAGCCCGAGCGGCAGCAGCACGGCGAGCGTGAGCGCCAGCTGCACCAGCTGACCGGCGATGCGTTCGGCAGCGACGGCCCGGGCGGCCATGTCGAGGCGGTCCTGGCGCCGTCCGTGCGCGACGGCGCGATGCACGTCCCCCACGACACCGCCCGGCAGCACGACGTTGAGGAACTGCGAGCGGTAGTACGCCCCGAACGCCTCGTGCCACCGCAGCGGCAGCCCGAACCCGCACGAGACCACCCGCCACCGCCAGGCGGCGGCCGCCGTGGCGGCAGCGGTGAGCGCGAGCGCCGCGGCGACGGCTGCGGGCGACACGGCGCTGAGTCCGTTCAGGAACGATCCCACGCCCACGACCGCGATCGTGGCCCCCACCACCACGACGGCCGCGATGACGCGTGCGCCGGAGCGCACGCCCGCAGGCACGGCGCTCAGCGCGGCCATGTCAGCAGGTCCTGGTGGGCGACGTCCACCCGGAGGCGGCCGGCGGTGAGCTGCGAGCGACCGCGACGTCGGAAATCCTCGGCTGCCGGGGCGAGCTCTGGGCGCTGCTCCACGGCCGCGTCGACCCAGCCGTCCAGCCATTCCCCGACGAGCGCGCTGTGCTGCCGGCCCAGACGCCAGGGGGTCGCCGCGGTGCGGACGTTCCAGCCCGCGTCGCGGAAGAGATCTGCGACGACGCCCACGGCATCGGGCCCCAGCATCCGTCGTCCGTCAGCGTCGCGCCGCTGATGATCGTTGAAGGCGCGGGCGATCGCCGACTCGACGACCTCGTCGTCGGATGGCCGCAGCCGCACCTCGCCGGTCACCGAGAGCGAGAACAGCGCGGGCGCGCCGGCCGAGAGGCAGGCGCGCACGATGCGCTCCGCCTCCTCGCCGGTGACGACGTCGAGGAGGGCGGATGCCGTGACCGCGGAGGCGCCGTGGAACGCGTCGGCGGGCAGCTCGGCGAGGTCCTCCACGACGACCTCGGAGAGGATCGGCGCACCGGTCGCGTCGACGGCGGGCGCGAGGTCGACGTGCTGGAGGATGCCGGCATCGCCGTCGCGCAGCACCCAACGCTGAGGTCCCGGCAGCCGCGGCGCCAGCCACCGGGTCATCGAGCCTGTTCCCGCCCCGAGATCATGCATCACGATCGGCGCGGGCGAGCGCCGGAGGATCCGCCCCAGCCGCTGCGCCAGCTCGGCCGACCGCGCCGCATCGTCAGCCGGTGCCCGCAACGCCAGCCATCCCGCGGTCGCCGTCGAGATCGAGCTCATGCCGCCTCCAGTGTCCGCGCCACCTGAAGCACCGCATCCGCCCACGTCGGCAGCTCCTCGCGCGCGGCCAGCGCCTCATCGCGCAGGCGGGCGCGCAGCGCCGGATCCGTCAGCCAGTCGCGCAGGGCCCCGGCAAGCGCCGTCGCATCACCCGCGGGCACCACCCGTCCGCCGCCGGCGGCGAGCGCGTACGGGATGCCGCCGACGTCGGCGCCGATCACCGGGAGCCCGTGCGCCCGGGCCTCGGCGATCGCCATGCCGGCGCTCTCCACGCGCGACGGCGCGACGAGCACGGCGCTGCGCCGATACGCGTCGGCGAGCGCCTCCCCGCCGAGCGCTCCCACGAACCTCACCCGGTCGCCCAGCGCCGCGGCCGCGTGCCTGACGGCCGCGGCGTACTCGGGGTACGCCTGGGTCGAGCCGACGATGGTGCACGTCCACGGCTGGTCCCCGAGCGCAGCCAGGGCCGCGAGCAGCGTGTCCTGGCCCTTGTGCGGAGCGACCACTCCGACGCACAGCAGCGCACTCGGGTCCCGTGGTGCCGCGGGTTCCGGCGGGAGGTGGACGCCCGGAGCCGCGACGGTGATGCGATCCGCGTCGGTCAGGCGACGCCGGACCAGCTCCTCGGCGGTCCACCGCCCGGTCACGATGAGGCGGTGCGCCGCGCGCACGGCGCGGCGCTCGGCCTCGGCTGCGGCATCCGTCACGTCCGGGAAGGCGGCGGCGACCATGTGAGCGAGCAGCACGACAGTCATGCGGCTCGCCGCCGCTTCGACCGCGGCCGGCGCCCAGCCCGCGACGAGTCCGTCGATGAGCACGAGCATGTCATCGGGCAGTCGGTCCAGGACGGATGACGCCTCTCCGCCGTCGGCGATGCCCGCCGCGACCACGACCCAGCCGTGGCCCGGCAGCCCGTCGCGGATGTGCCGGTCGTACACGTTCCCCCCGCTGACTCGACGCGGGTCGTCCACGTCCGCGGGAAGCAGGAAGCGCACCGACCGGCCGCTCGTCACAACGTCACCTCGTACGACGCCCAAGCGACGTGCGACTCGTGCAGGGTCACCGTGATCCCCGTGAGTGACGGATCGCCGAGCGCACCCTCTCGCACGCGCGCGGCCAGACGGTCGCCGATGATCTGGCACAGCCGCTCGGTGGTCGTGTTCACCCCCTGCAGGTCCGGCTCATCGTCGAGGTTGCGGTACGACAGCCCGCCGACGATCTCGCGAAGGGCGTCGCCGGCGCGGCCGATGTCGACGACGAGACCGTCGGCATCCAGGTCCGCGGCCCGGAAGGTGGCGTCGACGACGAACGTCGCGCCGTGCAGGTTCTGTGCCGGCCCGAACACCGCCCCGCGCAGGCTGTGGGCGATCATGAGGTGGTCACGCACGGTCAGCGTGAAGGTCATGCGGTCTCCTTCGGCTCGGGCGGCGTCGTGTCGGCGTCACTCCAGTCGATCGTGTGGCACAGGACATCGGCTGTACCCTCGGCGAGGGCCGCGGCGATCTCGGGCAGGTCGCGCCACGACGACGTGCCACCCAGCAGCGCGTCGTACGCCGGGTCCGCGAGCAGGCGCAGCGCGAGTGCCAGCCGCTCGGCGGTGGTGCGCGCCGCTCGGCGGGCCGGGGCGACCGCACCGACCTGACTTGACCTGATGGTCAGCCGCCGCGCGTGGAAATCCGCGCCCAATTCGAGCGGGACGGCGCGGCTTCCGTACCAGCTGGCGACCACCACCTCGCCGTCGGCGGGTGCTGACCGCAGAGCGTACTGCAGCCCGGCAGCGGTGCCGCTGGCCTCGATGACCACGTCTGCCGTGAGGGGATCGTCCGGCGTCGCGAACTGCAGCCCGAGCGTCGCCGCGGTCTGCGCCCGCGCCGGGTCCACGTCCACGACCGTGACCGCGACACCGGGCATGCCCTGCGCCAGCCGGCCGATGGCGCAGCCGATCATGCCCGCGCCCATGACGACGACGTGGTCCCCGATCATCGGCCTCGCGTCCCACAGGACGTTGACAGCGGTCTCCACGGCGCCGGCGAGCACCGCGCGCCGCGCGGGCACATCCGGGGGAAGCGGCTGCAGGAGCGCCGCCGGCACGACTGATCGCGACTGGTGCGGCAGCAGGCCGAAGACCGTGCGACCCCGCAGCCCTTCTGGACCGTCCTCGACTTCACCGACGTTGAGATAGCCGTATTTCACGGGGAAGGGGAAGTCGCCACCCTGGAACGGTGCGCGCATGCGGTCCCGCTCCGATGCGGGCACCTCGCCGCGCGCGACGATCGTCTCCGTCCCCCTGCTGACGCCGGTCCACAGCGTGCGCACGGTGGCTTCCGCCTCTGCGGGCGACGGCAGCGGCTCTGCGCGGAACTCCCCCTGCCCGGGGCCGGTCAGCCACCAGGCGATCGCGGCATCCGGAACCTCATGCTGAACCCCCGCGGGTACCTGCGTCGTGTTCCTGGTGTCCGCCATGAGGAATACACGGAGCGCGCATGGGAAAAGTTCAGTGGATGCCGTGGTGGTGGGCTGCGTCGGGAGGCGCGGCGCTGGCGGCGCTGGGCGTCGTATGGCCCTTGGCGCCGGCGGGGTGGGTGGCCGGCGCCGGCTATCTGGTGATCTCGGCCGGTTTGCTCTCGCGCGGGCTGCGCGAGACCCGTTCGTCGCGGTTCGGCCCCGCGAACGCGGTCACGGCGACGCGATCGGTGCTCGTCGGTCTGGTGACGGCGATCGTGGTGGGATCGCTGTGGGCCCCTGCGCCGACGCTGCTGCTGGTCGCACTGGCGGCATGCGCGCTCATCCTCGACGGCGTGGACGGCTCCGTCGCCCGGCGCACCGGCAGCCAGAGCGAGCTGGGAGCGCGGTTCGACATGGAGGTCGACGCCTTCCTCCTCCTGATGCTGAGCCTCTACGACGTGCGCTTCGTCGGCTGGTGGGTGCTGTCGATCGGGCTGATGCGCTATGCGTTCGTCGTCGCCGGATCCGTGCTGCCATGGATGCGCCGCACGCTGCCGCCTCGCTACTGGCGCAAGGTCGTGACGGCGGCGTGCGGCATCGCGCTCACCGTCGTCGCCGCCGAGGTGCTGCCCGCGGCGGCGGACCTGCTCGTGGCCGGGGCGGCCCTTCTCCTGCTGGTCGAGTCGTTCGGCCGGGACGTCATCTGGCTCGCCCGGATGAACCGCGCCGACGCCCGGCTCGTTTCCCTGAAGAAGGCGTCGTCCTCACCTCAGGAAGAGAGCAGGTAGCACCATGACCGGGACATCGCACGACTCCACCACCGGCACCAGCACGCGCACGCTCTGGGTGATGCGCATCCTCAGCGCTCTGGCGCTGGTGGCGGCAGGCGGCATCCACCTCTTCCTCGTGTTCAACGGGGTGGGCGGCATCCTCGGCGTGCTGTTCGTGCTCAACGCGATCGCCGCACTGGTCCTCGCGGTGGGGATGCTCGTGCTGCACGGCAGGCTTCTGCAGGTGGCGACCGTGCTCAGCCTGCTGTTCCTCATCGCGACTCTGCTCGCCCTGATCCTCGCCCTGACCGTCGGCCTCTTCGGGATCACCGAGACGTGGGACTTCACCCTGGTGCCCGAGACGGTGATCGTCGAGTCCATCGGCATCGTCATCCTCGCGATCACCACCGTGCTCGTGCTGCGACGGGCGCCGGCCGGCCACGCACGGTGACGCCGGCTCAATCCCAGGCGGCCACCAGCATCCAGTGGTCATCGACCTCCTCGACGTCCATCACACGCGTGCGGTGATCCACGTCGCTGCGGGCGGTGAACCGCCAACTCTGGAAGAGCCGGCCCCCGTCGGAGCGGGTCGGCGTGTCGATGACCCGCCAGCGCTCACCCTCGACGACGAGGCGAGCGGGACGGCCGTGCTCACACCAGACCTGAACATCTTGCCGGAGTGACAGTCGCATAGCGCCTCGCCTTCATCGAATCTATGTTCGATGCTAGAACGCGCTGCGGCTTCGCGCAATGTGTTGCCGAGGATCAGGCGGAACGCTCGGCCTGCGCGCCCGCGGCGGGCGGGACGGCAGCGAGGTGGATGGCCGCCACGCCATCGCGGAGCGCGCCCACGGGGGTCTCGACCGTCTCGTACTGTGACGTGAACCCGTTCTCGTCGACCACCGTGATGGTCACCAGCACATTGCCTCGTCGCGGCAGCCGTGACGAGGTTCGCGCGAAACGCTTGGTCTTCATGCACCCTCCGGTCCCCCACCGTAGCGAGCAGCGCCGACATCGCGGCGAAGCGGCACGCGGACAGCCGCATCCGGCAGCGGCATCCGGCGCCGCCCTCGGGATGCCGCATCCGCTGTCTATTCCGGCCAGGCGTTCTCGCGGATGATCGTCACGAAGTCCTGCCGCTGGAAGGTCGGGTCGAAGTGAGCGAGGACGTCGTCGTTCATGGTGCCGAAGGTCGTCTGCGGTCGATGTGCCATGCCGTCGTTGAAGGCGCGCAGGATGCGGTTCTTGAAGTCCGGCCGAGGATGCGCGGCGACCACGTCGGCCCGCTGCTGAGGCGTGATCTGCTCGAGTTCGAAGCCGAGGACGTCTGTCTCGACGCCGAGCGTGACCACCGCCACCTCGGGCGCCAGGTGCAGCGGCACCTCCGGCGTGGTGTGCAGCGCGATGGCGAGCCAGACGTTCCGCGCCTCTTCGTCGCTGCGACCGTGATCGCGCAGGAACCCGTAGGCCGCGTCGGCGCCGTCGATCTCGAAGCGCTGCTCGGACCCCCGGTAGCCCTGCGTGAGTCCGAGGTCGTGGAACATGCCGCCGACGTAGGCGAGCTCGGGGTCGACCTGAAGACCGCGTGCGGCGGACTTCAGCATCCCCCACAGGAACACCCTGCGGGAATGGTGGAACAGCGTGTCGTCGGCGGAACGGCGGACGAGCTCCGTCGCCTCGCGGACCAGTCGGGTGTCGGGGATGGCGATCCCTGCGATCGTCTCACTCATGGCGTCTCCTCCGTGGCGGGTCGGGCGTGGGGCCGGGACGACCCGGCACATTCCACGATCCGCCCCGTCCAAGGGTCACCGCCCCTCGGACCCGGACAGGAATGCCTCGAATCCGGACAGCTCCCTGGCGCGCCGCGCCCGCTCCCGTGACCCCCGACCCCACCGCCACGCCCTTGACCGCGAGACTTCAACGGAGCGCCCAGACTGCACGCCAGAACCGAAGTCTCGGCGCCCCACTGAAGTCTCGCGGCACAACCACGTGACGGACGACGGATGCCGGGACCCGCGCGGCACAGCAGCGCGACGGACGACGGATGCCGGGACCCGCGCGGCACAGCGGCGCGACGGACGGATGCCGGGCCGGGCTCGGGCGGGAGGCAGCCACCTCCGGCGCAACCGCCGGGGTCAGCCGGCGAACTGCTCGTGCCCGAGGACGTTCAGCAGGGCGAGCTTCTCGGCGGATTCGGAGCGCGGTGCGGCCGTGAGCACGAGGAGCGCCTGCGACTGGTCCTCGGTCAGGAGCACCTGGCAATCCAATTCGATGGGACCGACCTGCGGATGCAGGAGGACCTTGTGGTCTTCGAACCGCGCGGCCACCTCGTGATGCGCCCACAGCTCGGCGAACTCCGGGCTCTCCTTCAGCAGTGCCCGGACGAGCTGGCCCGCGCGTGAGGTCGGCCCGTCGATGCCGTAGGCCAGTCGCAGGCTCGCCACGTGGGCCCTCCCCTGCCGTGGCTGATCGGCCTCGGGATAGATGCGGCGCTCGTCCGGGTCGGTGAACCAGCGGTAGATCGCCGAACGTGCGAGCCCCGTGAAACGCGATCGATCGCCGAGCAGCGCCGCGGCGAGCCGGTTCTGCAGCAGCGCCTCGTCCAGGCTCGAGATCACCATGGCCGGGGTGTCGTCCAGCCGGTCGAAGACCCGCTGCAGGGCAGGAGGCACGTAGCCGTCCACGGTGGCGCGACGGGGGGCGTTGTGCCCGGCGAGGCGGTAGAGATGGTCGCGTTCGTCGGCGGTCAGCCGGAGTGCACGGGCGATCGCCGCCAGCATCTGCTCGGACGGCTGGGGACCGCGCCCCTGTTCCAGGCGCGTGTAGTAGTCGGCTGACATGCCGGTGAGGTCGGCGACCTCTTCCCGGCGGAGCCCCGCGACCCGACGTCGCGGCCCCGGCGCGAGGCCGACGTCCTCGGGACGCAGCGCTTCCCGGCGCTGGCGCAGGAAGTCGGAGAGCTGATGACGGTCCACCCCACCATCATGCGATGGCGGGAGTGCTCGGAGGGAGGGATCGCCGGTCCTACGACAACGGGTCCTCTCGTGCGCGGGACGAAATCCGCCGCATCGTGGTTCCACACTTCGACACGAAAGGAGTCCCGCATGAAGATGACCGGGAACACGATCTTCCTCCCGGGCGGTACGTCCGGGATCGGCTTGGCGATGGCCCTGCGCTTCCAGGAGGCCGGCAACACCGTGGTGATCGGCGGCCGTCGCCCCGAGGTCCTGGCGCAGTTGGCCGCCGAGCACGGCTTCGACACCGTCACCGTCGACATCACCGACGACGAGTCGGTACGGGGGGCCCGTGACGCCGTTCTGGCGGCGCACCCCGATCTCAACGTCCTCATCGCGATGGCGGGGATCATGGTCGCAGAAGACGTCCGCACGCCGGAGTTCTTCGACACCGCGCGGCGCACCGTCGAGACGAACATCCTCGGTCCGCTCCGCCTCATCGCGGCGTTCACCGAGCACCTGCAGGCCCAGCCGGCAGCGACCATCATGACGGTGACGTCGGGCCTCGCGCACACCCCGCTGCGCATCACACCCACTTACAACGCATCCAAGTCGTTCATGCACATGTTCAGCGAAAGCATCCGCCTCCAGTTCGCCGGCACGTCGGTGCAGATCATCGAGCTCGTTCCGCCGGGGCTGCGCACGGAACTCATGCCCGGACAGTCGCAGGTCGAGGCGTTCCTGCCGCTGGACGAGTACATCGACGAGGCCATGAACCTGCTCGCCGCCAACCCGGACGCGACCGAGATCCTCGTGGAGCGGGTCAAGCCGCTGCGGTTCTCCGAGGTCAACGGCGCGTACGACCAGACGATCGCGATGGTGAACTCCCATCACTGACGCGCTTGTCCGGCGAGAATCGGATGTCGGTGCCACGAGCCCGGTGAGCTTCTTGGCGGCGTCGCGCCGCCGTGAGAGTGTGTCCACGAACAGGAGGACTTCGATGTCAGACGACGTGCCCGCGGCCATCCGCGATTTCCTCGACTCGACGAATCGAGCCGACACCGATGCGTTCCTCGCCGTCTTCACCAACGACGCCGTGCTCGACGACTGGGGACGGACGTTCCACGGGCGGGACGGCATCCGCGATTGGAACCGCACCGACAACATCGGGGTGCAGGCGCACATCGATCTCGTCTCGTGCCGGGCCCTCGAGCCCGCAGGCGTCTACGAGGCGAGGGTGTCGGTGTCCAGCGGCCGGTTCAACGGCACCGGCACCATGACGTTCACCGTCACAGGCGATCGCATCGCCTCGTTGCGGATCACCTGACGTCGACGATCGCTGACGCAGAGAGGATGCCGCGACCGCGCGTCGTGGCATCCTCTGCATCTGTTCTAGCCGCCCTGGCCGGACTGCTCGCGCGACCACCGGTTCATATCCGCCGTGAACGCCGCGTCGCGAAGCGGCTGCGGTCGCCGCGCCGTCAGCACGATGCTCAGGCCCTGGGGGCTCGTGAGCGCGAGGTCGCGAGTGTTCCAGGGGGTGTCTAAGGGCCCTTGAACCGCACCGTCGAACGCACGGGCGCGCTCAGCGAGGCCGTCGAGCTCTTCGAAGGCCGCTGCCAGCGAGAGCTGGATGCCGCGCCCGACCTCGGCGGTCGCATCGCCGCGTCGCAGCAGGATGTCCTGGTACCGCCACCGTCGCAGGTGGATGAGCACCGGGTCGTCGCCCGGCGGCATGGCGAACAGCTCGATGAAGTCCAGCGCCCCCGTGAACCACGCCGCGGCGGCGCGCACATCGGCGACTTCGAGCGAGACGAAGGCCGGCATGCCGTAGATGTCGCGGGTGATCCCCGTCTGCAGTTCAGCTGAATCGGTCATGCACCCCAGCGTGGGCGTTGACGCTGCGTGAAGGTCAAGATCGCGCGGTTCTCACTGGCCGCGGCGCCCAGGCGGCTCCAGACGTGCGCGGCGTTCGTGAGCGTGGATCTCTATCGCCACGACGATGCCGCTGAATGAGGCACGTGTCAGATGAAGTCTTGCAGCGCGGAGAACGTCCACTGCATCAGCTCGTCTCCCAGGCCGTCGTCGCGCGCTTCCGCTGAGGGCGCCATCAACCGCCCTTCGTCGAAGTACTCCCCGCCCCTTGCCGGTGCGCTGAGCGCTGTCAGGACGCTCCGGGCGCCGATCTCCACGGAGCCACCGATGGAGCCGAACATCGCGCCGAGCAGCTCGGTGTCGATCACACCGGGCTGAATGCTCACCGCTGTAGCTCCTGAACCGTCTCGACGAGCCATCCAACGCGTGTACATCACGATCGCGAGTTTCGAGCGGGCGTAGGCCCGGACAGCCGAGTACCCGTCGACCAGCTCGATGTCGGCGAGGTCCAGCCGTGCCATCGCGTGGGTCGCAGATGCGACATTGACGACCCGTGCTCCACGACGGAGCCCGGAGCGCAGACGTTCGGTCAGCAACACCATCGCGAGGTAGTTCACCTGCAGCGTCCGCTCGTGGCCGTCCGGCGTGGTTCGTCGTGACGGTGCACCCGGTACGCCGGCGTTGTTCACGAGGTCGTCCACCAGGCGCAGCTGCATGATCGCATCGGCCGCGCGAGCGACGGCGGACAGGCTCGTGAAGTCGCACTCGACATACGTGACTTCAGCATCCCCCGAGTCCCGGATGGCGCCCAGCGCGGCATCCACTCTTGATCGGGGTTCCGGACCCTGCAGGATGAGGTGCTCAGCGGTGTCGGCCAGGTGGCGGGCGGTCGCGAGGCCGATGCCGCTGGTTGCTCCCGTCAGAACGACCGTGCCCCAGCGCCGGGTCTGCGCGTCGACCATGATCCAACCCCCTCTTGTCCCGCATGCTAGCGCGCTCCTCGGAGGGCGACGCGTTGCAGCACTCCGCCGGGATCGTAGCGGTGTGCCAACTCGTGGACGCGTTCGCCGGTCGCGCCAGGGAATGCGCGGGCGAAGGTCGCCTCGGACGGGTGACTCTCGAAGTTGCGGTACGCGCCGACCGCGTGGGGCCACAGCGGCCGTGTGACCGCCGCGAGTTCGCGGGCGCCGCGGGGCGGGAAGAGGGTCGCCGTCACGAGCACCTCCGCGTCGCGGTGCGGGAAGGCCGTGGCGTCCGGCGCGATGTCGGCGGCGGCGCCGCCGATGCCCCGGACCTGCACGAACGGGCCCGACGGGTGACGCACGAGCTCGATGAGTGCTTGCGCAGAGTCAGCGGTGAACGCTGCCAGCAGGGCGTTCGTGGTGGCGGACGGCTGCTGCCCGAGGTTGGCGTGCAGGTGCCCAGCCGGTACGAGATCCGTGTACCGAGCGGCCTGCATGCCTCCGGCGTGCACCCTGGGCCGGGCGAGGAGCGGGACCAGCGCAGCCTGGGCACGACGTGCATCGGTGCCGGCGAAGACGGCAGTCAGGACGAGCACCAGCCCGCCGCCGGATGTCGCCAGCACGCCGCTCATGGTGAGTTCGCGCGGCGCAGCCTGCAGGAACCGTGACCACTCCACGAGCGCGCGGCCTTCGCGGTCGACCTCGATCACGACCTGGCCGACCTGGATGCCCGGGAGCTCCATCGCTTCGATGTCGAGGTCGGTGACCACTCCGACGTAGGAGCCGGCGCCCCGGACCGCCCACAGCAGGTCGGGGTTCGCCTCGTCGGCGCGGACCAGCTCGCCTGACGGCAGTACGACGGTGGCTGCGCGCACGTGGTCGATCGTCAGACCGTACTGTCGTACCAGCCAGCCGATGCCTCCCGCGGTGGCGAGTCCTCCGACCCCGACACCGCCATGATCGCCGGAACTGACGGCAAGCCCGTGAGGTGCGAGTGCCGAAGCCACCTGCGCCCAGCGCGCGCCGGCATCGACCCGGACAAGCCCGGACGGACGATCGAGGACGGTGACGGTGTCCATTCGACTGAGGTCGACGACGATGCCGCCGTCGTTCGACGATGTGCCCGCCAGTCCGTGCCCACCGCTGCGGATGGAGACCGGAAGCTCTGTGCCGGCCGCGTACGCCATCGCGTGCTGCACCTCGGTCGGGGAGCCCGGCAACAGGATCTGCGCGGGGGAATGATGTGTCGTGTAGGTGGACCGCAGGAGCCGGTAACCGTCGTCGGCCGGGGTGACTGTCTTGAGCGAGTCGGGCAGCGTCTTCATCGCGTGCTCCTCGCCCGAGTGACGCTCGCTCGTACCGCGGGCACCACTTGGGTCGCGAAGACCTCGGTCTGTTGCTGGGCATCGCCCGTCGGCCAGAACACGAACGTGTCGAAGCCGAGGGCGACGACCGCGTCGGTCACGAAAGCGGTCCACGCTGTGACATCGCCGACCAGACCCTGCCGCGCATCGTGGCGCGTCGACGTACCGGCACCCGTAATGGTGCCGATGACGTTGTAGATGCGTCGGATCTCGGCCGGATCCCGCCCTGCGGAACGTGCGGCCTCGTCGATGGTTCGCTGCTTCTCGGGCACCTCTGCGGGCGGCACGTAGATGTTCAGCGGCGAGATCCACCCGTCTGCCTTGCGTCCGACCAGCCGCAGCATGCGCGGCTTCTGGGCGCCCAGCCATACCTGCGGCGGGTCCGCGGCGACAGGGCCCGCGGCATACGAGACACGATGCTCGTCGTTGCCAGCATCGATGTGACCTCCGCGCAGCGCCGCGCGCAGGATGCCCACAGCGGCGTCACTGTACGCGACCATCGCCGCGGGTTCGCGCCGCGGCATCCCCATTCCGGCGATCGCGTCTGGGAACGGGCCCCCTCCGACGCCTAGTTGCACGCGCCCGCCGTTCATGATCGAGAGAGTGGATGCCGCCTTGGCGAGCATCGCGGGCGGTCGCAGCTGCAGGTCGGCGACGTCGGGCATGACCGTGATCCGCCCTGTCGCCGCGGACAGATAGGTGAGCAACGTCCAGGTGTCGAGGTGAGACGGCTGGTAGGCGTGGTCCTGCACGGCCAGCAGGTCCAGGCCGAGGTCGTCGGCGCGTCGGGCGACCGCGAAGGCCTGATCGATGCCGTGCACCGTCGGGTCGATGCTCACGCCGAAGACCGGTTCGTGACCGTAGTCGGTCATGCGTTTCCTCCGTATTTTGAGATAGCGTCAACTTGTCGACCACCTATAACTTGAAGGACCGTCAAGATATTCCGCCCGGAGGACTGAATATGCGAGCCGACGCTCTGCGCAACATCGAACGCATCCGCACTGCCGCTGCTGCCGCGTTCGCTGAGCACGGCCTGGGCGCTCCCCTCGACGACATCGCCCGGCGCGCCGGGGTGAGCGCGGGAACGATCTACCACCGGTTCGGAAGCCGCGAGGGACTCATCGACGCCGTGGTGGCCGATATCGCCGCCGAGAAACTCAACGGCGCGATCGCCGCCATCGCTGGTGACACGCCCTGGCAGCGGTTCACGTCCTACGTGATGGCGCTGGGTGAGGCGCAGGCCGCCGACCCTACGTTCAACGAGGTGGTGGCGCGTCGGATCCCCAATGCCCCAGCGCTGAGGGCAGTCAACGACCGCGCAGTGTCGCACGGCGAGTGGCTGATGCGGGCTGCTCAGGCCGACGGGACTCTCCGCGAGGACGCCGAAGCGGGGGATCTGGACCGACTCATCTGGCTCAACGCCCAGGCGGTCGCCCTCGGCGGCGACTGGTGGCGGCGCGCCCTCGGGTTCTTCCTCGACGGTCTGCGACGCAGGCCAGAATGATGCCGGGCACCATCACCCACGCTCAGAAGGAGACAGCATGAGCAACCGTGACATCGTGACGACCGCGTTCGACGACTGGGCAGCCGGACGCGGACACGTGAGCCGCATCTTCGCTCCCGACATGACCTGGGAGATCGTCGGCCGATCGGCGGCAGCCGGCCGCTACGCGAGCGCGCGACAGTTCGTCGACGAGGTGCTCACGCCGTTCGGTCGCCGCTTCGGCACGGACGACCCGTTCCGTCCGGTCGCGATTCGCGGGGTGTACGTCGACGACGACACCGACACCGTCATCGTGCTGTGGGAGGGTCGTGGCACGACCGTCGACGGCACGGTCTACGAGAACACCTACGCGTGGGTGATGCGCCTCGCCGACGGACTCGTCGTCGACGCGATCGCGTTCTTCGACAGCATCGCCTTCGACGAGCTCTGGAACACCGTCACGCCACGCGACTAAGGCTGTGACCCGCCGCGCTGATGCCCGTTCCACACGCTCGACGCGATCCGGCCCGCGACCGTTGTGCGGGACGACGTACCCGCGAACGGAGAAAGCCCCGGAGAATCGGCGAGATTCCGGGGCCATCCGTAGCAGGAGCGGGGCTCGAACCCGCGACCTCACGATTATGAGTCGTGCGCTCTCACCAACTGAGCTACCCTGCCGCGTCGCATCCGCGGTCACAGAGACGGATGCTGCGAGCCCCGAGTCAGGATTGAACTGACGACCCCTTCCTTACCATGGAAGTGCTCTGCCACTGAGCTATCGGGGCGTGCTGCCTGCGCGCAGGCAACTAGACGAGGATATCAGGTCCTCGCGGTCCTTCCGAACCGGTCAGCCGACGGTGTGGGTGCCGTCGGTGTACTCCTCGAGCCACGGCCACGGGTCGATCGCGGTCGTCCCGTTCTTGAGGATCTCGAAGTGGGTGTGCGCGCCGTAGGAGCGTCCGGTGTTGCCGGTGTGGCCGATCACGGTGCCCACGGTGACGTGCTGGCCAGGAGTGACCTCCAGGGAGCCGTACTGCATGTGCGCGTAGTGGCTCGAGACCAGCTGACCGTCGATGATGTGGTCGATGATCACATGCACCCCGTAGGCGCCGCCGGCCTCCGACGCGACACGCACCGTGCCGTCGGCGATCGCCTGCACGGGAGCGCCGGCGCCGGGCGTGAAGTCGATGCCCTCGTGCATGCGACCCGAGCGCATTCCGAACCCGTACGACATCGTCACGCCGACCGCGAAGGGCCACTGGATGTTCGAGTTGGGGTTGTTGTGGAAGAGGTTCGAGAAGTTCTTGATCCCCGCCTCGGACGCCAGCTGCGCCGTCGTGATGGTGGAGTAGTTCTCGGTGCGGTCGAGTGAATCGCTCTGCACGTCACCGGGGGCCACGTACGCCTGGATCTCCGCCTCGTCGATGACGGGCACCGACGACTCGGCGGGCGCCATGACCGACAGCGTCGCGTCCGTGCCCGAAGCCGCGGCGACGGCTTCAGCGGGTGTGGTCATGCCGACGGCCATCAGCCCGACGATGCCGAACACACCCACCGAGAACGACGCGGTGGCGACCCGCTTGAACGCGGCGCCGCGCCGCGCGCCGGGCCGGCGGGGGGCCTTGTGCGGGCGGGCGTGGGAAGAAGGTTCTGCGGCGGTCTCGTGAACGGCCGGCTCGGGTTCTGCGGCCGCCTCCTGCACCGGGGTCTCGGCGGTGAACGAGAACAGGCGCGACGCCACCTCGAACTCGTCGACGTCGGATGCCGCGGGCGTGGGGATCGGTCCGGTCAGCGGCTCGATCCGCTCGGTGCGGGGACGCTCGGGCTGCGCGGCAGGTGCCGCCGCGGCGACGGGACGTGCGTCTTCACCGACGATCTCGCGTGAGCCGGACTCCTCCTCGACGTCCGGCGCCGACTCGAGGGGCGAATCGTGCGGTGCCCGCGTCGGCGTGGCCTGCGACGGAGTCGTCTCCACGAGCGGTGCGGTCGTCGCTGCAGCGGCGAGGGCCTCCGCCGCGAGGATCTTCGCGAGTGACTCGCTGCTCCAAGTGGCCGCGGTCTCGCGCGCGGTCGCGGTCTCGGCCACTCCAGGCTCGGCGATCGTCGACGTCACCGGCTCGTCGGCCAAGGACGGGACGGGCTCGGGCTCGACGGGTGCCGCCGCCGCGATGGCCGGTTCGGCAGCGACCGGCTGCGCGGAGCTCATGGCGCGGCGCGCACGACGGCTGACCGGCGCCTCGGATGAGGCGGGTGCCGACAGGGACGCTGCCGAGCGAGCGCGTAGCCGCGGTGCGGCGGGCTCGACGACGGGGAGCGACGGCGGCTCCACAGGCAGGGACGACGGCTCGGCGGCCGCGGGCGCGACGACGGGAGGCTCTGCGGCGGCAGGCGCCGCAGGCATCCCGGTATCGGCGGTCGACGACGGGGCCGCGACCTCGGGAACCGCTGTCGCGGTCGATGCGTCGGAGGAGGCGGTCGATCCACTCTCGACTGGACGCTTGGGCTGCGCAGGGCGACCCCAGACCACCGCGGGGCGCTCCGGAGCGGTGCTTGCTGCCTGACGCCGGGCTGTCGCCCGGCCCGTGGCCGTGACGCCGCCTCCCGTCATCGCTGTGCTCGCGACCTCCGGCGTGGCCTGAGCGGGCGCGGCGGAGGTACGGCTGGATCGGCGCGTGGGCGCTGGCTCAGCCATGGGGGCGTCGAAAGGCAAAGCGGCGGAGGGCTCTCGGGTCGTGCCGCGCTGGGGACGCGGCGAGCGGGCTACGGGCTATGACCACTCCCGCCGTTCGGGGGCGGCGAAAGTAACGATCGGGTAAACACTACCCCGCTCGCCCTGGGAATGCCATGTACGGCTCGGAATTCGGTCTGCGGCGATTCGTGACGCGCCGATGAGGTGAGCCCTCAGCCCAGCCCGGCCGCGGCGGCGAGCTCGTCGAAGAGGCCTGGCGCGGCCGCCACCACGAGTGGCGAACGGCGGGATCCGTCATCCGCGCCGCGGGCGAACCGGCCGCCCGCCTCGCTGACCAGCAGCGAACCGGCGGCGAGATCCCAGGGCTGCAGGCCGCGCTCGAAGTACCCGTCCAGCCGACCCGCGGCGACGTACGACAGGTCCAGGGCCGCCGAGCCGCCCCGGCGCAGATCGCGCGCGAGCGGCATGACGCGCCCGACGCGCTCGAGGTCACCGGCGTGCGTTTCGGGGTCGTAGCCGAAGCCGGTCGCCAGCAGCGCTCCGGCGGGCCCGATCTCGGCGCTCACGGCCAGGCGCTGGCCGCCCAGCCACGCTCCCTCTCCGGCTGCGGCGTGGAACATCTCGTCGACGGCCGGGTGGAAGACGGCCGCGGCGAGCGCTTCCCACTCCCCAGGCGTGGGCTCGCCACGCACTGCGGCGATGCTCACCGAGTAGGTGGGGATGCCGTACGCATAGTTCACGGTGCCGTCGATCGGGTCGACCACCCAGGTGATGCCGCTCGTGCCGCGCTCGGCGCCGGTCTCCTCGCCGAGGAACCCGTCGTCCGGCCGTGCGGCGGCGAGGCGTGCGCGGATGGTGGCCTCGACCTCGCGGTCGGCCTCGGTCACGATGTCGGCGATCGCGGACTTGGTGGCAGCGATGGCCACACCCGCCTCGCGGCGGTTCCTCGCGAGTTCACCGGCCTCACGGGCGATGTCGATCGCGAGGGACTCGAGGTCGTGCGCCAGGCTCATGCCTCCACGCTACCCACCCGCGCTCCCCTCACCCCTGCCCGTCCTCCCGCGGGTCACCTCCCCCAGCCATGTTGACTTGGCCTATATGTACGCGACACGCCGTGGCCCCTGTACATATAGGCCAAGTCACCGGGGAGGGAGGGGGCGGCGTGGGCGCGCACGTCGGCGCACTTGCGGCGGGTGTGGTCGATACTGGGCGACATGGTGAGGGCAGCCGCTACGGCGACCTACGACGTCGCGATCGTCGGCGGCGGCCACAACGCACTGGTGGCCGCGGCGTACCTCGGCCGCGCGGGACGGTCGGTGGTCGTCCTCGAGCGTCTTCCCCACGTCGGCGGCGCGGCGGTGTCGGAGAAGCCATGGCCAGAAGTGGATGCCCGCCTCTCGCGGTACTCCTACCTGGTGAGCCTCCTCCCTCGCAGCGTCGTGAAGGAGCTGGGGCTGGACATCCAGCTCCTTCGCCGTCGGTACTCGTCGTACACGCCGGATCCCGAACGCCCGTCGCGCGGCATCCTGGTCGACACGCGGGATGCCGCGGCCACGGCGGCCTCGTTCGCGCGGGTCACCGGTGGTCGGACGGAAGCCGCCCGCTTCGCGGCGTTCTCGGACCGCCTTCGACCTGTCGCCCGCCTGCTGTTCCCGTCGATGACGGCGCCGCTGCGGCGCCGAGCCGAGGTGCGCCGCGAGCTGCGCGACGACCGGCTGTGGACCGACCTGTTCGAGCGCCCCCTCGGTGAGCTGCTGCGGTCCTCGCTGCACACCGACATCGCCCGGGGCATCGCGCTCACCGACGGGCTCATCGGAACGTTCGCCTCGTCGGACGACCCCTCACTGCGTCAGAACCGTTGCTTTCTCTACCACGTGATCGGCGGCGGCACCGGCGACTGGGACGTCCCGGTGGGCGGCATGGGGCAGGTGACCGCCGCACTCACGCGCGCGGCCCTGGCCGCCGGGGCGGAACTGCGCACCCACGCCGAAGTGGCCGCTGTGTCGCCCGACGGCGCGGTGACCCTGGCCGACGGCTCCGTCGTGCCGGCCCGGCTCGTGCTGAGCGGTGTGGGTCCGTCGCTGCTCGCCGACCTGCTCTCCGCGGGCGGCGCGGGCGCCCCTTCGACGGCGCCTCGGCCCGAAGGTGCTCAGGTGAAGATCAACATGCTGCTGCGCCGGCTGCCCCGCCTGCGCGACCCCGAGGTCGCTCCCGAAGCGGCCTTCGCCGGCACGTTCCACGTCAACGAGTCGATGTCGCAGCTCGACCGGGCTTTCGCGACGGCGTCGGCGGGCGGCATCCCCGACCCGCTCCCCGCCGAGATCTACTGCCACTCGCTGACGGATCCCTCGATCCTCGGCGCCGAGCTGCGAGCCTCCGGGGCGCAGACGCTGACCTTCTTCGGCCTCCAGGTCCCTCACCGGCTGCTGGCAGAGCGGGACCCGGACGTGGCTCGCGCGGAGCTCCTTGCAGCGGCCGAGCGCTCGCTCGATGCGGTGCTGGCCGAGCCGCTCGCCGACTGCCTCTTCGAGGCGCCCGACGGCGGTCTGTGCATCGAGGCGCGCACGACGGACGACCTCGAGCGCTCGCTGGTCATGGTGGGCGGCGACATCTTCCACGGCCCGCTCTCGTGGCCGTGGGCCGATGACGGGGAGCCGCTGGACACGCCGGCGCAGCGGTGGGGTGTGGCGACCGACCACCCCCGGGTGCTGCTGTGCGGCTCTGGTGCTCGGCGCGGCGGCGCGGTGAGTGGGCTGGGCAGGCACAATGCGGCGATGGCGGCCCTCGAGCTGCTCACCCGCTGACCCGGGGCCGCTGTTCGGACGCGGTCGAGCCGCGCGCTGCCGGCTCGAGTGCGCGCCCGAAACGACGCATCCCGCCCGATGCGAGGGGCGGGATGCGGCGTATCAGGAGCGCGGAGGCAGCGGCGGCGGGGGCGGGTAGCCCTCGTATCCCGGTGCCGTCGGGGGCTGGGGTGGAGCGGCCGGCCCCGGGTGCGTGGCGGCAGCCTGCTCGTGCGGCTGCGGTGCGCCGTGCGGGACGGGGGTGAACACGTGGGCACCCGGCGACGGGTAGCCGGTGTAGTACGCGTTCCAGTCCGGCGACCCGTCGGGCAGCATGGGCAGCGGGGTGACGCCGTCCACATATGACGGCCACGGCAGAAGCTCCTGGGTCACCGGCGCAGCGGGGGCGGAAGGCGCGGCCAGGGCGGGGTACGGCGCCGGCACGCCCGGGTGCGACGCGTGCGTGCGCGGCCGCTTCGGTGCGAACAGCACGTTCACTAGCGGGACGATCGCCGTGCCGACGGCCGCGAGGATGGCGACGGCCACCACGATCCGCCAGTAGAGCGAATCCAGCGAGAGCCACTCCCCGAACGTCAGCGGAACGATGAGGAGCGCGGCGAGCCCGACCACCAGCACGATCGTGACGATCGCGACGGCGCGGGTGAACGGGGTGTCGTACCGGTGCAGTGCCTTCATGTAGAGGCGCACGTGCAGCAGCACGAGCTGCAGGATGAGGACGATCAGCAGGAACTGGATGAACCGCGAGAAGCCGAGCCAGGGGTAGCGCTCGGGCATCCAGATGAGGACCGCGCCGATCAGCAGCGCGATGATCCAGCTGCCCATGCTGGCCAGCGCGAACCATGCCGGGCGTCCCGGCGCCAGGTGCGCATCGAGGATCGCGACCCCGGCGAATCCCACGAGCAGGAGGATCGTCAGGAACGCACGGCCGACGATGTCGTTCTGGTCGCCGATGAGCACCCACACCACGCAGACGATGGCGGCGGCGATGAGCGCGCCGATCGCCACCCAGATCGCGGCGCGCAGCAGCGGCGAGGTGGAGGCATCCGTCCGTGGCTGTTCCGTCGGCGGAGCGGGCGTCGCATACGGGTCGGGCGCGGTCATGGCGTTCCTCTCGTGTCGCGGGCGGGGGCCTGCAGGCCCATCCTGGCATGCGGACCGTCGTCGTGCCGACGCCTCGCCCGCCCCATCGCCGCGCTGCGCGTGGGTGAGCGGCCGGATGCGTCAGCCCACGGCGCGTCCGAGCCCCTCGACGAGCTCGGCACCGGGAAGGGCGAGGAGCGCGCTGCCGGGAACGAACAGCTTGCTGCCGCGCACTCCCCCGCCGATCACCACCTCGGGTGCCGCGGCGACGGCCGCGTCCACGAGGATCGGCCAGTCCGCGGGCAGCCCGATCGGCGTGATGCCCCCGTACTCCATGCCCGTCAGCGCGACCGCCTCGTCCATGGGTGCGAAGGAGGCACTGCGCACGTCGAGGCGCCTGCGCACCACGCCGTTCACGTCGGCGCGCGTCGTCGCCAGCACCATGCACGCGGCGAACCTGACCTCGCCGCCTCGTTTGCCCTTCACCACGACGCAGTTCGCCGAAGCGTTCATCGCCACGCCGTACCGTTCACAGAACGCCGCCGTGTCGGCGAGTTCCGGATCGATCGCGCTCACGCCGACCGTGGCGGCGACCTCGGGCGGCAGCAGCGCCAAGCCGCGTCCTACGGCCGGGGCCACAAGCTCAGGATGCCGCGTCGCGGCCTCGGCGGTCAGTGTTCCGGTGGCGTTCCAGGTCATGGCCACAGGCTAGCTGCTGCCGGAAAACGAGAATGCGCCCCGCGGGTGGGGCGCATTCCGATGTGGTGGCGAGTGAGGGATTCGAACCCCCGAAGGCTATGCCGGCTGATTTACAGTCAGATCCCTTTGGCCGCTTGGGTAACTCGCCGAGTGCGCACCCGCCCGGCTTGTACAGTCGACCGGAGGCGCGATCCACCATCTTACGCGTAGATCCCCGAGGTCAGAAATCCGGGCGACCGTGGAGACGGGAGCGCCGCTCGCGAACCCGTCGAGCCCGCGTGGGCTCCGCACCGGGGCCGCGAGATCAGGTGCCGATGCGGTCCATGTCGGTGCCCTGCAGGGCACTCGGCGTGCGCAGGAGAGCGCCTTCGAAACGGCAGGTCGCGGCCGCGGCATCCATCGCCGACTGCAGTGCTGTCGCCCAGTCGTCCTCTGTCGTCGGCGTGCCCTCGACCAGCACCGCGACGGTCGCCGCGAAGGCCGCGTCGCCGGCGCCCATCGTGTCGACGATGCGGCCGGGCAGTGGTGAGATCGGTCGGGTCACCACGACGCCGCGCGCCTCGATCGTCGCGCCCGAGGCACCCTGCGTGGCCAGCACCGCATCGGCGCCGAGCGCGATGAGGCGGGTGCGCAGCGCGTCGAGGTCACCGCCGTAGAGCAGTGTCGCGTCGTCCTCCCCCACCTTGATCAGCGCCGCGCTGGCGGCCATCCGCTCGAAGCCGCGCACGAACTCATCCTTGTCGCGCATCATGCCGGCGCGGGGGTTCGGGTCGACGGCGACAGCCGCCGCCTCCCGGCCCTCGCTCTCTGCGCGTCGACGCGCTTCGCCGATGGCGTCGATCAGCTCGGCCGTCTGCTCAGGATCGTCGAACGCGAAGCAGCTCACGACGATCGCGTCGGCGTGGGCCATCGCGTCGATCTCGGCCTCGCCGAAGCGGATGCGGCGCTTTCGGGAGGCCTCGTTGAACTCGTAGGTCGGCTCGCCCTGGCCGCTCCGGGTGCTCACCGCGCGTGCAGTTCCGAGGAGCGACGGCGTCGCAACAAGGTTCACCCCGAAGTCTTCGAGGTAGCGGCGTACGCGCGTGGCGGGCTCGTCGTCGCCGAGCATGGCGATGAGCGTGGCGGGCACACCGAGACGGGCGAGACCCACCGCGACGTTGAGAGCGGCACCGCCGACGAACTCCCGGACGCCGTGGTCGTCGCGCAGCTCGTCGATGAGCGCGTCGCCCACGACGACCGCGGTCATCGCCTCACCCCGGCCGGCTCGAGCACGCGGCTCACGAACGCCTCCATGCGTCGACGGGTGCCGTCGATCTTGAGATCCACGCTCGCCCGCACCTCGTTGGGCGCCAGCGGCGCCGCCAGTCGCACGTTCTCGTGACACGACAGGTCGGCGCAGATGTAGGTGCCGACGCTGTCGCCGTGCGCGCCGGCCTCCCCCGCCTTGCGGGCGGTGTACATCACGACTTGATCGGCGGGCTGCATGGTGTGACAGATGTTGCACATCGCCGCACGGGCATGCGACGAGCCGTCGGCCGCCCGCAGCACGATGCCCACGGGCTCGCCGTCGATCTCCGCGACCACGTAGCCCCGCCCACGGGTGCGGGGATCACGCCAGGCTAGGAAGTCGAGATGATCCCAGTCGGTCAACAGGAAGTCGGTCGGCACAGCGACGAGCCGCAGCTCGTCGGGTGACGCGTTCAGGAACGACGAACGCACCTCTTCTTCGGTCAGTGGGCGCATGGCACCTCCTCGCCCGCCCAGTCTACGAACCGGCGGCGATACCGCCAGACGCCGGACACCCCGCACGGGATGCCTCCGCCCGCGCGCGGCGGCAGGCGGAGGCATCCGTCATGTGAGCGCCCGCCTCACCAGCCGAGCCGGTCGGCGACCACATCGGCGGCACGAGTGGGGAACTCGTCCCAGCCCGGCTCGAGGATGCGGCGGGTGAGGCGATACAGCTCGTAGGCCGACTCCTCGATGGGCAGATCCAGCGACGCCGCGATCTCAGCGCCCCACGCGGGGAAGTCCCGCTCGAAGCGCCGCAGCGGATCGTTGGCGTCGCGGAGGTCCGAGGATGCCGCGGCGAACCGCCCTCGGATGGCCCGGACCAGCAGCTGCACCGCCCACTGCCGGATGAATCCGTTCCCGTTCAGCACCTCCCCGCGCCGCACGCGGCCCACGCCGATGAGCAGCTTCACGAGCACGAGCCGCACGTCGTTGACGGGATCGAACTCATCCGCCTCCGCCGTCCGGATGCCGGCTTGCGCGAGAAGTGCGGCAGTGGTGCCCGCGTCGTCATCCACCAGCACCGTGGCGTCACCGCCCCGCGCGTCTGCGAGCTCGGCCGCGTCGGAGAACGCGAACTCGAACACGTGCCCGTCGTCGTAGATCGCGGCGAACCCGATCTCACCCTCCCGTGCGGTGAGCACCAGGCGGTCCTGCTCGGGCAGCCACGAGAGATCCGGCCGCAGTTCGGGGCCGCGTCCGGGTGCGGTGAGGGCGAAGAAGTCATGATCGGACCACTCGTCCCGGCGCGCTCGGCCCGCCTCCGACGCAGAGCCGAGCAGCGCCAGACCGATGAGTCCCTCTCGATCGCGGACCCCGGCGGCAAGCCCCGCGCTCAGCTCTTCGAACCGCTCGGCGCTGGTCACACCGACTCCACGACTTCGGCGGGGGTCAGATCGTCGGCCCGCGCGATGTCCCGCTCGCCCTCGACCGTGTCCAGGGCGACCCCGGCGCCGACCGGAACGTCGACACCCGCCAGCCGCCAGACGGCGAATACCGGTCCACGGGCCGAGAACCGCACCGAGTCGCCCGAGACGGTGAGCGCCGCCCTGCCGAACACCGGCTCGGCCGCTGCGGCACCGGCGACGGCGACCGCCGGGATGGCGGCATCCACCTCCCCCGTGGAAGCGAGCACCAGCAGTGTCTCTTCCGCCGACTCGCGCGCGAACACCACGGTGTCGTCGTCGACGTGGATCCACCGGAGCCCGCCGGTCGACAGCGTCGGGTGCGAACGGCGCAGCGCGATCAGCTCGCGGTACAGCGCCAGGCGCTCGGCGACAGCCGGCTCGTCCTCGGTGCCCCACGGCATGGGGGTGCGGCTGTCCTCGCCCTCGGCCCCGAGGAGGCCGAACTCGTCGCCCGCGAAGACGACCGGCAGACCCGGGAGCGTCACCATCAGGCCCACGGCCAGCGGGATCGTGCCGGGCCCGGCGTTGGTCGCGAAGCGGCCCGTGTCGTGCGTGTCGAGCGGCTGCATGTTGCCCAGGCGCACCCGCCACGGGATGCCGCCGGTGAAGCGAACGACGGCGTCGACGAACTGCCGCGCGGTGTAGGTCGGGATGCCGCCGATCGGCTGGCCGAAGAACCACGGCTCGGTCTTCTCGACGCCTTCCGCGGTCATGAACGGCGTACCGGTCGGCTGGGAGAGCCACCCCCACAGCGGCCGCGTGAACGAGGGGTACGTCATGGCCCCGTGCCAGCCGTCGCCCTGCAGATCGCTGGCCGCGTCATTGGTGGATTCGCCGAGCAGGATCGTCTCGGGATTGATCTCGATCATCGTGCGGCGCAGCAGCTGCCGCACCTCGGCATTGAGGTCGACCTCGCCCAGGCGCCCGGTCATGTTCGCGACGTCGATGCGCCACCCGTCGATCGAGTACGGCGGCTTCAGCCACTTGGCGACCACCGAGTCGGGGCCTTCGATGAACCGGCGACGCAGCTCCCGCGAGGCCCAGTTGAACTTCGGCAGTGTCGGCGTGCCGAGCCACGACACGTACTCGATGTTCGCATCGTCGGTGAAGTAGTAGAACGCCTCCTCCGGCGCGCCGGGGTGACCGAGCGCAGCCTGGAACCACTCGTGCCGATCACCCGAGTGGTTGCTCGTGAGGTCGCCGATGACGCGGATGCCGCGGGCATGCGCCGCCTCGATCAGCCGGATGTACGCCTCATCGCCGCCGAGCAGCGGATCGACGCGGTCGAAGCTCGAAGCGTCGTAGCGGTGGTTGGACGCGGCCGGGAAGATCGGCGTCAGGTAGAGCAGGTTGACGCCCAGTGAGACGAGATGGTCGAGCTTCTCGACGATGCCGTCGAGGTCACCGCCGTAGAACTGCTGCGAACGCCCGGGCATCACCGGGTCCACGGGCGTGTCCCAGGTGGCGGGGATCGCCCAGTCCGGGGTGGGGTGGGTGTCGGCCTGCGCCGAGCGGGCGAACCGGTCGGGGAAGACCTGATACATCACCGCGTCGGCCAGCCAGGCCGGCGGCGCCGGGTGGGCGACGAGCGCGAAGTCCTCGGCATCCAGGGTCTCGAGGGTGTGGATCCCGGTCTGGTTCAGCCACTCCACCTTGCCCTGGGAGCCGTCGGGTCCCGCTTCGTGCACCAGCAGCCAGCGGTAGCCGTGGCGGGGGTTGCGTACGGTGACCGGGGCCTCCCACCAGTCCCAGCCGTCGGCGGAGCCGACGTGTGCGGCATCCGTCCACTCGGGTTCGTGGTCGGGGTTCGAGCGGGTGCGCACGGCGGCGAGCGGACCATAGCCGGACGGCACACGCAGGCGGACGGTGACGACGTCACCCAGGGACGGGGCGAGGTTCGAGACGTACAGCGGTGAGCCGTCGTGGTGCGGGGTGGGGGTTGTCATGCTCATGCCTTTCGAGAGACAGGCGGCGCGGCGGCGCCGGGTGCGATATCGATGCGACGTGGTTGCACGGCCGTGGCCATGGCAGAGCCCCTGTGTTGTTGTTCAGTTGTCGGCTCCCGCACAGGAGCCGATGCCGCGTGCTCAGTGCCGCGGCATCCGCTATTTCACACTGCCGGCGGTCAGCCCGCCGACGATGTACCGCTGGAGCGCCAGGAACAGCGCCACCGGCAGCACGGCGGCCAGCACCGCGCCGGCGGCGAACAGGCTCCAGTTCTTGGAGAACTCGTCGGAGACGAACTTATACAGCCCGACCGCCAGCGTCTGTTTCTCGGGGTCGACGAGGATGATGCTGGCCAGCACGAACTCGCTCGAGGTGCCGATGAACGACAGCAGTCCGACGACCGCGAGGATCGGCGCCACCAGGCGCAGGATGATCGTGAAGAAGATGCGGGCGTGACCGGCGCCGTCGATCTTGGCCGCCTCGTCGATCGAGGAGGGGACCGTGTTGAAGAACCCGTACATGAGGTAGGTGTTCACCCCGAGCGCGCCGCCGAGGTACACCATGATGAGGCCGATCTGGGTGTTGAGGCCGATCGCCGGGAAGATGTCGCTGATCTGCACCATGAGCAGGAAGATGGCGACCATCGCGAGCATCTGCGGGAACATCTGCACGACCAGCAGTGTCGTCAGCCCGACGCGTCGCCCCGTGAACCTCATCCGTGAGAACGAGTACGCCGCCAGCGCCCCCAGGATCACGGTGCCGGCGGCCGTGATGAGCCCGATCACCAGGGTGTTGACGAACCAGGCCCCGTACGGATGCGTCTCGGACTGGAAGAGGCCGAGGTAGCTCTCCAGGCTCACGTTCGAGAACAGCGCGTTGGCGGTCAGGAGCGTGCCACCGGGATTGAGCGACGCCGAGAAGATGTACAGCAACGGGAAGATCGCGAACACGGCGACGACGATCCCGACGAGGTGACGCCATCCGGTCTCGCGGAAGTAGCGCTTGAACTTGCGCCGCGGCAAGCGCCCTTCGCCGCGGACGCCCGGGCCCTCGGTCGCGTCGAATCCCTCGAAGGCGCCTGGGGCTGCCATCAGCGCCTCGGCGCGGCCGACACTCTCGCCGAACTCCACGAGAGTCGACTTCGTTCCGGGTTGCTGGTTGCGGCTCATATCAGTTCAGCTCCTCGAGTGCCTTGGTGCGTCGGAAGGCGATCACGGAGATCGTCGCGACGAGCAAGAAGATGATGATCGAGAATGCGCTCGCGAGACCGTAGTCGGCCTTCGACCCGACGAAGGCCACCTTGTAGACCATCGTGATGAGGATGTCGGTCGCTCCGACGTTCACGTCGGCGGTCACATCGCGGGGGCCGCCGCCGGTCAGCATGTAGATCAGCGTGAAGTTGTTGAAGTTGTACGCGAACGATGCGATCAGCAGGGGCGCCACCGCGACGAAGAGCAGCGGCAGCTTGATGCGGCGGAAGATCTGCCACGCGCTCGCGCCGTCGACCTTCGCGGCCTCCTGGACGTCGTCGGGAATCGACTGCAGCGCACCGGTGCAGATGAGGAACATGTAGGGGAACCCGAGCCACAGGTTCACCAGAAGGATGCTGAATTTCGCGAGCCACTCGTTGGTGAGCCACGGGATGTCGGCGCCGCCGAAGAGCACGACGTTCAGGAAGCCGAACTCCTGGTTCATCATGCCCGCCCACACCAGCGCCGACAGGAACCCCGGGAACGCGTACGGGAGGATCATGATGAGCCGGTAGTACTTCTTGGACTTCATGCGGGGATCGTTGAACACGATCGCGAGGAACAGCCCCAGCGCGAAGCACGTGAACACCGACAGGAACGCGAAGACGAAGGTCCACACCAGCACGGAGAAGAACGGCGCGCGGATGGACTCCTCGGTGAAGGCGCGCACGAAGTTGTCGAAACCGACATTGATCTGCCAGCCCGGCATGAGTTCCGCTCCGTCGGGGGCGGTGAAGGCGCCCGTGCCGACGTCGGAGTAGACCGTGCCCGTCCGGGTGTCGGTCATCGTTCCCGCGGCCTCGTCGTATTCGAGGCTCGAGAGGTACACGTATGCAGCGGAGCCGTCCGGCGTCCGCAGCGATCCGTCGTTGGGGTCGTCGCTGATCGGCACCGCCATCTCGGCGATCGCCTCCTGGTTCGCGACGATCTGCTGGAAGGTCAGGGTGTTGAAGCCGGGGAGGCCGACGGCCTTGCCGCCGTCCATCTCGGCGTTGTCGACCGGTTCGAGGGGACGCTCGACCCCGCCGATCTCCACCTCACCGTCGGGGTCGGTGACGAGGAACGAGTACTCGCCGAGCTGCTCGACGATCGTGAGGTCGTATGCGGGCGAGTCGGGCACACGCTCCTGTGCGGAGAGCATGAGCGCGTTGATCGCGCTCTCCTTCGTGCTGTTGTGCCCTGTGCCGTAGTTGGTGAACGCGATGTACGCGGTGTACCCGGCGACGAAGATCTGGAAGATCAGCAGGAAGATGAGGCCCGGGATCAAGTACTTGGCGGGCAGGTTTCCGCGACCGAAGTAGACCCAGTTCGCGATCCCTGTGACGATCAGGACCGCGATGGCGGTGATCCACTGGTCGGACTGGAAGAGGACGAGCGCGGCGTACAGTGCGAGGGCGTCGATGATGCCGAGCGCGACGACCTTGAAGATCAGCAGTTTCCAGCCCGCCCCGGCCTGTTCCGCGATGCGGGCCGCGCGCTGGGATCTCTTGCTCGGCGGGGTCTCGACCGCGGCGTCGCGGTCCATGGTCGGGGTCGTCATCGGCTCCTCTTTCCGAAACTGCGGGAATGCGGTGGCCGGGGCGGCGTCCACGCGGAACGCCGCCCCGACCGTGCCGGTTACTGGATGGCGGCCTGGATGTCAGACGCCATCTTGTTCCACAGCTCGACGGGGTCGCCGGTGCCGTTGATGATGGCGGTTTCGGTCACACCCCAGTACTCCCACACGGCACCCATCTCGGGGATGCTCGGCATGGGAACGGCGTCAGCGCCCACGGCGCCGAAGCCTGCCGTGATCGGGTCGTCGGCAACAGCCGCCTCGTACGCGGCGGTCAGCGCCGGCGTGCGACCGCCGGCCTGGTAGAGGGCGGTCTGGACCTCTTCGCTGCCGATGTAGTTCACGAGGAAGTCGGTCGCGGCGAGCTTGTTCTTGCTCTCGGCGCTCAGGAAGAAGCCCTGCACGCCCGCGAACGGCTGGGCGGCCTGCCCGCCGGCCGACGGGATGGGGTCGACCGCGAGGTTCAGGCCGGCGTCTTCGGCGGCGGGGACGTTCCACGGCCCGGTGAGGAAGAACGGCGCCTTGCCGGCGACGAAGTTCTCACGCGCGAGGTCGCCGTTGATGTTCGTGTTGAGCACGCCGGTGCCGGTTGCGCCCTGCGAGGCGAGCCACGTTGCGAAGGCCTGGCCGCCGGCGTTGCCGATCTGGAGGTCGTCAGGGTTGTAGCCGCCGTCGGAGCCGGTGCCGAACACCGGGGCGCCGAACGAGGTCTGGAACGGGTACAGGTGATACGGGTCTGCCGCCTCGGGGTCGAGCCCGACGAGGAACGGGTACTCCGTGCCGGCCGCCTGGCCCTTGGCGATCATGTCGTCGTAGGAGGTGGGAGCCTCGGGGGCGAGGTCCGTGTTGCGCAGCAGGCCGATGTTCTCGATGGCGTAGGGGACGCCGTAGACCTTGCCCTCGTAGGTCCAGGCGTCGATCGCGACCTCCTCGTAGTCGCCGGCGGTGTCGCCGAGCTCGACGGGGGCGACGGTGCCGTTGGTCACGAGAACGCCGAGCCAGTCGTGCGCGCCCACCGCGATGTCGGGGCCCTTCCCGGTCGGGACCTGCTGGACGAACTGGTCGCGGATCTCGCCGAACTCCTTCTGGACGAGCTTGACCTTCACGCCGGTCTCGTCCGTGAAGTCCTTCGCCGCGTCCTCGAGCACCGAGGCACGGTCGGCGTCGACCCAGACCGTGATCTCGCCCGACGACGTGCTGTCATCGCCCGAGTTCGAGTCGCCTCCGCTCGCGCAACCGGCGAGGGTCAGGGCGGAAACAGCGGCGATCGCGCCGAAAGCCGCGATGCTCCTCTTGTTCACCTTCATTGGTGGGTTGCCTCTCTTGAGTGCTGGTGTCTTGCGGATCTTCGCGCAGTGCCGGAAGACCATCGTGGACAACTCGCATTACTGCAAGCGCTTACATTGTGCATGACGGCGCGGAATCGGGCAACACGGCGAGATCCAATCGATATCGGGCCGTGACCTTCCGGGTCGCGTGGAATCGCTTGCATGGGATGCCGCTGCCGGTCGCGGCATCCGTCACCGCCGTTGCGGGGCGCCCGCCGATAGACTGCCCCGCATGGCAGATTCCTCCTTCGACATCGTCAGCAAAGTCGACCACCAGGAGGCCGACAACGCGCTCAACCAGGCTCGCAAAGAGGTCGAGCAGCGCTACGACTTCAAGGGCACCGGCGCCTCGATCGAGTGGAGCGGCGAAGCCGTGCTCATCAAGGCGAACACCGAGGAGCGCGCCAAGGCGGTCCTCGACGTCTTCCAGTCCAAGCTCATCAAGCGGGGCATCTCACTCAAGAGCCTGGAGTCGGGCGAGCCCGTCGCCAGCGGCAAGGAGTACCGGATCACCTCGACGATCAAGGACGGCATCTCGTCCGAGAACGCCAAGAAGATCTCCAAGCTGATCCGCGACGAGGGGCCGAAGTCGGTCAAGGCGCAGATCCAGGGCGACGAGCTGCGCGTGCAGTCGAAGTCCCGCGACGACCTTCAGGAGGTGCAGCGCCTGCTGAAGGCCGCCGACCTCGAGGTCGACCTGCAGTTCGTCAACTACCGCTGACGCGAGCCGTTGACCTGGGCGTGCGGTCGGCCGCGAGTCCACGGCGATGCGAACTCGTCATGACGGAGGTCACCGCCCCGTCGACTCCCGCTCCAGGAGGGTGAAGTCGACGAGCACGCGACGCGGTGAGGGGCGTTCACCGGAGCTCATCTGCTCGGTGAGCGCAGCGACCGCCGTGTCGGCGATTCGCTGTCTGCCGAGGTCGACGGTGCTGAGGCTCGGGATGGAGTACGCGGCCTCAGCGGTGTTGTCGATGCCGATGACGGCGACGTCGCCGGGCACCTGCAGGCCCGCATCGTCCAGTGCGCGCATCGCTCCGAGCGCGAGGCTGTCGTTGAACGCGAATACGGCATCGAACGCGGCACCGCGCTCGAGCAGCTCACGCATCGCGTTGGCGCCGTTGACCTGGATCCACGGGTCGGCCTCGGCGATGAGGTCAGGGTCGATCGCAATTCCGGCTCGCTCGAGCACGGTCCGGTAGCCATCGAACCGTAGGGCCGCCGACCCCCGGCTGTCGGCGCTCCGAGCACCGATGACGGCGATCCGCCGCCGGCCGGTGAGAAGCAGGTGCTCAGTGGCAAGGGCGGCCGCCGCACGCTGGTCGGTGCTCACGTGCACGGCGGCCCCGCCGACGGGGTGATCACCGAGGACGACGGTCGGCACAGAGAGCTGCACGCTCTCGAGCTCCTCGGCGCCGTGGTCCATCGGATTGAGGATGAGGCCGTCGATGTGCTGGAGGCGAGGGCTGTCGAGCAGCGCCCGCTCGCGAGCGATGCTGCCGGTGCGCTCGATCTGCACCACAAGGCCGTGCTCCTCGGCGGCGGCGATGGTGGCCTCGGCGAGTTCCGCGAAGTACGCCACGGACAGGCTGGGCACCGCAAGGCCGATCACCCCGCTGCGCCCAGAACGGAGGTTGCGCGCGGCGAGGTTGAGCTTGTAGTCCAGCGCGTCGATCGCAGCCTCGACCTTTTGGCGAGTCTCGGCCGAGACGTACGGGCGTGCGTTGATGACATTGGAGACGGTTTTCGTCGACACACCGGCCAGACGCGCCACATCCTGCATCCTGACGCTCATCGTGGGCCCCCTTCCGGCACCTCAGCGTACATCGATGTAACACCCGCCCCCGGGAACTTGACGTCGGCTCCGCGGACCCCCATACTGCTCTTACATCGATTACCGACATCGATTACCTACACCATGGATCGAGCCGGCGACGCCGTCTCCGGTCGTCACGAAGGAGTGCCCCATGAAACGACCTCTCGCCCTCGCGGGCGTCGGCGCCATCGCCGCCCTCGCGCTGGCGGGCTGCACCGCCGGTGCACCCGAAGCATCAGCCGGCCCCGTGGAACTGACGTTCTGGCACGGCTACACGGAAGCCGATGGCGATGTGCTGCAGCAGATCGTCGACGACTTCAACGCCTCGCAAGACGAGGTCGAGATCAGGACCGAGGTGAAGACCTGGGCCGTCATCGACGACACACTGCTGCCGGCGCTGTCGGCCGACGAAGGTCCTGACATCGTCGCGATGCCCGCCGAGCGGCTGCCGGTGTACGCCGACCGCGGCGCATTCGTGGACCTCAGCGACTGGTACAGCAGCGAGGGAAGCAACACCGACGCGCTGAACCCGCAGGCGGTCGAGATGGTCACGGTCAACGGGGCACCCTATGGCGTGCCCACCGGCTTCGTGCCGCTCTCGGTGTTCTACAACAAGGCCCTGTTCTCCGCCGCCGGAATCACAGACTTCCCGCAGACCTGGGACGAGTGGCGGGCCGCGGCGAAGCAGCTCACGGTGGACGCGGACGCTGACGGGACTCCCGAGCAGTACGGACTCGCGTTGCCCGACCACGACACCGTGGCGAACGGCCTGTGGCCGACGCTCTTCTACGGCGCCGGCGGTGACGTCGTGGAGGACGCCGAGGACGCCGTCATCGAATCCGACGCGAACCGCGAGGCGCTCGAGTACTGGGTCTCGGCCATCCGCGATGACAAGATCTCGCCGACAGGGCTGGACGGGATCGGTGCCGATGAGCTCTTCAGTTCCGGAAAGGCGGCGATGCACGTCGGCGGCCCGTGGATGGCGTCGATCGCCGCGGACAGCGGGATCGACTACGGCATCGCGGCGGTCCCCGCCGGGCCCGAAGACCAGGCGGCGTCCGCCATCGGCGTCGCGATGGGCATCACCGCGCAAGCAGGGCAGGACCAGACGGCCGGTGCCGAGGCGTTCTTCTCGTACTTCTTCGACCCCGACGTCGCGACGCAGTGGTCGCTCGGGTCAGGGTGGCCTCCGCTGCGAACGGATGTACCGGCCGATGCCGTGGCGGAGAACCCGGTCGTCGTCTCGCTCACGGAGATCGCGCCGACAAGCCGCGCCCTCCTGCCTGGCGTCGTCAACAGCGTCGACGTGCTCGACGCCGTCGACGACCTCACCCAGCGCGCCGTCGCGGGCGAGGACCTCGACGCGCTGCTGTCCACCGCGCAGGACGAGGTTCAGGCGGCCCTGCAGTAGCGCAATCCTGACCGCTCCCGATATCGATCGGGCCGCGGCGCGCACGTCGCGTCGCGGCCCTTGGAGAAGCATGTCGACCATCACGCAGCGCCGGTACCGCCCGGCGCCCCAGCTGGGCGGCCGGACCCCCGTCGGATCGACGAGGCGCACGTCCCTGATCGCGCTGGCGTTCCTGGCGCCGGCCCTCGTCATCCTCACCGTCTTCGTGGCGTGGCCGATGCTGTCGGCACTGCGGCTCTCGTTCACCGACGCCTCGGGCTTCGGCCGCGAAGAATACGTCGGTCTGGAGAACTACGTGCGCGTCTTCACGGACCCCGACGTGCTGCAGGCGATGGGCAACACGGCGTACTACGCCTTGCTGTTCACACCGACCGCGATCATCGCGGCGCTGCTGCTCGCCCTTCTCGTGAATCACCGCAGGCTTCCGGGGCGCGGCGCGTTCCGCACGGCGCTGTTCCTGCCGTTCATCGTCTCCCTGGCCGTGGCCGCATTCGCCTGGTCCTACTTGCTGGATCCGCAGATCGGCCTGCTGAACCACTGGCTCCGGATCTTCGGCATCCAGCTCGGGAATGTGCTCCAGGATCCGTCGCTGGCCATGCCGACGGTCGCGCTCGTCGCGGTATGGAAGAGCTTCGGCTTCTATCTCGTCATCTTCATCGCAGGTCTCCAGGAGATCCCTGGATCGCTCTACGAGGCTGCCCGGGTAGACGGTGCAACCGCGTGGCAGCGGTTCCGGCACATCACCCTCCCCATGCTCAGCAACACCCTGACGTTCGTCATGATCGTCGCTCTCATCGCCGCCCTGCAGGCCTTCGACCAGATCTACGTCATGACCGGCGGCGGCCCCTACGGCACGACCCAGACCGTCGTGATGGAGATCTACACCTCCGGGTTCAAGAAGCTCGAACTGGGCTTCGCCTCCGCGCTGTCGTACGTGCTGCTGCTCATCACCCTCGTGCTCAGCCTCGTGCAGTTCCGATTCTTCAGCCGTCGAGAGAAGGACGCGCAATGACCTCCCTCACGACCCGGCCGACCGCGTTCACTCCCGCACCGACCGCGCCGCCCCGTCGACGCAGGACAGGACGGGTGACCAGCATCCTCCTCTTCGCCGTCGCGCTGGCCGCGTCCGCGCTGGTGCTGCTGCCGATCGCGATCATCGCGTTCACCGCCTTCAAGCCGGTCGCCGAGGTGAACGCCTACCCGCCCACCCTCCTGCCCGAGGCATGGACCCTCGACAACTTCACCCAGATCTTCCAGGAACTGCCGTTCGCACGGCTGATCGCGAACAGCTTCATCTTCGCGGGCGGCGTGACCGCCCTCGCACTGCTGTTCGACTCGCTGGCCGCGTACGCGCTCGCGAGACTCGACTTCCGCGGGAGTCGCGTGCTGCTCATTGCGATCATCGCCAGCCTCATGATCCCTTTCCAGGCGACGTTGATCCCGATCTACCAACTGGTCAGCGACCTCGGCTGGGTCAACACCTACGCCGGACTCATCGCACCCCGCGCGGCCGACGCGTTCGGCATCTTCTTCCTCCGGCAGTTCTTCCTCTCGCTGCCGCGCGACCTCGACAACGCGGCACGCCTGGACGGTGCGTCGGAATGGCGGATCTTCTGGAGCGTCGTGCTGCCGAACGCCAGGCCCGCACTGCTGACACTGGCCATCTTCACCTTCGTGAACAACTGGAACGACCTCCTGTGGCCGCTCGTGTTCACGACCGATGCCGAGATGGGAACCATCACCTCCGGACTCACGCTCCTGACCGGGCCTGGGGGGATCATCCCGCAAGGCGTCATGATGGCCGGCTCCCTCATCGCCGTGCTTCCACTGGCGATCATGTTCCTCCTCGTGCAGCGGCGCTTCATCGAGAGCGTCGCCTCGACCGGCCTGAAATGAGACATCCATTGACCGACTGGTACACCGAAGGTCCGCTGCGGTTCGGGCTCGGCATCGAGAACACGTTCGTCCCGCAGGGAGGACCCGGTCTTCGGCCGATCGATGAGTACGAGCTCACCGAGCACTACACGCAGTGGCGCACCGACCTCGACCTCGCCTCCGGCGTCGGCGCGGAGTTCCTTCGCTGGGGCATCCCGTGGCATCGGGTGAACCCGGAGCCCGGCCGTTGGGACTGGGGGTGGACCGACCGCGTGATCGGCCGCATGGCAGAGCTCGGCATCCGCCCGATCATCGACCTCCTCCACTACGGCACCCCGCTGTGGCTGGAGGGGCAGTTCGCCGCGCGGGACTATCCGGAGCGCGTGGCCGAATACGCGGTGGCTGCGGCCGAGCGCTACTCCGACGTCGTCACCGACTACACACCGGTGAACGAGCCGATGATCCACGTGCTGTTCTGCGGCGAGTACGGATACTGGCCGCCGTACCTGCGGGGCGAGGCGGGCGCGGTGCAGCTTGCGATGGCGATAGCGAGAGGATTCCAGGCGACACAGCACGGGATCCGAGAGGTGCTCGGCGAGCGAGCGACTTTCGTGCACGTGGATGCCTCGATGCGGTACGTCGGCGCGGTGGATGCGCCCGAGCACCGTGAGACAGCGCAGCGGCTTCGCCATCAGGCTTTCCTGGTGGAGGATCTCGTCACCGGCCGAGTGGATGCAGCACACCCCCTGCTGGATCTCCTGTTGCGTCATGGCGTCCCGGAAGAGACCCTCGCCGACTTCGCGCGGCACCCGGCCCTTCCCGACATCATGGGTGTGAACTACTACCCGCGGCACTCGACCGAGGTCTTCGAACCGGGCGTCCATCACGGGGGCGGCTTCGCCGATCCTCGACCGACGCGCGACGACGGGGTTGCCGGACTCTCCGAGATGCTCCTCGAGTACGCGCGGCGCTACCAGGCGCCGGTCATGGTGACCGAGACCTGCGTCACCGGGAGCCCTGCGGAGCGGATCGGGTGGCTCCATGCCTCCGTCGCCGAAGTCGAGCGCCTTCGCAGCGACGGGCTCGCCGTTGTCGGATATACCTGGTGGCCGCTCTTCGACATGTACGAATGGACGTACCGCCACAGCACGGGGCCGAGATCGGGTCACCGGTTGGCCATGGGACTGTACGAGTTGGTCGAATCCCCGCACGGCATGGAACGCCGTCGCACAGCCGTCGCCGACACGTTCACGGCGATCGCGCGACGGACGGCGGGTGGGGCATGGACGAGGAGCGAGCAAGCAATGGAGGGATCGCGATGAGCGGCACCGCACGGCACACATTCCAGGCCTACCTGTTCGCCCACTTCGTCGGCGAGGACGGGCCCGACGCGGAGCAGGTGCATTTCGCCGTCAGCCGTGGCAACACCCTCACCGAATGGGACATGCTCGCCGGCGGCCGGCCGGTACTGCGCTCGACGATCGGAACGGGTGGGATCCGCGACCCGTTCCTCCTGCGGCTGCAGGACGATGAAGGATTCGTGCTGCTCGCCACAGACCTGCAGGTGTACGGCATCGGGCACTTCCGAGATGCGCAAGAGCACGGCAGCACCGCCCTGCTCGTCTGGCACTCCCGCGATCTGGTGAGCTGGGACGGGCCCCGGCGTGTCGAGGTGATGCCGCCCGAGCGGGCGGGCAATGCGTGGGCGCCGGAGGCCGTCTGGTGCGAGGAGGCACAGACCTACGCCGTCTACTGGGCATCCAACCTGTACGACGACGACAGCGCCCCACGTCGCAACGCCGACAGCTACAACCGCATGATGATCGCGACGACCGAGGACTTCGTCACCTTCGGCGCGCCGCGTGTGTGGATCGACGTCCGTCGGGCCGCGGGATACGGGACGATCGATTCGACGGTCGTACGCCACCGCGGGGTGTACCACCGCTTCACGAAGGACGAGCACCCGGACGTCATGCACGTCTTCCATGAGACCAGTCCCGACTTGTTTCGGGTCACGACGGGCGCCGTCGGGTCGGCATGGGACCTGGTTGCCGAGCGCATCGGTTCGGAGCACGTCACTCATGGGGAAGGCCCTATCGTGGTGCCCTCCAACACCGACGACCGCTGGTTCCTGCTGCTGGACTGGCCGCCGTACGGCGGCGGGACGGGCTACGTGCTCTTCGAGACGGATGACCTCGGCTCAGGCCGCTGGACGCGCACCGAGAAGAGCCTTCCGCCGCGGTTCCGTCACGGATCGGTGATGCCGGTCACGGAATCCGAGCGTCAGCGTCTGCTTGCTCATCTCCCGCCCGTCGCGGATCCGGCCGACTCCAGCGCGATCGGGTCGGAGATCGCGCCGAGGAACTCTGATCCCGGCGAGCCGATGAACGCCAGCAGCACGGCCGCTCCGCTGCGATCCCGGACGATTCGGCCGGCGTAGTGGGGCGCCGGCGCAAGAAGCTGTGCGTCTTCCACCCGCAGTGGTGCAGGCGGACCTGGCGTGTCCACGACCCACACGCCGGCCGTGGGCGCCTCTCCGACGGCGCGCGCACTGCGCGGGCCGCAGAAGAGCAGCACCGGTCGGCCGTCGATCTGCGCGAGCTGGGTCACTTCGAGATGAGGGAAACTCTCGGCCGGAGGCCCCCACGGGGGCAGGACGGACCACTCCTCCAGATCGGACGACCATGCGCGGCCGACCACCCCGCCGCTTCGCGTGTCGCTGGACTTGGCCCGCGCGGTGATCAGCATCTGCCAGCCGTTTCCGGAAGGGTCGCGGTAGACCCACGGATCACGCCAGGCCTCGTCCATCCAGGCGCTCTCACCCAGCTTCTCGTAGTATCTCGGGTCAGCGTTCAAGGTGAACGAGGCATCCTTCGTCCACGTGAACAGGTCCGCTGACGTGGCGACGCAGATGGTCTCGACGTTGGCATCACTGTCGGCGGCGGGAAACGACGCGCCGGTGTAGAACATGCGCCACATCCCGTCATCGCCGCGCACCACCGACCCCGTCCAGGTCGCTGTCTCATCGGCGCTTCCCGCAGGGCCCGGGCCGAGCACTTCCCCATGGTCGGTCCACCGGTGAAGGTCCGTCGAGGTCGCATGTCCGATACGCGCGAAGCGGTGTCGCCGATCCGGATCGCCCAGCACCTTGGGTGCGTGGAGGTAGAACAGGTGGTACATCTCGCCGTCGTCGGCCATCCAGAAGTCCCAGACCCAATGGCTGTCGAGGCTGAACGCCATCAGAACCTCCCATCTTGATGTGGCGAGCCGCAAGAATCTGCGCGGCGGTGCACCGTTCTAACCCTTGAGCGAACCCTGCATCAGCGCGGACACGAAGTGACGCTGGAAGATCAGGAAGATGATCAGCGTGGGAGTGAGGATCAGCAGCGATCCCGCACACAGCAGCGGGATGTCCGTGCCATAGCGTCCCTGGAAGGCCCCCAGCGCACCTGCCATGGTCCTCTTCTCGGGGTCGTTGACCAGGACGATCGCCAGCAGGAACTGATTCCACGTCCACAGGAACAGCAGGATCGCCAGGGACGAGATCGCGGGCACCGATAAGGGCACGTGGATCCGCCAGAAGAGCTGCCACGTCGTCGCACCGTCCACGCGTGCCGCTTCGGACAGGTCGTGAGGCATCGTGACGAAGTGGGCGCGCATCCAGGTGACGGCGAACGGCATGAACAAGCCGATGAGCGGCAGAATGATGGCCCATCGCGTGTTCAGCAGGCCGAGCTCCCTCACCTGGAAGTAGAGCGGCGTGATGATGCCCTCGAACGGCAGCGTCAGCCCCAGGAGGAAGAAGATGAACATCGCCGCGCTGCCCCAGGGCTTCAAGTGACCGAGCGCGAATCCCGCCAGGGTCGCGATCAGGACGGCGATGGGGACGACGCCGAGCTCGATGAGGAAGCTCGAGGCGAGCAGCGCAGGCATGTTGGCGGACTGGAATGCCAGCGCGAAGTTGTCCCAGTGGGGAGTCTCCGGCCACTCCAGCCCCCGAGGATACGTGCCGGGCTCATGGAGAGCAGTCACGAACAGACTGATGAAGGGCAGGATCGTGACCAGCATCAGAACCACCAGCACGACGCGGCCGGTCCACTTCTCGCGGGCGTGGACGATCATGATTCCCTGCCTCGGAGAAGTCGCTGAAGAGGAAGCACCACGACGAGCACGAGAGCCATGAGCACGATCGCGAACGCCGAGGCCGTGCCGATCTCCCGCTGATAGAACGCCAGGTAGAAGATCTGGAGGCCCGGCACCAGCGTGCTGTCGCCGGGGCCGCCCTGGGTGGAGATGTAGATGATGTCGAAGCTCGCAAGCGCCGCGATCACCGTCACGGTGACGCACACTGCGACCTCCTGTCGTACGCCGGGGAGCGTGATGGTGAAGAACTCCCGCACGGCTCCCGCGCCATCGATCCGTGCCGCTTCGTAGAGCGCGGGGTCGATCTTCGTCATGCCGGCGAGGATGAGCACCAGACACAGCCCGACCAGAACCCACGCGCCGATCACGCCGACGGCGGGCAATGCGGTGTTGAAGTCCCCGAGCCATGCGCGGGTGATCCCGCCGAGTCCGATGAGCCTGAGGAACTGGTTGACAAGCCCGTCGATCGACAATTGCCAGCTCCACATGATGCCGGCTGCGACGAGCGGGATCACCTGGGGAAGGAAGAGCACCGTGCGGGCGACACCTGCCAGCTTGCTCGCCGCGATGGCGCGGATGAGGTTGGCAGCCAGCAGCGCGATCGCCACCGGGATGAAGCTGAAATAGATGATGAGTTCGAACGCGTTGAGGATGGCGCCGACAAGCTTCGGATTGCTGAAGACGGCGACGTAGTTGTCGATGCCGACCCACTCCGCCAGTCCGATCCCGTTCCACTTGTAGAAGGAGTACTGGGCGGAAAGGATGACCGGTCGGACCACGAAGAAGATGTAGAAGCCGGCCGCGGGAAGGACGAGTCCATACGCGCTGAGGTTGCGTATCGCACGAAGCCGGCGACGCCGACGAAGAGGATCTCTGCCTGCGGGCGCTGCTGCGCCGGTGACGTGCACCGGCGCAGCAGCTGGGTGAACCTCGGTCATTGAGATCAGTTCCCGACCTGGCTCTCGTAGTCAGCCTGTACCGACTCGAGCAAGCCAGCCGGCGTCTGCTCTCCTGCAACCATCTTCTGAAGGTTCGGCGTCCAGCTCTGGGCGTAGATCGCTCCCGTGGCGTTGGCGATGAAGTCCATGGCCCCATTCGCCTCACTCATCGTCGCGCCGGCAGCCAGAGTCGCCTCCGTCGTAGAGCCGGGCTCGATGGAGGGCATGAACGCGTCGGCCGGGCCCATCGGGTGGGAGCCGCCGACCTCGACGGTCAGCGCACGAGCGTCGTCGTTGGTCGCCGTCCAGTCGAGGAAGAAGGCGGCGCAATCCGCGTTCTCGGCCGTCGCGGCGATCCCGAACGTGAGCGGCGCCGACATCGCGCCGATCTGACCGCCCTCCTCGAGGGGCGGGACCAGGAAGAAGCCGGCGTTGCCCGGCATCTGCTTGTCGAGGTTTCCGGATTCCCAGTCCCCGTTGAACATGAAGAGGGACTCCCCGCCGATGAACCGGCTCATCATCTGGGCGTAGTCCATCGAATTGATGTCCGACGCGAAGTACCCGGCATCGATCCACTTCTGCAGGTGCTCAGCTGCGGCCAGGTTCTCCGGCGTGTCGATGGTCGCGCCCGGCTGCTGGAAGATCCACTCGTTGATGGCTTCCGGATCGCCGTACGAAGCCATCAGCCCCTGCAGCGGGAAGGCCAGGCCACCGGTCGCGCCGCCGTTGAACTGGGCGATGGGAACGATCCCGGCGTCTTTGGCCGCTTGGAGCACGGCATCGAACTCATCGAGCGTCTTCGGGGGCTCATCCATGCCGATCTGCTCGGCCAGCTCCTTGTTGTAGAACACACCGGTCATCGAGTAGTTCAGGCCCTGCGCGTAGAGCGGACCCGAACCGCGTCGTCCGTCTTCATCCACACGAAGCTGCGACAGCTGCGAAGCCGGCCAGTCGGTCCATCCGAAGCTCTCGGCGTACGGGTCGAGGTTGAGCAGCAGACCGTCTGTGGCCAGCTCGGACATCTGCGGCAGACGCATCAAGTCAGGTGGCGAGTCCTGCAGCACGCGAGGTGCGTTTTGGGTGATGACGGCGAACTGGTCCTCACGGATGTCGAATGTCACGTTCGGGTACTGCTTGGTGAACTCCTCGGCGAGCGCGGAGGGAAGGGGGAACCCGGTCTCGAAATACCCGCTGAGGACGACGTCCTCCTCACCGCACGAGGCAGCCTCCCCACTGGTTCCACCGCCAGAGGACGTGGGCGCTGCCGACCCGCCGGGGGGAGCGCACGCTGCCAGACCGAGCGCGACCGAGGCCGCGCCGAGCAGGACCAGCGGACGGCGAAAATCCTGAATGCGAGACACCTGTGTCTCCTTTCGAAACCGCATGTGTGGATGCGACAGCCGGTGCAGCGGACGCATGCTAAATCGGGTTAGCATGGTCATGATGCGCCACGTGCGCCCTTGATGTCAACTGCGCGGGATAACGAATGAGTGGCGGTCGGCCGCCCGTCGTTAGGATCACGGGGAGGAGGTCGCTGTGAGCACCAGACGTGTGACCCTCGCAGATGTCGCCGCGGCGGCCGGCGTCTCACGAACGACCGCTTCACTCGTGCTCTCCGATCGCGGCACGGAATTGCGGATCTCCGAAGCCTCCCAGGAGCGCGTGCGCAGGGTGGCGTCCGAACTCGGGTATCGACCCAACATGCTTTCCGCCAGCCTCCGCAGCGGAACGAGCCGGACGATCGGCTTCATCTCCGACACCGTCGCCACCTCGCAACTGGCCGGCGACATGATCAAAGGCGCCCTAGAGGGCGCCCGTCGGCACGGATACATGCTGTTCATCGGTGAGTCCGAGGGGGATGAGGATCAGCAGGCGCTCCTGGCCGAAGCGATGCTCGACCGTCAAGTGGACGGACTGGTCATCGCCTCCATGTTCACGCGTGAGCGCACACTTCCCCGCTCTCTGGCGGACAAGAGAGTCGTCCTGCTCAATACCGTCCCGAGTCCAGACGGAGAGAGGGCGCCGGCGGTCATCCCGGACGAGTTCACCGCAGGACGCGACGCCGTCCGGCTGCTGCTGGAGGCGGGTCACCATGACATCCACCTCATCGGCGCGGGCCCCGGCCCCACCGACGTCGCCGCCGACACCATCGCCGGGCGCGAGCGCCTGGCGGGCATCCTGGAAGAACTCGCTTCGGCCGGGCTCACGCCGGCGAGCGGTCACAGATCTCCCATCTGGCTCCCCTTGGACGGCTGGCAGGCGACCCAGCACCTGATCTCCTCCGGCGTGAGGCAGGGCGCACTCATCACCTTCAACGACCGGCTCGCATTCGGGGCGTACCAGGCCATCTCCGAGAACGGTCTTTCGGTGCCCAGGGACTTCTCCATCGTCTCCTTCGACGATCATCAGCTCGCCGGCTGGCTGCATCCAGGCCTCACGACATTCGCCATCCCGCATCGCGAGCTCGGTCTGCGCGCCATCGACATGCTGCTGGATGGCGCGACCGCCGAGGCGCCGGCCATCGAGCGCCTGCACCTGCCGGTTCGGCTGCGCAACTCCGTCCGGACCCTCGGTCAGAGCTGAGGCGTCCCGATCGCGAAACCGGCTTGACACCATCCGCGGTGTGGTCGAGCATGTCTGCTAACCCGATTTAGCATCTCCAGGAGACCGCACGTGCTGCACGTACCCGATGCGTCCGTCCCATCCGCGCCCGCAACGAGCGGTCGCCCCCCTCTCGATCCGGACATCGCACGGGCGATGGCGACGCGCTCTGACATCGTCACCACTCTCACGGAAGAGCAGATTCCCGCACTGCGCGCACAGGCGATCGTGCCCGCGGATGCAGATCTCACGTTCGACGGCCGGTTCGAGCTCAGCCGGCACGTGACAACCGGCCCCGACGACAACGGTGTGCCACTGATCGTCCTTCGACCCCGGGAGGTCTCCTCACCGCCGGTCATCTACCACGTGCACGGAGGCGGGATGGTGGTAGGCACCGCGACGGACGTTCTGCCGGCGCTCGCGCCGCTCGCAGCGCGAGTGGGCGCTGCCATCGTCGCAGTCGAGTATCGCCTCGCCCCCGAGAACCGCTACCCCGCCGCCGTGGAGGACGTCTATGCGGGCCTGGAGTGGGTCGCGCAGAGTGCCGCGGACCTGGGCATGGATCCGGCGAGGATCATCATCGACGGCGTCAGCGCCGGCGGAGGTCTGGCTGCGGCGACAGCGCTGCTCGCACGAGACAGACGAGGACCCCGTCTCATCGGACAGATGCTCGTCTGCCCGATGCTCGATGATCGGAACGACTCCGCCTCGGGCTACCAGATGGCCGGCAGCGGCGCATGGGACCGGACAGCCAACGCAACCGGCTGGGCGGCATATCTGGGCGACCTGCCGCGGGAGGATGTTCCGATCTACGCATCTCCTGGACGCGCGACCGACCTCTCGGGACTTCCTCCGACCTTCATCGACGTGGGATCGGCGGAGACGTTCCGAGACGAGGATGTCGCGTACGCAACCCGGATCTGGGCTGCCGGCGGTGACGCCGAACTCCACGTGTGGCCCGGCGGAGTGCACGGTTTCGACGCGCTGGCACCGGACGCGCCCCTGTCGGAGGATGCCCGCAACGCCCGCGCTCGGTGGCTCGAACGCCTGCTTCGCGCCTGAGCCGCTGCGCTCGGGGCTGGGTCACCCCGACGTGCGCCGGCGGCCGCGCGGTGCGGCCGATCGAGGCGGCGTCTGACGCATGTGATCTCGGACGCGGGTGAGGATGTCGGCGAGAGCATCGATGTCTGCGCGGGTCAGCGGAGCGAAAAGCAGGTCCTCGAGGATCGCGATGTGCCCTGGAAAGACCCGCGCCAGCACGGCGCGTCCGTCTTCGGTGATGGTGGCGACGGTGCTGCGCTCATCCTCGGGCGATGGCGTGCGGGTGACCAGGCCCCGCTTCTCCAGGGTCTGCGCCTGATAGGTGAGACCGCTGCGGCTGTAGACGACCCCGTCGGCGAGATCGGTCATGCGCGCGCTGCCGTCCGGCGCGTCGCCGAGGGTCGCCAGCAGCTGGAACTGGACATAGCTCAGATCACCGGCATCCTGCAGCTGCTGCTCGACCGCGTGGCGCAGCAAGCTGCTCGCCTCGATGAGGGCGAAGTACGCGCCCAGCTGCGTGGCATCCAGCGACGGCGGCGACGAGGTCATGTCCTGAACCTAGCAAGTACTTCTGATTCGAAACAGTTGCTTCAACTTCGAAGCAGTGCTAGATTCGTGTCGTTGCTTCGAATTCGAAGCTCTTGATGAGAGGCAGGACATCATGAAGGCAGTGCGGTTCCACGAGACGGGCAGCGCCGACGTGCTGCGCTACGAGGACGTCGAGCAACCGGTTCCCGGTGCAGGCGAGGTGCTGGTGCGCGTTGCGGGCTCGGCGTACAACCCGGCCGACGGCGGCATGCGCGGAGGGTTCCTCCCGATCCCGATCTCGCTCCCCCATACACCGGGGTACGACGTGGCCGGGACGATCGTCCAGCTCGGTGACGGCGTGCACGGAGTGAAGGTGGGACAGCCGGTGGTCGGTTTCCTTCCGATGACGGCCGACGGCGGCGCGGCGGAGTACGTCGTCGCCCCCGCGGATGCCCTCGTCACCGCGCCCAGCAGCATCTCGCTCGCCGATGCGGCGGGGCTTCCGTCCGTCGCACTCACCGCGTGGCAGGCGCTCTTCGAGGCCGGGGGCCTTCAGCCGGGTCAGCGAGTGCTCATCAACGGGGCCGGCGGCCCGGTCGGAGGATATGCGGTGCAGCTCGCCACCCGTGCCGGCGCCTACGTCATCGCCACCGCGAGCCCTCGCAGCATGCGGACGGTGCAGTCGAACGGCGCGGACGAGATCGTCGACCACACGACGACCAGCGTGCTCGAGGCGGTCACCGAACCCGTCGACATCCTGCTCAACCTCGCTCCCATCACCGCCGAAGACTTCGCGGAGATGGTGGCGCTCGTGGGCGACGGTGGAGTCGTCGTCTCCACGACCCCGCGCGTGACGACACCGGGCGACGAGCAGCGGAGCGTCAGAGCCGCGACGATCTACGTGCACCCGGATGCCGCCGTGCTCGCCGAGCTCGTCGGACTCATCGACAGCGGCGACCTCCGCGTCGACATCGCCGAGCGCGTGCCGCTGGAGGAGCTGCCCGAGCTGCACCGGCGCGCCGACGCCGGAGAGGTCCACGGGAAGGTCGTGGTCGTCCCGCCGACGGCGTGACGCACAGGCGGCCGGCCGACGGACCCGCGGCCCGGGCTATGCGCGTCGACGTCCCGATGTCAACCCCGTGGGCGGACAGGGCAGCCGGTGGGTGCACTGGCCTCTCGCGACGAGGTGAGGAGCATCCGATGAAGGCAGTGGTATTCCGGGGACCGTTCGAGGTGAGCGTGGAGGAGGTGGACGATCCGCGGATCGAGCAGCCGCTCGACGCGATCGTGCAGATCACGACGACGAACATCTGCGGATCGGATCTGCATCCGTATGACGGCCGTGCGCCGATGGAGTCGGGAATGATCCTCGGCCACGAGAACATGGGCACGGTCGTCGAGGTCGGCCCCGGGGTGGATCGTATCCGCGTCGGCGACCGTGTGTCCGTGCCTTTCAACATCGCCTGCGGGACGTGCCGGAACTGCAACGAGGGGTACACCTCCGCGTGCCAGCGCGCGAATCCCTCTGGCATGCCCGGCGCGGGCTACGGCTACCCCAAGATGGGCCCCTATCAGGGCGGTCAGGCGGAGCTGCTTCGCGTGCCGTGGGCCGACTTCAACCTGCTCGAGCTGCCCCAGGGGGATGACTTCGAGAACGACTTCACGATGCTCTCCGACATCTTCCCGACCGGCTACCACGGCACCGAGATGGCCCATGTCCGTCCCGGCAGCTCGGTGGCGGTCTTCGGGGCTGGGCCCGTCGGGCTGATGGCTGCGCACAGCGCCATGCTCAGGGGTGCGGCCATGGTCTTCGTCGTCGACAAGGAGCCCGACCGGCTGCGCCTGGCTGAACAGTTCGGAGCGGTTCCCATCGACTTCTCCGGAGAAGACATCGAGCAGACCATCCTCGACGCCACGGGCGGACAGGGCGTGGACTGCGGCATCGAGGCCGTCGGCTACCAGGCACACGACCACTCCGGTCAGGAGCACCCCGAGATGGTGCTCGACAACCTGGTGAAGGTGGTCCGGGCCACCGGCGCCGTGGGCGTCGTCGGTGTCTACGTCTCCGAGGATCCGGATGCCGTCAACGACGAGGCGAAGAAGGGCCGGTACGCCTTCAACTTCGGCGCCGCCTTCGAGAAGGGGCTGAAGTTCGGCACCGGACAGTGCCCGGTGAAGAAGTACAACCGGGAACTGCGCGACCTCATCATTCAGGGGCGTGCGCAGCCGTCGAAGATCGTGTCCCACGAGTTGCCCCTCGCGCAGGCGCCCGACGCGTATCGGCGGTTCGATCAGCGGGACGACGGCTGGACCAAGGTCCTCCTCCGTCCGGCGGCGTGACGTCCGGGAGGGCGGGAGATCACACGCTGGGATCACTCACCGTCAAGCCCTCCTCGCAGGCCGTCGGGCGATCACCGCTGCCTTCCGAGAAGCAGCGCGTTGATGCCCCAGCCGGCGATCGTGATCAGCACGATCGCGCCGGCCATCGCGAGGAGCTGGACCGGCTGCGTCAGGATGCCGAGGCTCACGATCAGCGTCGTCGCTCCCGCGGGAGGGTGCGGCGCCTTCAGCAGCGTGAGCACGGCGGTCGTGATGGCCACCGAAAGAACGCCCGCCGCGACGTACGGAACTGTCAGACCTCCGACGGGCGCGGGGGGCTGTCCGGCCAGGCCCAGGCCGTAGAAGCAGACGACGCCGGCGACCAGCCCGACCCCGTGGCCGATCAAGGCGTTGCGCGGGTGCGATGAGGGATTCTCGGGCGACTCGAAGAACAGCATGACGGTCGGCCCGAGACTCGGGAAGAGCCACGGCTGCTTCAGCGCGAGCCCGACGGCGCCCGCGAGCGCGAGCACGACGAGGCTCAACCCGGCGGCGTACACGGCCGACCCGGCACGGCCGCCGCGCAGCCGGACGACGGCGCGGCTGCTCATGACGCGACCAGCAGTGCTTGCGGTGCGGCCTGCTTCAGCCGGGTGGAGAGCCAGTCCTGCTGCAGCTTCGTCTGCGACTCGCACTGCTTCGTCACCTCGAGCAGTTCTTCGTCCCGCAGCGCGAGGGCCGCCTGCTTCACAACCGTCCAGGTGGTGTCGACGAAGGCGACCAGTGTGTGCATGTCCTGGAGGTCGCGCAGCAGGCCCAGCGGTCCCGAGCGGCTCTGCGTCATCGCTTCGGTGTGAAAGCGCTCGGGTTCGTCATCCGGCTGCTCGCCGTACCGCTGCACGATGGGCGCGAGTCTGCGCTCGTGTTCGTCGCATTGCTGGGCGAGGGTGTGACACAGGTGGTAGACGTCCGGCTCGTCGCCGTGGCCGTCGGCCAGCTGTCGGAACGACTGCGCGAGCGTCCGCTCGCCGACGTGCAGCAGACCGATGTACACCGGGAGCTTCATCACGACTCCTCCCCCGTGGCGATCTGTGGCGGCTCCACCGGGCGCAGCGATTCCTGTGCCTGGCCCGCAGGTCCCCCGACGGTCGCCGGCACCGCGGAGGCGTCGACCGGCCGCGATGCGGTGGTGGTCGGCGCCGGAGCCGGGCCGACGCGGTCGGCGACCTTCTCGACTCGCACGGCGGCGACCTTGTAGATCGGCTGCTTCGAGACCGGATCCCACTCCGTCATCGTCAGCTCGTTCGCGGCCGTCGGCGACCCGTCCGGCCCCGGCCGCCCGTGCTCCCAGTACCCGTAGTGGAACGGCGCGAACACGCACCCCTCCCGGACGTCGCCGACGCGCGCCGGCACCACGATCTCGCCGCGCGCCGACGTGACGCGCACGATGTCGCCTTCACGGATGCCGAGGGCAGCGGCATCCGTCCGTGACAACTCGACCCACGCCGACGGAGCGGCGTGCTGCAACTGCGGTGCACGTGCCGTCTTGGTGCGGGTGTGGAAGTGATACACGGTCCGGCCGGTGGAGTACTGCAGCGGGTACTCCTCACTGGGCGTCTCGTGCGGCGGGTTGAACGCCGCCGCCTTGAGGATCGCCCGGCCGTCGACGCGCATGGCCTTGTAGGCGACAGGCCCGACGGTCGCGCCGGTGAGCAGGTCGTGACCGTAGGTCTCGGCACGATCCACCTCGGTGGGGAAGACCCCGTCCCCGTAGAGTCTCACGGTGCCGTCGGGGTGCTCGTCGTTGCACGGCCACGGCACACCGCTGCCTCCTCGTAGCTTTTCGTAGCTGAGGCCGGTGTAGTCGCACAGGCGGCCGCGACTGCATTCCTGCCACGCACGGAACCCGTCCTCCGGTCCCGACCAGTCCAGCAGGGGCGCCCCGTCGTCACGCCGGAAGTCCATCCGCCGCGCATAGTCGAGGAAGATGTCGAGGTCGCTGCGGGCCTCACCCGGTGGATCGACTGCCTTCTCCGAGAGATGGACGGTCCGGTTGACGTTGGTGAACGTGCCCTGCTTCTCACCCCAGCCGGCCGCCGGGAGCACGACGTCGGCCAGGAGAGCGGTCTCTGTGAGGTAGAGGTCCTGCACGACGAGGAAGAGCTCGGGCTGGGCCAGGATGCGCCGGATGCGCTCGGCCTGGGGCATCGACACTGCGGGATTCGTCGCCTGCACCCACAGGAAGCCGATGCTTCCCTGCTCCACGTATCGGAAGATCTGCATCGCGTGCGTGGGCGGTGCCCAATGCGGGATCTTGTCGACGTGCACGCCCCACAGTTCGGCGAGCTCGCCGATGTGATCCGGGTTCTCCCAGTTGCGAAAGCCGGGGAGGTCGCCGTCGGCCCCGGTCTCGCGTGTGTTCTGCGCCGTGGGCTGACCGTTCATCTGAAGGATGCCGGACCCCGGATGCCCGATCTTCCCGGTGAGCAGATGCAGGTTGTTCACCTGGCACGACGCCGCCGTGGCGTCGGACGCCTGGTAGAAGCCCTGCAGGACGGTCGACAGCACTCGCGGTGAGGTTCCGAAGATCCGAGCGGCCGCACGGACGTCATCCGCGTCCACACCGCAGACCTCGGCGACCGCCTCCGGCGTCCACATGTCGACCGTCTCCCGCAGCTCGTCCACGCCCACCGTGTGGGCGGCGACGTACTCCTCGTCGATCCAGCCGCCGACGAAGAGCTCGCGGACGAGGCCGTTCATGAGCGCGAGGTTCGTGCCGGGGCGGACGGCGAGGTGGACGTCGGCACGCTGGGCGACCTCGGTTCGCCGGGGATCCACGCACACCACCCGAGGCGGTTCGGGGCCGGCCAGACGATCCAGTACCCGCGCCCACAGCACGGTCTGGGTCTCGGCCATGTTGTGACCGAAGAGGAAGATCGCGTCGCACTCGTCGATGTCGGCGTAACTGCCCGGCTGCCCGTCGGAGCCGAAGCTCTCCTTCATCGCCGCGGCAGCGGTCGCCGTGCACAGCCGCGTGTTGCCGTCCATGTGCGGGGTGCCCAGCCCCGCTTTCCCGATGATCGCCAGCGCGTAGTACTCCTCGAGGAAGAGTTGCCCGGACGTGTAGAAGCCGAGGCTCAACGGTCCTTTCTCCTGGAGCAGCCGGCTGCTTCGCTCCACGATCCTCGACATGGCGGTGTCCCAGTCCGTCTCGATCAGTTCCCCGCCCTCGCGGATGAGCGGACGGGTCAACCGGTCGGCGCCGGCCATGCCCTGCCAGCTGCCGAAGAGCCCCTTCGGCCCGAGTCGGCCATGGTTGACGATGTCCATGGGTCTGCCGCGCACCCCGACCATCCGGCCGTCCTTGACGGCGATGTCGGTCGCGCACCCGTTGCTGCACAGCACGCACGCGGACTGGACCCACCTGTCCACCTCGTCGGGGTCGATGCCGTCAGCCAGCTTCATGTCGACCCGTGTCGGCCACCGCTCTCCACGCGCGTACGGCGTGCGCGTGCCCCAGATCTCCGCGATCCTGTCCACCATGTCGATGCCTCCCGCCGAGGAGTCTGCGCGGCTATGCGCGCAGCGCTGAAGCCTCTGGACAACGACCCGGCGCTGTGGGAGCATCCGCGCCGCGAACGTGCACGCGCCGGTGCTCAGGCGAGCAGCGTCTCCTGACCCGTCACCGGGCCGGGATCGGGGAGCCGGCGCATCCGCATCGCGTTCGCGACGCCGCCGAGTGCGGCCAGAATCGGTACGAGCAGCGCCACCTGCAGTGCGAACGGCGACGCCTCGGTGTTGATGCGCACGATCTCTGCCGACACCTCGGGCGGTTCATCGGCGAGCAGCTGCTCCAGGCCTGTGTTCGACATGAGCTCGGCATCGTCTTCGAGAACGGTCGACACCTGGGCCTTCTGCTCGGCCGAGAGCACGGTGCTCGAATCCGCCAAGGTCGAGAACGCCGACGCGAGCGTCGCGAGCAGGATGGCGCCGGCGAAGGCGAGCCCGAAAGACAGGCCGAACGAACCTGCGGCGGAGTTCACCCCGGCGGCCTCGCTGACCCGCTCCTCTGAGATCGGGGCGAGCGTGAAGTTGTTCAGCTGCGACACCAGCAGCCCGAGGCCGCACCCGGTGATGATCAGCGGCACGGTGAGATACCAGCCGCTGTCGGCGATGGGCACGAGCGGCACGAGCACGATGAGACCGACGGCCGCGAGCACGAAGCCGACGAGGATGAGGTTGGCGGGGCGGCGCTTCGCCCGCCGCCCGGCGATGAGGGCAACGACGAACATGCTGAGCGACAGCGGCGCGATCGACAGCCCGGCGAGGAATGCGTCGTACTCCAGCACCATCTGCAGGTACAGCGGCAGCACGATCATCGTCCCACCCAGCGTGATCTGCTGCAGCAGCTGCCCGCTCGCCCCGGTGCGGAACGGCTTGGACCTCAACAGGTCGGGATCCAGGAGCGTCGGCCGTGCCCGTCTCTTGCGCATACGCAGCCAGAAGGTGAGACCGACGAGGCTCACGATCCCGACGGCGATCGTGAGTCCGACATAGCCGGCGCCCTCCTGCCAGAGCAGGATGCCGAGCACGACGCCGCCCATTCCCACGATCGACAGCGCTGCGCCGACGAGGTCGATCGCGCGCTCGCCCGTGAACGGTACGTCCTTCACGAGGGGCGCACCGATCAGCACCACCGCGATGATCAGGGCTTCGAGCAGAAAGCCGACCCGCCAGGAGAGGAAGGTGGTGATCGCGCCGCCCAGCAGCGGTCCCACCGCGGCCGCGATCGCGGCCGATGCGCCCACCAGCGCGTACACCCGCTTCTGGTGCGCGCCGGCGAAGTTGCCGTGGATGAGGGACTGCATCGCGGGCAGCAGCAGCGACGCGCCGAGCCCGCCGATCAGCGCCCAGAAGATGACCACGGCGGTGATGCTCTGCGCGAGGGTCATCGCGACCGCCCCGATGGCATAGCCGACCAGGCCCAGGATGTAGGCGAGCTTGCGTCCGATGAGGTCGCCCGTCTTGCCGCCGATGAGGATGAACGCCGCCGAGACGAGCGCTTCGAGGGCGATGGCTCCCTGCACCTGACTGGCCGTCGCGCCGAGATCGTGCACCACCGCCGAGATGGAGACGTTCATCAGCGACGTGTCCACCACGAGGACGAACATCGCCATCGCCAGGAGCAAGGCCAACCGCCCGTTGAAGCGCGCAGCCGCGTCGCCGTCGCCGCTCATGAGCACAGCAAAGCACACCGCGAGGCTCCGTGGTGAGAACGGTGGAGATTCTTGCTGACCGGCGCCGCTTCGTCGGTCGTACACTGACGCCATGACCACGTCGGATGCGGCCCCGCCACCGCATCTCATCGTCGGGACCACACGGCCTCGGACCGAGTCCGCGGCGGTCTACGCGGCGCTCTCGGCGGGCATCGTCGGTGCGCTGTACGGGCTGCTGGTATCGCTGGCGGGAACCCTGACGATCGCCGGCGAGGACCCCTTCGCCCTGTGGGCCGCCTTCGGCTCGGCGGTCGTCGCGGCGGTTTCGTCGACGGTGGCGTACTGGCGTGCGCGAGGAGACGAGGGCCAGCAGTGGCGCCGCGTCCTTCCCCGGTGGAAGTTCATCATCAACACGATCTCGGTCGTCATCGCCCACACCGCGCTGGCCTTCCTCGCCACGTATGCCCTCTACCGCCTGCTTGCGCTCGGCTTCATCGGATTGCCGGTCATCACGTTCTGGGCGACCGTGCTCATGGCGGTGACGTTGGGCCTGTCGACGTACGTCGTCTACCTGTCTTCGAGCACCATGACCACCCAGCGCATGTCGACCCTGCTCATGGCGTTCATCGTCATCGGGACGCTGACCGCAATGGTCACGACACCCGATCCGCAATGGTGGACAGTGCACTTCAGCCAGCTCGGCACCTTCGACGACCTCTCGAGCTGGGTCTTCAACGGCACGCTCATCGCGGCGGGTCTCCTGGTGACGACGTTCGCCGTCTACATCGCCAACGATCTGAACGCGCTGGTCGCGACCGGCACGCTCCTCAACCGCGCGGCGAGCCGCACCGTCCCGGCACTGTTCGTCGTGATGGGGATCATGCTCGCCTGCGTCGGGATCTTCCCCGTCGACGTGAACCTCCTGCTCCACAACGTCTCGGCATCAGGGATGGCCGCGATGTTCCTCGCGCTGCTCATCGCCGGTCCACGGCTGCTGCGCGGGATGCCGCGGACCTACTTCGTCGCCTCGTGGGCGTTCCTCGGGGCGACTGTCGCGTCCGTCGTGCTGTTCGTGGTCGGCTATTTCTCACTGACCGCGTTCGAGATCCTCGTCTTCGCGCTGATCTTCGGCTGGATCGCGGTGTTCATCCGCTTCCTCGGCGCCGCCGGCACAGTCACGAAGGACTGACGCCATGTCCGACGACGCGGAAGTCAGCCCAGAGCCCGCTGCTCCGCGCCGCAGCATCCTGGGCGTGCGCGCCGTCTTCGAGCGGCCCCTGGTGTCGGGCTTCCTCGCGACCGTCGGCGTGCTCGGAGCACTGCTGCTGGGCAGCGCCGTCGCCTCTATCGCCACGATCCTCCTCTACATCGTCCTGGCCATGTTCCTGGCGCTTGCGCTCGACCCGATCGTGCGGCTCCTCGAGCGCCGCCGCGTCAAGCGCCCCGCAGGCATCGCGATCGTCTTCGGTTGCTTCGCACTGCTGTGCGCGGCATTCCTGATCTGGGTGCTGCCACCCGTGCTCGCGCAGGTCGGCGAATTCATCGAGGCCATCCCCCGGGCCATCGCGGGCGTGCCCGAGGCGGAATGGTTCACCCGGCTGGCGCCCGACACCCAGGCTGCGCTTTTGGCCGCGCTCGACCAGCTCGCGGCATGGGTCTCCGCGCCATCCACGCTCGCGGCGCTGAGCGGCGGGCTGTTGGGCGTGGCCGTGGCGTTCGTGGGCGGCATCACCGCCAGCTTCATCGTCGTGGCCCTGACGCTGTACTTCCTCGCGTCGCTCGAAGGCACCAAGCGGGCCTTCTACGCCCTGGCCCCAGCCCGCAGCCGCGCTCGGCTGGCAGATCTGACCGAGCGCATCACGGCGTCGGTCGGCAGCGCCCTGGTCGGGTCGGTGACATTGTCGGCTCTGAACGCCGCGGCCGTCTTCCTGCTGCACCTGGCGATCGGGCTGCCGTTTCCCGCGCTCATGGCGGTGATCGCATTCGTCATCACGTTGATCCCCCTCTTCGGCTCGGTGATCTTCCTCATCATCGGCACCGGCGTCGCGCTGTTCTCCAGTCCCACCCAGGCGCTGATCTTCGCGATCTGCTACCTGATCTACATCCAGCTGGAGTCGTACGTTCTGAGCCCTCGCGTGATGAACCGGGCCGTCGCCATTCCGGCTGCTCTCGTGCTGATCGCCGCACTCGTGGGTGGAACCCTCGGCGGGGTGATCGGCGTGCTCGTGGCACTCCCGGTCACGGCATCAATCCTCCTGATCATCCGGGAGGTCGTCGTGCCGCGGCAGAACCTCAAGGTGAGCTGACCGCGCCGGAGAACCGGGCACTGTGCACAGAGCCCGCGCGGCGCTACTGTCTGTCCATGACGGTCACGGACTCGGTCTCGGCTCGTCCCTGGTTCGCGCAGGATCCGGATCAGGTCCTCGCTGCGGCAGGCAGCGATCGAGATCGCGGCCTGACCGCGGCAGAAGCGCAACGCCGCCTGGCCGAACACGGCCCGAATGCGATCGCGGCCGAGCCGCCGCCGTCGGTCTGGCAGGTTTCGCTGCGGCAGCTGGCCGATCCGATGAACGTCATGCTCGTGGCCGTCGCGGTGATCAGTCTGTTCATCAACCAGGTGAGCGTCGGCATCCTGGTCGGCGCGCTGGTCATCCTCAACGTCGTCCTGGGCGCGCGGCAAGAGCTCAAGGCGAAGGCATCCGTCGACGCGCTGGCCAAGATGCAGATCCCGCAGGCGAAGGTAGTGCGCGACGGGGCCCTCGTCCAGCTCGACGCGACCGCCCTGGTACCCGGCGACATCGTGGCGCTGGAAGCGGGCGACATCGTCCCCGCCGACGGGCGCATCCTCCGCTCGGCGACGCTCGAGACGCAGGAGGCGGCGCTGACCGGTGAGAGCGCCCCGATCGCGAAGGATGCCGCGACCCTCGTCGATCCGGACACGACCCTGGGCGATCGCACCGACATGGTGTTCCAGAACACGCAGGTGACACGGGGCACGGCTACCATCGTGGTGACCGAGACCGGCATGCAGACCGAGATGGGGCGGATCGCCTCGATGCTCTCCGCGGTCAAGCCCGCCAAGTCGCCCCTCCAGCGCGAGCTGGACTCGCTGACCGGCGTCCTCGGCTGGATCGCGTGGGGCGCGGTCGCCGTCATCGTCGTCACCGGACTGCTGCGCGGGCAGGAGATCGCCTCGGTCATCCTCCTGGGCATCTCGATGGCGATCTCCGCCATCCCCACGGGCATGCCCTCCTTCGTGCAGGCGATGCTCTCGTACGGCTCGCGGCAGCTCGCCGAGCACAAGGCCGTCGTGAAGAACCTGACGGATGTCGAGACGCTCGGGGCCACCAGCGCCATCAACTCCGACAAGACCGGCACGCTCACGATGAACGAGATGACGGTCGAGTCCCTCTACTACCGCGGCGAGTGGTTCACCGTCGCCGGCAGCGGCTACGACAAGACCGGCGAGATCCGTCACACCGCCGGGCTGCCTCTGCCCCAGTTCAATCAGCTCGCCCTCGGGCTGACCCTGTGCAGCGATGCCACGGTCTCGGACGACGGGGCGGTCATCGGCGACCCCACCGAAGCGGCTCTCGTCGTACTTGCCGCAAAGCTCGGTGCCGACGCCGGCCTCACCCGCACGACGTTCCCCCGTCTGGCCGAGGTGCCGTTCGATTCGGCATACAAGTTCATGGCCACCTTCCACCGGATCCCGGTCGAAGGGGCCGAGACACTCGTGACGTACGTCAAAGGCGGGCCCGACGTCGTGCTGGACCGCTGCAGCCGGGCGGCGACCATGGACGGGGTCGTTCCGATCGCCGACCGCCGTGAGCAGATCCTCGAGGCCAACCGGTCGCTGTCGGAGCAGGGCCTGCGAGTGCTGGCGTTCGCGTTCCGCCGCTACGAAGCCGGCGCGGCCGTGCCGGCGGACCCGATGTCCGCTGTCTCCGACCTCGTCTTCGTGGGCCTGGTCGGCATCATCGACCCGCTGCGGCCCTCGTCGAAGGAGGCCGTCCGCATCGCTCGGGAAGCCGGCATCGAGGTGCGCATGATCACCGGCGACCACGCGATCACGGCCGCGGCGATCGGGGCGAAGCTCGGACTGGGTGAGGGTGCCGCCAGCGGGGCCGAGATCCAGGCGATGTCGGACGACGAGCTGAAGGCGGCGTTGCCCCGGCTGCACATGTTCGGCCGCGTCACACCGGAAGACAAGCTGCGGCTGGCCCGGCTCATGCAGGAGCAGGGCGCGGTCGTGGCGATGACCGGCGATGCCGTGAACGATGCCGCCGCGCTCAAGCAGGCCGACATCGGCGTGGCCATGGGTTCGGGCAGCGATGTCACGAAGCAGGCGGGGAAGATGATCCTCGTCGACGACAACTTCGGCACGCTGGTCACCGCGGTGCGACTCGGGCGGTCGATCTACGAGAAGATCGTGAGCTACGTGCGCTATCAGATGGCGCAGCTCTTCTCGCTCGTGCTGCTGTTCCTGGTCGCGAGCATCTTCGACATCAACGACGGCGTGCCGCTCACCCCGATCATGGTGCTGTTCCTGAACTTCTTCATCACGATCTTCCCGGTCATCGTCATCATGCTCGATCCGGTCCCCGACGGCATCATGCAGCAGCCGCCGCGGGACCCGAAGAAGACGATCGCCAACCGCGGCGCGGTGGCGCAGTGGTTCTTCTACGGCGCGCTCATCTTCGTCACCTCGCTCGTCCCGCTGCTGCTGTACCCGGATGAGGCCAGCTCGACCGAGCCGAGCGCGCCGGTGACCATGACCTTCGTCATCGCGGCTCTCGGTTCCATCTTCGGCGGCCTCGTCATGCGTCGCGACCCGGAATCGGGTCTCGCGCCGCCGATCCTCGTCGCGGTGAAATGGCTCGCCATCCCCCTGGCGCTCACGGTGGCGGCGGTGGAGCTGGGGTTCCTGCAGCGACTCATCGGCACGACGGGTCTGACCGGCAACGAGTGGCTCGTGTCGCTGGGGCTCGCCCTCATCGTCCCCGTCGCCGTCGAGCTCGAGAAGTGGATCAGGCGCGCACGGCGGCGTCACTGACCGAACCCGTGCAGGGCGTCGGTACGCGCCCCGCACACGTCAAAGGCCCCGAGTGCTGGGGACACTCGGGGCCTGTCGTCATCGTCTCTCGCCCTGCCAACCCCCCGGCTGGCGGCGTCGGATGACGGCTGGGAAGGAATCTTGGGGAGGGCCCTTCCCTGAGATGCTGGGGACATCTCCCTTAGATCCTAACTTGCGCAACGCGGCAACCGCTGTCCCCTCTTCGGGGGACAAACCGGCGCTCGGGGCTCCCTTGCGGGAGACATTTCGGCTCTGGAGGCGGATCAGGGGGACTGGCGGCGACGTCAGACGCTTGGGGCGAGGTAGCCGTCGAGCCAGCGGTCCAGTTCATGGTACGCCTGCTCGCGCGCATGCGGGAGGGAGAGGAACACGTCATGGATCGCCCCGTCGATGCGGGCGATCGTCACCAGGTCGCCGAGCCGAATCGCGGCGCGTGCGATGTCGTCGACGACGAGCACGGAGTCGCTGGAGGTCATCGACTCCTTCCACGACAGCGGCGGCGTGGAACGGGTCGACAGCAGCACCAGCGCGGGACAGCCGACGTCGATGCCCGCGGCCACACGGCGGTGGCCCTGCATCACCGCGGAGAGCCAGCCGGGAGCGATGGGGAAGCCCCGGTCCGGGCGCCATCTGAGGCGTTGGTCCCCGTCGGGAAGGCTTCCGATCTCCTCTTGCGCGCGCGTGTAGAAGCCGAAGTCCACACCCGGCTGCGCGCCGCGAGGATCCAGCCGCGCCCGTATGTCCACCAGCGGAGCAAGCGCCTGGCGGCCGAGCGCACCGAGCTGCAGTTCGAGCCACGGGCTGTTCATGACCAGTGCGGCGACGCGCCCGGGGTGCCTGGCTGCCCACAGACACAGGGTGAGCCCGCCCGTCGAATGACCCATGAGCACCAGCCGGCGGCCGGCGCTTCGACCGGGCCGCCCCGACGTGGAGTGCTCCTCGTGCTCCATCGCCGTCAGGGCAGCGGCGATGTCGACGTCGTAGTCGTCGAGCGAGTCGATGTACCCCGGGGTGTCGCCCTCCCGAAGGCTGCGCCCGTAGCGCCGCAGGTCCAGCGCGTAGAACCGCGCACCCCGACGTGTCCAGAACCGCGCGAGCTCCCGCTGGAAGAAGTAGTCGGACCAGCCGTGCACGTACAGCACGTCGATGTCGCGCAGCGGAGCGAACAGCGATCTGACGGGATTCGGGATGCTGCGGACCAGCGTGGCGACGAGCGGGCCGTGCAGTCCCTCGACTCCGAGTGGCAGCGTCGTCTGCTGGAACGGGCGCCCGAGGATGTCGGGGGTCCAGGTCGGCGAGGGGCCTGCCATGGGCCCAGCCTAGGGGGCGGTCAGGGCTCCTCCCAGAGCTACTCGCCGCGGGAGATGGCGACCATCTCCTCGCGCGGCACGACCTTGATGCGCGCGCGCTCGTGCGGTGCGCCGAGCGCCACCTCGTGCTCGTCCAGACGGTGCCAGCCGTCGAGGTCGGTCCAGCGGACTCCGCGCGATGCGAGCAGCGCGGGGATCGCCTCCTCCGACGGATCCGCCGGCTGCCACCACGTGCCCTGATCGTTGATGAGGTGGCGGATCGTCTCCATGGCGTCCGACTTGGTGTGGCCGATGAGGCCGACCGGGCCGCGCTTGATCCAGCCGGTCGCATACACGCCGTTGACGCGCTCGTTCGAATCCTTGCTCAGCACCTGGCCCTCCCGGTTCGGGATGACGCCGTGCTTCTTGTCGAACGGCACACCCGGAAGCGGTGAGCCGAAGTACCCGACCGCCCGGTACAGCGCCTGGATGGGCACCTCGCGCAGCTCGCCGGTGCCGACGACGCCGCCTTCACCGTCGGGTCGGGTGCGCTCGTAGACGAGTGCGGAAACGCGGCCGTCGGCATCCGTCTTCACTTCGACCGGCTTGGCGTAGAAGTGCAGGTGCAGCCGGCGCGACGCGCTGCCGCCGGCGTTGTTGACGGAGTCCCGCTTGCGCCACGACTGCAGCACGCGGTCGATCACCATGACCTGCTTGTTGCTCGCGATCGCCGCGCGCGAGGCGTCGTCGTAATCGAAGTCCTCGTCGTAGACCACCATGTCGACGTCCCGCAGCTCGCCGAGCTCCCGCAGCTCGAGCGGGGTGAACTTGACGTTCGCCGGCCCGCGACGGCCGAAGACATGCACGTCGGTGACCTGAGAGGCGGCCAATCCCCGGTGCACGTTGTCGGGGATCTCCGTGGGCAGCAGGTCCTCGGCGTGCTTGGCGAGCATGCGCGAGACGTCCAGCGCGACGTTGCCGTTGCCGATGACGGCGACGGAGGCGGCATCCAGCGGCCACTCACGAGGCACGTCGGGGTGCCCGTCGAACCAGCTCACGAAATCGGCCGCACCGTAGGAGCCGACGGCGTCGATGCCCGGGATGTCGAGCGAGGTGTCGCGTACCGCCCCGGTGGCGAAGATCACGGCGTTGTAGTGGTGCTTCAGGTCGTCGAGGGTGATGTCCTGACCGAACCGCACGTTGCCGAACAAGCGGATGTCGCCGCGGTCCAGCACCTCGCGAAGGGCGGTGATGATGCCCTTGATCCGGGGGTGGTCGGGCGCCACGCCGTAGCGGACAAGGCCGTATGGCGCCGGCAACTGCTCGAACAGGTCGATCGACACGTCGAACTTGCGCTCGGCCTTCAGCAGGATGTCAGCGGCGTAGATGCCTGCCGGTCCTGCGCCGACGATCGCCAGCCGGAGCTTGGTCATGGTGGTCCTTTCGGGAGGCGTCACATCTGGCCGGAGTGTCGAGGGGTCCGCGTCCCGGCCCCGCAACAGCTCGGGAAGCTAACTGGAACGGTCTGCGACCGCCTGGGCGAAGCGGGTCAGTGCCTCGCGCACCGCGCCGTCCGGCAGCGGTGCGAGGGCGTCGATCGCTTCCTGCGACCACGCGTGCGCCAGCTCGAGGGTGGCCTCGGTCGCTTCGTGCTCGCGCAACTCGGCGAGGGGCTCGTCCAGCAGTGCCGGGTCGGCGCCGTCGGCGATGCGCGCGACCCCGTCGTCGATGCGGGCGCGCAGGTCGGCGGAGGCGGCATCCGAGCGCTGTCCGAGCACGAGGTACGGCATGGTCGGCACCCCCGCGCGCAGGTCGGTGCCCGGCACCTTTCCCGTCTCGTCGGGATCGGCCGACAGGTCGATGACGTCGTCGAGCAGCTGAAAGGCGACACCGGCCTTCTCGCCGAACGTCACCATCGGCTGCTCGAACTCCTCGGGGCCGTTGGAGAAGATCACGCCGGACTGCGCGGCTGCCGCGATGAGTGACCCGGTCTTGTCGGAGAGCACCTGCAGGTAGAACGCCACGCGGTCGTCGCCCTCGGACGGCCCGACGGTCTCGTGCATCTGCCCGAGCACGAGGCGCTCGAACGTGTCGGCCTGCAGACGGATGGCCCGGTCGCCGTGGCGCGCCATGATCTGGCTGGCTCGCGAGAAGAGCAGGTCCCCGGTGAGGATCGCGACGCTGTTGCCCCAGACCGCGTGGGCACTGGGCACGCCGCGACGTTTGTCGGCGGCATCCATCACATCGTCGTGGTACAGCGAGCCGAGGTGGGTCATCTCCAACGCGGTCGCGGCTTCGATCACCTCGTCGGTGGCGCCGTCGCCCAGCTGCGCGGTCAGCAGCGCCAGCATCGGGCGCACGCGCTTGCCGCCGGCGTCGTACAGGTAGCGGCTGGTGGCGTCGGCGAGGGCGTCGGCCACCCGCAGCTCCTGTTCGAGGGCGCTGTCGACACGCTTGAGCCCGGCCTCCACGGTCTTCAGCAGCGTGCGCGAGCGCGCGCCCGCGAAGATGCGGTCGGTCAGGCCCAGCTTGCCCGCGATGTGCGAGCCCGGCGCTGTCGGTGTCACCCTCTCAGCCTACCGGCGGCGCGTTCGGCGCCGTTCCACCGGCGGGGCGCCCAGGAACTCGCCGGCCGGACAACGGCTCCGCGTCGCGCTATGCCGGTTTCGTGGCGCGATGGAGGGCCACGATCCCGAGCGACAGGTTGCGGTACGCGACCTTCGACCACCCGGCTTCGCGGATCCAGGCTGACAGCGTGCGCTGGTCCGGCCAGTCCCGGATCGACTCGTTGAGGTAGTCGTACGCGTCGGCGTTCGAGCTCACCGCCTTCGCCACGACCGGCAGGACGCGGTCGTTGTAGAAGCGGTAGAGCCCGTTGAAGGCCTTCGACGGCGGGTGCGAGAACTCGCAGATCACCAGGCGTCCACCCGGCTTGGTCACCCGCAGCAGCTCCCGCAGCGCCTTCTTCGGGTCGTTCACGTTCCGCAGCCCGAACGACATCGTCACCGTGTCGAACTCGTCATCGCCGAACGGCAGCGCGGTGGCATCGGCCTGCACGAAGGAGAGGTTCCGGATGCCTCCGCCCGGCGCCGTACGGCCGTGACGACGCTCCCCCTCGGCGATCATGCCGGGCGAGAAGTCCGCTGCGACGACGTCGGCGCCGCGGCGCGCGAGGGCGACGCTGGAGGCACCGGTCCCCGCTGCGAGGTCGAGGATGCGCTGACCCGGCCGCGGATCGATCGCGCGGGTCGTGGCGGCGCGCCAGAACCGGTCGTTGCCCATGCTGAGCACGGTGTTCGTGCGGTCGTACCCGGCGGCGACCTGATCGAACATGCCGCTCACGCGCGACGGGTCCTTGTGCAGGTCGGCGCGGTTCGCCTCGGGATCGCGGGATGCCACGGCTTCGAGTCTAGGCCGCGCTTCCCGGCGCGCCGTGGCCGGAGCCGTCGGGCCCGGTGACGTCCACCGACGGGGGCGGCGCGACGGCGTCGAACTGCGCCAGGCGGGCGAGCCAGGCATCCGCTGTCGCATCGTCGAACGGCGCGTCGGCGGCCGCGACGCGTGCCTCGAGGTCCACGGCGAGCGCCTCGAGCTTCTCGACGATGTCGAGGGGGTAGCCGTAGGCGACGCGATGCTCGTCCCACTCGTCGCGGTCGTCGATGAAGAGGCCGCGGCCGTCGATCGCCTTGACGACATCCAGATCCATGTCGATGCCCTGGGGCTCGCGGTCCTCCCAGCGGATGTCCCACGCGATGTCGATGTAGATGCGCACGCGACGCGGCGAGCCGTGCACCGTCATCGCGTAGTCGCCGCTCGGCGGCAGCAGCGTGACGTTCGGCCCGTCCGCCATGAGCTCCAGCCCGGGACGCACGTTGCGCCAGCCGTCGGGCTGACCCAGCCAGTCGCCCCAGCGGTCGCTGCCCAGGTAGATGCAGTCGTTGACCCAGTGCCGACCGCCGTCCCATTTGCGCCACCGGAACTGCAGGGCGGCCCCGGGAACGGGGCGGCCTGTGCCCGGGAAGAGGTGCGGGGCGGCGGCGTCGTCGGTCACTCCGCGAGTCTAGGCTGGGAGCGTGACATCTTCGCACCACCCGGCTCAGCTGGTGGTCGAGACTCGCGAGGTCGAGCACGTCGAAGACCTCCTCGCTTACGCCTCCCCCGATGAGCCGCTGGCGTGGCTCCGCCGTGGCGACGGCATCGTCGGCATCGGCGCGGTGGGCGGGTACGAGAAGGGGCGGCTCCTCCCGCCTGGTGTGGACATGAGCCAGGTGCCGTCACCGGCCGACACCTGGCGGCACATCGCCGAGACGGCGGATGTCGACGACCCGGTCGGCCTTCCGGGCACCGGTCTTGTCGCCTTCGGCACCCTCACCTTCGACCCCGATTCCGCGATGTCCAGCCGGCTCATCATCCCGCAGCTCGTCGTCGGCCGGCACCGGGGTCGCTCGTGGGTGACGCGGATCCGGCCCACATACGCCGAGCTGCCGGAGCCGGCCGCGGCACCGCGGCCGTACGGGCCGTACTGGTCGGCCACTCTCGGCCCGGGCTCGCTGGACCCCGCGGGCTACCAGGCCGCCGTCCGGCAGGCAGTCGATGCGATCGCCGCCGGTGACCTCGAGAAGGTCGTCATCGCGCGCGACCTCGTGGGCACGATCCCCGTCGGCGCTGATCTGCGCCGTCTGGTGCGCGCGCTCGCCGACGACTACCCCGACACCTGGACCTTCGCCGTCGACGGTCTCATCGGGGCCAGCCCCGAGACCCTGGTGACCGTCTCACGCGGGGTCGTGACCGCGCGGGTGCTCGCCGGCACGATTCCGCGCGGCACCGACGCGCACGATGACGACGGGGCATCCAGCACCCTCGCGCACAGCGCGAAGGACCTGCAGGAGCACCGCTACGCCGTGCACAGCGTGCTCGACACGCTCGGCCCCCACGTGCGGCATCTCCGCGCCGACCCGGAGCCCTTCACGCTCAAGCTGCCGAACCTGTGGCACCTGGCCACAGACGTCGCCGGCGACCTCGCCGACAGCGCGTCGTCGCTGGACCTCGTGGCCGCGCTCCATCCGACCGCGGCGGTGGCGGGCACGCCGCGGGATGCCGCGCTGGAGCTCATCCGGCGCCTCGAGCCCTTCGACCGCGGCCGGTATGCGGGCCCCGTCGGCTGGGTCGACGGGGACGGCAACGGCGAATGGGCGATCGCGCTGCGCTGTGCGCAGATCGGGGCCGAGCCGGTGCGGCAGTACGCGGAGTACCGCGACACGATCCCGGTCGTGGCCCACGCGGGCGCCGGCATCGTGGCGCAGAGCAACCCCGAGACGGAGCTGCTCGAGACGCGCGTCAAGTTCCGCCCGATCGTCGACGCCCTCGCCTGACGCCGGCCCTGACTCCCCCGTGCACCTCCCGCGGGTGTGTGGATCGGGGAGCGTCAGGCCGGGATCGTGCCGGTCCGCGCGAGCTGCGCGTACCAGGAGCCGCTCGCCTTCACCGTGCGCTCGAGCGTGTCGAAGTCGACGCGAACGATGCCGAACCGCTTGGCGTAGCCGTAGCCCCACTCGAAGTTGTCCAGCAGCGACCACACGAAGTACCCCCGCAGGTCGACGCCGCGCTGGAGGGCGCGGTGCGCGGCGGTGAAGTGCCGGCGCAGGTAGTCCAGCCGCTCCGGGTCTGGCACCGAGCCGTCGGCGGCGACGACGTCGTCGAACGCCGCACCGTTCTCGGTCACCATGAGCGGCTGGCCGGGGAACTGCTCCGACAGCGACACGAGCAGCTCTTCGAGCCCCTCCGGCGCGATGTTCCATCCCATCGCGGTGTACGGGCCGGGCTGCTCCACGAACTCCACGACCTGGTCGCTGCCGGGCCACGCCGTACCGCCGGCGGCGCCCTTGTGACCGTCGTTCTGCTGTTTCGGCGAGACGCCGTCCCACAGTCGCACGGTGGCGGTGGAGTAGTAGTTGACACCCAGCACGTCGATCGGCTGGTGGATGGTCTCCAGGTCACCGTCGTGGACGAACGACCAGTCGGTGACGGATGCCGTGTCCTCCAGCAGGTCGGCCGGGTACTGCCCGCGCAGCATCGGCCCCGTGAACGCGCGGTTGGCGAGGGCGTCGATCCGGCGCATGGCCTCGGATGCCCCGTCGCCTGCCCCGCGCAGCACGTGGAAGTTCAGCGTGACCGAGTACTGCGGGTCTCCGGTCGATGTCGCGCGCAGCGCCTGCAGCGCACGCCCGTGGGCGAGGTTGAGGTGATGCACGGCGGCGAGAGCGGCCGCCGGTTCGTGGCGACCCGGCGCGTGGCCGCCCTGACCGTACCCGAGGTAGGCCGAGCACCACGGCTCGTTGAGCGTCGTCCAGGTGTGCACGCGGTCGCCCAGGGCTGTGCCCATGGTGGCGGCATACTCCGCGAACGCGTCGGCCGTCTCGCGCGCGGGCCAGCCCCCGGCATCCTCCAGCGGCTGCGGAAGGTCCCAGTGGTAGAGCGTCGCGACGGGCTTGATGCCGCGCTCGAGCAGCCCGTCCACCAGACGCGAGTAGAAGTCGATGCCGGCCTGGTTGACCTTGCCCGTGCCGGCCGGCTGGATGCGCGGCCACGCGATCGAGAAGCGATACGCGCCCAGGCCCAGCTCGGCCATGAGGTCCAGATCGCTCTCCCACCGGTGGTAGTGGTCGCACGCCACGTCGCCGGTGTCGCCGTTCCACACCTTGCCGGGGGTCTTGGAGAACGTGTCCCAGATCGACGCGCCCCGGCCGTCCTCGTCGAACGCACCCTCGACCTGATACGACGCCGTCGCCGACCCGAAGGTGAATCCCTGGGGGAACTCGAGGCCGGAGTCGCGGTAGTCGGGGTTGCCGTGGGGCTCGGGGCGTTTCGTCTCGCTTCGCTCGCTCAACGACCGCGAATCACCGGACTCGCTCAACGACCGGGAGGTCACTCGGTCACCTCCGTGAGGTCGACGGTGAAGGTCTCGGAGCGACCCTCCGGCGTGGTGACGACCACCTCGCGCGAGCCTTCGCCGCCGGGGAACACCCGAAGGCGCAGTCCGTCGAGGTAGTCGTAATCGGGCCGGTCGGTGCGCGCACCCCACGGGATCACGGCGCCGGACCGGACGTACAGGGGCAGCGACGTGAAGCCGTGCTGCTCGCGGCGCCACGACCCGCCCGGCACCTCCTCGCCCGTCAGCAGGTTCGTCCACGTGCCGGCGGGGAGGTAGAACTCCACTTCCCCGGTAGCCGAGAACACGGGTGCCACCAGGATGTCGCGGCCGAGCATGTACTGCCGGTCGAGGTAGGCGACGGCGGGGTCGTCGGGGAACTCGAGCTGCATCGGCCGGGCCAGCGGCACACCTGTGGTCGCGGCATCCACCCCCGCCTGGAACAGGTAGGGCATCAGCTGCATCTTCAGGTGCGTGAAGGTCCTGGTGACCTCCACGGCCTCGTCGTCGAACGCCCACGGGACGCGGTACGAGTTCGAGCCGTGGAATCGCGAGTGCGAGCTGAGCAGGCCGAAGGCGGTCCAGCGCTTGTAGACCGCGGGATCCGGGGTGCCCTCGAAGCCGCCGATGTCGTGGCTCCAGAACGCGAAGCCGCTGAAGGCGAGCGACAGGCCGCCGCGCAGCGTCTCCGCCATCGACTCGAATGTCGACGTGTTGTCTCCACCCCAGTGCACGGGCATCGACTGCCCGCCTGCCGTCGCCGAGCGGGCGAACACCACCGCCTCGCCCTCGCCGCGCTTCTCGACGAGCACGTCGTGGACCGCCTGGTTGTACAGCTGCGTGTAGAGGTTGTGCATGCGCGACGGGTCCGAGCCGTCGAAGTACTCGACCTCGAGCGGGATCCGCTCCCCGAAGTCCGTCTTGAAGCAGTCGACCCCCTGGTCGATCAGCCGCCGCAGGTGGCCCTGGTACCACGCCGTCGCCTCGGGGTTGGTGAAGTCGACGAGGCCCATGCCCGCCTGCCACAGGTCCCACTGCCACACCGATCCGTCAGGGCGCTTGACGAGGAAGCCCTGCGCCGCGGCCTCGGCGAACAGCGGCGAGCGCTGCCCGATGTAGGGGTTGATCCAGACGCAGACGCGCAGGTCCTTCTCGTGAAGGCGCGCGAGCATGCCGTCGGGGTCGGGGAACGTGCGCGGGTCCCACTCGAAGTCGCACCAGTTGAACTCGCGCATCCAGAAGCAGTCGAAGTGGAACACCGAGACGGGCAGCTCGTTGGCCGCCATCTGGTCGATGAACGACGTGACCGTCGCCTCTTCGTAGTCGGTGGTGAACGAGGTCGACAGCCACAGCCCGTACGACCACGCCGGCACGATCGGCGGCCGGCCCGTCAGGGCGGTGTACCTGGTCAGCACGTCCTTCGGGGTCGGGCCGGCGATGAGGAAGTACTCCAGCTCCTCGCCCGCCACCGAGAACTGCACACGCTCCACCGCCTCGGAGCCGATCTCGAACGACACATGACCGGGGTCGTTGACGAGCACCCCGTACCCGCGGTTGGACAGGTAGAACGGCACGTTCTTGTACGCCTGCTCGCTCGACGTGCCGCCGTCGGCGTTCCAGATGTCGACGGTCTGCCCGTTCTTGACGAGCGGACCGAACCGCTCACCGAGCCCGTAGATGAGCTCGCCGACGCCGAGGTCCAGCTGTTCGTGCAGATACGTCGCGGAGTGCGGCGCACCCAGGCCGGTGCGCGCGTTGCCGGCCACGCCGTGTGCCACGTCGGCGGCGTCGGCCAGCTGGATGTAGCCCTGCGCCTTGTGGCTCGAGCCCGTGACACGCTTGCCGTCGAGCTCGAATGAGAGCGACCACGGTGCACCCGAGGCGATACGGGCCGTGAGCGGTCCGGTGCTCAACGCTCCGCCACCCTCGGTGAGGGAGACCGCGCCGGCCCCGCCGTCGACGGCGCCGGGAAGCTCGAACCCGCCGTGCCAGGGCCGGCCGACGTGGTGCGAGACGCGCACGCGCACGACGCCTTCGAGGGGCGACGAGAGGGTCACCGTGAGCACGGGACGGTTGAGCGTGTCGCCGCGGCGCGTGATGACGGTGGTCGGGGCGGTGATGACGAGACCGTCGCCGTCGGCTGCGGCATCCGTCTTCCAGATGTCGTACGCCTCCTGCGCGTACAGCGCCGTGACACCGGGACGCAGCTGCCAGAACCCGTCGGTGAACTTCATTACTTGACTGCTCCTGCCGTGATGCCGCGAGTGAGGGTGCGCTGGAAGATGAGGAAGAAGATGATCGTCGGGATGATGCCCAGCAGGGCCGATCCCGCCGTGGTCGTGACGTCCATGAGCCGGTCGCCCTGCAGCACGCTGATCGCCACGGGCACCGTCTGGTTCGAGTTCGACGCGAGGAACGTCAGCGGGATGAGGAACTCGTTCCACGTCCAGATGAAGAAGAAGATGAGCAGCACCGACAGCGTCGGGCGGCTGATCGGGAAGACGACGCGCCAGAGGATCTGCCAGCGGGACGCGCCGTCGAGGGATGCCGCTTCGAGCACCTCCTTCGGGAAGGTGCCGTAGACCGAGGCCAGGAGATACGTGCCGAACGCCGCCTGCACCACCGTGAACACGATGATGACCGACCACACGTTGTCGTACAGGTCTATCGACTTGAACATGTAGTACAGCGGGTACAGCAGCGCCTCCTGCGGCAGCAGGTTCGCCAGGAGGAACAGCAGCACGATCCAGGTGCGACCGCGAACGCGGCCGATGCCGATGGCGAACGCGTTGAGCACCGAGATCAGCACCGCGAGGATCGCGACGACACCCGAGATGAAGACGGAGTTCCAGACCTTCTCGGGGAAGTTGACCCGGTTCCAGAACTTCTCCAGACCGCTCAGGTCGATCGCCTGAGGGAGCGCGAACGGTCCCGACGTCGCATAGTCCACCGGCGACTTGAAGGCGTTCACGACGATCAGGTAGAAGGGCACGACGATGACGATCGCGCCGAGGATCACGACCGTCAGGAGCACCCAGTCCAGCGGACGCTTCTTGGTCATGCCGCCGCGGGCGCGACCGGGCTTACCGGGAGTGACGATTGCGGTGGTGGCGGCCATCAGAGCCCCGCCCTTTCCTTGCGCTCCAGCGAGTTCTGCACGCGGATGAAGATGATCGAGACGATCACGACGAGGATCGTCAGCACCGTCGCGATGGTCGCGCCGTAGCCGATGTTCCGCTTCGTGAAGAACTCGGTGTAGGCGTAGTAGGCGGGCACGAGGGTCGCGCCGGCCGGTCCGCCCTGCGTGATGACGTACACCGGCCCGAACACCTTGAGCGCGGCGATCGTGCAGGTGAGGGTGACCACGAAGACCTCGGGCCGGATGATGCTGAGGGTGATCGCCGAGAAGCGCTGGAACCAGTTGGCCCCGTCGAGTTCGGCGGCCTCGTAGAGTTCGGGGTCCACGCGCTGCAGTGCGGCCATGAAGACCACGACCGGGTAGCCGATCTGCACCCAGACCAGCACGCCCATGAGCACGAGCAGCGCAGAGGGCATCTGCCCGAGCCAGTCGACGGCGGGGATGCCGAAGACGCCGAGCAGCTGGTTCATGGCGCCCGTCTGACCGGGCCGGAAGATCCAGCCGATCACGATGCCGGCGACGGCGATGGGGAGGATCTGCGGCAGGTAGTAGGTGGCCCGCAGGAAGCTGCCGGCCTTGCCGCCGTACTTGCGCCCGACGACATCGAACAGCAGGGCGGCGACGATGAGGCCGATGACGGTCGGAAGGACGACCATCGCCAGGACCATCCACACCGAGTTGGCGAAGGAGGTCCAGAAGTCCTCGTCGGAGAAGATCTTGACCCAGTTGTCGAAGCCGATGAACTCCGGCTCGCGAACGCCGCGCCACTTCGTGAACGTCAGATAGACGTTGAAGATCAACGGGATGACGATGATCACCAGCAGCAGGACGAACCCGGGCAGCAGGTAGAGCCAGTAGCCGGCCGTCCCGCCCTTGCGCTGAGGGATCGACGGCTCCTCAGGGGGCAGCTTCGCGCGTCGCGGGCGCCGGGCTCGCGTCGCCTCGCGAGGTGTGAGGTCCGCGTGATCGGCGGCCGCGGCATCGTGGCCGGCGTGGGTGTGAACAGACATGTGGGACTCCCAGTGGTGCGGGGGCGGCGACAAAGCCGCCGCCCCCGCGGTCGGGTCAGCGGTAGTCCGCTGTTCCTTCTTCGTACTGCTCGCCGAGGTTGGTGTTCGTCGTCTTCGCGTCCTGCGCGCCGGTGACGAGACCCTGCAGCTCCTGGACGATCACGTCGTAGAAGCCCGCGGCAGGCCAGTCGGGGTAGAACGAGAGTCCATCGTTGTCGAGGATGCCGTTGAACGTCGCGATGAGCTCCTGGCTCTTCGGGTCGGTGATGTCATCGGGGTCGGCGGCGACCGGAAGACCGCCGTTGTTGCCGATGATCGCCTGGATCTCGGGACGCATGGTGATGTCGATGAACTTGTACGCGAGCTCCTTGTTCGCGGCGTTCTCGGGCACGACCCACAGGTTGCCCGACGAGCCGAGCGAGAGCTGGGAGTCGGGGAAGGCCTGGTAGGTCCAGTCGAAGCCGGCCTGCTCGACGAAGCGGCCGTACCACCACGACCCCGACACGAAGATCGGTGCGGTGCCGTTGATGAACGAGACACCGGCATCCTCGGCCTTGACCGACGAGACGTCGCTGGCGATGTAGCCCTTGTCGACGTAGTCCTTGAGCGTCTCGGTCGCGTACGTCAGCTCGGGCCCCTGCCAGTCGACCGGGTTCTTGTAGAGCTGGTAGTCGTCGACGAAGGAGCGGTCGGCCTGCGACAGCGCGAGCTGGTACCAGAGCTGTCCGAGCGGGTACTCGGCGCCCGCCTCGGCCAGCGGCGTGATGCCCTGGGCGACGAAGGCGTCGAGCACGTTCACGAACTCGTCGTACGTCGTCGGGATCTGAAGACCCGCGGCCGCGAAGGCGTCCTTGTTGTAGTAGACGCCGACGAACTCGCCGTAGTTCGGGATGCCGTACCAGGTGTCGCCGCCCATGACGCCGTTCTCGTCGTACTTGGCGGTCGTCTGCAGCGACGGGGCGAGCTTGTCGGCCCAGCCGTACTCGTCGACGGCGTCGGAGATGTCCGAGATGAGACCGGTCGAGGCGAGGAAGCCCGCGGTCGCGTTGCCCTTGTTGAACTCCATGAGGTCGGGCGCGGCATCCGAGTCGAGCACCTGGCTCGCCGTCTTCTGGATCTGCTCGAACGACTTCTGCTCGAACTCGACCTTCGCGCCGGTCTCGTCTTCGAAGACCTTGATGGCCTCGTTCCAGGCCTTCGCCATGGCGCTGTCCTCACCCTCGTAGTGCCAGAGCTTGAGGGTGTCGCCGTCTTCGCCGGAGCCACCGCCGGAGGCGGAGCAGCCGGCCAGGGCGAGCCCGGCGACGGCGAGGGCGCCGACGACCGCGAAGGTCCTTCTGTGGGTGATTCGTGCCATCTTCGGCACTCCTTTCTTGGTCCCCTGGGGCGGGGCGGTTGTGTGCGAAACGCTGTCGAAGCGCTTCGATATCGGTGATGCAGGTGCGGTGTTGAGTTGGAAGGGGTTCTGCGTGCCGCCGCGCGGGCGACGCGCTGATCAGCGGCGGTCTCGCGGGGGCGCGACCGAGCCGCGGTCGTAGTAGACGGGAGGGATCAGGTGCAGTCCGGGCTCGGGGCGATCCGGGCTGAGGCTGCGCACGGCGAGGTCGACGGCGGGGTCGCAAGAGGGCTCGGGGAGGAGCGGGATGACGTCCACCGGCAGGGCGAGCGCGCCCGTGTCGAACGAGGCCGCGACCGACACGACGGAGATGTCGCCGGGCACCGAGAGGCCGCGGTCGGTCAGCTCCGCGAGCACCGCATTGTGGACGTCGTCGGCAGCGTGGACCAGGATCGCCGTGACGCCCGCCTCGACGAGGGATGCGGTGGCCTCCCGCGTGGCCTGGATGCTCGTGGCGCGATCGCCCGACACGTGGAAATGGTGCGCCACTCCGCGCTCGGTCGCACGGCGCTCGAAAGCGCGGCGCACGCGTGGCGGGAAGTTCGACTTCTCGTACGAGACCTGCGACTGGCCGATGAGGCCGATCAAGCGGTGACCGGCGTCGGCGACACGGTCGACGGCCAGGACGGCGGCCGCGTCGAAGTCCAGGTCGACGCACAGCAGGCCCTCATGGTCGTCGGGCACGCCGATGAAGACTGTGGGTGTCGGGATCGATCGCGCGAGCGCGACGCGCTCGTCGTCGGGCGCGACATCCAGCACCAGGATCGCGTCGACCAGCCCACTCGAGGCGACGCGGGCCATGCCGGCCGACGCCTCCTCCTCGGTCAGCAGCAGGATGTCGTACTCGTTCCGGCGGGCGGCGACGGCCGTGGCCAGCACGAACGACATGTGCGTGGGGGCGTGGGTGTCGCGACGCAGCGGTTCGGTGAGCGCGAAGATATGGGTGCGGCTTCCCGCGAGCATGCGAGCCCCGGCGTTCGGGCTGTATCCCAGCTCGGCCACCGCGCGTTCGATGCGCTGGCGAGTGGCGGGCGAGACGGGGCGCTTGCCACTGAGCGCGTACGACACCGTGCTGATCGACACGCCAGCGGCCTCGGCCACCTCGTTGATCTTCACCATGTCGCTCTCCTGCTCGCGGCGGCTGCCCTGCCTGGCCGCGACGACTCCTCACCGGTTGAGGAGTCGAAGCGCTTCGCGGAAACGCTTCGACAGAGATGATAAGCACACGTGCGGAAGCGCCGCAAGCGGTTCGTGGTTTTTCCCAACAAATCCGTGCGGCGCTTCCGCGGCGGCTCAGATCGAGCGCTGGTACGCGCGGATCGACCGGACCGCCCAGAAGAACGCCAGCGCACCGAGGACCGCCAGGCCCCCGGCCTGCCACCACCCATTCGCCGGGTACTCCCCTGTGAGACCGCCTCGTCCGAGCTCGACCGCCCAGTTCATGGGGTTCCAGCGGGCGACGTCCTGCACCCACTGCGGCATGAGATCGGCGGGCATCATGGTCGTCGACAGGAACGTCGCAGGGAGCACGATGAGCTGCGAGAGGCTGATCAGCGCGATCTGGCTCCGCGAGATGAGTGCCACCGCCGTCGACGCGCAGCAGAAGATCGTGGCCAGGAGCGTGGCCACTCCCAGGGCCGCGAGCATCCCGCCGACGCCGCCCGGGTAGCGTGCGCCGGCCAGCCAGCCGATGCCCAGCACCACGAGCGACTGCGTGAGGTTGATGACGAGCTGCTGCACGAGCTGTCCGGTGATGATCGCCGACCGCGACACCGGGGAGGTGAGGTACTGGTCCATGACGCCCGAGTTGATGTCGTCGATGTATCCCGTTCCCGCCCAGGCACCCGAGTAGAGCACCGTCATCATCAGGATGCCGGGCACGAGGTAGGCGATGTAGCCCCCGGCGCCGGCCTGCGCCTGGAACGCGGGAAGCGCGCCCAGGGACGAGAAGACCTGGCCGAACAGGACGATCCAGATGACGGGCTGGATGAGCGACATCACCGGGCCCCACACCTGTCGGAGCGTCGCGATCAGCCAACGACGCAGCACCTGCCCGGCCTGCGTGAACCATCCCGCACGGCCGGTGCGGGCAGCGAGGGCGATCGTGGTCATCATGCTGCGACTCCCGTCGTCGAGGCGTCCGTCGAGGCGCCGGATCCGGCGCTGCCGGACGTGTCGAAGGTGTGGCCGACGAAGTGGAGGTACACGTCGTCGAGGGTGGGGTGGGAGGCCGCGACCTGCCCGAAGCGGATGCCCGCGGCATCCAGTGCGGCGATCACCGCACCGACGGCCGCTGACGCGTCGTCGGTGCGCGCGGCCAGGACACCGTCGACGCCGGACGCTTCGACCACGACGTCTCGGAGGCCCGGCACCGGGGCGACGGCACGCCGTACCGCGGCCGCGTCGGGTTCCAGGAGGGAGACCCGCACCGAGTCGCCGTGCAAGGCCGCCTTGAGCTCGGCCGGCGTCCCCTGCACGACCGCCCGCCCGCCGTTCACGAGCAGCAGCTCGTCGGCGAGCCGATCGGCCTCTTCCATGTAGTGCGTGGTGAGGACGACGGTGAGTGCCTCCTGCGCCGACAGGCGCCGGATCTCGGCCCACATCGCCGCTCGAGCCTCGGGGTCGAGTCCGGTCGTGGGCTCGTCGAGGAACAGCACACGCGGACGGTGCACGAGCGCCGCGGCGACGTCGAGGCGCCGACGCATTCCGCCCGAGAAGCTGCCGACGGGGCGATGGGATGCCTCGGCGAGGCCGAACTCGTCCAGCAGCCGCAGCGCGCGAGCCTGAGCCTCGGCCGGGGCGACACCGCGCAGGCGTGCGGCGATCTCGAGGTTCTCGCGAGCCGTGAGGAGAGGATCGGTGCTGGCGCCCTGCGACACGTACCCGATGGCCGCGCGGACGGCCGCCGGGTCGCGGGCGACGTCGTGGCCGGCCACGACCGCCGATCCGCTCGTCGGCCGAGAGAGTGTCGTGAGGATCTTGGTGGTGGTCGACTTGCCGGCGCCGTTGGGTCCGAGGAGGCCGAACACACGACCGGCGGCGACCGAGAAGCTCAGCCCGTCGAGCGCCCGCACGGCGGGTCGTCGGCCCCGTCCCGGATAGACCTTGACGAGGTCCGCGGCGACGATGGCCGCCGCCGCGGTGGTGTTTTCAGGCATGGCGAAGCATCCCTTCCTTCGAATGGGTGGGTGTGAATGCCCCGGTCGTCGAGCGAGGGAGGAGCGAGAGAGACGAAGCGCGGGAGGCCTGCACAGAGTCAGGCGCGTTTCGTCCCGCTTCGCTCGCTCAACGACCGGAGGTCTTATCGGGGGTGAAGAGCATTCGGGCGAGCACGAGCATCATCAGCGCGAAGCCCGCGACGAAGGCGACGGGCGCCCACCACCAGCCGACCGTGAACACGAGCACCGCGATCACGGCGAACGTCACCAGCCAGATCACGGCGGTGTACACGCCGAAGCGGGCCGCGGTCTCCGGCTCGCGCTCGAACCGGTTGGGCGGCTCGTTGCGCAGCGCCTCGCGGGTCCAGGCCTTGTGGCGATTGGTCTGGGTCGCGCCGAGGAACGCGAACAGCACGATGGAGGCGATGACCCCGAGGGCGGCGAACACGACGCCCCACACCGGGAGCGCCCCCGACGCGACGAGCCCGGCGAACCCGAGCCCGTACGCGCCGAGGAACGTCGCCAGCGCGAACGACGCGGCCCGGGTCTGCGGCATCGGGTGGTTCGTCGTCGTCTCCTGCGAGAGCGAGTCGCCCACGATGAGCGCGAGCGCCGTCGACGCCAGGCCGAAGATCCCGATCTCCGCGCCGATCGGCAGCGGCAGCACACCGACGGCGCCGAGGACGCCGAGCGCGATGGCGGCCACCGCCACGGCCGACCACACGACGATCCTCACGACGAACGCCGGGCGGGGCCGCACCCGGTGACGCTGTTGCAGGGCCGCGTAGTCGTTGGCGCGGGCGCGAGGTGAGGCATCCGTCGTCTCCTCCAGCAGCGCGCGCACGTCGCCGAGCTCGGCGACCGCCTGCCGTGCGGCCTCTGCCGGAGCGAGCCCGCGCGCCTCGAGCTCGTCGGCACGGGCGACGAGGTTGGCGCGGATCTCCTCCTTCAGGTCCTGCGCGTCGGGCGTCATCTCGACGCCCTGGAAGGCCTCGTCCAGGAGGCGGTGGATGTCGGTGTTCATTGCTGGCCGTCCTTCACGTCGAGCAGTGCGTCGATGATGCGCCGGGTCGCGGTCCAGGCCGCGACGTTGCCGCGGAAGACGGCGCGGCCGGCGTCGGTGATCCGGTAGTACTTGCGGCGACCCCCCTGTGACTCGTCACCCCAGTAGGACTCGACGAGTCCGTCCTTCTCGAGGCGCCGGTAGGTGGCGTAGAGGGTCGCCTCCTTGATCTCGTGCTCGCCGCCGGTCGCGTCACGGATCGCCTTGTAGATCTCGAAGCCGTACGCGTCGCCACGCCGGAGCACGCCGAGCACGATCGTGTCGGTATGACCGCGCAGCAGGTCAGCCGCGAACGCGTCGTCTTGTGTCATGTCCAGTACTGTATCACATCAAGTACCTCACAAGACAGACCTTCCGTCGTCGCGACCACGCGGCGAGCCTGGGCCCGGCGGGTGCGTCAGCTGGCGGCGAGGCGCTTCTTCTCCGCGGCGACGTCGAAGGTGGCCGCAGGCCAATGGGGGTCGATGTCTTCCAGGGCCTCGAGCAGGAGGTTCTGGACCGCGAGTCGGGCGTACCACTTGCGGTCCGCCGGCACCACGTACCACGGGGCGTGCTCGGTCGAGGTACGGTCGAACACGGTCTGATACGCCTCCATGTACGACGGCCACAGCTCCCGCTCGTCGACGTCGCCGGGGTTGTACTTCCAGTGCTTGTCGGGGCGCTCCAGTCGCTCCATCAGGCGGGACTTCTGCTCGTCGCGCGAGATGTGGAGCATGACCTTGACGATCCGCGTTCCGCTGTCGGCGACGCGCTTCTCGAACTCGTTGATCGCGCCGTACCGTCGTTCGATCTCCGCGGCCGGCGCGAGCTCACGCACACGTCCGATCAGCACATCCTCGTAGTGCGACCTGTCGAAGACCCCGATGATGCCCGACTCCGGGAGCCGCTTCCCCCCCCGCCACAGGAAGTCGTGCTCCAGCTCCTCGGGCGTGGGCTTCTTGAACGCGGCCAGAAGCACACCTTGCGGGTCGACGGACCCGACGACGTGCCGGATGATGCCGCCCTTGCCGGCGGAGTCCATGGCCTGCAGCACGAGCAGCACCGCAGCATCCGTGGCATCCACCCGGCTGCGCGCGTACAGGCGCTCCTGATACTCGTCCAGTTCGTGGGCGCCGGCCTTCAGGTCCTCGGCGGCGTGGACTTTGTCCTTCTCGTAGCCGGGGGTCGAGCGCGGGTCGACGTCGGCGAGCGAGAACCCCTCACCCACGCGGAGGAGCTCGGCGACATCGCCGCTCCAGTGCTTCTGACTCGAGGCGATCATGCAGCCATCATGGTGCACGCCGCGTGAGATGGAGCTCCTCCACGCGCGAAGGTGCGCATCGCCCGGGAGAGGATGCCGGAGACTCAGCGCGCGAGCGGCACCTCGATCAGCTGCCGCCCGCCGACCGGCGAGGTGAGCGCCTGGTCGAGCGCCGAACGCGTGGTGATGCGGTGATACTCCCAGCCGTAGGCGAGGGCCAACTGCTCCAGGCGCACGGCGTGCGGTGTGTAGAGCACGCGATCCATGATCTCGGCGCCGGCCACCGCGGCGACCTCGAGCCCGTCGAAGATCGTGCCGCCTCCGTCGTTGCCGACGATGACCTGCAGGCGGGGCTCCGCCTCGTGCGGGGGCAGCAGCAGCGCACCGACGTCGTGGAGCACGGCGAGGTCCCCCAGCAGCACGCGGGTGACGCCTGGCGCCCCGGCCGTCTGACTGGCCAGCGCGATGCCGGTCGCGGTCGCGACGGTGCCGTCGATGCCGGCCAGACCGCGATTGGAGTGCACCGGCACCTTCTTGCCCGGCAGCACCTGGTCGGCCACTCGCACCAGTCGAGAAGAGCCGAACACGAGCCGATCGTGGGGCCAGGTCGCGCGCCACACCGCGTCGACGAGACTCGCCCGGTCCAGCGGAGCCCGGATGACCTCGAGCTCGGCCGCGATCGCGCCCAGCCGCTCCCCCGGCACCGCCGACGACAGCCCGTCGGCGTCAGGCGCCGGCGGCGTGAGATCGACGGATGCCTCGCGCGAGGCGTGCATCCATTCCGCGAGCCAGGCGCGATCGACCTCGCCGTCCGCAACGGCGACCCGGTCGGCTGCCACGGTCGCGCCGTTGAGGTTGAGCGGCTCCCCGGGACCGCGCACCGCGATGACCTCGACATCGGGTCGCGACAGCAGGGAAGCCGCCTCTCGGCTCAGGGTCGGATGGCCGACCACCACCACGCGCTCGACCCGGCCACCGAGGTGCGGATCGCGCAGCAGCTCGCGGTAGCCGTGCACGAGCAGCCGGCCGAACCTCGCACCGCTCACGATCTCGGCCACGAGAGGCCAGCCGCCTCGGTGGGCGATCTCCTCCGCGTCGGGCCCGGCGTCCGCCCCGGCCAGCACGACCGTCCGCGGTCCGCGGACCAGCACGAGGGGGCCGTCCTGCGGGTCGGGCGCCACGTCGGACTCGCCGATCCCGCCGCCGCCCTGGTAGAGGGCACCGGAGATCTCGTCCTCGAGGTCGGTCGGCACCGGTGGCCCATCGGGATCCGCCGAGATTCCGGCATCCAGCTCGACCGCGGGCAGCCCGAGCCACCGGGGCAGGGCACCCGACAGCGGATCCCGGTACGGCAGGTTCAGATGAACAGGACCCGGCGAGCGCGTGCCCGCGCCCAGGGCCGCCGCAAGGGCCTCATCGGCCACGGCCCGCAGCGCCCGGCTCTGCTCATGGCCGCCGTCGGCATCGGTCGCCTCGGGCACCGGCAGATCCGCCTCGAATCGCACTGCCTGGGAGAACATCCCGGGCTGGCGTGTCGTCTGGTTGGCGCCGACGCCGCGCAGCTCCGGCGGCCGGTCGGCGGTCAGCAGCAGCAACGGGACGCCGGCATGATGCGCCTCGAGCGCTGCCGGCAACAGGTTGGCGACCGCCGTGCCCGACGTGCACACCACGGCCGCCGGCATCCGGGTCTCCCTGCCGATGCCGAGGGCGGTGAAACCCGCCACGCGCTCGTCGATGCGCACGTGCAACCGGATCGCGCCGCGCCGCTCCAGCTCGGCGGCCACGAGCGCGAGGCTCTGCGACCGCGAGCCCGGGCTGAGCACGACATGTCGCACGCCCCGCTCCACCAACCGGCCCAGCAGCGCCGCGGCCGCGTCGGCGGCGGGCGAGGGATCGGGCCCGGGCACGGCGTGGGTCGCGCCTGCGGCGCCGGCGGGCGTGGTCACGTCAGCCGCGCGCTCCGCGCTGACCCCGGGCGTCGTCGTCGCCCTCGGTCGGGCGGACCGGTGGCGTCGGCGGTGTCGGCGTGCTGCCCGGTGCGGCCGTTCCGCCTGCTGAGGCGGCCGATGCGGCGGGGTCGTCGGATGCCGCGGGGCCTGTCGGCGGGTGGAAGCGCGGGTCGTGCTCCTCGGCATCGAGCTGGGCGAGCTCCTCCTCGAGGCGGCGGATGCGCTCGTCCTGGTCGCTGATCGTGCCGATGCGGCCGAGGAACTCGGGATCGTCGTCGGGTGCGCGTCGAGCGGCCACGGTCGACGCCCTCGCGCGGCCGACGGCGAGCCACAGGATGCCGCCCAGGACGGGCAGCAGCACGACGATGAGGATCCACACCGGCTTGCTCACACCGCGGTGCCGGACCGGGGGCTGGACTGCGCAATCGACGATGGTGAAGACCCAGAACGCGGTCGCCACCAGGGCCAGAATCAGCAGCACCCGAGGCATCTTCCTATCCTAGGTCGGCGGCGCCCGCGTTGGGTCTTCGTCGCCCCACCGTGATCAGACCGTCGCCGGAGCCGCTGCCGCCCGAACGTAGGATGGACGGGTGAAAGCGCGCTCGGCGATCGTCTACTCGGTGCTGCGGCTGCTGGCGTTCCTCGTCCCGTTCGGCATCATGATGCTGTTCCCGGTGCTGCGGGAGTACTACTGGCTGGCGGCGATCTTCGCCGCGCTCATCGGCCTGAGTCTGTCGGTGCTGTTCCTGCGCAAGCCGCTCGAGGAGGCCACATCGGGTCTGGCAGAGCGCCGCGCGCGGGTGCGCGCCGAGGCCAGCGACGAAGCCGCCGAGGATGCCGCGACCGACGCCGCCGGCACCGACGGCGACGGCGCCGCGAGCACCGACGCCAGGGGCACCGACAGGCCCGACGCGCGCCCCTGACATCGGCATCCCCGCCCGGCGGCATCCTCTCTCCTCCGCCATGTCCCGGCCCTTTCCGCATGCGCTCAACAGGTCAACCGCGCCTCCACAGGAGATCGGAACGATCAAGCGTCCTGCAGAACGCCCCTCGTCCTGCGGACGCATCAAGGACAGGCGGCACCCGCACCGACACGCCCGACGCGCGCCCCTGACGTCGGCATCCCCACCCGGCAGCATCCTCTCGCTGCCACACCCGGGCCCTTCCGCATGCGCTCAACAGGTCAACCGCACTTCCACAGGAGATCGGAACGATCACGCGTCCTGCAGAACGCCGGTCGTCCTGCAGGACGCGTCAGGGACGGGCGGCCCCGCAGCGACGCCGCCGGCCGCCGCACCGACGCCGCCGGCGCCCGCACCGACAGGCCCGACGCGCCCCTGACGTCGGCATCCCACCCCGCAGCATCCGCTCTCCCTGCCACACCTCGGCCCTTCCGCACGCGCTTAACAGGTCAACCGCGCCTCCACAGGAGATCGGAACGATCAAGCGTCCTGCAGAACGCCGGTCGTCCTGCAGACGCGTCAGGGACGGGCGGCCCCGCAGCGACGCCGCCGGCCCCAACACCGACGCTGGCGGCACCCGCACCGACACGCCCCACGCGCGCCCCTGACGTCGGCATCCCCACCCCGCGACATCCTCTCCCTGCCACGCCGCCGACCCTCGGGCATGTGCTCAACAGGTCAACCGCGCCCCCACAGGAGATCGGAACGATCAAGCGTCCTGCAGAACGCCCGTCGTCCTGCAGGACGGATCAGGGACGGGCGGCTGCCACCCCGCAGCGGACGGGGTCAGCGGCCGGCGGCCAGCTCCCGGAATGCGGCGAAGGCGGCGTTCGGCACCCGCTCAAGCCCCTGATCGGCGCCACGGACGAGGTCCACGAGCCCGAACTCCCGGAACCACTCATCCGGCTGCTTGTGGTCGAAGCGGTACAGCCAGTCCACGAGGGTGAAGAACGGGAACCAGGTGTAACCGACCAGGTCGTGCCCCTCGGTCCGGAGCGCTGTCAGCTCGGCGACCGAGTCGCGCAGCCATTCGAGCTTCTCGTCGGGCGTTCCCACGAGCGAGGTCTCGGTGATGGCGAGCGGGCCGCCGTACCGGGCGGAATAGAGCTCGACGAGGTCGCGCAGTCCCGCGGCGCCCGATCGCACCGGCGTCATCACGCCCTTCTCGAGGCGGGCGGTCGTGAAATGCGGGTAGTAGTTGATGCCGATGACGTCCGGGGTGACGGCGTTGTCGCGGAACCATTGCAGCTCCGCCGGCGATACGCCGTGCGAACGGAGCCACGCGCCCAGCACCGACTCGTCCGCCACCCGACCTGTGATGAGGTCGAGGGCGACGAAGCGTCGCTCCTCGAGGAACTCCCGAGACACCGGGGACGTCTCCCCCTCGTAGCGGAAGCCTGCGTCCACGTGCACGAACACGGCCTCGGGATGCACCGCGGCGATCTCCTGCTGGGTGCGCACCATGCCCCGCGCCAGCTGCATCGTCACCTTCACGAAGCCGTCTTCGCCCGACATGTACGGCGGCCAGGCAGCGTTCTGACCACACCACTCGGCGTTGACCACCGGCTCGTTCAGCGGTGTGAAATCCGACCAGACGTCCTGATACCGCTCGGCGACGGCGCGCGCGTACGCTGCCACGCGCTCGGGGTAGTGCGCGTTGAGGAACGAGTTGTCGAGCCAGGGCGGTGTGCCGTAGTGCATGAGGTCGACGATGCACCGGAGCCCGAGCTGCTGCATCTTCTCGGCCACACGGTCCAGCCACGTCCAATCGAACCGCCCCGGCGCCGGTTCGACCAGGTACCACGGGACTCCCCACCGGAGGAACTCCGCGCCGCTGGCGGCGACGAGCTCGAGGTCGGCCTCCCACCGCGCGTAGTGCTGGGTGAGCTCGTATTCGTCGAGCTTGCGGTGCCCGGGCTTCTCCTGCGGGATGAAGGTGTCTTCGATGCCCACGCCGTAGCGCAGGCGGTCGTCGTGGTACCAGCGGGCGCCGCTCATTCGGCATCCTTTCTCGCGTCCAACGCGGAGGTCACTTGAGCCCGGTCGTGGCGATGCCGGCGACGAAGCTCTTCTGGATGAGGAGGAAGAACACGATCACGGGAAGGAGGGCCAGCAGCGACCCGGCCATCAGGAGTCCGTACTCCACCACGTGCTGCCCCATGAACAGCGCCAGTCCTGCGGGCAGCGTGGATGTCTGCACCTCGGACGACATGACCAGCGGCCACAGCAGGTCGTTCCAGTTGTATTGGAAGTGGAAGAGCCCGAGCGTCAGCAGTGCGGGCTTGGCGAGCGGCATGATGATGCCCGAATAGATACGCCATTCGGATGCCCCGTCCACCCGCGCGGCCTCTTCCAGATCCTTCGGCAGCGACAGGAAGAACTGCGTGAGGAAGAAGATGCCGAACGCGTTCGTCATGCGCGGGATGATGAGGCCCGGCAGCGTGTTCGTCAGCCCCATGCCGTTGAGCATGTCGTACAGCGGGATCAGGGTGACCTGGAACGGCAGCATCAGCAGGAGCAGGATGCCGACGAAGACGATTCCGCGTCCCTTGAACGGGATGCGCGCGAGGGCGTACGCGGCCATCGAGTCGAACAGCAGCGAGATGAGGGTGACGCCGCCGGCGAAGATGATGGTGTTCACGTAGAGCTGCGCGAACGGAATCCGGTTCCAGACCTCGATGAAGTGGTCGATGGTGAGCTCCCGCGGCCACAACGTGGGCGGGTAGGTCACGATGTCCACTTCGGGCTTGAACGCGGTGAACACCATCCAGATGATCGGCAGCAGCATCAGCAGCCCGATGAGGACGGACGTGATCCCGAGCAGCCAGCTCGCGGCGCGATGCGCGCGCTGGGCGCGGCTCCGGCGGGAGCCGGGGCGTCGCCGGGCAGCGGCCTGATCGTCTTCGACGGTGGGAAGGGCGGTGGCGGTCATCAGTAGGTCACCTGCTTCCGGCGGAGGTAGCCGAACTGAATCATCGAGAGGATGAACACGAAGATCAGCAGCACGAACGAGATGGCGGACGCGTACCCGAAGCGCAGCTCCTGGAAGCCCTCGCGGTAGATGAGCATCACGAGCGTCTCGGTCTTGAAGAACGGGCCGCCACGGGTCATGACGTAGATCTGGTCGAACGCCTGCAACGTGGCGATGAGCGCCAGCACCATCACCAGGAGCGTCTGGTTCGACAGCAGGGGCAGCGTGATGCTGCGGAACCGCTGCCAGGGTCCGGCACCGTCGAGCCGTGCGGCTTCGTACATGTCGACGGGGATCGACTGCAGGCCGGCGAGATAGATGACCATGTAGAAGCCGACGTTCTTCCACACGCCGACCAGCATCACGGCCGCCATCGCGTAGCGCGGGTCGCTCAGCCAGCCCTGCTCGGGCACGATGCCTACGAAGCTCAGCCAGTACGACAGCAGCCCGATGTTGGGGTCGAGCAGGAACGACCAGGCGATCGCGATGATCCCGAGCGAGACGATGAACGGCAGGAAGATGGCGGTGCGGGCGAATGCTCGGCCCCGGAAGGCCTGGTTCAGCATGATCGCGAACAGCAGGGCCAGGATGACGGTGACCGGCGTCACCACCAACGCGTACACCACGGTGTTCGTGAAGGCGTTCCAGAAGGGCGCGGCCTGGAACAGCTCCACGTAGTTCGACAGCCCGATGAACTCCGCCGCCCGGATGAGGTTGTAGTCGGTGAACGACAGGTACACGGCCTGGATCATCGGGTACAGCGTGAACGCGATCAGGATGATCAGCGACGGGGTGAGGAACAGCCAGGCGGTGAGGGCGCGGCGTCCTCCTGAGCGCAGACGGCGGCGGTGCGGAGCGGGCCCCGTGTCGGCCGCGGCGGCGACGACGGTCGTCGTGGTCATGGGAAGTCCTCCCGCGGGCGGACGGTCCGCAGACCGCCCGCCCGCGCATCCGGTTACTTGTCGAGCTCGGCCTGGACGTCGTCGGAGGCCTTCGTGAAGATCTCCTCCACGGTGCCCTCCCCGTTCAGGGCGCGCTGGAGGGCCGGAGTGAACACGGTCTCGAGGATGGGACCACCGGCGGCGATGCCCGGCATGAGCACGCGCGCGCTGTCGGCGACGTCGGGGGCACCGAAGATCGCCGGGTACGGGCTCTCCGTGATGTCGCCCGAGACGTCCGAGCGCGTGGGCGGGAAGCCGGAGCCGTTGGCCCACGTGATCTGCCCGTCGGGAGAGTTCCAGTACGCGAAGAACTTGTACGCGGCGTCCTTGACCTCGTCGCTCGCGTTGGACGGGATGCCCATCGAGACGACGTCGGCGAGCACCGCGTCGTCCGAGGGCCCGGCGAACGGCTTGGCGAGGCCGTAGTTGAGCCCGGCGTCGTCGAATCCGGTCGTCATCCAGGGTCCGACGATCTCGATCGCGGCCTTGCCGGTCTGGAACAGCTTGTCGGCGTCAGCGCCCGAGAGGCCGATCGGCGCCGCCTTCTGGTCCTTCACGAGGTTGACCCAGAAGTCGAGCGCCTCGATCGACTCCGGATCGCCGAGCGTCGACGTCTTGCCGTCCTCCGAGACGATCCCGCCGCCGGTCCCCCACAGCAGCGAGGGGAAGATGGGCACGGTCTCGTGGTCGGCGAGCGCGATCGCGTAGACGTCGGGCTTGCCGTCGCCGTTGCCGTCGGTGGAGAGCTTCGGCACCATCGCGGCGAACTCGTCCCATGTCGTCGGCGGGGCCTCGGGGTCCAGGCCCGCCGCCGTGAACAGGTCCTTGTTGTAGTACATCATCATCGTGGCGTAGTTCACCGGGACGCCGTAGTTCTTGCCGTCGTACATGGATGCCTCGACCGCGGCCTGCGTGAGCGCGCCGGCGTCGTTCGCCGAGTCGTCGTACCAGTCGTCCACGGGCATGAACATGCCCTCGTCGGCGAACTGGGGCATGCGGGTCGCCGACATCGCGATGATGTCGGGTCCGTTGCTGCCGGCGACCGAGGTGAGCACCTTCTGGTAGAGGGTGTCCCACGGCATGATGTTGGTCTTCACCTCGATCTCGTCCTGCGAGGCGTTGAAGTCGTCGACCACCTGCTGGAGCGCAGGCCCGTCGGGCCCTGTGAAGCCGTTCCAGAAGTCCAGGACGATCTTGCCGTCGCTCGTGGTGTCGTCGCTTCCGCCGCTGCCCTGCCCCGCACATCCGGCGAGGACCAGGCCCGACAGTGCCAGGGTCGCGCCGACGGCGACGACGCTGCGTGCTCGCCCGCGGCCGGTGAAGCGGTGTCCATGCTGTGTCTTCATCGATCTTTCTCCTTCGAGTGCCGTTCAACGTTGAACGATGGGGTCGAAGACTGTTATACATGACCGGTAATCGTTGAACAAGGCATCGAGCTTGTGAGAGTGTGATCGCCGGATAACGAGAAGGGCGGACGAATGACTCGGACGACGCTCAAAGACGTCGCCGCGCGCGTCGGCGTCTCGGCCAAGACGGTGTCGAATGTCGTCAACGGCACAGGCTGGGTCACCGACGAGTTGGCGGCCCGGGTCCGCGCGGCCATCGACGAGCTCGGCTATCGCCCCAACGTCGCGGCCCGGCAGCTGCGCAGCGGGCGCAGCCGCATGATCGCGCTCGCGCTGCCGGAGCTCAGCCAGCCGTACTTCGCCGAGCTCGCCTCGGAACTCGTCCGCGCCGCCCAGGAGCGCTCCATCACCGTCCTCGTTCACCAGACCGACGGGCGTGCCGACACGGAGCGGCGCATCAGCGACGGCATCGACGCCCCCGTCATGGACGGCCTCATCATGAGCCCGCTGGCCCTCGGAGCGAAGGACCTGAACAGCCGCATCGATCCGACGCCGCTCGTCCTGCTGGGCGAGCACATCGGCGACGGCGGGTTCGCCCACGTCACGGTCGACAACACCGCGGCCGCCGCGCACGCGACGGAGCATCTGCTCTCTCTCGGCTGCCGCCGCATCGCTGCCATCGGCGCTCAGAGCACCGGTCCCAATGAGACGGCAGTGCTGCGCCTTGCCGGCTACCGTGCCGCGCTGGAAGCGGCCGGTATCGGCTACGACGAGCGGCTGGTGTTCGAGGTCGACGAGTTCCACCGGGCCGACGGGGCGGCCGCGGCTCGGCGCATCCTGGACTCCGGCATCCGACCCGACGGAATCTTCGCCTTCAACGACCTGCTCGCCCTCGGCGCGATGCATGTCCTCGTCACTGCGGGGGTGCGGGTGCCGGACGACGTCGCCGTCATCGGCTTCGACGACATCGAAGAGGGGCGCTACAGCACCCCCGCCCTCAGCTCGATCTCACCCGACACGCCGGCACTGGCCCGGCTCGCAATCGACCTGATCTATGCGCAGCAGCCGAGACCCGGCATCCACACCGTGGGATTCACCGTCGCACACCGTGCGAGCACGAAAGGACCCGACCGATGACGAGCGACGAAGCAGTCGAGGCGGCCGCGCAGGACGGAACGTATCCTCGTCCCCAACTCGTGCGGCGGCGCTGGCACGACCTGTCGGGGGAATGGGATTACACGCGCGACGACCCGCAGACGTCGCGGATCGACGATGTGACGTTCGACCGGCGCATCACCGTCCCGTTCCCGCCCGAGTCGCCGGCCTCGGGGATCCACGAGACCGGGTTCACACCGTGCGTCTGGTACCGGCGCACCTTCGGGCGCGCGGAGCTGACCGCCGCGGGGCTGGACGAGACCCGCGCCCGCATCCTGCTGCACTTCAGCGCCGTGGACCACGACGCGTCGGTCTGGGTCAACGGCCGGCTGGTGGCGACGCACTCGGGCGGCCAGTCGCCGTTCTCGGCCGACATCACCGACGCCGTCGAGCCCGACGGGGAGAACGTGCTGGTCGTCCGCGCCGTCGATGCGCCCGACGACGTGTCGATGCTGCGGGGAAAGCAGGACTGGCGCGAGCGTCCCCACGCGATCTGGTACCACCGCACCACCGGGATCTGGCAGCCGGTGTGGCTGGAGTGCGTGCCCGCGGCGGCGATCGAGGCCCTCACCTGGCGCACCGACCTGCCCGCCTCGACCGTCGAGCTCGAGGTGGACCTGGCGGGCCCCGTCCCCGCCGACAGCCGGCTCCGCGTCGAGCTCGCACACGAGGTAGAGTCTCTGTCCGAGGTCCTGGTCCGCACCGGCGGGAGCCGCCACGTCGCCGTGCGCCTGGTGATCGCCCGGCAGCGCAACGGCCAGGCGTATGAAGAGCTGCTGTGGAGCCCGTCGCGTCCCACGCTGCTCTCGGCATCCGTGATCCTCGAGGACGCGGCGGGCACGCCCCTCGACACGGTGGGCAGCTACGTCGGCCTCCGCTCGGTCGAGGTCGCCGCCGGGAAGGTCCTCCTCAACGACCGGCCGCTCTCGGTGCGGGCGGTGCTCGCCCAGAACTACTGGCCCGAGACGCACCTGGCGGCCACGGCGGAGATGCTGCGGCGCGAGGTCGAGCTGATCCTCGCGCTGGGCTTCAACACCGCCCGCGTGCACCAGAAGGCCGAGGATCCTCGGTTCCTGTACTGGGCGGACCGCCTGGGGCTGATGGTGTGGGCCGAGACCGCCAACGCCTACGCGTTCGACGAGCGCGCGATCGCGAACCTCGTCGGAGAGTGGACGGCGCTGGTCCGGCGCGATCAGTCGCATCCCGCTGTCGTCGCGTGGGTGCCGTTGAACGAGAGCTGGGGTGTCCAGCACATCTCACACGACCCGCGACAGGCCGCGCTGAGCCGGTCGATGGCCGACCTCACACGCGCCCTCGACGGCACCCGCCCCGTGATCTCCAACGACGGATGGGAGCACACCTCGTCGGACATCTGGACGGTCCACGACTACGAGCCCGATCCGGGTGTGCTGGCGGCGCGGTACGGAGACGCCGCGCGGCTGCGCGAGATGCTGGCCGGGTTCGGTCCGGCCGGAAGGCGCATGTCGGTGGGAGGGACGGCCCCGGGCGCGCCGGTGATCCTCTCGGAATTCGGCGGCGTGAGCCTGGAGACCGACGGCGCCGACGACTGGGGCTACTCCTCTGCCAGCGACCCGGCGGCCTTCGAAGCGCAGGTCACCGCGATCCTCGCTGCCGTGCGGGATGCCGCGCCACTGGCGGGGTTCTGCTACACCCAGCTCACCGACACCGGACAGGAGACCAACGGCCTGCTCTACGCCGACCGCTCCCCCAAGTTCCCGGTCGACCGGATCCGCGCCGCCGTCCGCGGCGACCGCGCGTAGCCGCGCGCGGCGGCATCCGTCGTCAGCCGATGAACGCCCACATGAGGAACGCGCCGTAGGCGACGGAGGTGAGCGAGGTCAGGCCGAGTGCGACCACGAGCTCGCGGGGCTCCCGGTAGGTCCACACGATGAGGATCGCGGGCAGCCCTGCCAGCAGCGCCAGCAGCGTGAGCCACGCGATCGGGTAGCCCACCCACGCGAGGAAGACCGCGATGAGGAAGGCGATCAGCAGGAACACCGAGAACAGCCAGCGCGTCGCGGTGCGGCCGATCAGCACGGTGAGCGTCTTCTTGCCCGCGGCGCGGTCCTGGTCGATGTCGCGGAGGTTGTTGGCCGACAGCACCGCGCACGCGATGAGCCCGGCGCCGACGGCGCCGAACCACGCCTCCTGCGGCAGCGCGAGCGCCTGCACCCACGTCGTGCCGAGGGTGGCGACGAGGCCGAAGAAGACGAACACGAACAGCTCCCCCAGGCCGTAGTAGCCGTAGGGGCGCTTGCCGCCGGTGTAGAACCAGGCGGCGAGGATGCAGACGGCGCCGGCGGCGATGAGCCACCACTGCTGCGTGCGGATGGTGATCGCAAGCCCCGCCAGGGCGGCGATCGCGAAGAACGCGAGGGCGACGATCAGCACGGTCCGCGGCTTCGCGCGGCGGCCGGCGGTCAGACGCGCGGGCCCGACGCGGTAGTCGTCGGTGCCGCGGATGCCATCGCTGTAGTCGTTCGCGTAGTTCACGCCGATCTGCAGCGACACCGAGACGATGAGGCAGAACAGCGCGATCACCCAGTGGAAGACGTCCGAGACGAGGATGGCGGCGCCCGTGCCGATGAGGACCGGGGTGATCGCCAACGGCAGGGTCCGCAGGCGTGCCGCGCCGACCCAGTCGCGCGCCGTCGCCCGGGGGACGCGTGCGGGGTCGCGCGAGACGCGCGCCTTCTGAGGGTTCCCGCGCGGGTGCTGCTTCTTGCGGGCGGCGGTCTTGCGCTTCTTGCTCGGGGTTCGTGCCACGAATGCACATCTTAGAGCGCCCTCCGATGGCATCCCTTCCCCTCGCGCGCAACCCCTGGCGCGCGAGGGGCGGCGCCACGCAGGATGAGCCCATGCTGAGCATCGGATCGACCGTCCTCACCGTGGAAGACATCCAGCGCGCCGGCGACTTCTGGCGGGCCGCGCTGGGCTACGTCAACCGCAACGAGCCGAGCGAGGACTGGGTCATCCTCGACCCTCCCGGCAAGAAGCACTGGAGCGCGCCGGGAGCCAGCCTCGCGCTCTCGGTGACGGGATACCCGCAGCACTATCCGCCCCGGATCCACCTGGACCTCTACGCCGACGACCAGCAGGCCGAGATCGCCCGCCTGCTCGCGCTGGGCGCGCGAGAGGTCGACTGGCACGACTACCCCGCGGACGCCGACTGGGTCGTGCTCGAAGACACCGAGGGCAACCGGTTCTGCGTCGTGGACACCGGCGGTCCTTCCGACGACCCCGACCGCGCCTGACCGGCACGCCGGCGAACCACGCGCCGCGGCATCCGGCCCCGCTCGGTCAGCGCAGCGCGAGGACGGCCGCCGGTCAGTGCAGCGCGGGCACGGCCGCCGGTCAATGCAGCGCCGGCACGGCCGCCGGTCAGTGCAACGCGCGGACGGCGCGCCGGATCGTCTCGCGGTCGGGCTTGCCCGACGGCAGTGTGGCGAGCTCGTCGACGAGCACCAGCCGGGCCGGCCGGGCGTGCGCGCCGATCTCGGCCTGCACGGCCGCTCGCGCCTCTTCCAGTTGCACCGCTTCGCTGCGGCGCAGCGCCTCGCCGCGGGAGGCGACGACGACGGATGCCTCACCCCAGCGCTCATCGGGAACCCCGACCACGACGGCGGTGTCCAGGCCCGGGATGCTCCGGACGATCCGCTCGACGCGGTCGAGCGACACGTTGATGCCGCCCGACACGATGACGTTGTCGATGCGGCCTCGCACGCGCAGCACCCCGTCCTCGAAGAGCCCGGCATCTCCCGTGCGGTACCACCGCGTGCCATCGGGTTCGCGCGGGAAGGCGGCGGAGGTCAGTGCGTCGTCGCCGAGATACCCCTGCGCGAGCGTCGGACCCGCGATCTGCACCTCGCCGTGCTCGATGCGCACCTGCACGCCTCGCAGCGGGATGCCGTCGTACACGCAGCCGCCGCTGGTCTCGGTGGAGCCGTACGTGCGGACGATGCTGACCCCGGCCGCTTGCGCGCGCTCGAGCGTCGCTGCCGGAAGAGCCTGGCCGCCGATGAGGATGGTGCGGAACGATCGCAGCGCCGACAGCACCGCGGCATCGTGCTCCGCCGCGTCGAGGAGCTTCGACAGCTGCGCGGGCACGAGTGAGGTGAAGGTCGGGATGCGCTCACCGTGCTCGGTCGAGGCCATCATGAGCGCGGCGGCGGCGAAGGCCTGCGGGGTGAAGGCGCCGGAGAGAAGGGCGGGCTCGCGGTCGGCGATGATCGAACGCACCAGCACCTGGAGTCCGGCGACGTAGCCGGCGGGGAGGGCGAGCAGCCACGCGCCGTCGCCGATGCGGTCGGCGGTGGCCAGCGCGCTCGCGGTGAGCGCGTCGCGGCCGAGCAGGACGCTCTTCGGGATGCCGGTGGAGCCCGACGTCGTCACGACGACCGCTGTTCCGGCGGGCACGTCGCCGGGAAGACCGGTCACCAGGCCCAGGCCGAGGGCGGGACCGGCACCATGGAGCGCGCCGCGCAGGGCGCGCAGGATGTCACGGGGATCGTCGCCGATGACCGGTTCGAGCTTCATCAGAAGTGCCAGGGGTAGGGCGACCAGTCGGGCTCGCGCTTCTGGAGGAAGGCATCGCGGCCCTCGACGGCTTCGTCGGTGCCGTACGCCAGACGCGTCGCCTCTCCCGCGAACACCTGCTGGCCGACCAGGCCGTCATCGACGGCGTTGAACGCGAACTTCAGCATGCGGATCGCGGTCGGGGATTTGGTGAGGATGGTGCGGGCCATCGCGATCGCCTCCCGCTCCAGGTCCGCGTGAGGCACGACGCGGTTGACCGCCCCCATCTCGTACGCGCGCTGGGCGGAGTACTCCTCGGCCAGGAAGAAGACCTCGCGGGCGAACTTCTGCCCGATCTGGCGGGCGAAGTACGCCGAGCCGTAGCCGGCATCGAAGGATCCGACGTCGGCGTCGGTCTGCTTGAACCGGCCGTGCTCGGCCGAGGCGATGGACAGGTCGCACACCACGTGCAGGGAGTGGCCGCCACCGGCAGCCCAGCCCGGGATCACGGCGATGACCACCTTGGGCATGAACCGGATGAGCCGCTGCACCTCGAGGATGTGCAGGCGTCCGGCGCGGGCCGCCGCTTCGGCGGGCACAGCCGCCTCGTCGTCGGAGTACTTGTAGCCGTCGCGTCCGCGGATGCGCTGATCGCCGCCCGAGCAGAACGCCCAGCCGCCGTCCTTGGCGCTCGGCCCGTTCCCGGTGAGGAGCACTACGCCGATCCTCGGATCCTGACGGGCCACGTCGAGCGCGCGGTACAGCTCGTCGACGGTGTGAGGCCGGAAGGCGTTGCGCACTTCCGGGCGGTCGAACGCGATGCGCGCGATGCGGCCGTCGCGCGAGACGTGGGCGGTGATGTCGGTGTAGCCGCCGTCGGGGGCACCGGGCGCGGGCATCCACTCGGCTTCGTCGAAGAGTTCCGAAACGCTCACCCGGCCAGCCTACGACCCGGTCCGGCGGGCGCGTCACGCCGGCGCATGCCACGCATCGTCATCTCGAATCGGACACCGGCGCCCGCGAACTAGCCTGGACCGGTGACCTCGACTCTTCGCGCCGCGGCCGCCGCCACGGCATCCGCTGCCCTGCTGCTGACCCTCGCCGCCTGTTCGTCGCCCGCACCCGAACCCACCCCGAGCGCCACTGAGACGAAGTCGGTCGTCGTGCTCGACAGGGCCTGCGCCGATGATTCCGGCGTCACGGTGGCCATCGACGCTTCGGCCCTCGAAGACGGCGACAGCAAGGCCTGGTGCATCGGCACCGACGAGAACCTCGCCGCCGCTGACGCGCTCACGCTGGTGAACGTGACCACGGAAGGCACCGACGAGTACGGCGACCAGGTGGTGTGCCGCGTCAACGGCGTGCCGGCCGAGGACGTGGCGATTCCCGCCGAGGACGGCTCGGACTACTTCGAGACGTGCCAGTCCATGCCCGCCGCGTTCGCGTACTGGTCGATCTGGACCAAGCCGGCCGGGGGCGAGTGGGGATACGCGCAGGAGGGCTTGTCGACCCTGCAGCTGGCACCGGGCGACGCGCTCGAGCTGCTGTTCACCCTCAACGGCGAGCCGGCCGCGCCGGCGTCATGACGTTCCGGCCCGGGCCCCTCCGTGCCGCGGCGGCTCTCGCCGCCGGGTTCGTGGTGGCTCGCGTCGTCTACCGCGTCCTCTTCTCCGGCGCCGGCGGTGAGGGGGTCGTGCTGCTGCCGCTGCCCGCGATCCGCCTGCCCGCGCCGTTCTCGCACGTCGTCATGCTCGGGCCCGTCACCCTCGACGGCCTGTGGGATGCCGCCGCCAGTGCTCTCCCGATCGCTTTGACGATCCTCGCTTTCGGGGTGCTCAGCGCTGTGGTCGACGTACACCGCGCGCTCGCGCGCTTGTCGCGGCGCGGACCGCTGAGGGGCATCGCCCGAGCGCTGACGATCGCGTGGGCGACGCTGCCGTCGCTCGCGGAGGGCGCCCGGGCGGTGCGCTTCGCTCAGCGGCTGCGCGGCGAGCGCGGCGGCGCCCGGATGCTGCTGCCCCTGCTGGAACGCACGCTCGAGCGCGCCGGGACCCTCGCCGCGGCGCTCGAACTGCGGGGATTCGCCGGCCGCGGCCTCGACGGGGATTGCCTGGCGCCGGTTCGCGCCGAGGACGTCGAGATCGGATGGGGGTCCGGCGCGGACTCGCTCCGCGGCATGCGCCTGCCGGCCTCGCTCACGCTCGAGACGGGCACTCTCACCCTCCTGGCGGGAGCCACCGGCGCGGGCAAGACCACCCTGCTGCGCGCGCTCTCCGGGCTGCACACGCACGCCGACGGGGGCTGGATCCGGGGCTCGCTGCGCGTGGCAGGTCACGACCGCGCCGCCGTGCCGCCGCGCGATGTCGCGCAGCGGGTGGGCGTCGTGCTGCAGCATCCGCGCGAGGCGTTCCTGACCGAGCGCGTGCGGGATGAGATCGGCCTGGCACTGGAGCTGCGCGGCGTGGCGCCGGTGATCGTGGCCGCGCGCGTGACCGAGATCGCCGATCGAGTCGGGGTGACGGAGCTTCTCGACCGGCCGACGCGCGGCCTCTCGGCCGGCCAGGCGACGCTCGTGGCGATCGCCGCGGCCGTCGTGGAGCGCCCGATCCTGCTGCTGGTCGACGAGCCGCTGGCAGACCTGGACGCCGACGCGCGGCGGCGGATCGTGCGACTGCTGGACGCACTGTCACACGAGGCGGGGATGTGCGTCGTCGTCGCGGAGCACCGCGTCCAGGCGCTCACCGACGTGGCCGACACCGTGCTGCGCATCGAGGACGGCGTCGTGAGCCGGGTGGCGCAGCCGGCGAGCGGGGACGGTTCCGGTGCTCCGAAGCCGCCGCCGCTCAGGTTGCACGCCGCCGCGCTCGAAGACGCTGAAGTCGTCCTGCGCGCCCGGGACATCACGGTGCGACACGGCGACACGGTCGCCGTGGCGAGCGCCGATGTCGACCTGCGCGCAGGGCGCATCGTGGCGCTGATCGGGCCGAACGGCGCGGGCAAGTCGAGTCTGCTCGGCGCGCTCGCGCTGCCCCGACGGGGCATGGAGGTCGAGACGACCGGGCGGATCGCCCTGGTGCCGGATGCCTCGGACGACCTGTTCGTCTCCGACACCGTCGTGGCCGAATGCCGCCGCGCCGACCGGATGGCAGCTCGCCGGCACCCGTCGCGACAGCGTTCCGATCCGAACGCGGGGCGGGCGACGACCCAGCGGCCCGCGGTTCGGGGGACGGCCGAGCGGTTCGCGGGGTTCCTGGGCCTGGATCCGGGCGGCGCCGAGTTCACGGCGCGCCTGGCTCGGCATCCGCGTGATCTGTCCGCCGGAGAGCGCCGGTGTCTCGCCCTCGCGATCCAGCTCGCGGGCGCTCCGCGGGCGCTGCTCGTCGATGAGCCGACGCGCGGCCTGGATCCCGCCGCGCGGGAACTGGTGCGGCGCGCCCTGGGCGGCTTCGCCGCGGCGGGAGGCGCTGTGCTGGTCGCCTCGCACGAGCCCGACGTGGCCCGCCAGGCCGACGCGGTCCTCGGGATGCGCGGCGGAGTCATGTCGGAGTCGGTCTCTGCGACCGTCGGCGCAGTGGCGCGCGGGACCATGACGCAGGCAGAGCCACCGGCGCCCGGCATCCCGCGCCGGAATACCGGGGGCGTACCGGCGGCGGCGTCGGATCTGCCTGAGTTGTGGGCAGCAGGAGGAAGCCCGCCCCGTCGGGGATCCGGCGCCCGGCAGGATCTCCGGCGCGCACCGGCCAGGTCACGGCTGTGGGCGCCCGCTGGACTGGCCGCCGCGAACCTCGTCGCCCTCGGGGCGTTCTGCTGGCCGCTGGTCGCCACCGCGGTGCCGGCCCAGGCGCACGCCGCCGTGCCGGTCGCCGCGCTCGCGCTCGTTCCGCTCGCAGCGCTCGTGGTGATCGCGACGCTCGACGGCAGCGTCCGGTCGGCCCACATGCTGGCCCTCCTCGGAACGCTCGCCGCCATCGGCGCGGCGGTGCGCATCGCCGGCACCGGGGTGGGCGGCGTGGAGGCGGTGTTCATCCTGCTGATCCTCGCCGGGCGCGCCTACGGCGCGCGATTCGGGATGCTGCTGGGCATGGCCACCATCGCCCTCTCCACCGTCATCACCGGCACGATCGGGCCCTGGACGCCGTTCCAGATGTTCGCGTGCGCATGGGTGGGCGCGGTCGCCGGGCTGTTGCCGGGCCGTGAACCGCAGCGTGGCGGCCGGCCCCTCCCGGCCGGAGAGATCGCACTGCTCAGCGCCTACGGCATCCTCGCGTCGTACGCCTTCGGCCTGCTCATGAACCTGTGGTTCTGGCCGTTCGCCGTCGGCTCCGGCACCGGGATCTCCTACGACGGCAGCGCGCCGCTGCCGGTCAACCTCGCGAGCTTCCTGATGTACTCGCTGGTGACCTCGACGCTCACATGGGACACCCTGCGCGCGATCACGACGGTCCTCGGGCTCGTCGTCGTGGGCCGGCCGATCCTGGCCGCGCTGCGGCGGGCCAAGCCGCTGGCATCGCGCGCGCAGCCGAGCGCCGCGCCGCGAAAGCACGCACCTGCCCTCTCGTGACGGTCATCTGGCGGGAGTCCCGCGCCGATCGAGTGCACGACTTCCCGCCCAACGCACGGGATGCTGACGGCCGAAAGTCGTGCACTCGACAAGAAGCCGTGCACTCGACGGTAAGTCGTGCGTTCAGGGCGCGGGCGGCGGCCTCGGCGGCGGCCGCGACGGCGACGAGCACTCCGGCTCAGACCGAGAAGTACTTGGCCTCGGGGTGGTGGAACACGAACGCGTCGGTGGACTGCTCGGGATGCAGCTGCAGCTCCTCGCTGAGCTCCACGCCCATCCGCTCGGGCCGGAGCAGCTCGACGACCTTCCGGCGATCCTCCATGTCGGGGCATGCCGGGTAGCCGAGCGAGAAGCGGGCGCCCCGATACTCGAGCTTGAACAGGCCCGCCGTCTCGGTCGGGTCCTCGGCCGAGAATCCGAGCTCGGAGCGGATCCGCGCGTGCCAGAACTCGGCGAGCGCCTCAGTCAGCTGCATCACGAGGCCGTTGAGCTCGTAGTAGTCGCGGTACTTGTCCTCGGCGAAGAGCTGGGCGGTGACGGAGTCGATGTGCGCGCCGGCGGTCACGAGCTGCACCGGCAGCACGTCGACCTGGCCGGAGTCCCGCCCCCGGACGAAGTCGGCCAGGCACAGGTGCCGGTCGCGGCGCTGCCGAGGGAAGTGGAAGCGCAGACGATCCGCCCCGACCTCCCCGCCCGAGCCGCGGTCGGGAGCAAGGAGCCCGGCAGCGCCGAGCACGCCGGCCGGATCGTCGCCGTGATGCAGCACGACGACGTCGTCGCCCTCCGACACGACCGGGAAGTACCCGTATGCGACCGAGGCGTCCAGCATGCCCTCGGCGAGGATGCGGTCGAGCCAGTAGCGCAGGCGCGGCCGTCCCTCCGTCTCCACCAGCTGCTCGTACGACGCGCCGTCCTCGCCGCGCCCCGGCTTCAAGCCCCACTGCCCCATGAACGTCGCCCGCTCATCGAGGAACGCCGCGTAGTCGTGCAGCGCGATGCCGCGGACGATGCGCGTGCCCCAGAACGGCGGTGCCGGCACGGGATTGTCGGATGCCACATCCGAACGTGCCGGCATGGCTTCGGGCTCGGTGAGCGTGAGCTTGGATCCGGCCGCGTGCCGTCGCTTCTTGAGTGCGGGCAGTCCGACAGCGGCGGGATCGGCGCCGCGGGCGATCTTCACGAGCGGCTCCATGAGCGCCAGGCCCTCGAACGCGTCGCGCGCGTAGCGCACCTCGCCGTCGAACAGACCCGCGAGGTCGTCCTCCACGTACGCGCGCGTCAGCGCGGCGCCACCGAGAATCACCGGCCACTTCTTGGCCAGGCCACGCGCCTGCAGCTCCTCGAGGTTCTCCTTCATCACGACCGTGGACTTCACGAGCAGTCCCGACATCCCGATGACGTCGGCGTCGTGCTCCTCGGCGGCGGCGATGATGTCGGCGATCGGCTGCTTGATCCCCAGGTTGATGACGTCGTAGCCGTTGTTGGTGAGGATGATGTCGACGAGGTTCTTGCCGATGTCGTGCACGTCGCCGCGCACCGTCGCCAGCACGATGCGGCCCTTGCCGGAGGCATCCGACTTCTCCATGTGAGGCTCCAGCAGTGCCACGGCGGTCTTCATGACCTCCGCCGACTGCAGCACGAACGGCAGTTGCATCTCGCCGGCACCGAACCGCTCGCCGACGACCTTCATGCCTTCCAGGAGATGGTCGTTGATGATCTGCAGCGGCGTGAGCCCACCCTCGCGCGCGAGATCCAGGTCGGTCTCCAGGCCCTTGCCCTCGCCGTCGATGATGCGGCGCTCGAGACGCTCGCCGATGGGGAGCGCAGCGAGCTCGGCGGCGCGCTGGTTCCGCAGGGCTGCGGTGTCGACGCCGGCGAAGAGGTCGAGCATGCGCGCCAGCGGGTCGTACGTGACGTTGCCGTCGGCGTCGTACTCGCGGCGATCCCACACCAGGTCGAGAGCCACCTTGCGCTGCTCCTCGGACAGGGAGGCCAGCGGCACGATCTTCGCGGCGTCGATGATGCCGGATGTGAGGCCGGCCTCGACCGCCTCGTGCAGGAAGGCCGAGTTGAGCACGCTGCGTGCTGCCGGGTTGAGTCCGAACGAGACGTTCGAGACGCCGAGCGTCGTGTTGATCCCCGGGTACTTCGCGGTGATGCGGCGGATCGCCTCGATCGTCTCGATGGCGTCGCGCCTGGTCTCCTCCTGCCCGGTCGCGATCGGGAACGTCAGGCAGTCCACGATGATGTCGCTGACACGCAGCCCCCACTGACCGACGAGCTCGTCGACCAGCCGCGACGCGATCTCGACCTTGCCGTCGGCCGTGCGCGCCTGGCCCTGCTCGTCGATGGTGAGCGCCACCACCGCGGTGCCGTGCTCCTTGACGAGGGGCATGATGCGGCCGAAGCGCGACGTCGGACCGTCGCCGTCCTCGTAGTTCACGGAGTTCACGACCGGCCGGCCGCCGATGAGTTCGAGCCCCGCCCGGATCACGGCGGGCTCCGTGGAGTCGACGACCAGGGGGAGGGTCGAGGCGGACGCCAGGCGAGAGACCACCTCGCGGATGTCGGCGACGCCGTCGCGTCCGACGTAGTCGACGCACACGTCCAGCAGGTGGGCGCCGACCCGGATCTGGTCGCGGGCGATCTCGACGCAGTCGTCCCAGCGCTCCTCGAGCATCGCCTCGCGGAACGCCCTGGAGCCGTTCGCGTTGGTGCGCTCGCCGATCGCCAGGTACGAGGCATCCTGCTGGAAAGACACGTGCTGATACAGCGACGCGACACCCGGATCCTCGGTCGTTGAGCGAGCGAAGCGAGACGAAACGCCCCGAGGCCCTGCGGAGCGCTCGTCCCGTTTCGTCTCGGTCGCCGGCGCTCCCTCGCTCAACGACCGGGAGGAGGGCACAGCTCGGAGCTCGGCCAGCCGCTCGACGACCGCGGCGAGGTGTTCGGGCGTCGTGCCGCAGCATCCACCCACGAGTGCGAGCCCGAACTCGCGGACGAACTGCTCGTGCGCGGTCGCCAGCTCTGCGGGGCTGAGCGGATAGTGCGCGCCGTCGGCGGTGAGCACCGGCAGGCCGGCGTTGGGCATGCACGCGATCGGGACCGTGGCGTGCTTGGACAGGTGGCGCAGGTGCTCGCTCATCTCGGTGGGGCCGGTGGCGCAGTTCAGACCGATCGCGTCGACGCCGAGCGGCTCGATCGCCGTCAGTGCGGCGCCGATCTCCGAGCCCATGAGCATGGTGCCGGTGGTCTCGACGGTCACCTCGACGAAGATGGGCAGACGGATGCCTCGGCTCACGATCGCCTGGCGGCACCCGTTGATCGCCGCCTTCGTCTGAAGCAGATCCTGCGAGGTCTCGACCAAGAAAGCGTCGGCGCCGCCGTCGATCAGCCCCTCGGCCTGCAGCGCGAACGTCTGCTTGAGGTGGTCGTACGTGGTATGGCCGAGGCTGGGGAGCTTGGTGCCCGGTCCCATCGAACCCAGCACCCAGCGCACCCGGCCGTCCGAGCGCTCGGCGGCTTCGACGCGCTCACGGGCGATGCCGGCGCCGGCGGCGGCGAGCTCGGCGATGCGGTCGTCGATGCCGTAGTCCCCGAGGTTCGACCAGTTCGCCCCGAAGGTGTTCGTCTCCACGGCATCGACCCCCACCTCGAGGTAGGCGTCGTGGATGGCCGCGACGACGTCGGGGCGCGTGACGTTGAGGATCTCGTTGCAGCCCTCGAGGCCGGCGAAATCGGTGTCGATCGACAGGTCGTGCCGCTGCAGCATCGTGCCCATCGCACCGTCGGCGATGACGACGCGCTCGCGCAGGGTGTCCAGCAGCCGCTGCGACCGCTCAGGCCGCGGCACACCCTCGATGTCGAGAGCGAACCGGGGTGCGGGCGGCGCGGAAGTCACCCGCGCGATTTTAGCCGCGGCATCCCCGTGTCTTTCCGTTCGTGACGCCCTGCGGCACCCCCAAGTACCGCGAGACTTCATCCGGGCGCCCAGACTTCGTCCGGCGACCGCTGTTTCGGCGCTCCGATGAAGTCTCGCGGAACCGGCCGCGGGGCGGCATACCGCAGTCAGGTACCGCGAGACTTCATGCGGGCGCCGAGACTTCATCCGCCGACCGCTGTTTCGGCGCTCCGATGAAGTCTCGCGGATCCGCCCGCCCGGGCCCGCCCGCCAACCGCCCGCCGCGCCCAGCGGGATGCCGGGGTCAGGCGTTCTTGGCGTCGCGCCAACGCAGCCAGGCGCGGACGCGGTCGTAGTCCCAGTCCGGGCCCTGGAAGGCGAGGGTGTAGAGGCGCACGCCGGCGTCGTAGAGCTCGTCGGCGAAGTCCTCGCCGCGCTGGTGCAGCTCGTTGGAGATCACCAGGTCGCTCGTGTCGCGCTCCTCGCGCTCGGCCCAGCGCTCGATGACGTCGAGCTTGTGAGGCAGCTCGTCGGGTCGCACGAAGCTGTGCCAGATGTCGGCGTGACGGGCCACCAGGCGCAGCGTCTTCTGCTCACCCTTGCCGCCGATCATCACCGGGATCTCGCGCGTCGGCGCCGGGTTCAGCTTCTGCCACCGCGCCTCGATGCGCTCGAGGCCGGCGGCGAGGTCGTCCAGGCGCGAGCCCGCAGTGCCGAACTCGTAGCCGTACTCCTCGTAGTCGCGGGCGAACCAGCCCGAGCCGGTCGCGAAGATGAAGCGCCCGACCCCGTTCTTGGCCGAGATGTGGTCGACGGTGCGCGCCATATCGGCCTGCAGGTCGGGGTTGCGGTAGCTGTTGCAGTTCACCAGGGCGCCGAACTCGACCCGCTCGGTCTGCTCCGCCCAGGCCGCCAGCATCGTCCACGACTCGAAGTGCATGCCGTCGGGGTCGCCTGACAGCGGGAAGAAGTGGTCCCAGTTGAAGAGTACGTCCACTCCCATCTCCTCCAGGCGGAGGACGGCGTCGCGGAAGGCGGCGTACGGGGCGTGCTGGGGCTGCAGCTGTACGCCGAGGCGCACAGGAGTATCGAGAAGGGGCATGGGGAAAGACTATGGCCGCCGCGAGTCGCCCCGGCGCGCCCGGCCCGCCTTGATGGCGGCATCCGTCGTATCCCAGACGGCGACACCCGCGATCACGAAGCCGACGATGATCGACAGGATCGCACCGACCTCGGCGCCGCCGTCGGGGATGATCGTGGGGAAGAACTCCGGGTTGATCAGGCGTCCCTCGAAGAGCAGCCACAGCGCGGGCACCGCGACGACGAGATTGAGGATGCCGTTGACCACGGCGAGCCCGACGGTCCAGCGTCCGACGGCGTACACCACGACGGCGAGCGCCGCCTCGAGCGCCATGACCAGGAACAGGCCGGTGATCCACCAGGGCCACAGACCCGGGTCGAGGAACGGCAGCCCCGGTTCGGTGGGCACGAGGCCGACGAAGCGGTCCCACAGCACGACGCCGACCATGATGGCGAGGAAGCCGAGCGAGGCGATCATGTCACCCATGCCCGCGCCGCGCTGTCGCGGCTCCGGCAGACGGTCGGGCGTCCACGGCCCGGCATCCATCGTCTCGTGGCCGGTGCGCTCCAGGATGACGAACACGAGCGTGGTCCAGAACGCGATGTGCACCACCACGCTGAGGAGGATCGGCACGAGCGCCCCGACGATCTCGCCGAACGATGCGCCGTCGAGCACCATCGCCAGCGACACCCCGAACACCGTGCACAGCGGCACGATCCACAGCAGCAGCTTCAGCAGCCGCCACCAGTCGAGGAAGTAACGCGGGCCGACGAGCCACAGCGGGCGGTCGGTGTACTGGGCGGCGAGCTTGTCGGGGTCTCCGAGGTCGGTGAGCACGGCCCACTCGGCGGCCTGATGCTCTTCACCTGCCTCCAGGCGCGCGTCGATCTGGTCGTCGATGGAGGCCCGCAGCTCGGCAGCGAGGTCGCTGCGCTGGCTCTCGGGGACGGTCCGCATCGCAGCGTCGACGTATCGGTCGGTGAGGGTGGTGCTCGTGTTCATGTCAGTCCTCCTGGGGAAGGTCGTCGATCGCGGCGGCGATCGCGCGGAAGTCGTCGGTGAGGGCGCGCGCCAGGCGTGCGCCGGCAGCACTGGTGCGGTAGAACTTGCGCGGGCGGGACTCGTCGGTGTTCCACTCGCTGGTGAGGAACCCCTGCTTCTCGAGCCGCCGCAGCAGCGGGTACAGCGTGTTGGCGTCGGTGGCGAAGCCGCGCCGGCCGAGCTCTTCGAGCAGGCCGTACCCGTACCCCGGCTGTGCGAGCAGCCGCAGGCAGGCGAGCACGACGGTGCCGCGACGCAGCTCCTGCAGGTGCGTCTCGAGGATCTCGGATTCGCTCATGCGTCACACCATACTGTGTGTCACACACTATCGTCAAGCGCACTATGACGTGACCAGCCAACGTTGTCGCGCTGGGGCGAACGCGACCGGGCAGACTGAAGCGGTGACACCGCTCCCCCTTCCGGCCCTCGACGACCTCCTCGGCACCGCGCGCGTCGTCGCCCTTCCGCTGGCGACGCGCTTCCGCGGCATCGACGTCCGCGAAGCCCTGCTCTTCGAAGGCCCGGAGGGGTGGGCCGAGTTCTCGCCGTTCACGGAGTACGGCGACGCCGAGGCAGCGACGTGGCTCGCCGCCGCCATCGAGGACGCCTGGATGCCGCGACCGGCGCCGTTGCGCGAGCGCATTCCGGTCAACGCCACGGTGCCGGCGGTGGCCGCGGCATCCGTCCCCCGTGTGCTCGAGAGGTTCGACGGCTGTCGCACCGCGAAGGTGAAGGTCGCCGAAGCCGGCCAGACACTGGCGGACGACATCGCGCGCGTGCGCGCTGTGCGCGAGGCGATGGGGCCGGAAGGCCGGGTGCGCATCGACGCCAACGGCGGCTGGAACGTGGACGAGGCCGAGCGCGCCCTGCACGCGCTCGCCGAGTTCGACCTCGAGTACGCCGAGCAGCCGTGCACGACGGTCGAGGAGCTCGCCGAGCTGCGGCGACGGGTGAAGTACATGGGCATCCCGATCGCCGCCGACGAGAGCGTGCGCAAGGCGGCCGACCCGCTGGCGGTCGCGCGAGCCGGCGCCGCCGATCTGCTCGTGATCAAGGCCCAGCCCCTCGGCGGGGTACGCCGGGCTCTGGAGACCGTGGCTGAGGCCGGTCTTCCGGCGGTGGTCTCGAGCGCGCTCGACACCTCCGTCGGCCTCTCGATGGGAGTGGCACTGGCCGCGGCCCTTGCGGACCTCGACTACGACTGCGGACTCGGCACGGCCTCGCTGTTCACCGCCGACGTCGCCGACCCGCCGCTCGAACCCGACGCCGGCTCACTGCCCGTCGGCCGCATCACCCCGGTTCGCGCGCTGCTCGACGAGCACGCGGCATCCACTGATCGCGTGCACTGGTGGCGGGAGCGGCTCGCCCGCTGCCACGCGGTGCTGCAGGGCGGGCGCTGAGCCGGTTCAGACGGGGTCGACCAGAGCCGTCGCCAGTCGTGCGGTGCGCTCGTTCACCATCGCCTGCGTCTCGGCGGCGCTCAGCCCGGTCATGATGCCGAAGGCCGACGCATCCTCCCAGGTCTGCAGGATCACCCCGGCGAACTCGGTCGCCGGCACCCGCAGCCGGAACCCGTAGGCACCGGCGAGCTCCTCGATGAACGAGCCGACGCGCTCGACCATCCCCTCCTGCCAGGCCAGATACGTCGTCGCCAGGCGCGGATCGCGCATCGCGCGCGTGCGGATCTCGCTGGTGAGGAGGATTCCCTCCTTCTTGTCGAACGCGACATCCAGCAACTGCCGGACGAGCGCACCAGGCTCGAGGTCCTCACCCCGCTCCTGCAGCTGGGCGACGCGCTCGGCGACCTCGTCGATCTTCTCCCCCGCCACGCGCTCGGTGAGAGCGAGCATCAGCTCGTCCTTGGTCTCGAAGTTGGAGTAGAACGCTCCGCGCGTGAATCCCGCGCGTTCGCAGATCGCCTCGACGGATGCCGCGTCCACACCGACTTCGGCGAACACCAGGGCGGCGGCATCCAGGAGCTTCTGGCGTGTCGCCTCCCGCCGGCGGGACGTGCCGGCGCTCTCGGGCGCTGCCGCCTCGGCCACGGGCGTCTCGCTCATCGCTCCTCCATCCCGCCAGTCTCACACGGACTACTCAGCTTCGGGCCGGCAACCCGCTTTACGATACACTCATGTATCCGATACAGCGCTGTATCGACACGTTCCGAACCCCTCACCCGTGAACCGGAGGCGCTGTGTCGACTCTTCTGTATGCGCTCGGACGATGGTCGTACCGCCACCCGTGGCGGGTGCTGATCGCGTGGGTGCTGCTTCTGGGCATCGCCGGCGGGGGCGCGCTGGTGTTCATGAAGGGCACGGACAACTCGTTCTCCATCCCCGGGACCGAGGCGCAGGAGGGCATCGAGCTCCTCGACCGCAGCTTCCCCCAGGCCAGCGGCACGAGCGCGCAGCTCGTGGTCGTCGCCGCCGACGGCGGCAGCATCGACGAGGCCCCCTACTCCGGCGCCATCGATGACACCGTGTCGGCGTTGGAGGATCTCGACGGGGTGATCGCCGTCACCGACCCGTTCGACGAGATGGTCACCGGCATGGTGTCGGACGACGAGTCCGCCGCCATCATCCGCCTGCAGTTCGACGGGCAGGCCACCGACGTCTCGGACGAGACGAAGGCGGGGCTCGAAGAGGTCGCCGATGACCTCCGCGAGTCCCTTCCGGACGGATCCCAGGTCGCGATGGGTGGGGACCTGTTCTCCACCTCGGTCCCCGCCCTCTCCCTCATCGAGGCGGTGGGCGTGCTGATCGCGCTGTTCGTGCTCATCGTCACGTTCCGCTCGTTCGCGGTGGCGTGGTTCCCGCTGGTGTCCGCCCTCATCGGCGTGGGCCTGGCGATCGCGCTCATCTACCTCTCCACGGCCTTCGCGTCGATCTCGTCCACGACCCCGATGCTCGCGATCATGCTGGGGCTCGCCGTCGGCATCGACTATGCGCTGTTCATCGTGGCCCGACATCAGGACCAGGTCCGCGCCGGCGTGGAACCGGAGGAGTCGGCCGCCCGCGCGACCGGCACGGCGGGCTCGGCCGTCGTCTTCGCCGGCGTGACGGTGCTCATCGCCCTCATCGGGCTCGGCTTCGCCGGCATCCCGTTCCTGACCACCATGGGCATCGCCGCCGCCGTCGCCGTCGCGATCGCGGTCGTCGTCGCCGTGACCCTCACGCCCGCGCTGCTCGGCTTCGCCAAGGGCCGCGTCGCCGGGTGGGGCCACGGTCGCCCGCGTCGGGGGATGCCGCTCCCCGGCCGCCGCCGCAGAGCCGGCGCCGACGAGTCCGGCGGCGACCAGTCCGGCAGGGAACGTGCAGCCGCCAGGGGCGCGGGTGAGGGCACGCCGGCGGTCAAGAAGCCGAACCGCTGGGTGATGCTCGTCACGAAGCACCCGTGGGTCACGACGATCGCCGTCGTGGTCACGCTCGGTGTGCTCGCGATCCCCGCGGCGAGCCTCGCGCTCGCTCTGCCGAACGCCGGCGTGCAGCCCGAGTCCAGCCAAGCGCGGCAGGCGTACGATCTCACCGCCGAGCACTTCGGGCCGGGCGCCAACGGCCCGTTGATCATGACGGGCACCATCGTCACCTCGACGGATCCGCTGGGTCTCATGGCGGATCTCGCGGACGAGATCGAACAGGTGCCGGGCGTGAAGGAGGTCGCGCTGGCGACCCCCAACCAGACCGCCGACACCGGTCTCATCCAGATCGTGCCCGAGACGGCGCCCGACGACCCGGCCACCGCCGACCTCGTCCGGGCGCTGCGCGACCTCGCGCCCGAGCTGCAGGACGAGTACGGCGTCGACCTCAAGGTGACCGGCTTCACCGCGGTGGGCATCGACATCTCGGATCGCCTGGGCGCCGCGCTCCTCCCGTTCGGGATCTTCGTGGTCGGCCTGTCGCTGGTGCTGCTCATGATCGTGTTCCGCTCGATCTGGGTGCCCATCAAAGCGGCGCTCGGCTACCTGCTGTCGGTGCTCGCCGCCTTCGGCGTGGTCGCCGCGGTCTTCGAGTGGGGGTGGGGGGCCGACGTGCTGCACGTCACCCGCACCGGCCCGGTGATCAGCTTCATGCCGATCATCCTCATGGGCGTGCTCTTCGGCCTCGCGATGGACTACGAGGTGTTCCTCGTCAGCCGCATGCGCGAGGACTTCGTGCACGCCCGGCGCGCCGCCGCCGCGCGTCGGCGCCGCGCCCCGGCGGACACCGGGCCGATCGACGTGCCGGGCGACCGCGAGATCGCGGTCGGTGCGGTCCGCTCCGGGTTCACGGCCTCGGCCCGCGTCGTCACCGCTGCGGCGGTCATCATGTTCGCCGTCTTCGCTGCGTTCGTCCCCGAGGGCGACTCGTCCATCAAGCCCATCGCGTTGGGCCTGGCGGTCGGCATCGCCGTGGACGCCTTCCTGGTGCGCATGACCCTCGTACCGGCGGTCATGGCGCTGCTGGGCGACAAGGCGTGGTGGATGCCGCGGTGGCTCGAGCGGATCCTCCCGCACTTCGATATCGAGGGCGAGGCGGTGGAGCGCGAGCTCTCGCTGGAGGACTGGCCGGAGCCGAACACCACGGCCGCCGTCGTCGGCGACGGCGTCGCGGTGCGTGCCGACGCGGGCGGTGCCGCGGGAGAAGTGGTGCTGTTCCAGGACGCGGGCTTCCGCGTCGAGCGCGGTGGGACGCTCATCGTGACCGGGGACCCGCGCGCGACGCAAGCATTCGCGCTCACCGTCGCGGGACGGCTCGCGCCCACCGACGGCAGGTTGCGGGTCGCCGGGCACCTCCTTCCCGAACGCGCTGCCTGGGTGCGAGCCCACGTCGGGCTGGCCCTCCTCGGCGATGACGACGAACGCCTGCCGGCCCTGCGGCGGGCCCTCTCCGGAAGGACGGCGCTCGTGGTCATCGACGACGTCGACGCCCTCGACCCGGCCGAGCGGGACCAGGCCGGCGCGCTGCTGCGGGATGCCGCAACCGCTCTGCGCGCGGCAGATGAGAGCGCGAGGCTCACCGTCGTCGTGACCGCCCGCACCGAGAGCGCCGCCCTGGCACTTCTTGCCGAGGCGCATCGCGACGAAGTGTCGTCGCTGCCGCTGCGCAGCGGTGCTCATCAGACCACTCCCCCTGCAGAGGTGAACGCATGACCCCCACCTGGATCACGACCGCCGTCGAGCGCGCACGCTCCCGCCGCCCCGTGACCTGGCTGACACTCGTGGGCGTGCTGCTGCTGCCCGTCGTCATCGGCGGCATCCTCGTGGCGGCCCTGTACAACCCGGCCGAGCGGCTGGACGGCCTGACGGCGGCGATCGTGAACGAGGATGAGCCGGTCACCATCGACGGGCAGACCGTTCCGCTCGGCCGTCAGCTGACCGCGGGACTCGTCGAGGGCTCCGATGACCTCGACAGCAACCTCACCTGGACCATCTCGAACGCGGACGACGCCGAGGCGGGGCTCGCCGACGGCACGTACGCGGCGGTCATCACGATCCCCGCCAACTTCTCGGCGGCGGCCACGTCGACGCAGCCTGGCGAGACGCCGGAGCGTGCGACGATCGAGGTCACCACTCCTCCCGACAGCCTCGTGGTCGACGACGCCATCACCGCACAGGTGGCCAACGCCGCCGCCACGAGCATGGGCACGCAGCTGTCGAGCGTGTACCTCGAGAACGTGTTCCTCGGCTTCACCACCCTCGGCGACCAGCTCGGCACGGCGGCCGACGGAGCCACGCAGCTGGCCGACGGGGCGCGGTCCGCCGCGGACGGGGCGGCGCAGCTGGCCGACGGGATGCCGCAGCTCGCGTCGGGCGCGAGCGGCTTGGCGTCCGGCGCGGGTGAGCTGCAGAGCGGGCTCGGGCAGATCGCGAGCGGGATCTCGGGCGCCGCGGACGGCGCGGACCAGCTCGCGGCCGGTGTGAATGCCGGGGCGGCAGCGCTCGAGCAGACGGGTGTCGTCCCGGCCGACGTGACCACACTGGCGGCAGGGGCGCAGACGGCGACCGCCGCCGCGGCAGCCGAAGTGAAGAAGGCCGCGGCGACTCTTCCGGGTCTCGCGGCCCAGTGCAACCCCGCCGCGAACCCGGAGGGATTCTGTGACAGCCTCATCGCCGCCGCGACATCGGTCGGCACCACCTCGGCGATCCTCAACGGAACCGGCCCCGAGAACCCCGGCGCGGCGAGCCTCACGAAGCTCACCGCGGACGCGATCGCTCAGGTCAACACCGGCGTGACCGCGGAGTTCGCCCGTCAGTTCCGCACGATCGGCACGAATGTCGCCGCACTCGGCAGCGGCCTCGATCAGCTCGCGGACGGCGCCTCCCAATCGGCTGTCGGCGCCGGTCAGCTGTCCTCCGGTGCATCACAGCTCGCCGCCGGAATCGACCAGGCAGCGACCGGCGCCACGAGCCTCGCCGACGGCGTGACGCAGCTCGCCGACGGCACCGAGGATCTCGCGAGCGGCCTTGCCACGGCATCCGATTCCCTGCCGTCGTACACCGACCAGGAGGCGACCGATCTCGCCTCGGTCGTGGCCGACCCGGTCGAGGCCGAGGGCGCGGGCACGTCCCTGTTCGGGGCGTCCGCCGTCCCGCTGCTGGCGACGCTGGCCCTGTGGTTCGGCGGTCTGGGGACGTTCATCGCCCTGCAGGCCGTCTCGCGCCGCGCCCTGACCTCGCGCTCCCCGTCCGCGCTGCTGGCGCTGCGGTCGTTCGCTCCGGCCGCCGGCCTCGGCGCCCTGCAGGGTCTGCTGGTGGCGGGCGTGGTGCAGCTGGCGGCGTCGTACGCGTGGGGCGATTGGTGGGTGTTCGCCGCGATGTGCGTGGGGGCGGGCGTCGCCTTCGCCGCGGTCAACCAGGCGCTGGTAGCCGTCCTCGGCGGCGCCGGTCGCTGGGTCTCGGCTCTCGTCGGCGTCCTGACCGTCGCGACGGGTGTGGTGTCGACGGTGCCGGGGGTGCTGTCGAGCATCGCCGGTCTCATGCCGACCTCGCCCGCGTACAACGGCATGGTGGCGGCGCTGACGTCGGCATCCGGCATCGGGGCGGCGCTGGCCGGTCTGGTGATCTGGACCGTGCTCTCGCTCGCGGCCACGATGATCGTCGTCGCGCGGCGACGCTTCACGTCGGCCCGTGCGCTGCTGAAGACGGCACCGGCCGCCGCGTAGGCCCCTGCGGTGGGGGTGCCCGGTCGGGCGCCGGCACCCCTCCGGGCGAGAGGGTTGCCCCTGCCGGGCGGGGACGCCACCATGGTCCCGTGCCCTCCGAGTCGCCTGCAGACCCCACCGGCTCCGCGCGCCTTCCGCCGCGCTGGTTCATCCGCACGGCCTGGGTGGTGCACCGCGCGATCTACAACGTGAGTGGCGGGCGTCTGGGCCTGCGACCGGCGACACCTCGGGTGTGGGGAATGATGCGTCTGCACACTGTCGGGCGCCGCTCCGGCCAGCCGCGGGTCGCGATCCTCGGCTACTTCGAGGACGGCCCGAACCTCGTGACGCTCGCAATGAACGGCTGGGGTGATCCTCCGCCGGCGTGGTGGCTCAACCTGCAGGCTCGCCCCGCGGCATCCGTCGATCTCCCGGATGGCCCTCGCGACGTGGTCGCACGCGCCGCGACAGGCGCAGAGCGAGATCGGCTGTGGAACGTGTGGCGCACGCTGCAGAACGGCGAGAACCTCGACGCGCAGGCAGCGCTGCGCAGCCGCGAGACGCCGGTGGTCGTACTCGAACCCGCGCCGCGCTGAGCCAGGCCGTACGGCGACGCTGACGCGAGTGGCCGTCAGCTCAGGCCGGAGTAGGCGTGCAGGCCCTTGAAGAACATGTTGACGATCGTGAAGTTGAACAGCACCGCCCCGAACCCGATGATCGACAGCCACGCCGAGCGCGAGCCGCGCCACCCGCGCGTGGCACGGGCATGGATGTAGCCGGCGTACAGCACCCAGATCACGAAGGTCCACACTTCCTTCGTGTCGAAGCCCCAGTACCGGCCCCACGCGTCGTTGGCCCAGATCGACCCGGCGATGAGCGTGAAGGTCCAGAAGATGAACCCGAGGATCGCGAACCGGTAGGCCAGCGACTCCAGCACATCGGCGCTGGGGAGGGTCCTCAGGAACCGGGGGCCCGTCTTGGTCGTGCCGGTCCCCTGACCGGCCGACTCGCCCGCGGTGTCGGCACGCGCAGCGGCGGTCAGCCTGCGCTCGCGTCGCGCCTGCATGAGCTGCAGCACCGACAGTCCGAACGCCAGCGCGAACAGGGCGGTCGCCAGCGACGCGACGAACACGTGGATGACCAGCCACACGGACTTCAGCGGGTCCATGAGCGGCACGATGTCGGTGTAGAACCAGATCGCGGTGCCGCCCAGCAGCACCACGACCAGCCCGGCGATGAAGGTGCCGAGGAAGCGAAGGTCGTAGCGGAAGAGCACACCGAGGTACACCGCGACGATGAGCAGTGTGCCGGTGAGGGCGAACTCGTACATGTTCGACCACGGCACGCGCCCTGCCGCGATGCCGCGTGTCACGTCGCCGCCGAGGTGGAACAGGAAGGCCAGGACCGTCAGCGAGGTGCCGATGCGCGCCCACACCAGACGCGGCCGCCGGCCGACCGGGGCGTTGAGCGCCTCTTCCGAGGAGGCCTCCTCGGCACGCATCTGCTCGACGATGCCGGTGCGTCCAGCTCCGGGGCCCGCGTAGCCGGGCACCGCCGCGACGAGCTCTCGCTCGCGGGCCGTCTTGGCCGCGGCATCCCGCGCGTCCACGGCCACGGCGCCCCGCCGAGCCAGGTCGACGGCGTACGCGATGAAGGCCAGCGCGTAGATCGCGATGGCCGTCCAGACCAGCAGCACCGAGACGGAGTCGAGGGTGAGAGGGGACGCGTCGGGCATGATCCTCAGTCTACGTCGGGGGCCGGAGCCGGCCCGGTGGATGAGTGGGCGGGCGTGACCGGCTCGCCGGCGAGCGAGGCCAGGTGGCGTTGCGCGAACTGGGACACCGCGGCGTCCAGCGCCGGGTCCTCGCCACGCGCGAGCCCCGCGTACTCCAGGTGGACCGTGTGGCCCTGTGCGGTCGCCTTGACCCACATGCGCCGCCGCGGCACGAACAGCGCGGCGAGGAGCCCCGCGGTCGCGAGCACCGCGAACAGCAGCACCCACGTCGCCGCGGCATCCCGGTGGATCGACAGGGACACGTAGCGCTTGACCGAGTCCTCGAAGCTGTTCGTGTTCTCCGGCGCCTCGTTCTCGAACGTGACGGTCCCGAGGCCCTCGGGAAGATCGACGGTCTCGCCGGGCTTCAGCTCCAGGGCGTCCGTCCCCGAGTCGCCGCCGGCGAGCTGGGTCATCTCGCTCGGGTCGAGCGTGTACACCGACTTGGGCACTCCCCCGTCGATGCCGAGGTCGCCCGCGTACACCCAGAACGTCAGCAGCGGGTACTCGAGGTCGCCGTACACCGAGGTGTACGCGCCGTTGGTGAGCTCCTGAGCCGTGGGGTAGAAGAAGCCGACGAGCCCGACCTGCTCACGCAGCCCGTCCGGGACCTTCACGACGCCTTGCGAAGTCATGTTGTTGTCCTGCGGCAGGAAGGGCACCGGCTCGGAGAACACGACGTCGCCGTCGTCGTTGCGGATCGTGATCTTCGGCGCATAGCCGTTGCCCATGAGGTAGACCCGGTCACCGGCGATCTCGAGCGGGTGGTTGACACGCACCTCGCCGTCCGCCGGGGCGGCGTCGGGGAACTGCGTGCTCAGGTGGGCGACGAAGTCGCCGGCCTGACCTGCGCCCTGCTGCCCCGGCGTGACGTACGACACCGAGAAGTCGTCGAGGGTGAGCGCGTACGGCTGGAGCGCGTCCTCATCGACGAAGCGGCCCGGGTTGAACGACGTGTAGTCGAGCATCGTGTTGACCCACGTGCGGCCCTCGATGATCACGGTCTGCCCCGTGTAGGTGAAGCCGCCCCCGATGCCGACGGCCAGGAGCACACCCACCAGGGAGGCGTGGAAGACGAGGTTGCCCGTCTCGCGGAGGTAGCCGCGCTCCGCCGACACCGACAGCGTGGTGGCGGTGTCGTAGCGCTCGACGCGATACCCCGCCTTGCGCAGCTGCTGCCGGGCCACATCGACCGACGACGCCGCGGCGGCCGCGGCATCCTCCGCATCCGCGTACTCGAGGATCTCGGTGTGGTGCGCGTCCAGTCGCGACAGACGCGCGGGCGTGCGCGGCGGCTGGGCGCGCATCGCCGTGAAGTGATGCTTGGTGCGCGGGATGACGCAGCCCACCAGCGAGATGAACAGCAGGATGTAGATCGCCGAGAACCACGGCGACGTGTACACGTCGAACAGGCTCAGCTTGTCGAGCACCGGGGCGAGGTCGGGATTGTCGACGAAGTACTGACGCACCCCGTTCGGGTCCGCGCTGCGCTGCGGCACGAGCGATCCGGGCACGGCCGCGATGGCGAGCAGAAGCAGCAGCACGAGCGCCGTGCGCATCGAGGTGAGCTGGCGCCATCCCCACCGCAGCCATCCGACCACGCCGAGCGTCGGCTGGGTGATGCCCTCACGCGAGGATGCCGCGTCCGCAGCGTCCGCGTGATCGGAGGGACGCAGCGGCCCCTCGCCTGGAGATTCGCCTGTCACGGAGCCGGCCTTCGAGTCAGAGCGGTGCCGGGACACTGCTGAACACCCCCTGGAGCTGAGCCATGGCCGCCGTCCACACCCCGGTGACCATGAGGAGTCCGAGGACGATGAGCAACGCGCCGCCGATGAGGTTCACCACGCGGATGTGGCGGCGCACGAACGAGACGGAGCGCGTCGCCCACCCGAATCCCAGCGTGAGCAGGAGGAACGGGATGCCGAGGCCCAGCGAGTAGGCCACGCCGAGCAGCGCCGCCCGACCGGCGGACCCGGCGTCGAACGACATCGCCAGGATGACCGCAAGCGTCGGGCCGATGCACGGCGCCCAGCCGATGCCGAGTGCGATGCCGAGCAGGGGCGCCCCGATCAGGCCCAGGTTGCCGCGGACCTGCGGCCGGGCGATGCGCTGGGCGATTCCGAACCAGCCGATGAAGACGAGCCCCATCGCGATGATGAGGACGCCGAGGATGCGCGTGATGAGGTCCTGGTACTCCAGCAGGAACCGCCCGAGCGTGCCGCCGAGCATCGCCATGCTGACGAAGACCACCGTGAAGCCGGCGATGAACAGGAGCACGCCCACAACCAGGCGCCCGCGCGCCGGCGCGGCATCCGCCGCGACGGTGGCAACCGGCGTCGGGGTCAAAGCACCGGGCTCAATCGCCGATTTCGTGCCGCGGGCGCCCGAAACAGCCGATTCAGCCCGGCGCTTTGACGGGCGGGCGGCGGTATCGGCCGGCCGCGGCGCGACGGCGCCGCCGATGAACCCCAGGTAGCCCGGGACGAGCGGCAGCACGCAGGGCGAGAGGAACGAGATCGCCCCCGCGAGCACCGCGATCGGGATGGCCACCAGCAGCGAGCCGTCGGCGACGAGCGCGCCGAGGCTCACGACTCCTCCAGGGTCTCGCGCACCAGGGTCTCGAGGATCGAGGCGTCCTCGATCTGGCCGATGAGCCGTGCCGCCACACGCCCCTCCTTGTCGAGGACGAGGGTCACGGGCACGGCGTTCAGCGGCGTCTCGCCGGCGAAGGCGAGCTTGATGGCGCCGTCCTCCGAGGCCAGCGCGCTGGGATAGGCCACGCCGTGCTTGTCGGCGAACGCGCGGGATGCCGCCGCGCCGTCGTAGAGGTTGACGCCCAGGAACGCGACATCCTGCCCCGCGAAGGCCTCGTCCGCGGCCGCGAGCACGGGCGCCTCCACGCGGCACGGCGCACATTGCGCGTACCAGAAGTTGACGACGAGCACCTCGCCCGCGTAGTCGGCGCTGGATGTCGTCCCGCCGGTGTCGAGGACACCCTCGAACTCGACGGGATCGGTGCGCTCCGCGGGCGGGATCTCGTTGACAGTGAAGCCGTCGGCGGCGACGAAGCCCTTGTTGTCACCTGCGCGGTACTGCTCGGCGAGCGGATCATCGGTGCAGGCGGCGAGGCCGGCGACCAATCCCAGCGCGAGGAGAGCGGATGCCGCAGCCCGCACGCGTCGCGCTCCCGAGGGCCGTGCTGTGCGCCCTGCGACCGACTGGCCGGTCATACCGCCCCCACATCCACCGCGCCGGCCGTCGACGCCGGCTCGGCGTACGCGATCTCGGTCCACGTGCCGTCGACCATCTCGAAACTCGTCACGCTGGACAGCGCGCACCTGCGCACACGCGGGTCGTGGCGCAGCGGCTGGCCGGCCACCGCGAGATGCGTGATCCAGATCGGGAGCTGATGCGAGACGATGACGACGTCGCCCGCCTCGGCGGCATCCCATGCCTGCGTCATGGCCGCGTTCATGCGCCCCACGACATCCGCGTACGGCTCTCCCCAGCTGGGCAGGGCGGGCTTGCGCAGATGCCGCCAGTTCCACGGGTTGATGAGCGCGCGCGCCATGCGCTTGCCCTCGAACACGTTCGTGGGTTCGATGACCCGCTCGTCGATGAGCGGCTCGAGGCCGAAGATCTCGGTGAACGGCTCGGCCGACTCTCGCGCACGCTGCAGCGGCGAGCAGACCAGCGCCGACACGGCTCGTTCGAGCCCGTGCACGTACTCGGCGGCCTGACGCGCCATGCGGCGGCCGTCGGCACTCAGGCCGTAGCCGGGGAGTCGCCCGTACAGCACGCGGCGGGGATTGTGAACCTCCCCATGTCGCACGAGGTGGAGGCGTTCGGCGGGCACCAGACCAGTCTACGGTGGCGTGCTCTGTGGGGCGGCTGAGCGTCGGGCGGTCAGTCCGCCTCGGGCTCCGCGCGCCCGCCGGCGCGGCGATCGGCCAGGAGGGCGCGGATGCGCACGAACAGGAACCATGCGACCGCGCCCGCGGCCACGGCGATCACCAGGTACTGCAGGATGTCGGCGTAGCGCTCGACGATGTGCCACGACTCCCCGAGGAAGAAGCCGGAGAAGACGAAGATCGCGTTCCACAGCAGACTGCCGGCCGCCGTGAGGAGGGCGAACCGCCACACCGGCATGCGGGTGATGCCCGCCGGGATGGAGATGAGGCTGCGGAAGATGGGGATCATGCGGCCGAAGAACACCGCCTTGCCGCCGTGGCGGTCGAACCATGCCACCGTGCGGTCGATGTCGTCGGCTTTCAGCAGCGGCACCTTCACGGCGATCGCGCGCAGCCGTGACACGCCCAGCCACGCCCCGAGCCCGTACAGGAGCAGCGCGCCGATCACCGACCCGGCCGTCGTCCACAGCAGCGCCTCGATGATCGAGAACGATCCCCGGCTGGCGGCCAGTCCCGCCAGCGGCAGGATCACCTCGCTGGGCAGCGGTGGGAAGAGGTTCTCCATCGCGATCGCCAGGCCCGCGCCGGCGGGACCGATGACATCCATGAGAGAAACGGCCCAGTCGGCCAGCGCGGTCAGCCAGGACCCGTCGGTCGCAGTCGTCATTCGTCGAATCCCGTTCGTCTGTGGCATCTGGCGGCCGCGAGCGGGCGCGGCAACTCCTCAACGCTACGGAACGCGGATGGACGAATCCCGGGTGCTGACCCCCGTAATCCCTGGGAGGCCACCCCGCGCCGGCGGCGGATGTCAGATGCTGGACCCCGGAACTCCCGCCGAGGTGACGAAGAACGCGAGCACGAGCACGAGCACGATGAGGCCGGCACCGACCAGCGGCACCCAGAACGCCAGGCGCCGCTTGACCATGAGGACGATCGCGACCACGGCCGTCGCGGCGAACGCGACCCACGGCAGGATCATGCCCATGAGCCACCCCACCGTGATGAGCTCCGTGCTGCAGGAACGCACGCCGCACGGATCGGATGCCATCACGAGGAACATCCCCATGAACGACGCCAGCGCCGCCAGCACGCCGTCGGCCACGAGCAGCACGATCGTGATGATCACGTCGAGCGTCTTGACGGGCGGCTTCGCCGGACGTGTGTCTCGAGGCGGCGGGTAGGCGAAGCCCGGGGCGGGCGCAGGGCCGGCCGGCGCCCAGGTCGGCGCGGGCTGCTCGGGCTCGGGCGTGGTCATGTCGGCATCGTAGCGGCGCCGCTCCTCCGCGGCCACGGCGGCCGGTCCGACCGATCCATCGCCGCGCCACCGCGGCCGGTCACCGCGGCGGTGCCCCGCCCCACGATGCGACGAGGTCGGCGACGGCGTCGTCTCCGGCAGCACGGGCCGCCGCCACGCAAGCCGCGGCGGCGTCGGCGAAGACGTCGTCGAAGCGCACCGGGCCGCCGGTTCGGGCCGACGCGACGGCCGCCTCCACCATCGCGAGGCTCCAGATGTTGGTCCTGATCTCGCCCGAGGGTGCGGGCCCGCCGTCGAGCGCGTCGACGAACTCCGCGAGCGCGGCATCCAGACCCTCCGGCTCGTCGGGAAGCGGCAGCGCCTGCACCGGTCCTTCGCGACCCTGGGCGCGCACCGTGCCCTCGCCGTCCCATTCCACCGATCCCCCGGCGGAGCTGGCTCGCCAGGCGCCGTTCCACGATGTGGTGAGGCCGTCGGCGCACCAGCTGCCGGAGTACCCGAACCGCGCGCCGTTGCCGAACCGGAACACCGCCTGGGCGGCCGCGCCGCCCCGGTACCAGCTCCACGAGGGGGAGAACTCCTCGCAGTACACCGACTCGGGTTCGCTCTCCAGGACGAATCGGGCCTGATCGAAAGTGTGGATCGCCATGTCGACGAGCAGTGGCGAGTCCATCTCGTCGCGGAAGCCGCCGAACCGGGGATTCTGGAAGAAGGCGGCGTCCAGCTGACCGGCACCGCCGTACGCGGCCACAGTGTCCCGGAAGACACGCAGCCCGGGCGCGTGGCGGCGTGATTGGCTGGTCGCCAGCAGCGTCCCGTGAAGTTCGCTGACCGCTGCCAGCGCCAGGGCGTCGGCGACGGTGGGCGTCACCGGCTTCTCGCTGAGCACCGGCACACCGGCGCGCAGGGCCGCTTCGCTGACCTCGCGGTGCGCGTCAGGGATCGTGACATTGAGGAGCATGTCCGGCTGCCGCACCGCGGCGAACGCCTCCGCGACCGTGGCCACGCACGGGATGTCCCAACCGCGCTCCTGAGCGGCCTGGCGCGCAGCCGGCACCGACACGTCGACGAGCGCACTGACCCTGACGTCGGGCCGTCGGCCGACGGCATCCATCCAGGCGCGACCCATCGCACCCGCCCCGACCAGGACGACCTCCCTCACGCCGACCGCCCTCCGTCCGAGCCCGGCAGCGCGAACTGACCGGTACGGTGCATCGTCAGTGACGGCACCTCGCGGCGCCTCTCCTGGAACGCCCACCCCGCCGCATTCGCCAGCACCCGCTGGATCTCCGGCTGGTGGTACACGGGGTAGTCCTGATCGCCGGGTGAGAAGTAGAAGATGCGGCCGTGCCCGCGCGAGTACGTCATGCCGGAGCGGAACACCTCGCCGCCGCTGAAGCTCGAGACAAAGACGAGCTCGTCGGGCGTCGGCACGTCGAAGAACTCGCCGTACATCTCCTGCGTCGGGATGACGATGGGATGCGGCACACCTGCCGCGATCGGATGGGTCGGCGCCACCGTCCAGACCAGTTCCCGATCCTCACCCTGCCGCCAGCGCAGGCTGCAGGTCGTGCCCATGAGGCGGATGAAGATCTTCGAGAAGTGGCCGGAGTGCAGCACCACCAGCCCCATGCCGCCCAGCACGGCCTGGTGCACGCGTTCGACGACCGCATCATCGACGGCGTCGTGCCGCATGTGCCCCCACCAGAAGAGGACGTCGGTCTCGGCCAGGCGCTGGGCGGTCAGCCCGTGCTCGGGGTCGTCGAGGGTCGCGGTCTCGACGACCGCCGCGGCGCCCAGATGGTCGCGCAGGCCCGCTGCGATGGTCTCGTGCATCCCCTCGGGGTAGAGCCGCTGTGGCACCTCGTCGTGCTTCTCATGGTGATTCTCGCCCCACACCAGGACCCTCATCGGACGCGCGTGCGTCATGCCTTCTCCTCCGGCTCGGTACCCTGTTCATCCCATGCGCCCCGCCCGCCCGGCCCCGGGAGGACACGCCGCGTTGAGCCGTGCCGCGTCAAACTAGACTTGTCGCTCGTGACTGAACGCATCCTTGTCAACCAACTTCAGGGTCTGGCCGACGGACCCGTCTCGGTGTCCGGATGGGTGGAGACCGTCCGCGATCAGAAGAAGGTGCAGTTCGTCATCCTCCGCGATGAGACCGGCGCCGTGCAGCTGGTCAACCCGGCGACGCGCCCCGCAGAAGACGGCACGGACCAGGATGCCGCGGCTCTGGCCCTCACCGAGCTCATCTCGAACCTGTCGACAGGCACATTCCTCACGGTGCACGGCGAGCTGAAGCACGACGAGCGGGTGAAGCTCGGCGGCGTCGAGATCAAGATCGGCGCCCTGGATGTCGCCGCAGCGGCGCTCCCCGAGACGCCGATCGCCGCGGACTCGGGACTCGACAAGCGCATGGACTGGCGCTTCCTCGACCTGCGGCAGCGTCGCAACAACCTCATCTTCCGCGTGCAGACGACGCTCGAGCACGCGTTCCGCACGTATTGGATCGAGCGCGACTACATCGAGGTGCACTCGCCCAAGCTCATGGCCTCGGCATCCGAGTCCAACGCCGAGCTGTTCGAGGTGCCCTACTTCGAGGAGAAGACCGCGTATCTCGCGCAGTCGCCGCAGTTCTTCAAGCAGATGGCGCAGGTCGCCGGATTCGGCAAGATCTTCGAGATCGCCCCCGCCTTCCGCGCGGACCCGTCGTTCACCTCGCGTCACGCCACCGAGTTCACCTCGGTCGACGCCGAGATCAGCTGGATCGACTCGCACGAGGACGTCGCCCGCATGCAGGAGGAGCTGCTGCAGACCGCGTTCCAGGCCGTGAAAGACAAGCACGGCGCCGAGATCGAGGAGCTGTTCGGCATCGAGGTGCAGGTTCCGGCGATCCCCTTCCCGCGCATCCCGCTCGCCGAGGCCCGTGAGATCGTGAAGAGCCGCGGCTACGACATCCCGCGCACCGACGGCGACCTCGACCCCGAAGGCGAGCGGCAGATCTCGGCGTACGTCGAGGAGACCTACGGTCATCAGTTCGTCTTCATCACCGACTACCACCCCGAGATCCGCGCGTTCTACCACATGCGCGACGAGGAGACCGGGCTCACCAAGTCCTACGACCTGCTCTTCAAGGGCGTCGAGATCACCACCGGTGCACAGCGCGAGCACCGCGTCGACGTGCTCATCGAGCAGGCCAAGGAGAAGGGCCTGGAGCCGGAGCATCTCGACTTCTACTTCGACTTCTTCCGCTACGGCGCCCCGCCCCACGGCGGCTTCGGCATGGGCCTTGCGCGAGTGCTGATGCTGCTGCTCGGGCAGGACTCGATCCGCGAGGTCACCTACCTTTTCCGCGGGCCGACGCGACTGGCCCCCTAGCGCCGTCCGACTCGCTGGGGGGCGAACCCCGATGCGGATGTGTCCCCGTCGTCGCGAAGCTGTTCGCGAGGGCGGGGACACATCATTTTCGCGAGCGACCTCGGGGGGTCACCAATGAGTCATCGGAGCAATCGATCGCGGGCCGCACTGGCCCTGCTCGCCGCGGCGGCGACCGCGATGGGAGTCGTCTGGGCCACCGGCCCCGCCGTCGCCGCCGATCCACCCACGTCCACGGTCGCGACCGGACTCGACAATCCGCGCCAGGTCTCTATCGGCGCCGGCGGGACGGTCTACGTGGCCGAGGCGGGGCGCGGCGGCGACGGCCCCTGCCTGCCCAACCCCGAAGATCCCGAGGCGCAGGTCTGCCTCGGCGACACCGGTGCGGTGACGCAGATCCGCCGGGGCGAGCAGTCCCGCGTGGTGACCGGTCTGCCGTCGCTCGCGGGTGCCGACGGATCCCGTGCCACCGGCCCGTCCGCGGTCACCGTGCGCGGCAACAACATCGCGGTGCTCGTCGGACTCGGGGGCAACGGCGACGCGCGCGCCCTCCTCGGTCCCGACGGGGCGGCGCTCGGCACCATCCTCACGGGCAGGATCGGCCAGCCCCTCACCGTCGCGGCCGACGTCGCCGCCTACGAGGACGCGACGAACCCGGACGGCGCTCAGCTCGACTCCAACCCGAGCGGCTTCGTCGATGTGAACAGCAAGCGCTGGACCGTCGCGGATGCGGGCGCGAACGCGATCGTCACCGTCGGCGGCAACCTCACCGACACCACGGTGGCGGTCCTGCCACCAACCCCCGCGGTACCGCCGGGGGGCGGCGACCCGATTCCCGCGGAGGCCGTGCCGACGAACGTCGTCGTGGGTCCCGACGGCGCTTACTACGTGTCGCAGCTCGTCGGCTACCCGTTCCCGGCCGGCGCATCCCGCATCTGGCGTGTCGTTCCCGGCCAGCAGCCGACGGTGTACGCCACAGGGCTGAGCAACGTGACGAGCCTCGCATGGCAGCACCAGACCCTGTACGCCGTGCAGATCAGCGACACCAGCCTGCTGAGCGAGGGCCCGCCGATCGGCTCGCTGCGCAGGGTCGTCGCCGGCGCCTCTCAGCACCCGGCAGTCGTATCCGGCCTGTTCGCGCCGTACGGCGTCGCGATCTCGGGCACCACGGCGTACGTCAGCGTCGGCTCGGTTCTCCCCGGTGGAGGTGAGGTGCACGCGATCACGCTCCGGTAGGCGCGCAGCGCGGGAAGAACGGATGCCGCGGCTCAGCCGCCGAGCGCGGCGCGCAGGCGTTCGGGTGAGACCCTCCAGTGGCCGTGCAACTGTCCGTCGATGAGCACGACGGGGATCTTCTCCCACCACTGCGCATGCAGCGCGGGGTCGTCGGCGATCGAGAGCTCCTCGACGTCGATCGTGTCCTCCGGCAGTTCGGCGACGACGGTCTCGACGACCTCCCGCGCGACGTCGCACAGGTGACAGTCCGGCTTGCTGATGAGCGTGACCGTCGTCATGCGCTCACGCCTCGACGGGGTATCCGGCGGCGACCCAGCCGTTGGTCCCGCCGTCGACGTTCGTCACGTCGTAGCCCCGGGCCTCGAGGGCCTCGGCCACGCGCCCGGAGCGCCCGCCGCCCGCGCAGATGACGTCGAGGGCGCCGTCGGGCAGCTCGCCCAGCCGCCCGCCGATGACCGACATCGGGATGTTGACGGCACCGGGCACATGTCCGGCGGCGAACTCGTCGACCTCGCGCACGTCGATCAGCGGGACGTCGACACGATCACGGAGCTCGTGAACGGAGATGGACTTCATGTCAGCCTTTCCGGGCGCACCCGCAGACACGAAGCGCCCCCTCGACGGGTTCGAGACCCGGGGGGCGCTTGGTGCGGATGCCGCTTACTTCTTGTTGCGGCGCTGGTGGCGAGTCTTGCGAAGCAGCTTGCGGTGCTTCTTCTTCGCCATGCGCTTGCGGCGCTTCTTGATGACAGAACCCACGGAAAACCTCACTATGTCGGGGTCTGGGCGCGGCGTGTGCGGCGCCCGGGAACGAGCAGATACGAAAAATGCCTCGGACCAGTCTAGCCGACGTCGGCATCGCCCCACGTCCGCCCGCTGAGCCCGCCCTGCTGCCCCGGGGTGCGCACCGGACGCGGGCGCTGCCGGACCCGGATGTGCCGGGCCCGGCCGCGCCGCATATGGGTTCTCAGACCCGTCGCCCGGTCACCAGCAGGTACTCCCACTCCATGACGCCGTCGTGGACGAAACGGTCGCCGAGCGCGGCCAGATCCTCGTCGAGGGCCTTCACCTTCGCCGGGTCCTCCGCGATGAACCGGTAGACCGAGATCGTCGGTCCGTAGTTGGCCTTGAAGAAGTCGCGGAACGCGGCGCCGTCGGCGAAGCGGTCCACCCGCAACTGCTGCTGGCTGGCCGTGAGGTCGGTGACGCGGTCCCCGAAGAGGGATCGCACGTGATCGGCGAGCCCCCACAGCGGTGCCGGCGACGCCCCAGGAGGAGGCGGCGGCGCGTAGGGCTTCATCGTGGCGAACATCTGCCCGATGAAACCGGCAGGCGTCCAGCTCAGCACGCCGATGCGCCCTCCGCTGCGAGAGGTGCGGACGAGCTCGTCGGCGGCGCGCTCGTGGTGGGGAGCGAACATGACGCCGATGCATGAGATGACGGCGTCGAACGCTCCGTCGCCGAACGGCAGCGCCTCGGCGTCCGCCGTGCGCCATGTCAGCTCGACCCCTTGCGCCTCGGCGGCCGCGCGGCCGACCTCGAGCAGTTCGGGGGTGAGATCGGTGGCCGTGACCTCGGCGCCGCGGCGTGCCGCGGGGATGGCCGAGCTGCCGGTGCCCGCTGCGACGTCCAGCACGCGGTCGCCCGGGCGCACGTCGACGGCGGCGACGAGCGTGGCGCCCAGCGTGCCGACGATCTCATCGGCGACCGTCGCGTAGCTGCCGCTGGCCCACATCGCGGCGTGCTTCGCCTTGAGCGCGCGATCGGCCGTGGCATCCGCGGTGGCCTGGTCCGTGGGAGTGTCGGTGGTGGATGGAGTGGTCATGATTCCTCCTGTCGGTGAGTGATACCGCAACGGTAGGAATCCCGACGGGGCCGCCGCATCGGCGCCGACGCGCAATCACCAGGAGGCTCGCCATGGCGCGATGGCGGCTGACGCGTACGCGGCGAGGGGTCAGGTGCGCGACAGGAGCAGTGCGACCGCCGCGGTCCGAGCGGTGCGACCGTGCAGGCCGAGCTTCGCGTACGCGTTCTGCAGGTGGCGTTCGACCGTCCGCACCGACAGCACGAGCTCACGGGCTATCTGGTCGTTGTCGTGGCCGTGCGCGGCCAGGCGCAGGATGTCGCGCTCCCGCGGCGACAAAGCCTCGAGTCCGTCGCCGGAAGCGCCCGCAGGTGCGGGCTCCGCCCGGTCGGGCGCGAGGAAAGCGGCCACCTCTGCAACGAGCACCTGCCACGCGGGCTCGTCGGCGAGCACGATGTGGTTGCTGCTCTCCAGCGGCACGAGCCGCGCCCCGCGGATGCCCGCCGCCAGCTCCCGGGCGTGATGGAACTCGTTCATCTGGTCGCCGCGGCTGTGCAGCACCAGGGTGGGAAGGGCAAGCTCACGCAGTCGCCCGCTGGAATCGGCCGCCTGCCGCTGGGCCCGCGACAGGACGGCGGTCTCGGCATCCGTCGCCATCACCTGGAGATCGTCGAGCCAGCGCATCTGCTCCTCGGTGCCGCCGGGGATCATCATGCTGCTGAACACCCGCCGGAACTCCGACGTCGGGCGGGCCCACCCCACGCGGATGAGCGACTCGAACGCCGCGAGCATCTCGAGCTCCTCGGGGCCGGCACCCACCGTGGCTCCGGCGTAGCTGCCGTAGAAGATGAGCCGCGTCAGCCGATCGGGATGCTTCGCCGCGTACTCGATCGCGACCGGGCCGCCCTGCGCCATGGCCATGAGCGCGAACCGCTCCAGGCCCGCGTCGTCGGCGACCGCCTCGAGATCGGCCACCCGCGCCTGCAGACTGTGGTCGGTCACGCCCCGGTCCGAGAGGCCGTGACCGCGCTCGTCGTAACGGATGACCGTGGCGACGCGGCCGAGGTCGACGAGGAAGTGACGCCATACCGGGCTCTGCCAGTCGAACTGCAGGTGGCTCAGCCAGCAGGCATCCACCAGAAGCGGAGGCCCGTGCCCGTGGACGGCGTAGGCGATCCCCACACCGTCGGCTGAGCGCGCGAAACGGATGTCCTGCACGACGTCCGGCTCGAGCGTGCCCACGCCGCACATTGTACGAGCGGGCGTGCGTGAGCACACCCCCTCGAGCGGCGGCGCGGGGCGGGTCAGCCCACGTCTGCGATCGGCCGCTGCAGGGCTTCGGTGACCGCGGACTCCGGAACGCGGTAGCTGCGGCCGAAGCGGACGGCCGGCAGTTCTCCCGCATGCACGAGGCGGTACACCGTCATCTTCGACACCCGCATGATCTCGGCGACCTCGGCCACCGTGAGGAAGCGCACGTCCGGCAGCTCCGCCATGTCCATCCCCTTCCCCAGAAGTTCTGCCCACACTCTAGAACGCCGCGGGGACGCGTGTAAACCGGTGTGACCCCTGGGACCGGTGGGAAGTCGCTGTCAGGAGTCCGCGCGCTGGCGCCCTCGCCGCTCCCGCGCCTCACGGGCGACCTGTCGCTGCACCTTCCGGGCGTCTCGCAGCGCCTTCTCGGCCACCCGCACGGCTTTCTGCGCTTCGCGGTACTTCTTGTCGTCGGCGATGTCGGCGTCATCCTGTGTCACCCAGGCCGCGCGAGGCACTCCCTCCCCCGTGGCGACGGCATCCATGTAGGCCGCCACGCCGTCCAAGCCTCGTTCGAGCCCGAAGGCGAAGGGGTCCCTCTCGTCCAGGAACACACCGGCGTCGATGGCCGCCCGCAGGTGCGGGTAGGCGTCCGCCGTGATCAGCGTGCGGTACAGCGCGTCCTCGCGGGCCGTGATGTCGGCGTCCGGCAGTGCGCCCTCCCGTTCGACGCGCTGGTACCCGGCCAGCACCATCCCCGTCCATCGCGCGGCTCCCGTCACCAGCAGCAGAACGGCCAGCCGGTCCTCGTGCGAGAGCGGTGTGTCGGCGAGCGCGGCGAGTCCGGCATCCATCCACGCCGCGCTGTTGGGGGTGGCCGGCGACCCCGTGATCGGGATCTCGAGCACCCAGGGGTGCCGCATGTAACGGTCCACCTGCTCCCGGTAGAGCGCCATCAGCCGGGTGCGCCAGTCCCCCGCCGCGAGGCTCTCCTCCGACGGGAGTCCCGTCGCCTCCTCCTGCATCAGCAGGATCAGGTCGTCCTTGGCGGTGACGTAGCGGTACAGCGACATGGGCGTGAACCCCAGCCGAGCCGCGACCGCGGCCATCGAGACGGCGCCCAGTCCCTCGGCATCCGCGATCTCGACCGCCGCCTCGACGATGCGCTCCACGCTCATCTCGCGTTTCGGGCCGCGCTGCGGATTGGCCGCCACGCCCCATGCGAGCGCGATTCCGCGGGGCAGCTCGAGTTCGGCAGCATCCGTCATGCCGCCAGTCTATGCCGCACCGGCGGAAGACTGTTTATCGAATACACAGTGTGTTATGGTCATACACAGTTACTGACGTAAACAGTTTCTTCAATAGACAGTTCACACGGAAGGATGCCGCCATGAGCGCACCAGCGATCAGCGTCCGCGGGCTCGGCAAGAGCTTCGGGCGCACTCCCGTCCTCGACGACCTCGAGTTCGCCGTGCAGCCCGGCGAGATCTTCGCGCTCCTCGGCGCGAACGGCGCGGGCAAGACCACCACCATCTCGATCCTGACCACGCTGCAGCGCCCCGACGCGGGCACGGCCACCGTCGCGGGCTTCGACGTGGCCCGCGAGCCCGACGCGGTACGCCGCCGCATCGCCCTCACCGGGCAGTCCGCCGCCGTCGACGACATGCTCACGGGGCTCGAGAACCTCGTGATGCTGGGCCGACTGTCGGGCCTGAAACCCCGCTCGGCCCGCAGGCGCGCGGTCGAGCTGCTGGAGCGCTTCGCGCTGACGGATGCCGCGTCCCGACCCGTCCGGACGTACTCCGGCGGCATGCGGCGCCGGCTCGATCTCGCCCTGAGCTTCGTCGTCGTCCCCGAGGTGCTGTTCCTGGACGAGCCGACGACGGGCGTCGACCCGCGCAGCCGGCGAGACCTGTGGGACGTCATCCGGTCGCTGGCGGGAGCCGGGACGACGGTCTTCCTCACCACCCAGTATCTGGAGGAGGCCGATCAGCTCGCCGACCGCGTCGCGCTCCTGGACGCGGGGCGCGTCGTCGCGACCGGCACTCCCGCCGAGCTCAAGGCCCTCGTGGGCACCGACACCGTGGTGCTCACGAGCCCCGGCGGCGAGGTGCTCCGCGAGGTGCCCACGGACGGCTCCGTCGCGAGCGTCCGCGCGGCGATCGACCAGCTGGGCGCCGACGACGAGCCCGGTGCCGAGCTCACACTGCGCCGCCCCACCCTCGACGACGTCTTCCTCTCGCTCACCGGAACCGCGTCGGCCGCGACGGCCGACACCACGAAGGAGTACGCATGACCACCACCGCCCCCGCTCCCCGCCCGCACCTGCGAGGAATTACCGCCGAGTCGGTGTTCGTGCGCCGCAGTCTCACCCAGTCCCTGCGTGACGGCGAGTCGCTCAGCCTGGCGATCCTGCTCCCGGTGATGCTGATGCTGCTGTTCACCTTCGTGTTCGGCGGCGCGATCGAGCCCGGCGGGGACTACGTCGACTACGTCGTCCCGGGCATCATCCTGCTGTGCGCGGGCTTCGGCGCCGCCACCACGGCGACCTACGTCGCCCGCGACATGTCCAGCGGCATCATCGACCGCTTCCGCACCATGCCGCTGCGCAGCGGCGCCGTTCTCACCGGGCACGTCGTGGCGAGCCTGGCCCGCAACCTCGTCGCGACGGCAGTCGTGATCGCGGTGGGTCTCCTCGTGGGCTTCCGCCCCAGCGCGGGCCTCGTGGGATGGATCGCAGCCGCGGCCGTCATCGCGCTGTACATCCTCGCGATCACCTATCTGTTCGCCTCCATCGGCCTGGCCGCGGGAAGCCCCGAGGCGGCGTCCGGCTACGGGTTCATCATCCTGTTCATCCCGTACCTGTCCAGCGCCTTCGTCCCCGTCGAGACCATGCCCGAGTGGCTGCAGTGGGTGGCCGACAACCAGCCCATCACACCCATCATCGAGACCATCCGGGGACTCCTGATGGGCGCGCCGCTCGGGACGGAGCCGCTCTGGGCGATCGGCTGGTGCCTTCTCATCCTCGCCGTCTCGGCGGTGTGGGGCGCCTGGCTGTTCGGCCGCAAGAGCGGGCGGCGCTGATCCGCTCCTGCCCGGTCGCCGTCAGCGGCCGGGGAGGCGCTTCAGCGCGTTCTCCAGGGCGTGCTTGGCGGATGCCGCGGCGCGGCCCACGACCTCGGCAGCATGCGCCGCGGAATCCGGCAGCGCAGCCGGCGCGGCGTCGGCTGCCGCGCCGTGATCGTCCAGGAACGGCACGAGCCAATCGTCGACCTCGTCCAGGGGCGCGGCGGAAAGGCTGTAGTAGCGGTGCTGCCCTTCCTCCCGGACCGAGACGAGATGCGCATCGCGCAGCACCTTGAGGTGCTTCGAGACGGTCGGCTGGCTGGCGCCCAGCTCGGTGACGATGTGCGACACGCTCGTGCCGCGCTCTCCGGCGGATGATCGATCCAGCAGCAGTCGCAGGATGTCGCGACGCGTACCGTCCGCGATCACGTCGAAGATGTCCGCCATGTGCTCAGAGTAGTCGGCAGCCCTGCGGAGTACCATGATCACGACCGCCGCTCATCCACTGCAGGTACTGCGCTCGCATCCCGGGGAGGACACCGCATGACGGATGGCAGGCGTGTCGTCCCCGTCTCCCTTGCGGGCGTCCTGCGCACCCTCGGCCATGCGGTGATGGAGTTCTTCCGCGAACTGACTCAGCGCTCGCCCGCGCGCTTCGCGATCATCATCTTCCTGTCGCTGATCCTGGTGTTCACGGTGCTGTTCTCCCTGCCCGTCGCCGCCGCCGACGGCCGGCCCACACCGTTCGCCGACGCCTTCTTCACAGCGGTGTCCACCATCTGCGTCACCGGCCTCGCGACCGTCGACATGGCCACCCACTGGTCCGCGTTCGGACACGTGCTCGTCTTCGTGGGGGTCCAGATCGGCGCGCTCGGCGTGCTGACCCTCGCGTCGATCCTGGGCCTGGTCATCTCCCGCCGCCTCGGTCTGCGGGCCAAGCTCATCGCCGCCAGCGACACCAATCCGCTGCGGACCCATGGCGGCCCGGTCAACGAGAGTCAGACGGTTCAACTCGGCCAGATCGGCAGCCTGCTCGCCACGGTCGCCCTCTCGACGCTCGTCATCGAGGCGGGCCTGGCGCTCCTCCTCTACCCCGGTCTGCTCGTCGCCGGGGTGCCATGGCATGTGGCGCTGTGGGAGGCGCCGTTCTACGCCGCCATGGCGTTCACCAACACCGGTTTCACCCCCAATGCCGACGGCCTGCTGCCTTTCCGCCACGACTACTTCTTCCTGACGGTGCTCATGGCCGGGGTGTTCCTCGGCTCGATCGGATTCCCCGTCATCTACACGCTGCGCAGGCAGCTGTGGCATGTGCGACGGTGGTCGCTGCACGCCAAGCTCACCGTCATCACCACGGTGACCCTGTTCTTCCTGGGCGGTGCCGCGTTCCTCGTGCTCGAGTACGACAACCTGCTGACGCTCGGCACCAACGACGCCTGGGACACCACGTTCCAGGCGTTCTTCCTGTCGGCGATGACCCGCTCCGGCGGGTTTGCGATCCTCGACATCGGGGAACTCAACCAGTCGAGCCTGCTCGTGGCGTGCATGCTGATGTTCGTCGGCGGCGGCTCGGCCTCGACCGCCGGCGGGATCAAGGTGACCACGCTCGCCGTCATCGCTCTGGCTGTCGTGTCGGAGGCGAAGGGACGCGCCTCGAACCAGGTCTTCGGACGCCGCATCCCGAGCGACGTGCTGCGCGTGGCACTGTCGGTCGTGGCGTGGGGTGCGACGATCGTCGCGATCTCGACCATCATCATCACGCAGATCACCAAGGCCGATCTCGGCGATGTGCTGTTCGACGTGATCTCCGGATTCGCCACGGTGGGCCTGTCCACGGGGCTCACCGCCGAGCTTCCCAATCCGGCCATCTACGTGCTCGCGATCACGATCGTCATGGGCCGCGTTGGTACAGTGACTCTCGCCGCGGCCGTGGCCGCGACATCCCGTTCGCAGCTGTATTCGCTGCCCGTGGAAAGGCCCATCGTTGGTTGAGCGGATGAGGGGCGACGCGCCCGTTCTCGTGATCGGCCTCGGCCGATTCGGAGCCGCCTGTGCGGGCGAACTGGATCGGCTGGACCGCGAGGTGCTCGCGATCGACGAGAACCTCGATCTGGTGCAGAAGTGGTCGGAGCGGGTGACGCACACCGTTCAGGCCGATGCGCGCAACATCGACGCCCTGAAGCAGATCGGCGCGCAGGACTTCCAGGTGGCCGTGGTGGCGGTGGGTTCGTCCATCGAGGCATCCGTCCTGATCACCGCCAACCTCGTCGACCTGAAGGTGCCGCAGATCTGGGCGAAGGCGGTCTCGCAGTCGCACGGGAAGATCCTGGCGCGCGTGGGTGCCAACCACGTCATCTACCCGGAGCGCGAGGCCGGCGAGCGCGTCGCGCATCTCGTCAGCGGGCGCATGCTCGACTTCATCCGCTTCGACGACGACTTCGCCCTCGCCAAGCTCTACCCGCCGAAGTTCATCCGCGGCGTCGGGCTCAACGAGTCCGGCGTGCGCACGAAGTACAACGTGACGGTGGTCGGGGTGAAAAGCCCCGGCAAGCCGTTCCGCTATGCCGAGGCGAACACCGTCGTCACCAACCACGACCTCATCATCGTGTCGGGCACGAACTCCGACATCGAGCGCTTCGCGTCGCTGGAGCGCTGACCGGCTCGCCCTCCGTCAGTGAGCTCGCGGCGGGGTGAGCCGAGCAGGGATGTCGGAGCCCGGGGCGACACTGGCCGCATGAGCGATCGAGAGAGCACCATCGCGGATGCCGAGCGCTGGCTCGGCGCGTACCGCCAGGCATGGACGACCAACGATCCCGACGACATCCGCGCCGTCTTCACCGGCGACGCGGAGTATCGCGCCGAACCGTGGGCCGCACCGATCCAGGGCCATGAGGCGATCGTCGCCTCGTGGCTGGAGCGACGGGATGAGCCAGGCACCTGGACCTTCGACGCGCGGGTGATCGCCGCCGACGGCCGCCTCGTCTTCATCGAAGGCGAGACCCGCTACACCTCCGGGACCACGTACAGCAACCTGTGGGTCGTCGCCCTGGCCGACGACGGCCGTGCCACCGCGTTCACCGAGTGGTGGATGGACCGGGCGAACCCGAGCTGACGGCCGGGCGGGCGATACGCGCGGCGACGGTCAGCCCCCTGCCGCCAGCTCCTTGGCACGCGCGAGCGCCGCGTCGGTGGCCGCGGTGAAGACGTCGTCCAGACGGGCGTCCTGCAGAACCGCGATGGCGCGCTCGGTGGTGCCCTTGGGGCTCGTGACCTGCCGCCGCAGCTCCGCCGGATCGTCCTGCGACGCCTCGAGCAGCGCCGCCGTACCGATGAAGGTCTGCTCGGCGAGCAGCCGCGACTGCGCGGGCGAGAAGCCCTTCGCCTCGGCCGCGCGAGTGAAGTCCTCGACCAGCAGGAAGAAGTAGGCCGGCCCCGAGCCGGAGATGGTGGACAGCGCATCGATCTGCGACTCGGGCACCTCGACGACCGCCCCCACCGTCTCGAACAGGCGACGCACCAGCGCGACCTCCGCCTCGCCGGCAGTCGATCCCGCGGCCAGTCCGGTGACGCCCCGGCCCACGAGCGCGGGCGTGTTCGGCATCGACCGCAGGACGGCGACCTCCTCACCCAGGATCCGCTCGAACGCCGCGAGCGTGACGCCCGCCGCGAGGCTCACGACGACGGTGCCCGGACGCAGCACCGGGGCGATCTCACGCAGCAGGTCGGGGACCATGGCGGGCTTCACCCCGACGAGCACGACGTCAGCGGCGGCCGCGGCATCCGTGTTGCCGGCCGGGGCGTCCTCGAGCGCGACGCTCGTGACGTCGTCGAGTCCGTGAAGCTCCGCGGCCTTCGCGCGCGAGCGGTTCGTGGTGACCACGCCGCGGGATGCTAGACCGGACCGGGACAGTCCCCGCGCGATCGCCCCGCCCATCGCGATCCTCGGCGCCGGCTCGATGGGAGGGAGGGACGGGGTCTCTGGTGCCATGGCGCCATCCTATGAGCGCACGACTGAGGCCGAGTAGTATCAGACTTGACTTATATAAGCTGTCGCGCAATGATTACTGGCATGCACGCGCTCGACATCCTCGGAGACCCGGTACGCCGGCGTCTGCTCGAGCTGCTCGCCGAGGGCGAGCGCAGCGCCGGCGAACTCGGCGCCCACGTGCAGCGCGAGTTCGGCATCTCGCAGCCCGCGGTGTCGCAGCACCTCCGCGTGCTGCGCGAGTCGGGATTCGCGAGCGTCCGCGCCGAGGGAACCCGCCGCCTGTACGCCATCGCGCCGGAGCCGCTGGAGGACGCGGCCGCGTGGTTCGACCCGTTCCGGCGGTTCTGGCAACCGCGCCTGGACGCGCTGGGAACAGAGCTCGCCCGCGGACGACGAGAGCGCCGGCTGGCGGGCGAGCGGGACGCACCTGCGGCCACGCAGACCGCCGGCGACGGTGCGAACGTCCAGGACGACGACAACGACGACAACAACAACGAGAACGAGACTCAGGAGGATTGACATGGTCGACGTACAGGGCCAGCTCGACGCTGTGACGCGCGAGATCGCCGACGAGGACATCGACGGCTTCCCGTCGCGCGTGCAGACGCTCGCGCAGACGTACCCCTCGCCCCTCGACGACGTGTGGGACGCCGTCACGACCGGCGCGCGGATCGCCCGATGGTTCCTGCCGATCTCCGGTGACCTGCGCCTGGGCGGGCGCTATCAGATCGAGAACAACGCCGGTGGCGAGATTCAAGAGTGCGTGCCCCCGGCGAACGGGACAGCGCACTACAAGGTCACGTGGGAGTACGGCGGCGGTGTCACGTGGCTGACCGTGCGCCTGATCGCCGACGGCGCCGACAGCACCCGCTTCGAGCTGGAGCACGTGGCGCACGTCGACGACGTGCCCTCCGCGTTCTGGGAGATGTACGGCCCCGGCGCGACCGGTGTCGGCTGGGACGGGGGCCTGCTCGGACTCGCCCTGCACCTCGGCGGAGGCAACGGCCCATCGCCCGAAGAGGCGGAGGCGTGGGCGTTCACCGACGAGGGCCGGGCGTTCTACCGCGGCGCCGCCGACGCGTGGGGTGCCGCCCACGCCGCCGACGGCGCCGATCCCGCCGCGGCCGCCCGCGCGGCCGACAACACCTTCGCGTTCTACACCGGTCAGACGCCGCCATCCGCTGAGGAATGACATGGATGCCGCCGTCCGCGGGATGCACAACATGAAAGGTGATTCGCAAAGTCTGGCGACCGGTCTATCCTCATGAGTGGGCGGGGGCGCAGGAGCTTCCGCAGGACGTGGGAGGCACCCCGAATGACCCTCTTCGACGGCATCGCCGCACGCATCGTCGAGACGCCCGACCTGTCGGTGAACGTGCTCGAGCGCACGGCGGACGACCCGAGCACACCGCCTGATCGCACAGTGGTTCTCGTCCATGGGAACGTCTCGTCGGCCCTGTTCTGGCAAGAACTGATGGAGGATCTCCCCCGCGATCTGCGCGTGATCGCGATCGATCTGCGCGGTTATGGCGGCACCGAGCACGCCCCGATCGACGCCACACGCGGCGTGCGCGACTTCAGCGACGACGTGCACGCGACGCTCGAGGCGCTGGGCGTCCAGACAGCGCACCTCGTCGGCTGGTCCCTCGGCGGCAGCGTCGTGCTGCAGTATGCGCTCGACCATCCCGTGCTCAGCCTCACGCTCGAAGCGCCGGTGTCGCCGTACGGTTTCGGTGGCACCCGCAGGGACGGGACGCGCCTGACGGACGACGACGCGGGAACAGGTGGCGGAGCCGCCAACCCGGACTTCGTGCAGCGGCTGATCGACCATGACACCGGTACCGACGCGCCGACCTCGCCCCGCAACGTCTTCCGCGCCCACTATGTGGCTCCAGGCTTCCAGACCGAACATGAGGACGTCTGGGTCGAGTCGATGCTCACGACCTCGACCGCGACCGGCAACTATCCCGGCGACGCGGAGAAGAGCGAGAACTGGCCGGGCTTCGCCGCCGGCAAGATCGGCGTGCTCAACACGCTGGCGCCGGGTAACCACGACTTGTCGACGATCGTGGATCTGCCCGACAAGTTCCCGATCCTCTGGATCCACGGGGCCCTCGACCCGATCGTGTCCGACGCGTCGGTCTACGACCTGAACAACCTCGGCAAGCTCGGCATCGTCCCGGGCTGGCCGGGCGAGGAGGTGGCACCACCTCAGGAGATGGTGTCGCAGACGCGCGACGTCCTCGCGCGGTATGCGGACGCGGGGGGCCAGGTGACCGAGATCGAGCTCGAGGACACCGGCCATACGCCGCACCTGGAGCGGCCCGCCGAGTTCCGTCATGCGCTGCTCGCGGTCATCGGATACGTCGGGCAGCCACACGACCCGGCCCCGCCGACCGAGGCCATCATCCTGCGCTCGTCGGACTGAGCAAGCAGCCGCACCCAGGGGCGCGGCATCCGTAGACTCATCCGCATGAGTGCTTCCGGCGGCGGCAAGGCGATCCTCGCGGCGTTCCTGGCCAATCTCGGCATCGCCCTGGCGAAGTTCATCGCGTGGTTCGTCTCGGGGTCGGCGTCGATGCTCGCCGAGGGCATCCACTCGGTCGCCGACTCCGGCAACCAGCTCCTCCTGATGCTCGGCGGACGCCGGGCGAGGAAGGCCGCCGACCGGGAGCACCCGTTCGGCTACGGCCGCGAGCGGTACGTGTACGCGTTCGTCGTCTCGATCATCCTCTTCTCCGTCGGGGGCCTCTTCGCGATCTACGAGGGCGTCGAGAAGCTGACGCACCCCCACGAGCTCGAGATGCCGTGGGTGCCGCTGGCGGTGCTCGTCGTCGCCATCACGCTGGAGTCGTTCTCGCTGCGCACCGCCGTCCGCGAGAGCAACCACACGCGGGCGCGAGGTCAGTCGTGGGTGTCGTTCGTGCGCCACGCCAAGGCGCCCGAGCTGCCCGTCGTGCTGCTCGAAGACGTCGGCGCGCTGATCGGCCTGGTCTTCGCGCTCTTCGGCGTGGGCCTCACGGTCATCACCGGGAACCCCGTCTTCGACGCGCTCGGCACCCTCATGATCGGAACGCTGCTGGTCGTGATCGCGATCATCCTCGGCATCGAGACGAAGAGCCTGCTGGTCGGCGAAGGAGCGACCGAGGCCGACCACCGGCGGATCGTCGACGCCATCCGTTCCGGCGGCGAGATCGAGAAGATCATCCACATCAAGACGCTGTACCTCGGACCCGACGAGCTGCTGGTCGCGGCCAAGCTCGGCTTCGCCTCGGACGCGCCGCTGGCCCACGTCGCGGCCGACATCGACCGGGTCGAGGCCCGCGTGCGCGCGGCCGTGCCCGCTGCCCGGGTCATCTACCTCGAGCCCGACATCTACCGTCCCGGCGACGATCCGACTCCCCCGACGTCCGAGTTCGTCATCAAGTCCGCGGACTGAGCGCAGGAGGCCGCGCATCGTGGAGTACTGCATCTTCACCGAGCCCCAGCAGGGTGCCGACTACGACGACCAGCTCGCCTTCGCCCAGACGGCCGAGCGGCTGGGATTCGACGGGTACTTCCGCTCGGACCACTATCTGCACATGGGCGACGGCGACGGGCTGCCCGGACCCACCGACGCCTGGACGACGCTGGCGGGCCTGGCGCGCGAGACGTCCCGCATCCGCCTCGGCACGCTCGTCTCGTCGGTGACGTACCGGGTGCCCGGACTCCTCGCGATCCAGGTCGCGCAGGTCGACGCCATGTCGGGCGGACGGGCCGAGCTCGGCCTCGGGACGGGATGGTTCCAGCGCGAGCACGAGGCGTACGGCATCCCCTTCCCGGCCAAGCGGTTCGGCATCCTCGAAGAGCAGCTCGAGATCGTGACCGGACTGTGGTCCACACCGGTCGGCGGCACCTACAGCTTCGACGGCGAGCACTATCGGCTGTCGGATGCCCCGGCCCTGCCCAAGCCGGTACAGGACCGCGTGCCGGTGATCGTGGGCGGCGCGGGGCCCCGGCGCACGCCCGAGCTGGCGGCGCGGTTCGCGACGGAGTTCAACATCGGCTTCCGCTCGGAGCGGGAGTCGGCCGAGAAGTTCGCCGGCGTACGGGCCGCCTGCGAGCGGATCGGCCGTGACCCGCGCTCCCTCAAGCTGTCGATCGCGCTGCCGACGCTCGCCGGCGCCACACCTGCCGAGCTCGACCGCCGGGCGGCGAACATCGGCCGCACGGTCGAGGAGCTCCGCGGCGACGTCAACATCGTCGGCGACCGCGACGAGATCGTCGCGAAGGTGGAGCGGCTCGTGGCCTTGGGGGCAGAGCGCGTCTACTTCCAGCTGATGGACCTGCAGGACGTCTCCCACGTGGAGTACCTCGGCACCGAGGTGCTCCCGCACCTGCCCCGGTAGCCGCGGAGGGTTCCGCCGTCAACGGCGCGCGTCGAAGAACGCGCGCAACAGGGCGGATGCCTCGGCCTCGCGCACCCCCGCCACGACCTCGGCGCGATGAGGCAGGCGCCGATCGCGCACCACGTCGTAGACGGACCCGGCTGCTCCGGCCTTGGCATCCCACGCCCCGAAGACCAGTCGCGAGACCCGCGACTGCAGCACCGCACCCGCGCACATCACGCAGGGTTCGAGGGTCACCACCAGCGTGCACCCTTCGAGGTTCCACGAGCCGAGCGCAGCCGCCGCCGCCCGCAGGGCCACCACCTCCGCATGGGCGGTCGGGTCGTGCTGGAGCTCCCGCAGGTTGCGCCCCCCCCCGATCGCGGTGCCCGCGGCATCCGTCACCACCGCCCCGACGGGCACGTCGCCGCTGCGCCCCGCAGCCGCCGCGAGCACCAGCGCGCGGTCCATCGCGGCCACGTCGGCGGGGTCGAACATCACAGCACGAGCGTAGCCGCGCTCCTCGTCGCTCCTGCCGCTGCCCGCAACGGGTGCTCCTCGCGGAGACGGGCCGCCGGCCCGGAAACGGACCTGTCGTCGCCGGAACACCTGTCCTGGGGAAGGGCGGCCGGACACTAACCTGGGCGTATGCGCCTGCACGTCGCCGACCACCCGCTCATCACGCACAAGCTCACGGTGCTGCGCGACCAGCGCACGTCGTCACCGGTGTTCCGCCAGCTCACCGAGGAGCTGGTGACTCTGCTCGCCTACGAGGCGACACGCAACGTGCGCGTCGAAGAGGTCGAGATCCAGACACCTGTCACCACGACGACCGGCGTGCGGATCGGCGATCCGCGACCCATCGTGGTGCCGATCCTGCGCGCAGGACTCGGCATGCTCGAGGGGATGGTCAAGCTCATCCCGACGGCAGAGGTCGGGTTCCTCGGCATGGTGCGCAACGAGGAGACGCTCGTCCCCTCCACCTACGCGGAGCGCCTGCCCGACGACCTGAGCGACCGCCAGTGCTTCGTGCTGGACCCCATGCTCGCCACCGGCGGATCGCTGGGCGCCGCGATCGAGTTCCTCTTCCGCCGCGGTGCGCAGGATGTCACGGCGATCTGCCTGCTCGGCGCGCCCGAGGGCGTCGCGGCGATCGAGAAGCAGGTCGACGGCCGCGACGTCACCCTGGTGCTCGGTGCGCTCGACGAGCGCCTCAACGAGAAGGGCTACATCGTGCCTGGGCTCGGGGACGCCGGCGACCGCCTGTACGGCACCGTCTGACTCCGGAGGCGAGCGGCGCCGCGCGCAGCGACGCGGCATCCGCCCCTCGCCGAACGGATGCCGCGCCTGTGCGCCTCTGGGGCGCGTGGCAAGGCTACGTGCCGGGCGATCGGCCTCCCAAAGGGGTTGACAGGCCGGGAACGGGCGCTTAGCGGCCGCTCGTCTCTCGGGTCGCGTGGAGGCGCGGCCGTCAGTCGCCCAGCGGCGGCTCCTGCGAATTGCGGCGACCGGTCTCGCGCTCCCAGAACTCCAGCTGCTGGGTGAGCGCCTTCGCCAGCTCGAACACCTGGTCCGGAGGGATGCGGATGCGGCTGACGACCCGGGCCGGCACGACGGTGTGGCGCTGGCCCGTCTCGGCGTCGACCTGTTCCCGCGGCGGCTGCGCCAGCGTGAGGAAGTCCATCACGAACACCGTGGGCGTGTGCCAGACGTTGGCGAAGTCGGCGTAGGCGCCGCCGATGAGCTCGGGCGGGAGGTCGATCTCGAACTGCTGCGCTGCGTCGTCGGGCATGCGGGCTCCTGTCGGGCGGATCGCCGGCGCGGTGTCGGCGCCGCCGGGGGATGCGGCGTGAGCGCGAGTCTACGCGGGGCCCGGCTGCCCGCCGACGAGCCGGGCGAATCCGCTCAGCCGCGCCACGCCTTCGGGCGTGTGCGGCAGATCGTCGAGCAGCCCCGGCGAATACACCAGATACGCCGTGTGCATCGCGCGAGAGATCGCCACGTTGAGCCGATTGCGCAGCAGCAGGAACTCCAGGCCCCGCGGTGCCTCACGGCCGCTCGAGGCCGCCAGCGAGAGGATGGCGACCGCGGCCTCCCTGCCCTGGAACTTGTCGACGGTGCCGACCGGCACATCGGGGAAACCTGCCGCCGCCAGTGCCGCCTCGACGGCCACCTGCTGCGCGTTGTACGGGGTGACGACGATGAGGTCGCGTTGCGCGAGCGGGCGCGGGGCCGCGGGCTGCGATGCGTCGCCGTCGCCGGCGACGACGTCGATCCAGTCCCGGCCTACGAGGTCGGCGACGATCCGCGCGACCTCGTCCGCCTCCTCGAGGGACTGCGTCGCGTTGCCGTGGTGTCGCAGCGGCACCGGGATCAGCCCCGGCGCGACACCCTCGAGCCGGCGCAGCGCCGCCGACGGGTGGGACTCCAGCTCGCCGCGATACGACAGCGTCGAGACGGGGGCGGCGACCTCCGGCCGCATGCGGCGGCTCTGCGCCAGGAAGTACCCGTAGTCCGGCGGGATGACGTCGGCGCCGTCCATCACCCAGCCGAGCGCCGACGTGTCCACGGGGGCAGGATGGGTCCCCTGGCTCACCTGCGGAAGCTGCTGCGGGTCGCCCAGCAGCAGGAGGCGCGGCGCGGCCAGCGAGACGGCGATCGTCGAGGCGAGCGAGAACTGCCCCGCCTCGTCGACGACGAGCAGGTCCAGGCTGCCGCGCGGAACACGCCCCTCGTGGCTGAAGTCCCACGCGGTGCCGCCGATGACATAGCCGGATGCCTCGTGCTCGGCCACGAACGCGGCCACGCCGTTCTTCGGCAGCACCGTGAACCCGTGCCCGGCGTCCGGGTCTTTCGGCGCCTTCCCCACGTGGGCGGCGGGCACGCCCGCGGCGACGACCCGCTCCAGCAGCTGCTCGATGGTGGCGTGACCCTGCGCCACGACGCCCACCTTGTAGCCGTGCTCGTGCACCAGCCGAGCGATGACGTGCGAGCCGACGTAGGTCTTCCCGGTTCCCGGCGGACCCTGCACGGCGAGATAGCTGCGGTCGAGGTCGCGCACCGCGCGGGTGATGGCATCCACGAGGTCACCCTCGCCCGCCGGCAGGGAGCCGGCCAGGGTGCGCGGCGGGCGCCGGCAGAGGATGTCGGTGGCGGGGTCGGCGGGCAGCTCAGGGGCCGCCGCGATCACCGCATCCGCCCACGCGTCGATCGCCGCCTGCTGGTTGCCGGCGGCCGGCGGTGCGGCGGGCGTCAGGGCGAGCGGCAGTCCGCTCCAGGTGACACCGTCGACGGCGGTCTCTTCGATGACGGCTCCGTCGTCGAGCACCTCCACGACGGTCACCGATCGGTAAGAGTGGATCCATCGCGGCGACGCCTCGAACGGGTACGGTGCCGGCAGCTCGTACAGGGCGAACGGGTTGGTGCCCTCGCTCAGCCGGGTGCCGGGGGCGACGTCGCCGCGCAGCTCGACGATGCGCCGTTCGCCGCCTCGCCCGCTCTCAGGGAAGTGCCAGTCCTCGCGTACACGACTGCGCGTGGCGTCGACGACCACGACGTCGCGTGTGTCGTCCCACAGGGAGACCGGCTCGCGAAGACGCAGGAAGTGCGTCGCCCAGAAGGACTTCGCCTCCCGGGGGTAGTAGTCGATGGCCGCCGCTCCCAGATGCAGCGAGCGGGCGGCGACGGAATCGTCCGGCTGCTCCGACGCCAGGGCATCCAGCGTCGCGGCGCGCGGGGACGGCTCGTACCCGCGCTCGTCGGGCTCCGGGTTGGGCGAGGGGACGAGCGCCGCCTCGCGGGCACGGTCGACGAGCCAGTCCCGCAGCCGGCGCGTCGACACGCAGTCGTACCGGTTGTAGTCGGCCAGGTCTTCGAAGACCAGCGCCGCCTCGGCGCCGGCGCCCTCCGCCTGCAGCGCGCGCGCCTCGACATACCGCACGATCGAGTCGTCGCCCTTCTGGACGTCGCTGGTGCGCACCTCGTGGCCCATGTACAGCGGCTCGAGCTTCTTGATCGAGTACGAGCGGGATCCCACGCGCAGCGCGCGACGGACGACCGGGTACAGATCGACGAAGACGCCGTCGCGCAGCAGCCGGTCGACGTCGGCTTCGCGCACGCCGTGCCGGGCGGCCATCGCCAGCAGATGCGTGGGCTCGTAGGGCGCGTAGTGGTAGATGTGCATGCCGGGGTACTGCTGCCGGCGCAGGTTGACGATGTCGAGGAAGGTCTCGAGCGCGCGCTTCTCGTCGGCGAACGTGTGCGCCCACAGCGCCGTGTACTGCTCCCGTGTGTCGACCCAGCCGAACAGATAGTCGATCCCCCACTGCGTCGGCTGGCCGGGCAGCGGCGGCTCGGTGTGCAGGGGGTCGCCCTCGAAGTCGAAGAACAGGTCGCCGTGGTCGGGGCGGGGCAGCGCCCCGAGCGCCTGGGGCGCCACCACCTCGTACACCGGCACCGGCGGCGCGGTGTCGGGCGCGGCACCCGCTTCTTCGACCAGCTGCGCGAAGCCGAGGTGCGCGGCATCGGACTCCGTCGTCGTCGCCGACGCGCCGACGGCGACCGCCGCGGCAGCCACGACGGCGGCGGGCGGTCAGGAACCTGACGGCGGCGTGCCGGGCTCTCAACTGCAGCCGCGCGGGTGCCAGCGACAGCGTACGTCAGGTTCATGCCTGCGGGCCCGCGGGGGCGTCGGCGGGCTGCTCTATCGTCGTGACGCCCGCCGCGCGCAGCCGCTCGCGCTGCACCGGGCGCATGCCGGCCACGAGCAGCAGATCGCGGGATGCCACCACCTCGGCGTCGCAGGTCGCACAGCGTCCGCACGCGACGACCCCGAGTTCGCCGCGCGGGTCGCCCCAGGCGATCGTCTCCCGCGCCCAGGTCCAGACGCCGGTCGGCGATGAGGGCGGCCAGGCGCGCGCGCCGCAGCTGGAAGACAGGGAGGAGGTCGTCGACCTCGTGCTCGCTGACGCTGCCGTCGCCCAGAGCAGCTGCACCCGCGGTGACCGCGGCACGCCTAGCAGGTCGAGCTGATCGACGTATGCCGCCAGCTGCATGAGGGCCGTGACCCGCGCGCCAGCTTCGTGTCTTGCACGAGCCAGGGCCGGGCGGCCCCGGAACCCGCCGAAGGATCGCGCACGAGGAAGTCCGCGAACCCGACGAACTCGTCGGTGGCGAAGGCCGCCTGGTAGACCACCTCGGCGTCGGAGGCCAGCGCCGCGTTCGTGCGCGCGACCGCATCGGCCAGCGCCACGGCATCCGACGAGCGCGTCTCGGGAATCTGGACCACCCGGTCGCCGAACCGCGCGACGTAGTCGGCGAGCACCTGACGCTCGTGCACGGTGCCGAGCCGGCCGGCGCGCTCGAGGGTGAGGTCTTCGGGCTCTTCGACCGCCGCGACGCGGCCGAGTCGGGCGTCGATCGCGCGCAGCCACGCGAACTCGCATTCCGCGGCGGCCTTGAGGTCGCTCGCGCTCCAGACGATCCGGCCTTCGTCCTCGATGTATCGCATGCCCTGCCGCCCCGACCCTGCCCCGGCGTCGGCACCCCCTGCGGTTTGTGCGGAGAACACGCCGTTATCGGTGCGGGGTTAGCGGCGTGTTCTCCGCACAAACCGAGCCGGGCGGCGGCCGAGGGCGACGGGTCGACGCAGGAGCGCGGTCCGACGACGGACTCGGGCGTGAGCGCAACCCCCGGCGCGCGAACGGGCGCACCTGCCAGACTGGAGCGCATGAGCCTGCCCTTCGAGAGCGCGTACCGCCACGGGTTCGCCCGCGTCGCGGCCTGCACGATTCCGCTGTCGATCGCCGACCCGGCGACCAACGCCGACGCGGTGCTGGCGACGGCGCGGGAGTGCGACGCCGAGGGGGTCGCCGTCGCGGTCTTCCCGGAACTGTGCCTGACCGGGTACGCGATCGATGACCTCGTGATGCAGGACCCGGTGCTGGACGCCGTCGAGGCCGCCGTCGCGAACCTGGTCGAGGCATCCGTCGATCTCCTGCCCATGCTGGTGGTCGGAGCCCCGCTGCGGCACCGCAACCGCCTGTACAACTGCGCCGTCGTGATCCACCGCGGCGAGCTGCTCGGCGTGGCGCCCAAGTCGTATCTGCCGACCTACCGCGAGTTCTACGAGCGCCGCTGGTACGCGCCCGGCGACGACCAGGCAGGGCAGGACATCCGCGTCGGGGGCCTGGAGGCCCCGTTCGGACCGGACCTGCTGTTCGAGGCGCTCGACGTGCCGGGGCTCGTGGTGCACGCCGAGGTGTGCGAGGACGTGTGGGTGCCGATCCCGCCGTCGTCGCACGCCGCTCTCGCCGGGGCGACGGTGCTCCTGAACCTCAGCGGCAGCCCCATCACGATCGCGCGTGCGGAGGACCGCAAGGATCTGTGCCAGTCCCAGTCGCTGCGCTGCCTGGCCGGGTACGCGTATGCCGCGGCGGGTGCGGGCGAGTCCACGAACGACGTGTCGTGGGACGGGCAGACCATGATCTACGAGGGCGGCAATCTGCTGGTCGAGACCGAGCGCTTCCCGGACGGGCCGCGCCGCTCCGTGGCCGATGTCGACCTCGACAGGATCCGCCAGGACCGCCTGCGCCAGGGGACGTTCGACGACAACCGCCGCGCCGAGGGATCGGATGCCCGCTTCCGCACCGTCCACTTCGAGCTCGACCCTCCCCGCGTCGACATCGGGCTGCGACGGAACCTCGACCGGTTCCCGTTCGTGCCGGACGACCCCGAGCGTCTTGCGCTGGACTGCTACGAGGCGTTCAACATCCAGGTGTCCGGGCTCGTGCAGCGCATGCGCGCGATCGGCGGCCCGAAGCCGGTGATCGGGGTCAGCGGCGGGCTGGATTCCACGCACGCGCTGCTCGTGGTGGCGCGCGCCATGGACCTCATGGGGCGGCCGCGCCGCGACATCCTCGCCTACACGATGCCGGGGTTCGCGACCAGCGACCACACCAAGTCCAACGCCATCGCGCTGGCCGAGGCGATCGGCGCGTCGATCGAGACCATCGACATCCGGCCGGCCGCGACCGAGATGCTCGAGCAGCTCGGCCACCCCTTCGCCGAGGGCGATCCGGTGCACGACATCACGTTCGAGAACGTGCAGGCGGGCCTGCGCACCGACTACCTGTTCCGGCTGGCGAACCATCACGGTGGCATGGTGATCGGCACGTCGGACCTGTCCGAGCTCGCGCTCGGCTGGGCCACGTACGGGGTCGGCGACCACATGAGCCACTACGCGGTGAACGCCGGCGTGCCCAAGACCCTCATCCAGCACGTCATCCGGTGGGTGATCTCGCACCGCGGCGACGAGGGCGGGTCGACCGAGCTCAGCGATCGCGCCCGCGAGGTGCTGCAGTCCGTCCTCGACACCGAGATCTCTCCCGAGCTCGTCCCGGCGGGGCAGGACGGCAAGATGCAGTCCACGGAGGACCGGATCGGACCCTACTCCCTCCACGATTTCACGCTGTATCACGTGCTGCGGTTCGGCTACCGGCCCTCGAAGATCGCATACCTCGCCGCACACGCGTGGAGCGACAAGGATGCCGGCGCCTGGCCGCCCGGATTCCCCGAGGACGACCGCTACGCGTACGATCTGCCGACCATCGTGAAGTGGCTGCAGGTCTTCCTGCAGCGCTACTTCGCCTTCGCGCAGTTCAAGCGCTCGGCGATTCCCAACGGACCCAAGGTCTCACCCGCCGGCTCCCTCTCCCCGCGGGGCGACTGGCGTGCGCCGTCGGACGGGAACGCGCGGGCATGGCTGGCCGAGTTGAAGGCCGCCCTCCCCGAGCTCGTCGAGGAGTAGTCCCCCGCGCACCGGACGGAGTGGGACTCAGGCGGGCGCCTGCGCGTACGCGAGGGTGATGATCCAGCCGTCGCGGGAGAGATCGGCGAGGTGGTACCGCACCTTCCGGTCGGGGATCCACCCCTTCACCAGCGGGCTGTCCAGCCGCACATGATCGGCGGCGACGCGCGCACCCCGGCCGTCGGCATCCCGCACGGCCTGCACCCGGGTCCAGTGGGCGATGAGCTTGGCGAGATCGTCTTCGTCGAACAGGTGCGAGTGGCGCTTCATGATGTGCACCTCGGTGTCGTCGGGATGCGCGTCGCGGAGGTCCAGCCCGAGCGGGACCGAGGGCTCCGCCACCGCCACGACGGTGGCCGCCCGGAAGTTCGCGTTGCGGATCTTCAGGGGCACCTCCCGCCCGCCGACCTCGGCGATCAGCTGCGTATGGAAGCCGAATGTGCCCGGCGCCTCACGCTCGACACGCACGTCCTTCGGCTCCACGCCCAGCCGTGCCGCCACGATCTCCTTGGCCAGGAGCCGCTTGCGATCGTGCTCGGTGACCTTGGGATCCCAACCGAGCCGCGCCACGACACCTGCCGGCGTCTCGAGAAGCACCGATTGCATGATCCGCCTCCTTCGCGGTCCGTCCGCATCCCCATCCTCTCGCCGCACCCCGCGCCGAGGAAGGGCCGCGCAGCCTCGCCCGGCACGCGGCGGGATCGGCCGAGCACCGGGGCGGCTGAGAAAGGGACGGATGCCTCCACCTCGGCGCGGTTGTCAACCTCCACGCGAGAGGCTGCACGCCGGTGGAAGGATGGGCAGATGGCCAGGCGTGCGACTGTCGTCGGCAGCGGGCCCAACGGGCTGTCCGCCGCCGTCGCGCTCGCGCGCGCCGGGTACGAGGTGCGCGTGCTCGAGGCATCGTCCACGGTCGGAGGCGGCACGCGGACGGCGGCCCTCACCCTCCCCGGTTTCCGCCACGACGTCGGGTCGGCCGTGCATCCGGCCGCCCTGAGCTCGCCTTTCCTCCGCGCCTTCGGCATCCACGAGCGTGTGGGATGGATCCACCCGCTCGCGTCCTACGCGCAGCCCCTGGACGGCGGCCGCGCCGCGATCGCGTGGCGCGACATCGAACGCACCGCCGACGCGCTGGGCCCCGACGGCCGGGCCTGGCGTGCGGTGCTCCGGCCGCTGAGCAGACATCTCGGCGAGGTGGTCGACTTCGCCGGATCGCAGCTGCTGCGATGGCCGCGGCATCCGATCACCACCCTGCGCTTCGGCCTGCGCACCCTTCAGCTCGGCACGCGGCTCGGACGGCGCACCTTCACCGGCGAAGAGGCGAACGCCTTGATGGCCGGCGTGCTGGCGCACGCGAACACGCCGTTGCCGTCGCTCGGTTCGGCGGCATCCGGGCTCTTCCTCGCCGCGCACGCGCACGCGGCCGACGGGTGGGCGTTCCCCCGCGGCGGCGCCCAGGCGATCGCCGACGCGCTGGCCGATGACCTGCGGGCTCACGGGGGCAGCATCCAGACCGGTGCGCGGGTGTCGTCCCTCGAAGACCTCGATTGGGGCGATCCGGATGCCGGAGACCTGCTGCTGCTCGACACCACACCGCGCCTGCTGCTGACACATCCCGAGCTGCCGGCGCGGTACGCCCGTGCCATCCGGTGTTATCGGTACGGGCCCGCCGCGGCCAAGGTGGACTTCGCGTTGAGCGGTCCGGTGCCGTGGGCGCATCCCGACGTGGCGCTGGCGCCCACCGTGCACCTCGGCGGCACGCGGGAAGAGATCGAGGCGAGCGAGAACGCCGTCGCCCGCGGGACCATGACGGACCGGCCCTACGTGCTCGCGGTGCAGCCGACGGTGCTCGACGGCACGCGGGCGCCGGAGGGGCGGCACGTGCTGTGGGCGTACATCCACGTGCCCGCGGCATCCACGCTCGACCCGACGGAGCTCGTGGTGCGCCAGGTCGAGCGCTTCGCCCCCGGGTTCCGGCACGTCATCCTCGCGAGCCACGCGATGACGGCGGCCCAGCGAGCGGAGTTCAATCCGGCGGACGTCGGTGGCGACATCCTGGGCGGCGCGTTCACCTTCGCCCAAGCGTTCCGGCGGCCGGTCGTCTCGCCCACCCCGTGGCGAACACCCCTGCACGGCGTCTATCTGGCGTCGGCCGCCACACCGCCCGGTCCCGGTGTGACCGGCATGCCGGGCTGGCTCGCGGCGCGCCAGGCGCTCCGCGACGCGGCGCGTCGAGGCCACGGCGAGCGCCTCGAGCTCGAGGACCTCTTCGCGAGGAGCTGACATGGTCCCGCGGCCCGAACTCCTCAAAACCGGGGCTCCGGTGGTTCGGGCACGTCCGAATCGCGGGGAACCGGGACGATTCTGCGGAGTTTTGACCGCGCCTGCGGCGCCGGGCCGGGGCGCACGGGGCGGGAGACGGCGCCGATGAACGGGTTCGCTGCCGTGGACTTCGAGTTCGCGCGGCACGTGCTGCAGCGGGGCATCGCCGCGCTGTACGTCGTGGCGTTCGTGTCGACGGTGAACCAGTTCCGGCCACTGCTGGGTGAGCGCGGCCTGCTTCCGGCGCCCGAGCTGCTCGAGTGGGTCCGGTCCTCGCCGCGGGCGGGCCGGCTGCTGCACCCGACGGTGTTCCGCTACGTGCGATACACCGACCGGCGACTGGTCGGCCTGTGCACAGCGGGCATCGTGGTGGCGGGGGCGCTGGTCGCCGGCATCCCGCAGCTGGGGCCGCCGTGGGTGCCGATGCTGTGCTTCCTCGCGCTGTGGTTCGGCTACATGTCGATCACCAGCATCGGCCAGACGTTCTACGGGTTCGGCTGGGAGATGCTGCTGCTGGAGGCCGGCTTCCTGGCGGCGTTCCTCGGCTCGAACGATCAGCCGCCGACCACCGTGGTCATCGTGCTGTTCTGGTGGCTGGTGTTCCGGCTCGAGTTCGGCGCCGGCATGATCAAGATCCGCGGCGGCCGGGAGTGGCGCGACCTCACGGCGCTCATGTACCACCACGAGACGCAGCCCATGCCGGGGCCGCTCAGCCGGCAGGCGCACCTGCTGCCGCGCTGGTTCCACCGGCTCGAGGTGGTGGGCAACCACGTCGCCCAGCTCATCGTGCCGTGGTTCCTGTTCGCACCGCTGCTGGGCCTTCTGCTGCCCGGGCCGGTGCCGGCGATCATCGGGGCGGTGGCGGCGATGATCGTGATCGCGACGCAGGCATGGCTCGTGATGACGGGCAACTTCGCCTGGCTGAACTGGATGACGATCGTGCTGGCGTTCTCCGCCATCGGCCTGCCGGGCATCGGCGCCCCGGCCGGTGCGCCGGACGATGCGCCGCCGTGGGTCATCGACGGCGTCCCGCTGCCCTGGATCATCGTGACGTGCGCCGTCGGCGGGCTGTACGTGGTGCTCAGCTGGGCGCCGCTGCGCAATCTGTTCGCCCGCAGGCAGCTGATGAACGCCTCGTTCAACCGCTGGCAGCTCGCCAACGCGTACGGCGCCTTCGGGACGGTGACGAAGGAGCGCATCGAGATCGTCGTCGAGGGAACCACCGACGACGACCCGGATGCCGCGACCTGGCGCGAATACGGCTTCAAGGGGAAGCCGGGCGATGTGAGACGGATCCCGCGGCAGTACGCGCCCTACCACCTGCGGCTGGATTGGCTGATGTGGTTCCTGCCGCTGGGGCGATCGCTCGACGAGTGGTTCACCGCATTCCTGGTGAAGCTGCTGGAAGCGGATGCCGCGACCCTCGCCCTGCTCGATCACGATCCCTTCGCGGGTGAGCGGCCCACCTGGGTGCGTGCGGTCTCGTACCGCTACCGGTTCACGACGCGAGCGGAGTACCGTGCCACCCGCGCCCGATGGGTGCGCGACCGCCGCCGCCCGGTACTGGGACCGGTCGCGTTGCGACGCTGACGCCGCACAGCTCCGGATGCCGTGCGTCAGGGGGTGGGCGGTCCTGCGGCGTCGGAGGGCGCGGCGCGCTTTCGAGCACGCGCGGTGAGATCCACGATCGAGACGAGGAAGGCGAGGGCCAGGAAGACACCGACCGACAGCATCCCGAACGCGTACGCATCGTGGTACACGACGAGATCGTCGTGCGACCCGGACTCGCGATAGATCGCCGCGTAGAACAGCGACAGTGCCACCGCCGTGCCGACAGCGGCGCCGATGCGCTGCCCCAACTGGCCGACCGAGCCGGCAAGACCTCCCTGCTTGACCGGGATGTCGCCGAGCGTCAGCGCCTGATTCGGTGAGATCACGAGGCCGCCCCCCGCGCCGCCCAGCGTCATGACGGCCGCCGCGACGTAGGGCGTCCAGGTGGGGTCGGTGTAGAGCGCGGTGAGCACGAGCCCGCCCCCGCACAGCAGCACGCCCACCAGACCCCACACGACCACCACGCGGCCGTGCGTGCTGACCAGGTTGCCGCCGATCCACGAGGTGACGGCGCTGGCGAGCGCGAACCCGATCGAGACCATGCCGGCGTACACCGGCTCCAGTCCGAGGCCGATCTGCAGGAACAGGGTCGTGACGAGGAACATGGCGGGCGTCGCGGTGAAGTACGCGGCCTGCAGCAGCGTGCCGTTGCGGTACGACGAGATGCGGAACAGAGCGAGCGGGATGAGCGGGTTTCGGCCCCGCGAGGCGTACCGGCGCTCCCACGCGACGAAGGCGGACACGAACAGCGCGAAGGCGACCAGCAGCCACCAGCGGGCCGGATTGTCGGTGGGGGCACCGGTCGTGAACAGGAACGGCCACATCAGCGAGACGACGCTGGCGCCGAACAGCAGCACGCCGATCGGGTCCAGCTGCACCGGCCGATGTGAACGCGTCCGCGTCTCGGGGAGCAGCCACAGGGCCAGCGCGATGGCGGCCAGGCACAGCGGCACGTTCATCCAGAAGATCAGCCGCCAGCCGTCGGTCGGACCCCCCAGCGCGATGAGCAGGCCGCCGAGGGTGGGGCCGAAGGCGGTGGCGATGCCGATCGTCGCGCCGAACAGTCCGAAGGCCCGTGCCCGCTCCTTCCCCTGGAACAGCTCCTGCGCCATGCCCAGCACCTGTGGCATCTGGATGCCGGCGGCCACGCCCTGCAGGAGCCGCGCGACCAGCAGGAACTCGCCGGTGGGCGCCAGCGCGCAGGCGATGCTCGTCAACGTGTACAGCGACAGGCCCACGACGAACAGCGTTCGGCGCGACCGCTGGTCACCGAGGCGGCCCATCGGAACCAGCACGAGCCCGAACGTCAGGACGAATCCCGACACGATCAGCTGCAGCTCGGTGGACCCGGCGTCGAGCACCTCGCCGATGGACGGCAGCGCGACGTTGACCTTCGTCATGTCGAGGATCGTGATGGCCGCGACCGACACGCACACCCAGAACGCACGCCAACGGGCTCCCGGCGACAGCGGGATGACGGCGGTGGTGGTCGGCACGGCCGCGCGCGCGGCCGACGGCGGCTGCGGCTCGGTCTCGGTCATCGTGCCCAGGCTAACCCGGATCGCCGGCATCCCGGCCCGCCGCGGCGCCGCGCGACGCCCGGACCTGCGGCGGAACTGGGAGGATGGCGGGGTGAGACTTCTCGTCGCCGCCCTCGCCTCGGAGCTCGTCGCCTTCCCCGACGAGCTGCCCGGATTCGATCGCCTCGTCACCGGGCCTGGCAAGCTGCAGGCGACGTACGCGCTGACGCGGGCGCTGGATGCGGCGACGTACGAGGAGGTCGTGGTGGTCGGGACGGCGGGCGCGATCGATGCCCGGCTGGAGGCATCCGTCTACGAGATCGCCGGTGCCATCCAGCACGATGTCACCGACATCGACGGCATCGTCGGACAGCATGTGTCACTGCCGGCGCGAGTCGACCTCGACGGGGACGGCGTGGTGATCGCGACAGGCGACCACTTCGTCGACGATGCCGAGGCGGTGGCGGTGATCCGCCCGCTGGGCGCGGGCCTGGTCGACATGGAGACGTATGCGTACATCTGGGTGGCGCAGCGTTTCGGCGTTCCCATCCGTGTGCTCAAGGCCGTCTCGGATCGAGCCCAGGACGGCGCGATCACCGACTGGCATGCGGCCGTGACCGCCTGCAGCCATCAGCTGCGCGAGCGGATCCGCTCCGACTACGGCGTCTGAGCCGTCACTCGCTGCGGCGCGAGAACACCGCCCGCAACGCGAAGAACACGATGGCCGCGACGACGAGGACGATCACGAGCTTGCCGATGAACCACAGCAGCGAGAAGAGCACGTCGACCAGGGCCCATGCGATGGCGATGGCGGCGATGACGCCGACCACCGTCCACACCGTGCTCTTGTTCACGCCTTCAGCCTAACGAAGCGCAGCCGCAGCGCCGCCCACCCGCGCGACCGTCCCCTGCCGGATCACGCTGGGTCCCTCGGCGGTGGCTTCGACGGCGAGCTGGGCCGGTAGCTGCTCCTTCATGGCCGCGACGTGGCTGATGACCCCGACCGTGCGCCCGCCCTGGCGCAGCTCGTCGAGCGTGCGCATCGCGAGCTCGAGCGTCTCGTCGTCGAGCGAGCCGAAGCCCTCGTCGACGAAGAGGGTGTCCAGCCGCACCCCGCCGGACCGGGCGGTCACCACCTCGGCGAGCCCCAGCGCGAGGGCGAGTGAGGCGAGGAACGTCTCGCCGCCCGAGAGCGACTGCGCGGGACGGGCCTGTCCCGTGAACGCGTCGACGATCTCGAGGCCGAGGCCCGATGCCGCACCGCGTGCGGCGCGCGCGTCGGTGTGCTGCAGCCGGTACCGGCCGGACGACATGTCGCTCAGACGCACGTTCGCGGCGGCGACGATCTCTTCGAGCTCGGCGGCCAGCACGAAGGTCTCGAGGTCCATCTTCATCGTGTTCGGCGCGCGACCGGCCACCGTGTCGGCCAGGCGCGCGAGCGCGGCCGCCTCCTCGGCGCGTGCGGCCACACCCGCGTACGCGTCGTCGATCTGAACCGCGAGGTCGCGGAGGGTCGTCACGAGCGTCTGCGCGTCGCGCTCGGCGCGTACCGCCGCCGTCCGGACGTCGTCCGCGGCGGCCAGGGCGGCCTGCGTCGCCGCGGTGTCGACCGGCTCCTCGGGAGCCCCGGCCAGCTCCAGCTCGAGTTCCAGCAGCCGCGCCTTGATCGCCGCGCGCTGCGCGTCGTGCTCGGCGACCCGCCTCGCCAGCGCCTCGGTCTCATCCGCCGTCCGCAAGGCTGCGGACGCCTGGTCGGCGTCGGCGAACACGGATGCTGCGACCCGCGCCTGCGCGTCGGCGCGCGCCTGCTCCGCCCGGGCGGCCGCACGATCCGCTTCCGCGCGGGCGTCCGCCGCGGCCTTCGCCGCGTCGCGGACGCTCGTGACGACCGCGACGCGCTCGGCCACGCTCGCGAAGTCTCCTCGCGCCTGCGCCACCACCCCGCGCGCCGCCTCCACGGTCGCCGCCAGCCCGGCGATCGTGGTGCGGGCGTCCGCCAGCTGCTCGGCCAGCGCCGTGCGCGCCGCCTCGGCTTCGGCATCCAGCGCGGCCAGCTCGGCGTGCCGCAGCGCGAGGGCCTCGCGTCGCTGCACCGCCTCTTCGGCGGTCCGGAGCTCCTGGGTCGCCGCTTCGTGTCGTGCGCTGAGCGTCTGCGCGCTCTCACCCCCGGCTCGCGCGGCAGCCTCCGCATGCCGTTCGCGGGCGGCGCGCGCCGCGTCGGCTGCCGTCCGTTCGCGACGGGATGCCGCGTCACGGGCGGCCTCGGCAGCCGCGAGCATGTCGTCGGTCACGGGCTCGTGCGAGGGCTCCGCGGGCGCCGGGTGGGCGGTCGCACCGCAGACCGCGCACGGCTCGCCGTCGCTCAGCGTGGCCGCCAGTTCGCCGGCGTACCCGTCGAGCCGGCGCTGCAGCAGCTGCGCGACCGTCGCCGCGGCCTCTGCGGCCTCGGTGGCGGCATCCCGGTGCGCACGCTCCGCCTCGCGGAGCGCTTCCGCCAGGTGCTCGGCGCTCTCCGCAGCGTGCAGACGGCGTGTCAGCTCGTCGTGGTGAGCGCGCGCGGCGTCCCGTCGCGCGGCCGCCTCGCGCTGCTCCTCGAGCTCGTCGGCCAGGCGCGCGAGCTCCGCGGGGACCGCCGCGCGCTGTTCGTCCAGCCTCTGCAGGTCGGCGGCCAGCCGATCTGCGGCCGCGTGCGCTTCGCTGAGCTCCGCTTCGCCGGCAGCGAGCGCACTCTCCTGCCCCGCGGCGGCGACCCATGTCGCCAGTTCTCCGGTGAGGCGTTCGACCACGGCCGAAAGCTCGTCCGCCGACGAGACGCCGGCCTGCGCGGCGACGCGCTCCCACGCCGCGCCCGCGTCCGCGGCCGCCGATGCGGCGGAGCGGGCTTCGCGTCCGGCGCGATCGGCGGCCTCCAGCGGCGCTCGCAGGAGCTCGGCCGCCCGAGCCCGCGTGAGGTGTACGCGGTCCTTCGCGATCTGCTCGCCCTCGGCCTCGAGGGCCGCCATGCGGGCGCGGGACCGTGCCAGCTCTTCTTGCGCCTTGGCCAGCGCGACCGCGGACGCGTGGGCCGTCTCGGCAGCGGCGCGAGCATCATCGGCGGCGGCACGTTCGCGCACCAGCGTGTCGAGCCGGTACGCCGCGCGCTGCTCGCCCAACTCGATACCGGCGCGCCGCGTGGCCAGGTCCGCCGTCGGCTCCTCCCCCTCGGCGGGTTCGCTGACGAGGTCGCCGGCGCGGATCAGGCGCTCCCCCTGATCCAACAGCGTGCGGGCGCGCTCACCGAGAGCGTCGAGCTCCTGCTGGGCGGCCTTGCTGCGCTCTCCGAGCTCGCGGGCGTACTCCTCGTAGCGTCGGGTGCCGAACAGGGCGCGCAGCAGCGCCTGACGCTCGCCACCTGACGCGAGCAGGAAGCGCGAGAACCGGTTCTGGGCCAGCAGGATGACCTGCTGGAACTGCTGCGCGTTCAGGCCCAGCACCTCGTCGAGCACCAGGCCGACATCCCGCGGCTTGGCTGCGCGCCCGACCCACACGCCGTCGACGAGCTCCTCCAGCTCGGCCCGTGTCGGCTCGGCGGTGAGCCCGCCGCCGCGGCGGGCGGGGCGCAGATATTCGGGGGCGCGCGTGACGCGCCACCGCCGCTCGGCGACGGTGAACTCCAGTCGCACCTCGGTGGGATCCTCCGGCTCGCAGTGGTCGCTGCGCAGGCGCTTGTCGCCCGTCTCGTAGCGCGGCACGGTGCCGTAGAGGGCGAAGCAGACGCCGTCGAGGATGCTCGACTTCCCGGCGCCGGTACGCCCCGTGATCAGGAAGATGCCGTCGGCTTCGAAGGACTCGAAATCCACGATCTGCCGCTCGCGGAAGGGCCCGAACCCCGTGAGCTCCAACCGATGAAGTCTCACGCGGTCGCCTCCACCCGCGTGCGCTGGTCGAGGAGTTCTCCGATGAACTCGGCCTCGCGCGGGGACGCGCCCTCCCCGTCGCGGACGTGGGCGAGGAACGCGTCGACGAGTTCGGCGTCGTTGCGTGCACTGCGGACGCGCTGGGTGTAGGTACGGGCGTCGCCGGCGGCCGTGACCGCGGGTGCGTGACGCACCTCGGCGCAGTGCGGGAACCGCGACAGCAGACGTCGCATCGGATCGCGCTGGGGCAGCGGGTCGGTGTACTCGACGCGGATCCAGTCCGCGGCGTGGGCCATGAACCGCTCTTCGCTCAGCAGCTCGTCGAGCGTCGCGCGGAGCGTCGTGAGGGTGCGCGGCACGGGCAGCGGCAGCCACTCCACCCGGTCGAGTCCGTCGGCGTCGAGGTCCACCAGCCACGAGCCGCGCGGTTTGTGGCCTTCGTCGAAGCTGTAGTGAAGCGGGGCGCCGGCGTAGCGCACGCGGGGGGACAGCTGCTGACGCCCGTGGATGTGGCCCAGTGCCATGTAGTCCACCCCGTCGAACGTCGAGAGGGGGACGATGTCGAGGCCACCCTGCTGGATGTCGCGCTCGAGGTGCGGGGTGGGCTCCACTCCCGCCGCGAAGCAATGCGCGACGGCGACGGTGCGGCCGCCCCGGGCCGCGGCATCCGCCCGCACCAGGTTCATGGCGTGACCCATCACCTCGGCGTGCGAGCGCACGCCCGGCCACGTGGCGCGCAGCAGCACCGGCTCGAGGTAGGGGATGCCGTAGATATGCACGGGTCCGTGCTCGTCCGCCACCGTGATCGGCGTGCCGACCGTTGCCGGGTCGGTGACGACGTGCACGCCGTCGCGCAGCAGCGACGACTGGAATCCCAGTCGTGCCGCCGAGTCGTGGTTGCCGCTGGTGACCACGACGGTGGCGCCCGTGTCGGCCAGGGCGCCGAGCGTATCGGTGAGGAGCGTGTAAGCACCCGCCGCCGGGGTCGCGGAGTCGAAGACGTCGCCGGCCACGATGACCGCGTCGACCCCGTGCTCGCGCACCTGCGCCGTGAGCGCGTCCAGCACACCGCGCAGCGCATCGAGCGTGGCGTGGCCGTGGAACGACCGCCCGATGTGCCAGTCCGAGGTATGCAGGATCCGCATGCAGACACCGTACGTTCCGCTCCCGACATCCCCCGCGAGGCAGGCCGCGTTCGCGGCGACAGCATCGCCTGTGCGTCCGGTGCGCCGGACCGCGTAGCCTCGGTGCCATGTCCTTGCCCGAGGTCTGCGTCGTCTACCTGATCAGGCGCGGCGCCTCCGGCATGGAGGTGCTGCTGGGCGACAAGCGCACGGGGCTCGGACAGGGCAAGATCGTCGGCATCGGCGGCAAGCTCGACCCCGGCGAATCGGCCCACGACGCCGCTGTCCGCGAGGTGCGCGAGGAGGTCGGCGTGCGGATCGAGGCATCCGATCTGCACCTGGCGGGCGCCATCGATTACCACTTCCCCACGCGGCCTGCCTGGTCGCAGCGGTCGACGGTGTTCGTCTGCCGTCGGTGGGCCGGTGAGCCGGTCGAGACCGATGAGATCACCCCGCGCTGGTATGCGCTGGATGCCGTGCCCTACGCGCGCATGTGGGATGACGCGTCCCGCTGGCTTCCCGGCGTGCTGCGCGGCGGCACCGTCGACGCCCGCTTCACGTTCGGCGCCGATCTGGCCACCGTCGTGCTGACCGCGGAGTGAGCCCGGGAAGCAGCCGCCACCCCGCGCCGGATGCCGGCCGATGCCGCCTCGTTCGACGTATCGTGGAGCATGGCGCACATCGCAGACACCGCACCACGTCCCACCGTCGTGGCGCTGGTCGGAGCCGACAGCGACGGGCTCCTGACCGGCCTCGCCGACGTTCCCGCCCTCGTCGCGCTGTCATTGCGCGAGGCCGAGCCGGCCGTCGCCGCGCATCTGGTGGCCTCCGCATCGACGCCGTACGTGATCCATGACGCCGACCCTCTCGAGCACGTCGCGGCGGCGTGGGTCGAGCTCTATGAGGAGCGTGCGACCCTGGGCACACTCGAGATCGAGGTCGACACGCTGCTGTCGCTGTTCGCCTCCGGAGAGGCCGTCATGCCCGACTACTACGTCGTGGCCGGGCCGGAGGCGATCGAAGACACGTGGCGGCACTGGTGGCTCGGGGCGCTCGCACATCACGCGCCCTCCCGCGTGCTGCCGGTCGAGGCATCCGGATCCGCGCTGCGCGCGCGCCTGCGTGCACTGCCGGCCTCGCGCCCGTGGCCGGAGCCGTCGTCGTGGCTGCCCCAGGTGCATTTCGCCATCCCGGACCGGGTGGGGCTGCGCGACGAGACGGGCGCCTCCTGATCCGTGGCCCACGTCGAGGAGTTCGCGCACGCCGGCGCGACGATCGTCGCCGAGCGGCGGGGACGGGGTCACCCCGTCTTCGTGCTCGTCCACGGCATCGGCATGGGGCGCACGGTCTTCGGCGAGCTGGCGCACCAGCTCCACGGCAGCGAGGTGATCGCCCTCGACCTGCCGGGGTACGGCGAAGCACCCGAACCAGAACGCGTGCTCACGATCGAGCGCACGGCGGACCTCGTGGCCGCCTACCTGCGCGCCCGCGTGCGCACCCCCGCGGTGATCGTCGGGCACTCGATGGGCGCCCAGGTCGCGCTCGAGGTCGCCGTGCGGCATCCCGCGGTCACCGAGCGCATCGTGCTGATCGGCCCCACCGTCGACCCGTCGGCACGGACGGCTCCGCGCCAGCTGTGGCGCCTACTGCGCGACATCGCGATCGAGAGCCCTCGCGTGATCGCACGCGGCGCCCGCGAGTACGTCCGAGCCGGTCCGAGGCTGCGTGCGAAGTTCCGCGCGATGCTCGTGCACCGTCCCGAGGACGTGTTGTCGCGCGTGCACGTTCCCGCGCTCGTGCTGCGCGGCGAGGACGATCTGGTCGCGCCCCAGGACTGGTGCCGGCGGGTGGCCGACGGCCTCCCCGACGGTCGCTTGGCGGAGGTTCCCGGCCATGGCCACGAAACGATGATCCGGGATGCCGCTCCCTCCGCACGCCTCATCCGCCGGTTCGCCGAGTCCCCCTGAACGAACACCGCCGCACTGCCCCTTGGCGGTGGATTCCTGCCAAACGCTCCCCGGGCGGCAATGTCGGAACCCCCGCGTAGGTTTCACCCTGTCGCAACCAACGGAGGAAACATGTTCGCTGTCTTCGCCGCCGAACAGCAGTACCACCACGACACCCTGGCCCTGCAGCGCGAGCATGCGCTGCTGGTCTCGATGCGCGAGCGGAGCGCTGTCACCCGGCCCCATCGCATCACCGCCGCCCGCGCCGCCGAACGCCCCCAGCGGGCCGGATGGCCGCGCCCGATCGGCCTGCGGACGCAGGAGGAGTGCACCGCGGCCTGCGCGGTGGCCTGAACCGTCGTCAGCGCTGCTGGTCGCCGGCAGCGCTCCCCGAGAGGGGGCGGTCGGTCCGCTGAGCAGCCGCGTCACGTGCCACCGCGTCACCGATCACCTGTCCGCCGCTGCGCAGCAGCGCCCGGCGCCAGGGCAGGGTTCCCTCGATCTCGATCTGGATCGAGATCGACAGGACCGTCCGGATGAGGACGATCAGGCCCAGGATCGCGGCATCCTCCAGCGACGGCTTCGACGTGATCGTGCGGATGAGGTCGGCTGCCACGAGCACTTCCAGGCCCAGCAGGATCGCCCCGCCGAGCGTCGTGCGCAGCACGCTGAAGGCCTTCTGCCCGCCGTCGCCCCGCAGGAGCGAGCGCGCCCCCAGCACGAGCGCGATGACGAAGCCGATGATCATGGCGGCCGCGCCGATCACCTCGAACCCGACGGCGACGGCGGTGAAGAGGGCCTCCGTGTGCACGCGCCCAGCCTAGGGCCGCGTCACCGCTGCTGCGCGGCGATTCGCGGCCGGGCATCGGGCGGTCGCTCGAGACGACCGCCCGGTGCCCGTCGTCAGGACGCCTGCGGACTGTCGGCGTCGCCGGTGGAGACCTGACGCGCCAGCTCCTGCACGTCGCTGTCGGGAAGCTCGACGCCGGCCTGGTCGAAGCGCTGTCGCAGCACCTCGGCGATCCGTTCCATCGGCTCCGTACCGATGTCCTGCCGCGTCTGCGCCACGATGCCGGTGACCTTCTCGAGGTCCGAGGCGTTGTTCTGCGACATCGCGGGGAGGCGCTGCTCCTGCTCGGTGCCGAGGCCCCCTCTGGTCTGCTGCGCCTCGCTGACCGTCATGGTGTCGCGCCCCTCATCGCTGCCATGGTGATCGGCGCCGTCGATGACTCCGATGCCGACCGCCTCATGGCTCGGTTCGCCGCTGAGCGCGCCCTCCGACGGGCCGGTGGCAGCAGCACCCGTCGGGGCCGTCTGCTGCTGGGAGCCTGCCGGCGCGGCGCCGGCATCCGTCGTCGCCTCTGGTGCGCCACCGCCCTGCTCGGGGGCCTCGGTCCATGTTCCGGCCGGTCGTGCGTCGGCATCCGGCTCCCCCATGGCCGGCGCCGCCGGCTGCTCCTCACGCGTCGGCTCGCCCTCCGCGGGCGTCTCGGCCGCGCCCGCGGCATCCTCGCGATCGGGATAGTTGACTCCCGGCTGCTCGAACTCGTTGCCTGTCGTGCTCATCTCAGGGCTCCTCCCCTCGTCCGGTGTCCGTCGCCATGTCGGGGTCCGCGCCGCGCCGTGCGGCCTCGCCCTCGACCGGGTCGTCCGGCTGGAGCGCGGCATCCGTCAGCAGCTCCGATTCGCTCTGCGCCGCACTCTGCTCGCGCGACTCCTGGTCGTCGACGGGCTCCCAAGCGCCGGCGGGGTCGGCGTCGATGACGCCGTCGGGGACGTTCTGATCGGTCGACCGATCACGATCCATGGGCGTGCTCCTCTCGTCCACCCCCAGCCTCCCCCGGCGGCGGCCCGGGTGACATGGGGTTGACAAGCATCGGCGGACGGTGCCGCCGTGCGCCGTCAGTAGCGCGGCGACAGGATGCTGCGGTGAGCGGGGTTCGCGTCGAACCAGTCCGCGACGTACCAGCACACCGGCACGACCTTGCGATCGCCGCTCTGCTCGAGCTCCGTCACGGCGCGCGCGACGAGCTCTCCGGCATAGCCGTGTCCGCGGAAGGTGGGGATGGTGTAGGCGCGGGTCATCGCCACCGTGCGTCCGTCGTCGCGGTAGTCGAGCACGCTCACCAGGTCGTCTCCCCGGTGCAGTGTGTAGCGCGATGAATCCGTCTCATTCGTGAAGCGCAGCTCGGTCACCCGCACAGGCTACGCCCGTCAGACCTCGCGAGGCCGCACCGCAAGGGATGTCGCGGCGATCGTTCAGCAGCCTCCCGGGGGCGTTCGAGGACGGGCCGTCGGCCGCCGCGCCTCGGCTTCCCTCGTCCACGGCGAGGTCGGCGGGGCGGACGGCATCGCGGATTGAGCAATCTGTCATATTCCGCAACGATCGAGCCGGGGCAGCCGTGCGATTTGACGTATTCCGACAGAGTCGGTAATAATCGGCCACATGACTGACAACGCGCTGTATCTGTCCGCCCGGGAGGCGAACAGGACTGCCGGCATGATGATGGCCGGTCGCGTTGCCATGTGTTGTCGAATGTGCCACTAGCACGGTGACCCCCGTCGGACCCCCTCTCCGCACTGGTTCCTGACGCCCGTCCGCGGGCACGGATCGCAGGGAGTCCCCCGAAGCACCGGTTTCGTGCGTCGATCACGCGCACCCGGATCCGCTTCGCACATCGCCCAACGTCGGGCACAGGCCGCTACCGGCCGCCGGCCTTCTCGCCTCCGACGACCAGGGCCGCAGCACATCCAACCCGGTCTCCGCCATCCGGGTTCCTCCCGCAAGGACCATCATCATGTCGACCACCGCCCTTCTCGACCGCCCCGCCACCACCGCCCCCGTCCGCCACCTGCGGGCCATCGATCACCCCGCTCGCGTCGAGCCGGCCGCCGCGCCAGCTGCGTCGGCCCAGCCTGCCGGCCGCGCACTGCCCGCAGGGACCGCGCCGCGCGGCTTCGCCCTGTACGTCGGCATCGACGAGGCCAAGGCCGCGGCATCCGGTGTGAATCTCGGCGTCCTCGTCGACGCGCTGCGTCGCACCCTCGCCGAGCTGGCTCCGTCGGCGGAGACGTACGCCACCGTCGCGCTCGCGCCGGTCGGCTCCGGAGGCCGCGACGTCGACGTCGTGCGACTCGCGCTTCACGAGCCGTCGGCCGTCGCGCGCACCAAGCAGGAGGAGCCCGAGGACGAGGATCCCGCCGGCGGCGGCGTGGTCGTCGACATCTCCCGCAAGCGCGTGCTCATCGACGGCGAGTCTGCCGCCTTCACGTTCAAGGAGTTCGAGCTGCTGCAGTACCTCGTGCTGCGTGAGGGTCGCACCATCGAGCGCACCGAACTGGTGAGTTCGCTGTGGCAGGGCGCGTCGGACGACGACGCTCCCGGTGAGCGCACCATCGACGTGCACGTGCGCCGCCTGCGCGCCAAGCTCGGGCGCTACGAGGACATCGTCCGGACCGTCCGCGGGGTCGGGTACCGGTTCGACCGTCACGCCGACGTCGTGATCCGCTACGGCCACGGCACGCCCTCGCCCGACCGCTTCTGATCCGCGCCCGTCTCGCCGCCTGCCGAGGCTGCCACGGTCGCGCGAGCATGCCGGGGCATGGTCGAGGCACAAGGGGCATGGTCGGCACACAAGGCGGCATGGTCGAGACACACGGGGCATGGTCGGCTCCGAGGCCACGGGGGCGACGTGGTGTCGGGGGGCAGAGCGTAGGGTGGGCGGCATGACCACCTCGCTCTCGCGCATCCCGCGCACCCGGGATGCCGAGCGCTTCGGTGCACGCGCCGCAGCCACACGCGACCCGCGGCCCGACCACGGCCGGCCGCTGGAGACGGAGTACCGGCCGCGGCATCCGCTGGATCTGCGCCGCACCGTGCTCTTCCAGCGTCGCGGGGCCGGCGACCCGACGATGACGGTGTCGGGGGCGGTCATCTGGCGTGCGAGCCGCACCCCCATGGGCGTGGCGACGCTCGCCGTCCGCGAGACCCATCCGGGCGTGATCCGCGCCGCGGCGTGGGGACCGGGACGCGAGTGGGCGCTCGCGCAGCTTCCGGCCCTGTGCGGCGCCGACGACGACGCGTCGGACTTCGACGCCACGCGGCATCCGCTCATCGCCGACGCCCACCGCCGCAACCCCGGCCTCCGACTCTCCCGCACCGGCCTCGTCTTCGACGCGCTCGCCTGTGCGATCTTCGAGCAGAAGGTGACGGGCATGCAGGCCTTCGCCGCGTGGCGTCGGGTGGTCACGTGGTGCGGCGAGCGCGCGCCGGGCCCCACCCCCGCGCCCATGTTCGCGCCGCCGACCATCGAGGGCTGGCAGCGCGTTCCGTCGTGGCTGTGGCATCGCGCGGGGCTGGAGCCGCCGCAGTCGAGGACCGTGGTCCGCGCCGCGCGGCGTGGGGAGTCGATCGTGCGAGCCGTGCTGGCCGCCGAGGACGGCGAAGCGGTCGACCGCGTGCTGATCAGCCAGCCGGGCATCGGCCCCTGGACCGCGGCCGAGACGCGTACGCGCGCCCTCGGCGACCCCGACGCGGTGAGCGTCGGCGACTACCACCTGGCGCACGAGGTCGGCCACGCGCTCACCGGGCATCGGGTCGACGACGACGGGATGCTGCAGCTCCTGGCCGCGTGGCCGGGCCAGCGTCAGCGGGTGATCCGGCTCATCGGCGCGAGCGGCGTCCGGGAGCCGCGGCGCGGTCCGCGCCTGCATCCCGAAGATCACCGGAACCGCTGAGGGCCGCACACGCTCGGCCCTTGCCGATGTCGGAGGGGGCGACGACACTGGGGGACGCGCCACGCGGCCGGGCGCGGCATCCACCGCCTACCTCAGGAGTTCGACATGCCCAGCCTCAACCCGTATCTCTCGTTCCGCACACAGGCTCGCGAAGCGATGACCTTCTACCAGAGCGTGTTCGGCGGCGACCTCGACATCTCGACGTTCGGCCAGTTCGAGGGCATGGTCCAGGACCCTGCCGAGAGCGACCTCGTGATGCATGCGCAGTTGACCACGCCCGACGGATTCGTCTTGATGGGCGCGGACACCCCGACGAGCATGCCCTATGAGAAGCCCGCCGGAATCTCCGTGTCGGTCAGCGGCGACGACGAGGCGTCGCTGCAGGGCTTCTGGGACAAGCTCGCCGAGGGCGGCAGCGTGACGATTCCCTTCGACACCCCGCCGTGGGGTGGCAAGTTCGGAATGCTCACCGATCGCTACGGCATCGACTGGATGATCGCCGTCAACGCACAGCAGTGAGAACGCGCCCGGCTCCGACGTCGCGTCGGAGCACGGCCGGCGAGCCGGATCAGGCGTAGTCGCTGTCGTCGACGGGCGAGGGGGCCGGACCGAGCGCCTCGATCTCGGCCCACACCTCGTCGGGGATCGTCGTGGCCAGCAGCTCGTCCAGCTGAGCCAGCCGCCGCGTGGACGACACCCCGACGACGGTGGAGTCCACCAGCGGCGAGCGCAGCGAGTAGTGCAGAGCGACCGCGGGCAGCGCGACACCGAACGACGCGCACACGCCTTCCGCCCTCGAGACCCACTCCTGCAGCTCGGCAGACGCGGGTCGATAGCCGTATACGGCTCCCTCTCGCGCGCCGGTGGCGAGGATGCCGGCGCCGAAGGGCGCCGCGTTGAACACCGTCATCCCTCGCTCGCGGGCGTCGGCGAAGACGACCGCAGCGGACTGGTCGACCAGGGTGAAGCGGTTGTGCACCAGCACGGCGTCGAACACGTCCGTCGCCACGTACCGGGCCATCAGCGGCACCGGCCCGGCCGCGACCCCGATGCCGTCGACGCGGCCGGACTCGCGCAGCTCGATGAGCCCCTCGACGGCGCCCCCTCTGCCCATGGCCTCGTCGAACGTGACGGTGTACGGGTCGTGAAGATGCAGGAGCGGCAGGCGGTCCACACCGAGCCGCGCGGTGGTCTCGTCGAACGAGCGCAGCACGCGCTCCCGGTCGAAGACGCCCGTCCCCGGCTCGCAGTCGACCTTCGAGATCACCCGTGTGCCGGCGCCCGGCTCCAGGGGATCGGCCGCCGCTGCGTCCACCTGTGCGATGGCCAGGCCGAGCACCGCCTCCGACCGGCCGCCCGCGTAGTTGTTCGACGTGTCGACGAAGGCGTGGGGCCCGGCGAACAGCTCCCGGGCGAACGCGACGGCCGCCTCTTCTCCGGGGGAGCCGGGGACGGTGTCGCGTCCCAGGCCGGAGGTGCCGAGCGTGATCGGGCTGACGTTGAGGGTCATGACATCCGTTCCGTGTGGGGTCCGTCGTCTCCAACCTATCGGGGCCGGGGTGCCGCGCCGCCGGTGCGCGTGGCGCGGCCCTAGGCTGTGGGCATGACCACGACGCGTAGGGGCTGGACACGAGGGCACTCGGGCTGGGCCTTCGGCACCGCCCTCATGTTCACACTCGGGATCGTCTTCGGACTGATCTGGGGCAACGTGCTGCTGGGCGTCGTGCTCGCCGCCGCCGTGTCCGTCGGCTGGCTCCTGGCGTACGAGTCCTGGCGCGGTCGCAACGTCGGTCTGGAGAACCGGGACGACGACGGAGCCCAGCTCTAGCGGAGCCGCCGCGCACGGGCTCTTCCACGACCCGCGCCCTCGTCGTATCGTGAGCGCGAGGAGGTGGTCCGCATGCAAGCGAGCGTCGGCGACCGTGTCATCATCCACGGTCGCATCGTCGGAGCGACGGAGCGCGCCGGCGAGGTCATCGAAGTCCGCGGTAGCACCCAGAGCCCGCTGCTCGTCGTGCGCTACGACGACGGGCACGAGGCGATCCTGTCACCGGGAAGCGACTGCGAAGTCCGCCACGCGTCCTGACACCGCCATCACCGAGGCGTCAGCCCAGCAGCTCCGGCCGAGACGGCGCCTGGCCCAGCACGTGCTCCGCGAGGAATGCGAAGACCGTCTCGTACCAGATGACCGCGTGCTGGGGACGCAGGACCCAGTGGTTCTCATCCGGGAAGTACAGGAACCGGTGCGGCATGCGGCCGTCCTCGTCCGCGTGATGCTCGGCGAGCTCCGACCACAGCCGCAGGCCCTCGCCGATCGGGACCCGGTAGTCCTTGTCGCCGTGCACGACGAGCAGGGGCGTGCGGATGTCGCGCACGAACTGATGCGGTGAGTTCTCGGCCATCGCCTCGGGCGTGAAGATGCGCTGCCAGTACTCGGAGCTGTCGGTGGTGCCGGCGAACTGATCCAGCGCCCACAGGCTCGCGTGCGTCACGATGGCGCGGAAGCGGTCGGTGTGACCGGCGACCCAGTTCGCCATGTACCCGCCGAAGGATCCGCCCATGGCGGCCGTGCGGGTCTGGTCGATGTCGTCGCGGCTCTCGACGGCGTCGGTGATCGTGAGCAGGTCGGTGTACGGCTTGCCGCCCCAGCTGTTCCACCCGCGCGCGATGAAGTCCAGACCGTACCCCGTCGACAGCGCCGGGTCCGGCAGCAGCACGGCATACCCGCGCGCGACCGCGAGCAGCGGCGCCCACCGCCAGCTCCACGCGTTCCAGCTGTTCAGCGGACCGCCGTGGATCCACAGCAGCAGCGGCGCGGGGGCATCCGCCGATGCGCCCTCGGGCAGCAGCAGCCAGCCGCGCACGCGAGCCCCGTCCTCGGCAGCCGCCTCGACCTCCGTGATCGCGCCGGGGGCCGCCGGCGCCGGCGCCGGCGTGGCAAGCTCCGTCACGGCGCCGTCGGTGCCGATGCGCACCGGGTGGGGCGGCACCACCCACGAAGAACGCAGCGCCACCAGGTCGCCGCTTGCCTGATCGACCGCGACATGCGTATAGGCGAAGTCGTCGTCGGTGAGCCGCTGCGGGTCGCCGCCGTCCAGCGGGATGCGGAAGATCGGCCCGCGGCCGTCGTCATCGGCGGTGGCGATGAGCGCCGCGTCGTCGGCGGCGAACGCGAGCGACGTCGCCCAGCGGTCCCAGTCGGAGGCGATGCGGAGTGCCTCGGTGCCGTCCAGGCGCGCCACCCAGACCTCGGAGTCGGTGGGCGCGTGCGGCGTGCTCTTGAGCGTGCGGAGGAACGCGATCCGCGTGCCGTCATGGCTCACGGCGGGCATCTCGAAGTCCACGCCGATCTCGTCGAAGAGGGTGGTGCGCTCGCCCGAGGCGGTGTCGATGGCCACGATGACGCGGCGGCCGGAGCGCTGCTCACGCTGCTCCAACGACGCGACGAGGGTCGCGCCGTCCGGCGTGAGCACGGCTTCCGCATGGTCGGCCGAGCGCCCCGGCTTCGGGGTGAGGTCCCGTGGCCGGGGCAGTGTCGCGGGGTACGGCTTCTCGTCCGAGGCGGATGCCGGAGCATCGGCGTCGTCGGACGCAACGGCCTCCTCCGCGACGACGGCAGCGATCGAGTCCTGGAGGGCGCCGGTGTCCAGCGCGAGCAGGTGCGGCTCGGCCGGGCCCAGGTCGTGGTCCCAGAACCTCACCGGGTACGTCTCGTGGAGGATCGCCGAGACCTTCTTCTCCTTGCGCTTGGCCCGCAGGGACGCCTCGCTCTCCAGCGTGTCGGCGCCGGGGAGGAGGGAGGCGGCGATCACGACGCGGTCCGAGGCCGCAGCCGTCGCCGCGATGCCGTCGACGCCGCCGGCGAGGCGAGTGACCGGTCGCGCTTCGCCGCCGGCCGCCGGAAGCAGCCACAGCTGACCGGACTCGTCGTCGGAATCGCCTTCGGCGTCGGGCCGAGCAGACACGAACAGCACATCGCCGGCGGCGGTGAAGGCGGCACCCGCCTCACCCTTCGCCGACCGGGTGAGGCGGCGCGGCACACCGCCGCCGGACGCGGGAACCGCCCACAGCGCGCGCTCGTAGCCGGTCGCGTCCTTCTTCAGCGCGGCGACGGTCAGGACCGCTGTCGTCCCGTCCGGCGACAACGCGACGGCCTCTACCCGGGGCAGTGCGATGTATTCGTCGAGGGAATCGAAGGGGGTCGCCATGAACCCCACGCTAACGGAACGGTTCTGACCCCGCGAACGACGGCGTCAGCCCCACTGGGTGAGCTTGTCGGGATTGCGCATGACGTACACGTCGGCGATCCGGCCGTCCTGCACGCGCAGCGAGAACAGGGAGTCGACCTTGCCTGCGATCCTCGCCAGGAACGCGATGCCGTCGGGCGTCTGCACCGGCTCGAGCCGGGCGTCGGGCTCCAGCCGGGGAAGGCCGAGGACGAAGCGGGCAACCCGGTCCGCACCCAGGACCGGCCGGCGCGCGGCGGACACCCGCCCGCCGCCGTCCGAGCGCAGCACGACATCGGGATCGAGCACCGCCACGAGCGCGTCGAGATCGCCGTGGGTGGCGGCGGCCGCGAACGCCCGCGCGACGGCGTCGTGCTCCGTCCGCGACGCCGCACGCGCGCGCTGGTCGCGCACCCGGCGCCGCGCCTGCGAGGCGAGCTGCCGTACCGCGTCGGGACTGCGCCCGACCGTCTCGGCGATCTCGGCGAAGGGCACGCCGAACACGTCGTGCAGCACGAACGACACCCGCTCGGCGGGTGTCAGCGCGTCCAGCACCACCAGGAGCGCCATCGACACCGAATCGTCGAGCGTCACGCGGTCGATCGGATCGACCGGCGCCGAGGTCGCCAGCGGCGAGTCTCCCGGCACGGGCTCCGGCAGCCACTCCCCCACATAGCTCTCTCTGCGTGCGCGTGCCGATCCCAGCATGTCGAGGCAGATGCGTCCCGCGACGCGGGTGAGCCACGCTCCCGGGTTGCGGATCGCGGCGCGTTCGGCGTCCGGCAGCCGCAGCCACCGCAGGTAGGTCTCCTGTACCGCGTCCTCCGCGTCGGCGACCGTGCCGAGCATCCGATAGCACAGCCCCAGCAGCGTGCGCCGTTCGCCTTCGACCTCGTCCACAGCCGGCATCCTTCCCGCGGCTCAGCCGCCCGTCCGGTCGGCCGATCCCGTCGCCTCACATTCTCGCCGGTCACGTCGTCGGTTAAGCGGAACACCCCGCGCCGGCGGGATGAAAGGAGTCATGTCATGAGAATCGCGGTCGCCGGAGGCACCGGAGTGGTCGGACGCCACGTCGTGGAATCCCTGCGGGACGCGGGGCATGAGGCGGTGGTACTCAGCCGCAGCACGGGGGTCGATCTCACCACGGGCGCCGGGCTGGATGCCGCCCTCGCGGGCGCCGACGCGATCGTCGACACCGCGAACCTGTCGACGATGTCGGCGGACGAGGCCACCCGGTTCTTCCAGACCTCGACGGGGAACCTCGTCGCCGCCGCCGAGCGGGCGGGTGTGGGCCATGTGGTGCTGCTGTCGATTGTGGGGATCGACCGGATGCCGCATGACTACTACGCGGGAAAGCTCGCGCAGGAACGCGTGGTCGAGACCGCGCGGGTGCCCTGGACGATCCAGCGGGCCACGCAGTTCCACGAGTTCGCGGCGCAACTGTTCGACGCGGCGAAGGTCGGCCCGCTGCACATCGCGCCACGCGCCCGCGTGCAGCCGATCGCCGCCCGCGAGGTGGGTGCGCGGCTGGCTGCGCTGGCCGCCGGCGCGCCGCAGGGGCGCACCACGGATCTCGCGGGACCCCGCGAGGAGCGGCTGGACGAGATGGTGAAGGCGTACGCCCGTCGCACCGGCCACCGCGGCTGGATGCCGGCGCTGAGCCTGCCCGGTGCGCAGATGAAGGGCATGCGCGAAGGGCTGGCCCTGCCCGGCCCGGACGCGGTGCTGGGCACGCAGACCTTCGCGGCCTGGCTCGACGAGATCGGCTGAAACCCCGGCGACCCGGCCGCCGGCGATAGAGTCGACGGACACCTGGGAGGACCCGTGAGACTCGCCGTCGCCGGCGGCACCGGCATGGCCGGTGCTCACATCACCGCCGTCGCGCATGAGCGCGGCCACGAGGTGGTCGTGCTCTCGCGCAGCACGGGTGTCGAGCTGCTCAGCGGCGCCGGCCTGCAGGGGCGGCTGGAGGGTGTGGATGCCGTCATCGACGCGACGAATGTCACCACGGCCAAGCCCGACGTCTCGGTGTCGTTCTTCGCCGGCGCCACCAAGAGCCTGCTGCGGGCCGAGCAGCTCGCCGGAGTGAGGCACCATCTGGCGCTCACGATCGTCGGTGCCGAAGCGGCCCCCGACGGCTACTACGCGGGCAAGCTGGTGCAGGAGCGACTGGTCTCGACCAGTGACGTGCCGTGGACCGTCCTGCGGACCACCCAGTTCCACGAGTACGCCGCCATGATGTTCCACCGCTCGCACGCGGGTGCGCATGTGGCACCTGCCGGGCGCGTGCAGCCCGTCGCCCTCCACGAGGTGGCCGAGCACCTGGTCGATCTGGCCGAGGGCGAAGCGGCGGGACGCACGACCGACCTCGCGGGCCCGCGCGAGGAGAGCCTCGCCGACATGGTGCGCCGCTACGCGCGCGCCATCGGGTATCGCCGTCCGGTTCCGATCGTGCACACACCCGGCACGCTCGGGCGCGCATTGCGGTCCGGAGCGCTGCTTCCCGGCACGACGGCGCTGCGGGGCGTCCAGACGTTCAGCGAATGGCTCGACGCCCTCCCCGACGCCTGAGACCTGGACCGTCGCCCGCTACATCTCCTCGTGCGTGAGCGGGTCGCCGTCCCACAGACGGCCGCGCTCGAGGCCGGTGATGGCCGCCACCTGTTCGTCGGTCAGACGGAAGCCGAACACGTCCGCGTTCTCGCGCTGACGGTCGGCGTCGGCCGACTTCGGGATGGGCGTGCTGCCGATCTGCGTGTGCCAGCGGAGCACGATCTGCGTCGGGGTGACCTCGTAGACGGTGGCGAGCTCGTTCAGCAGCTGCTCGGTGAGCAGTTCGCTGCGCCGGGCCAGCGGGCTCCAGCTCTCGGTGCGGATGCCGTGCGTGGCGTGGAACGCACGCAGACGCTCTTGCGGGAAGTAGGGGTGCAGCTCGACCTGGTTCACGGCCGGCACGACGCCGGTCTCCTCGATCAGCTCGGTGATCATCTCCTCGGTGAAGTTCGAGACGCCGATCGACTCCACCAGACCCTGCTCTCGCGCCTGGATCATGCCGCGCCACGTGTCGACATAGCGCCCGACGCTCGGGTTCGGCCAGTGGATGAGGTGCAGATCGATGCGGTCCAGGCCCAGGGCGTCCAGCGAGCCCTTGATGCTGTCGATCGCTTCGTCCCGGCCGTGATGGCGGCCCGGGATCTTGGACGTGATCCGTAGGCTCTTGCGGTCGACGCCGCTGCGCCGGACCGCCTCGCCGACCTCGCGCTCGTTCTCGTAGTTGACCGCGGTGTCGAGCAGCCGGTAGCCGGACTCGATCGCCGACACCATGGCGGCGATCCCCTCCTCGCCCCGCAGGTTGTAGGTGCCCAGTCCCAGCTCGGGGAACCAGGTGCCGTCGTTCAGGGTCACGGTCGGGATCGCGCTCATGCTCCTATCCTGGCCCGTTGCGGCGACCGCGCCCGTCAGGGCAGCTCGTCGACGTCGATCTCGCCCTGCGTGGCGGCGCGCTCGTCGGCTTCCGCGCTGTCGACCCGGTCGTCTGCGGCGTCCGGGTCGAGCGGCCGGTCGTCGTCACCCGTGACGACCTCTTCGAGAGGCATGTCCGGGTCGTCGGCGGGTCCTTCGTAGGGAAGCTGATTGGTCATTGTGCTCTCCTTCTCGCTGCTCCGAACGTAAGGTCGCACCTCGCGGACCGAAGGGGGCTTGCGTGACGAAGCAAGGCAAGCTATCCGCATCGCGGGGCTCGGTGACCGTGAGACTTCAACCGAGCGCCGAGACTTCAACCCGCAACCGAAGTCTCGGCGCTCTCCCGAAGTCTCGCGGGTGGGGAACCGGCCCTGAGCGTGCCCGGCGCGGCCCCGACGAGCGCCTCCGCGGCACGGGCCGTGCGCTGTGCGAACCGCGTGGTGTCGGTTCCCCGAGCGAGGGACTGGGCGTTCAGGCCGTCGATCATGCCGATGAGCTGCCACGCCACCTCGCCCGGCTCGGTGGTCGTGAACGCGCCGGTGCGGCATCCGTCCGAGACGATGGTCTCGACGAGGCTCTGCCAGTGCTGCATCTGCTCACGCACGGCGCGCGCGAGCACCTCGTTGCGGCGCGCGATCGCCCACCCCTCGACCCACACCACGGTCAGCTCCTCACGATCCCCGTTCATCAGCGTGTCGATGAGCGCACCCAACCGCTGCGCCGGCCCCGCCACCTCGGCGATGAGGCGTTCCACTTCGCGCACCTCCTCCTGCACGAGACCGGTATACACGCGCGCCACCAGGTCGTCCATCGATGGCTGGTAGTGCGCGACGAGCCCCGGGGCGACGCCGGCCCGCTCGGCCACCGCGCGCAGCGTCAGAGCACTCAGCCCCTGTTCACGAGCGACGGCGGCGGCGGCCGCGACGATCTCGGAGGCACGCTCCGCGGGCGCCTTGCGCGTGCGAGGCCGGCTGCTGGTTGACATCGTCCCGCCAGCATAGATATCTTCCCTATTGATCGCTAGATCAATTGCCGGGACGCGCCGGCGAGGAAGGGGCGACGATGGCCTGGAGGATGCCGCACGAGGGCGACCCTCACGAGCGCACCTGGATGGCGTTCCCCAACGAGGGGCCGACGCTGGGCGACGACCCCGCGGAGCAGGAGCGGTTCTACGCCGCCTGGGCCGCCGTGGCGAACGCGGTGACCGGCTTCGAACCGGTCACGATGCTCGTCGACCCATCGAAGCTGGATCGTGCCCGGCGCATGCTCTCCTCCGACGTGGAGCTCATCCCGGCGCCCGTCGACGAGTTCTGGTTCCGCGATCACGGTCCGACCTTCGTCGTCGACGACGATCGCCCCGGCGTGCTCGGCGCGGTCGACTGGGTGTTCAACGGCTGGGGGGCACCCGAGTGGGCGTCCTGGACGAAAGCCGCCGAGCACGCGCGGTTCACGGCCGGCCTCACCGGTGCCGAGGTGGTCAGTTCGCTGCTGGTCAACGAGGGCGGGGGCATCCACGTCGACGGTGAAGGCACCGTCCTGGTCACCGAGACGGTGCAGCTCGACCCGCGCCGCAATCCGTTCGCCGACAAGGCGCGGGTCGAGGCGGAGCTGGCCCGGACCATCGGCGCGACGAAAGCGGTGTGGCTTCCGCGCGGCCTCACACGGGACTACGACGAGTTCGGGACCAACGGCCACGTCGACATCGTCGCGACGATCCCGGCGCCGGGGCGGCTGCTGCTCCACGCGCAGCAGAATCCCGAGCACCCCGACTTCGCGGTGACTCGTCGACTGCGCGAGCATCTGTCCGCGCAGACGGATGCCGCCGGCCGCCCCTTCGAGATCATCGACCTGCCCGCGCCAGGCACGCTGCGCGATCACGAGGGCTTCGTCGACTACAGCTACGTCAACCACCTCGTCGTCAACGGCGGCGTGATCGCGTGCGGGTTCGGCGAGGATCGGGCCGACGCACAGGCCCGCGAGATCCTCGAGGAGGCCTACCCCGGTCGCCGCGCCGTCACCGTCGACGCGCGGCAGATCTTCGCCGGAGGCGGCGGCATCCACTGCATCACCCAGCAGCAGCCGGCCCTGCGACCGGACCCGGATGAGCGCTCGGCGGCCGGGTCGTCGAGCGAGGCAGCGCCGGCGGCCGACACGGACCGCACCGCACCTGGAGAGGGCCGATGAGCCGCCGCTACCCGGTGGTCGAGAAGACGATCGCGCAGCTGCGCGCCGATCTGGCGTCCGGCGCGGTGACCGCCGTCGAGCTCGTCGACGCCTACCTGGCCCGCATCGACGCCTACGACGCGCCGGGCACGGCCACCGCACTGAACGCCGTGGTCGTGCGCAATCCCGACGCGCGCGCCGAGGCCGCGGCATCCGATCTGCGCCGCGCCGAAGGGCGGGTGCTCGGGCCGTTGGACGGGATCCCCTACACGGCGAAGGACTCCTTCCTGGTGCGAGGGCTCACGGCGGCGGCAGGGTCCCCGGCGTTCGCCGACCTCGTCGCGCAGCGCGACGCCTACTCCATCGAACGTCTGCGTGCGGCCGGCTGCATCCTGCTCGGCCTCACGAACATGCCGCCGATGGCCAACGGGGGCATGCAGCGTGGGCTCTACGGGCGCGCGGAGAGCCCGTACAACGCCGCCTACCTCACCTCCGCGTTCGGGTCGGGCTCGTCCAACGGCTCCGGCACCGCGACCGCGGCCAGCTTCGCCGCGTTCGGTCTGGGCGAGGAGACCTGGTCCAGCGGCCGCGCGCCCGCCTCGAACAACGCACTGTGCGCGTACACCCCGTCGCGCGGCGTCATCTCCGTGCGCGGGAACTGGCCGCTCGTGCCGACGATGGACGTCGTCGTGCCGCACACCCGCACCATGGCGGACCTGCTCGAAGTCCTCGACGCCCTGGTCGCCGACGACCCCGAGACACGAGGTGATCTCTGGCGCGCGCAGCCCTGGATCACGATTCCGGATGCCTCTACCGTGCGCCCCCCGTCGTACCCGTCGCTCGCGCCGGGCGATCCCGAGAGCGCCCGCGCGGCTCTGCGCGGACGACGCTTCGGTGTGCCGCGCATGTACATCGGCGCGGATCCCGACGCCGGCACGAACCCCGACGGCGGCATCGGCGGGCCTACCGGTACCCGCATCCACCCCCGGCCGTCGGTGCTCGCGCTGTGGCAGCGCGCGCGTCGTGACCTGGAAGCGGCCGGCGCCGAGGTCGTCGAGGTGGACTTCCCGGCCGTGACGAACTACGAGGGCGACCGGCCCGGTGCGCCGACGATCAAGACGCGAGGGCTCGTCAGCGGGGCCTTCCTGCACCGCGAGATCGTCGACCTCTCGGCGTGGGCGTGGGACGACTTCCTGCGGGCCAACGGCGATCCGGCTCTCCACCGGCTCGACGACGTCGACGGGACCACGATCTTCCCGCATCCCGCCGGTGCGCTGCCCGACCGGTACACCGGCTTCGACGACGACATCGCCACCTACCCCTCGCAGGTGCGCGACCACCCGTACCGGTCGTTCGCCGACATCCCCGAGATCGAGCACGGGCTGCCAGGCCTGGAAGAGACGCGTCGCGTCGATCTCGAGGAGTGGATGTCGCGGCTCGAGCTCGACGCCGTGGTCTTCCCGGCCGTCGCCGACGTCGGCCCGGCCGACACGGACGTGGACGAGGCATCGGCCGATCTGGGGTGGCGCAACGGCGTGTGGGTCGCCAACGGCAACCTCGTGATCCGCCACCTCGGCATCCCGACGGTGACCGTGCCGATGGGCACGATGGACGACATCGGGATGCCGGTGGGCCTCACGATCGCAGGGCGCGCGTACAGCGACAACGAGCTGCTGGCCTGGGCGGCGGCGTTCGAGGCACTCCGTCCCCGACGGACGACTCCCGCCCGCACGCCGGAGCTCGGCTGACGCCGGCGGACGCCGGAACTCGGCTGACGCCGGCGCACGCCGGAAGTCCGACCGCCGAGGTCAGCGGAGGTTCGAGCGCAGGTCCTCCCCCGCCTCGCCGATCGCCGCTGCAGCATCGGGTGCAGGCAGGGCCGCGGCATCCCCGTCGTCCGCCGCCGGCGGCGCCGCCGCGGCATAGGCGTCGGAGAGCTCACGATACGGCTTCGAGACGAAGGCGAGCAGCACGACCAGCAGCAGGACCAGGCTGGCACCGACGAAGGCCAGCGCGATGCCGCGCGCCTGGCCGTCGCCGAGCAGCCAGCCCAATGCGTTCTGGCCGTCCTGCGACTCCATGTACGGGATGAGCCAGAACTGCGCGAGCGGGCCGATGATGAACGCCGAGATGGGCGCGGCGGCCGACTCGACGCTCGCGGCGAAGCCGAACACTCGGCCCTGCTTCTCGAACGGCACGACGCGCTGCACGATCGTCTGCTCCGAGGCCTCCGCGATCGGCATGAGCGCCATGAACACGAGGATGCCCAGCCCGTACAGCCACCAGAACTCGCGGATCGCGAACGTCATGCCCAGCAGCGCGATGCCGATGTTGACCAGGAGCATCGTGCGGACGGGGTTCTTGCCGAGACCGAACTTCGCCACGAGCGCGCCGCCGATGATGAACCCGAAGCTCGTCACGCCGAGGACGATGCCCCACATCTCCACCGAGAAGAGCGTCAGCCCGTAGGGATCCATGAGGGCCATGAAGACGCCGCCCACGAGGTTGTTGAAGGTGGAGAAGAGGATCAGGGCGAGCAGGCCCGGAACCGCCATCACCGCGGGGATCACACCGCGGAAGCCGAAGCCCTGGGGCGCGGCACCCTCGACGTGGGCGACGCCGCGCTCGGGGATCGGCACGAACAGCAGGTGCACGAGGGCGATCGCGGTCGCGGCGATGGCGATCGCGGTCGTCCACCCCATGCCGAGCAGGCCTATCGACAGACCCGAGAACACGCTGGTGACCATGAACGCGATGCCCTGGACCGCGCCGACCAGTCCGTTCGCGCGATCGCGGCGATCGGCGGGGACCAGCAGGGTCACGGTGGTGGACAATGCGATGTTGCGCAGGTTCTCCACCACGCCGCCGATGAGGATGACTCCGGCGAACGCCCAGAACCAGGGCCCGCCCCAGTCGAGCAGCGTGCTCTCAGGGAACGCCAGGTACATGGCCCCCGCGACCACGTAGGCGGTCAACGTCACGATGCTCGACAGGAGCATGACCGCCTTCTTCTTCATGCGGTCGACGATCACGCCGAAGACCACGCCGAAGACGGCGACCAGCAGCATGTACGACCCGCCGATGATGGCGGTGGCGAGCACCGACTGCGTCTCGAGGTACACCCAGAAGGTGAGCGCGAACCACAGATAGCTCGTCGTGACGTTCGCCACGGCGGTGTTGACGAGCACCTGGTGGAACGCCCGCAGCGTGCGCGGGCCGGGCGCCTGCGGGAGGGACGGGTCGGTCGTCGGGGCGGCCCCGGAAGGGGTCGGCTGACTCATGCGATGATTCTCCGGCGTGTGCGCGAGCAGGGGTGGACGTGCGAGGGCCTAAGCTGAATGTGGACACTGTTCACATTCGATGTTCACACCGTACACACGGGAGCGGGGAGGCGCAATGACTTCACCCGCGCGCACGTACCACCACGGCGACCTGCGTCGCGCGCTGGTCGACGAGGGGCTCCAGCTCGCGCGCACCGGTGGACCGGCATCCGTCACGCTCCGTGAGGTGACGCGGGCCGTGGGCGTCTCCCCCAACGCGGCCTACCGGCACTTCGCCGACCGCGACGCCCTCGTGCGCGCGGTCGCACGGGAAGCGCAGCTCGCCCTGGCCGCGGCGATCAGCGATCGGGTCGCGAAGACCCCTCCCACCCTGCCGCCGGCGGATGCGGCGATCGAGCGCCTGCGCCGTGTCGGCCTCGCATACATCGACTTCGCCCGGGCCGAGCGCGGCTGGTTCGAGATCGCGTTCTTCACGCAGGACACCCACGCCAACAACGCCATCGTGACGCTCGACGACGAGGTCGTGGCCCCCTTCCGCCTGCTGATGGAGACGCTCGACGCCATGGTGGAGGCCGGCGCCCTCGACGCCGATCGGCGCCCCTTCGCGGAATGGGCCTGCTGGTCGGCCGTGCACGGGTTCGCCGACATCGCCGTGCACGGCCCGGTGCGGTGGCAGCCCGAGCCGGTCATCGACGCCCTCGCGGCATCCGTCGTGGAGGCCGCCATCACCGGCGTGCGCGGGGCGCCGGCCCCGCCCGCGACCGGCCGCGACCTCGGCGAATCCTCGTAGACTTCGGGCCATGACAGGTCGCGGCGACCTCGCCGACACCCGCGCCGATGCCTCGCCCGACGGGCCCGCGCCCACCCTGCTGCGCCGCGGACTGTGGTGGGCCGGAGACTACGCGTACGCCGTGCGGCAGCAGTTGGGGGTGCTCGCCCCACCGTGGGCGATCGGCCGACCACGCCCCACCCCGGCGGCCTGGCATCGTGGTGACGCCGAACGCCCGGAGATCTATCTGCTCCCCGGGGTCTACGAGCACTGGACGTTCCTCCGCCCGCTCGGCGACGCCCTCGCCCAGGCCGGCCATCGCGTGCGCGTCCTTCACGGGCTGGGGGTCAATCGCCGGGGGATCGCCGAGACGGCCGATCGCCTCGCGCGACTGCTCGAGCGCCGGCCCGCGCCCGCGGCGGGGCGCGTGCTCGTGGCGCACAGCAAGGGCGGGCTCATCGGCAAGCACGTCCTCGTGACCACGGGCGCGGCCGCCCGCGCCGCGGCGGCGGCCGCCGGCGGCGATGACCCGGCCGAGGCGGCGAGCACCGCCTCGCTCACCGGCGACCGACCGCTGGGCCTTCTCGGAATGGTGGCGGTGGCGACGCCCTTCGGAGGCTCGCGACTGGCGGGACTGTTCATCGACCCCAGCATCCGGGCGTTCCGCCCGCGCAACGCGACCATCGTCATGCTCGGCCGTGAGACTTCCGTCAACGGGCGCATCGTGTCGGTCTTCGGCCCGTTCGACCCGCATATCCCCGAAGGCAGCGCGCTGGACGGCGCGACCAACGTCCGCGTGCCGACGCCCGGTCACTTCCGCGTACTGGGGTCGGCCACGACGCAGCGTGCCGTCGTCGAGGGCGTCGCCCGTCTCGCACAGCCGTCGGCGGACTGAGCCTGGCGCCGCGGCCTGCTCAGCGACGGGCGGGCGGAGGGGGCGCCGACCCGGGCCGCCACACCAGCGTGTGGCCGGTCGCGGCGAACGTCTCGTTGCCTGCCAGCTTGCCGGTGGTCGTGGACTTCACCACGAAGCCGAGCGTCTCGTAGAACCCGCGCGCAGTGTTGCCGTCGAGGACTTCCAGTTCGACCGGCGCGTCCGCTCGCTCGAGGAAGTGCTCGACGAGCGCCCGGCCCACCCCGCGGCGATACAGGTCCGGGTCGACGTAGATCCAGGTGATCTCTCCGCCGTCCTCGCCCACGCTGCCGGCGAGGAAGCCTGCGACGCGGCCGTCGAGTTCCGCCACCCACACCTCGTCGTCGAAGAGGCCCTCGTTCTCGTACGTCTCGGCGAGGGTGAGATAGGCGTCCAGAAGGCCCGCGCCCCGAAGCTCGTCCACGCGCGCGGCATCGTGGATGCGACTGACGGCATCCCAGTCGCTCGCCCGGTACGGACGGATGCGGACCGTCACGGCGCGCCCCCGTCGATCGCGGTGATCGTCGCGCGCCACGCGGCGAGGACTTCGACGTGGCGCAGCAGGAAGGCCCGCTCATCCAGACGCTTGCGCCGCAGCCAGCCGGTGACCTCGTCGTTGCTCTTGCTGGCGTTGCAGGAACGACAGGCCGGCACGACGTTCTCGAACGTGTACCTGCCGCCGCGGGAGATCGGCAGCACGCAGTCCTTCTGGAAGGGGCCCGCCTCGGTGCCGCAGTACGCGCAGGCGCCCCACGCTTCGAGCAGGGCCTGCCACTCCTGCGCGGTGAGGTCGTTGTCGGCGGCGGCGACCCGCCGCGCGCGACGTCGTGCGGCGCGCGCCCGCCTGGTCTGACTCAGCGCCATGATGCGAGGGTACGGGCGCGGAACGCCGCGGGACGGCCGACGCACCGCGGTCACCGCGGGGTCGCCGCGACCTCGGGCTCGGGCTCGCCGTCGAGCAGCTTGTGGATGGTCGTGACGACGCCGTTGTCGAGGTTCGACGGAGCGGAGTACCGCGCCCGCGCCGCGACGTCGGGGTGGGCGTTGGCCATCGCGAACGAGAGGGCCGCGGCATCCATCATCTCCAGGTCGTTGAGGTAGTCCCCGAAGACAGCGGTCTGCTCGGGGGTGATGCCGGTGGCCGCCTGCAGGCGCCGCAGCGCCGCGCCCTTGTTCACGCCCTGGTTCATGACGTCGATCCAGTGCTGCCCCGAGACGACCACCTGGTGCGATGCCCGCAGGTCCTCCAGCGCCGGCGCGGTGGTCGCCGCATCGGCGAAGTCGAAGATCGCCGCCTTGAGCACTTGATCGTCCAGGCGCACGAGGTCGTCGACGATCTGCAGCTTCGCGTAGTACTTCTCCGCCTCGGCGAGGAAGGGCGCATCCGCGCGCTCGATGTAGGCCGACCGCTTGCCGCACACGACGATGCCGAGATCCCTGCCCGATGCGACGAGCCCGCGCACGCGGGCGATCAGCGACGCCGTGAACGCGGCATCCATGGCGTCGGTGCTGATCTCGGTGTCGCCTTCGACGACGTACGCGCCGTTCTCGGCGATGAAGACGGCGTCATCGAGGTGCCCGGCGAACGATCGCTGCAGCGTCGCCAGCTGCCGGCCGCTCGCCGGCGCGAAACGGATGCCGCGCTCGTGCAGCCGGTCCAGCAGCGGCCACAGATCGTCAGGAATGCGGCCCTCGCCGTCCAGCAGCGTGCCGTCCATGTCGACGGCGATCAGGCGCAGGTCGGGAGAGGGGAAGGGCATGACACCTCCAGCCTACGGTGGCGGTGCGGCTGCCGGATCGGGCGCATCTCACGGGCGCCGCACACCCCCGGTGAGTAACGCGTAACCCGCGCGCCCACTGTCGCGAGTACGTTAGGGGCGTGACCGCTCCCGTCGATGCCACCGCCACTTCCGCCTGGGCGGAGCTCAGCTCGCTCCGCGACTCGTTCTCGCCCGATCTGCGCGAATGGTTCGCGATCGATCCCCGGCGTGCCGAGCGGCTGAGCTTCGAAGCGGCCGACCTGCACGTCGACCTGTCGAAGAACCTCGTCACCGACGAGATCCTGTCGGCGCTCGTGCGCCTGGCCGAGCAGACGGGCGTCGCCGAACACTACGCGGCCATGCTCCGGGGAGAGCACATCAACACCACGGAGGACCGCGCGGTGCTCCACACCGCCCTGCGCCGGCCGGCGGGGGCGCAACCGGCCCTCGTGGTCGACGGTCAGGATGTCGACGCCGATGTGCAGGCGGTGCTCACCGCCATGACGGAGTTCGCCGACCGGGTGCGCTCGGGGCAGTGGAGCGGCGTGACGGGCAAGAAGGTCACGCACATCGTCAACATCGGCATCGGCGGCTCGGACCTGGGTCCCGTGATGGTGTCGGCGGCGCTCGAGCCGTATGCCACCGCCGGCATCCAGGCGCGGTTCGTCTCGAACATCGATCCCACCGACCTGGCGCAGAAGACGCACGACCTCGACCCCGAGACGACGCTGTTCATCGTCGCGTCCAAGACGTTCACGACCCTCGAGACGCTCACCAACGCGCGGCTGGCGCGAGACTGGCTGTGGCGGGGTCTCCAGTCCTCGGGCGCCATCGGCGCGTCGGGCGGGCTCACCGACGAAGAGAAGACGGATGCCGTCGCCCACCACTTCGTCGCCGTCTCGACGGCGCTCGACAAGGTCGCCGCGTTCGGCATCGACCCCGTCAACGCCTTCGGGTTCTGGGACTGGGTCGGCGGACGCTACTCGGTGGACTCCGCCATCGGGCTCTCGCTCATGATCGAGCTGGGACCGGACGTGTTCCGCGAGTTCCTCGCCGGTTTCCACGCCATCGACGAGCACATGCGCACCACACCGCTGGAGCGGAACGTGCCCGTCCTCATGGGTCTGCTCAACATCTGGTACTCGAACTTCCTCGGCGCGCAATCGCACGCGGTGCTCCCCTACGCGCAGCAGCTGCACCGGTTCCCGGCCTACCTCCAGCAGCTGACGATGGAATCCAACGGCAAGTCCGTCCGATGGGACGGCTCCGCGGTGACCACCGAGACGGGCGAAGTGTTCTGGGGCGAGCCGGGGACGAACGGGCAGCACGCGTTCTACCAGCTGATCCACCAGGGAAGCAGGCTCATCCCCGCAGACTTCATCGCGTTCGCGAATCCGGCCTATCCGCTCACGGACGGTGACCGCGACGTCCACGGCCTGTTCCTCTCCAACTTCCTGGCGCAGACGAAGGCGCTCGCTTTCGGAAAGACCGCCGAAGAAGTCGAGGCGGAGGGGACGACCGGCCCGCTCGTGGCCGCGCGGACCTTCGCCGGGAACAAGCCGACGACCTCAATCTTCGCCCCCGCCCTGACCCCGGCGGTGCTGGGCCAGCTGGTGGCGCTGTACGAGCACATCACCTTCACGCAGGGCGTGGTCTGGGGTGTCAACTCGTTCGACCAGTGGGGCGTGGAGCTGGGCAAGCAGCTCGCCCTGCAGATCGCACCGGCCATCGAAGGGGACGAGGACGCGGTCGCCGCACAGGATGCCTCGACCCGATCGCTGCTGGCGTACTACGCCGCCCACCGCACGGCGTAATCGCGCGCGCGGCGGCCGCCGCGTTCACGTTCCTTCCAGGCAAATGCCGGGAGTCGTCCAGACGGCATGAGGCAGACTCGGGGACTTGTGCGTCCGACCCGACGGACGCGCCGCGCTGCCGCGCAGCGCGGAATCCCCGAAGGAACGTACGTTCGCCATGCATTCAGACAAGTCACGTGCCCATGCCCGTCGCCGCTCCCGCTTCTTCGTCCCCGGTGTCGCCGCCGGCACCGCGCTCGGCGTCCTCGCCACCGTCGGCCTGACACTCGCGTCTCCGACGCTGGCCGCCGCCGCGCCGGTGGCCGCGTCCGCCATCGTGTCGGTCGCCGCTCCGGGAGCGACCGCCGGCACTCTGCGCGACATCCGCACGGACGCCCAGAGCACGCTCCTTGCCGCCCGCACCGCGGCGAACCAGGCGGAAGCGGTGGAGGCCGACATCGCGGCCTCGGGCCTGGACGTCGGCGTCCCCGACACCACCATCGACACCTCGGCACTGGAGGAGTCGATCGACCGCCTCTCCGACCTCGAGCTCGCGCCCATCCTGCTCGTTCCCACCCTCACGGCCGATGCCGAGCAGGTCTCGGACAAGGTGTCGGCTCGAACCGCAGATCTGCGCGAGCGCCTGGATGCCGCCAAGGCGCAGAAGGCGGCCGAAGAAGCGGCCGCTGCCGCTGCCGCCGCTGCCGCCGAAGCGCAGCGCCAGGCCGAAGCCGCGGCTGCCGCCCTCGCGGCGGCGAACACGCCCGAAGGCGCCAAGGCGACCGCTCGCCAGCTCGCCGCGTCCCAGTACGGATGGGGCGACGGGCAGTTCTCCTGCCTTCAGTCGCTGTGGAACAAGGAGTCCGGCTGGAACTATCAGGCCTACAACGCCGGTAGCGGCGCGACCGGCATCCCCCAGTCCCTGCCGGGGAACAAGATGGCCAGCGCCGGCGCCGACTGGCAGACGAACGCGGCCACCCAGATCCGCTGGGGACTGGACTACATCGCCCGCGCCTACGGCACGCCATGCGCTGCGTGGGGCCACTCGCAGGCGACGAACTGGTACTGAGCGACCGGCTCTAGTCGAGGTGGCCCGATCCCGGGCCGTAGAGCTCGGCGATCTTCTGCGAGGAGTGCCAGCCGTCGTACGTGTCGGACTGCGGCCACCCGTCCGGTGAGTCCTGCCACGGCTCCCGGCGCCCGTACGGCAGCACGTCGATGAGCGGGAACGTGTGGCTCAGCTGCTCCGTGCCCCGGCCGTTGGTGTGCCACGTGCGGTAGACGGTGTCGTCGTGGCGCAGGAACACGTTGACGGCGAACCCGCCGCCCGCCGGGGCATCCATGTCCGCCCCGAAGGGGCTGTCGGCCGTCGAATACCAGTCCATGCGGTTGCCCGTGCGCTCCTTGTACTCGAGCGCCTCGTCGATCGGGCCCTGCGTGACGATGACGAACCGGGCGTCGTACGGCTCGAGGAACTTCAGGCGCGTGAACTGCGACGTGTAGCCGGTGCAGCCGGGGCAGTGCCATCGCTTGCCCTCGAACCACATGTGGTTGTAGACGATCAGCTGCGATCTGCCTTCGAAGATGTCGACGAGGCGTACCGGCCCCTCCTTGCCGACGAGGGTGTAGTCGGGCAGTTCGACCATCGGCAGCCGCCGGCGCTGCGCCGCGATGGCGTCCAGCTCGCGCGTGGCGGCCTTCTCGCGAACCCGCAGCTCGGCCAGTTCGCGGCGCCAGGTCTCGAGGTCCACGACGGGCGGAAGCGCTTGCGGGGTGGTGCTCGACATCGGAACCTCCAAGTTCGCTCGGCCGTATGTTCACACTGTACACATCGGTGCATACGGGTCAAGAGGCCGGCGCGATCGGCGGGCACCGCCGTCTAGGGTGGCGTCATGACCTGGCAGACCCTCGCTTCGCGCGTCGTGTACGAGAACCGCTGGATCCGTGTGCGCGAGGACGACGTGGTCGGCCCGCACGGCGACGGGATCTACGGCGTGGTCGAGGTGCGGCATCCCGCCGTGTTCGTGGTCGCGCTGGACGACGAGGATCGCGTGTGCCTCATCTCGCTGCATCGGTATGCGACGGGCGCGACTTCGCTCGAGGTGCCCGCCGGTGGCTCAGACGGCGAGGACCCGCTGGTGGCCGCGCGGCGCGAGCTCGAGGAGGAGACGGGGTTCACGGCATCCGACTGGACCGAACTCGGCCGGATGCAGGCGCTCAACGGCGTCGCCGACGCGCCCGAGCACGTCTTCCTGGCGCGCGGACTGCAGCGCGTGACGGATGCCTCGGGCTCGCAGCGCGACGAGGGCATCGATGCCGTCCACTGGGTGCCCTTTCCCGAGGCGCTGGGCTTCATCCGCGAAGGCCGGATCACCGACGGCGAGACGATCGCCGCGCTGGCGTACGCCGCGATCCACCTCGGCCGGCTGGGCTGAGACGCGCGCGAAACGGATCACAAAAAGATAACGGCAAACCCTTGCCATCGTTACCTGGCCGTTATAGAGTGCTTGCACGGTAGTTGTTTTGCTGTGGCAGCTACCGGCATGTGATTGCAGGACACTCTTGGTGCAAGGGACAAGGGCCGGTCGGTAGCCTCTCCGACCGGCCCTTACTCTTGCCCTCCGTGGCTAGTGCGTCACCGCCTTCTCGGCGCCGACGCCCGTGAGGGAGCGCACCTCCATCTCGGACTGCTTCACCGGGTCTTCGCGCGTCTTGTCGAGCAGGCTCACGATCCAGCCCAGCAGGAACGCGAGCGGGATCGAGATGATGCCGGGGTTCGACAGCGGGAACCAGGCGAAGTCGATCGCATCCGTCTTCAGCATCGATGTCTCCGAGCCCGAGACGACCGGCGAGAACACGATGAGCACGATCGCCGCGGCGAGGCCGCCGTACATGCTCCACAGCGCGCCCTTCGTCGTGAAGCGCTTCCAGAACAGCGAATAGACGATCGTCGGCAGGTTGGCCGAGGCGGCGACCGCGAACGCCAGCGCCACGAGGAAGGCGACGTTCTGACCGTTCGCCCCGATGCCGCCGATGATCGCCACGATGCCGATGACGACCACGGTGCGACGGGCGACCTTCACCTCGGCGCCCGGCTCGGGCTTGCCCTTCTTCACGACCGACGCGTAGATGTCGTGCGCGAACGACGCAGCCGCTGTGATCGTCAGGCCGGCGACCACCGCGAGGATCGTCGCGAAGGCGATCGCCGAGATGAGCCCCAGCAGCAGCGGTCCGCCGAGCGAGAAGGCGAGCAGCGGGGCTGCCGAGTTCGGTCCGCCCGGGGCCGCGGCGATGACTGCGGGACCCACGAGCGCGGCGGCACCGTAGCCGAGCACGAGCGTGAACACGTAGAAGATGCCGATCAGCCAGATCGCCCACACCACCGACTTGCGGGCCTCCTTGGCGGTCGGCACCGTGTAGAAGCGCATGAGCACGTGCGGCAGTGCCGCGGTGCCGAGCACGAGCGCGAGTCCCAGCGAGAAGAAGTCGATCTTCGAGACGTCCGAGACGCCGTACTTCAGTCCCGGGTCGAGGATCGCCGGGTTGCCGGCGACCTCGACGGCCTTGTCGAGCAGGGCCGAGAAGTCGAAGCCGTTGAGCGCGAGCACCCACACCGTCATGACGCCGGCGCCCGCGATGAGCAGCACCGCCTTGATGATCTGCACCCACGTGGTGCCCTTCATCCCGCCGATCAGCACGTACAGGATCATGAGGGCGCCGACCACCGTGATGACGACGGCCTGGCCGAGTTGATCGCCGACGCCGAGCAGCAGCGAGACGAGACCTCCGGCACCCGCCATCTGGGCCAGCAGATAGAAGAAGCAGACGACGAGCGTGGTGGTCGCCGCGGCGATGCGCACGGGCCGCTGCTTGAGGCGGAACGAGAGCACGTCGGCCATCGTGAACTTGCCGGTGTTGCGCAGCAGCTCGGCGACCAGCAGCAGGGCGACGAGCCACGCGACCAGGAAGCCGATCGAGTACAGGAAGCCGTCGTATCCGGTCATGGCGATCGCGCCCACGATGCCCAGGAACGATGCCGCCGACAGGTAATCGCCGGCGATGGCGGAGCCGTTCTGGCCTCCCGTGAACGACCGGCCGGCGGCGTAGTAGTCGGCCGCTGTCTTGTTGTTGCGGCTGGCCCGGAAGACGATGACCATCGTCACGGCGACGAAGGCCGCGAAGATCGCGATGTTGAGCCACGGCTCGCCGGGCGAGGTCGTGGCGGCTTGTGCGTGCACCATCAGCGCACCCCTTCCTCGGTCTGGAACTGGCCGGACGCGATCTCTTCTCGGATCTGCTCGGAGAGCGGGTCCAGTCGCTTGTTGGCGTAGTGCACGTACCACGTGGTGACGGCGAACGTGGTGATCACCTGCGCGAGGCCCAGCAGCATGGCGATGTTGACGCTCCCGAACACGCGAATCGACATGAAGTCGTGCGCGTAGCTGGCCAGCAGCACGTAGGCGAAGTACCAGGCCAGGCACACGCCCAGCACGGGGAAGACGAAGCTGCGCTGGGTGCGCCGCAGCCTCTGGAAGTCGGGTGATCGTTGAACGGCGCCGTAGTCGACCTCTGCGAGGCTCGTCTCGGCGCTCGGGGCATCGTTGCCCATGGCGTGTCTCCTTCGAGGGGATCAGCGCGGCCTGTCGACCACGCCGCTGTGTTGACAGTGCGACCATGGTCGCGTCGGGGCGCGACGGGATGTGGCGGCTGCCGCTCGTCGTCGGCGAACGGTGGCGGCGGTGCGACGAACGGCGGATCGGCGCCGGTGAACGACGGCTACGCTGGCGTGCATGCCGGAGTCGATGATGCTCGCCGCCGCCGGCGGCGTCGTCGCCGGGGCCCTGGCGGTGGGCATCGTCCTGCTGCTGCGGAGGGTGGTCCTCGCCTCGAAAGACCTGGGCACCGATGTCGAGCAGGCGACGTATCAGACGCTGCATCTTGCCAGTCGCGCCGCCAAGCACCTGCGTGGCGGCATCGCCCAGGGCGACGCGACGCGGGCGGGTCGTCACCTGCGCAGCCTGCTCGGATGCGAGACGCTCGCGCTCGTCGACGCCGGAGGACAGGTGACCATCGACGGCGACGACCCGGTGCGCGAGGTCGCCGGGCGACTGGCCGCCGAGGCCAGTCAGTCGGGGCGACCGCAGCTGCAGCGCCGCATCCGCGCGGCGGAACGCGAGATGGATGCCGTTGCCTCGCCGATTCTCGCCGGCGGCGCGCCCGCCGGCGCCATCGTCGCCTTCGCACCGCGCGTGCGCGCCGGTCTCGTGCGCGCGACCGGCGAGGTGGCCGACTGGGTCGCGGCGCAGGTGGAGCTGGGCGAACTGGATGCCTCACGTGCCGCCCTCGCCGAGGCCGAGGTGCGCGCGCTGCGCGCGCAGATCAGCCCCCACTTCATCTACAACTCGCTGAACGCGATCGCGTCGTTCATCAACACCGATCCGGCCAAGGCACGCGAGCTCGTGCTCGAGTTCGCCGACTTCACGCGCTACTCGTTCCGTCGCCACGGCGAGTTCACGACGGTGGCCGAGGAACTGCGCTCGATCGACAGCTACCTGCAGCTCGAGCGCGCACGTTTCGGCGACCGCCTGCGCGTCACGCTGCAGATCGCGCCCGAGGTGCTGTCGACGGTGGTGCCGTTCCTGTCGATCCAGCCGCTCGTCGAGAACGCGGTGCGTCACGGCCTGGAGAGCAAGGAGGGCGGCGGGCGCATCGTCATCGAGGCATCCGATCAGGGCGCGTTCGCCGAGATCAGTGTCGAGGACGACGGCGTCGGAATGGACCCGGCAGTGCTCGAGCGGGCACTGGCCGGCGCCGCCCCGGGCGAGCACGTCGGCCTGCGCAACGTCGACGCCCGCCTCCGCCAGGTGTACGGCGATGAGCACGGCCTCGTCGTGGAGACGAACGTCGGCGCCGGCACGCTGGTGCGCATGCGCGTGCCGAAATCGCAGCCCGGCCGGGTCGCGGCATCCACCGGCTCCGTCCGCGTGCCGAGCCGCGTCGAGGGCGCGACCCAGCTCGAGCGGGAAGTGAACGCATGATCTCCGTGCTCATCGCCGACGACGAGCAACCGGCGATCGACGAGCTCGCGTTCCTGCTCCGCCAGGACGCGCGGATCGGCGTCATCCACCAGGCGCCGTCGGGAGCCGAGGCGATCCGGCTGCTGACGCGGGAGCCGGTGGATGCCGTGTTCCTCGACATCCACATGCCGGGCCTCACCGGCTTCGACCTCGCGAGAGCACTGCAGCGCTTCGAACGCCGCCCGGCGCTCGTCTTCGTCACCGCCGACGAAGAGAGCGCCCTCGAAGCGTTCGACCTGGCCGCAGTCGACTACCTGCTGAAACCCGTGCGCACCGAGCGGCTGCAGCGTTCAGTCACCCGCGTCCTCGAGGCGATCCGCGCACAGGCTGCTCCGCCGACGGATGCCTCGGCCCCCTCCCGTCCGGAGCTCATCGCCGTCACGCTCGGCGGCACGACGCGCATGATCCGCCGCGACGAGGTGCGGTACGTGCAGGCGCAGGGGGACTACGCCCGACTGCACACCGAGGAGGCGAGCTACCTCGTGCGCGTTCCCATGTCGGACCTGGAGCGGCAGTGGTCCGACGCGTTCGTGCGCATCCATCGCTCGTACCTCGTCGCGATCCCGCACCTCGCGCGGCTGCGGCTGGCCGGCGATCGCCCGAGCGTCACCGTCGCCGGCGCCGAGCTGCCGGTGAGCCGCCGCCTGCTGCCCGCGCTTCGCGAGCGGCTCGAGACCGCGACGATCCGGCCACGGTCGTGACCTCGCCCTCGCAGCCGCCGGCCCGCGTGCGCGTCACCGCGCCGCGCGCCGATCCGCGTGCGATGCGGGCGGGGGCGCCTGACGCCCAGGCTCCGACCAGCGACATCGCGGGCATCTATGTGCGATCGCTGATCCGGTCGCAGCTGCGCCTGGGGGTCGTGGTGGCCGTGGGCTTCGTGGCGGCGACGGCGCTGTTCGTGCTCGCCATCGCCCTCGTGCCGCAGCTCGGCGCGACCTTCGTCTTCGGAGTGCCGTTGTCGTGGCTGCTGCTCGGCGTCGGGATCTACCCCCTCGCGATCACCGTCGCGGCGCTCTACGTACGCTCCGCGGCCCGCAACGAGGCCCGCTATCGCTCGCTTGCGGAGCACGAGTGAATCCCGCCATCGGCTATCTGGCGATCGCCGCCGTGGCGGTGACGTCGGCGCTCATCGGCTTCTACGGCCTGCGGGTGTCGCGCACGACGAGCGACTTCTATGTCGCCAGTCGCACGGTGCGCCCGTGGTGGAACGCGTCGGCGATCGGCGGCGAGTACCTGTCGGCCGCGTCGTTCCTCGGCATCGCCGGCCTGATCCTGCTGACCGGGGCGTCGGGCCTGTGGTTTCCGATCGGCTACACGGCCGGATACCTGATGCTGCTGCTGTTCGTCGCGGCACCGCTGCGGCGCTCCGGCGCCTACACCCTTCCCGACTTCACCGAGGCACGGCTGGAGTCCACGTGGGCACGACGCGTCACCAGCACGCTGGTGATCATCATCGGCTGGTTCTACATCGTCCCGCAGCTGCAGGGCGCCGCGCTCACCGTGCGGATCACGACGGGGCTGCCTGCCTGGGCCGGGTCGCTCGCCGTCGCCCTGATCGTCGCGGTCGTCGTGGCGGCCGGCGGCATGCGGTCGATCACGTTCGTGCAGGCGTTCCAGTACTGGCTGAAGCTCACCGCGCTCGCAATCCCGGTGGTCGCCATCCTGCTCCTCATCGGCGACACCCAGCCCGCCCTGCCTCCGGACGTGGCGTTCCCGGCGACCGCGGGACCCGGCGATCTCGAGGTCTACCACACGGTGTCGCTCATGGTGGCGCTGCTGCTGGGAACGCTGGGCCTCCCCCACGTGCTGGTGCGGTTCTACACGAATCCCGACGGCGTCGCGGCACGGCGGACGACCCTCATCGTCCTCGCGCTGCTGTCGGTGTTCTACCTCTTCCCCACCGCGTTCGGGCTCCTCGGCCGAGCCTTCGCCCCGGACCTCGCGGGCTCCGGCGACGCCGATGCACTGGTGCTGCTGCTGCCGGGGCGTCTCGTGCCCGGGCCTCTCGGCGAGGTGCTCACGGCGCTCGTGATCGCCGGGGCCTTCGGCGCCTTCTTGTCGACCTCGTCGGGCCTCGTGGTGTCGCTGGCGGGCGTCATCAGTCAGGACATGCTGGGCGGCAGCGTGCGCGGGTTCCGCATCGCCGCGGTGCTCTCGTCGTTCGTGCCGCTCGTCGTCTCTCTCGCGACCGAGCCTGCGGGACTCGCGGGCAGCGTCGGGCTCGTCTTCGCCTTCACGGCCTCCACTCTGTGCCCCGTGCTGCTGCTGGGCATCTGGTGGCGCGGCCTCACCGCCCGCGGTGCGATCGCGGGAATGCTCACGGGCGCGACGCTGTCGGGCGTCGCGATCCTCGGGGGCGGCATGATCTCCGGGTGGGCGGGCACGCTGCGACCGTTCCTGGAGCAGCCCGCGGCGTGGACGGTTCCGATCGCGGTGCTCGTCACCGTGCTCGTCTCGCTCGGCGATCGAGGGCGCATCCCCCGCGGCACGGATGCGTTCCTGACACGCCTGCACGTGCCCGAAGCGCCGGCCACACGGGGCTGACCAGATCCCCTTCCGGCGCGACCACCGCGTGCGCAGCTTCTCGGCGCGCGGGCGGCGTTTGCGCGGCGGTTCCTCCACAGGCGCGCGATTCGTCCGGCGATCCGGGGTTGTCCACAGAATTGCCTGATGACCTGCTCTTTCGGTCGATTCGAATGTCGGACCCCCTCGGCATCATGGAGGTATGCCGTTCCCCCTCGCCGACCTTCGCGACATGGCCCGCATGCTCGGCGATGCGTTGCGCGAGCCCCTGGTCGACGAGGCGCAGCGCACCCTCACCGACCATGAGCTGGTCGAGACGCTGCGGGTCGTGGAAGAGCTCGGACGGTGGGCGGATGCCGCGCGTCTGGGCCTTGCCGGTGAGGTCGGCCGTCGCAGCGAGCCGGGTGCCGCGGAGATGACCCTCACGGCCCGGTACGGATGCGACAGCCCCGCCGAGCTGCTCGAACGCGCGGTCGGAGTCTCGAACACGACCGCCCGAGCGCGGCTGCGGACGGCGCGCGCCGTCACGACGTGCACGAGCCTGACCGGACAGAGTCGGCCCGCGCCGCTCGAACTCGCGCGGCAGGAACTGGCTGCGGGGCGCCTCAGTCTCGATGCGCTGACGACGATCACCGATGGGCTTCGTCCGCTCCAGCGGCGCTGCAGCGCGGAAGACCTTGCGGCGGCCGAGACCGAGTTGGTGCAGGCTGCGGTCGGTGTCGCCGGCGATCCCCCGTGCAGCATCTACGAGTTGCGCATCATGGCCCAGACGTGGGCGTTGTACCTCGACCCCGACGGCACCCTTCCCGACGAGGACGGCGAGCGCAGGCGCACCTTCCGGCTCGGACGCCGACGCGACGACCTCTTCCCGGTCCACGGCATGGTGACAGCGGAGGTCGCGGCGACCCTTCAGCGGCTGCTCGACGCCCATCTCAACCCGCGCGTCCGGGACCGCGCGCCGCGGTTCGTCGAGATCCACGCGTCCGCCGGACCTGACTCACCCGACGACGAGCACGACGACGAGCACGTCCACGATCCGCGCACCGCGGATCAGAAGCGCCACGACGCCCTCGCGAGCATCCTCTCGTCCGCGGCGTCTGCCGCCGAGAGTCCGACGCTGGGGGGCGCCGCCCCGACCCTGGTCGTCACCGTCGCCGATGACCAGCTCGCCCGCGACGACGGTGTGGCATTCATCGACGGACCAGACGGCGCGGTCCCCGTTTCGGCGTCCTTCGCACGGCACGTCGGCTGCCACGGCACGATTCAGCGCGTGGCACTCAGCGCGAACGGAGCGATCAAGGCGCTCCGGGTGACCGACCGTGTCTTCTCGCCCTGGCAGCGCCGGGCGATCGCCGCGCGCGACGGGGGCTGCATCATCCCGGGCTGCCGCGTCCGCGCGGCCTGGTGCGAGATCCACCACGTCACGCCGTGGTCCCGGCGGGGGCCCACCGACGTGGGCAACGGCGTGCTGCTCTGCTGGCACCATCACCGGAGCATCGAGACGAGCGGGTGGGAGATCCGCATGGCGGACGGCGTGCCCGAAGTGCGACCGCCGACGTGGCTCGATCCACGACAGCGATGGCGGTCCGCCAACCGAGCGCTTCACCGCGAGCTGCAGAAGGCGCGGTTGGCCTGACCGTTCGCGCAGCGAACCGTCAGGCGGCGGCGGTGACGTCAGGCTCGTTCGATAAGGTGAGAATCATGTCGAGCCCTGAGGCATCCACTTCGGGGGCTTTCGGTCACCCCGTCAGCCCCTGACCCGCTGAGCATCCCCACCGATTCCTGCCGTCGTGCGCGGGAGTCGCGAGCGCGCGCTCCGCGCTGACCGTGGTGACGAGACGTTCGTTGTTCGTTCTCTCTCGCCTCGGAGTCTTCGATGCCTTTCGCTCTCTATCTGCTCGCCCTGGCGGTCTTCGCCATGGGCACCTCGGAATTCATGCTCGCTGGACTGGTGGCCAATATCGCCATCAGCCTCGACGTCCCGGTAGGAACCGCCGGCCTGCTGACATCAGCCTTCGCCGTCGGCATGGTCATCGGCGCGCCCACCATGGCTGCCTTGACACGCCGGCTGCCGCCCCACGGCACGCTTCTCGGGTGCCTCGTCCTCTTCGCCCTCGCGCATGTGATCGGTGCGATCACGGCCGACTTCGCCGTGCTCTTCTCAACCCGCCTTGTCGCGGCCTTCGCCAACGCGGGATTCCTGGCCGTCGCACTGAGCGTCGCGACCAGGCTCGTGGGGGCCGACGGGAAGGGGCGTGCTGTCGCGGTGCTCCTCTCCGGCACAACGGTCGCCACGGTCGTCGGCGTCCCCGCCGGCGCTCTCCTCGGAACCGCGCTCGGATGGCAGTCGACCTTCTGGGCGATCGCGAGCCTCAGCAGTGCTGCCGCCGTGGGTATCGCCACCGGCATTCCTGCCGATCGACGTTCCGGACTCGCGCCCGACCGCCCTGTGGGCTCACCGTCGCTGGGGACGGAGATCCGCCTGCTCGCCTCCCCCCGCCTCTTTCTACCGATGGCGCTGGCTGCATTGATCAACGCGGGCACGTTCGCCGTGCTGACGTTCCTTGCGCCGCTCGTGACCGGCGTCGCCGGCCTGAGTGAATGGTGGCTGCCGCCGGCGCTGGTGCTCTTCGGCATCGGGTCCTTCATCGGCGTCACCGTCGCGGGACACCTGTCCGACCGCAGACCTCGAGCCGTCATCACGGTGGGCGGCGTCCTGCTCCTGCTCGGTTGGATCGCCATGGCGGCATCTGCGAGCCAGCCCGTGGTGCTGCTCGCCCTGGTCCCTCTCCAAGGCATCCTGAGCTTCGCCGTGGGCAGCACCTTGATCACACGCATGCTCTACGCGGCGACGGAGGGCCCCACGATGGGCGGGTCGTACGCCACGGCCGCGCTCAACCTAGGAGCGGCCGCAGGACCTCTCCTCGGGGCGGCAACCCTGACCACGACGCTCGGCGACGTCGGGCCGGTGTGGGTCGCCGCTTTCGCCACAGCCGTGGCCCTGTCACTGGCATTGCCGCTTCTTCGAGTCATCGCCCCCGGAGAAGTACGGTCACACCCCGCCGCCGCCTCCACCTCCACCGCCACCGCCGGCGGAGCCGCCGCCCGACGACCCGCCGGAGGACGATGACGATGACGCAGAGGCCGAGAGGTGGGAGATGCCCGAAGAGAAGGCACCCGCGTTGAAGCCGCTCGAACCGAGGTACCACGCGGGCGCGTTGCCTTCGCCGTACAGCACGGCCAGCTCATTCGCCCACTGCTTCTCCTGTCCGAAGACGACCGCGTACGGCAGCAGCTTCTCGTACAGCTTCAGCTTCACCCGCGGGTCGGTGACATCGACGGGCACGCGCTCGGCTCCCTGCGGAGACTGGAGCATGCGGATGCGGTCGGCCTCGGCCCACTCGATGAATTGCTTCAGGCCCAGCAGATGGTCACGCACCTCGGTCCCCTCGGCGGTGAGCGGCTTGCGCGCCACCATCCCGGCGACGACGATCACGACGAGGACGGCGGCGATGATGAGCAGGATCGGCACCAGCGGTGTGACGAAGGCCGACAGGGCCGCGATGCCGAACAGCACGACCAGCACGGCGGCGAGGACCGCGATCACGACCGGCCACGCGCGCGGTCCGATTGGCACCGGGCGGCGAAGCCCGCGCGTGACGAGCTCCGAGGTCGCAGCCTTCAGCACCTTCTGCGCGGTGGACGAGAACCTCGTGTCGGTGCGCCCGAACTCGAACTCCTCGCCGGGCCTCCCCGTCGGGAAGAGCCCGGGAAGCAGCATCCGGCCGTCGCCGTCCGCTCGCGACGGGTCGACGAGCACGGCCTTCAGTCGCGTTCCCCCGAACCATCTCGCCGCACCCTCCTCGATCCGGATGCTGCCGACGACGGCCTGCTCCAACACCTCGGCGGGGATGGCCTTCGTCGTGTACCCGAGCAGCACCGCGCTCTCGAGGGCGTCGACCTGCCGCGGCGGCGTGTACTCGGCGATGATCACGGGACGACCAGGAGCATCGCGCAGGTGCCGGGCGCGCGTCATCCCGGCGAGCACCAGAGCGCCGCCGAGACCGAGCAGCGCGACCCCGCCCTGCAGCCAGCCCCAGGGCGACGACAGATATCCCGGGTCGAACTCGGTGAAGGTGTCGGGCGCGAACCCGATCGCGATCGTCATCGTCTGGTACGGCGCGACGTTCTCGGCTGACGCTTGCACGGCGCCGTCGACATCGGTGATCGGGCACGTCTGCGTGGAGCCCTGTGCACCGACGTAGCAGGCCTGCTGGCCCGTGCGCGCGGCATCCAGCTCCGCCGGCATCGTGACCCTGGCCGTGATCCGCCCGAACGGCTGCGCCCAGTCGGTGCCGTTGACATCCCAGTAGAACTCGTCGGAGTCGGTGTCGGCGAAGAACCTCGCGACGTTGTCGAGCGTGTAGGTGAAGACGTAGGTCTGACGCCCGTGCACGAACTCGTCGGCGCGCGAGGTCACCGCGTACACGCCGTCGTCCGATTCGGTCTCGGCCGGCCGCGGCGAACCGTTCTCGTCGGTGATCGAGACGAGCCGAGGGTGCAGCGGCGCGCCCTGATAGGAGTCCGGGATCAGCCGGCGCATCCCGTGGTTCTGATCGTGCTCGGGAAAGAGTGCGACGAAGGTCTCCACGACCGTCAGCGTGCTGGTCCCGTCATCCGCACGGCCGAGCTGGTACTCGACGTCCAGGCTCTCGAACGAGAAATCGTCCACATCGGCGCGGGCCGAGCCCGGCGTCCAGATGGCCAGCAGAACTCCGATGAGAGCGGCGAGCGCGAGCGAGGCGATTCTTCCCCGGCGCACGCCCACAGCCACGGTTCCGCAACTCCCCATGGGGCCAGCCTAGGGTCCGCGGCCTGCCCTAATCTTGACGGTATGACCGACCGCCGCCTTGCCATCGACGCGTGGGAGAGCCTCTTCCGCGCGCAGCACGAGGTGTTCGGCGACATCAACGACGACTTCGACGACGACACGCTGAGCCAGGCGGAGTACGACGTGCTGCTGACGGTCACGCGCGGGCCCGACATGACGGCGCGACTGCGCGACGTCACCGCCAACATGCTCATCAGCCAGCCCAGCGTGTCTCGCCTGGTCGATCGCATGGTCGTCCGCGGACTCCTCACCAAGTGCCCCGATCCCGACGACGGGCGGGGGGCGCTCGTGCGCGCGACGGATGCCGGAGCATCCGTGTTCCGCCGTATCGCCAGCGCCCACGGCAAGGCGATCGCCGAGCGCATGTCGCTGCTGTCCGACGAGGAGCTCTCGCAGCTGCGCGACCTGACCGCGAAGCTGCGCAAGAAGCAGCCCAGCTGCTGAGCTCAGTCCGCGGTCACGGAGTGCGTCGCCGCAGCGTGAGCGACGCCAGGATGAGCGCTGCGAGCGCGAACGCCACGACGACGATGAGAGGCCCGAACACGTCCCCCCCCTCGTCCCCCGCCGTCACCGCGTTGATCGTGTCGATGGCGTAGCTCAGCGGCAGCACCTTGGAGATCTGGTACAGCGCGTTCGGCATGTCATCGCGCGGCATGAACAGCCCACCGAGGATGATCTGCGGGAAGACGATCAGCGGCATGAACTGCACCGCCTGGAACTCGGTGCGGGCGAACGCGCTGGCCAACAGCCCCAGCGCCGTGCCGAGGATCGCGTCGACGACGGCCACCAGCCCCAGCTGCCACAGAGGCCCGTCCACCTCGAGTCCGCAGACCCACACCGCGAACGTCACGGTGATGATCGCCTGCAGCGTCGCCATCAAGCCGAAGGCCAGACCGTACCCGAGGATGAAGTCGGCCTTGGCGATCGGCGTGGTCATCAGCCGCTCGAGCGTTCCCGACCGCCGCTCGCGCAGCGTGGTGATCGACGTGATCAGGAACATCACGATGAACGGGAAGAGCCCGAGGATCGGGCCCCCGAACTGGTCGAACACGCCCTCCTGATCGCTGAACAGCCACGCGAACAGGCCGACCAGCAGGCTCGGCGCGACGAGCATGAGGGCGATCGAGCGCGGGTCGTGGCTCAGCTGCCGCAGCACTCGGCCGGCCGTCGCGAAGGTGCGCACGCCGTTCATGAGCCGCTCGCCTCCTCGCGGGCCTCCCGACGGGTCAGCGGGTGCGAGGCACCGTCGGCACTTGCCTCCTCCGGCGATCCGGCCGCAGCACCCGGCCCGTCAGCGGGTCCACGGGCGTCCCGTTCGATGAGCGCCAGGAACGCGGCATCCGGGTCGGTGGTGCCGGTGTCGGCCAGCAGGCCGTCGGGCGTGGTGTCGGCGATGATGCGGCCCGCGCGCATGAGGATGAGGCGGTCGCAGCGCAGTGCCTCGTCCATGACATGGCTCGACACGATCAGCGTCGCGCCGGTCTGCGCGAGCCCGCGGAACACATCCCACAGTTCGGCGCGGAGCACCGGGTCGAGGCCGACGGTCGGTTCGTCCAGGACGATGAGCTCGGGCGTTCCCAGCATCGCGACCGCCAGCGACACGCGGGTCTCCTGTCCGCCGCTGAGCGAGTCGATGGTCTGGTCGCGCTGGTCGGCCAGTCCCACCTGGGCGATGACCCGGTCGACGTCCGCCCGGGCCGCCCCGACCAGGCGGGCGAAGTAGCGCACATTCTGCTGGATCGTGAGGTCGCCGTAAACCGACGCCGCCTGCGTGTCGTAGGCGACGCGGTGCCGGAGCCCGCGTGATCCCGCCGGCTCTCCCAGCACGGTCACGGTGCCGCCGGCGACCTTCTGCACGCCGACGATCGAACGCATGAGCGTGGTCTTGCCGCAGCCGGAGGGTCCGAGAAGCCCGGTGATCTGCCCGCGCGGGATGTCGAGATCGAGGTGCCGGAACACCTCGGTCTTTCCGCGCCGCACGTGGAGACCGCGCACGTGGACGGCGCCCGGCGAGTTATTCATCACGTGATGAATTGTGCACCCGGACGTCACCGGCGTCAAGAGGTCAAGCCGGCTCGTAGAGGTAGCGCTGAACAGTCGGACCCACGCGTGCCACGAGCTCGTCGGGCGACGCGGCCACCAGGCCCGGCAGGCGCAGGACGTAACGCCCGATCATCAGACCGGCGACCTGCGAGGCGACCAGTCCCGCCCGCAGCTCCGCGTCGTCGACCTCCAGCGCACGGACGATGCGCGAGAGCAGCTCGCGGGAGATGAAGCCGGCGAGCAGCGGCGTCGTCAGCTTGTTGCCGATGGCCGTGCGCATGAGTGCGACCCCGCGGCGCCGCACGTCGGGATCCTCCCACGTCTCGACGAGGTACCGGACGATGCGTTCGCCGACGTCGTCGCGAGGACCGGCGAGGATCTCGGGCACCGCGACGTCCGGCCGCATCGGCGCCCCGATGCTCTCGCCGAACAGGTCGGCCTTCGTCCCGAAGTAGTGGTGCACCAGAGCCGAGTCGACACCGGCGCGAGCGGCGATGCCGCGCACCGTGGCGGCGTCGTAGCCGAGGTCGCCGAACTCGTCGATGGCGGCCGCGAGGATCCTCTCGCGCGCGTCGGACTGTCCCGCGCGCGGGCGACCGCGGCGCCGCTTCGGCGCAGGCACGACAAACTCCGCCACGGCCACAGCCTACGACCCCGACGCCCGAGCCGGCCGGGCCGACCTGTCGGAGCTCCGACGTAATGTGGGCCCATGCACATGCGCGCGCAGGCCCGGCTGCAAGTCGTCGCCGGCCCGATGTTCGCCGGCAAGTCGGAAGAGCTGCTGCGCCGCGTGCGTCGGGCGCGCATCGCCGGGCTGGCGGTAGAGGTCGTCAGCCACGCCCTCGACGATCGGCGCGGCGAAGGCAGGGTCAGCTCGCACTCCGGTCTGAGCGTGCCCTCGCGCTCGGTTCCCGATGTCGAGACGCTCACGACGTCGACGGCCGGCCGTGGGCTCGATCTCGTCGCGATCGACGAGGCGCAGTTCTTCGGCCCCGGCCTCGTGCCGGCCGTGGACGCGCTCCTGCGCGACGGCGTGACCGTGATCGTCTCCGGGTTGTGCGTCACCTTCGACGGGCGACCGTTCGAGCCGCTTCCCGCCCTGATGGCGACTGCCGACGACGTGCTGAAGCTCACCGCCGTCTGTGCGGTCTGCGGCGCCGATGCCCCGTTCCACCAGCGACTGGCGAGCGCACATGGCGGTGATCCCCTCATCCCCACGAGCGACCAGGTCGGCGGCATGGAGTCGTATCAGGCGCGGTGCCGGCAGCATTTCACCGGAGGCCGCCCGGCGTAGCCGCCGCAACGACGGATGCCCCGTCCCGGGCGGGACGAGGCATCCAGTTCTTCAGCGGGCGACGGCTACTGCTCGATCGGCTGCGGCGCGTCGGTGGACTCGTGCGCCTGGATCGTCGGCGATCCGCCCTCCGCCATCACCTCGATCTTGCGCGGCTTGGCCTGCTCGCTCACCGGGATCGTCACGCTCAGCACACCGTTGCTGTAGCTGGCCGAGATGCGCTCGGTGTCGATGCCCTGGCCGAGGTTGAGCTGTCGCAGGAAGCTCGCGGCCTCGCGTTCGCGCGTGATCCACTTGACGCCCTCGCCGGTCGCCAGCGTGCGCTCGGCACGGATCGTCAGCAGCTGGCCGTCGACGTCGATGTCGACCGAGCCGGGGTCGACGCCGGGCAGGTCGGCGGTTAGCACATAGTGGTCGCCGTCGCGATACAGATCCATCGGCATGCGGCGCGGGCCGCGACGCGTGTCGAAGAGACTGGACGCCAGGCGGTCGAGGTCACGGAACGGGTCATACGTGGCCATGGGAATCTCCTCTCTGTGTCGTGGAGTTGAGTCCACTCGACTCAACTACGTACAGATTAGCACTCTGCACTCGAGAGTGCTAACAAAGCGTTCGTTCGCTCTCAGCGAACGTTCGCGTGCCGTCAGCACTCGATGACGTTGACGGCGAGACCGCCTTCGCTGGTCTCCTTGTACTTGTGCGACATGTCGATTCCGGTCTGTCGCATGGTCTCGACCACCGTGTCGAGCGAGACGTAGTGCGAGCCGTCGCCACGCAGGGCGAGCCGCGCCGCCGTCACGGCCGTCGACGCGGCGATGGCGTTGCGCTCGATGCAGGGGATCTGCACCAGGCCGCCGACCGGGTCGCAGGTCAGGCCGAGATGATGCTCCATCGCGATCTCCGCCGCATTCTCGATCTGCCGGTTGGTGCCGCCCATGACGGCCGTGAGCCCGCCGGCCGCCATCGCGCACGCCGACCCGACCTCGGCCTGGCAGCCCCCCTCGGCACCCGAGATCGACGCGTTGGCCTTGAAGAGCGAGCCGAGCGCCGTCGCGGTGAGGAGAAAGCGGCGGATGCCGCGGCGCCGGTTGGCCTCGGCGACGGCGGCACCGTCCCACCGCGCGGCCTCCTCGGCCGCCACGGTCCGTCCCTGATAGCCCAGCAGCGCGCTGCCGACGAGCTCGCCGTACGGCGTCACCGCGTTGCCGGCTCCGAGGCCGGAATCGGCCAGGAACCGCCACCAGTACATCGCCACCGCGGGCACGATGCCGGCCGCACCGTTGGTCGGCGCCGTCACGACCCTGCCGCCGGCCGCGTTCTCCTCGTTCACCGCGAGCGCGAACGCGCCGAGCCATTCGCCGGGAAGCTCGCGCCGCCCCTCGGCCTCGGCGGCCTCGAGCTGCGCCCGGATCGACGCCGCACGTCTCTTGACCCCCAGCGTCCCGGGGAGCACGCCCTCGGCGCCCAGCCCGGCCTCGACGCACGAGGCCATGGCATCCCAGATCGCGTCGAGGCCCTCCGCGATCTGCTCCTCCGTGCGAACGGCTGCCTCGTTGATCCGCGCCACCTCCGCGATCGTGAGCCCCCGTTCGTCGCACAGCGCGAGCAGCTCCTGCGCGCTGGCGAAGTCGAGCGGAAAGCGGTGCGCCGCCGCCCCCTCGGCATCCGAGCCTGGGGATGGTGCACCCTCACGCCGGATGAAGCCGCCGCCGACGGAGTAGTACGTCTCACGCAGGACGAGTCCGTCGTCCGACCGGGTCATCAGGTCCGCCGAGCGCGCCGGCCCTGTCTCGCGGATGCCGGAGGCCGCTGTCAGCGCACGCGCGGGACCATCGCCGGGCGAGGCCCACGCCTCCAAGGTCATCGCATTCGGGTGTCCCGGCAGCCGGGTACGAGGCGCGAAGACGATGTCACCACGGTCGAACGGCACGGCACGGACTCCGGCGAGGTCGAGCGGTGCACGGTCGGGGCGGCCGCTCCACGCCGAGCGCACGGCATCCGGATCGACCGTCTCGGGCTCCAGTCCCCGCAGTCCCGCGACGACCGCGTCGGGGGTGCCGTGCCCGATGCCCGTCGCCCCGAGCGACCCGTAGAGCGTGCATGTCACGCGGCCGACCCGACCGAGCGCGCCACTCTCACGCAGGCGCACGGCGAAGTCGTGGGCGGCCCGCATGGGACCGACCGTGTGGGAGCTCGAGGGTCCTACGCCGATGGAGAACAGCTCGAACGCCGAGACGTAGGCGCTCATCGCCCCCAGGGTAACGCCGGGGGCGGAGCGATCTGCCCACCGTTATCGACTCGATAGCCGCAGGATGCCCCGATGCGCGCGGCCACGGGATGCAGGATGCCGCACTCAGACGCGCGGGCGGAACTCGATGAGCCCGATGGTGTTCCCCTCGGAATCCTTCACGAACGCATGCCATTCGTCATGGCCGGCCGGCCCCAGCGCGTCGTCTTCGTGGGTGAAGATCACGTGCGGAGGTGTCACGACCTCGACGTTCTCACCGAGGCGCTGAAGCGCGGCATCCACGTTCTCAACGCGCAGGTAGATCAGCGAGCTCGGTGCACCGCGATCCAGCAGCAGCCGCACGCCCTCCAGATCGAAGAAGAGCAGACCCGGCGGGTCGAACATCGCCGTCGGCGGGGTGCCGAGCAGAGCGGCGTAGAAATCCGCAGCGCGCGGGAGGTCACTGGCGCGCTGGGCGACCTGGACGAGTCTCATGGCGTCATTCTGACGCGCCGATCACGGCGATGCCAGTGACGGCAAGCCTCTCCCGCGCGGGCGCGGAGAGGAGTATCAAAGGAGCAACTGAGCTCTCGGAGGTCGACATGCTGTTCGTGGTGTATCTGATCCTGCTGCTGGGCGGGATGGTTCTGGTCGGCATCTCGTTCGCGTCGCCGGTCCTTCCCGGCCTGGTGTTCATCGCCGGGGTGCTGTGCATCGGCGCCGCCGTGGCCGTTCCCATCACCGCCGGAGCCTTCGAGCAGCGCAGGTAGCCGCGAACGGGTAGGCTCGGGAACTTCATCTGTTCCCGAGATGGAGGTCGCCGTGGCTGTCATGGAAGAGCCGATCTGGCTCACGCAGGACGCTCTGCGTCAACTGCAGGAAGAGCTCGACACGATCGAGCGTGAAGGTGTGGACGACGAGGCCGCCCAGGTGCGCGCCGTCGAACTGCGCGGCATCATCCGGCGGGCGCAGGTCGGGACGCGTCCCGACGACGGCATCGTGGAACCCGGTATGCGCGTCACGATCGAATTCGAAGCGGATGCCTCCCGCGAGACGTTCCTGCTCGGCGCGCGCTCCCTGCTCAGCAACGACGGCGAGCTGGCCGTCTACTCTCCGGAGTCGCCGCTCGGCCGGGCCATCACGGGCCTGCTGCCCGGCGATCGATTCTCGTACTCGGCGCCGACCGGCCGCCAGGTCGCGGGCTCGGTCATCGAGGCCGTGCCGCACGCCTGACCGGCGACCGGCGACCGGCGACCGGCGACCGGCGACCGGCGACCGGCGACCGGCGACCGGCGACCGGCGACCGGCCCGAGGGTGATCCTGTGGCCGGCGGTTGTCAACCCCATCGCGTCCGGCGCCTGGGCGCGCGACGGTGGCACGAGGCGAGATGCCTGGCAGCCATCGTACGAAGGAGCTGACATGACCGACGGCGAGCGCGGCAACACCACGCACGGACCGCGCCTGGACGAGGAGATGGAGCGGGAGACCCGCGGCATGGTGCAGGGCCACGGCAGCCCGCACGCGGAGCCGTTCCGCGAGACCGAGCCGCTTCCCGACGACACCGATCCCGCCCAGACGCAGGAGGCCTTCCGGCGCGATGACGAACGGGCCGCGGACGACCGGCGGGGCGCCGATGAGTGACGTCGAGCTGGAGCGGCTTCTGTCCGAGCCCGGCCCCTGGACCACCGCGTACATCGACGGCCCGAGCGATCTTCCCGAACCCGGCGAGCTCGCCCATCGGCGCGCGGCGCGCGAAGGCGTCGAGAGCGCGGGGGCGCCGCAGGCCGACATCGCCGCGATCGAGGAGGCGCTCGGACGCGGGACGGGCCTGCCGAGCCCGTCGACGCGGTACCTGCTGGTGCGGGACGGCCGCGTGGAGCTCGATGAGAGCTTCGCCGGCCCGCGTCACGGCCCCCAGCGTTTCCACCACGGACCGGTGCCGATGCTGGTGCCCCTGCTGTGGCATCGCGTTCGCGAAGACATCTCCTATGTCGTGGTCGAGACCGCGCGGGATGGCGCCCGTGTCCGGCTGGAACGGGTGGGAGCGGGCGAACCGGAGCGGTCGGTGGAGGTCGAAGGCGACACCGACAGCCTGCCCAAGGTGCAGGCCGGCGGATGGTCGCAGGCGAGGTTCCAGCGGCACTCCGAAGAGGTGTGGAGCAGCAATCAGGACGAGGTCGCCGACACCGTGGAGCGGCTGGTGCGCGACGCGCAGCCGCGATTCGTGGTGGTCTCGGGAGACGTGCGAGCCCGTCAACTCCTCGTCGAGAAGCTCGGCGGCGACACGCGGGCTCTGATCGTCGAGGTCGAAGCTCACACGCGCGCCGCGGGAGCGTCGGAAAGATCCGTGGACCAGGCGGTGTCGGATGCCGTCGAGCATGAGGTCGAGGCCGAGGAGGCGGAGGCGCTGGACCGGGCGGCCGCCGAAGCACACCGTCGGGGCGCTCACGGGGTGCGCGAGATCACCCCGTTGCTGCAGCAGGCTCAGGTCGACACGCTCATTCTCGACGACGCCATCGTGGACTCCGAGCGCCTGCTGGAGGCCCTCGCGGAGTCGCCGTGGGTGGCCGAGGGCGAGAACGACGAGTATGCCGCGCAGAGCCTCGGACGGGTGGCCGCAGGCGACGCCCTCGCTCGGGCGGCGATCCTCACGGGCGCCCGGGTGCTGGTGACCGGCGATCAGTTGGAGCCCGACGAGCCCAGACCCGATCGCCCGCCACGCGAGCCGGTCGCCCTGCTGCGCTGGCCGTCCGACGAGACCCCACCCCAGTAGCGACCCCCGCACCGGGCACCGGGCCCGGCATGTCGCCGGTCCGTGCGACGATCCGCGTGAGCGCGGACGGCGGGAGGCGGTATGCGGGGCGAAGCGACCGTGCTGCACGCCGACCTCGACTCGTTCTACGCGTCGGTCGAGCAGCGTGACGCGCCGGCGCTGCGCGGCCGGCCGGTGATCGTGGGCGGCGGCGTCGTGCTCGCAGCGAGCTACGAGGCGAAGGCCCGCGGGGTGCGGACGGCGATGGGAGGCCGGCAGGCGCGCGAGCTCTGCCCGGACGCCGTCGTCGTCCCGCCGCGAATGGACGCCTACTCGGCAGCCAGCCGCGCCGTGTTCGCGATCTTCCGCGACACGACGCCACTCGTTGAGGGGCTGTCCATCGATGAGGCCTTCCTCGAGGTGGGCGGCCTGCGCCGCCTCGCCGGCACACCCGAGCAGATCGCGGCGCGACTGCGCGCGCGGGTGCGATCCGAGGTCGGCTTGCCCATCTCGGTGGGCGTCGCCCGCACGAAGTTCCTCGCCAAAGTGGCCAGTGCCGTCAGCAAGCCCGACGGGCTGCTCGTCGTCGAGCCCGACCAGGAGCAGGCGTTCCTGCTGCCGCTTCCGGTCGAGCGGCTGTGGGGGGTGGGCGCGGCCACCGCCGACAAGCTGCATAGGCTCGGCATCCGCACGGTGGGGCAGCTGGCCGAGCTCGAGGAGGCGACGGCGGAGCGGCTGCTGGGAAGGGCTGCGGGAGCGCACCTGCATGCACTGGCGAGGCTGCGGGACCCGCGGCCGGTCGACTCCACCCGACGCCGCGGATCCATCGGCTCACAGCGCGCCCTCGGCAGCCGTCCGCGCTCGCCGGAGGAGCTGGACCTCATCCTCACCCAGATCGTCGACCGGCTGGCCCGGCGCCTCCGTGACGGCGGGCGCGGATGCCGCACCGTCGTCCTGCGGCTGCGCTTCGGCGACTTCGCGAAGGCGACCCGGTCCCGCTCACTGCGCTCCGCGTCCGACCGCACGGCGGTGCTGCTCATGGTCGCCCGGGGACTGCTCGCCTCCGCCCTTCCGGAGATCGCCGATCGGGGGATCACTCTCATCGGCGTCTCACTGTCGCAGCTGGCGCCTGCCGACAGCCTGCCGCCCGAACTGCCCATCGACTGGGACGACGGCGAGCGACTCGACACCGTGCTCGACGCGGTGCGGGATCGCTTCGGCGCCACGTCGGTGGCCCGTGCCGCGCAGCTCGGGCGGGATGCCGGATGGTCGACGCCCGTGCTTCCCGAGCACGAGTGAACGGAGCCTGGCGGCCAGGATGTCGCCGGCCGCGCTTACCCTGCTCCCATGGCGGAGCGCGTGGAGCTGTGGTGGGCCCGCCGGCAGTTCTCCAAGGGCAGGGAGGTCCCTTACCCGGCCGGGACCTACCGTGAGGCGTGGGCACCGTTTCCCGCACTGATCCGGCAGTATCACCCGGAGCTCAACGCCGGCATCGTCCTCAGCCAGATTCCGCCCGCCGCCGACGTGCTGCTGCTGTGGCAATGCGAGGCGGGCCACAAGTTCGCCGCGACGCCCGACGAGCAGCGCAACCGACCCGGGCGTGAGCGCCGCCGCTCCGCCTGGTGCCCGGAATGCGCGGATCTCGCCCGGCCTGCCCGTGCCCTGCCGATGCGCGACGCGGTGACTCTGCCGGGTTCCCCCGTGCCTGCCGCCCTCGCGAACCCGATCGAACGGACCGTTCTCCGGCCCCGGCGACCGCGGCCGAAGCAGCAGGTGTGCCCGAAGACGCCCGATATCCCCGTGGGCGAGCCGTTCCGCTCCGCGTGCGCGCCCAAGCCGGCGTCGGCGATCGAAGCCCGGGTGCGCGCGGATCTCTTCGCGCGCCTCTCGGTGACCGCAGGGCTCAACGCGGTCCGGGTCGCACGGCCGTTCTTCGATCATGTGGAGGTGTGGCCCGACATCCTGCTTCCCGAGCTGCGGGTCGCCATCGAGTACGACAGCACCGGTCGGCACGGGCTCGAGCACGTGGGCAAGCGAGCCGACGCCGACCGCCGCAAGGATCGGGCGCTGCGCAGTGCGAAGTGGGAAGTGGTGCGGATCCGCACGGGAAAGCTCGAGCCGCTCGGCCCCTACGACCTGCAGCTGTCGACCTGGAACCGCAAAGCCCTGGAGCAGCTCGTCGACAGACTCCGCGACATCCGTGGTCCGCTTCTGGTCGACCCGTACCTCGCGTGATCGGGCGCCGATGGCCTTCCGTTACACCAGCAAAGGATGTTTGATGGTGTCATGTCGTCAGGAGCGTCACCCGCCGAACCTCCGCAGATCGCGCTGATCAGAGATCTGGTCAACACGGTGGAGTGGCAAGAAGACGACGAGGCGTGGCCGACGGCATCCCGCCTCGCCGCCTGGATGCGCGAGAGATCGATGCCGGCCGCCGGAGTGAGTGCGGCTCATCTGGTGCGGGGTCGGCGGATTCGCGAGGGGCTGCGCGAGGTGCTGCTCAGCCACGCCGGGCACGAACCCCGTCGCGCGGCGATCGAGGACCTCAACGACGCGCTCAGCGACATCCCGCTGACACTCGTGTTCACCGCGGATGGCGCCGCTCGGGTGCGGGCCACCGGGGGCCGTGACGCGAACCCGCTCGCGCCCATCGTGGAGGCCATCCACACCGCGCGGCAGCACGCCGGCTGGCAGCGCCTGAAGGCGTGCTCGCGAGACACGTGCCGGTGGGCGTACTGGGACAGCAGCCGCAACGGCTCGGGACGATGGTGCTCGATGGAAGGCTGCGGGAACTACGTGAAGATGCGGCGCCGCAACGGACGCGACAGCGACTCGCTCGTCATTCCTCAGGCGGGCACGGCCGACCGCGTCGCAACCCTGGTCGATGTCGCCAGCAGGGCTGGTGTCTCCGCGAAGACCGTGTCCAATGTCGTCAACGGCGCCGGTCATGTCGCCGAGCCGACCCGCGCGCGCGTGCAGCAGGCCATCGACGAACTCGGCTACCGCCCGAACCTCGCGGCGCGGCAGCTGCGCACCGGGGCGGGGTCCGCCAGCGCTGGTTGATATCGGGCCAGAAGCGCCGAGCCTCAGCTGGAGAGACGGCGAGTTGTCGCCGAGGTTCACACCAGAGGAGCCAGGATGCCGCCTGTTGCGCGTCGTCCGCGGACCCGGTTGTTGATGGACGAGTCATGGGCGTTCATGCGGCGTACCGTCACCGAACATCGCGTCGGGCCGGCTATGCGTGCATGACCGATCCTGGGCGGTCGGGCCACTATGCCGCCGCGCCCGATCGGCGCGAGACTCGCCGCGATGGTCGTGACTTCCGCGCGCGGAGGGACCGGGTTGCGCGCATACCTGCCTATCGAGGGTCGCGCGGTCGTAGAGGCCTTGGCTACGGTCATGGGCATGGTCGAGACGGCAGTTGATCTGGACGAGTCTGGATGGCAAAGGCTCGCTCCTGACTTTGTCCCCGCTTCCCACCGCGGCCTCCCGATGCTGCGTCTGTATCTGCCGTTCATCGACCGTGACGGAAAGTCCGTGCGGTGGTCGCGATATGTCGACGTCGAGAATCATCCGGCGTCGCTGAATTGGTTCGAAGCGACACAGCAGGTAGCGCAGGAACAACCCGAGATCCGAGACCTCGTCTCCTGCATGGGCGAACTGGACGAATCGACCGCAGAAGCGCTGCGCGATGCCATCGGGGACATGGCGATGCGATGCCTGCGGTGGGTCGGGTACGGCGAGGTGCCCATTGACTCACCCGTTCGTGTTCACGGGCAAGACTACTTCGCGGCCGATCTTAGTCCGGCTGATGTGGAAGCGGGACGTCGGGTGCCCGAGTTCGCATGGGACGTGGAGACCCGGTTGGCGTGGGGCGGCCGGCTGTACCCGGATTCGCTGATCGTGGCAGCCGAACCACCGATCTTCCGACAGTTGCGCAACGATCCGCGTCTGGACTCGGTGACGGCGCGGGCGGAAGACGCCCTGCCTGGGAGCGTCGGAGACTGACCCAGCACACGGAGGTCGCCTGCCCCTCGAGACGTGCGGTGGTGGACCTCCGACGAACGCCGAGGCCCGTAGATCGAGACAAGGGATCGGTGTGATCATGAGCGGGTGGCGCGACGCTTTGGAACCCATCAGATGGTCGTCGCGACGGCCGTCGTCGGGATCGTCCTGATCCTCGCCGGCGGGAGCGCCGTGAGTGGGCTGGCCGTTTCGGCGATGAGAAACGGCGCGGACTACGCATGCGTATTTGATTCGATGTACGCCACTGATCTGGGGGCGGGTCACAACCCCGAGTCCGTGATCGCCGAAGGGGCTTGGTCCCTGATCCCGCTCGGACTCGAGTGCATCCTTATCGCGACCGATACCGGTACACGGGACCGGATAGACCCGTCGCAATTGCCCACAGCGCTGATCGTCGGCGGGGCGCTCTTCGGGAGCGTCGCGGTATTCATGGCAAGCCGAACTCGGCTAACCGATGTCGCCGAAGTCTCGGCTTATGTACCCTGGCGCGCACGCTCGAACGAGCCTGAAGATCCGCCCGCCTAACGACCGGCGTCGGGGCGAGTGGTCACATCGGTCCGAGAACGTCTCCAGGTTGCGCGTGCAGTTCGAGCCCGTCGAGGAGCGGCTCAAGTTCGCGTTCCTCGAATCGAAAGTGTGATTCCATGATCGCCGCGATGCCCTCCAGATGCTGCGCAATAGTCGTCGGGGACTCGGCGGACTTCACCCCGACATCGAATCTGCTCAAGAGCATGGAGATCATGTCGTGATCCTGCCGGAGCATCCGCACCACGCGCGCGGACTCCGGGTGCTGCGAGACGAGCGCAGGAAAAGGCATCGCGTCTTCACCTCGGTGATGTCCATCGAGAGCCACGCAGAACCCGTGGCAATACAACAGCAGATCTCGAGAAGCGTCCGAGATGTCAGCGCCGTCGCTCGCGGCCTTCTGTGCGATTTCAAGTGCGAGGCGCAGCCTTGCATGCGCTTCAACAAGGTGTCGCCGCCATGCGGCCAGCCTTGGGATGTCGCTCACGCGACGATATCGGTACGAGCTTTCATAGGTGACCGCCGTGTTGAGCGCAGTCTGACCATCGGATCAGCGAGCGCGTCGACAGCCTAGCGGTCTCCCCCAATTACTTACGGAATCGGACGCAACGTGAGAGGTGCCAGCCCGTGTTCTTCCCCGTGAGGTTGGGTACGCGGGCTGAGGGGGTTTGGCCGCCGATGCCGGTGTGGGGTCGGTGGTGATTGTAGTGATGCAGCCAGGCGTTGTAGGTGGCGGCGCGTGCTTCGTCGCTGGCGTAGGTCGCGGCATAGGCCCATTCCGCGGCGAGGGTGCGGTTGAACCTCTCCACCTTTCCGTTGGTCTGGGGCCGGTAGGGCTTGGTCCAGCGGTGTTGGATGTCGCCGAGGGCGGCGGCGAAGTCGCGTGAGCGGTAGCAAGATCCGTTGTCGGTCATGACGGCGGTGACGGCGATCCCGGCCTGTTGGAAGAACGCGTTCGCGCGGCGCCAGAACGCCGCCGCGGTCTCTTTGCGCTCGTCGGCCAGGATCTCCGAGTACGCCAGCCGGGAGTGGTCGTCGACGGCATGGTGCAGGAACGCGTAGCCGCGGCCCCGCTTCTTGTTGTTGCGATTCCCGGCTTGTCTGCCCAGCATGCGGTGTCCACCGCCGTTGGGGATACGACCCTGCTTCTTGATATCCACGTGCACCAACCGGCCCGGTCTGTCGACCTCGTATCGGACCGGCTTCGGCTTGCGGACGGGCAGCCCGGTGGCCTGGTCCAGATGCGTCAGCAGCGGCATCCGATACCGGGCCAGCACGCGGCCGACGGTGGAGCGGTGCAGGCGCAGGTGATACGCGATCCGATGCGGCCCCCATCGGCGGGGGAACCGCAACGCCACGATCCGGCGCTCCGTGCGTCTGGAGATCCGTGACGGTGACGAGTGCGGGCGAGAGCTGCGGTCGGTCAACGGGCACCCGGCGCGGGATCGGTCAGCCCACCGCTTCGCTGTCGCCGGCGAGCACTGGAACCGTTCCGCGGCCCGCCGCAGGGGCCACTTCTCGTCGACGACGAGAACAGCAAGACGACGACGCCCTTCCGGCGTCAAAGGCGCGTTAGCGTGAGTCACGAAGACCTCCGTGGAGCGGATGTGAGGGTGGTACCCACATCGTCCCCGGAGGTCTTCGCCTACCTCAGACGTTCACAACGTGTCGGGGAAGAACAGCTAGTTGGCCGTTCTCGGTCACGCTGCTCTACTCCGTCCCAGGTTCCCGCGACGCGCGGTCTCTGCGATTCTCTCCAGTAGGCCCGTACTCGTCCACTTCGCAGGCGCACGCAATGGGACTGGCCAGCGTTCAGCGTGGCAGGAGCTTTCGGCACGGGCTTTTGTTTGGAAGAATGCCAACATGAGCGCTGGAGGGCGTCGGGTGGGCATCGCGGCACGCGTGGCCACGGTGGTCGCACTGTTTGCGGGGGCCTTCACGACGGCGGCCGGCGTCTTGATGAATTCCGCAGTCGCCGCGACCAACGGCGTTTTGCTGCTGGTGGGAACCGTACTCCTCGTCGGGATCACGTATGCCGCGGTGTTCGCGCGAGAAGACCAGCTGGCTCGACGCGCCTCCTCGCGCCGCGGCTAGCGCGGTGCAGTTGAGAACCCTTCACCGCTCGCACAGAGCCGGCTCCGCGCATCTCTGATCTTGGGCGGGGGACGCACCAAGCTATGGAGGGCCGCCAACGTTCCATCGCAGGATGTTCATCACCATGAGCACCAGAGTGAGAACGACCGACAGCGAGGACAGAACCCAACGCTTCGCGATTATCGCGAGGACGCAGGAGGCGATGGAGGCGACCAGAAGTACGCGCACTGTGGCGATCCAGACTGCGACGTCATCGGGACGCAAGCCTCCACCGAATCCACCGTCGATGAGCAGGCCCATGCCAAGTATCGCTTGGATGCCGGTGGCGACCAACACGGTCAGCCAGAGGATCCAGCCAATCCGTCCGGTTCTCAGTCGCGTGGTGGATACAGGAGGATCGACCTCCTGAGGGCTCGGGCCGACGTCATCCGACAAGGCAAGACCCAAGCGTTAGACCCACGTACGAAGTCAATCATGTCTCGTCGGACGACCGCTCGCTGGAGGACCGGCCATCGGGTTTGCCTCGTTAGGTCAGCAGGTTCGTCACACCGCCAATGCCGAGGGCAGCGCCACCCGCCGACAGGACGACGCCTCCTATGCGGCACAGCCAGAGGTAGTAACTCCGCGGCGCTGCGAGCAACCGCGAGTGTCGGGTGCGGCTTTCGTTTCGCGTCCACATGGTGTCGGCGATCGACGACGCCTTGAGCGTGAATATCAAGCCGAACACCGCTATCGCGACGCCGAGCAGGATCGCCAGCACAGGCATGGACAGCACAGGTCGACGATATCCAGCCCAGTTGACCGCTCCAAAGAAGGCCCGCTCCCGGGCGGGGCCGAAAAACCTTCCGCGCCGAGACACCCGGCGGAGGGAGGGGCATGCCGGACTGAAAGAATCGCTCGCGTGAGCCCTTCTCGATGGTGGAGCAAGCCACCGCCGCCCGATGCCTCGATCGAAGTTTTCCGGGATGGGGTCGGCGAGCTCTTGCGCGAGGGCCAAGTCGTCGGGCATCTGGCTTCGAGCCTCTCCGAGTTCAGGACGCTGTTCAGCCCGCGGCAATTGCAGTGGTGGGTCTGGTTGGTCGCCGTTTGGCCGGATGGATCCCGCGAACGCTCCATCGAGGACTACCCGCCTTGGTCATACGTGAATCACATCAAGCACGGCTACATCGAATGCGACGAATGGAGCACCGAGCGCCGCGGCCGCTACGAGTTCCGCTGGCTTCCAGCGGCCGAAGCAGCCGCCGCATGGGAGTTCCTCCCGATCCAGCCCAGCGATTTCTGAGGACGGCCCGCCGCCGCGTCCCCGGGGGGGGGATATGTGGCTCGCTGAGGGACCGGCATCCGAGCGACGTCTCCAGCGGATGGCTACGCTTTCATCGAGCGTCCCGCGTCGGCACTACCCGTTAGAACTGGTACGCGAGCTCGCGAACCAGGTCATAGCTGGCGATCCCGTCTTCGCGCGACTCGCACCACAGCCGAAACATCTCCATCGTCGAGTGTTCGTGCACCTGCAGGGCGTCCTCGGAAGCTGGCACGGTGCAGTCCCACGACCAGATGACGAAGCCGTTCGTTTCGGCAATGATCACGTTGGCGACGCCGCCCGCGTCGTGCACCTGCTCCTCGACGTCGCCGACGCGGTCGGACGGCAGGACGACGACGATCGGCGCGACGCCGTTGGAACGCCGAACGGGCAGGACGTCGCCGTGAGCGCGCAGGCGCGCAAGCGACTTCATGACACGGATGATTGCCTTGTCGCGATCACTCTGAACGTCGTCGCTCATTTCAGCCCCCACCTGTCGCGAATATGTACCTATTGTGCACGCGCTCATAGCCGCTGTCATGGCATTCCTGCACGTCAACCTGCGAGCGGAGCGGCAAGATGTCCTGGCGGTCGTCGGCGCGGTGATGGCCAGTGGTGTGCTCGTGGAAGTACCCATGCTGCGCGCAGACGGAGTACCGCTCCGACCATTCACCGTCGCGATCGCGGCTCATCCATGCGATGAAGAAGCGCACGAGCCTGCCCTCGTAGAACCAGAGGACAGTGAGGATTTGGTGATCCTTGCTTAGGTAGATCTCGTTCTCGTCTTTGAGGCATTCGTCTTCGCTTGGCGGCTCGTACAGCTCCACCGACTGTTGAGCGTCTCGGGCAGCACGGCGCGACTGGCGATCGTTCTCGATCCGATTGTCGCGGCTCGGCATGGCGCCGATCCTATGCCACGAGTTGAAGCGAGCCACGGCTTTGCCGCGCGAATCGGTGCATTCGTCCGGTCCATACTCGCGGTCGCAAACGTCGCTTGAGTTGTAGTCAGCATTGTGACGCTGGTCACCCGAAGGCGAGCAGGGGCGCGATACCGATGCGCAGCGGCCGTCGGATCCTGTTGACGTCATGGCCATGGACACAGGACTCGGGATCGCGTAAACAAGTCTGGCTTCGCCGTGAAGCTGAAGCGGCATGACCGCTACGGTCTGAACAAGGCCATCAACCGGGTAGGCCCCGTCCCCATGGACGCACGGCGCAAGACCGGCGCGTGGATCGCAAACAGCCGACGTCGCGGGACGGTAGGTGCGTGCGCTCAGGATTTCGAGATTGCGATGTCCTTCAGTGAGTCAGGTGCCCACCTCAGGTAGTAGGCGAAAAACGGGTCCACGAGGTGCAGCGTCGAATACTCAGCGTCGTACTCCAGGACCGGCTCGCCTTCGATCTTGTCTTTGGCGATTGTCGTCATCTGTTCAAGGACATTGGTAATCTCGTGCCGCTGGGGGAGGTCGGATGCCAAGATTTCTCGCATCGACGCGCGGATCTCCTCGTAAACGAGGGTCGTACGAGGACCGGTGTTCTCGATGGCGGCTAGCACTGCGCCGTAGATATCGGTGCTGATACCCGACTTGAGTTCCCGTGACATGCGGTCGGTGCGCGTTCGTGGTCCGGTCTTGAGCAGGTCAAACGCCGACTTCGATGAAGCAGCCGCCTGTTTCTCGAAGAACTGTTTCCAGTCGGGAGAGGTGAACGGGGACTTGAGCTTCCGCTCTTCATCGCGATTGGCGAGACAGAGGTTCAGGCAGTGGGTCTGCATGAGGTGAGGACTGCCGAAGCTCTCCTTAACCATCCGACGAGTAAGGGACTTGTGCACGGCGACGTGAAGTGCGTTGAAGCCCTGGTTGCCAATAAGCGACAGGTCATCGTCGTTCCATTGGGCGACAGTGAGCGGTTCGACGCGGCCTGTCATTTCCTTCTCGACCCGAACCACGTCGTAGGCGCGGTGCGGGACGGCGGCGACAATGACTCCCAGCCCGTCGAAGATGAGGTCCTTGAGGCCACGGACGATCTGCAGTTGCTCATCGCCGTCGATGTAGTGGAAGTCGTCGATGATGACGATGCGGTCGGTATCGCGGAGTGCGCGGCGAGCGGCCGAACGTGGGTCCGCAGCCCGCGAGCGAGTGATGCCCGAGGTGAGGGCGTCGTCGGCCGACGCGCCCCCGGAGACAGACACGACGCCCGCGTTTAGCTCCCCTTCGAGGTGTGCTCCGTTGCCACGCGTACGCTCCGACGACAGCGAGTGGTCGGTGAAGACCTCCAACTCGTCGCAGATCGCACTCCAGAAGTCGTCAGCAGAGTCGATAGCACCGCCAGAAAGCCAGACTGCGCTCGGCACGAGCCGCTTCAGGAGAACGGTCTTGCCGGATTTGGTCGGCCCGGATACTGAGAGGAGCGGCTTTTGGCGGCGCTCAAGCCAATGCTCAAGGTCCTCCTCAAGATTCAGGTGCGCTCGCGAGACGTAGGTCTCACTGGGCAACCCACCAGGGATGAACACATCGTCGGGACTCAGCGACATGTGCCCGATCCTAGGGCTGGATCGTTGCTCACTTGTGCCACGACACCGGGCGAAAACCGGCTTCGGGGCCCCGCCTCTGCCGCACCGCCACGCTGTGCTGACTCACCAGCCGCTCGCACCTTGCCTGAGGCGGATTGAGCGGCCAGGAGGGACACCGCCCTCAAACTCGCCGAGCACGCCTCAGCGCGACCGGATACCCACCATCAACGCGCAATGCCCGGATGGGGATCCCAGGGACACGTTCGCTCGCGCGACCGACTAGCTGCCCCGCAGCGCGTTGTACGCGGCCCGAAACGTAGAAGTGACGTCTCGTCCGTTCGCGTGTGTCCGCCCCATCGGCAGGCGAGGGCCCTGCGCGTGAGGACTCACGAGCGAGCGCAACTCTGAGTTGTCGAACTCTCGTGCCCACTCGAGCTCGTTCGAGTCGCGGTCGAATCGGATGCACACCGCGACGTCGAAGTCGAGGCTGTGGAACTGGAAGATTCGGTGATCGTCCTTCGGGAGCGTGCGGGTCTTTACCTGGATCAGACGCCTCTGCGCGTCGACCAGGTCGTAGGCCTTTGTTCCGGGCGGCGGCAACGCACGGCCGTACACCGCAAGCGCCAAGCCCTCTCCGACCTCACCATGGATAGCCCCCGACGTTCTGGAGACCCCACGGCGGGCGAACTCGCGTTGGATACGAGCATGAACGTCGAAGAGTTCGGAAAGAGGCAGCTCCTCGAGGTCAGTCACGTTTTCAGACCCTTCCAGAGTCAGCGGAGCCGCGGAGGTAGGCGCCGAGAACGAAGCGAGCGAGACGGATCCAGGCTCGTCGCCCCGCAATCAGGACAAGTGTGATCACGAGCGGGCCGAACCACCAGTGCTGCCCAGCCGCGGTGATTCCGGCGTTCCACAGGATTACCAGCGCATCCCATCGACCCTCGAGAATCCACCCGCGCATGTCGACGAGATCGAAGTCGATGCCAGTCAGGACCATATCGACGTTGTATCAAGCACCGACGACATTGGTCGGAAGGCGTTGCTGGTCATTCGCTGGCGGCCGGTCGGCACCGCAAGCATCGGCAATGCAACGGAACTCAAGCTCGCCGGCGCATGGCAAGAACCGATGAGCGGGCAGCGCCCTTATTGGGAAGCTCATTGAGCTTCGTCACGCTTTGGTACCCGCGTCAGAACCGGACCCGCGCGATCGATAGGCTCGGCGAGGCCGATCAGGTTCGGCACTGAATGGGGGCAGCTGAGAATGACGACGGACACCGAAGTCAAGTACGAGGAGCGGACCGCCCGCGCGATGCGTGGTATGGAGTCCAGAACCATCAAGAAGTGGCAGGACGACGGCTGGGAAGTCGTCTCGCAGACGCAGGGGAAACTGCAGACCGAGATCACTTTCCGTCGCCCAAAGCCGAAGTCCCGGCGTTTACTTTGGATCATTGGTGGTGCAGCGCTTGCACTTATCCTCGGGACCGTCATTACCATCGGTGTCATCGGCGAACGAAACGCGCCCGCCGAGTCCACGGGAGCAGCGACGAGCCCAACCCAAGAGGCGCTTGAGGAGGAGCCGGCACCTGAGCCGACGCAAGCGGAACCCACTCCCACAACCGCGCCAGGGCCGGCCGCCCTGACTCCTGAGGACAGTCCAGAGTTCGCGGCGATCCTCGCCCTCGGGGACTACTGCTCATCTGACATCGCGGCATTCGCCGCGGCGCACAGCGGCGACACGATCGCGTTCCCCGGATACATCGGCGCGATCAACCCGCACAACGGTGCCACTACCCGCTACGACATCCTCATCGGCGCCGGCGACTACAGCGAGACGTCAGCGCCGGGGCCGGCGTTCCAGTTCCGTGACGTGAATACCACGAACGACATGCGCTGGGCTGGTGACGTTCCCGACAGCGTCGGCGTCGGCACGAACCTGGCGGTCACTGCGGAGGTTGACGGGTATGAGGAGAGCAGGTGCCTGTTTCTGATCGAGCCGGTCAGCACAGCAGTCCGCTAGGCCATCCCCGATGCACGCGGCGGCTCCGCCTGCGTGGACTGCCTGGATGCGGATCGACTGGCGGCGCGTGCCCACGTCGCGTGGCTCAAAGTCCGCGGTGAACGGGTCAGCGGGTGCCCCACACAGTGGTTGCCGCCTCGCCTAGTCGGACTGCCCCAAAACGCGTGTAGCGCGCACCGCGAGCCTCGGGGTGCCTCCTAGAGTGGTCGGATGCGCCACCCCATCACCTTCGCCGCATCGATTGTGGCCGCCCTCGCCCTAACCGGATGCGCGACCGGGCAGACGCCCGCGGGTGAACCCGCCCCGGCAGCCGCCACCACGCCCGAGCCGACACCGTCTCGCTCTGGTGTCATCGCGTCGGGAAGCGACGACGAGCAGGCACAGGCGCAGGCCCAGGCATGGCTCGACGACATCTCCCTCCCGCCCGGTACGACTGCCGCCACCTCGACGGTCGCCTCGTTCCTCTCCTCCTACACGGGCTGGCCGTGCGGGCCGGTCTCTGAGCTTGAGGCGTTCTGGCTGGTCCCCGACGCCACTCTCAGCGACACCGCCGACTGGCTCGACCAACACCCCGCCGGCGGTCTCGTCTCTGTGTGGGGAGACGACCGGCCCGACGGCATGGACAGTGACGGGATGAGCCTCGGATACATCCCGGAACCGGGCGCTCAGGAGGGAATCGTATACACCCTCCTAGTCGTTCCGGACGGCGTCGCTGTGCGTGCGGAGATCGCAGCCCAGACAGCTGACGCTTCGTGCCCGGAACTGCCGGATGGAGTCCAATATGGAGCGCCCGGCATGGGATGAGACCGCAGCCGAAGCGGGATTTTGACTCACGGTCTACTCGGGATCGCAATTGCGCGTTCCGGTTCCCCTAATGCTCGGCGCCCGCTGACGGATGGCATATGCGCATCCGCGTGCGTGCGTGACCGCCCCCATCGCGCAGTGCGCGTTGAGGGATCCCTGCCTGGGCGAGTACGGCGGCGAGCCAGATAAGCGCGACGGTTCCGAGCATGAGCAGTGGCGCAGCGGTCATGGGGCCCACGGAACGGTTCGGCGCATGCTGATAAAGCTCAGGCCAGCGCTGCTGGGTCCCGGGCTCCCACCGCATCGGCTGCGCGCGGCGCTGCGGTCCAGCCGCTGCCGGCGCGGTGGACGACCGGTTGCACACAGACTGGCTAGTCAAGTTGCCGACGGAGGGTCGCCCTTCAGTAACGCCCGCTCGAGCAGTTCGGCTGCCCGGTCGGCTCCGCCGAGCGACCGCAACTGTGCTCCGACGCGGGCTGCGGCATCCCGGTAGGACGGGGCTGACAAGAGCGTGTCGAGTCCGGCCGCGACCTGAGCCGAGGTCGGCGTGCCGGTCTTCAGGTCGACGGCTGCTCCGGTCCATGCGACGCGAGAGGCGACCTCGGGTTTGTCGAGGTCGCCTCCCGCGATGACGAGGGGGATGCCGTGGGCGAGCATCGCGAGCGTGCCGCCCCATCCGCCGTTCGTCACGGCGACATCCACCCTTGGAAGAAGCGCGGCATACGGGAGGAATCCTGCGACACGAGTGTTGGAGGGAACGGGAAAGGGCAGCTCGTCGACTCCGGCGACGCCCGTCGCCACCACCACGAGCAGATCGTCCCTGTCGGCCAGGGCCTCGAGCGTGGGCTCGATGAGGTCGGCGGGATCGATGTTCTGAGTCCCTTGTGTGACGTGGACGACCCGGCGGCCGTCGAGTTCGCTCCACCATTCCGGCAGCGACCGCGTCACGGATGGCGGCATCCGAAGCTCACCGACGAAGTGCACGAAGCCGGGTCGGTCCGTGCGCTCGAAGTCCAGCAGCGGCGACCCGCTCGCCACGATGAGCTGCCGCGAGAACGTGACCTGCTCCATCGTCAGCCCACGCGGCCGGAGGCCGATCGCTTCCTCCGCCTTTGCGATGGCCCTCCCCAGCGGTCTGGCGAACAGCGGTGCGGCCGCGCGGAGGGCAGCGTCTCTCGCCTTGGTGATCGGGTTCGTCCCCGGCCGGAGGCCGAGTCCGGATGGCGGCCCCTGAGGTCCGAAGAGGTTGAGCGGAGTCACCGAGATCGTCGCCCATGGGCCGCCGCTCTGCGCGGCATACAGCGCCGCGCCGATCGAGACGTCGTCGCTGGCGAGGACATCCCACGGTTCACGCGCCCATTCGTCGTGCAAATCCTGCACCTGGGCGGCAGCGGTGTGGATGAAGACCTCTTCGACATTGACCAGTACCTGACGGATCCCCTTCCTACCCTGTAGCCGCGGGAACGTGGCGACGAGGTTGTTCTCATCGAAGTCCGGCGCATGACGCCACGGCACCAGCCGGGCGCCCGTCGACTCGACCGCGACTCGGAAGGCGGCACCCGTATAGACCCGTACGTCGTGTCCGCGGGCCATCAGTGCCGTCGCGACGGCGCGGATGGGGTTGACGTGGCCCGTGAACGGCATTGCCGAGATCAAGAAGCGCGCCATGCGACCAAGGATGCCGCGGAGAGTCAGCCTGTGCTACGGCCTGGGCCGCTCACCTCGCCGAACGAGGCGGCCAGGGGACGATCGGCGCCACCGCGCGTCCGTACGTGAGCGGATCGGTGAAGGTGACCGAATGAACGAAAGCCCGCGGAGATCCGCGGGCTTTCGAGGGTCACTGTCTCAACACAGTGCGCGCCCGAAGGGACTCGAACCCCTAACCTTCTGATCCGTAGTCAGATGCTCTATCCATTGAGCTACGGGCGCATGTTGCTCGCTCGCGCGCACAACTCGTCAAGAATACCCCACGCTCTGGCCGGGCGCGAATCGGACCGGGGATGCCGGCATCCCGGGCGTGTTCCCCCGCAGCGGCGTCAGGACTCGAGCTCGCTGACGTCCACGCCGCCCACGCGCGGCGAGGGTGCGGCCGGCGCGACGTCGGGTGTGGCATCCGGGTCCTCGGCGTCGCGATGGCGCTTGTGGGCGGCCAGACGCGGAAGATCCACCAGCCGGATCGATTGCATGCGTGCGGCGCGCATGCGCTCGTAGTCGGGGTCGAGCTCGGGGCGCATTCCCTCCACGCGAAGCCGTCGCTGCAGGTTGGACTCGACGTCGCCCCACGCGGCATCCCGCGACTGCTCGATCAGCGTGCGCACCACGTGAGGATCGTCCGCCATGCGACGCAGCTCCTGCGCCACGCCCGCGTATTGGCGCCCGCGCTTGCGGAGGTTGCGGGTGTCGCGATCGCGATAGTCGTGCGTGCCGTCGGGGTCGGTGAACTTCCCCCACGCCTTCTTGCGCTGACGCTTGACGAGGGCGGCCGCCTCGTCCTGCTCATCGGCCAGCGCGATGAGCGTCTCGCGCGCGAACGGCGTGAAGGCGCTGACTTCGAACGGCTCGTCGTTCGCGATCGTGTCCACGAGGATCCGGTTGCGGATCGCCAGCCGTGCGGCGGCGGACGCGATGGACACCCCTTCGGCGATCGCCTCTGCGGTCTTGCCCATCGCACCTCCCTCGAAAAGGCTAGCGTCCGCGGCGCGTTCACGAGTCGGCGAGAATCGACAAGCCAGGTCGTCGACGTCGACGCCGGCCAGGGAAGGGCAGGACATGGCCAAGAAGCCACCTCTTGAGGTCCGCGGGCGCACCGCCGTGATCACCGGCGCGGCCGCCGGGATGGGCGCGGAGATCGCGCGTCAGCTCGCGGCGCGCGGCGCCCGCATCGCACTGGTCGACCGCAACGCCGAGGGACTTGCCGCGGTGGCCGCGACGCTCGACGGCGACGGGCACACCACCCACGTGGTCGACCTCACCGACGACGACGCGGTGGCGGCGCTGGCCGCCGAGGTCGAGGCATCCCATTCCCATGTCGGAATGCTCATCACGTGTGCGGGCTCATCCATGCTGGGCGACATCGACCAGCTCACCATGGCCGAGATGCGCTGGCTCATGGACGTGAACCTGTGGGGCACCGTCAACATCACCAAGGCCCTGCTGCCGGCGCTGCGGAAGGAGCCCGCCGCCCACATCACCCACCTGGTGTCGATCTACGGCCTGGCGGCGCCCGCGGGCCGCATCCCGTACGCGATGAGCAAGTTCGCGGTGCGCGGTTTCACCGAGGCGCTGCGCCACGAGCTCGAGCGCACGACCGTGACGGTGGGCGCCGTCTACCCCGCCGGCGTGAAGACCGGGATCATCCTCCACGGCCGTTACGCTGCGGCGATCGACCCGGCCGTCGCCCAGCGTGCCGCCGCGGCGCAGGCGGCGATGTACCACACCGACCCCGCCGACGCGGCAGCGCGCATCGTCGAGGCCACCGTCCACCGACGTCCGCGCACGATGGTCGGCCGCGAGGCACGGCTCGTCGACGTGCTCGCCCGCCTCGCACCCACCCGCTACTGGGTGGCGATGCGCCGGCCGCTGCGCGACGCGATCGACACCACGACGCCGGTTCGCCGAGGTCAGCCCCAGTAGCCGGGTAGCAAGGCTCCGGTCACCGCGCAACCCCTCCGGGCGCGCGCGGGCCCCCGGCGTACCGTCGAAAGGGATCCCTCAGGAGAGGAGCAACCGATGGGATTCATGGACGATGCGAAAGAGACCGCCAAGGCGGTCGGCGAGAAGATCAAGGACACGTGGGACGACACGACCGATCGCATCGGCGACAAGGCGGACGAGATGAAGGCCGACGCCGACGTCAGGCGGGCCGAGGCGGAGCGCGACTCGGTGAAAGCGCGCAACGACATCAAGGAAGACCTGCGGGACGACACCTGATCTCGATGCCGGAGGACGACGCCGACCGGGGGGCCGGCGTCGTCCTCCTCTCATGTTCGAGAGGCTCGGGCCGGGCTCAGGCGATCGCCCAGGTGCGCCAGGAGGCGGTGACGGATGCCTCCGGCTCGATGACGATGAGCCCCGCATCGTAGTCGTAGGCCGGCGCGTTGAACGCGTCGGGCGCGCAGGTCATCGGCTCGACGGCGAGGCCGAGACGGCTCTGGGCCGGATCGGGCTTGTCGGCCGTGTGGATCTGCACCCACGGGCACGCGGCATCCCACGACATCGCAACGCCGGTGCCGTCGGGCGCCGTGACGCGCACGGTGGCGAGGCCGTCGTCGTCGCGCGAGAGACCGGTGTACGCGTGATCGATTTCGGCGGTGCCGATCGCACGCGGCGAGCGGAAGTCGAAGCGCTGGGGGTCCTCGGCGTCGACCGCCTCCAGCTTCGTGGGGATGAGGCGATCCGGAGTCACCGCGAGCACCTGGCCCGCGGGCAGCTCGAGCGTCCAGCCGTCGCCCTTGCCCTCCCCCGCCACGAGGTAGGGGTGCGGGCCGGTGCCCCACGGCGCCGGCTCGTCGCTCTCGTTGCGGGCCGTGACGGACTGGGTGAGCCCGTCGGGTCCGAGGGAGAATGTCGTCGTCACGACGAGCCGCCACGGGTACGGGGTCTGCGGCTGGATCACGGCGGCGAGCGTCACGTGGTCCGGTCCCTTGTCGATCGCCTCGAAGTCGAGCCACGTCGCCAGACCGTGCAGGGCGTGCGAGCGGGCGGGCTCGGTGAGCGGCAGCTGGAAGTCGCGTCCGCCGAAGGAGTAGGTGCCGTCGACGACGCGGTTCGGCCACGGCGCGAGGGTCGCGCCGCGGTGCGCGGGGCGCACCTCGTCGGCCTCGAACGGCACCACGAGGTCGCGGCCCTGGTACGTGAGAGAGCGGAGCGTGGCTCCGACGCTCGCGATGACGGCCTCGTAGTCGCCGGCCCGCAGGGCGTGCTGTACTCCGGATGCAGGGGGTCGTGCCATGGGTTTCGAATCCTCTTCAGATGCGGAAAGTGCGCCGCAGTTCAGGCTAGCGGTCGCTCGGTTTGTGCGGACAACACGCCGTTTCGAGCTTCGTCATTGCGGCGCGTCCTTCGCACAAACCGAAGTGGGAGGAGGGTGGGGCGACCGCGGGACGGGGTTAGAGACCCTGCGCGAGGCGGTAGTAGGCCTGGTTCCAGCGCAGCTCGCGCTGGAAGCCGCGGACCGTCGTGTCCTCGTCGATGACGACGAGCTCCGTGCCGGCGATCTCGGCGAAGTCGCGGAACACCTCGATGCCGACGGCCGTCGTCATCACGGTGTGGTGCGCGGCGCCGGCAGCGAGCCAGCAGGCCGCGCTCGTGGCGAAGTCGGGCTGCGGCTTCCACACGGCGCGCCCCACCGGAAGCTTGGGCAGGTCGGGGGCCTCGACGTTCTCGACGACGTTCGCGACGAGCCGGAAGCGGTCGCGCATGTCGCTCATGGCGACCACCAGCGCCGGTCCGGGGTCTGCCGTGAAGACGAGGCGCACCGGGTCGTCCTTGCCGCCGATGCCGAGCGGGTGGACCTCCAGGCGCGGCTTCGCGGTGGTCAGCGACGGGGAGACCTCCAGCATGTGCGCCCCGAGGATCTTCTCGTCGCCGGCGACCAGGTCGTACGTGTAGTCCTCCATGAGGCTCGCACCACCGGGGAGCCCCGCTCCCATCACGTTCGCGATGCGCACCAGGATCGCGGTCTTCCAGTCCCCCTCGGCGCCGAACCCGTACCCCTCGGCCATCAGACGCTGCACCGCGAGGCCGGGGAGCTGCTTCAGCGCGCCGAGGTCCTCGAACGACGTCGTGAAGGCGCCGAAGCCGCCCTCCTCCAGGAACGAGCGGAGGCCCAGCTCGATGGCGGCGCCGTCGCGCAGCGACTGATGCCGCTCGGCACCCGGACGCAGCTCGGCGGCCACGTCGTACGAATCCAGGTACTCGGCGACCAGGGCATCGATGTCGGCGTCGGTGGCGGCATCCACCGCCTCCACCAGCTCGTTCACGCCCCACGTGTTCACCTGCACGCCGAACCGCAGCTCGGCCTCGGTCTTGTCGCCCTCGGTGACCGCGACGTACCGCATGTTGTCACCGAAGCGGGCGAGCTTGAGGGAACGGGATGCCGCCCACCCGGCCGCTGCGCGCTGCCAGTCCTCGACCTGCCGGCGGACGGCCGGGTTCGAGACGTGCCCGACGACGGTCTTTCGGGCGACGCCGAGCCGCGTCTGGATGTATCCGAACTCGCGGTCGCCGTGGGCGGCCTGGTTGAGGTTCATGAAGTCGAAGTCGATGTCGGACCACGGCAGCTCGACGTTCGCCTGGGTGTGCAGGTGCAGCAGCGGCTTCTGCAGGGCGTCCAGGCCCGCGATCCACATCTTGGCCGGGCTGAAGGTGTGCATCCAGGCGATCACGCCGATGACCTCGTCGCGCGCGTTCGCGTCGAGGGCGAGGCGGCGGATCGCGTCGGAGTCCTTGAGCACCGGCTTCCAGACGACCTTGACGGGAAGCCCGTCGAGGCCGGCGGCGACCGCCTGCGACTGCTCGGCGACCTGGCGGAGCGTCTCCTCGCCGTAGAGGGTCTGGCTTCCGGTGACGAACCAGATCTCGTAGCCGTCGAGGGAGGTGGACAGGGGTGTGCGGGTCATCGGGGGTCCTTCGTTCGTCGGGGAAGAGGCATCCGTGTCCCGATTTCCTTCACTTCGGGCCGCCGGAGCGACCGAAAGTGGGACACGAAGGCGAGAAAGCGGGACATGCTCGTGTGAGAGAGGGTCAGAGAGCGGAGACGGCGGCGGCTTCGACGGCCAGGCCGGCGCGATACCGGTCGAGGTACGCGGCGAAGCCGGCGGCGTCGGCAGGGTCGGGGTCGACGGTGGCGATCTCGGCACCGGCGAAGACGTGCTCGTCGAGATAGGCGGCGAGTGAGATCCCGGATGCCGCGGCACCGGCCGCCTCGCCGCTGACGGCCCGGTCGTACGCGGCGAGCACGGAGATGCCCCACGCGCCGCCTTCCGATGCGGTGTCGCCGACCGAGACCGGGGCACCCAACGCGCCGGCGAGGAACCGCTGAGCGACGCCCGCGGTGCGGAACATGCCCCCATGGGCGAACATCCGATCCAGCCGCACGCCCTCCTCATCCAGCACGCGCATGCCCAGGGCGAGCGTCCCGAAGACACCGTAGAGCTGCGCGCGCATGGCGTTCGCGAGCGTGAGCCGGCTGTCGGGAGTGCGCACGAAGAGCGGGCGCCCTTCGGTCAACCCGGCGATCGGTTCGCCGGCGAGGTGGTTGTAGGCGAGCAGGCCGCCGCCGTCGGCATCCCCGTCGAGAGCCTCCCGGAAGAGCGTCTCGTACACCGCGTCGTCGCTGAGCGGAGCGCCCGCCGCCGCGGCGAACCGGGCGAACATCCCCGCCCACGCGGCGAGCTCGCTGGCGCCGTTGTTGCAGTGCACCATGGCGACGGGGTCGCCGGAGGGCGTCGTGACGAGGTCGAGCTCGTGGTGCACCTGCGCGAGCGGGCCCTCGAGCACGACCATCGCGAAGATGCTGGTGCCCGCGCTGACGTTGCCGGTGCGCGGCGCCACCGCGCCCGTGGCCACCATGCCGGTGCCCGCGTCGCCTTCGGGCGCGCAGAATCGGATGCCGGCGCGCAGGGTTCCCGAGGGATCCAGCAGAGCTGCGCCGTCCTCGGTGAGGGTGCCGGCGGGTCGTCCGGCGGCGAGCACGCGCGGCAGGAGGTCCGCGACGTGCGCCACGGGCAGGCGTCCCGCTGCGAGCGTGTCGTAGGTGGAGAGGAGACCGGCGTCGTAGTCGACGGTCTCCGAATCGATCGGGAACATGCCCGAGGCATCGCCCACGCCGAGGACCTTCTCGCCCGTCAGCCTCCAGTGGACATACCCGGCGAGGGTCGTGACGAACCGGATGTCGGGAACGTGCGCCTCGCCGTCGAGCACCACCTGGTGCAGGTGCGCGATCGACCACCGCAGCGGGATGTTCACGCCGAACGCCTCGGTGAGCTCGGCGGCCGCGGCGCCCGTGTTGGTGTTGCGCCACGTGCGGAACGGTGCGAGCAGCTCGCCGGACTCGTCGAACGCGAGATAGCCGTGCATCATGGCCGACACCCCGATCGCGCCGAACGACTCCGGAACGACGTCGTATCGCCGCTGCACGTCGGCGACGAGGTCGGCATAGGCCGCCTGCAGTCCCGCCCACACCTCGTCGAGGGAGTAGGTCCACAGGCCGTTCTCGTACTTGTTCTCCCACGCGTGCGAGCCGATGGCGAGCACGGTCGCCGGGTCGTCGGCGTCCACGAGGCACGCCTTGATGCGCGTCGAGCCGAGCTCGATGCCCAGAGCGGTTCGTTGTTCGCGGATCGCTTCGGCGCTCACCGGCTTCCTCCCCCCGCCGCGTCGTCGCGGCGTTCGTCCGAGGACTGACCGTAGACGTTCTGGTAGCGGTCGTACAGCCGGTCGATGGCGTCCTGCGGGATCGGGATGAGGGGGCCAGCCTCTCGCGCGTAGTGCACGGTGCGGGCGACATCCTCGACCATGACCGCGGCCTTGACGGCATCCTTCGCCGACACCCCGATCGTGAACGGGCCGTGGTTCTGCATCAGCACCGCTCGCGAGCGGTGCCCGCGCAGGGTCTCGACGATGCCGCGCCCGATGGAGTCGTCGCCGATGATGGCGAACGGCCCGACGGGGATCGGCCCGCCGAACTCGTCGGCCATCGCCGTGATGACGCAGGGGATCTCTTCGCCGCGCGCCGCCCAGGCGACGGCGAACGTCGAGTGGGTGTGCACGACTCCCCCGACGTCGGGCATGTGCCGGTACACGTAGGCGTGCGCGGCGGTGTCGCTCGACGGGCTGCGCTCGCTCCCAGGGGTGCCGGGGATGACGTTGCCGTCGAGGTCACACAGGATCATGTTCTCGGGCGCCAGGTCGTCGTACGAGACGCCCGAGGGCTTGATGACGAAGAAGTCGGTCCCGGGCACCCGGCCCGACACATTGCCGCCGGTCCACACCACGAGTCCGTACCGCACGAGCTCGCCGTGGAGCTTCGCCACGTCGGCACGGACCGCGGCGATGGATGCCTCGACCTCAGGAGTGAACGTCGGCGCGGCGGCATCCGCTTCGGGGCTGGTCACGGGGTCCTCCGTCGGGTCTCGTGTCGTCGCGGCTGATCGCGCGAGCCGTGGAACCCGATGTTACCGGTAACATCACGCGTTGCCAACCTCCGGGCGCGCGACCGACGCCCCTCGCATCCGTTCGGGTGTCACGACACGCGGTATCGCGCCGAGCGTAGCGGCGTGTCGTGACACCTGAGCCGAGCGCGCGAGCCGGCAGGCCGGCGCGGCGCGCGGCGCGAGCCGGCAGGCCCGGAGCGCGCGAGCCCGCGGGCCCGCGGGAGGCCCGCGGGAGGCCCGCGGCGCGAGCAGGTCAGCGGGGCGTCGCGGTGGATGCTCGCACCACGAGCCGGGGCGGGGCGGCCTCAGCGGCGGGGCCGCCCAGCACCTCCGCCACGGCGCGGCGCGCCTCGCCGCGCAGGTCCAAGCCGACCGTGGTGAGAGCGGGACGGTAGTACGCGGCATCCGGGTTGTCGTCGAAGCCGACGACACTGACGTCGTTCGGCACGTCGAGGCCCCGCTCGCGCAGACCGGCGATGAGGCCGAGCGCCATCTGGTCGTTGGCGGCGGCGACCGCAGTGGGCCCGCCGGGCGCCTGCACGTGGGCGGCGATGTCCGCAGCCAGGGCCGCCCCGGATGCCGCGGTCCAGTCCCCCGACCACAGCGGTCCGTCGGCGATCCCGGCCTCGCGCAGCGCGCGTGCCATGCCGGCTTCCCGCGAGCGCGCCTCGAGCCACTCCGGAGGACCGGCCACCCTGCCGATGCGACGGTGGCCGAGGTCGACGAGGTGCGAGATCGCGAGGGCCGCGCCCTGCTCCTGCCGGACCGCGCCGGGTCCGGTGTGCAGCGCGGTGATCGGCGTGCCGGGGTTCGCCTCGGTCAACGCCGACAGGGTCGCGGCATGCGGAGCCAGCACGATGAGCCCGTCCACGCCCTGGGCGAGCAACCGGTCGGCGGCCTCGCGGACGGATGCCTCGGCCGAGGCGTCCGCGTAGGCGGCAGCGATCCACCGCCCGGCGTCGCGGATCGCCGCCTCGAGCGCTGCGATGCCGACGGCAGGTCCGTACAGGGTCGCGTCCGAGGCGATGACCCCGAGGGTCCGTGTGGTGCGGGTGCCGAGCGTGCGCGCGGCGTTGTTGACCCGGTAGCCCAGCGAGGTGATCGCGCGGAGCACGCGATCGCGTGTCTCGGGGCGGATGTTCGGGTGGTCGTTCAGGACGCGGGAGACGGTCTGGGTCGACACGCCGGCGGCCCGCGCGACGTCGCGCACGCCGACACGCCGCCCCTCCTCGGGCGCTCGTCTCGTCTCGTCCATGGCGCACACCCTATCCATCACCTCCGGCCCCGGAGTGCGACGCCGACCCGTCCGGCGATCCGCGCGCACCCCTCCCACCCAAGCGGGGAAGGAGTTCTACGCCACGAATGTGATCCCTCACCTCCGCGCGGAAGGGCCGTGGCATGGCCGCATCCGGACGCCCCTGAACCCGGGGCGTTACGCAACTGTTACCGCTCACATCTTGCGCGCGCTCTGAATGTGAGGGCTAACATTCCCAGCAACGGGTCGCGCTGCTGCGGTCCGCTGGGAACGAGCCGGCCGCGATGCCGGACCAGAACGAGGAGGTTTTGGAATGAGGAAGAAGACGCTTCTGGCCGGGCTCGCGCTGCTGGCCGGGCTGGGGCTCGCCACGACGGGGTGCGCCGGATCGAACGGAGCCGGCGCGGCAGGCGATGGCAGCGGCGGCGACGATGTCATCACGGTCGGTTTCGCGCAGACCGGCTCGGAGTCGGGGTGGCGCTCGGCGAACACCGAGTCGATGAAGGAGGCGTTCTCCGCCGAGAACGGATACGACCTCATCTTCAACGCCGCCGACAACGACACTGCCGCGCAGATCGCCGCCGTGCGTGACTTCATCAACCAGGGCGTGGACGCGATCGTCATCGCCCCCATCGTGGAGGACGGCTGGGACGACGTGCTCCAGGAGGCGGCGGATGCCGGCATCCCGGTGATCCTCGAGGACCGCACCGTGTCGGCCTCCGACGACCTCTACGCGAGCTGGGTGGGCCTGGACTTCAAGAAGGAGGGCGTGATGGCCGGCGAGTGGGCGGCCGAGACCTTCGGCGACACCCCCACGAAGATGGTCGTGCTCGAGGGCACCACCGGTTCGGCTCCGGCGAACGACCGTGCGGCCGGCTTCGATGAGGCCGTGGAAGGCACGGCGATCGAGAAGATCGACTCCCAGACCGGCGACTTCACGCGCGACGGCGGCAAGACGGTGATGGAGGGCTTCCTCCAGAAGTACGGAGTCGACGGGATCGACCTGGTCTACGCGCACAACGACGACATGGCGCTGGGTGCCATCGAGGCGATCGAGGCGGCCGGGGCCGAGCCAGGTGTCGACATCCAGATCGTGTCGATCGATGCCGTCAAGGACGGGATGCAGGCCCTCGTGGACGGCAAGATCAACTTCATCGTCGAGTGCAACCCGCTTCTGGGCGAGCTCACCTCCGGGCTGGTGCGCGATGTGCTCGCCGGCAAGGACGTCGAGAAGAAGGTCTACGTGGAGGACCAGTCGTTCACTCAGGAGCAGGCGGCCGAGGTCATCGACAGCCGTCCCTACTGATCCGGATCGATCCGTACCAAGGTAGGTCGCAGGCGCCGCCGCCGGGAGCCCCCGGCGGCGGTGCCGACGAAACCCGAAAGGCAGCTGACTTCATGCCCGCCGTGCCCGCCCCCTCCCCGGTCGTCGAGATGACCGGCATCACGATCCGTTTCCCCGGCGTACTGGCGCTGGACGGCGTCGACTTCTCTCTGCGCCCGGGCGAGGTGCACTCGCTCATGGGAGAGAACGGCGCCGGCAAGTCCACCCTCATCAAGGCACTCACCGGCGTCTACCCGGTCGACGACGGCCAGATCGTCGTCTCGGGCCGTCCTCGGCGGTTCAGCACGACCGCCGATGCGCAATCAGCCGGCATCTCCACCGTCTACCAAGAGGTGAACCTGTGCGGGAACCTGTCGGTCGGCGAGAACGTCATGCTCGGCCACGAGCCACGGACGGCCGCCGGCATCGACTGGAACGCCGTCCACCGCCTCGCCGGTGAGCACCTCGGCAGTCTCGGGCTGACCATCGACACCCGTTCGACGCTGTCCAGCCACTCGATCGCCATTCAGCAGCTGATCGCGATCGGACGGGCGATGGTGCTCGATGCGAAGGTCCTGATCCTCGACGAGCCCACCTCCAGCCTCGACCGCGGAGAAGTCGAGCGCCTCTTCGCGGTCATACGCGACCTGCGCGACAAAGGCGTCGCGATCCTCTTCGTGAGCCATTTCCTCGATCAGATCTATGAGATCTCCGACCGCGTCACCGTGCTGCGCAACGGCCGGCTGGTGGGCGAGTACCTGTTGAGCGATCTCCCCCGCGGCGAGCTCGTGACGAAGATGATCGGCCGCGAGCTCGACGAGCTGAGCGCGCTCGCCACGGTCGCCGACCGGCCGATCGACCGGACCGGGACACCCGTGCTGCAGGCACAGGGGGTCGGCAGGCGTGGTGTGCTCGAGCCTGTCGACGTCCAGGTGTACGAGGGAGAGGTCGTCGGTGTCGCCGGGCTGCTCGGCTCCGGCCGCACAGAGCTCGTCCGCCTGCTCTACGGCGCCGACCGGGCGGAGTCCGGTGACATCCAGGTGAGCGGTCGTCCGGCCAAGCACTCCTCGCCGCGACGGGCGATCGAGAACCGGATCGCGTTCTCGTCGGAGAACCGCCGCTCCGAAGGCATCGTCGCCGACCTCAGCGTCGCCGAGAACATCGTCCTCGGCATCCAGGCCCGTCGCGGCGCGATGCGTCCGATCCCGAAGGGCGAGAAGGACGCGATCGTCGCCGAGTACATCGCCGCTCTGGGCGTGCGCCCCGCCGACCCCGGCATGCCGGCCGGCAACCTGTCCGGCGGCAATCAGCAGAAGGTGCTTCTCGCCCGTTGGCTGGCGACCGCGCCCGAGCTGCTCATCCTCGACGAGCCCACCCGCGGCATCGACGTCGGCGCCAAGGCCGACATCCAGCGCAAGGTCGCCGAGCTCAGCGCGCGCGGCCTGTCGGTCATCTTCATCTCGTCCGAGTTGGAGGAGGTTGTCCGCATCGCGCAGCGGATCGTCGTGATGCGCGATCGACGGAAGGTCGGCGAGGTGGATTCGAGCGCGATCGACTTCGATGGGCTCATCGACTACATCGCCAACCAGCCGGAAGAGAGCGTCGCATGAAGAACGTCGTCAGGCATCGGCTGTTCTGGCCGGTCGTCGCGCTACTGGCGCTCATCGCGATCAACACCATCGCCCGCCCGCAGTTCATCGTGGTCACCGTGCGCAACGGCGAACTGTACGGCGCGCTCATCGACATCCTCCGCAACAGCGCGCCGCTGATGCTCGTGGCGCTGGGCATGACGATCGTCATCGCCACCCGCGGCATCGACCTGTCGGTGGGCGCCATCATGGCGGTCTCGGGAGCCGTCGCCCTGACGATCATCGACGGCTCGCCCGATCCCGGGAACCTGGGTACCGTGCTGACCGCCCTCGCGGTCGCGCTCGCCGTGTCGCTGGTGCTCGGCGCCTGGAACGGATTCCTCGTGGCCGTGGTGGGCATCCAGCCGATCATCGCGACGTTGGTGCTGATGCTCGCCGGGCGCGGAGTGGCCCTCCTGATCACCGAGGGGTTCATCACCACCGTCAACAGCGAGCCCTACGAGTTCATCGCCACCGGCTACCTGGTGGCGCTGCCGTTCGCCTTCCTCATCTGGGTGGTGGCGGTGGCCGTGATCGCTCTGTTCGAGCGCCGCACGGCCCTGGGCATGCTCACCGAGGCCGTCGGCATCAACCCCGAGGCGAGCCGGCTCGCGGGAGTCCGTGCCCGCGGAATCGTCTTCGGCGCATACCTGGCCAGCGGGCTGCTGGCGGGCATCGCCGGCATCATCTACAGCTCGAACATCCGCGCTGCGGATGCGAACGCGGCCGGGCTCTTCATCGAGCTGTACGCGATCCTCGCGGTCGTCCTCGGCGGGACGTCGCTCATGGGAGGAAAGTTCACCATCGCAGGAACCGTCGTGGGCGTGCTCACGATCCAGACCCTGGAGGCCACCATCCTGTTCCTCGGTGTGCCGTCGGCACAGAGCCCCGTCTTCTTCGCGATCGTCGTGATCGTCGTCGTCCTGGTGCAGTCGCCCCGTCTGCACCGCTGGGCACGCAGCGCGCTACGGTCCGCTCGCACCCGGAATCGATCGGATGCCGAGACCCGCGTGGGGGTGACGTCATGACCACCAGCCTCTCGACGGTCGCTCGGCCGGCGGCCAAGACCACCAGCCGCTATGCGACGTTCCTGAGCCGCCACGCCGCACTCATGCCCACCTTCGCCGCGGTGGCGATCCTCGTGGTGCTGCTCATCGGAGCGCAGGCCCGGTTCCCGCGGTTCCTCACGCCGGGGAACATCTCGGCCCTGCTGCTGGACAACGCCTACCTCGTCGTCCTCGCGGTCGGCCTCACCTTCGTGATCCTCACCGGGGGCATCGACCTGTCCGTCGGTTCGGTCATGGCGTTCACCGGGATCCTCGGCGCGAGCCTGCTCTCCCAGGGCGTGCCCGCCGTCGTGGCCATCCCGGTGATGCTCGTCGCCGGGGCGGCGATCGGCCTGCTGATCGGCATCCTCGTGCAGTACTTCGCGGTCCAACCGTTCATCGCGTCGCTGGCAGGCCTGTTCCTGGCGCGCGGGCTCGCCTTCGTCGTGAGCCTGTCGTCCATTCGCGTCGAGGACCCCGTCGTGCTCTGGCTGCAGCGCACGCGGTTCAGCGTCGCCGGCTGGTACATCACGCCGACCGGCATCATCGCGCTCCTTTCGGTGGCGATCGCCTTCGTGGTGCTGCTGTGGACCCGGTTCGGCCGCACCGTCTATGCCGTCGGCGGCAACGAGCAGTCCGCACGCCTGATGGGCCTGAGCGTGGCACGCACGAAGATCGCCGTATACGTCATCAGCGGCCTGTGCGGGGGCCTGGCAGGACTCCTGCTGACCGCCTACTCCGGGGCGGGCTATCCACGCAACGGCATCGGCACCGAGCTGGACGCCATCGCGGCCGTCGTGATCGGCGGCACGCTGCTCACCGGCGGCACCGGGTACGTGCTCGGCTCGCTCGTCGGCGTGCTCGTGTACGGCACCATCAAGAAGATCATCTCCTTCATGGGAGCCGAGCAGGCCTGGACGCAGATCATCGTCGGAGCGCTCCTGCTGCTGTTCATCGTCGTGCAGCGCGTGATCGTGGCGCGCTCCCAGCGGCGCAGATAGGACGGCGACACCACGTCCGCACGCACCGGTCGCGCCCCGGTCCATCGGGATAATGGCCTGATGGACCAGGCGCGGCCGCTGCTGCAGCTGTCCGGGGCGACGGTGCGCTTCGGAGCGGATGCCGCCATCGACGACGTCGATTTCCGCCTGTTCCCCGGCGAGGTCCATTCGCTCATGGGCGAGAACGGCGCCGGCAAGTCGACGCTGATCCGGGCGATCACCGGCGCACTCCCGCTGGACGCGGGGGTGCTGACGCTCGGTGGTGAGGTGATGCGCTTCAGCTCCCCGCACGACGCACAGCGTGCCGGGATCAGCACGGTCTACCAGGAGATCGATCTCCTGCCCAACGTCTCCGTCGCCGAGAACATCGCGCTCGGGCGCGAACCCCGGCGTGCCGGGGCGATCGATTGGCGGCGCATGCGCCTGCAGGCGCAGGAGGTGCTCGCCGACCTCGGACTCGACATCGACCCGGCGTCCCGCCTGGGCACGCATTCGCTGGCCGTGCAGCAGCTGGTGGCGATCGCCCGCGCGATCTCGACGGACGTACGGGTGCTGGTGCTCGACGAGCCGACGTCGAGCCTGGATCTGGACGAGGTGGCCGAGCTGTTCCGCGTCGTGCGCGACCTCAAGCAGCGGGGCGTCGCGATCCTCTTCGTCTCGCACTTCCTGGACCAGGTGTACGAGCTGTGCGATCGGGTCACGGTGCTGCGCGACGGAAAGCTGATCGGCGAGTACCTCATCCGTGAGCTTCTGCGCATCGAGCTGGTGCAGGCGATGCTCGGACGCAGCGCGGCAGCACTCACCGCGTCCCCGCGCGGGGAGGATGCGGTGGACGAGGGTCGCCCGGCGCTCACGGCGCGCGGCGTCACCGCGGGATCGGGCATCCGCGACGCGGACGTCGACCTGCGCGAGGGTGAGGTGCTCGGCGTGGCGGGCCTGCTCGGGTCCGGGCGCACCGAGCTCGCCCGCGCCGTCACGGGGATCGATCGCCTCGACAGCGGAGTCATCCGGATCGAGGGGTCGAGCCGGACGCCCGCCAGTCCGCGTTCGGCGATCTCGCTCGGGGTGGTGTATTCGTCCGAGAATCGCCGGAGCGAGGGCATCATCAGCGAGCTCAGCGTGCTGGAGAACATCACCCTCGCGCTGCAGGCTGATCGCGGCATCCTCCGTCGCATCCCCCCGGCGCGACAGCGCGAGCTCGCCGCGAGCTGGGTCGAGGCCCTCGGCATCCGTCCCCCCGACCTCGACCGCCCCGCCGGCACTCTATCGGGCGGCAACCAGCAGAAGGTGCTGCTCGCCCGGCTGCTCGCCCTTTCGCCGCGGGTGCTCGTCCTGGATGAGCCCACGCGCGGAATCGACGTGGGGGCGAAGGTCGAGATCCAGAACCTCGTCGGCGAGATGGCCGCGAACGGGCTGTCGGTGATGTTCATCTCCGCCGAACTCGAGGAGGTGCTGCGGGTCGGCCACCGGGTGGCGATCCTCCGCGACGGCCGCATCGTCCAGACCCTCCCCTCCGACTCGCTCACGGTGGACTCGCTCCTCGCGCTGGTCGCCCGACCCGAGGAGCTCGATGAGTGAGCCTCGTGTGACCGCCGAGGACGGGTCGACGCGCGCCGCGAACATCTTCGACGTCGCCCGCCTGGCGGGAGTCTCGCACCAGACGGTGTCGAGGGTGATCAACGATCTGCCCAACGTCCGCCCCGCCACCAGGGCACGCGTCGAGCAGGCCATCGCACAGCTGAGGTACAGTCCCTCGCCTGCCGCCCGTGCTCTCGTCACCCGTCGCACGCGCACGATCGGCCTGGTGACGCCGGGCGTCCCGGACTTCGGTCCGACCTCGATCGCGACCCATTTCAACTTCGCCGCACGCGCGGCGCGCTACAGCGTCGACACCGTGAGCGCCGTGGACCCCGACCCGGCCGGGATCAAGGCGGTGGTCGAGGGGCTCCTGCGCCAGCGGGTGGATGCGATCGTGCTCATCGTCGTCGACATCGGCGTGCTCGAGGTCGTGCGGGGGCTGGACCTCGGCATCCCGCTCGTCGCCGCGACGTCGGCCGCCCGGAGAAGCCCGCACATCGTGTCGATCGATCAGTACCGCGGTGCGCGGTCGGCGGTGCGTCACCTCGCCGAACTCGGCCACACCAGGATCCTGCACCTGGCCGGGCCGACGCGCGCTCCCGATGCGCTGGAACGGATCCGCGGCTGGCGCGACGAGCTGGCAGAGCGCCGGCTCGAGATCGTGGAGCCGCAGCACGGCGACTGGTCGGCCGCCAGCGGCCACCGGGTCGGCCTCGAGCTCGACATCGACGCGGGTCAGGCCGTCTTCGTCGGGAACGACCACATGGCGATCGGCGTGATGTCGGCGCTGCGCGAGCGCGGCCTGCGCGTGCCCGAGGACGTCAGCGTGGTCGGCTTCGACGACGTACCCGAGGCGGGGTACCTCTACCCGCCGCTCACCACCGTGCGCCAGGACTTCGGCACCCTCGGCGAGCTCATCATGCAGAAAGTGCTGATCGCCGTCGAGGAGCCCGACAGCATCACCGAGGACACGCCGCTTCCCACGCACCTGATCGTCCGGCAGTCCACGCGCGCCGTCGGCTCCTGACGCCGAGCGGACCGGGGCCCGGGTCCGGGGGGATCGCGTTCGTGGCAGGGTTGTGTCATGCGCATCGCCCTCACCGGTTCCTCCGGAAAGCTCGGTTCCGTCGTCGCCCGCGAACTGCGCGCGAACGGCTACGAGGTCATCGGCCTCGACGTGGTCGGCACGCGGGGTCCCGACTTCGTCCAGGTGGATCTCACCGACTACGGCCAGGTCGTCGACGCCCTCGCCGCGGTCAACGACCGTCACGACGGATTCGACGCGGTCGTGCACCTCGGCGCGATCCCGGCGCCCGGCATCCGCTCCGATGTCGCCACCTTCCACAACAACATGACGGCGACCTTCAACGTGTTCTGGGCGGCGGCGCGGCTCGGCATCCGTCGCATCGTCTACGCGTCCAGCGAGACGGTGCTCGGCCTGCCCTTCGACGTGCCCCCGCCGTACATCCCGGTCGACGAGGAGTACCCGCCGCGCCCCGAGTCGGTGTATTCGCTCGTGAAGACCCTCGAGGAGCGGATGGCCGTCGAGCTCGTGCGCTGGCACCCCGACCTGTCGATCACCGCGTTCCGCTTCTCGAACGTCATGGTCCCCGAGGACTACGAGGCCTTCCCGTCGTACGACCACGACGCGACCGCCCGCAAGTGGAACCTGTGGGGCTACATCGACGCGCGCGACGGCGCCCAGGCGGTGCAGCGCGCCCTGGAGGTGGCGCCCATCGGCTTCGAGACGTACATCATCGCCGCCGCCGACACCGTGATGTCGCGGCCCAACGCCGAGCTCGTGGCCGAGGTCTTCCCCGGCGTGCAGACGCGTGAGTTCGGCGAGCACGACACCCTGCTTTCCATCGACAAGGCCCGCCGCATCCTCGGCTACGAGCCGCGGCACTCGTGGCGGGACCACGTGGAGGCCGGGTGAGCGAAGACCCGCGCGAGAAGGCCGAGCGCTACCGCTCCGAGAAGTGGCAGCGTGAGCAGGGCCTCGCGCCCGAGGGCGAGAACGAGGATGCCGCGGCCGGCGCGAATCCGACGCAGGCGCGCGCGTACTCGGCCGCGGACCGCGCGGCAGTGGTCGAGACCGCGATCCAGCAGGCGATCCGCCGGGGAGAGTTCGACGACCTGCCCGGTGCCGGCAAGCCCATCCCCGGGCTCGGCGAGAGTCACGACCCGGACTGGTGGATCCGCCGCAAGATCGAGACCGAGCAGCTGACCGGCCTGGGGCCTCCGGCGCTCACGCTGCGCGTCGAGAGCGCAGAGCTCGAGCAGCGGCTGGACGAGCTGCCCCGCGAGGAGGACGTGCGCGACGCCGTGGAGGACTTCAACCGCCGCGTGATCGAGGCGCGCCGGCAGCTCCTGGGCGGCCCGCCCGTGGTCACCCCCACACGCGACGTCGAGGCCGAGGTCCTGGCGTGGCGCGCACGACGCGACGATCGGCTCGCCGCGACGCGCGCGCAGGATGAGTCGGATGCCGCCTCCCGCCGCCGTCCGTGGTGGCGCCGGCGTGGACGCCGCTGACCTCTCACGGGTTTGGGGCGCGTTCCGCGCGTTCGGGGCGTGCGGCGTGCGCCCCGCACGCACACGACGCGCCCCAAACGGGAGTGCGCTCTGACTCAGCCGTTCGGGTTCGTCGCCTTGCCGTCGAGCCACAGCATGTTCGACGGGTCGGAGTGCGTGGTATCGGTTCCGACGTGCTTGTCGCTGATCTGCGGACCCTTCGTGATCACGTGCACGATCGCCATCGCGTGTCCGCGCCCCAGCCCGTAGTCGGCGGCCAACCACTGGACGATCGGCGTCGCCTTGGTGTGCTCGTCGAAGCCCTTCTCGTGCGCCTTCTCGATGAGCTGGCGCGGGGTGAGCCCGGTCTTGGCCTCGATGTTGTCGAGGTATGCCTGGAACGACATATCCGTCCTCTCAGTGGCTGGTGGGGATGTCGAGCACTCCTGGAGCATCCTGCCACTCCTGGATGATGCGGTCCGACGCGTGGATGCACAGGATGCGAAGGCCGCCGGTGCCGCAGTTCTTGAACCCGTGCCAGGCGCCGGCCGGAGCGGTGGCCGTGTCACCGGCCACGGCGTGGAGCACGACGTCGTCGATCGTGATGCGGGCCTCACCCTCGAGGAGCACCCACGTCTCGGGATACGGATGGCGGTGGATGTCGGGGCCTTGGCCGGGCTCGTTGTCGACGAAGAAGTAGGACACGCCCGCGCCGTGCTCGGCGCCGATGAAGCGACGGGTGCGGCCGCTGCCGATGACCAGCTCGGCCGCGGGGACGATGGTGGCGGTGTTCATGATCACAGCCTTTCGCCGCGGCATCCGTCCCCCTACAGTTTCGATGTGGATCGAAAGTACGTCGACTTCCGGCTCGCCCCCGACGATCTCACCGCCATCCGCTTCGGCGTCTCGCCCGGGCACGAACTGTGCCATGCCGTGCGGGCTCTTCAGCGGCCCGACCTCTTTCCCCTGCAGTGGGGATGGATGCGTTCGGCCAGGGGCTCGATCCCCCGCGCGGACTTCGACGTGCTTGCGCTGCTCATCCGGGAGGACGGCTACTTCCCCGACTTCCTCACCACGACGCCGACGTGGGAGCTGACGCCCGAGGCAGAGGGCGAGAGGCTGCGCGACATCGACGACGCCCGATTCCAGGTGGACATGACCAAAGTGCTCGTGCGGACGGAGGGACAGGCGCGGCGGACGGCGGTGCAGCGGATGCTCGATCACCCCGACCGTGCGCGAGCGATGATCGCCGACGCCTGGCTGGGCGTATGGAACGCCGCGATCGCACCGGTGTGGACGCAGCTCGAACGCCTGCTGCGCGCGGACATCGCGGTGCGATCGCGGCGCATCGCCGAGAGCGGCATCGGCGCAATGATCCAGACATTGCACGAACGCGTCGCGTGGGAGGACGGCGCGGTCCGCGTGACGATGCGCATCTGGAGCGAGGTCGTCGACTGCCGAGGCAGCGGACTCGTGCTCGTGCCGTCGGTGATGGGCTCCACCGGCTGCAACGTCCTCACCGAGCCGCCGGCGCAGCCGACGCTCTTCTACCCCGCCCAAGGCGTGACGGCGTCGTGGGCTCGCGACCCGGCCAATGTCATGACCGCCCTCGGCGCGCTCCTCGGGCCGGCGCGGGCGCGCATCCTCCTCGAGGCGCACGAACCGCGCACCACCTCACAGGTGGCACGAGACACCGAGCTGGCGATCTCGACCGCGTCTCACCACCTGACCGTGCTCCGTGACGCCGGGCTGGTCGCGAGCACGCGCGAGGGGACCCGGATGCTGCACCGCCGAACGCCGCTCGGAGAGGCGATGGTCGGCGCGGTCCTCTGACCCGCACCCGCCCGCTGCACAAGTGCACGGGGTCGCCGCGAGTGCACGAGATCGCGGCGAGTGCACGAGGTAGCTGCGCGCAAGACCCGTGCATTCGTCAACAAGCCGTGCGGTCGCCGAGCCGCGGACCGGCGCACCCGCGAGCTCGCGGCCAGGGGCCGCACAGGTGACGTCGGGTATGCTGGGGCCGCCCATTTCGATGTGCATCTACCTGTCAGCGGCTCCGGCTGCCGACAAGGCGGCACCATTCGCCGCCGACCCCCGGCGGACGGCCTGGAGAGAAGATGCACACAACCGCCGTCGACACCGACACCGCTGCGCGCCGCACGACGCCGCGGCCGAGTCTCATCCGCGAGGCCGGGTACGGCTACTTCCCCATCGCGCTGATCGCCCGCCTGCCGTTCGCGATGATGGTCGTCGGCATCCTCACCCTCGTCGTCTCGGCGCGCGGCTCGCTCGCGCTCGGCGGTGCCACCAGCGCCATGACGGGGCTGGGAACGGCTCTGATCGGCCCTCTCCTCGGCGCGGCTGCCGACCGCCTCGGCCAGCGTCGCGTGCTGCTGTTCGCCGGCACGATCAACAGCCTGCTCCTGGTCGCCATGGCCTGGCTCGCGTTCGCCGCGGTACCGGATGCCGCGCTCTTGGCCGTCGCGTTCTTCATCGGAGCGTCGATGCCCCAGGTGGCCCCGCTCTCGCGCACGCGCCTGGTCGGCATCATCGGCCGGACATACCCGGAGGACCGCCAAACGCGCGTGGTCAACGGCGCGATGGCGTACGAGTCCGCGGCGGACGAGATCGTCTTCGTGTTCGGACCGGTGATCGTGGGACTCCTCGCCACCACCATGAGCCCCGCCGCACCGGTGATCGGAGCCGCCGTCCTCGCACTCGTGTTCGTGACCGCCTTCGCCCTGCATCCGACGGCGAGCGCGGCAGCGGCATCCGATCGATCGACTCGGCCCGATCAGGCGCCGGCACGGCAGCTGCTTCGGTCCGGGGTGCTCGCCCCCACGCTCGGCGCGCTCGGCATGGGCTTGTTCTTCGGCGCCATGCTGACCTCCCTCACGGCGTTCATGGCCGAGCGCGGGGTTCCGGAGCAGGCCGGGCTCGTGTACGGGGCGATGGGCATCGGCTCGGCCGCGCTGGCGCTGGGCGTCGCGCTGTTCCCCGCCCGGTTCAGCCTCGCCGCACGGTGGCTCACCTTCGCGGCGATCCTCACCGCGGGCGCCGTCGCCCTGCCGTTCGTCGACAGCGTCGGCGCCATCGCGGTCTGCCTCCTCGTGATCGGGGTCGGCATCGGCCCGACCCTCGTCACGCAGTACAGCCTCGCGGCGGGCTTCTCCCCGCATGGGCGGTCCGCCACCGTCATGACCATGCTGGGCTCGGCGGTCGTGGTCGGCCAGTCGGGAGCTTCTGCGCTCACCGGGATCGTCGGCGAGACCGCGGGCGCGGGCGCCGCTCTCGTCGCACCGCTGCTCGCAGCCGCGGTCGTGCTGGCGGCCGGCATCTGGAACGCGATCGCGTCGCGCACACCGGGTCGCGCGCCGGTCTAGGTGACGGTCCCGGCCAGCAGCCGGCGCACCTCGGCCATGGCCTCCTCCGACTGCTCGAGCAGCTCGCGCACGCGCGCTGCGGTGTCATCCGCCGCGGGTGCCCCCGTGCCGACGTCGCCCGCGGGCGAACCGTCGACGGCCGAGCCGGGCGTGGCTGCGTCATGAACGGCCGAGCCGTTTGAGGCGGAATCGTGAGCGGCCGGCCCCGGTCCGGCTTCGGACGCCGCAGCCCCGGCCCCGACAGCACCTGCCACTCCCCCGGCGGCGACGCCTTTCGCCGTGGCGTCGGCGACGTGCCGACGGCGCCGCCGCGCGGCTGGTGGGTCGTCTGTCGACGGGCCCTCACCCACGGGCGCGGCATCCGTCGTCGCCTCACCCCGCTCGCCCTTCCTCGGGCCGAGGAAGAGGTTGGCGAGATACCCGGTGAAGGTGCCGAAGATGCCCACCCCCACCACGATGATGAGGGTCCCGATCAAGCGCCCGGCGTTGGTCACCGGATAGCGATCACCGTAGCCGACGGTCGAGATCGTCACGATCGTGTACCAGAGGGCGTCGGAGGCTGTCGTGATGTTGGCGCCGTCCGCGTGCTCCTCGACAGCGAGCATCGCGAGGCTGCCGAACTGCAGCACGAGCACACCGAACAGCAGCAGGGTCATGAGCGCGCTGTTGGCCCGGTCGTGCACCAGGGTGGTCACGATCGCGCGCGGGCCGACTTCGCGCAGCAGCCGGAAGACGCGCAGAACGCGGAAGACGCGCAGCACCTTCAGCTGGGCGAACGGGAGACTGGCCAGCAGGTCGGCCCACCCGAAACCGCGGAAGAAGTAGCCGGCCGCCGATTCCGCCGTGAAGAGGCGATACAGGAAGTCGGCCAGGAAGATGCCGCTGAACAAGCCGTTCATGACCGACAGGATCAGCTGGAGCGGCGGATCCGACGCGAACACGTACATCAGCACGAGATTGAAGATCGACAGGATCGACAGGATGCCGATGAAGATCTCGTACGCGGTGTTCTTCAGCTCCGAACGGGCCCTCGCCCGCGCGCGCATTCTGGCCATGGCCGGCTCCTCCGACTCGGATGGCGGGGGCGACGCGCCCCGCGGCACCATTGTCGGCGCAGCCGGCCGATCAGCGCATCACGCGACTTCGGCCAAACGCTCGCCTGCCTCCACGCGCACCGCCAGGCGGTTGTTCGGCGGCGGCAGCGGGCACACGTAGTGGTCGCTGAAGGCGCACGGCGGCAGGTAGGCGCGGTTGAAGTCCACGACGACCGACCCGTCGGCGGCCGGCGCGTCGATCGGGAGGAAGCGGAACCGGTACGCGTCGACGTTGCTGGTGGCATCCGCGATGACGGCGCTGAGTTCGTCGGCGGGGTCGCCCGTCACCGTCAGTTCGACCCGCTCGTCTCCCACCTGAAGTACGACCGTGCCGACCGCGGGCTCTTCGCGCTCGAAGCCGTCCACGCTCTTGATGACGGTCACCTCACCGTCGGCGGCCGGTCGGAACACTCCCGGCAGCCTCCAGGCGTCGTCGTGGGGGAACGAGAGGATGCGGCGCAGCCGTGTGCGTCCCGGGGTCTCGGGGTCGAACACGCGCAGTGCCAGTGCGCCGTGCCGATCCATCGCCTTCAGACGCAGCCGTCCCACCTCGATGTGCCGGCCGGGAGCGAGCACCACCTCGTCGACCGGAGAGGCGGGCTCGTCTGCGCGGATCCCGCTGCCGACGACGTGGCCGTCGGCAGCGCGCCAGGTGCCGGGGGCACCGGCATAGGCTCGTGCCTCGCCGTCGAGCCAGTGCGTGTGGCGCAGCGCCGCGACGCCATGCTCGGAGGAGACGGCGCGCCAGCGCGCCTCGGTGACGGCATCGGTGGTGGGCGTCGAACTGGTCATGCAGGTCCTTCGGGGCGGGCAGGTGCGCGGTGATGGCGGCTCACGGCGGGGCGCGAGCGCACCCGTCCATCCCAACACGTCCCGATCCGGGACATTCCCGCGCCGGATGCGGAGGTGTCATACGGCGTCATCCGTGTTACCTTGTGGTTCTAGGTATGTGGCTCTGCTACGTATGTGGCACTTCTAGGTAGGAGGACGGCGTGAAGATCGGCAAAGACCTCGTCGCGGCGGCGGCGACGCCGCTCGTGCTGGGCATTCTCGCCGAGGGCGAGTCGTACGGGTACGCGATCCTGCAGCGCGTGGGAGAGCTGTCGGGCGGCGAGCTGGAATGGAGCGACGGCATGCTCTATCCGCTCCTGCACCGCCTGGAGCGACTCGGACATGTCGAATCGTCGTGGGGTGTCTCCTCCGGCGGGCGTCCCCGCAAGCACTACCGCCTCAGCAGCACCGGCCGTGCGGCGTTCGCCGAGCAGCGGCGGCAGTGGAGCGTCGTCAGCCGCGCCCTGCAGCAGGTGTGGTCCGATCGCGACGGCGGATCCGCCTTCGCGGGCGCACCGGTCATGGGAGGAGCCTGAGATGCGGGACCGTCTCGACCCCGCCATCGAGGACCAGATCAAGACCTGGCGCTCCTACGTCTCCCGCCGCGAGGCGATCGACGGTCCTGACGTCGACGAGCTCGAAGACCACCTGCGGGGCCAGATCGACCGACTCGTGGCATCCGGGCTCTCCGCCGATGAGGCCTTCCTCGTCGCGGTGAAGCGGCTCGGAGGACTCGACGACCTCTCCCGGGAATTCGCCCGCGAGCATTCCGACCGGCTCTGGAAACAGCTGATGTTCGCCGACGAGCCTCGTCCGTCACGCGCGGGCGGCCTCACGGCCGCCCTCGGGCTGGCCGTCGCGGCCGCGCTGGCGATCAAGGTGCCGGCGCTGTTCGGTCTCGGGTTCGGCGAGGATGCCGACGTCTACGCCCGTTTCGGAGCGCTCCTGGTCCTGCCCTTCCTGGCGGGGTATTTCCTGGTGCGCCGGCGCGCGTCCGTACGGACGGTGATCGCCGTGGCGGTCCCCTTCGTCCTCGCGGCCGTCGTGATGGCGGTCTACCCGTTCGCACCGGGCGGCGCCACGCTGATGCTGGCAGCCACTCACGTGGCCGTCGCGCTGTGGCTCGTGACGGGGATCGCGTACGTGGGCGGCAGAGTGACCTCCAGCCGAGCCCGTATGGACTTCATCCGGTTCACGGGCGAGTGGGTGGTGTATCTGGCCCTTATCGGACTCGGTGGCGCTGTGCTCATCGCCCTGACCGTGGGGGTCTTCTCGGCGATCGGCCTGGATGCCGGCTGGTTCGTCGAGGAGTGGATGGTGCCCTGCGGCATCGCCGGCGCCGTGGTGATCGCCGGCTGGCTCGTCGAGGCCAAGCAGAGCGTGATCGAGAACATCGCGCCGGTGCTGACGAAGCTCTTCACCCCGTTGTTCACGCTGCTGCTGCTCGCGTTCATCGTGGCCGGCTTCGTGCAGGGCGATCTCGTCAACGGCGGCGACACGACCACATTCGCCCAGCGCGACCTGCTGATCCTGTTCGACGTCGTGCTGATCGTCGTGGTGGGTCTGCTCCTCTACGCGATCTCGGCGCGCGAGCCGTCGGCGCCGCCGAGCTGGTTCGAGCGGCTGCAGTTGCTGATGGTCCTCGCGGCGCTCGTCGTCGACGTCATGGTGCTCATCGCGATGGTCGGCCGCATCGCCGAGTTCGGTGCCAGCCCCAACAAGCTCGCCTCGCTCGGGCTCAATGTCATCCTCCTCGCCAACCTGGCCGGTGCGGCCTGGCTGCAGCTGCGGTTCGCCATGCGGCGCACGACGTTCGAACGGCTGGAGCGGTGGCAGACCGGCTTCCTCCCGGTCTACCTGGCGTGGGCGACGGTCGTGGTGGTGGTCTTCCCCCCGGCATTCGCGTACGTGTGAGTGGCGGTGCGCGACAACGGCCATGCCGCCACCGTCTCGGTGAGGATGTCGTCCCACCGCGCGAGGAAGGTCGCCAGCCCGTAGTGGGCGAGGGCGTGCTCCCGCCCGCGGGCTCCGACCTCCCGCGCCCAATCGGGCTCATGCAGGAACGCGCGGACCGCAAGGCGCAGCTCGTCGACGTCGGTGGAGACGACGCCCGTCCCCGCCGCGACGGCCCGGACGGCTTCGGTCGTCGCCAGCGCGACCACCGGCATCCCGAGATGCATGGCCTCCAACAGCGACAGCCCGAGCGACGTCCACCTGAACGGATGCAGGTAGACCCGCCGGCGCGCGAGCTCCGAGTGGAGCCGGTCCGGGGGCAGGCTCTCCACCGGCTCGATCGCCGCGCGCCCGCCGAACACGCCCTGCAGCTTGCCCGCGTCGATCCCGAAGACGTCGACCGGCGCTTCGCGGGCGAACTCCGGGAGCAGATCCGTTCCGGTGGTGCGCCACCGCCGCGCCGGCTCGTTCACCACGACTCCGACCCGCTCCAGCTCGCCGGAGTACCTCTGTCCGGGATCGGGTACGCCGTGCTCGACCACGGCGGTCGGCGCGACGCCGTTGTCCCAGCTCAGCCGGTTGAAGTGCGTGACGTGGACGATCGGGATGTCACGGCGGTCGGCGAGCGGATGCCGCGTGGCGACCGCCGGCCCGCCGGGAGTGTTGTGCTCCAGGTAGAGGGCCGGGATGTCGCGCCCCGGCACGCGGCCGGTGAGCTGCTCCACGAGGGCGATCTCCTCGGGACGCTGCAGCACGACGACGTCGATGTGCTCCGCACGCAGGGCATCGAGGGGAACGGCGCGGGCGCGCTCCCAGCCCCAGCCGCTGACGCCGTCATCCTCTCCCGGCCGGACGCTTCGCACGGCGAGGACGTACTCGTGGCCGCCCCGCACGAAGGCATCGGTGTAGCCGCCATGGATCGGCCAGAGCAGGATCCGCACGTCAGCGCAGCTCAGTAGTCCTCGGGCGCCAGGTCGCCCTGGCCGCTCTCACCGAGTTCGGCCTCTTCCGGAGAGAGCCCCTGCGTGTCGGGCTGCAGCGCGTCGGGCACGATGTCGGCGCGCGGCACGTCCTCGTCATCCGACGGCAGGTGCGCCGGATCGTCGCCCGTGGCCGTTTCGATGTCGGGGTCCTCCCCCGCATCCAGGGCCGTCGCGCGGTCCCACTCCGCCTGGGCGGGATCGCGTGTCGGATCGGGCTCGATGGAGGTGTCCCGGTCCCGGAGGGGCTGGATGCCGGTCTGGCCGTCGGGGGCCTGCGGAACATCGGGGGGCAGGTTGTCTGACATGGTTCGTCCTTTCAGTCCTCGGGTCCGTTCAGTCCTCGGGTCCGTGCCCGGCGTGGAACCGGCTCTCATAGCGGCGCGCGGCCTCGTCCAGCAGCTGATCCTCCAGGCGGGCGATGGGGACCACCGCGCGCAGCAGGGGCTCGTTGTCGGGCCCGCGTCCGGTCTCGGTGCCGCTGAGCACCCAGGCGAATCGGTCGGGGTTCTTCTCGCTGAGCTCGCGGTACTGGCACACCTGGCGGGCGAGCCAGTCCTCGAACGGCCTCGTCCACCACGCCTGCGCATGCAGCGGGTTGACCGACAGTCCGGGGAGCGTCAGGCCGCTCTCGGTGTCGACGCTCCCGTCGCGGTCGGACGCCGGACCTTCGCTGTACCGGACATACAGCTTTCCGTAGCGGTGCACCGTGTCGGCCAGCTGCGCGAGCGAGCCGAGCGAGTCCGGCAGCGTCTCCGTGACGAACAGCGATCGCGATCGGGGCACCGCATGCACCGTCATGGCGTGGCTGAACCGTGGATCTCGCCCCGCCAGCCGCCGGTCTCCCGGCCGCGCTCTTCGATGAACTCCTTGAAGCGATCGAGGTCCTTCTTGGCGGCGTGCTCATCGATGCCGATCGCGGCACCGGCCTTCTCGGCGAACGTCTCGGGGAGCCAGGTCATCTCCAGCGTGACCCGGGTGTCCTCGCCCTCGCGGCGGAAGCTGACGCGCCCCGTGTGCATCTTGCCGTCTTCGCTGGCCCAGGAGACGTGATCGTCGGGAACCTGGTCGATGATGCTGGCGTCGAACTCGCGCTCCACGCCCCCGATGTTGACCACCCAGTGCGTGCGCCGGTCATCGAGCTGCGTGATGCTCTTGACGGACGACATGAACCGCGGGAACTCCTCGAACTGCGTCCACTGGTCGTAGACCGCGCGGATCGGGGCATCGACGTCGATCTCGGCAGTGACGGTGCTGGTTGCCATAGTGGTGACTCCTCTCCCTTGGAACAGCCACCGTACGAACGTCGCCGCGATACCGGCACGGGGGTTGACTCCTCGTGGGACCGCGGGTAATGCCGGAGGAACCTGCGCCATGTCGCCGTGCGGGCCTAGTCTCATGGCATGCACCGGTGGCGAGGGGCAGGCCAGTGAGCGCCGCGCGACCCTGGGTGCTGCACGTCGACCTCGACCAGTTCATCGCCGCGGTCGAGGTGCTGCGCAACCCCGAGCTGGCGGGCAGGCCCGTGATCGTGGGCGGCCGCGGCGATCCCACCGAGCGCGCCGTGGTCTCGACGGCATCGTATGAGGCCCGCCGGTTCGGCGTCGGCTCGGGGATGCCGCTGCGCATCGCCGCCCGAAAGATCCCGGATGCCGTCATCCTGCCCGTCGATGCTCCGGCCTACCTCGCGGCATCCGACGAGGTGATGACCACGCTGCGCGCGCAGCCGGGAGCGGTGGTGCAGGTGCTCGGCTGGGACGAGGCGTTCGTGGGCGTGAAGACCGAGGATCCCGAGGGCTACGCGCGGCGACTGCAGCAGGCGGTGCTGGAACGCACGCGGCTGCACTGCAGCATCGGAATCGGAGACACGCTGGTGCGCGCCAAGATCGCGACCGGATTCGGCAAGCCGCGAGGCGTTTTCCGCCTCACGGCGGAGAACTGGCGCGAGGTGATGGGCGACCGGCCCACCAAGGAGCTGTGGGGTGTCGGGTCCAAGGTGTCCAAACGACTCGCGCTGCTCGGCATTCACACCGTCGCCGAGCTCGCCGCGGCCGAGCCCGCCCTTCTCACCGGCGAGTTCGGCCCGAAGATGGGCCTCTGGTACCGGCAGCTCGGCCGCGGGGACGGCGCCACGGTCGTCGACGACACCCCGTGGGTGCCGCGGGGGCACAGCAAAGAGACCACGTTCCAGGCCGATATCGTCGATCCGTCCGAGGTCGAACGGGCGGCCAGGGCTCTGCTCGACCAGGTGCTCGACGAGGTGGCCACGGACGATCGCCCCGTCGTGGGCCTGGGCCTCAAGGTCCGGTACGCGCCGTTCGTCACCAAGACGTTCACGAAGAAGATCCCTGCGACCGCCGACCGCGATGCGGTGATCGAACGCGCGCTCGAGCTGGTGGCGAAGATCGAGCCGGGGCGGCCGATCCGGCTCCTCGGGGTCCGGGCCGAGATGGCGATGCCCGGCGACGCGCGCGAGGGCCACACGCCCACCCGAAGCGGGTGGTGATCCCGGAGCGGCCGTCGCTCCCGCCGCGGCGTCAGCGCAGGTCGGCGAGCGCGCGGTGCACCGAGGCCACGGCGCTGGAGCCTTCGCCCACAGCTGCCGCGACGCGCTTCATGGATCCTCGGCGCACGTCCCCGGCCGCGAACACCCGCGGGATCGAGGTCTCGAAAGGCAGCGGCTCACGCCCGAGGTCCTGCCACCTCTCCAGCGACTGCACCGAGACGTCGGTGCCGGTGCGGAGGAAGCCGTCCGCATCGCGGTCGAGGTCGGCGAGCCACGATGTCGCGGGCTCGGCGCCGATGAAGCAGAACAGGCCGCGTGCCGCGACATCGCCGACGGGATCGATGCGCACCCTCTCCAGGGTGGACTCTCCGTCCAGTCCCACGACCTGGGACCGGGTGTGCACGTCGATGCGGGAGTCCTCCATGAGACGGTCGACGAGGTACGACGACATCCGGCTGCCGAGGTCGGTTCCGCGCACGACGAGGTGGACGGGGCACCCGTTGGCGGCGAGGAAGAGCGACGCCTGCCCGGCCGAGTTCGCCCCGCCGACGACGACGACCGGCGATTCGCGCACCTGACGCAGCTCCAGCGGCGTGGCGGCGTAGAAGATGCCGGTGCCCTCGAAGTCGTTCCAGCGGTCGAGGTCCAGTGTGCGATACGCCGCGCCCGAGGTGACGATCGCGGTGCGCGCGCGGATCACGCGCCCGTCGGTGAGCGTGATGTCCAGGTGGTCTCCGACGGACCGGAGGTCGACCGCTTCGCACGGCGCGTAGACGCGCACTCCGAACTTCAGAGCCTGCAGCGACGCCTGTCCGATGAGATCCCCGCCGCTCACTCCGAACGGGAACCCGAGGAAGTTCTCGATGCGCGACGTCGCGGCCGCCTGTCCGCCCGGGGCCACGGCATCCAGCAGTACGGTGCTGAGGCCCTCGGAGGCGCCGTAGATCGCCGCGGCAAGGCCGGCCGGGCCGCCCCCGATGACCACCAGGTCCACCAGCTCGTCCGAGCGTGCCTGGTAGCTCAGCCCGAGACGCTCCGCGACAAGTCCCGGGGTGGCGCGACGCATCGGCTCGCCCTGCACGAACGCCACCGGCAGGTCGTCCAGGCCGATGTCGTGCTCCGCCAGCGTGCCGAGGTCGCCCGGTGCGAGTTCGATCGCGCTGTGGACCAGATCCACGCGCTCGGCGAAGCGCCGCAGCGCCAGGAACTCGCGGGACGAGCGAGAGCCGACCAGCTTGAGCGTGAGCGCCGCCGGCCCCCGTCGCAGCACCTCCCGCCGCGCCCACAGCGCGTGCAGGATCACGTCGCACAGCTCGTCATCCTCGGCCATCAGCAGGCGCAGCCGGGCGCGACTGACCCGCAGCATGCGGCCGGCCTTCGATGCCCGCGCCGAGAGGAAGGCGCCCTGGCCGTTGAGGAGGCCGAGCTCCCCGACGAAGCTGCGCGGACCCATCGTTCCGATGAGCGTCTCGCCGACCCAGCCGAACGCGACGCGCACGAGCTCCACCTCACCGCTGTCGACGAGGATGAGGTCGTAGTCGAGATCACCGGCGCGGAAGAGGTACTCTCCCGCGGCGACCTCCTCCGCCTCGCCGAACGCCAGCAGGCGCTCCCACTGCGCATCCGACAGAGCCGGCTTCATCATGCGCTCGATGTCGTACTGCTTCGCACTTCCCATGCGACCCTCCGTGTCAGTGGATCAGCTCGCGCCAGTCCGCGGGTACCCGCCCTGCGGGACCGGGGACGGGCTGGGTCTCCGGACGACACTGCGGGGGTGCCAGCGCCGGGCCCGAGAAGTCCTCCTGTGCGACATAATCCCAGAACCAATCCTCTCCCGGCTCGAAGCTGCGGACGTACCGGTGCCCGGTCTCGCGGAAGTGCAGCGTCGCGTGCTGGGCGGGCGACGTGTCGCAGCAGCCCACATGACCGCAGACCGCGCAGCGTCGCAGGTGCACCCACCACCCGCCGTGCGCGTCGCACTCGGCGCAGCCCTCCCCTGAGGGAGGGGCCGTCGGATCGATCTCGTCCAGGCTCATCCTGCCCGCCTCTCGTGCACGTGTCGTCGGTGAGATGCTAGCCGGGCCGGGGACGGCCGCAGCGACGGCGGCTCGTCAGCCCGCGGCGCGTTCACGTTCCGTCTCGCGGCCCTCCCGGCGCGCCGTGCTGAAGCGGCGCTGATACGCCGAGGGGCTGATCCCGAGCCGGCGCGCGAAGACACGGCGCAGGCTCTCGTAGCTGGGGAACCCCGCCCGCACCGCCGCTTGGGTGGCGGTGTGGCCCTGATCGAGCAGCGCCCGCGCGAGGTCGAACCGGATGCTCTCCACGTACCGCGCCGGAGTGGATGCGAGCTCATCGTGGAACAGCCGCGTCAGGTGACGCGTGCTCACATTGAGGCGCCTGCCCAGGGAGGCGAGCGAGTGGTCGCCCTGCGGATCAGTCGTGACGAGCTCGGCGACCTGCCGCACGATCGGCGACCGGGGCGGCGGACCCTCCAGCGGCGCGGAGAACTGCGACTGTCCTCCGGAGCGCTGCATGTAGACGACCATCTTGCGCGCGACATCCCGCGCGACGGCGGGGCCGTGGTCCTCCTCCACGAGCGCCAACGCCAGGTCGATGCCGGCGGTGATGCCCGCGGAGGTGTACGTCGTGCCGTCGCGCACGTAGATCGCATCAGGCTGGACCTCGCACGACGGACAGCGCGCGGCCAGCACGTCGGCCGCCTTCCAATGCGTCGTGGCCCTCTTGCCGTCGAGCAGTCCGGCGGCGGCGAGGATGAACGCCCCGGTGCAGATGGACGCGACACGGGATGCCTCCGCCGCGGGCGCGACCGCGGCATCCGCGAGCGCGCGAGGAACCTGCATGCTCGGATACACGTCGGCGCCGGGGACGATGAGAAGGTCAGGCCTCTGGTCGGCGATGGCGCCGTCGACCGCCATGCGGATGCCGAGGTTCGTGGTCACATCGGAGCCGCTGGGCGACGCGTAGACGATGTCGTATCGCGCGCCGAAGAGGTTCGCCTCTTTGAAGACCTCTGCCGGTCCGGCGACATCCAGCAGCGTCACGCCGTCATAGACGAGGAAGACGACCCGGCGCCTGGCACCCGGCCGGCCGTCGCGAGAGGTGGCGCTGTCGTTCACGGGCCATTCGTAACACAGATCCGCCACCGGAGTCCCGATACAAGGGGTTCTCGTCCGGAACCGTGCGGCGTCCTGCCCCGCAGCCGGCGGACCATGGGAGGACATCGGTGACGACGGAGGTGCAGCGACGATGTCAGAGCTCATCGCGGGGGTGACCCTGCCGCGCTCGAGCGCGGTCTCGGAAGCGGACCGGCTGGTTGCCGGAATGGTCAGCCCGACGCTCTACGACCATTCCCGCAGGGTGTACTACTTCAGCACGCTCCATGCCCGCCGGCTGGGGCTCGAGCCGGACGCCGAGCTCCTCTACCTTGCCGCGATCTTCCACGATTCGGGGCTCCTCACTCCCTTCTCGTCCACGCCGCAGCGGTTCGAGGTGGATGGCGCCGATCACGCACACGCGTTCCTGCTCTCCCACGGGTTCTCGCCGGCCGCCGCCGACACGGTGTGGACGGCGATCGCGCTGCACACCACTCCCGGCATCCCCGGTCGCATGGGACCCGAGATCGCGACCCTGTATCTCGGAGTCCTCACGGACGTGCTCGGGTTCGGTCTGAACGAGCTCGACCGCGGGAAGGTCGACGACATCGTGGCGGCGATCCCGCGGGGTGACTTCAAGAACGGCTTCCTGCAGGCTGTGGTCCAGGGCCTGCGGGACCGCCCCGACACCGCCAACGGCACCGTGAACTCCGACATCCTCGAGCACTACCTCCCTCACCTCCACCGCACCACCACCGTCGAGCGGGTGCTCGGCGCTCCGTGGGCGAGCTGAGCGGGCGGCGCGCGAGGAGATCCTCAGCCGGGGAAGTCCCGGCACCGACGAAAGGAACGCCATGAAGGCCATCACCGTCCGCGACCGCGCGGCAGGCATCGAAGACCTCACCGTCAGCGAGGTTCCCTACCCTCACGCGGCGGAGAACGACGTCGTCGTGCGGGTGCACGCCGCCGGGTTCACGCCGGGAGAGCTCACCTGGCCGGCCTCGTGGACCGACCGGGCCGGCCGCGACCGCACGCCCAGCATCCCGGGACACGAGCTGTCGGGCGTGGTCGTCGAACTGGGCTACGGCACGACCGGCCTCTCGATCGGCCAGCGGGTGTTCGGGTTCGCCGACTGGGCCCGGGACGGCTCCCTGGCTGAGTACGTCGCCGTCGAGGCCCGCAATCTGGCACCCCTCCCGGCCGACATCGACTTCACGGTCGGGGCGGCGCTGCCCATCTCGGGCCTCACCGCCTGGCAGGGACTGTTCGAGCACGGCCGGCTGACCGCCGGTCAGACCGTGCTCATCCACGGGGCCGCGGGCGGTGTCGGATCCCTCGCGGTGCAGCTCGCCCGCGAAGCCGGTGCGTTCGTCATCGGCACGGGGCGCGCCGCCGACCGGAAGGTCGCACTACAGGTGGGTGCCGACTCCTTCCTCGACCTCGGCTCGGATTCGCTGGCCGACGTGGGCTCGGTCGACGTGGTCTTCGACGTGATCGGCGGCGACATCCTGAGTCGGTCGGCCGCGCTGGTGCGCCCTGGCGGCGCGCTGGTGACGATCGCCGAGCCGCCGTCGGTCCTGCCCGAGAACGCGCGGGCGGTGTTCTTCGTCGTGGAACCCGACCGTGCCCAGCTCGCCGATCTCGCCCAGCGGGTGCGGTCGGGGCGGCTCACGCCTCTCATCAGCGGCACTCGTCGGCTCGAGGAGGTCGCGGACGCGTTCGCACGCCGTGTGCGCACCCCCGGCAAGACGATCATCCAGGTGGTGCCCGACTAGCCTCTCGCCGCCCGGCCTCAGTTGATGATCTCGCCGCGCTCGTGCTGCGCGAGCGCCGCCAGGCGATCCCGCCAGCCCTGAAGCGCCTCGGGCGTGAGCCGGGTCCAATCCGTCACCTCACCGACGATGCGCAGCGCAGAGGTGCTGTGGTACGAGCGGGTCGGGTTGCCGGGGAACTTCTTGTCGGTCACGTTCGGGTCGTCCTCGAACGGTCCGGTCGGTTCCACGAGATACACCCGGGGTTCGCCTGCGCCGGCCGCCAGCTCGGCGGCCAGTCCCGCCCCGTCGCGCAGCGCGGTGAAGTAGATGTGGTTCATCACGATCTCGGGCCGGTAGTTCGACCGGAAGCCTGGCGTGAGGAGGTCCCCCTCACGCAGGTCCGCTTTCGTGCCGTGGAAGAACGGCCCCTCGTCGAGTGGTTGCGTCACCCCGTCAGCCTAGGCCTGTTCCCGCGCTTCGCCGGGCTTGGCGCCCAGATCGCGATCACCGCCCTCGTCCGGGGACGGCGGTGGCGACGAGATACGACCGTGCTCGCGGTCGGCCGTGTCGGCCTGTGCGCCCTCGGACCCGCCTCGAATGTGCGGCAGCTCTCCTTCGCGCCCCTTCTCCGCGGCGGCGATGGCGTCGGCGGCGCGGACGAGACTGAGATGCGACAGGGCCTGCGGGATGTTCCCCATCTGGCGCGCCCGGCCGGGGTCGTACTCCTCGCTGAGCACGCCGACGTCGTTGACGAGCGTCGTGAGCCGGTCCATGAGCCGCCGGGCGTCGGCGACACGGCCGGACGCGGCGTATTGCTCCACGAGCCAGAAGGAGCACGCAAGGAACGGATGCTCCGCTCCGGGCAGACCGTCCACGCCACTGTCCGCCCGGTACCGCAGCAGCAGGCCATCGACGGTGAGGTCCTCTTCGATCGCGCGCACCGTGCCGATCATCTTCGGGTCGTCAGCCGGGATGAAGCCGATCTGCGGCAGCTGAAGGAGTGAAGCGTCGACGCGGCGGGTGGCGTAGTGCTGGACGAACGTGTTGCGCTCGCGGTCGTAGCCGCGTTCGAGGATCTCGTGGCGCACGGCGTCTCGAAGCTCGGCCCAGCGTCGCGGTTCCCCGGGAAGACCGAAATCCTTGACCGCACGGACGCCGCGATCGAACGCCGCCCACACCATCGCCCTCGAGTGGGTGAAGTGCTGTTCGGGCCCGCGGATCTCCCAGATGCCACGATCCGGCCGATGCCAGTTCTGCGCCAAGAAGTCCAGGAGCGCGCGCTGAAGGGGCCACGACGCGCGTGTCTCCTCGAGGCCCGCCAGCCGCGCCCCGTGCAGCGCCACCATGACCTCCCCGAACACGTCCCACTGGCGTTGCCGGTACGCCGCGTTGCCGATCCGCACCGGCGCAGCGCCGCCGTATCCACCCAGCTCCGCGAGCTCGTATTCGGGCAGGCGCCGCTCACCGCCCACGCCGTACATGATCTGCACGTCGGCCGGGTCACCGGCGATCGCTCGCAGCAGCCAGCCGCGCCACTCCTCCGCCTCGTCGCGGTAGCCGTGGGTGATCAGCACGCCGATCGTGAGCGCCGCATCGCGCAGCCACACGTAGCGGTAGTCCCAATTGCGGACACCGCCCTGCTGCTCCGGCAGGCTCGTCGTGACGGCCGCGACGATTCCGCCGGTGTCCTCGTGCGTCAGCGCGCGCAGGAGCAGCAGCGACCGCTGCACCTGCTCGTCGTACGGAGAGGGCGGTTCACTCCGGCCCGCCCAGTCCTGCCACCACGCGACGGTGTCGTGCAGCGCCGCGTCCACGTCGATGGGCTCCGGCGGCTGCCGGTACGACGGGTACCACGTGAGGACGAGATCGACGGTCTCCCCCTCGCCGACCGCGAAGGTGGCGCTGTGATGACGCCCGTCCGCCTGCAGGCGGGGACCGCGCAGGAGCACCGCGTCAGGACCGGCGGTGGCCAAGAGGGCGGAGCCGTCGCCGGACGGCACCTGCCGCACCCACGGCACCGCCGCGCTGTAGTCGAAGCGTATGCGGACTACCTGCTGGAAGCGGACCGCCCCTCGCAGACCCCGCACCCGGCGCACGAGGTTCGCGCGCCGGTCGTGCAGCGGCATGAACTCCACGACTTCCGCCTCGCCCGTCGCCGTGCGCCAGACGGTGCGCAGCACAAGCGTTCCGGGAAGGTACTCCCGCGAGGTGGCGACGACCTCGTCGTCGGGTGCGAGCGTCCAATGCCCCGCCTCCTCGGCGTCCAGCAGTGCCGCGAACATCGACGACGAGTCGAAGCGGGGCATGCACAACCAGTCGATCGAACCGTTGCGCGACACCAGCGCCGCGGTGTGCAGGTCGCCGACCATCGCGTAGTCCTCGATGGGTTTCGGGTACGACGTCACGCTCGTAACCTAGCCGCCGGCAGCGCTCACGCGCGCACGTGGACCCGGCCGGTCGGTCGCCTCAGCTGCGCGTCACGCCGCTCGACCGGCCGCCCTTCGCGCTCGCAGCCGAGCGATGAGTACGGCGAGGCCACCGACGAGCAGCAGCGCGAGCGCCCAGCCGAGACCCGTGAGCACGCCACCGGTCGCGGCCAGCACATTCAGATCGACGGATGCCGTCGCCGCGGCGGTCACCGTGACGGCTCCGGCCGCACCGCTCGCCGTCGCGACGTTCACGACCGTTCCGGCCGCGACGTCCGCCGCGGTGAGCACGTAGGAGACGGGTCCGCAGTCGGCCCTCTCGCCCGGCGCCAGGTCGGCGATCTCGCACGCGACAGCCCCGCCGAGCATCGGGTCGTCGATGGCGATGTCGGTCAGCGTGCGCGCCCCGGTGTTGCTCACGGTGAAGCGGAACCGCACGGTATCACCGGCACTCATGGTGCCGTCGCCGTCGGCATCGGCGTACTCGCCACCCGTCTTCACGAGCCCGATGGCCGGTTGCGCCTCGAGCGGCGTGGTGACGGTGTCCTCCGCCGTGGTCGCGTCCGGCCCCGTGCCCGATGCCATGGCGGTCGCCGTGTTCACGATCTGGCCGGCATCGATCTCGGCCTGAGTCAGCACAGCGGGAGCTGCCGTGCACACCGTCGCCTGCCCGGGTGCCAGCTCGCTCGCGTCGCACACGACATCGCCGCTCAGGCGGGGGTCGGAGACCGAGAGTCCGGTGAGCGTCGTCGTGCCGGTGTTCGTCACGGTGAACGTGTAGGCGATGGTGTCACCGGCATCCGTCCGTCCGTCGCCGTTCGCGTCGACGACTGCGGCCGCGGACTTCAGCAGAGCGACCGCGTCCGTGCCGGCGACGGTGATGTCGGCCTCGGCGGTGCCTTCGGTGTCACCGGCGACGCTCTCGGCCCGGACGGTCGCGACGTTGTGCACCGTCCCCGCATCGACGTCGCCCTGGGTCAGTGCGTACGTCGCCGGGCCGCAGGTGACCTCGTCACCCGGCCGCAGCGCCAGCCCGTCGAGAACCGGGCAATCCACCGCGCCACCCAGCAGGACGTCGTCGAGCGACAGGTTGTTCAGAATCACGCTCCCCGGGTTGCGGATCGTGAACGTGTACGGCACGGTGTCGCCGGCACCGATCCTGCCGTCGGCACCCGGATCGATGACGCCCGGGATCTTCGTCAGCTCGATCGCCGGAGTCCCGCTGAAGCGGATCTCGGCCGACGACTCGTCGGACACGGGCCCGACCGGGCTGATGCCCTGCACCGTCGCCGTATTCGTCCGAACCTGGTTCTCGAGATCCTGCTGGGTGAGGACGTAGGTGAAGGGGCCGCAATCCGACTCGCCGCCCGGCAGAAGCAAAGCGACGGTGCACAGCGTCCCGGCCCCGAGGAGTGGGTCGGAGACAACGATCTCGGTCAGCGTCGTGTTGCCGGTGTTGCGCACCGCGAACGAGTACTCGATCGTGTCGCCGGCACTCACCACGCCGTCGCCATCGGAATCCTGAACGGGTCCGGCGTTCTTCTGCAGTTCGACGCCGGCGGTCTGGTCGATGTCGGCCGACGCCGCGGCGGTGTCCTCCACGGGCCCCGTCGGAGATTCGGCGGTGACGGATGCGGTGTTCCGCACCACTCCGCCGTCGACGTCGTCCTGCGTCAGGGTGTAGTCGATCGGGCTGCAGACGACCGACTGGCCGGGCTGCAGGACGGCGCCGTCCAAGGCAGCGCAGCCGATGTCGCCACCGAGCATCGGGTCGACGATGGCGGCGTCGTGCAGCGAGGTGGTCCCGGTGTTGGTCACGGTGAACGTGTATGCGATGACATCGCCCGCGTTCGCGCCTCCGCTGCCGTCGACGTCGGCGACAAGGCTGGGCGACTTCGCCAGCCGGATGCTGTTCACCACGGGCACGGTGACGTTCGCCTCGGCATCATCGGTGGCAGGACCGCGGCCGGACTCCGCACGCACCGAGGCCTCGTTGTGCACACCTCCCGCATCGATGTCCTGCTGCGTCAGCGTGTATGCGACCGGCGGACAGATGACCGAGCCGCCAGGAGCCAGCGGCGCGTCGAGAGCCGGGCAGGACACCGCGCCACCGAGGAGCGGGTCGGTCACGGCGGCGCTGGTCAGCGTGATCTGGCCCGGATTGCGAACGGTGAAGGTGTAGTCGATACGGTCGCCGGCCTCGATGCGTCCGTCTCCGTCGACGTCGATCGGCGCGGATGCCGTCTTCACGAGCTCCACGGCGGGTGTGCCGACGACAGGCGTGGTCACCGTCCAGCTGTTGTTCGCGGCATCCGGATCCGGCGTCGCGGAGCTGACAGTGGCGGTGTTCACCAGGTCCGTCGCGGTGATCGCGGGGTCGACGACGGCCGTCACGGTTGCCGTGAACGTCGCACCGCTGGCAAGGGCGGGCACGAGGCAGTCCAGGTAAGGTCCGGCGATCGAGCACTCCGCGGTGGGCGTGGTCGCGTTGATCAGGCCCTGGGGAAGCTGGTCGCTGACGCTGACAGCCGTCGCGGGGCTCGGCCCATCGTTCGCGACGGTGAGCGTGTACGTGAGCGGTGCGTTCACCTGCGCCTGATCCGCCGACGCGGCCTTCTGGATCGAGAGATCAGCCGACGGGGTACCCTCCACCGTCGCGGCACCGGTGTTGTCGGACGGGTCCGGATCCGGCGTCTGGGAGGTCGCCGTCGCAGTGTTCGTGATCGTCCCCGTCTCGACGACGCGGGCGGTCAGGTCGAGCGTGGCAGTGGCCCCGGGAGCGAGGGTTCCCACCGTCCACCGCCCGTCGACGGCCGACCAGGTGCCGGTCGACGGCGTCGCGTCGGTGATGATGAGGCCCACCGACGGCACCTCGTCCACGACCACGCCCGCCGCGGCGGAGGGACCGTCGTTGCGAACCGTGATCACGAAGGCGGCTTGCCCTTCCAGCGGCACGCTCGGAGTGCTCGTCGTCTTGGTCAGCACGACGTCGGCCGCAGGCGCGAGAACCTCGTCGACCGTGGAGGCGTTGTCGGAAGGATCGGGATCGGGTGTGGCGGAGCTCACCGTCGCAGTGTTGCTCACTGTTCCGATGGCCGTCGCGTCGAGCGCACCCTCCACGCGTACGGTCACCTCCTGCCCGACGGTCACGTCGCCCGCCAGGCACGTCAGCGTGCTGCCTGCGACCGAGCATCCGGCCGGCGCGGACGCGAGCGCGAATGCGGCCGGGAGCGTGTCGGAGACGACGACACCCCGCGCCACCGACGGACCGGCATTGGTGACCGTCAGCGTGTAGCCGAAGTCGCTCCCCGGCACCGCCTGCGCGTCGGCGGTCTTCACGATGCGGAGGTCGGCGCTCTGGACGATCTCGACACCGGCGGAATCGGAGTTGTTCTGAGGGTTGGCGTCTTCAGCGGGAGAGGCGACGGACGCCGTGTTGGTCACCGTTCCCGCGGGAGCGTCCGCGGCGACCCGCGCCTGGACGGTGATCGTGCTCGAGGTCCCGCTAGGCAGGGTCGCCCAGGTGCACTGCAGGGTGGCGGAAGCGGTCGTGCCGCACACGGCTCCGGGGTCCGCGGTGATGCCCTCGATCACCAGGCCCGTCGGGAGGGTGTCGTCGAGCACGGCATTCACCGCGTCCGAGGCCCCGTGGTTCGTCACCCCGAGCGTGTAGGTGAGCGTTCCGCCTGCCGCGACTTGCGTGGCCGACGCCCCCTTCGTCAGCTCGAGATCGGCGATGACGGTCGGGTTGAAGCTCGTCGAGTCGACGTTGTTCCGAGGGTCGGGGTCACTGGTGGAGCTGGTGACGGAGGCGGAGTTCTGCACCACCCCATCCGCACCGGGGGCGATCGTCGCGACGACGTCCACGACGGCCGTGGCGCCGGGCGCCAGCGTGCCCACGAGGCAGTTCAGCGTCTGCGACGCCACGGCGCACGATCCCTGCTCCGGTGTGGCGCTGACGAAGGTCGTCGCCGGGTCCAGCGGATCCGTCACCCGCACGTCGCGGGCTTCCGAGGGTCCGTCGTTGTGCACGGTGAGGCGGTACGTCACGTCCTCGCCGGCCACCGGTGCGGCCGGTGCGAAACCCTTGACGATCGAGAGGTCGGCCTGGGAGGTGAGCGTGCCCGACGCGGTGGCGGTGTTGTCCGCGGGGGTGGGGTCCGTCAGGTCACCCGATACAGACGCCGTGTTCACGAGGGCCGACCCGGGGTCGAGGGATGCCGCGACGGTGCCTGTCACCGAGATCGTGGCGCTCGCCCCGACGGCCAGCGACCCGATGGTGCAGGTGACGGATGCCGCGATGTCGCACGTTCCCTGCTCGGGGTCGACCTGCGTCACCGAGAATCCCGAGGGCACGGCATCCGAGACCGTCACTCCCGTCGCCGTCTGAGGACCCTTGTTGAGCACCTCGATCGTGAAGGTGGCGGGCCGTCCGGCGATGAGGGGTGCCGTGTCGAGCGTCTTCGCGATCGCGAGGTCGGCGGCCGCGTTCACCGAGGTCTGCGTGGGGTTGCTGACCGATGTGCGGTCCTGGTTGGCGACTCCGTCCCGGAAGGCGACAATCGCCTCGTTGAGCACGGCGCCGTTCGCGGCCGAGACGTTGACCTTCGCATCGAAGGAGTAGCTCGTGCTCGTCGCCGGCGCGATGGATCCGCCGGCGGCGGCGGTGCCGCCGTCACCGAGCCGTACGCGCACGGTGCGGGTGGCGGGAACGTACTCGCCGCGATCATCACCGGTCGCATCGGTGAGGGCTCCCGCACCGGCGCCGCTGACGATCTGGAGCGAACCCGGTATCAGGTCGAGGCCGGACGCGAGCTGGTCCGTGGAGACCGACTGCGTCGCAGGGTTCCCGCCGTCGTTGCGCGTCGTCACCGTGTAGCGGAGGACGTCGCCGACCTCGGCCGTCGTGCCGCCTCTTGTGAGGTTCGTGACCGACTTCGTCGTGATGAGGCAGGGCCCCGTCCCGAAGGTGATGTCGTCGAGGAAGTTCCCTGCAGCGGCGTTCCCCGACCCCGCGCTCACCGCCTGGAACCCGAAGCGGGTCACGGTCTGACCCGCGGGAACCGTGTACGTCCCGGAATGAGAGCCCCACGCCGCTGTCGTATCGGAGATGTTGGGGCCGCTCTGCACCAGCGTGCCGCCCGGCACCCCGACCACGACGCGCATCACGTCCGTCCCCTGGCGCGCCCTGTGCTTCAGCGACCAGGCGAGCGTCTGCCCGGGAGTGGTGGCGACGTCCTGGTACAGCATGCTCGCGCTGTTCGCGTTGAGCTCGACGAACTGGCGGCCCTGCGCGGCAGGCACACCCTGGAATCCGTTGCTCCAGATCTCGATCTGATTGAAACGGTCGTCGGTGAGCCAACCGGGTACCTGGGACTCGTCGTAGAGCCGATACGCGGCGTTCGGGATGACGGGGGTCTCGAACGAGCCGTTGGTCAGCGACACCGCGCTCTGGCAGGTGGTCGGATCCTGCGCCGCGGACGCTGAAGTCGGCTCGGCGGCCTCGGTCACGACGGTCAAGCCGGCTGCGAGCAGCAACCCCGAGGCGGCGGCCGCGACGACGCGGCGCGCACGCGAATGAACGGATGCAGCGTTCCTCATGATTCCCCCCGGAGGGCGCAGCTGAGCAACCGTGCGCCTCCCCCGAATGCACCCTATCGGAACCGCGATCTGGCGGCGGGAGCCGGTCCGACACGGACGACGCCGGGCGTGCGTGCGGTTCCTAGCTAGACCGCCGTGGTGGGGCGGTGGAGTCGCGCACCACCAGACGCGTCGCGAGCTCGACCCTGGTCACCTCCGGGGGCCGGTCCTCCAGGAGCCTCAGGAGCAGGCGCGTCGCCTGCTCAGCCATCTCGTGCAGCGGCTGGTGGATGGTGGTCAGACGAGGGACAGCCAGTTCGGCGATGCCGAGGTCGTCGAACCCGACGACCGAGAGATCCTCGGGCACCCGCAGCCCGCGCGCGACGGCAGCGTGCAGCACGCCGAGGGCCTGCAGGTCGCTGCCGGCGAAGATCGCGGTCGGAGGGCGGGCAAGGCTCAGCAGCGCGTGGGCGTGCCGCTCGCCGGTCTCGCGGGTGAAGTCACCGAAACGCGTGAGCTCCGCGTCGAGGGGAAGATGCGCCGCGGTGAGCGCCGACCGGTAGCCGTCGAGGCGGGCCAGAGCAGCCATGACGTCTTCAGGCCCGGCGATCGCGGCGATGCGCTCGTGCCCGAGATCGATGAGGTGGCGGGTGGCCGCCACCCCTCCCGCCCAGTTGGCGGACCCGACGGCGGGAACACCGGGCGCCGGATCGCCGGCCGGGTCGATCAGCACGAAGGGGATGCCGCGGGCGGCGAGTCTCTCGCGCCCGTCGGCGGTGATCCCCGCGAAGAGCATGATGATCCCCGTCGGGCCGCGCCGCACCACCGATTCCAGCCAGTCGGCGCCGGGGGCCCGCCTGTCGCCGCTCACCGACAGCGAGATGGCCATCCCCGCCTGTGCGGCCGCCTCCCGCACACCCTCGATGATGGCCAGCGCCCATTCCCCCTCGAGCTCGTGCAGCACCACTTCGACGTACTCGCGCCGCCGCCGGCTCTTGCGCCGCCGGTATCCGCTCCGGCGGAGCTGCTCCTCCACCAGTTCCCGCGTCGTGGACGAGACGTCGACCGCTCCGTTGAGCACCTTCGAGATCGTCGTCATCGACACGCCCGTCTGCGCGGCGATCTCCTTGAGGGTCACTCGCTGGACGTGCGACATGTCGGGGCGGGGAGTCGATCAGTCGATGGTGAGAACCGTCCACGAGCAGGGCGGAAGCGTGACGCTGATCGCTCCGTCCGAGACGGCCACCGAGTCGTTCTGCCGTGGCGCGACACGGTCGGGGTGTTCGAGGGTGTTGGCAGCGTGGATGTCGTCGTCGTGGATCGAGGTCGCGGTCACATTCGACACGGCGCCCAGTGCGAGCGAATCGATGTCCAACGTGACTTCGGAGGTCAGACTGCGGTTGACCGCGAAGACGGTCGTTCCACCCTCGGGTGCGTGCGTGGCGACGGCGTCGACGAGGGCGACCTCGCCGTACCGCTCAGTCTGGTACGTCGGGCTGTCGAGCTTGAGCTCGAGTGCGACGCCCCGCGCCAGCCGGGACGTCAGCGAGAAGGGGTAGAAGGTCGTCTGCCGCCACGCCGGCCCACCGGGTTCCGTCATGATCGGGGCGATCACGTTGACCAGCTGCGCGAGGCTCGCCGAGGTCACCCGGTCGGCGTGCCGGATCAGCGAGATCAGGAGGTTGCCGAAGACGACGGCGTCCAGGACGCTGTACGAGTCCTCGAGGAGGCGCGGCGCCACCGGCCAGTCCGCGACATCCGTGATCTTGTCCACCTCGTTGTAGCGCGACTGATACCAGACGTTCCACTCGTCGAACGAGATGTTGATGGTCTTGTCGCTGCGCCGCACCGCTTTGACGTGGTCGGCCGTGGCGATCACCGCGTCGATGAAGCGATCCATGTTGACCGCGGATGCCAGGAAGCTGCCGTAGTCCTCACCCTCGGGCTCGTAGTACGCGTGGCACGAGATGAAATCGACGTTGTCGTAGGTCTCCTCGAGGACCACCCGCTCCCATTCGCCGAAGGTCGGCATCTGGGCGCCCGAGCTGCCGCAGACGACCAGCTCGAGGTCGGGGTCGATCTGCCGCATGGCACGCGCCGTCTTCGAGGCGAGCTGCGCGTACTCCTCGGCCGTGCTGTGGCCCAGCTGCCACGGCCCGTCCATCTCATTGCCCAGGCACCACATGCGGATGTTGTGCGGCTCGGGGTAGCCGTTGGCGACGCGCCGGTCGGCCCACTCGGTGCCCGACCGCAGGTTCGCGTACTCCAGCACATCCAGCGTCTCGAGGACGCCCCGGGTTCCGAGGTTCACGGCGTACATCAGCTCGCCGTCGACCTTCTTGATCCAGGTCGCGAACTCGTCCAAGCCGATCTCGTTCGTCTCCGTGGAGTGCCATGCGAGGTCCAGGCGACGCGGGCGCTGGTCCCGCGGGCCGACGCCGTCCTCCCATCGGTAGCCCGAGACGAAGTTGCCGCCCGGGTACCGGATGGTCGACACTCCCAGCTCCCGCACCAGTTCCACGACATCGGTGCGGAAGCCGTCCTCGTCCGCACTCGGGTGGCCGGGCTCGTAGATGCCGTCGTAGACGCACCTGCCCAGGTGCTCGACGAACGAGCCGAAGAGCCGTCGGTTGATGGGTCCGACCGTGAAGTGCGGGTCGATGGTGAGGTGTGCGCGGGTCATTCTTGTCTTTCCGGAGACGGTGGATCGGGGACGGCCGGGGCCGCCGGTTACTTGAGGCTTCCGATGGCGAGACCGCCCCGCCAGTACTTCTGCAGCGTCAGGAACGCGATGATCAGCGGGATCACCGACACGAGCGAGCCGAGCACGATGATGCTCCACAGGCTCTGGCCGCCGGCAGCGCCATAGGTCGCAGCCGTGGAGTTCCACAGTCCGATGCCGACGGTGACCGGGAAGAGCCGGTTGTCGGACAGCATCACGAGCGGAAGGAAGTAGTTGTTCCAGGAAGCGACGAACGACAGCAGCAGGATCGTGACGATCGCCGGGCGCAGCAGGGGCAGCGCCACCACCAAGAAGGAGCGGAACTCGCCCGCGCCGTCGATGCGCGCGGCATCGAGCAGCTCATCGGGAACCGCATCACGCGCGTACACGTTCATCAGGTACACGCCGAACGGATTGAGCAACGTCGGGACGATCACCGCCCAGATCGTGTTGGTCCAGCCCATCTGCGCGAACAGGACGAAGGTCGGGATGACCAGGGCCGTCGTCGGCACCATGACGGCGCCGAGGAGGATGGCGAACGAGAGGCGCCGGCCCGCGAAGGTGTACTTCGCGAAGCCGTATCCCGCCAGAACCGCGAGCACCGTCGCCCCCACCCCGCCGACGATCGCGTAGAGGGCGGAGTTGGCGAGCCAGCGTCCGTAGATGCCGCCGCTGTAGGTGAACAGATCGATCAGGTTCGGGATGTAGTTGATATCGTCCGCGAACCAGAGCGAGCTGCCGCCGCCGAACAGACCGGCCGCGTTCTTGGAGCTGTTGACGATGAGCCACCAGAACGGGACCAGGAAGTAGACCATCAGCAGCGCGAGCACGATGTTCAGGGGCACGCGGCCGCGGGCGCGCGGCGCCGAACGCCGCTCGATGATCTTCCGCGGCTTGCGGCGGGTTTCGACGAGCTCGACAGGTGTGACGCTCATGAGAGGAAGCTCCCTCGCTTGCGGGTCGCGAACAGGAAGATGTAGACGCAGATGAAGACGACCGCTCCGAGCGCGAACGAGATCGTGGCCCCGTAGTTGGCGTTGGCCAGCGAGAACGCCTGCTGGTAGGCGTACATGTTCGGAGTGAAGTCGTTCGGGATGGCGCCCGCGGCGAGTTTCTGCAGGATCTTGGGCTCATTGAAGAACTGCAGCGTGCCGATGAGAGCGAAGACGAGGATCAGCAGCAGCGCGGGCGTGAGCAGAGGGATCTTGATCCGCAGCACGATCTGCCACTGGGACGCCCCGTCGATCCGCGCGGCCTCGTAGAGAGTGGGATCGATGCCCTGGAGGGCGGCGTAGAGGATGATCATGTAGTAGCCCGCCCACTGCCACGTGACGATGTTGAGCAGTCCGTAGAAGATGAGGCTGCTGCTCAGGAAATCAGGCGCTTGACGGCCGAAACTTTCGAAGATCTCCGCTAAGGGGCCGAAGTTGTCGCTGTAGAGGAACCCCCACATCAGGGCCCCGATCACCGTCGGGATGGCGTAGGGCATGAAGATCATCAGGCGCGAGAAGCGCGCGAAGCGGGTGACGGTGATGTCGAGGATCAGCGCAGCGGCCAGCGAGATCACCATCTGCAGCGGGATCAGCACGAGCGAGAACGCGATCACGAACCCGACACCGCTGAGGAAGGACGGGTCGCTGAACGCCTTGACGTAGTTGCCGAAGAGGACGAACCTCGTCCCTCCGATGAGCGACTTCTGGAAGAGGCTCAAGTAGAGCGCGTAGCCGATGGGCAGAACGAGAAGGGCGACGAAGATGACGCCGAACGGTGCGACGAAAGCCCAGCCGGTCAGGTTCTGACGCAGCGCGGTGGACCTGCGGCGCTTGCTCGAGACCGGGGTCTCGGTGGTGGTGGTCATGAATTCTCCCGGGTGTGTGAGAAGGGATGACCGGGGGCCGGTCCGCGCGAGCACGGACCGGCCCCCGGGCAACGGTCACTCGGTGACGGTGAACCCTTGCTCCTCTGCGTATGCCACAACGTCGGCCTGCAGGGCGTCAGCGGCTTCGGAGCCGGTCGCCGAGCCGTCGATGATGGCGGCGAGCTGCTTCGTCAGCGCGGAGTAGTAGTACTGTCCGAGCGGCGTGTAGGTCATGCCCTTGTAAGCATTGGCCGCCGGCACGTACACCTCCTTGTTGGCCTGCTGTCCGCTGAAGAAGGGCACCTCGTAGTCCTGGAACTCCGGCGAGTCGAGGACGTTGACGTTGAGCGGGAAGATGATCTGCTGCTGCCATCCCTCGTCCAGAGACGCCTGGTCCGCGTACACCCCGAAGGCCACCTTGGCGGCGAGCTCCGGATCCTTGGCCTGGCTGCTCACCGAGAACGCCGAGCCGCCCCAGTTGATGGCGATGGGGTTGGCGGGGTCCCACTGCGGCATGGGCGCCGCGGCCCACACGCCCGCGTCCGCACCCTCGCCGACGCCGGCTCCCTGGAGGTAACCGGGAGCCCACGCGGCCGAGAGGTAGGTCGCGTAGTCGCCGTTGATGACACCCGCGATGTACTCAGGGGTGAACTGGTCCTCGGTGCCGACGAGTCCCTTGTCGACGAGTCGGTCCCAGTAGTCCAGGACCTCCTTGATCTCCGGGCTGTTGAGGGTGATGCCGATCTCGCCTTCGTTCGCGGGGTCGTACGTGAACGGCTCGGCGCCGTTCCCGTAGAAGTACGCGGTGGCCGTGGCGGGCTGGTTCGCCGCGAAGCTGGCGAAGACCGGACCGCCGGCATCCTTCAGCTTCTGCGCCGTCGCCTCGAGCTCTTCCCACGTCGTCGGCGGCGTGAGGCCGTATTGGCTGAAGATGTCGGTGCGGTAGATCATGCCCATCGGGCCGCCGTCGATCGGGGCACCGTAGATGCCGTCTCCCACCGAGACGTCCTTCCAGGCGCCCTCACTGAAGTTGTCTTTGACGTCCTCGTAGCCGAGGTCGGAGAGGTCCACGAGGGCACCCTGCGCCTGGAACGACGCGATCCGGTCGGCCTCGACCATCATGACGTCGGGGGCGCCGCTTCCGGCCGAGATGGCCGTCTGGAACTTGTCGTAGGCGTCGCCTCCGGCGCCGGCGTTCGTCCAGCACACCTGGACGTCGTCGTTGGCCTCGTTGAAGTTGTCGACGACGGTCTCGGAGTTCGGGTACCAAGCCCACAGGGTGACGACGGGCGCGTCGGGGTTCTTGATCTCGTTGGTGCAGCTCGATGCGTCACCACCGCCCCCTCCGCCGTTGCCGCCGTCGCCGCCACCTCCGGCGGTGCAGGCTGCGAGGGCACCAGCCACTGCGAGCGTCGTGATCGCAGCAAGGACAGGCTTCGTCTTCACTGGAGTTCCTTTCGGTTTGCTGGACTTCTTCGTCGGTGCACGACCGTCTCCGTGCGCGGCCCGTCACGGCCGGCTGCGTGAGCTGGTCTACAACGTTGTAGAGCAACGTTGTAGATGACTTTGGCACCGGGGGTGCGCCGCTGTCAAGGGCGGACCGGAAATTACCCTGCCGGGGGCGAAACTTCTGGACCGTCGGCGGGCCTTCGGCGACCCCGGAGGCACGGACACGACCGCCCGGTAGGCTGAAGATACAACGTTGCATCGCTCCGTCGCGCGAAGCAGAGGGACCCCTTCGTCCCCGCGCCTGGCTCCGACCGCCGACGCAGTAGAGTACAGACGTTCGGATGGCAGGCAGGAGCACCGATGGGACCGACGATGCACGACGTCGCGCGAGTCGCCGGCGTCTCGATCAAGACGGTGTCCAATGTCATCAACGACTACCCGCACGTGCGACCCGGCACCCGCGACCGGGTCAACGAGGCGATCGAGCAGCTGGACTATCGTCCGAACCTCTCCGCGCGCGGTCTGCGCTCGGGCCGTACCGGCGTGATCGGGTTGGCTGTCCCCTCGCTGCGGGAGAACTACTTCGCCGAGCTCGCCGACTCGGTGATCCGCGCGGCCGAGAAGCGCGGGCTCGGCGTCATGGTCGAACAGACGAGCGGTCAACGCGACGGCGAGCTGCGCGCGGTGTCGACGAATCGCCCGCGGTTCCTGGACGGCCTGCTGTTCAGCCCGGTGAGCCTGGGTGACGCCGACGCGGACGCCCTCCTGATCGACGGCCCGCTCGTCCTGCTCGGTGAGCGCATCTTCGGCGGACCGACCGATCACGTCACGATGCACAACATGTCGTCTGCGCAGGCCGCCGTCGAGCACCTGCTCGAGATCGGGCGCAGGCGCATCGCGCTGATCGGCGCGGATCTCCACGGCGGTGACGAGGTCAACTCGGCCAATCTGCGTCTGCGCGGATACCTCCGCGCGCTCGAGCAGGCCGGCATCGGCCTCGATCCGGCGCTCGTGCGACCGACGTCCATGTCGCAGTGGAACCGTGCGGGCGGGGCGGCCGCCACGCATCGCATGGTCGAAGAAGGCGTACGGTTCGATGCGATCTTCGCGCTCAACGACACGCTGGGCCTCGGTGTCCTGCGCGCCCTCGGCGAAGAGGGACTGCGCGTGCCCGACGACGTCGCCGTGATCGGCTTCGACAACATCGACGAGAGCAAGTACTCGATGCCGTCGATGTCGACCGTCGACACCGGTCGCGACGAGATCGCGGCCATCGCCGTCGACAGGCTGATCGAGCGCATCAACGAGAAGGGCGAGCGCCGTCCCCCCGAGACGTTCAAGCCGCCGTTCCGGATCGTCAAACGTGAGTCGACGGGCTTCGTCAGCGAAGAGACCGAGTAGCGCACCCCGGTAAAGCGGGGCGATCAGGGCTTTCGCCCCCCGCCGTTTACAACGTCGTAAATTTTCCTTTACAACGTCGTAAACCGTCGCTAGCCTGGCGTCGTTCGAGCCGCCTGGCGGCGCTCAGCAGCTATTCAAGGAGGAAGAGTGATGAGAACTGTGCAATGGCGGACACGACACGAGGGCGAAGGCGGGGGCGCCCGATCCCGCCGCATGAAGCGCCTGGCGACTGTCGGCATCACGGCGGCGATGGTGCTGGGAACGGCGCCGTTGGCCGCCCAGGCAGACGATGTCGACCTGACCCCGGGACCCACCGTCGTCGCCGACCCGAACTCGCCCACCGGCTACACCGGGCACTTCGTCTACTACAACCCGACCGCGACGAGCGTGCGCTTCGCCGCCGACATCCTGTTGCGCAACTGGGAGGACCCGACGGATCCGACCGTGTACCAGCCGTCGCAGTACGAGCCGGGTCTCATGCGCGGGGGCGGCGGCTATGACGTCGAGATGACCAACGCGGGCAATGGCTATTGGGTGACCGATGTGCCGCTGGCGGCAGGTGCGAACCAGTACTGGTTCTACGTGAACAACAACACGAACCTGTGGGTCGCCGACCCGGCGAACTCGCCGATCTTCGCTCCCGACGGCCTCACCGGCACGGCGCGCCGCGCGTTCAACAAGGTGTTCGTGCCGTACGACGCCGCCAAGCAGGACTACGCTCCCCTCGCTGCCCGGGTGATCGAGCTCCCTCGCGAGGACTCGGCCAAGGGCACGTGGAGCTACGTCCCGTTCCAGGTGAACGGCACGACCCGCACGATCGGCGTCTACCTGCCGCCCGGGTACGACGCGAACCGCGCGGAGCCGTACAAGACCATCTACATGCAGCACGGCAGCGGGCAGGATCAGTCCGACTGGCTGAACATGGGCGACGTCCCGGTCATCATGGACAACCTCATCCAGGACGGCGACACCGAGCCGGCGGTGGTCATCACGACCAACACCAACTACCTCGGCGCCGCGAACCAGGGCTACCCCAACCTGCGCAACGTGGTGATCCCGTTCGTCGAGAGCAGCTACAACGTCTCGAGCCGCGCGATCGACCGCGCGTTCGCGGGCCTCTCGGCAGGTTCGGCGGTCACGCAGAACCTGATCAACTTCGACGCCGATGAGTTCGGGTACTACGGTCCGTGGAGCGGCGGCGCCAGCGTCCGCGCGACGACGCCGAACCTCGCCGCGCCGTACATCCTCTACGGCGGCGGGCGCTGGGACTTCGGTCTTCCCAACGCCAACACCGTCGCGGCGCTGGACGAGATCGGGTTCATCGAGAACGTCGTGGTGGCAGGCGCCCACGACTTCAACACCTGGAACCAGATGTTCACGACGTTCGCGCGTGACTACCTCTGGCACCCGGAGGCGTTCGTGATCGACGAGATCACGACGATGAAGGATGCCGTCGCCTCGACGGGTCTCAACAAGGGCAACAAGAACGCGCTCACCGTGAAGCTCGACCAGGCGTACAAGCTGCTCGCCAAGGGTGACAGCGACGGCGTGCTCGAGGTGTTGAACGGGTTCGTCACCCAGGTGGGAGAGTTCCAGACGGCCGGCAAGCTCACCGCCGAGCAGGCGACGGGATTGACGGCGACCGCACAGAAGATCCTGTTCAACGTGGGCTACTGGCAGCAGTAGGCCCCCGTCCCCGCACACGAGGCGGGTTGCCGGCGAACGTCCTCGCCGGCAGCCCGCCTCCTTGCTTTCAGTGAGCCGCTTCCGGCTGCGTCGACTGCACGGGAACGAAGACCCGCATCGTCGACGGTCCGCGCTCGGCCCAGCGGTGGTACGGCACGAGTCGCAGAACGGTGGAACCCGCCGGTTTCGGCGTAGGAGCCGTCCGCGAGTAGGGCATGAGCGCCTCCGGCGGGTCCGAGATCGTCACCGCCTCGACGAGCGCGCCGTCGCCTTCGGCGCGCGGCGGGATCCCGGTGACGAGCCGGACAGCATCCAGATGCGCGCCCGCGGGAAGATCATGTGACTCCAGGCACAGCACGAGCGGCCCCCGCTCCACCGCCACGGCGCCGCGGACGGCGTCGATCCGGGGATCGGGCCAGGTGTACCGGGGCGTGCTCGGCAGATCGAGCAGGATCTCATCGCCGGGCTCGAAGGATCGGTGCACGTCGACCCACCCCGGCTTGACCGGCATCGCGTCCGTCCCGGGCAGTCGAAGCCGAGCGCCCGTGGCCCAGACGGGCACCCGCAGGCGCAGTCGCGACGCCTCCTCCGGAGCCGCGTCGAGGACGATCCGGATGCGGCCGTGCTCGGGGTAGGCGGTCTCCACACGGAGCACGAAGCCGCCGGCACGGATCGTCCCCGCGGCGTACTGCATGACCGTGACGCCGTCTTCGTCCACGGAGGCCGTGTAAGCACCGAGTGAGGCCAACGTGCGAGCGACGTTGGTGGGACAGCACGACACCTCGAACCAGGGCGCACGCACGCCCCCCTCCGCGCGCGGATTGACGCCGTCCTGCGCTTCGGCGGCTGCGTCGCGTTGGTGAAGCGGATTCGCATAGAAGAAGGAGCGTCCGTCGTCGCTCGGCGACGTCGCGATGATGTTGAAGAGGGTGCGTTCGATCACGTCCGCGTAGCGGACCTCGCCGGTGGCCAGGTACAGCCGCCACGCGAACATCACGGAGGCCACTCCCGCGCAGGTCTCGCAGTAGGCGCGGTCCGCGGGCAGTTCGAAGTCCTCGCCGAATCCCTCGTCCTGGTGGCGGGATCCCATCCCGCCCGTGAGGTAGGTGCGTCGGCCGACCGTGCGCTCCCACTGCCGCTCCAGCGAGGAGAACAGGCCGCTGTCGCCGGTCTCCACGGCGACGTCCACCGCACCGGCGCTGAGATAGAGCGCACGGACGGCGTGCCCGCGCAGCACAGCCGCATCGCGCACGGGGACGTCGTCCTGGAAGTACTCGGCCGACAGCAAGGGAGGTACGGGCAGCGAACGGTGTCCGCGGCGCTGCACGAACAACCGGGCCTGCTCGAGGTAGCGGCGCTCGCCGAATGCGCGCCCTGCCTCGGCGAGCGCCACCTCGATCTCGGCGTGTCCGCAGACGGCATCCCGCCCGCCCACGCCGAACTCCCTGCAGATGTGATCCGCGGCGCGCCGCGCGATGCCGACGAGAGGGTCATCGGGCCGGCCGGTGCGGGCGCGCGCGACGGCCGCCTGGATCAGGTGGCCCATGTTGTAGAGCTCGTGGCCCATCGCCAGGTCGGAGTACCGCGGCGGCAGACCGGGGTGGCCGAACGCCGTGCTGAGATAGCCGTCGTCGTCCTGGGCGCTGCCGACGCGGGCGACGAGGTCGTCGAACGTCGTGGCCAGCTGGGAATCGTCGTGGCGGCCCAGCTCCCACGCCATGCCTTCGAGCAGCTTGTAGATCTCGGAGTCCGAGAACTGCCAGCCCGGCCGCTCGGTGGTCGTCTCGCCACGCGCGACCCGGTCGAAGTTGCCGACCCATCCCAGACGCTCCATCCAGTCCAGGCAGTGGGCGAAGGTGGCCGCCGCGTTCACAGCCTGTCGCCTGCCCCAGAACCCGGCCGGATCGAAGGCGACCTCGTCCACGGCGATGCCGGAGCGGTTCCCGCGTCCGGGCGCGACGGGAACGGCCCGGGTTCGAACGGGAGCGGACGTCGCATCAGGTGAGACGGAAAGGGTCACGTGTCAGTCCTTCACCGCGCCGGCAGTGACACCGGCGGCGACATAGCGTTGCGCGACGATCAGGAGGATCGCGGCGGGGATGGAGGCGACGACCGCGGTCGCCATGATGGCGTTCCACTGCGTGGTGTTGTTGCCGATGTAGGCGTAGATGCCCAGAGTGATCGGTTTCAGGGCTGAGTTGCGCGCCAGGGTGGATGCGAAGACGAAGTCCGACCACGCCCACAGGAACGCGAACAACGCGACGGTCAGCACGGAATTGCGGCTGAGGGGCATGACGACGGATGTGAACACCCGCCAAGCGCCCGCGCCGTCGATCCGCGCCGCCTGCAGGAGCTCGCGCGGCAGTCCGCTCATGAATGCCGTGAACAGCAGCACGCCGAACGGGACGGCGATCGTGGAGTCGGCGAGGATGAGGCCACCGACGCTGTTGAGCAGTCCGAGCCGCACGTAGATCGCGTAGAAGCCCATGGCCATCACGACCGCGGGGATCATCTGCGCGACCAGCAGCACGAAGTTCAGCGGGCGACCGCCGCGGAGGTTGAGGAGCGAGATCGCGTACGCCGCGGGTGCCGCGATCAGGACCGTCAGCAGCACGCATCCGATGCCGATGAGCAGGCTCGTTCCGAGGTTGGGAAGCTGCTGCCGCAGCACCTCCGCGTACCCCTCGAAGGTGGGGTCGACGGGGAACAGGTGCGGGGGGCTCAGGCGCAGGTCGCTCGTCTTGGTGAGCGAGACGTTGAGCATCCAGTACACAGGGAAGAGCATGAGGGCGGTGAAGATCACGCCCAGAGCGGTCTTCCACCACGGGCGGCGGTCTCTCATGAGTCCTCCTGACGTCTCTGCATGCGCAGGTAGAAGAAGCCGAACACCAGCGCGATGAGGATGAGGATGTTGCCGACTGCGGCGGCGGGCGACAGGTCCGGCTGGCCGGTGCCGAAGGCCTCGCGGTACGACCAGATGGCGAGTGTGGTGGTGACGTTCGCCGGTCCTCCGGTGGTCATGATCCAGATGATGTCGACGACCTTGAGGGTGTAGACCAGGCCGAGCAGCAGCGTGATCGCCGAGACCGGTCTGAGCAGCGGGAAGGTGAGGCTCCAGAACTGGCGCCATGCTCCCGCGCCGTCCAGAGACGCCGCTTCGTAGAGGTCGCCGGGGATGTTCTGCAGCCCGGAATAGAGGATCACGAGGTTGAACGGGATGCCGAGCCAGATGTTGGCGATGACCACCGCCGCCATCGCCGTGTCGGGTGAGGTCAGCCAGTTGATCTGCCCGATCCCGAAGGCCTGGAGCGCAGCGTTCACGATGCCGTTGTCGCTGTTGAGCATCCATGCCCACGTGGACCCGGAGACGATCAACGGCAGCAGCCACGGGACGAGGAACAGGGCCCGCAGCACTCCGGAGAGCCGGAAGTTGTTGCGGAAGAATACCGCCAGCGCCAGGCCGATGGCGTACTGGAAGGCGAGGGAGCCGACGACGAACACCGCGGTGTTGGTGAGGGCCTGCGCGAACAGCGGCGAGGTCACGACGTCGATGTAGTTCTGCAGGCCGACGAACTCGGCGTTGCCCTGCACGAACGCCCGGACGTCGTAGTCGTGAACGCTGAGGTCGATGCTGCGGATCAGGGGGTAGGCGTAGAAGGCCACCAGGTACACCAGCAGCGGCGCGGCGAAGCCGAACGCGATCCAGCGTGAGCCGTGCAGACCCGCCGCCCGCCGGCGGCGTGGCGGTACCGTCACCGACACGGTGTCGGCGGGAGGGGTCTGCGGAGTCGTCATGGAGAGAGTCATCGGAGTCCTCGGGTGTCCGGGGCGGAGCGGGACCGGCTCCGCCCCGGACGTGATGTCACTTGCCGATCGCCTCTGCGGCCGCCGCTTGAGCGTCGGCCAGCGCATCCTGAGGCGATGCCGCGCCGGACAGAGCACTCTGGACCGCGGTCCACAACTGCTCGGAGATCAGCGGGTAGTCCGTGCCCAGGTTGTCACTGGTCCGGCCCTTCGCGGACTGGACGGCGGAGACCCACGTCTCGAGTTCGGGGTGCTCCTCCAGCAGCGCCTGCTGTCCCTCCTCGGTGGGCGGGATGTAGTACGCGAAGGTGTCGGCGGTCTGCACGAAGCCCTCCGGCGTGGTCATGCAGTCGATGATCTTCTTCGTCGTCTCGTAGCGGGCGGTGTCCTGCTGCACCGGCGCGATGATGAACTCGCCGCCGGTGGGCGCGGGTGCCACCCCGCCGTCCTTGGCGGGAAGTTCCAGAACGCCGGTTCCGAAATCCGCCTCGGCGGCGCTGTTGACCTGCCAGGTGCCGTTCTCGGCGAAGGCGAAGTCCCCGGTGAGGAACTCCTCCCAGGTGGTGTTCTGGGAGTTCCCGATCACGGAGTTGGGGGCGTATCCCTTGTTCACCCAGTCCGTCCACAGCTGCAGGGCCTCGACCGCCTGCGGCGAGTCGAGCTCTGTCAGGTCGGCGCCGGCTCCCCAGAACCAAGGGAGGAACTGGAAGGAGCCCTCCTCCGTGTTGATGCCGGCGAAAGTGATGCCCTTGTGACCGGCCGCGGTCACCGCTGCCAGGGCCGCGTCCAGCGAAGCCCAGTCGGTGATCGACGCGGGGTCGACACCGGCCTCCGCGAGGATGTCCGCGTTGTAGTACAGCGCGAGCGTGTTGGCACCCACGGGGATGCCGTACGTCTTGCCGTCGAGCTGACCCGCCGCCAGCAGGTTCTCATCGATTCCGGACGTGTCGAGCCCGAGCTCGTCGGTCGTGGTCAGCATCCCGGTCTCGGCGAGAGTCGACACGGCGGGGTTGTCGAGCAGGATGACATCTGGGGACGTGCCCTCCTGCGCGGCCAGCAGCGCCTGGTTGGTGAGGGAGGTCGTGTCGTAGGCGGTGCGGTCGATGGTGACACCGGCCTCGGTTCCGCAGTCCTGCACGCGGCCCGCCCAGTCGGAGTCTTCCTCGTGCTGGGGGTACGGGTCCCACCAGGTGTAGGTGTCTTCGGCATCGGCCGATCCGGCGCCGGCCGAACCGGAGCATCCGGTCAGGGCGCCCGCCGCGACGGCCGCGACGGCGATCGCGATGGGCACGCGCAGCTTGCTCGTGATCATGGTTCCTCCTTGAACATGCCCGGTCGGTGCCGGGGCTTGTGGTGTCAGTGACGGGATGGTGGTGCGGCCAGAGAGCCGCGGTCATCGATGACGGGCGCGATCAGGTCGACGACGTGGGTGTCCGCATCGGCGGTGCCGTCGATGCGCGAGACGAGGTGCTCCACCGCGCGTCGCCCCAGGAGATCCGGGGCGCTGTCGATGGCGGAGTAGGGAAGCGAGAACGTGCGGGCGAAGGTGTCCGAGTACCGGCCGATGACCGACATGTCGTCCGGCACCGCGAGCGAACGCGTCTGCAGCACGTGCGGGAGTGCTGCGGCAGCCGCTTCATTGTTGAGCAGAAGGCCGGTCGCGGCCGGGTGTGCGTCGAGGAAGGCGTTCAGATCTCTGCCGATCGCCGGCTGGCTCGAGGCGCCGTAGTAGCGGTGCAGCCTGACTCCGAGCTCCTCGGCACGGTCGGCCGCCGCGTTCGCGAGCCGCCACACGTAGGCGCCGCCTCGCTCGACGACGTGCTCCGGCTGCGAGACCAGCACGACCTCACGGTGGCCGAGCTCGTGCATGCGTTCCACCATCAGCCGGCCGGCGGCGACGAAGTCGAGGTCGAACGCGTCCACCCCGGCGGCATCCCCGGGAAGGCCGACCAGAGCGCCGGGCTGCGGCGCCGCCCGCAAGGCGGCGAGGCGCTCGTCGTTCTCGGCGACGTTCAGCAGCACGAATCCATCGGCCATGCGGGAGTCCGAGATGCGCCGCAGCGCCGCGGAGCCGTCGGCATCGGACACGAAGAGGGTGTCGTAGCCGAGCTCTCGCGCACGGTCGGTCACGCCCAGGATGTACTGGAGCATCGCGGGAGCGAACTCGTCCTCGTAGAACTGCCCGAGCAGTGCGATCACACTCGTGCGTGAGGTGGCCAGGGCACGCGCACCGGCGTTGGGCGTGTACCCCAGTTCGGCGACGGCGGCTTCCACGCGTGCCCGAACCGCGGCCGAGATGGTCCGCTTGCCCGAGAGCGCGTACGAGGCCGTGCTCCGCGACACGCCGGCAGCCCGGGCGACGTCGCCGATGTTGACCATGGGACCTCCTCCGGGCCATCTGTCGATCCGGTTCGATTCGAACCGGTTCGACACTACAGTTGACCGAAAAGGTCCGCAACTGCGGATCGATCGTGATGATCGGAGCCTTCGATGACGAGCACCCTCCCGCACTTCGATGTGCGCAGCATCCCGTTCAGCCGCCGGGGCGCATGGATCAACCTCTCGCCGGTGGTCGCCGCTCACACCACCGTCGATGACGTCCATCTGATCTCTCACCGGACGGGCATGCACCCGGTTCTGGCCGTGCGGCCGCGGGCGGTGGCGACCGATCTCGTCGTGGAGGCCACGCCCGCCATGCTCACGTGGCGCGGCGATGGCCTGAGGGTGGACGCGGTCTTCGAGGGAACGGACGCCGTGCGCCTGCGAGGCACGGCAGGCTCGGCGGTCGATCTCACCGACGCGGCGGCCCGTCTCACGCCGTTCACCGGCACCTACGTGTTCCGCGACCCGACCGACGGCGCGGCGGTGTTCACCTCGTACGAGACCGGATGCCGCTATCGCGTCACATCGATCCGCGGCGAGATGACGATCAGCGGGGCGCAGCGGCTGGGGGAAGCGCACCGCGCGGTGACGCTCTCCGGACCCGACGGGTGGGAAGCCGTGATCGAGGAGTTCGAGACCGCCCGCCGTCCCTACGTCGAGGTGCGCAGCTTCGATGAGGCGGCAGCCGAGGTCGCGACTGAGTTCACCCGCTATGTGGACGCGGTCGCGCCGTGGCGCAGCTCCGCAGCCCCGACCGCCGACCTCGCCTGCTACGTCATGTGGTCGGCCACGGTCTCGCCCGCCGGCTTCCTCCGCCGCGAGTCCGTGCTGATGTCCAAGCACTGGATGGACAAGGTCTGGAGCTGGGATCACTGCTTCAACGCGCTCGCTCTGACGCCTGGGCTGCCGGACGAGGCGTGGGATCAGTTCCTCGCCCCGTTCGATCACCAGGATCCGGAGGGAGCCCTGCCGGACTCCATCGCGCACTCGGAGCGCCTCTACAACTTCGTCAAACCGCCGATCCATGGCTGGGCGTTGCGTCGGATGAGGGCAGCCGGGTGGGAACCGACGCCCTCGCAACTGCGCGACGCGTACGACGGACTCGCTCGGTGGACGCACTTCTGGCTCGCCCGTCGCACGAGCCCTGCGAGCGTTCTTCCCGTCTACCAGCACGGAAACGACAGCGGATGGGACAACTCGACGGCATTCGACCGCGACCGCGTCATCCACTCCCCCGATCTGGCGGCCTTCCTGATCATTCAGCTGGAGGTGCTCGCCGGCCTGGCACGCGAACTCGGCGAAGACCACCTGCCATGGCAGCAGCGACGCGACGACATCCGCGCGGCGCTCATGGCCGAGCTCTGGCGTGGCGACGGCTTCGTCACCCGTGGCGTGGAAGGCGGCTCATCCGCGGGCGCGGACGGCACGCGCACGAGCCTGATCACACTCCTGCCGCTGGTTGCGGCCGATGCCTTGGACACGGAGGTCTCGACGGCGCTCGCCGCCGCCGTCGAGCCGTTCCTGACCGAGTGGGGCCCCGCCACCGAGCTGCCGAGCAGTCCGGAATACGAGCCGGACGGATACTGGCGTGGGCCCATCTGGGCTCCCTCCACCCTGCTGATCGAGGATGGGCTGCGCCGTGCGGGCGCATCGGCGACCGCCGACGCGGTCAGCGAGCGATTCCGCCGCTTGTGCGAGCGGTCTGGGTTCGCCGAGAACTTCGACGCTCTCACGGGCGAAGGTCTCCGCGACCGCGCGTACACGTGGACGGCGGCCGTGTACCTCATCCTGGCTCGCGAGGCCGCCGGCCGCGGAGAGGATTGAAGGGTCGGGGCGGTGATCGCGTCCGGTCATGACGGCGGATCGGTCCCACGGCGCGGTTGAATTGGGCAGGATGGGGGTGCCCCTCCGGCATCGATCAGCGTGGGATCGGAGAGTCTGTGGTCACAATCGGCGACGTCGCTCGCGCGGCGGGCGTGTCGCGGAGCACGGTCTCATACGCGTTGTCGGGAAACCGGCCGATCTCGCTCGAGACCCGGGAGCGGATCTCCGCGGCGATACGCGAACTCGGCTTCACCCCGAACGCGGGAGCGCGCGCCTTGGCCACATCGCAGACCAAGGTCATCGGACTGCTCGTCCAGTTCTTCAGCGACGAGTTCTCGCCCGCGATGCTGCAGTACGTTCTGCCGATCTCCGATGCCGCGCGGGATGCGGGCTACGACATCCTGATGGTGACGGAGAAGGACGGCCCACGAGCCCTCAAGCGCATCACTGATTCGAACATGGTGGACGGAGTCATCCTGCTCAACGTCGCGCACGATGACCCTCGCGTCGATCCGCTGCGAGGCTCGGGCAAGCCGGGCGCACTCGTCGGTCTTCCCCGATCCACAGGCGGTCTGGACATCTTCGATCTGGACTTCGGGGAGGCGGCGAGGATGATCATCGACCATCTCCACGCTCTGGGCCACCGCGAGATCACGCTGATCTCTCCACATGAGCACGTCATCAGCCGAGGAGGCGCGTACGCCTGGCGGTTCCGCGACGCGGCGCTCGAGCGCGCGGCTCGCTACGGCCTTCGGATCCATGCGCGATACGGAGAGGTTCAGCAGCCCGCCGTGGGCGCCGCGCTGAACGCGGTTCTCGACGAGTGGCCTTCATCGACCGCGCTGGTCATCCACAACGATGCGATGATCGCCGGGCTGCCCTCGGTGCTTTCGGCCCGCAGCGTACGAGTGCCGGAGGACCTTTCGGTGGTCGGGATCTTCTCCGAGGACTTCGGTCGCCTGTTCTCGCTGCCGTACACGGCGATCGAGACGTCACCGGACAAGCTGGGACGCGCGGCGGTGAGAGCTCTCGTCGAACGCATGCAGGACCCCGAAGCCGCCGGCGAGCCCGTGGTCCGCTTCATCGCCCCCGAGCTCACGGACCGCGGCAGTACGGGGCCGACCCCCGGCACGCCCCTCTGACCCGCGCCCGAACCGCGTCGCAGTCGTCGCGCGACCGTGACGAGGTCGAGATGTCGAACCGATTCGACTTTCTTTCGCACACCTGTGAACGGCGCCGTCGCTTCGGATTTCTGCGGATTGGTCAGGCATATTTCGTCATTGCATCAATCTTGGGGGTTCCGGCGTATGGCCGGCCCGAGGGGAATTTTCGGGTCACGACTCTTGAATCTGCGGCATCCGGATGGTTCAATGTCGTCGAACCGGTTCGACACTCATTGTCGACGAGGTTCATTTCGAGAACGGCTCGATCAATGGAGACGAAGCAATGATGGGAAGACTCACGCCGAGGCTGCTGTTGCGGTCTGCCGAGGCACCGGATCACTCCACGCGGCGGCCGCGCGCCGCACACGGGCCTCGCGGCGCACGAGTGCTCGCAGCGGTCACCGCCACCGCCGTCGTCGCAGCAGGAGGACTGCTCGCCTCGAGCCCGCCGGCCGATGCGGCGCCCGGACCGGCGAGCACGCTCGTCGTCGAGGCGGACCAGCCGTTCCGCCCGGTGACGCACATGGCAAGCGGCTCGCTGTACGGTCTGGCCGGCGCCAACGTGCCGACGCTGGACAAGATCCTGCCGATCAAGCCGCACACCTTCATGCAGAAGCCGGAAGGCGGCACTCAGCAGCCGACCGGAGACGCCCTCTCGGTCGCCGACACCGCCAAGGCGGCGGGCGCTGGCGTGGTGATCCGGCTGGTGGACTACCTGCCCGGCTGGCCGTACCGGTACAACAAGGATGCGTGGCTGCCTGCCGTCGAGAAGATGGTGAACGACACCAAGGCGTCGGGCAAGACGAACATCGTGGCGTACGCCATCTGGAACGAGCCCGACATCACGTGGCAGACCGCCAACGGATCGTTCTTCGACCTCTGGACGGACACCTACCGCCTCGTGCGCAACCTCGACCCCGACATGCCCATCCAGGGGCCGAGTTACTCGGACAACATCTCGAACATGCGAGCGTTCTTCGAGCACGCGAAGGCGACGAACACGCTTCCGGACGTGCTCGAGTGGCACGAGCTGATCCGTTCCTCGAAGATCAAGGGCGACGTCGAGAACGTCCGCAAGATCCTCGCTGACCTCGACATCCCCGAGCCGCCGATCGACATCGCAGAGTATGCCGCTCCGGCAGAGGTCGGCCTGTCCGGACCTCTCGTGGGCTACATCGCGAAGCTGGAGCGCTACGGCATCACTCGTGCGGAGCTCCCGTTCTGGAATCAGTCCGGGGCGCTCGGCGATCTGCTCACCGGACGCAACGGCGACCCGAACGGCGCGTACTGGCTCTACACCTGGTACGCCCAGATGAGCGGTCAGATGGTGGTCACGACGCCGCCTTCGAACGAGAGCCCGCTCGACGGCGCGGCATCCGTCACGGATGCCGGCGATGAAGTGCGGGTCATCACGGGAGGCAACTCCGGCCCGACCGCTGTGAAGATCAACGGGTTGGACAACCTCTCGCTCGGATCCAAGGTGAATGTCGAGCTCGACTTCACGCCTTCGTACGGCCGCACCGTGAAGACGGACGGTCCCATCACGATCTCGAACACGACGTACGAGGTGGGTGCGGACGGTTCGATCACGGTGCCCATCGTCATGAACCCGACCTACGGGTACCAGGTCGTCGTGACGCCCGCCGGCGATCCCGAGGATCTCGCCGGCACGTACTCGCTGACCAACGTCAACTCCGGACTGAACCTCGCCACCGCGGGCGGAGCGACGGCGAACGGGACGCCTGTCGTGCAGGCCGATCCGGCCGTCACACCGGGCCAGACGTGGGAAGCGGTAGCGACCGGGCAGGGCCTGTACAAGATCGTGCACACGCCGAGCGGTCGGGTGCTGACGATCCAGGGCGCGTCGACGTCCAACGGGTCACCGGCGATCATCGCGGACGACAGCGGCGCCGACGAACAGCGCTGGCAGCTGGTCCCCGATGGCAAGGGGAACGTGCGTCTGGCGAACTACGCCACCGGGAAGACGCTCGGCGTCCTCAACCTCAGCAAGTCCGATGGGGCCGGCGTGATCCAGTGGACGGACGGCTCGCCGACGTCGAACTGCCAGGCCGATGGCGCGAGGCAGCCGGGCAAGATCGGCTCAGCGCTGGACTTCTGCAAGACGTCTTCGTACGGGTCGCTTCCCGCTGGGATCGTCAGCGGCCTGACGGGCGACTGGTCGATCTCGACATGGATCAAGCCGGCCGCGCTCACGAACTGGTCGCGGGTGTTCGACTTCGGAACCGGGCAGAACGTCAACATGTTCCTGACGCTCAACGCCGGCGGCGCCGGTCCGCGGTTCGCCATCACGAGCAGCGGTGCCGGCGGCGAGCGGCAGCTCACCTACGGCGGGCAGAACTTCCCGCTGAACCAGTGGTCCAACATCGTGGTGACCGTCTCGGGGACCCCGGGGAAGATGTACCTCAACGGGACCGTCGTCGCGACGAACGACAACATGACGGTGAAGCCGTCGGCGCTGGGCAACACCAACCGCAACTACCTCGGCAAGTCGCAGTACAACGACCCGGCGTACGACGGCGCGATCGACGACTTCGCGATCTACAACCGCGCGTTGTCCGAGAGCGAGATCGCCGCGCTGGCAGGCGGTCAACCTGCCGCGGGAAATGTCGCCCATTACGCCTTCGATGAGGCGGGCGGAGCGACGCTGGTCGACTCGTCCGGCAACAACCGCAATGGAACCGTCGTCATCGGAGGCGGCGGGTCGACCTCCACCACGGCGACCGACGCGCAGACGGCCGACCGCTTCTGGAAGCTGACGCTGACCGCCGACACGGTGAAGCCGACGACGCAGCTCGCGTCGCCGACCACCGCCGGGCCGTTCCGTTCGCTGGACATCCAGGTCGACGCAAGTGACGACCGCGGCCTCGCGAAGATCGTGGCCAACGTGTACCGCGACGGCACGCTGGTGAAGAGCACGCAGTCCGCGGTCGCCGATGGCGCGCGATCGGGCTCGCACAAGGCGAGCGTGACGCTGCCGGACGGCTCGTACACGCTGCGTTACAACGCGCACGACCTGGCAGGCAACGTGTCATCCACGGGCTCGTTCGCGTTCACCATCGATGCGACGAAGCCCAAAGTGACGGTCAAGGACGGCGCCGAGTTCACGGTTGCGACCGGAGACACCTACGACAAGGTGAGCTTCAAGCTCTACGACGCCGGCAAGGTGGACAAGGTCGAGATCAATGGAGTGGCGAAGGACCTCAGCAACAATGCGTGGTCCGACGTCAACTTCGTGGCCCCCGGCGTGTTCGGGGCGGTCAAGGGCCAGAACACCTTCGTCGTCTACGACGTCGCGGGCAACACCGAGACGGTGACGTTCACGCTGAACTGATCATCTCCCCTCGCCCGACGGTGCCCCCTCCCCCTCGCCTGGGGAGGGGGCACCGTCGTGGTGGCGTGAGGGCGGGCGATCCCGACCCGCCCTCGCCGGAATCAACCCGCGGCCACGGCGATCTCGTTCGGCGTGATGTCGAGGGTCGCCGAGGCCACGACCTCGCCCGTCGTGAGATCCACGGCGTGGATCGCGTCGGCGGCCGGCTCGGTCACGTAGGCGATGTCGTCGATCACGACGATCGCCGGGTGAGGATCCTGCCACTCGGCCGGGCCCTGCCAGGCCTCGATCACCGGGAAGGCGTCGGTGATCTCACCGGCCGCGGGATCGAAGACGTGGATCGATCCGTCGCTGGCGAGGATGTAGGCGAGGTCCTGCGGTCCGCGGGCGATGTCGCGGAAGGTGTACTCCACACCCTCGGGCAGGTCGATGACCTCGAGCGTGGCGGCCTCGGTGTCGATGACGGTGACCGCTCCCAGAAGGTAGCCCTCGGCATCCGGATCGTTCTTGTAATCACCGACGACGAGCGGACTCGTCTCGCTGACGTACGCGTTGCCCATGCGACCGTACGGTTGGTCAGGCGCGTCGAGCTTGACGATCTCGCCGTCGCGGTAGAGCAACGCGCCGTTCTCGCAGCCGAACACGACGGCCTCGTCGGCCGCAGTCCCTTCGCCGTGGACGCCGGGGCAGGCGTCGCTCGTGGCGATCACCTCGCCAGACGCATCGCTCACCGAGATGCCGGTGCGTCCGTCGGCCCCGCCGACCGTCGTCAGGAAGGTGCCGTCCTCCAGCACGACGGAGACACCGTGATGCGCCTCCACGCCGGGAACCGTCTCGGTCGCGGGCAGCTTGCCGTCGGCGGAGAGCAGCGCGTCGGTGTCGAAGATCGTGGTGTCGCTCGTGCCGTCGGCGTAGAGGATGGTCTTGCCGCCGTGGCGCACCACGTGCCCGGGGGTGTCCGCGGCGAAGACCGCGTCGGTGAGCTCCGGCTCATCGGTGCTTCCGGCTCCGGTGTCCAGCACTTGGAAGCCCTCGCTCATCGTGACGAGCACGTGGCGTCCGTCACCGGCCGGGTTGAGGCGGGTGAACTCCTCGGACTCGAGGTCGGCGACGGGCTCGAGGCTCTCACCGTCGAGCACGAGGATTCCGCCCTCGTAGGAGACCGCGACGCGAGACCCCGCCGCGTCCTCCGTCGGCGTCTGGCCGGTGGGGCCTCCGGAAGCGGACGGCGTCGATGAACAGGCCGCGAGGGTCGCGACGGCACCGGCGGCGACGGCGATCAGGCCGACGCGCCGCAGCGTGCGTGTGCGCATGTGGTGTTCCTCTTTCTTGTGTGGGGCTCAGTGCGAGAGCCCGGTGACGATGCGTCGCGTGTTCTCGCGCATCATGGTCAGGTAGTCCTCCGCGCCACCCCCCTCGGCGGTGAGCGACTCGGTGTACAGCTCGACGACCCGGACGTGCGTACCGGTCTCCTCCGCGAGCGCTCGCATGAGTCGGTCCGGCGCGGAGGACTCCGCGAACACCGTGGGCACACCGTTCTGTTCGACGGCCGACACGAGATCGGCGAGATCGGATGCGCTGGGAGCGGCCAGAGTGGTGCCGCCGGGGATCGCGGCTCCCACCACGCGGAACCCGAAGCGCTCGGCGAGATAGCCGAAGACATGGTGGTTGGTGACCAGCGCGCGGCGGGCGGCGGGGATGGTGTCGAACGCGGCCGCCATGTCGTCCTCGAGACGCTTGAGGTCGGCGAGGTAGGTCTCCGCACGCGCGTCGAGGGCGACGGCGTCCACACCGGGGAGTGCAGACAGCCGCGGCCCCAGCGCCTCGACGACATCGATCATGCGGCCGGGGTCCGTCCAGAAGTGCGGGTCCGGAGTTCCTGCCGCATCGCCCGCGGCATACTCGAGCACCTCGATCACCTCGCCCGCGACGAAACTGTCGACGCCCTCCCCGACGGCGGCGTCGAGGTGCTGCTGAAGCCCTTCTTCCAAGCCCAGACCGTTCGACACCAGCAGGTCGGCGGTACGCAGCCGTGCAGCATCCTGCGCCGAGATCTCGAACGAGTGCGGGTCGGCATCAGGCCGCATGAGCGTCATCACTGCGACGTCGTCGCCGACGAGCCGATCCACGACGTCACCCAGGATGTTCGTGGAGACCACGACGAAGGGTCGGTCGTCTCCCGCCGGTGCGCATCCGGAAAGGAGGAATGCGCCGACCGCAGCCGCGAGCAGTGTGCGCAGCACGGCGGAGCGCGGACGGCTCATCGCCCCGTCTCCGCGAAGAGGGTCGGCTCGGTCGCGGCCGGGAACGTCCTCGAGATCCGCGCGGCGTCGGCGAAGTCGATCTCGTACACGACGCGTTCCGCGGGTCCATTGAGGTAGGCGCGCGGATGATCCGCGACGAGCGTCGGGATGCCGGCATCCGTCGCGAGCGACTCGGCGACCAGCGGCTCGGTCTGGGCGAGAAGCGTCCCCGTTCCGCCGTCGATCACGATGACGCGCCCGTCCGCCGCGAGCGCAAGCACGTGGTGAGCCTCGTCGTCGACGGCGGTCGCCTGCACGATCGGCCGGTCGACGGGAAGGAGCGTCCAGGTGCGTTCGCGGGTGTCGAGGAGCCAGATCCCGCTGTCCCCCGCCACGCCCGCCACGGTGGGACGGCCGTCCCTTCCGGCGAACGCCGTCGCGGGCGGGGCGGCGGTGCCTTCGGGATACGGAATCCGCTCGAGTCTCACGGCGCCGTCGGCGAGGGTCGCCAGCAGCGCGCCGTCGGCACACCCGATGACCGCGCCGACGCGGGTCGTGATCGTGCCCCGCGCGTCCACGCAGGCGGCCGTCGCGCCGGCATCCGGCATCCCCTCCTGATCCAGGACCGAGACGGATGCCGCCACCCCGTGCTGCGGCTGGGTGACGAGCGCGTACGGGCCGACCGGCACGATCATTCCGGCATGCGGGTCGACCTTCAGGCGGAACCGCTCGACGAGTTCACCCTTGGCCATCGCTGCCGTGTCCAGGAGCACAGCTTCACCGCTGTCGGCGAAGAACACTCCCGTGCTGCCCGTTGTGGATGAGAGGGTGGTCGCCACGGCAGCCGGTCCCCGGCCGGGGACCTCGCCCAGCAGCGCGGGTTCGGCGCGGTAGTAGTGGAAGTGATCGACGTGGTCCCACGTCCACCGGCCACTGTCGACGATCGAGAGTCCTTCATCGGTGTCGGCGAAGACATAGCGGCCGTCGCTCGTCGCCCGGTTCGCCGGCGAGACGGAGCCGAGCTCGTCGGTGGTCTCGTCCAGCAGGTCGAGCTGGCGCACGGCGCCGTTCGCATCGATGGTCACCACGGCCAGCGGAGGCTCGCTCACCTCGGTCGCGCCATCGACGGCACCGTGATCGTCGTATCCCGCCGTCTCGGCGGGGGGCTCGGCTTCGGCGCCCGCGCAGCCGACCAGCATCGAAGCGGCGATGACGACGATCGCGGTGAGCGGGGTGAACGGTGATGGTCGGTGGGGCAAGGAAGTTCGTCCTTTCGAGGGTGGGATGGCTGCAGGGCGTCACGCGTATGTCGGGCGCGTGGCTCCCGCTCGCGCACGCACAGCGTGCACGGCCCACGAGGCACCAGCGAGGAGCACCGCAGTGAGGGCGATGGACGCGCCGGCGGCGGTGCCCGCGTGCCAGGACAGCAGCAGGCCGAGCACCACGGCGGCGATGCCGAAGGCGCACGCGAGCACCATCGCAGACGGCAGTCGGCGCGCCCAGTGGCTCGCAGCGACGGCGGGAGCGATGAGCAGGCCCACCACGAGGAGCGATCCGACAGCCTGGTACGACGCGACCACCGCGAGTGTGACCAAGCCGACCAGCACCGCCTGGGCGATCCTCGGCCTCAGCCCGAGCACGGCGGCGACCCTCCCGTCGATGGCCAGCGCCACGAGCGAACGATGAGCCGCTGCGGCGACCGCCAGACCGACGCCGGTCGCCCACGTGAGCAGGATGAGGTCGCCGGCTGAGATGGCGAGGATGTCCCCGAACAGAATGGCCGTGGCATCCGTCGCAAAGCTTCCGGAGTGCGAGATGACGATGACGCCGGCGGCCAGCATGGCCACGAACAGCATGCCGATGCTGGTGTCGTACGAGAGCCGGCCGCGTCGCTGCAGCGCCCCGATGCCCAGGCTCATGGCGACCGCACTCACTCCGGCGCCGAGCAGCACGGGCACTCCGAGGAGGGTCGCCAGCGCAACACCGGGGAGCATGCCGTGACCGAGCGCCTCTCCGAGGAATGCCATGCCGCGAGCGACGACCCACGTGCCGACCACACCGCAGAGCACCGCGACGAGGCAGCCGCCGAGGAGTGCTCGCTGGACGAACTCCATCGCGAAGGGATCGGTGATGAGGGGCACGAGTCCCGACCGTAGCGTTAATGAGAACGATTCTCAAAATCGATTAGCCTGGGGCTATGCCCTCCCTCACCTCGCCCGTCCCGGCACTGTCGCTGCGAGGCGTCCGCGTCGAGTATGCGGAGACGCCTGCCCTGCGGGGTGTCGACTTCGACGCGGCTGCGGGAACGCTGACCGTGATCGCCGGACCGAACGGCGCCGGCAAATCGACTCTCCTCGAGGTGCTCGCCGGCACCGTCACGCCGCGTGCGGGCAGCGTCACCGTGCGTGCCGATTCCCGTGCCTTTGTGCCGCAGCGACAGGCGATCTCGCCGACCCTGCCCCTCACCGTGCGCGACGTCGTCAGCGTGGGAGCATGGGGCGGGGTCCCGCCCTGGCGTCGACTCGACCGCGTCTCGCGTGAGGCAGTGGATGCGGCGCTGGATCGCATGGACTTGACGGCTCTGCAACGATCACCGTTCCGGGCGCTGTCCGGGGGTCAGCAACAGCGGACCCTCCTGGCCCAGGGGCTGGCGCGGCGTGCCGACGTCCTGCTGCTCGACGAGCCCACGGCCGCGCTCGACGATGAGAGTGCGAAGCGGATCGTCGGTGCGATGGCGGCAGAGGTAGCTCGTGGCGCCACTGTGGTGTGCGTAAGCCACGATCAGGCGGTGATGGATGCCGCGGCACGCGTTGTCCGTCTCGACCAGGGTCGGATCGCCTCGGTGACGCACGTGGAAAAGTCTCGGGGATAGTGTCGTATCCGGACGTCGCCGTTCGTGGATATGGTGTGCGACCCGACCGGGCCGCGGGTGAGGAGCCACGACATGGCCCTCGTTCCACGAGAGGAGACGACAGTGCCGAAATACCTGATCGCATTCAACGACGAGTGGGTGCCCGCGCACACCGCCGATGAACTGCGCAGCAAGAGCGAAGCCTCACACGCCCTGATGGAGGACATGAAGGAGGCGGGCGTCTTCCTGTTCGCCGAGGGCGGGATCGATGCCTCGACCGCCGTCTTCAGCGTCGTGAACCAGAACGGGCAGCCGGTGTTCACCGACGGGCCGTTCGTCGAGACGAAGGAGCACCTGGGTGGCTTCACCGTCATCGAGGTCCCCGACGACGACGCCGCGCGGTACTGGGCTGGGCGGATGGCCGTCGCCCTGGACTGGCCTCAAGAGGTGCACCGCTTCCCGTCTGACCTCGCCGAGGTGATCGAGCTCCACGCATCCACCGGTGAGGTGGTTCCCGGGGGGCGCGGGTAGCAGGGTGACGTGACCGAACCCGCCGTGCGGCAGGCCATCGCCCGCGCCCACCACGAGGAGTGGGCGCGGGTGGTCGCCGGGCTCGCCCGCCGCTTCGGAGATCTCGATCTCGCCGAAGACGCCGCCGGCGAAGCGTTCGTCGCGGCGATGGAGCGATGGCCGCGCGATGGGGTACCACCGAATCCCGGCGCGTGGCTCACCACGACCGCGACGCGGAAGGCGATCGACCGGCTGCGCCGTGAGTCGCAGCGGGACCAGAAGCATCACGCAGCTCACACGCTCTCCGACGACGCCCCTCCTGAGCCGACCGGACCGGTCGAGGACGACCGGCTCCGGCTCATCTTCACCTGCTGTCATCCTGCGCTCGGGATCGAGGCGAGGGTCGCGCTGACGTTGCGGCTGCTCGGCGGCCTCACGGTCGCCCAGATCGCCCACGCGTTCCTGGTCCCGGAGACGACCATGGCGCGACGGATCACGCGAGCGAAGGCGAAGATCAAGGCCGCGCGCATCCCGTACCGCGTACCATCGCCGCTCGACCTGCACGAGCGGCTGCCTGGCGTTCTCGCCGTCGTCGCCCTGATCTTCAACGAGGGGTATCTGGCGTCCGGCGGCGGTGCGATGCGCGCCGACCTGACCGATGAGGCGATCCGCTTGGGGCGCCTGCTGCGGAGCCTCCTTCCCCAAGAGGGAGAGGTGACCGGCCTCCTCGCGCTCATGCTTCTCACCGACGCGCGGCGCGCGGCGCGCATCTCTCACGCCGGTGAGCTGGTGACCCTCGACGAGCAGGACCGCGGGGCGTGGGACCGCGCGCTCATCGCGGAGGGTCACGCCCTGGTGCGCGAGCGGATCACCGCTGTCGCCACCGGCGCCCAGCCGCCAGGACGCTACCAGCTCCTTGCCGCCATCAACGCGGTGCACACGGATGCCCCGTCCTCGCGCGATACGGACTGGCCCCAGATCGTGGCGCTCTACGACCGCCTGCTGCGGGCCGATCCGTCACCGATCACGCGACTGAACCGGGCGGTCGCTGTCGCCGAGGTTGACGGCCCAGACGTGGCGCTGGCCGAGATCGATCGCCTCGGCGGCGCTCTGGACGAGTACCACGCTTACCATGCCGCGCGCGCGGACCTCTTGCGCCGGGTGGGACGCAGCCAGGAATCGAAGACGGCATACGACCGAGCGATCGGACTCGCCGGCAATCCCGCCGAGCGGGCGTACCTCGTCCGCCGCCGCGACCAGCTCGTCTGGTGAGGCCCGGGCCGGCTGCCGGACACCCGCGCGCCGCCCGCCCGGCCGCGCTGTGAATCAGAGGCGGCCGCTCAGAACACGCGATACTGGGACGCATGTCTTCTTCCGTTGAGCGCCGTTCGAATCCCACCGCCTGGGCCGCGTTCTGGCTCGCACTGGCCGGCCTCGTCCTCATGCCCATTCCGCTGTTCATCGGGCTGATCCTGGGCGGTGGCCTCTCCATCGTCGCGGCGGTCCTCGCAGTGATCGCTCTCCTCAAGGGACTCGCGCGCAGCGGCAAGGGCATCGCGCCCGTCGTGTTCGCGGCGATCTTCATCGCGCTCACCTGGGGCGGTATCTCGATCGGCGGCGGCACGATCTGGTAGAGGCGCCCGCGCCCAACATCCGCACCGCCGTCGCGGTGACGTGACGCCTTGAGCACGCGTTCGGGGGCCGAGGATGCAGCATCTTGCGGCCCCCGGGAAAGTCAGGCACGCGTTGGGGCTCTCGCACCCGCCGCCCTGAGGGAATGTGGTCACCTTCCCAGAGCCGGATTAACGCACCGAGTCGCGACGTTTCCGCGAGGTAACGCTTTCCGCGGGAGGCCGCGTCGACAGATCAGGCGTACGTGTCACCTCGCGGAGCGCCCTGCCCAGACGCCGTAGCGTCGCTCCGCTCTCCATTCGGGTCTCACGCCCCTTCGGGCGGGTACGTGATCCTCCCGTCCCGCACCGAAGCGAACGCGGTGAGTTCTGCCGGCCGGGTCACAGTCGCCGACATGATGTGCGAGACCTTCGCTCCGGCGACCAGGAGTGCGTCTGTGATCAGTCTGCGGTGGCACCGCCACGGCACGGCTTCGCTGCACATGATCGCCGGTGTTGATCCGCGCGCGACCTCGAGGAGGTCGTCGAGCCCCGAGCGAAACTGATCCGTGTCCATGTAGTCGGCGTAGGCCTGGAATGCCTTCACTCTCCATCCGCCGTTCGGGCTCGCCACGCCCGCTGGAGTGTGCCGACGTCCACCCAGATTCCGAAGCCAGCGGTAGGAGATGTCCGCGGGCAGTGCCGACCGGATCGCGTCCTGATTCCATTGCGGGAATGTTCGGGATGAGGGGAACGAACGCACGTCGACAAGACATTCCACTGCGTTGCCGCGCAGCATCTCGAGCACCTCTTCGAAACCGCGTGACGAGTGACCGATCGTGAAGATGTGAGCCATGACCGTCTGCCGCCGCTCAGGCTGCTCGCCCCGGGGCACCGGCGCGTCGCAGCCGGAGCCGACGCACGAGCTGCGCGAAGGCCAGGGCACGCTCGTCCACGCGTGAGGGTGTCGGCACTCGATCGGTGACGAAGCCGAGGGCGACGCCGGTCCGCGGGTCGGCGAAGCCCAGGCACCCGCCCGCACCGTCATGACCGAAAGCGTCGGCGGTGCCGAAGTCCAAGTCAGGGTCTGGCTTCTGGAAGATCACGCCATACCGGGTGTGCTTCCCGAGCACCAGATCGTCGCCTGTGGTGTGCACACGGGCCACGTCGTCGAGGGCGCGTGTGGAAAGGAGCGGCGGGCCGCCGTCGGCCCCGATCGCGGCAGCGTAGGCGGAGGCGATTCCGCGTGCGTTCCCCACGCCAGACACCGACGGGACACCCGCTCGCAGGAGCGACGGCGAGTTCAACCAGTACGGCGCGTCGTCGAAGGACCGGAAGGGGGAGGAAGCGTCTTCGGCGAGTGTCCCCGACGACTCGACCGGCTCGTCGAGGTCGACCGGCGGCTGCACCGTGCGCACGCCGTCGCACAGCTCCTCGGGCACTCGGAGCCAGAACTCGATCGAGCGGTCCCGCCCGTAGACCGTCGCGAAGTACTCCGCGGTGCTGGTGCTCGTCACGCGGCGCACCAGTTCTTCGGTGAGTATCCCGATCGTGAACGCGTGGTAACCGTGCGCAACTCCGGGCTCCCATGCAGGGCTCATGTCGGCGAGCGCCGCGGCACCCGCCTCGCCCACGAACCCGTCAAGAGTGAACGGGGATGGGAGTCGCAGCAGACCGGCCTGATGCGAGAGCGCCTGCGCCACGGTGACCCGGCCCTTACCGCGTGCGGCGAACTCGGGCCAGTATCGCGCCACCGGGTCGCGGATGTCGATAAGTCCACGTGTGACGAGGTGGCCGACCACGAGACCTGAAATGCCCTTGGACACTGAGGCCACGGGCTGGATGCCCGACACGACCTCTTCCGTGCTCGCGAGGTCCACGACTTTTCGGCCGCCCGCGTAGACGACGAGGTGGAATCCCCAACCGGGCGTCTCCCGCGCGAATCGTGCCGCGAGAGCGCCGACTTCGGCGAAGGCGTCGTCGAGTGCCGAGACAAGAAGCTCCGCCATGACCGTGTCAGACGTCTACGTGCTGCCGGCGCAGTTGGGCAGGCTGCGTGCCGGTCGCGCGGCGGAAGCTCGTGCTGAAGTACTGGCTGGACTGAAAGCCGCACAGCTGCGCGATGTCTGAGACCAGCAAGTCGGTCGTCGTGAGCAGGTGCTTCGCCTGCTCGACTCGGAGGAGGTTGAGGTACTCCAGCGGCGTGAGGTTCACCATCTGCTTGCAGTAGTGGACGAACCGCGTCCTCCCCAGGCCGCACTCCTCGGCCATCCGGTTCACCGACCACGGCTCCTGCGTCCGCTCCTTGAGCCGCTCGAGGAAGAGCCTGACGGTGCGCTCGGTGGACGAGAGATACGGGTCGAGCACCGGCTCGTGCTGCTCCAACAGGTCGCTCAGCTCGATGAAGATCTCGGCAACGCTCGTCGCCAGGCGCGCCATGGGTTGGCTGCGTTCGCCGTGCAGCGTCCGCTCCAGGTTGTCCACCGCGGCGAGCAGGCTCTTACTGGCCCGCCACACCGGCCGCTCGTTGAGGCTCAGCAGTTCTGTGAGCCGCGCGAGATCCGGCGCGGGAATGGGAAGCCATGAAGGCCAGGTCCAATCCTGGTTCGGGCGACGGACGTCGACGTCGAGGATGAACCACGTCAGCCGTGACGACGACACGTTCGGCCGCCCGACGCGATGGAGCTGCCACGGCCGGGTGATGGTGATGTACCCGGCCTTCAGGTCGAAGTCCTCGCGCTCGCAGGAGAACGGAACAGATCCGGCCGACACGCACGTGAACTCGATCCCCTCGTTGCGATGCCAGTCCAGGCCCCAGGGCTGATCGCTCGTGACCTCCCAGGTCCCCACGTTCTTGAGCTGCGGAAGGATGTCGGCCGGCATGGGCTCGCCGGGGTAGGTCCCGCGGCCATATGCCCAGAGTCCGATCTCTCCGCTCTCACCGGCGTCGCGCAACGGCGCGCACGTGTCGGCGACGAAGGTTCCGTAGGGAGAGACGAACTCCGCCGGTCCGGAGGCGCGGACGCCTTCAAGGGTGAGCGTCGCGGGCTTCGCTGCCGACATCCGACCTCCATCGTCGTTCACTGGCCGACTTCGAAACTATGCGGGCGGTCTCGCCCGCCGCAATGCGCACGGGGTTGAAATTTCGTCACTGACGAAATGGGAACGACAAGGACGCGCCATGTCCCTTAGCGTCATCGGCATGCCCGCGGCCAAGGACGGCCGATCTCGACGAAGAGGAGACGCCCCCGTGTCTATCAAAATCGGTTGCTTCGCACTGGTTGACCCGTTCTCGACGCTGGATCATCAGCTGGATCGCATCCGCGACTGGGGTTTCACATACGCCGATGTGACCGATACCGGTGACGGCGCCGTGCTCGGAAACCACTTCGGGTTCACTGCGGTGGCCAGCCTCGACGCGAACCCGTTCGAGATGAAGCGCCTGTTCGAGTCGCGCGGCCTGCAGATCACGTCCTACTGCGCGCACGCCGATCTGCTGGATCCATCGGCGCCCTGGCGCTACGGCACCGGCGAGATCATCAAGGCCGTGCGCGCGGCCGGCGCGATCGGCGTGCCGCACGTCATCACCACCGAGGGTGAGCCGGTCACCGCGTTCGGCCAGGGTCTCAGCCAGAAGGAGGCGATCTTCACGATCGCCGAGAAGCTCCATGAGCCCCTGCAGGTCGCCGAGGACTACGGCGTGACGATCCTCCTCGAACCGCACGGGCCGATCACCGGAACGATCGACGGCACCGCCGCTCTCCTCGAGCGCATCGACTCGCCCGCACTGGGGCTCAACTTCGACACCGGCAACAGCTGGCTGGCCGGCACCGACCCCGTCGAGTACGTGCGCGCCTTCGGCGAGAAGATCCAGCACGTGCACTGGAAGGACCTCGGTGCCGAGTGGGAGGAGCGCCGCGGGGAGATCTACGGGTGCGGCATGGCGACGATCGCGCTGGGCACCGGTGTCATCGACATCGAGGGCTCGTTCCGCGCCCTCGAGCAAGCGGGATTCGACGGGTACTCGACGCTCGAGGTCGGCGGCGACGACGCGGTGCTCGGTTCCGCCGACTACCTCGTGAGCCTGGGCGCCACGCGATGACGGACCCGACGTCGCTCGGCATCGGGCAGGTGGGTCTCGGCTCGATCACCGGCGCCCACCGCGAAGGCTATCGCCTCTACGGGCAGCCCGTTGTCGCCGGGTTCGATCCGAATCCCGAGGCCCGCGCGCGGTTCGCGGCCGAAGAGCCGGCGGCGGCGGTGTACGACACGCTCGACGGTCTCCTGGCCGACCCACGCGTGGGAGTGGTGGATGTCGCCACCCCCCATCACCGCGACACCCGCCTTCCCGTGGTGGAGCAGATCGCCGCAGCGGGAACCCCGATGCTCATCCAGAAGCCCCTCGCCTACAGCTACACCGATGCACTCGAGATGGTGTCGGCGGTCGAGCGCAGCGGCGTCCCCGCCATGGTGAACCAGAACATGTGCTTCGTTCCCGGTTCCCTGCGCCTCATCGACGCCTTGATGAAGGACCGGGTGGTCGGCGAGCCCAGCTTCGCCGAGGTCACCGTCCGGTACGTCTTCGACCTCCCCGACCACCCGTGGTTCGGCAAGGACGACCGCTGGTGGACCGGCGCTCTCACCGTGCACCACTTCGGACTGCTGCAGCTGCTCTTCGGGCCGCCGGAGACCGTCTACGCCGTCACCGGCCGCGACGAATCTCAGCCCGGCGTCACGATCGACGGCTATGGACACCTGCTGCTGCGCTATCCGAACGGCATGAACGTGGCCATCATCTCGACCGGCACCTACTACGGCACCGACAGGGTCCCGCACGGCAACGAGAAGATCTGGGTTCAGGGGCCGGACGGTCTCGTTGATTGGCGGCCGGAAGAGGGGCTGACCCGGTCGCGCCGCACCGACTCCGGGTTCGACGTGAGCCGGGTCGAATGGGACCGCGACCGCCGCTGGTTCCCCGACGCCTTCGGGCTCACGATGGCCCACTTCCGCCAGGCACTCGCGGCGGGCGAAACACCGCTGTGCGCCATCCACGACAACCTGTACGTCTCGGCGCTCATCGAAGCCGCCTATCTGTCGAGCGTCGAGAACCGCGTCGTCCCGCTGGCGGAGATCATGGGCGACCGCTGGAATCCGACGTATGGCACCGGCTGGTCGCACGGCTTCACGAAGTGGGCACCGCCGGCGGTCGTGGGAGTGCAGGCATGACGAGCCTGCGCTGGCAGGAGCGGGGTGACGCCACCGCCGTCATCGTGACGGACGACGGCCGGCACCTCGCCGACTACTCCTGGTCGACGGCGCAGAACCACCCGTTCTTCTCACACGTCCGGCCGCTGCAGCACGACGGCGTCCTCACCAACACGGCGCCGTGGGACCACCGCTGGCATCACGGCTTGTGGTGGTCGTGGAAGTTCATCGACGGCGTCCTCTTCTGGGAGGACCACCCGGACTACGGCAACGGCACCGGTGCGCTCGGGCGATCATGGGTCACCGGCCACGAGGTGACCGTCGGCGACGCCGGCATCCGGATCGACGAGACGCTCGCGTGGCGACCCGACGGCTCCGACCAGGCGCTGCTGACAGAGGTGCGCCGCATCACCGCGCACACCGCTCTCGACGGTGTCGATGCATGGGCGCTCGACTGGGACTCGACGTGGACGGCGAACGCCGCCGTCGAACTGTCGGTCACGCCGTACCCCGAGCACTGGTGGGGCGGCTACGCCGGGCTCAACTACCGCGCCGCGCGGTCGATGAGCGAGGAGGAGCGCATCCTCGCCTCGGGTGGCCGGCTCGGCCGCGAGACGGTTCATTCGCACGAGGGACAGTGGGCCGCACTCCTCGGCAACGTCGACGGTGCCGGGACGGACGAGCCGAATCGGCCGGCGTACGGGGGCGCGGCCATCCTCGTGCATCCGGAAAACGGACCGACGCCGCTGTACGTGTTCTCCGCCGCCGACGAGTTCGGTTTCCTCGCCACCGCGCCGCTCATGCACGGGAGCCGTCAGCTCGCTCGAGGCGAGACGCTGCGCCTCCGGCATCGCGTGGTCGTCCTGGGCCACGACGTCGACCACGAGACCCTCGATCGCCTCTCCCGCGCCTACGGCGGGAAAGAACACCTCCCACCCACCTGAACGCCCACCACCCGAAACCAGAAAGGTACGTCAATGTCGACACAGCCGAGAAGAAGGGCCGCGGCTCTCGCCCTGGCCGCCGTCCCGTTCCTCGTCCTCACCGCCTGCACGGGCGGAGGATCCGGGTCGGATGCGACCGCGGGCGAGGACGAGGAACTGACGCTCACCGCACTGGACTACTACACCGATGAGCCGAGCCACACGAACATGGGCGATCGCCTCAACGCCTGCGCCGCCGAGGTGAACGCGACGGTCGAACACCAGAGCGTGCCGTCCAACCAGTACAACTCGAAGGTTCTGCAGCAGATCTCCAGCCGCAGCCTTCCCGACATCCTCATGGTGAACAACCCGGATCTGCCCCAGTTCGCCGAGACGGGCGCGCTCCGCCCGCTCACCGAGCTCGACATCGACACGAGCGCCTACTACGAGTCCGTGCTGAACGTCGGCAAGTTCGACGACGAGCTGTACGGCCTCGCACCGAACGTCAACAGCCTCGTCCTCTTCTACAACACCACCATCCTCGAAGAGGCCGGCATCGAGCCGCCGACGACGTGGGAGGAACTCCGTTCCGCGGCCGAAGCACTCACCACTCCCGAACGCTACGGGTTCGTCTACTCCGGGCAAGCCGGTACCGAGGGCACCTGGACCTTCATCCCGTTCCTGTGGTCGAACGGCGGCTCCCAGCTCGAGCTGGACGCCCCGGAAGCCGTGGAGGCGCTGGACTTCTACACCAAGCTGGCGCTCGACGGGTTCGTGTCGACGTCCGTCGTCAACTGGACGCAGGCCGATGCCAAGGACCAGTTCGCCGCGGGGAACGCCGCGATGATGATCAACGGCCCCTGGCAGATCCCGAGCCTGAACGACACCGAGGGCCTGGAGTGGGCGAGCGTGCCGATCCCGGTACCCGAAGCGGGGATGGATGTCGTCGCTCCGCTCGGTGGCGAGCTCTGGACCGTCCCGGTGACAGACCCGGAGCGTGAGCGGCGGGCGGCGCACATCGTGGAGTGCCTCAACAGCCCCGAGACCCAGTTGGAGACGGCGCTGACGAACAACACCGTGCCGAGCAACCGTGAGGTCGCCCGGCAGCTCATCGAGGAGATGCCCGAGATGCAATCCATCGTCGAGACGGTGTCGACCGCCTACCCGCTGACCGGCGACTCGGGAACCAAGTGGCCCATCGTCAACGAGGCGATCTCGGTCGCCCTCCAGTCGGTCATCACCGGACAGGCAGACCCGCAGACGGCCATGGAGACCGCTCAGGCGGCGGTGAGCAAGTAACTCCTCCGCTATGGGTCACGACATGCTGACAACCGACAGCACGAGCGCTCCCCGTCGCGTCGCCGACGCGGCGGGGGGCGCCCGCCCGCCCGGCGCTGCGACGCGCCGCACCCTCTCGCACCGCTCGCGCATGCGCCTGGTCACGTGGGCGTTCGTGCTCCCCGCCGCCATCTACGTCCTGGTCTTCTTCGGCTATCCGATCGTGAGCAACATCACGATGAGCTTCCAGGACTTCACCACGGCGACCTTCTACACCGGCGATGCGCCGTGGGTCGGCTTCGCCAACTACATCGAGGTCACGACATCCGCCCTCTTCGGTCGCTTGACGTGGAACACCGCGGTCTTCACGATCACCTCGCTCACCGTGACCTTCCTGATCGGACTCGGGCTCGCGCTCTTCTTCAACCGCTACTTCCCCTTGAGTGGTGTCCTGCGCGCTCTCATCCTGCTCCCCTGGCTGCTGCCGCTCATCATCTCGTCGGCCGTCTGGCGCCGCATGATGGATGAGGAGAGCGGCATCATCAACCAGGTGCTCCGCGGGCTCGGGCTGAACGGAGTTCCGTGGCTGACGAGCCCTGACATCGCTCTCTTCTCCATAATCATCGTCAACATCTGGGTCGGGATCCCCTTCGTCATGGTGATCCTCTACGGCGGTCTGCAGGAGATCCCCAAGGACTTCTATGAGGCTGCCTCGCTCGACGGTGCGACCGGATGGCGCGCGTTCGCGCACATCACCTGGCCGCTGCTGCGCCCCGTCGTCGTGGTCGTGCTGATGCTCGGCTTCATCTACACGATCCGGGTGCTCGACATCATCCTCGCCCTCACCGGCGGCGGCCCCGCGAACGCCACCGAGACCTACGCCTCCGAGGCGTATCAGCTTTCGTTCGTGAACTTCCAGTTCGGCCAGGGTGCCGCGCTCTCGAACATCCTCATCGTCGTCTCGCTCATCGTCGCGGTGCTGCAGCTGCGGGCGAACAAGCGCGCGAGCGACCTGGCGGGATAGGACCCATGACTCGCACACTCTCGTCGTACACACGCACCGTCTTCGGCGTCTTCATCGTCGGCCTGCTGCTGTTCCCCGTCTACTGGATGCTGAACACCTCGCTTCAGGGCAACGAGAACCTGCTGCAGACCGAGTGGTTCCCCTTCCACCTGAGTCTGGAGGGATACCAGCGTGCGATCGAATCGCAGCTCGGCAACCTCGGCACGAGCCTCGTCGTCTCGATCGGCGCGGTGGTCGTCTGCCTTGCGGTGTCGGCGCCCGCCGCATACGGCCTGTCGCGGAACAACGTCAGCGTGAGGGTCGTAGCGATCGGCATCGTCATCCTGCTCATCACGCAGATGATCCCGGGCATCGTCATCGCGAACGGGCTATTCCCGCTCTACAACAACCTCGGACTCGTCAACACGATCCCGGGGCTGATTCTCGCCGACGCTTCGCACGGCATCCCCTTCTGCATCCTGCTCATCCGCGCGTTCATGCAGAACATCCCGCAGTCTCTCCTCGAGGCCGCGCGCATCGACGGTGCCGGCGAGATGCGTCTCTTCCTCTCGATCGTGCTGCCGCTCAGCCGGAACGCACTCGTGACGGCGGCGGTGTTCGCGTTCCTCTTCGCCTGGAGCGACTTCCTCTTCGCCCTCACGCTGACGAACGGCTCGACGGTCACGCCCATCACGCTGAGCATGTACATCTTCGTCGGCGCGCACACGCAGAGTTGGGCGGCACTGATGGCGACCGCGGTGCTCGCCAGCATCCCGGCTGCTGCACTGCTCGTCGTCGCCCAGCGGTACATCGCAGCGGGGGTGACGGGCGGGGCGGTCAAATAGAGGGGGTCGCATCTGAACGCACCGGCACTCGGACGCGGTCGGGCACCGCGTGCGCCGCGACGCACTAGCATTCATTGCATACACGGGTGCGGGTGCAGCACGCGAGGAGGCCCCATGGATGATGCTTTCGCGACAGCGATGGCCGTCCTGGAACGGGCAGGCGCTGCACCGGAGCGCTACAGCGCACCGTTCTTGACGGTGTTCCCCGTCGACGGCGCGTCGGTCTCGACGCTCGGTGATGTGCTGGGCACGGAGATCGTTTCGACGACCGGTCCTGAGGCCCGCCGGCTGGACGAGCTTCAGTTCGACCTCGGCGAGGGTCCCTGCTGGGATGCGGTGCGACTGGGCGAACCGATCGCTGAGGCGGATCTCGCCGGTGGCGGGCGCCGTCGGTGGCCGGCGTTCGCGGCCGCGGCCGCGCAGAAGGTGCCGGCGGCCTCCATCTACGCATTCCCGGTCGCGGTCGGATCACTCCGGTTCGGTGCCGTGGACCTCTACGCCAAGACCCGGCTGACGCTCTCCCCGCGCCAGACCCGTCAGGCCAGCGCGATGGCCGGAGTCATCGGCCGCCACCTGTTGCGAGACGCCGTGGATCGCGGCAATGACGCCGATTCCGCCGAGACGACGAGTCGCTCGTCCCGGCGGGTCGTTCATCAAGCTACCGGAATGGTGCTCGCCCAGCTCGAGATCACCGCTGAGGAGGCGCTGCTGGTCATTCAGGGGCACGCCTTCGCCGTCGGCGAGCCGGTCACGGCCATCGCTTCGGAAATCCTCGAGCGCCGACTTCGATTCCGCAAGGTCAACGGTGAGATCGAGGCGGTCGAATGAACGAGACGAGCTTCGACTCGCGACTGCTGAACACCCTCACCATCCTTGCCGACACCCTTGTCGATGACTACGACGTCGTCGAACTGCTGCAGACCCTCGTCGATGCGTGTCGCGACATCCTCGACATCACAGCGGCCGGCATCCTGCTGGCAGACGAAGCCGGCGAACTGGAACTCGTCGCGTCGACGAGCGAAGCCAGCCGCCTCGTCGAGGTCATGCAGCTCGCCGCGCAAGCCGGCCCGTGCATCGAGTGCTTCCGCACAGGCGCCCCCGTCACCGTCCCGTCGCTGCTGTCAAGTTCGGAATGGGGCGCGTTCCGTGAGGAGGCACTGGCGCAGGGGTTCTCATCGATTCACGCGCTTCCCCTGCGGCTGCGGGAGCGGACCATCGGGACTCTGAACCTGATGGATGCCAGGGAGGGCCCCCTGCCGGAGCGCTCTGTGGTCGCCGCCCGCGCCTTCGCAGACGTCGCCACCATCGGCATCCTGCACGAGCGCTCGCTGCGTGAATCCGAAGTACTGGCCCAACAGCTGCAGCTGGCTCTCGGCAGTCGCGTCGTCATCGAACAGGCGAAGGGCGTCGTGTCGTTCACCGCCGACATCCCGATCGAGGACGCGTTCGACCTCATCCGCAGTTACGCCCGCCGCCACCAGCTGCCGCTGAGCCAGGTCGCCGCCAGCATCGTTCGCAGAGAACTGCGCCTGGACGGCGAGAGCCGTTGACAGCACCTGTTTGCAACGCCCAGCCGACTTCCTAGACTGAAATCGACCGCCCCAGACCCCGGCGCTCGTTAGGACGTTACGCACGGGACTCTGAGATGAAGCTGATCACCACCGCCCTCGGTTCGTATCTCACGGGCGATGACATCGCTGACGCTGTGCAGGAGTACAGTCACGCGCTCGCCCGCGATCAGGCCACGGACCTCGTTGACATCCCCGTCATCACTGACCACACCACCGCACGTCTGCGCTTCACGGTGGGTTGGCTCGTGCAGCTGCACACCCTGGATGCGGCAACCGACCACCCCGAGCTGATCGATCCCGCCACCACGCAGGCCCTCCGCGCGCGGACGGCGATGCGGCTCGAAGGAGACTCAGGCACCGCACGATTCATCGACCCCTGGGACACCGACTTCCTGGACCAGGATCGGTAGTCGCCTACAGGGCTTCCTCGGAGGCCGGCCGGCTGCCGGGCGACGCTCCGCTCGGCGTGACACCGAGAGCGCCGCGGAACGTCGCGATGCCCCGCGATGCCTGCCGGGTACCCCCGTTTGCCTGACGCTACGAGTCTTGTCCTCGCAGCAGCGCGGAGAGCGCGTTCGCGAGGGCTGCCCGCTCGGTGGGGGCGATGCGGTCGGCGAGGTGGCGGCGTGTTGCCGCTTCCAGCGCGGGAGTGAGTGCCTCCAGTGCGTCGCGCCCCTGCGGGAGCAGATGCACGACGACCGCGCGATCGTCACGCGCCCGGGTGATGAGTTCGCGCGTCTCCATGCGGGTCAGGAGATGGGACAGTCGTGTGCGATCCCACCCAAGCGCCGCAGCCACCTCACTCTGACGCGCCCCGCCGCCAGCCTCCCGGAGGGCGATGAGCACACTGAGCTCCGACTCGGAGAGGTCGGAATGTGCCGTGACATGTGCGACGACGGCCGCGCGCACATGCTCGAACGCGCGCTTCCAGAGCAGCCATAGCGCGACCGGGTCATCGGAGCTGGGTGTTGACATGTCAACGCCACCTTCCTTAGTGTTGACAACTCAACACGAAAGGATAGTTGATGCTCACGTCGAACCGTGTCTATCTCAATCTTCGCTGGTCGGCCATCCTCCCGCTGCTGCTGTTCACCCCGGCGGTGGTCGCCTTCTTCGTCGCTCCGGATGTCTGGTGGGGCGAGTACCTCGGCATCTTCTTCCACCTGGCGATCCTGTTCCTCGTCTCACGCCTCGATGCAGCGCAGTGGTCACGCGCTTGCGGCTACGCCTGGGTCGCCCTGGATGTACTGGCAGGGGTGCTGATGATCAACGGCATCGACTACGAGATAGCGTGGACAGTTCGCCTGGGTGCGCACGTGATGGCCGGTGTGTGGATCGTCTCGAGTTCGCTGGTCGCGCGCTCGTGGGTCATCAGAACCATCGGCGTCGTCACCGGGCTATGGCTCGCGGGGTACTCGTTGGTGGCTCCACAGTTGGGTGAAGAGTTCCTCCGCCCCGCCGGGATTCTCATCCTGGTCTGGTTCGGTGCGATCGCTGCGACTGCGAACACGCGCCGCCCACAGCCGCTCGCCGCGATGCAGGAGGCGTGATGTCACTGGATGCCGCGCGGCTGCAGCGCGTCCGCGACGAATTCCTGTCCGCGCTCGGAGCGTCCGGGTCAGGACGGAGGACCTCGCCCAGAATCTCGGATGGGATCACGACAGGCTCGAACGAACCCTCGCCGCGGACCCCGGCTCGAACCCCGTGGATCTGTGGACGGTGCGCGATCACCTCCACGTCTCTCTCAAGCGATCCGGCATGTCTTCGCCCTTCACGGTGCTGTCCTCCACCAACCGCCTTCGCGCCCGCCGCTGGTTCGGGCTGCCACCCATGCCCCGCCGGTGACAGCACCTCTCCGCGGCGGGGCAGGTCGACCTCATGCTGAGCTCCGTCCTCCCTCAAGGGGCGGGTGTGCATGGCCGGGCCGGGTTGCTAGTGGCCACCGGAACGGTCAGTTGCGCGGGCAGGTCTATGGGCCTCCTGGACGGGAGCCCGGGCCGGAGGGCCCTCAACGACCCACGTCCGAACGCTCAGGCACCGGGATCCGCGCATGGCTGAGGAATCTCGGTCACCGCAACCCTTAGCTCCCTCGGTCACTTTCGTCAGCCGGGTTTTGCGGCGCTGAACACCCCTGGCCGCGAGCCTCACGCAGGGGGACAATTAGGGCGTGGATGCCCCGCGGGGGTCGGTCGAATTCGAACAGGCGGACGAATTGGAACGCCTGCGGCGACGCGCCTACGGACCGGATGCCGACATCGCGGGGGATGCAGCGGCTCAGGCTCGGCTCTCCGAACTGGAGGCCGCTCGACGACGACAGCATCCTCTTGATGGCGGTGCCAGCACAGCCGTCGCCGTTCCGATGCCTGGCGACGTCCCAACCTCCACAAAGACTGCCGATTGGTCACGTTCGGCACCCCTGCGATTCCGGGAGCCCATTGACGGAGCATTCGACGACCACACGGGTGCCGAAACGTCGCTCATCGAGCAAGAGTCCGAAACCGCATCGGTCACCGGATCAGACGCGATTGGCCGGAGGCCGCTACCGTGGTGGCGCCGACGGCGCTCGTTGATCGTCGTCGGCACCATCGGAGCCCTCGCCTTGAACATGGCCGTCACCGCTGTGACGTGGCAGCTGCTTGCCGATCAGTTCACCCCCGTCCCTGCCGAGACGGCGACCGATGAGAGCCCGTTCCCGTCCGGGCAGAGGAATGAGGACTACGCGCCTGCACCGGACTTTGTGCTCGCGGTGAGGTCGGACGGGGTCGCCGCCGACCAGCCGGATGACCCGGGCGGCAAGCTCGATGCGCTGGGGATCAGCCCCGGTGAGTTGAAGCGCTATGAGGACTTTCGCGGCCCCGAGGTATGGAGCATCAACGTCTGGAGCGGAGAGTCTCGCTACGGTATGAGCTGCCTGCTCGTCGCTGTCGCCAATCAGCCGATCAGCGACGGGGGGCGCGCCGCCGAGGGGTGTTCGTTGAAGGGCCAGGACACCATCGCGGACATAACCGGCACCACTCGCACCAGATCGGTGCTCAAAGGCGACCACGTCGACGTTTACGTGTACGAGCACGGTACCGACCCGAACGGGTCGTGAGGCTAGCAACCATCGAGAAGGTCGTGAGTCGATCTGATGAGCGCACCAACGGTGCGGTGCAGCATCGTCATCCGGACCTTAGATTCCGGTTTGCTCCTTGACAGACCGGAATACCTCTTTAGAGTTTGATTGAAACGATTCATGAGAGGAGATCCCTACTCGCCACTGGTTCCAGCAGAAGGTGCGCCCGGAGCTACTGGACGAGTACCTCGCGCGGCACTCCCCGTCTGACCGGAGATGCTTCCCGAGATCGCCGCTGCCGGGCGCCGCAACTACTCGCTATCCTCGGCGAGGGTGGCGCGCTCTTCGGCTATTACGAGACCGACGACGAGGCCGCGCAGGCCTACCTCGCCGCATCCGAGGTGGCCGGCCGCTGGGAGGCAGGCCGGCTGGGGTGCATGACCGGATAGCACCGACCGCTTCGTCCGGACACCCGAACAGAGCCGGCGGCCGAATCCCCCATCTGCAAAGGACACCATGATCACTACGCCTTTCACCGCAGCCGACGGGCTCGCGCGCGTCTATCCAGCCGACCACTCCGACGGCACGGGACTCGTGTGGGCGCACGGCGGCGCGTTCGCCTTCGGCGACATCGACATGCCCGAATCCGACTGGGTGGCCCGCGAGCTCGCCGCCCGAGGCACGACTGTGATCTCGGTCGACTACCGGCTCGCGCCTGTGCCCGCAGACTTCCGCGGTGACATGCCCGCGCGCGACGGCGCACACTACCCCGCGGGCTCCGACGACATGCTCACAGGTTGGCGCTGGGCCAGGTCGCACGCCGACGAGCTCGGCATTCGACCTGATCGTCTTGCGATCGGCGGAACCAGCGCCGGCGGCAATCTCGCCGCCGGCGCTGTGCTGAGGCTAGGACCCGACGAGCTCCCCGCACTCGTGGTTCTCGCCTACCCGACGCTCCTGGCCGTCCAGCCCGAACCCGACGCCGAGCTGCGAGCCAAGCTCGACGCCGACCCCGAGGCCGACCTCTTCCCGCGGGACGCCGTCCTCTGGATGTACGAGAACTACCTAGGCGGTCCCGTCGACGATGCTCCGATCGCGGCAATCCCCGGGCTTGCCACGACATCCGATCTCGCGACGTTCCCGCCGACCCTGATGGTCAACGGCGACGTCGACGAGCTGCGCGTCTCCGGCGAGCACTTCGCGGCTTCCCTGGCCGCCGCCGGTCGCGAGATCGACGTGGTCTTCGAACCCGACACCCGCCACGGTCACCTCAACCGACCGGAAGAAGAGGCCGCGATGCGCACGATCGAGCGCATCGCTGCCCGGCTCAAGACACTCACCCCCTGACTCGAGGAACCACCATGACTGACCCACTGCCGTCGCCCTCATGGAGCGGTCGAACCGCGTGGGTGCCGACCCAAAGAACACGACCTACGAGTGCCCGCGGACCACACCCACTCGGCCTACATCTCATGCGGCACGTGCGGGCTGATCGGCCTGTAGCTCGCTCAGGTGTGGACTACCATTACCACGCACCAGCCTGAGGCGTCGCTCTGTCGAGGAGACCGCGTGGACATTCGCGAGTTGAAGTACGCAGTGAGTCTTGCTGAGGAACTGCATTTCGGTCGAGCCGCGCGCCGGCACTTCATATCGGAGCAGCCTTTCGGGAAGAGAATCCGCACCCTCGAGAAAGCGCTCGGAGTCCAACTGTTCGAACGCACCAGTCGCCGAGTCGCGCTTACACCCGCGGGGACGATCGTGATCGCTGAAGCGAGACGCCTGCTCGCTTCAGCTGACAGGATCGCCGCCCTCGCCGCTCAGTCACCGGATGTCTCTTCACGGCTTACGCTCGGCGTTCTCGGTTTTGGAGCGGCAGACATGTGGCCTCGAATCCAAGAGGTGTTCTCGGCCGAGGACCCGCATACCCGCCTGGACTACGTAGACCTCGACTATTCGACGCAGCACAGCTCAGTACGCGACGGACTCGTCGACGTTGCTATCTGTCAGTTCCTTGGCGACTCGGAGGGGCTTCAGTTCGACGTGCTCTTCGAGTCTCCTCGGATGGTTATGGCACCGTCATCCTCTCCACTCGCTGCGCTCGACCGATTCGATTTGCGCTTCGCTGACGCGGAGGATTGGGTTGGCGTCACTTCGAGTCAGGAGGCGATGCGCTACTGGCTTGGTTCGATCTCGACACAGCTTCGCGGCGCTCCCACTGTTGAGCGACCTGCCGCGCTTCCAGCAGCGGTCGCCACGACCGGGCGCCTCGCCGTGTACTGCGCCACAGCCGCCGTGCTGTACCCGTTCCCTGGAGTTTCGTACATTCCGGTCGAGGGTGCGCCGTTGGAGGTTGCTCTTGTAACGCGTACAGGCGATGACCGCCCCGCTGTGCAGGCTCTGCGTCGAGCGGCTCGCGTCACTGCTCGCACCGAACATCATTCGTGACCCGGACGGCCACTGGCGACGGATCACTTCCGGCTCCTGGAGGCGAAGACCCGCAGATCGGGCCGCGCCCGACACGCGGACGGCGGCGAGATCACAACCGTTTCGGCTGATGATCGCGAGCACCTGCGGTGCTGTACTGGCAGCGCGAGTTCAAGGAGTGAATCATGGCGCAGAGTCGCACCATCATCCGCAACGCCAGAGTGGTCACGATGGATGAAACCGTCGGCAACCTGGAAGGGGTCGACATCCTGATCGATGAGGGCCTCATCGTGGCGATCGAGGCCGGTATCGCGGCGGATGACGCGGACGTCATCGATGCGACGGGGAAGATCGTCGCTCCCGGCCTCATCGACACCCACCGGCACACCTGGCAGACGCAGATCCGAGGGATCTGCGCCGACTGGACGCTGGGCGACTATCTCGCCGGCGTTCGGTTCACCGTCTCCCCGGCATACTCCGCGGACGATGTGTATCTCGGCAACTACGCGGGTTTCCTCGAGGCGATCGATGCGGGCGTGACGAGCGTTCTGGACTTCTCGCACTGCAACAATTCTCCAGCACACAGTGACGCGGCCCTGCGCGGCATGCGCGACTCGGGCATTCGCGGGGTGCACGCCTACGGATTCTTCAACTCGAGCCCCTACGCGCCGCAGCACTTCACAAGCCATGACGAGCGGATAGACGACTTCCATCGGATCGCCGATGATGCTGCGGACGGCGGCCTTGTCCGGCTCGGCGTCGCTCTGACCGAGCCGGGCGTGATCCCGATTGAGGAGAGCGTCGCCGAAGTCCAAGCCGCACGCTCCCGAGGCGCACTGGTGGTCACCCACACGGGATGTGTTTGGAGTCTCCCCTCTGGCATCACCGAGTTCGAGGAGCGTGACCTGATCGACGCCGATCAGGTGCATGTGCACTGCAACACTCTGACCGATGACGAGTTCGCCATCCTCGCGCGTCACGGCGCCAAGATTTCGATCTCTCCCGAGACCGAGCTCAACATGGGCATGGGCCGGCCGGTGTTTGCGCAAGCCAGGAAGCACGGTTTCAAGCCGACGCTGTCTGCCGACGTCGTCTCCCTCAACTCCGGCGACATGTTCCATCAGCTGCGGCTTGCGATCGCCTTCGCGCGGTGGGCAAGCACGGAGGAGATCAATCTGGGTGGGGGCGACCCCCTCGACGTCACGATATCCGCGCATGAAGCACTCACCTGGGTGACGCGGAACGCGGCTGAGGCCCTGGGGCTGAGCGACGAGGTCGGCACCCTGTCGGTCGGCAAGCGGGCCGATCTCATCATCGTCGGGGGACACGGGAGATCGCAGCACCCCACGCCTGATCCCGAGGGAACTCTCGTGTTCCAGACGACGGCCGGGGATGTCGAGACCGTCATGATCGACGGCAAAATCCTCAAGCGTGGCGGCCAGTTGGTCGGGGTTGACCGGGCGGAACTCGATCGACGCCTCGACGACTCGAGCCGCGCGATCCTCGCGCGAATTGCCGAGTCTGGAGCCGAACTTCCGGGCACACCTCCCGGTGGTATGTTCCCGATCATCCGGGGACTCACCGTTGCGAATCTCGCTGGTAGCGATGCACTCGCCTGAGCTCAGTGAAGTCGCCCGGGGTGTCTGGGCATGGGTTCAAGCGGACGGCACCTGGTGGGTCAACAACGCGGGTCTGATCGCAGGCGACGACGGCGATATCCTCTTCGACACCTGTGCGACGGAGAGGCGCACCCGGCTGTTGCTTGACGCCGTGTCCGTCGCCCGTCCGGACGCCACGCTGCGCTGGGCTGTGAACTCCCATGCACACGGCGATCACACGTACGGCAACAGCCTGCTCCCACGGACGGTGACGATCATCGGTCACGAACAGATGCGGGCCACGCTGGCGGCCGACCCGGTGATCGACGGATGCCCGCCGTTCTGGAGTCCCAACCCCGATTGGGGAGGCGTCGTGAAGCGACTTCCCGACGTTACCGTGGCGGGCCGCACCAGCGTGTGGAGCGGTGACGTTCGAGTCGATCTCCAAGCTCCCGGATACCCGGCTCACACCACGGGCGATCTGGTCGCGTGGGTGCCCCACGCGCGCGTGCTGTTCGCAGGAGACCTCCTCTTCGCCGGCTTGACGCCTCTCGCTTTCATGGGGTCAATCGATGGTGCGTTGCGTTCCCTCGACTGGGTCGAGGCTATCGACGCTGAAACCGTGGTTCCAGGTCACGGTCCCGTTCTGTCTGGCACGCAGATCAGCAATGAGATCCAGCGGCAGCGAGAGTACTACGAGTTCGTTCACGCGGCGGCAGAAGCTGCATGGGCACGTGGCGCGTCGCCTTTGGAAGCCGCACGCGAACTCGATCTCGGCAGGTTCGGCGACTGGCCGGATGCAGAACGCATCGTGCTCAACATTCATCGAGCGTTCGCCGACATCGAGGGAGGCGAGGTCGATGTGATGGATGCGTTCCGCGACGCCGTGGCACTCCACGGTGGCCCGTTGAGAACCGCGGTCTAGCGAGAAGGAGAGTTCATGCGTTTTGTCACCTTCCGCCATGCATCGGGCGTTCGCTGCGGCGTCATCGAGGGAGACCTGATCCACGCATTCGAGCCCGGGGTCCGCCTCATGGATCTGCTCGACGCAGGAGGTCTTCGCCTTCGCGAAGAGGGAGACGTGGCGCTGCGCTCATCCCGGTTGACGCTCCCGCTCAACACCGTGGAGTTGTGCGCTCCGCTACCGCACCCCGTCACAATCCGCGATTACATGACGTTCGAACAGCATGTAGAGGGAGTCGTCAAGCTCGCCACCCCGGACGGCGACGTGCCGGAGTACTGGTATGAGGCCCCGGCGTTCTACTTCAGCAATCCGAACTCCATCCACGGGCCCTTTCAAGACGTCGCCATCCCGCCTGGGTGTGCACGCTTCGACTTTGAACTCGAGGTTGCCGCCGTACTGGGCGGTGGCGGGCATGACCTCTCAGCGGACGAGGCTGACCGGCTGATCGCCGGATTCGTCCTGCTCAACGACTGGTCAGCGCGTGACCTCCAGTTTCGCGAGATGACCGTTCGTCTCGGACCGGCGAAAGGTAAGGACGCTGCGACATCACTAGGCCCATGGCTGGTCACAAGTGAAGAGCTCGAGCCCCTTCGTCACCGCGCCTCGTATGACATCACTCTGACTGCCAGCATCAACGGTGAGATCATCGGAAGTGACAGCCTCAGCAACATGTCCTTCAGCTTCGGCCAAATGATCGCCTACGCGTCACGCGGCACCGACGTGTGCACCGGCGAACTGTTCGGATCTGGCACAAGCGGCGGCGGATGCCTCGCCGAACTCTGGGGTCGACATGGGACCGATTTTCTTCCCTCGCTTCAGGAGGGCGACGTCGTCACGATCGAAGGAGGGCTCCTCGGCCGGCAAGTCGCCCAGATCGTCAACGGCAGTCCGGGAAGGAACTTCTCCGAGTACCACGCGGTGAGCGCGCGCGGATGAGCTCGGCACGCGTCGGGTGAGCAGCGTTGTGGACGTCACATGCGACAGCTTCTCGGGGATGCCGCCACCGGTGAACAGGTCGGGCAGACGCCGGGCGATCTCGGTGCGGTACTCCCCGCGGGGACCGCGTTCAGTGACTCGGCGATGTTCAGCGTGCGATACTCGCGATCGGCCGGCATAGCCTCAAGGAACTCGGCGGGGTGTCACCGATCAGGTGAGTCCGGCGCTCCTCCCGTCACGACTGGGCGCGTGCGACCCTCACCGCCATGAACTGCCGGCCGGGCAATTCGACGCGCACGGAGCCCGCGGCGTGGGTGCCCGGAAGGCGCTCGATCGTCATGTTCCAGGTGTCGATGACGTCGATCGTCCACCCAGACGCCGTCCGGCGCCTCGGCGATCAGCTGCTCGAGGAAGCGGATGCGATCGGGGGACGTGCCGTGCAGCACACCCCCCTTCGACCACCACAGCACCTCGTCGAGGACGACCGGCTTGCCCCAGCGATCGCGCCATTCGTCGGTGTTCTCGGCCGTGCGGTACACGTCAACCCGCTGTACGCCCACGTGCGTGGGACCGGGTCGATGGCGGGCCAGCCATCTTCCTCCCACCGCACGCCGGTGACGAAGGTCTCGCGGCCCAGCGCCGAGAACGCACGGGTCATGCTCCGGGGGCGCACTCCGAGAAGCACGCACAAGCCACTCCCCCGCGGGTCCGCTCACAAGGTCGCCGTGCCCGGTATTCTGCACGGGGCAGATCGTCGAGCGCGCGAAGACCAGCGGGTTCTGCGGTGCGGTCTCGAACGGCCCCTCCGGGGACTCGCCGCGGGCGATCGAGACGCCGTGGCCGCGCTCCGTGCCGCCCTCGGCGATCATCAGGTACCAGCGGCCGCCCACGCGGTACAGATGCGGCGCCTCGGGGAACTGCCCGCCCGTGCCGGACCACAGCGAGCGCGGCTCCTCCAGGGCGATGTGGTTCTCGAGGTCGACCCGCACCTGCTGAATGCCGAGGTGACGCCCCGCATCCTCGCCTTCCAGCACCAGCCCGGAGAACGTGATGTAGACCTTGCCGTCCTCTCCCCACGCGATATCCGGGTCGATGCCGTCGAGGGAACCCGAGCCGTCCTGCTTCAGGATGAGGGCGCCATCACTCCACGGGCCGGCGGCATCCGTCGCGGTGAAGCGCAGCATGCCGCGCCCCAGGCGAGCCGGTCGTCGACCCGTCCGCGCAGCGTGCCGGTGAACGTGGACGCGGTCACGCCAGCTCCCACTCGACGTGCAGTGGCAGGTCCGCGACCGAGGGGCCGACGCGCAGCGTGTACGCACCGGGTTCGACGACCCACTCCCCGTCCCAATGCGCGAGGCGACGAGCCGGCACGGGAACGGTGGCCGTGATGGTCTCCCCCGGCTCGGCGTGCACGACGGCGAAGCCGACGAGCCAGAGCGCCGGACGCTCCACGGCGGAGTCCGCGCGCTCCGCATAGACCTGCACGACCTGCTTGCCTGCACGCGCCCCGGTGTTCGCGAGCGTCACCTCGACCGCGTCCTCGTGCCGTTGTGCCGCACACCAAGTCCACGACGTGTAGCCGAGGCCGTGGCCGAACGGGAACGCGGGGGCGACCGCATCCTTCAGCCACGCGCGATACCCGATGTGGATGCCCTCCTCGTAGACGAGGCGGCCGTCGACCGGGGTGACGTCGGTCACCGGGGCGTCGGCGAGCGATGCCGGCCAGGTGGTGGGCAGGCGCCCGCCGGGCTCGGCGGCGCCCGTGAGGATGTCGGCGATCGCGTGCCCGAACTCCTGGCCGCCGAAGTAGCCCTGCACGACCGCGGCGACCTCGCCCGCCCAGGGCAGCGCCACCGGCGAGCCGGCGTTCACGACGACGACCGTCGGCGTCCCCGTGGCCGCGACGGCGCGCACGAGGTCGTCCTGCCTCCCGGGGAGGTCGAGGTCCACGCGGTCGTAGCCCTCCGACTCAACCTTCGAATTCGTACCCACGACGACGATCGCGACCTCGGCCGCTCGCGCCGCGTCTACGGCCCGGGCGATGAGCTCGTCGGGATCGGTGTGCTCCGGTGCGATGCCCAGGGTGACGCTCAGCGCACCGTCGAGCGCGCCGCTCGACTCGCGGCTGAACTCGGCGCGGATGTCGATCGCCCGGCCGGCCTCGACCTGCACCGCGGTCGTGAGCGACGGCGGGTTCAGGAAGGCGGCCCCCAGATCGGCCCCCTCGATGATGGGGCTGTCGTCGAGCACGAGCTCGCCGTCCACGAAGACGCGCCCCGGATTGGCGCCCGCGAACCCGAGCTGGATCTCGCCGGACTCGGCCGGGGTGTACCGGGTCTCCAGCACCACGGTCCGGCTCGCCGCGATCGGGGCGTCGCCGCCGAACCACACGAGCGCGGTCGCCCGTCGGTCCTCGGCGAACAGCTCTTCGCCGTCGGCGCCGAAGAACGACACGCGCAGGCCCGGGGTGCCGGTGACCGGGTTCACGATCGTCGCCAGCGGGATCTCGGCCACGCCTTCCTGCACGACGGCGCCGATCTCGTAGCGCAGCCCCGCTCCGGGCAGCGCGGCGCGGAGGGCGTCGAGCGGCGAGACGACGTTCTCCGGCAGCACGGTCGCCGAGCCGCCGCCCTGCGTGCGAGCCTCTCTCGCGTTGTGGCCGATGACCGCCAGCGCGCCCAGTGCCGGCCCGTCGAGCGGGAGCACGCCGTCGTTGCGCAGCAGGACGCTGCCGGCGATCGCCGCCTCCCTGGCGAACGCAGGGCCGTCGAGCGGCGCCGGGGCGACGGCATCCGCGCCTTCGAGGGCGCCGACGCGCTCGGCGAGAAGGAGGATGCGCAGGACCTTGCGGTCGATGTCGGACTCCTGCACGCGGCCGTCGCGGACGGCGGCGACCAGGTCCGCCCACGCCGGGGTGGGGCCCGGCATGGCGAGGTCCTGCGCCGCGGCGACGGCGTCGAGCGATCGCACGGCCGTCCAGTCGCTGACGACGACGCCGTCGAAGCCCCACTCGCTGTTCAGCGGGTTCTCGAGCAGGTCGTTCTCCGTCATCGTCACGCCGTCGACGGAGTTGTAGGCGCTCATGATCGACCAGGCGCCCGCCTCGACCGCCCGTTCGAACGGAGCGAGGTACAGCTCGCGCAGGGCGCGCTCGTCCACCTCGATGTCGACGGTGAAGCGGTCGGTCTCGGAGTCGTTCGCGACATAGTGCTTCGGTGTCGCGGCGACGCCGTAGTCCTGTAGGCCGCGCACGTAGGCGGCGCTCAGCTGGGCGGTGAGCTCCGGATCCTCGCTGAAGCACTCGAAGTGGCGGCCGCCGAGCGGCGAGCGGTGCAGGTTGATGGTCGGGCCGAGCACAACGTCGACGCCCTTGCGACGGGCCTCGGATGCGACGGCAGCACCGTACCGGTGGGCGAGGCCCACGTCCCACGATGCGGCGAGCGCGGAGGCCGACGGGAGGTTCACCGACGGCTCGCGCTCATCCCAGCGCGGCCCGCGCACGCCGGCGGGCCCGTCCGACAGCGTGAGCGCGCGCAGACCGATCTCAGGAAGCGGCACCGTGGTCCAGAAGTCGGCGCCCTGGATCAGCGCCGCCTTCTGCTCGAGCGTCAGCTTCTCGAGGAGGGGGATCAGGTGGTCGGCGGCGGTCATGCGGTTGCTCCTTCGGACGCGGCCTGGGCGGCAGCGAGCTCACGCCGGGTGTGGCGGCGCTCCGCCTGCGCGTCGGGGTCCGGGACGGGTGCGGCGAGGAAGAGCCGCTGAGTGTAGGGATGCTCCGGGCGTGCGGTCACCTGATCGCCGTCGCCCGTCTCGACGAGCTCGCCGCGGTACATCACCGCGACGCGGTGGCTGATGTGGCGCACGACGGCCAGGTCGTGCGAGATGAACAGGTAGGCGACGCCGGTCCGCTCCTGGATCTCGATGAAGAGGTCCAGCACGCGGGCCTGGGTGGACAGATCGAGCGCCGAGACCGGCTCGTCGCACACGATGAGCTTCGGATCCAGCGCCAGCGCGCGAGCGATCGCCACGCGCTGGCGCTGGCCGCCCGAGAACTCCCGGGGCAGCCGGCGGGCAGCATCCGCCGGCAGTCCGACACGGTCGAGCAGGTCCCGCACGCCTCCGCGCGCCTCCTTCGCGGCCACGCCGCGGGCGGTGAGCGGCTCGGCGAGGATCTGCTCGATCGTGAGCGCGGGGTTCAGGGACGAGTACGGGTCTTGGAACACGACCTGGATCTCGGAGCTGAGCTCCCGGCGCTGTCGGCGGTTCAGGTGCGAGATGTCCCGCCCGCCATACTCGATGCTCCCGCCGGTGACGGGGGCGAGGCCGAGCACGGCGCGGCCCAGCGTGGTCTTCCCCGAGCCGGACTCGCCAACGAGGCCGACCGTTTCACCCGGGCGGATGTCGAGCGACACGCCCTTGAGCGCGCGGAACGGCTCCGCGCGCAACCCCTTGCCCGGGTACGAGACCTCGAGGTCGCGGACGTTCAGCAGGCTGGTCATCATCGTCTTCCTTCGCCCTGCACGAGTGCCCCGCGAGCGGGTCCGCCGTCGAGGATGGCGTTCAGCAGCGACGTCGTGTACGCGTGCTGCGGTGTCTTCAGGATCGTGCGCACCGGCCCCTGCTCGACGAACAGGCCCTGCTGCATCACGGTGACCCGGTCGCACAGATCAGCGACGACGCCGAAGTTGTGGGTGACCAGGAGCATCGCCAGGTTCCGTTCGCGCTGCAGGTCGCGCAGCAGGTCGAGCACCTCTGCCTGCACTGTCACGTCGAGGGCCGTGGTCGGCTCGTCGGCGACGATCAGGTCGGGGTCGGTCGACACGGCGCCGGCGATAAGCACGCGCTGCGCCATGCCGCCGGACACCTCGAACGGATACGCGTCGAAGGTGCGCCGGGGATTCGGGATGCCGACGCGGTCGAGCAGCGCCAGCGAGCGCTCGGTCGCCTCCTTCTTCGAGAGGCCGAGGTGCTTGCGCAGCGGCTCGACGAGCTGCGATCCGATCGTGAACGACGGGTCGAGGTTGCTCATCGGCTCCTGAGGGATGTACCCGATGCGCTTGCCGCGGATGCCGCCGTAGACGCGCTCGCCTGCGTCGGCCAGCTGGGTGCCCTCGTAGTCGATCGAGCCGCCGGAGACGTGTCCGCCGCGGGGAAGGAGGCCGAGCACCGCGAAGGCCGTCTGCGTCTTGCCCGAGCCGGACTCGCCGACAAGACCGTGGATCTCGCCCTTGCGGATGTCCAGGGAGACGCCGTGCACCACCTCGATGTCCGGGCCGTCCGCCTGCTGGTAGGCGACGCGGAGATCGCGGATCTGCAGGACGGTCGCCTGCGCGTCGCGGGCCGCATCCTCACCCTCGTGCACGATCGTCGCGCCGGCGACCGGCAGCGGCGCGGAGTCCTCGAGCGGCGCGGCGTCCGCCCCTCCCATCGCGAACGAGGTCGTGACGGCGGCGATCGAGCCCGTGGCGGTGGTCACGGCGCGCTGACGGCGACGGCGCACCGTGCTCGTGCGCTCGAGCACGTCGCGCATGACGTTGGCCAGCAGCGTCAGCGCGATGCAGGCGAGACCGATGGCGAGCGACGGCCAGACCATCAGCAGCGGCTGCCGGTAGATGTTCGCGAAGCCGTCGCTGAGCATCGAGCCCCACGTCGGGATCGTCATGTCCCCGAGACCGAGGAAGTCGAGACCCGACTGGATGGCGATCGCGATGCCGGCGATGATCGCCGTCTGCAGGATGATCGGCGCGCGGACCACCGAGAGGATGTGGCGGCCGATGATGCGCACGTCGGAGAGGCCCGACACGCGCGCCGCGTCTACGTAGAGCTCCTCGCGAACGCCCACGACGGCGGCGTACACCAGCCGGTAGTAGGCCGGTGCGAGCAGGATGCCGAAGATCAGCATCGCCCACCAGACCGATGGACCGAGCACCGAGCGGGCGGCGACGAGGACGACGATGCCGGGGAGCGCCATCGTGAGGGAGGTCACCCACGACGTGAGTCCGTCGAACCAGCCTTTGAAGTACCCCGCGATCAGGCCGGAGACGACGCCGATCACGAGTGACGTGACGATCGCGATGGATGCCGCCGCGAGCGTGAGCGACGTCGCGGTGAGCAGGCGCGAGAGCACGTCGCGGCCGCCGCTGTCGTTGCCGAGCAGGTGGTCGGCGCTGGGCGGTGCGAGCACGAGCTGCAGCGACGCCTCGTTCGGATCGTACGGCGCGATCAACGGGCCGAAGATCGCGACCAGCACGACGAAGGCGAGATAGAGGAGCGCGATCACGCCGACCGGCTTACGCAGGAGGCGCCGGAACAGCGACGTGCGCGCGTGCGGGGTGGGGATCGCGGGAGCGGCGTCGATGGCGGTCATGACAGTCGCACCTTCGGGTTGAGCGCAGCCTGCGCGAGGTCGATGAGGAGATTGACGATGATCACGATGGCGGCGATGGCCACGACGAGGCCCATCATCACGGGGATGTCGCCCTGCAGGCCCGCCTGGACCGTCAGCTGACCCATGCCCGGAAGGGCGAAGACCTGCTCCACGATCACGGCGCCGCCGAGCAGGCCGATGAACTGCACGGCGAGGATCGCGAGGGCGGGGCCGCCGGCGTTGCGCAGAGCGTGCTTGTAGACGACGCTGCGGGTGTCGAGACCGCGCGCGCGGAGCGTGCGGACGTAGTCCCGCGACATCGCATCGATCATCGATCCGCGGATCTGCTGCGTCACCGCGGCGATCGCGCCGATCGAGAGCGCTGCGATCGGGAGCGTGATGGACGACAGCCACCCGGCGAACGACTCGGTCATCGGCACGTAGCCGGTCGCCTTGAACCACCGGAGGTTGATGGCGAAGATCAGCACCAGGTAGAGCGCGATGAGGAATCCCGGGATCGCGAAGCCGAGCACGGAGAGGAACTGGACGGTGCCGTCGACCGGTCCGCTGCGGCGAGCGGCGAGGACGCCGAGGATCACCGAGACGACCGCCGTGACGATCGTGGTGCCGATGACGATCGACAGCGTCACCGCCAGGCGTCCCGAGAGGCTGACCGAGACGAGCTGACCGTTGAACCAGGAGCGTCCGAGGTCGCCGGTCAGCGCGTTGGTGAGCCAGTCCCAGTACTGCACGACGAGCGGGCGGTCGAGCCCCAGCTCCTGCGACTTCTGCGCGACGAGCTCGGGCGTCGCGGTCTGCCCCAGGATGCGACGGGCGATGTTCGCGCTGTCGAGGTACAGGAGGGAGAACGCGAGGACGGAGATCACGAAGAGGAGGACGACGCCGGCGAAGAGCCGGCGCAGGACGAATGCGAGCATGCTGCGCTCCAGGATGTGCGTGAGTGGGGAGCCGGCCCGCCCCGACGGGCGGGCCGGCCGGGACGCCTACTGCTTCGGCTGGAAGTCGTAGATGGCGGGATAGGCGTTGGTCGGGAGTGTCTCGACCGTCGTGTTCGCGTCGGTCGCGAAGCTGCCCTGGACCCGGAAGAAGGGCGCGAACCAGGCCTGCTCGACGATGTACGCGTTCAGCTCCTTCGCGACGGACGCCTGTGTCGCCTCGTCGCCGAACTGGATCTCCCGCATGTACTCGTTGACCTTCGGGTCCTCGTACTTGAACGGGTTGAACACCGCGGACGGCGCCAGCATGAAGTTGATCAGCTGCCAGTCCGGGTTCTGCTCAAGCACCATGAACGACGCGGGAAACTTCGGTGCCAGCAGGTCGGCGATGAAGTTGTTGGCCGCGACCTCCGTGTAGTTCACGGTGATGCCGACGTCGGCGAGTTGCTGCTGGATGAGGGTCGGGGCGGTGGTGCCGAGGGCCGACCCGGTGGGCATGCTCAAGGTGAAGCCGTCGGGGTAGCCGGCTTCCGCGAGGAGCTTCTTCGCCTTCTTGGGGTCGTACGTGTAGTACTCGTCGAGCTCGGGGTCGTAGGCCTCGCTGCTTGCGCTGAACACCTGCGTGGTGACGGTGCCCTTGTCGGCTCCGATCGCCTTCAGCAGTCCCTCGCGGTCGAACGCGTAGTTGATGGCCTGGCGGACCCTGACGTCCGCGAGCTCAGGCGCCTGGATGCCGGCGCGGTCGAGCAGGAGCAGTCCCTGGAAGTCGAGCTCGTGGGCGTTGATGGTCCAGCCGGCGCGCTCCACCTCGGCGAGGTTGTCGTTGGTGACGAGCGTGACGCCGTTCACCTCGCCCGCTTTGATGGCGTTCAGCGCGGCGGTCGGCTCGGACAGCACGTTGATCGTGACGCCGTCGTAGTGCTGGACATCGGGGTTCCAGTAGTCCTCGTTCTTCGTGTAGACGTACGAGGTCCCGGTGACGGTCGCCGCGGTGTCGAGGGCGTAGGGGCCCGAGCCGACCGGGTTCGTCGCGATGTCGGCGCTGTCGAGCGACTCGGCGCTGGCGATCAGTCCCGGGTCGCGGGTGAGGTAGTTGAGGAACGCGGGGTCGGGCGCCGCGAGCGTGATGATGACCGTCTGGTCGTCGGGTGCGTCGAGGCTCGCGACGCCCGCGAGGTAGCCCGCGTCCGGCGACGTGCCGTCCTTGAAGCGCTGCAGGTTCTGCACCACGACGTCGCCGGTGAGGGTCGAGCCGTCGGTGAAGGTAACGTCGTCGCGCAGCGTGAGGGTGAGAACGGTGTTGTCCTCGTTGTACGACCACTCGGTCGCGAGCCACGGCTCAATCGTGCCCTCGGGCGTCGCGAGCAGGAGCGTGTCGAACACGGACTGATAGAACGGGGCGCGGTTGCCCCACTCGGCGCCGGCCGGGTCGAGGGTGGTGGGTGCGAGCATCGCACCGAGGGTGAGGGTGCCTCCACTCCCGTCGCCCGTCCCGCCGTCTTCGGCTGCGCCGGCGCAGCCGGTGAGGGCGAGGGCGGCGATGGCGAAGGTGGCTGCTGTGGCCTTCCAGCGGATCATCATTGGTCCCTTCATCGGGTGGGCGGCACCCCTGCGGACCGCCTCTGACGAAAGAAGCTAGCATAAAAACGAGTGATCACTAGGTTTTAGCCCAGAAAAAGCTAGCGATCACTCGCATTTGGCTATAGAACGGTCGTGGGGGCTGCGCAGACCCGTGACGGCGCAGATGACAGGGATACGGTGATAGCGATGACGAACGCCTCGACAAGTACCGCGAAAGCGCCGCGCAAGGCGCGCGGAGAATACGCGAAGTCCCGCGAACGCCGCAAGGCGATCCTCGACGCCGCCCTCGAGGTCTTCGCCGAGGGTGGCTACAGATCCGGTTCCCTCCGCGAAGTCGCACAGCGCGTCGGCATCAGCGAAGCCGGCCTGCTGCACCACTTCCCCAATAAGGTCGCACTGCTCGAGGCCGTGCTCGAGCGCCGAGACGACCGCTCGTTCGAGATGGTGCCACTCGACTCGGACGACCCGCACGCCGTGCTGCGCGGAGTCGTGGCGCTGGCTGCGCACAACGCGACGGTGCCGGGAGTGGTCGAGCTCTACTGCACCCTGTCTGCGGAGGCCACGGCGCCTGACCACCCCGCTCACGCCTATTTCGCACGCCGCTACGACACCACGCGGACGTCGTTCGTCAGGTTATTCACCGACCTCGCCACCCAAGGCGTGCTGCGCCCCGGCGTCGAGCCGCAGCAGGCCGCGATCGCTCTCATTGCGCTCTGGGACGGGTTGCAAGTGCAGTGGCTGCTCAACCGCGGAATCGTCGACATCGCCGCCTCGCTGCGCAGGTTCATCGACGCGCTGGCCGACGTGGAGTGGGAGGAACCCGCCGACGCCGCGGGTCCCGCTGAGGAGGGCGAGGGATGACGCGCCGTCCAATCGGCGGTTCGAGCCAAGACGGGGGTGGTGGCCGACGGCACCGCGCCCTTCATTGCGGACGAGCTGACCGTCTCGACGAATGCCGCTGATAGCGATGCAGTCCGCAACGTCTGCACGCGATTCGGTGAGAAGTCTGATGTCAAGATGAATATCGTCGCGACTCTCGCCGACACTTCGAATCGGCAGTCCAGACAAAGTGGCCCAGGGGGGACCGTCCCGACATCTGGAGTACCACGCTACGTCGAACTCTTGGTCCCTGATCCTGCAGAGAACCTCATCGCCTGCGAGTCGACGAGCAACCAGCTTGCGCGGGTAGATCGTTCGACCGCACACGCCCCAAGTTCGCAAACCTGCCATGATCCAGTGGCGGTAAACGAAGGAGTTCACAATGACAGCGACACTCGCACGCCCGCCCTTCGACCCCGAGTTGGAAGCGCCGCTGCAGGAAATCCGAGGGCAGATGCCGCTGGAACTGACGCTCGATATGATCCCCGCGCTCCGCGCGAACTTCATCACCGACCAGGAGGCTCTTGAGGCTCGCTTGACCGCGTTGGGTCTGTCACGCCGTGACGTTACGGTTCCGGGCTATCGCGGAGACGACATTGTGCTGACGGTGATCGCTCGGAATGACCGCGCCGGAAGCGGGCCCGGCATCTATCACACGCATGGCGGCGGGATGATGCTCGGCGACCGCCTGGGCGGCGTGGAGGTCTTCTTCGGCGCGATCGAACGCCACGATGCGGTGCTGGTCAGCGTCGATTACCGATTGGCACCGGAGTTCCCCGATCCCTATCCGGTCGAAGATTGCTTCGCCGGTCTCCTGTGGATGGCGGAGCACGCTGAGGAACTGGGCATCGATGGATCCCGCATTCTGATCGGCGGTGGTAGCGCCGGAGGGGGTCTCGCGGCCGGCACGGCACTGCTCGCCCGCGACCGGGGCGGCCCCTCACTGCTTGGCCAGGTCTTGATGTGCCCGATGATCGATGATCGCGACGCGACGGTCTCGACAAGGCAGATCGATGGTGTGGGTCTTTGGGACCGAGAGGCCAACATTGCTGGGTGGACAGCGCTCTTAGGCGATCGGAGAGGCACGCCGGATGTCTCGATCTACGCTGCGCCAGCACGCGCAACGGATTTATCCAACCTGCCGTCCACCTACATAGATTGCGGCAGTGCGGAGGTGTTCCGTGATGAGGATGTCGCCTACGCCACGAGACTGTGGGAGGCCGGCGTTCAAGCCGAGTTGCACGTGTGGGCTGGCGGGTTCCACGGGTTCGAAATCGTCCCGCACGCCACCGTGTCCCGTGCCGCCGCGGCGGCGAGAGAACAATGGCTGGACCGCATCCTGGTTCTTACTAGTTCCCGGTCTGGCTAGGAAACCCTCGACCTCCCGTCCCTAGAAGAGCGCTAGCGGCGTCAACGCTTTCAGCTGTGTATGGACGAGCGCGGGTGACCTCGCCCGGGTCATGACCGACGCGCACAGGCACAATCGGAGACTGAGGTACGTCGCGTGCGGAGACGTCCCAATCATGTGCATCGCACCTTGTGGGAACCAAGGAGAGCTTTGTGGGGTGTGGCTGCCCGGAGCGGGATCGGTGAAGTCGCACATAATCTGCGCGTGGCAGAACGGGTCAGTGGTGCCGTCGAAGTCGGCCGCCATCACGACGTGCTCGTGAGGCTCCGTGTGCCAGCAGCTCAGGCGCACGGACGCGCGGGCGATGTCGGGCATCACGATATGGCAGCGAGAGCATCGGGGCTTCGTCCCGGCGTCGAAGTCGAGATAGGTCATCAGGCGGCGGGCTCGATTGACTGGGGGCCGTCTACCTTCATGCCGCAAGAGCGCCTGGTCGATGCGCAGCTGCCCGGCCTCCGCCATGCCCGCGCACACGGCCTCGTCAACGAGCGCGTGGGTCCTCGAGGAGGTGGATTCTCTCGATCATTAGCATGAACGAGGCCGCGAGTCCCCCGATGCCGGCGGCGAGAACGCGATGCCGGTGCGCTTGACTGGTGCCGGCGTCGCACTCATGAGTAGCGAGGATCTTGCCGACCGCGGCACGCAACTGGGTCGCATCTAAGGTCGAGGCTCGACATCGCCGCCGCTACCGCCGCGGCCGAACATCACCACCATCGTCAACCGCGCGATCGCCGAGAACTTCAGCGAGTACCGGCTCAAGCACGCCACCCTGCAGGCAATCCTGCGAGCCGCTTTCTCCGCTGCATCGCACTGCGACTGGACGACGACCCCGACGCCGAATGGACCGCCATCGCGACCTCACCGCCGACGACGGCCGGATCATCCCACCCTGGCTTGCCCCAGCCGTCGTGAAGCGCGGAATGAAAGACGAGAAGTGGGAAGTCGAACGCGGGTAGGCGCTATCGAGTCCGGTACCGCCGACCCGACGGCACGCAGACCGACAAACGTGGATTCAAGACGAAGCGCGACGCGGAGCTCTTTCTCGCAAGCGTGCAACTCACAAGAGCGAAAGGTGCATTTCTCGACGCCGTGTCCTACGCGCTCGATCGGTCAAGAGCCGCACAGCTTTGTAGCGACGCCTCAAGTCACCATCCCTCAACGGATGCGGGCAAAATGTGGGCACGGGTCGCTAAATCATCACGCGTATCCCAGAAATCCGAAGAAACCAACGATCCTTGACGCGGATGTACCGCGGAGACGGAGGGATTCGAAACTCGCCGAGAGGCGTACGCTCGGAGCCTCTTAAGTCCTTCTCGTCCCCGAATCCGCGGATCTACGCGTTCGGCACCGGTACGAGAGTTCCCTCCAGTCGTTCTCGATCCCCCTCGTTCCGCGACATCCGTGGGCACCAGGTGAACCGGCGTGCCAGCGACGGTTGAAGAACCGGCCAAAGCGACGGCTTGCATTCCAGCGGTCGTCGCAACAGGCGGATCACTCATGAATTGAGCGGAGAAGGCGAGATCGTGCCGGCGTCCGGTCGCGAGATGTGTGGCGATTCCCTCGTCGAACAGAGACGGATAGGGAACGATGCGCTGCTCATGTGCTTCGGGGTACCGAAGACTAGGGAGCCACGCACATCAGCGACCGCGCGACGCACGTGCACGATTCGGATCGCCGGATCCACGTCAGCCGGCCTCAGCGCTGAAGCCTCACCCCAGCGCAGCCCGCTATCGGCAAGGAACATGACCAGCGTGCCCCACTCCCCGACGCCGTCTGCGAGCGCATGCACCTGTAGATGGCTCAGGTAGTGACGCTCCGCCTTCGAGGGTCTTGGGAGCTCGATGACCGCAGCGACGTAGAGCGGGTCGGCCAGCGTCCGAATCGAAATCGCAACCACGCCGGGCAGCGTTGACGTGTGGGCCGTGCGATGCCGAACACATGTGCGATCGCGGCCCCCGCGCTGCAGCAAGTCTCCGACAGCGAGTGCACCCGATGCCCGGATGGTTAGGTTGGGTCAACTCACGGCCGATCGTTGACGCGTCGCAGCGCCCGCTGAAGCGACTCGGGTCGGGTCGGGTCGGATCGATCATCGCTCCCCCGCACGGCGACTCGCCACTCGGCATAGGCCCGCGGGGGCGCGCCCTCCGCTTCAGGGTTCGAGCGTGAGCGACGCCGCGATCGGGACGATCTGCTCCCGCAGCGCCATGATCTCCCGGACGTGTTCTTGCAGCCGCTCGTCCTCGGGCAGGTGCGGCGTCCACTGCGGGACCGGCTGTGCGACGCCGTCGGGCCCCGGGATCACGAACACGCTCAGGCACTGCGTGGTCAGCGTGCGCTCCCCCGGGCTACGGGGATCGGCCGTCCACACCCGGGTGCTCAGGTGCATGCTGTGCCGGCTCGTGTAGACGATGCGCGCGTCGACCTCGACGAGGTGGCCGATGACGACCGGAGCGAGGAAGTGGATGCCGCCGGAGTAGACGCCGACCGCGGCACTCGCCTCATCTCCGTCCCTCGCCCAGGCCGCGGCGCACGCGTAGCCGGACTCGTCGATCCACCGCATGACCGTGCCGCCGTGGGCCTTGCCGCCGAAGTTCACCACCCCCGGCGGGGCGAGGAAGCGGAGCGTCGTGCGCGGGGAGGTGGAGGCATCCGTGTACTCCTCCGCCAGCATCAGCCGCTTGATCTCGGCGCGCGACTCGATGCGCTCCCGGGCGGCCTCGGCGAGCTTGTGGTCGGACCGCGAGACCGGGCGCCACTCCGGCACCGCCGTCGGCCGGCCGCCGGCGTCCTTGGCCACGAAGACGAGCATGCACGTCGTGGCCGGCGTGTACACGCGCTCGCTGACCTCGGCGGACGACACCGTCACGACCACGTGCATGCTCGTGCGGCCCGTGTAGACGATGCGCGCCTGCACCTCGATGAGGCTTCCCGGGGCGATGGGCCGCCGATGCCGCACGTTCCCGACGTACGCCGTCACGCAGTAGGCGCCTGCCCAGCCGACGGCGCAGGCGTACCCGGCCTTGTCGATCCACTCCATCACGCTGCCCGCGGCGACGGAGCGTCCGCTCGCGACGATGTCAGCGGGGACCGCCATGAACCGCAGCGTGATGCGGTCATCGCGTCCCGCGGCGCGGGGGTGCGGCGCATCGCTCATGCTGTCAGCGTATTGCGGGCAGGGCGGGCGCGTCTGGAGGATGACCGTCGAGGCCGACGCAAGAACCGGCAATCTTTCCCACGGGGCAGAGTCCGAAGACCGCCACCTGCGGGCGCGACCGCCGGCAGGCGTGTGCGACAGTGGGCGGACACCCGACGCGCCGTCCGACGCGCCGACGGGGATGCCTGACACGCCGCGTCGTCGCGCTCGGAGCGTGTCCCGATCGGGAACCCGCAGTCGTGCACGCGTAGCCGCGCCGCTTCCCGATCAGCTGGAATGGTCGGAATCACGGCGGCAGAAAGGGCATGCCGGGCCGTGGCATCCGTCGCGAAAGTGCTCTCGCGCGCCCACTCGGAGGTCGGGAAGCTGACCGATGTGGAACAGCCGAGCCCATCCGCCAACCTCCGGCGGAACGCGCAACCTTGGCTCGAGCGCGGCAACGGCCTCTTCGACGTCAGGACCGGAACCTCGGTGCGACACGCAAACGTGCTGCCCCGAGCCGAGCTTGGGAGACCGCTGAGATGGCACCGCGTGTGCGCGGCCGACAAGATCGTGCGAGCCTGTGCGGGCGCCGACTCCGAGGACCGTCTTCCCAAAGACGCAGGTGAAGGAGGGGCCGCATAGATCTACTGGAGACGCTTGACGGGAATGGTGGACGCACGGATGAGTGAGGGCTCCAGCGCATCACCCGTGCACCCACCGAGACGCAACCAGCGCAGGGCGTGAGCCCGTGCGACCAGGCGGCTGAGGGCGTGGGTGAGCATGGCCTCGGTGCGTTCGGCGGGGGTGAAGTCGTCGCCGTCGAACTCGGAGAAGGCGGAAATGGCGACTTGCGCTTTACTGGGCACCATGTCCACGGCGATCGCGATGAGGCGCAGTTGTTCGATCGCTCTTGTCGCGCCGACCGCGCCGTACCCCACGAAAGTCACTGCCTTGTCGTTCCACTCGTGAAACAGATAGTCGATCGCGTTCTTCAGGGAAGCAGGCGGAGCGTGATTGTATTCAGGCGTCACGAAGACGAATCCGTCGTAGGCCGCAATGACTTTCGACCATGCGCGCGTGTGCTCGTGGGCATACTTCTGCTTCACAGCCTGGATGGGCTCGTCCAGCATGGGAAGCGGGTGATCCGCGAGGTCCAACAACTCGTACTCGGCGTCGCCCCTCTCAAGGGCACGGTTCAGTACCCACTGCGCCACCACCGGTCCTCGCCGTTGTGGACGAACCGACGCGATGACTATCGCGATTCGTATCATCGCACTCGGTCCCATGTCAGTCTCCTCCTTGGATGATTCATCGACCGGCCCTACCGAACACGTCGCTCGGGAGCCGGATTCATCCGACAGCGCCGGGGGGATCGTCGCGTCAACGCCCGGCATCGACGGAATCCGGTCTGAGCGCCGGGATGTCCCAGTGCTCTACGATTCGGCGATCAACCACGCGGAAGATGTCGACGCCAAGGCCGGTCAGATCGCCGAGGCGGACGCGCTCGAGGAACCACACCAGATCACCTTCGGCGACAGTGACGAGCACTGTGAAGTGCGGTCTGAACTCATCGGGAAGTCCGCCGACTTCCTCCAGGGATCGGCGGAGGGCCTCAGTTCCGTCGGGAATCATCTCGTTGTGCTGGTAGTAGACCTCTCCCCAGTGCTCAGCCACGACGGCATGGTCGAACTCGAGGAATCGCGCGAATGCGGCAGACGCGATCTCGCGGTTCATCGCTGTCGTGGCGGGGTTCCTGTCCCCCGCAGCATAAGCGCCATGGTAGGCATCGCTGAACACCGACCGCCCGCTCACCGTGCTCGACGGCACGGCGACGTGGAGCTGCCAGTGCTCCGCTACCTGCTCGTCGACGAAGCGGAAGAACTCACACCAGGACTCACCGCTGAACTCGTCGCGGGGATCCGCTGACGCCTGCCAGTGCACGGCGACGAAATCGCCATCAGACACGCTGCGCTTCACCGTCGCGACCGCTCCGGGAAGACGAGCTTGCAGCTCGAGGTAAAGCTGACGCGCTCCGGCCGGCCCATCTCTCAAGGGCTCGGGGGAGCCGTGATGGCGCGCATCCGGCCGGAAGATCGCGTCGAGGACGTCGCTCTCGACGTGGAGTCGTCCGGCCGTCAGAGCGTCGTAGATGCCCAGTACCGACTGACGGCGGCGTTCGGATTCGAGCATGAGCTGTGATCTCCGGTGATAATCAGGGTTGGCATCGTCTCTCCTCCCCCTCTGCCTCAACGTTAGGGAGATGGAATCCCGCGACTTCAAATCGATCGAGCGAAGAAGTGCCGGTTTTTCACGGATGCAAGGTCGGGGTCGAGCCATCGCGTCCGAACCCGGAGCGGTGTCAGCGTGCCGACCACGATGCGTGGCCCGTGACGATGTCCAGCAGCCGGTCGATCTCAGCGGGCAGCTCGTCGCCGCGCCACACCACGTGATGATCGGACCGCACGAGGGCTGCGTTGCGTACGTATTGCTCGATGAGCCCCGGGATGTCCTCCTCGCTGGGGATGAACTCGTCCAGCGGGATGCCACGCTCGGCGGCGCGGTCGACAAGCGCTGCGGCATCCAGCCCGCCGAAGTTGAGCAGCGTGAAGCCGAGTCCGAAGTGGTCGTACAGCGATGTCCCATCGGTCAGCCAGCGATGCGGGGCGCGGTTGCCCGGAGCCGCACTGGGGGTGTAGTCCGCAAAAGTGGGTGGCGGCTCTTCTGTCCCGTCGCGCCAGATGATCGGAGAGAGCGAGTATCGATACCCGAGCTGGCCGCCCATTCTCTTGAACTGGACCATCTTCTTGTCCAGGATGTCGTTCTTCACCGCTTCCCGGACGGCCGCGCCCTCAGCGCCGGGCGCTTCGATACCCGGCCGGACGAGTTCGATCGCGCCGAGGGCATGATTGGCTTCCGACCCGAGCTGGATGAAGCGCACGGCTTCCCGGCGGTCGATGCTGTAGCTGGGCAGGAGGCCGGGGCCGCCCCATCCGTCGACGAGCGCGGCGAGCTTCCAACCCAGGTCGGCGGAGTCGCCGATCCCGCTGTTCATGCCGAAGCCGCCCTGCGGCGAGACCAGGTGCGCGGCGTCGCCGGCGAGCGCGACCCGACCGAAATCGAAGCGCGGGGCCAGCAGGGACCGCTGAGAGAAGGCGCCGCCGCTCAACGGCTCGAGATCGATCTCCTGGCCGACGGCCTTGACGATGAGTTCCCTCACTTGCTCCCAGTCGTCGCCGTCGACACCGTCGGGCACGGGCCCCGCGAAGTACTGCCACGTGTCGGGACCCTGAGCCGTGATGAGGTCGCTGCCTCGGTCCTCGTTGTAGATGTAGACCATCGACACGACCGGGCCGGCTCCGTTCGCCCAGACATCCTTGAGCTGCGTCGACCGGAAGTGCCACGACGTGCTGGGGGCGAGGTTCGGGTTGCCCTCGAGGCGGACGTTCAGGACGTCGCGACGCAGGTGCCCGCGGCTACCGTCGGTGATGACGAGGAACTGTCCGCGGACCTGGTACTCGCCGTCCGGGCCGGTGACGGTCAGCGTGACGCCGTCTTCGTCCTGCACGAAGGTCTCGGCTTCGGAGACGTTCCGATAATCGATCTCGGGTAGTTGCGCGACCCGCTCCCACATGGTCTTCTCGATGCCTTCGTTCGGCGCCCACTCGGCCAGCTCGGCGGCGAAGGGGAGCGGCTCCTTCCACTCATACGAGTTGGGAAGGTTTAGGATCAGCTCCCCGTTCAGCCGGGTCACGAACGAGACGTCGCGGCGGACGTCGTCGGGAACCGGGTCGTTCGCGCGGAGGGCATCGGCGATTCCCCAGCGCCGGAAGTGCTCCATCGACCGAACGTTCGTCATGTTGGTCCTGAGCAGGAACGGCTTGCCTCGCTCGCGACGCTCTATGACGATGCTCCCCACACCCCTGAGCGCAAGGTCGATGGCGAGCGAGCTGCCGACGGGGCCGCCTCCCGCGATGATGACGGGCGCGTCATACGTCTGTTCACCCATGGCGACCTCTTCTCCTATGAAGCTGGTGGGCATCCGCACGGCCTCGCCGTAGCGCCCGAAGGGTATACATCCATTCTTAGCACAATTCCCGGAATAGGATAATGTTGGACCGACCGCGGCCGCGGATCAGCACGACTCGATGAAGAGGAGCAGCAAGATGGAAGCCCGAGTAGGCGCAGATGCAATCGAAGCGGCGATCAACGCGCTCAGGGCCGCACTCGGCTCCGACGCTGTCATCGCAGACCGGGACCAACTGAACGAGTTCAGGGATCCCTTCTACGTCCTCGGCGATGACAGCCACGACGTCTCGGCGGCGGTCTTCCCGGTCTCCGTCGAAGAGGTGCAGTCGGTCGTGCGGATCGCGAACGAGCACAAGGTGCCGCTGTGGACCGTGAGCCAGGGTCGCAACTACGGCTATGGCGGGGCGGCACCCCGGGTCAAGGGTTCGATCCTCGTCAATCTCTCGAAGATGAATCGGATCCTGGAGATCAACGAGGAGCTGGGCTACGCCGTCGTCGAACCCGGCGTCCGCTGGTTCGACCTCGTGGATGCCCTCGAAGCTGCCGGAGGCAAGTGGTGGTCCTCGATCCCGGACCTGGGGTGGGGATCGGTCATCGGCAACAGCCTGGAGTACGGCCGGGGCCACACGCGCTTCGGGTCGCACGGACACAACATCGCGGGGATGGAGGTTGTGCTCCCGAACGGCGAGGTGATGCGCACCGGCATGGGCGCGATGACGGGGAACAAGGCGTGGCATGCCTACCCGTTCTCGTACGGCCCGACCGTCGACGGGCTCTTCATGCAGTCGAGCATGGGAATCGTCACGCGGATCGGGTGGCGGCTCATGCCCCGACCCGAGAAGTACGCCTCGTGCTGGGTGCACTTCGACGGCGACGAGATCATCGTCCCGGTCATCGACGCGATGCGAGAGCTTCAGCTCGACGAAACCATCAACAACTACCCGTTCCTGGGGCGAGGCGTCTCGGCGAATGCTGAAGGACAGCCTGACCTGGATCCGAACAGCCAGAAATGGGCCCTCCGATTCGCGCTCTACGGCTACGAGGAGATCGTGGAGGCGAAGTGGCGGATCGTCGAGCGGGTGCTGGGATCGATCCCGGGCGTCGAAATCGGAAGGAAGGTGTACGACGGCACCGATCGGGTCGGCCCTGACAAGGGCATCCACGACGACCGGGTCCAGGCCGGGATCCCGGGCATGGAACTGCTCGACCTGTACAAGGTCCCGTTCGGCCCGGACACCGGCCACCTCGACTTCTCCCCCATCGGCCCCCTCATCGGCTCAGAGGTGCTGAAGATGGTCCGGCAGGTCCAGAAGTTGTACGACGAGTTCGGCGAGCCCTACGCGGCCGGATGCATGCTGCTTCCGACGAGCATCATCGTCGTATCGGTCATGTTCTTCGATCCGAAGGACAAGGAGAAGACCCTTCGCATGTTCGAGAACTTCGACCCGATGCTGGCGAAGATGAAGAGCGAGGGCTACGGGCTCTACCGCACCGGCATCTACAAGATGGATGCCGTCGCCGACACCTTCGACTTCAACGACCACGCTCTCCGCCGGTTCGTCGAGACCATCAAAGACGCTGTCGACCCGAACGGAGTGCTCCAGCCGGGCAAGCAGGGCATCTGGCCGCAGGCGTATCGCGGTTAGCCGCATCCCGCGACCGCCGGATCCGAAGGGATCCGGCGGTCGCGTTCACGGTACGTGGATCATGACCTTCGCTGCCGACTTCTCCGTGGCTCGGTTGACGGCCTCGACTGCTCTGTCGAGAGGGAACCGGTCGGTGATGATAGGCCGGAGGTCGATTCGTCCTGCTGAATGGAGAGCGACAACGGGTTCGACACCTCCGATGTTGCCGATGGAGCCGTAGATGCTGGCGCCCTTCACCATGTAAGCCATGGTCTGGAGAGGCACACTGCCACCCTGGGAACCCAGGAGCACCACCTTGCCGCCCACGGCGAGTGACCTCTCGATCTGGGGCAGGACAGCGCCGGCGGCCCCTGCCGCCTCGATCGCCATGTCCACACCGTTGCCACCCGTGCGCTCGAGGGTGACCTCCCCGGCGGCCGTCCCCGCCTCGCTGAGGGCACGAACATCGAAGGCTTCGTCAGCGCCCAGCCGGAGCGCGAGCTCTGCGCGGGCGGGATTCGTCGCGAACGCCAGCACGGATGCCGCCCCGGCGGCACGGGCGAGGGCGATGGCCGCCAGGCCGATGGCACCGCATCCGTGCACGGCCACCGTCGCGCCGGGCTGGACGCCGCCCGCCCTCGCGAACATGCCCAGGTAGGCGACGGAGGCGGGCTCGCAGAGAGCCCCGATCTCGTAGATGTCGGACTCGCTGAACCGTTCACGCAAGCCGGCGAGGGGAACCACATTGGATTCGCGGGACAGCACGTACTCCGCCATGCCGCCGTCGATGCTGAAGCCCTGGTCCTCGGCATCTGTGCAGTGGCTGGGGAGACCCGCGCGACAGGCGCTGCAGACACCGCAGTACTGCAGGGTGTGTACGGCGACCGGATCGCCCGGACGGACCGAGCGCACGGCCGCACCGACCTCCGCGACTTCCCCCGCGAGTTCGTGACCCGGCACGAGAGGCAGCCGCACACGGTAGGGAAGAAGCACGTACCCGTCGGCGTCGGTCTCGAACAGGTGCGCGTCCGATCCGCAGATCCCGACCGCGCGCACGCGGACGAGTACGTCATGAGGATGGCGGATGCTGGGGACCTCGCGCTGTCCGACGCTCCATCGGGGGCTGCGCCACGCCAGGCTGGCGTTCCTGGTCCACCGGCCTTCTCGTTCCTGCGCAGAGAGCTCAGCATCGGGTCTCGGATCCCACTCACCGGCAACCTCGACTACCTTCATCCGGCCCATCCGGGCCCCCTCTCGACATCCATAAGGCAAACAACCGACATTAACTATTATGGAATCTATCCGGCCGAGTGGCCGATTCAATCAATCGAAGGAGATCGAATGAAGGTCCGCCGAGTCGTCACGGGTCTGGACGAGCAGGGTCGCAGCTGCGTGGTCCAGGACGGACCCGCCCCCCGTACCCACGACTTCGTCCATATCCCTGGGTTCAGCAACACCGTGGTGTGGGCGCTCGCCGACAACTCCGCACCGGCGGCGTCGCCGCAGGACATCACGACCGCCCTGTCGTCCCTGATGCCCTCCGACGGGGCGTCTGCGCTCACGATCGTCCAGTTCCCTCCGGTGGGGACGATGGAGACGGTGGACGGCGCCCAGGCCGCGGAGGAGCAGGCCCGTGAACTTCCCGGGCTCGCCGAGACCTTCGATCCCAGGCGGCCCGGCTTCCACACGACGCAGACGATCGATTACCAGATCGTGCTCAGCGGCGAGCTCTGGCTGGGCCTGGAGTCCGGTGAGGAGACCTTGGTGAGGCAGGGAGATGTGGTTATCCAGAACAGGACGAGCCACGCGTGGACGAACCGCGCGCAGCAGCCTGCGATCCTCGCCGCCGTGTCGATCGGGGTGAGAGCCGATAACTGACCGGCATGGGGAAGGGGGTGTCGCTGACCTGAGCGACACCCCCTTCCTTTCGTCACATCTCGACGACGAGCTTCTTGTGGGGGCTCTTGTCGATGCGGCCCCACACCTCGCTGATCGAATCGAAGGGCACGCGCTCGACCTCGAGAGACAGCTGGCCGGCGTTCGCCCAACCGGCGAGCTGCTGGTAGGAGGCCTCCCACTCGTCGAGCGGAACGAGCGGCTTGAGGTGACCGAAGACGCTTCGTCCAGTGAGGAACGGGTAGGCGATCGTCGTCGCCGGCTGTCCGCCGGACATGCCCACCACAACGTAGCGAGCGCCGATCTTGGTGGCGGGCAGCGCGGCGGCGAAAGCGGGCCCCATCACGGCGTCGAGCACGACGTCGAAGCCGATGGCCGCCGACTCCTTGATGGCCGCCGCATCGCCCTCGCCACCGGTCAGCACGACGTAGTCGTCCAGCACCCCCTTGGACTTCAGCGCCTCGAGGACCTCGACGTTGCGAGCAGCGCCGATCACCCTCCCGGCCCCGAGAAGTCTGGCGGCCTGCGCACCGATCTGACCGACCGCTCCGGTGACACCCAGGATCAGCACTTCGTCACCGGGCCGAACCTGAGCGCGCCACTGGAGCCCGGTCAGGGCGATCACACCAGACGTGCCGAGCGCGGCCGCGAGACCCTCGTCGAGGCCGTCCGGGATCGGGTAGACGCGCGACCGGTCACCCAGAAGGACCTTCTCGCCCAGGGCACCGTACGGCGGCTTCGAGTCGCTGAAGTAGACCTTGGTGCCGTCCTCGAGCCGAGCGACGCCCTCCGTTCCGACGACCGACGGCACGACAGGCGGGCCGAACGGGCCACCCGCGGCAAGGCGGAGGTCGATCGGGTTCAGCGCGGCGACGATCACCTCGGCGACCTGCTCACCGGGCTCGGGCACCGGTGCGGCGAACTCGCCGACGGCCGGAGTTCCGGCCACCTCACTCAAAACGGCTGCCTTCATAAGCTTCTCCTCGCTCGTGGTTCCTTCCGCAGAGTTCCCGTCCGAAGCACTCTTCTGCGACGTGACCTGACTGCGGAACATATCGGTCGATCGTGTCCCGAGTCCGAGCACGTAGCGGATCGACCGCTCGCCGACCAGATCCCAGTCCATGAACGCGTGGTTCGCGATGACGTCGATGTCCCGGCGATAGCGCTGCAGCGCTTCCTTCGTCTGATACGGGCTCGAGCCCATCCCGTCGCAGAGGATGCCGATGAGCTCCTGGGCGAGATGGACGATCGTCGTCTGGTCGAGCTCGATCTGGCCGATCTCCTGCTGGCTCCATGGCTCGAGCGCGTCGGACTTGCGGATCGATTCTTCGAGGATGTGCTTGTAGAGCAGCTGCGCACAGCGGAGCTTCTCCCATGCCTGCGCGAAGCGCATCCGTGACTGGGGTAGATCCGATCGCATCGCGCCACCGAATGCGCGAGTCGTCGCCAGACGCGACTTGACGATGTCGACCACGGCCTCTGCGGACCCGAGTGCAATCGCCGTGATCATCATCCCGAGGCTGGCGTAGGGGGGGTACCGGAGGAACTTCTCCTCGTGCACGATGCCCGGGTGCTTGTCGATCGACAGCATCTGCTCCAGCGGAACCGCGTAGTGCTCGGGGACGAAGACGTCATCCATCGTGACGCTCGCGCTGCCCGTCGCCGCCATACCCGACATGAACCAGTCGTCGTTCACAGTGACGCCGGGCTGCGCCAGCGGAACGAGGAACGTGGTGGGAGTCGGAACGCCGTCGACCGACACGATCGACGAGCAGAAGGTGTAGTCCGAGTTCCAGAGCCCCGAGGCATAGCGGAAGGTACCCGACACCCGGAAGCCGCCTTCCACCTTCTCCGCCTTGCCGGCAGGGGTGAGCGGTGCCGCCGCGAGGATGAAGGTCCGGTCCTTGAAGAGCTCCTCCTGTGCCTTCCACGGAAGGTGGGCGGCCATCCAGCTGTGCTCGATCAGGAATGCCAGGGTCCAGGCAGCCGAGGTGTCGCCGTGCGCAAGGACGCGCGAGACCTCGCACAGAGCACGGGAGCCCAGGCCTTGGCCACCCCAGACTCGCGGCGTGAGGGAGTCCATGAGGAACTCCGCGTCCTTCACCGTCTGCGGCGGCTGGTAGCGCAGAGCCTCGGCCTCCTGGGCGCGCGCTCGCAGCGTCGGGATGAGGACCTTCGCCCGCTCGATGAGGCGGTCTGTCGCCTCTTCGAAGTCGGGATCACCGGCCCCGACGGAAGCGGGGCTTCCGGTGGGTGCCTTGGCAGCTTCCACGATGCTCATCTGTTGCCTTCCTGCGGTCTTAAGCGATTCCAGTCCGCTTGCTTTGGGGTTGTGATGCGCCCGACCCGCACCGGCTCGAGCTTCAGCACTCGATTAGACCGTAAGTCTTTTGTTGGTCATTTGTCAATCGTCCAACATAAGGCCGTCCACGAACCTCTCGAATCACTCTTTCCGCGCCTCAGACCGCCGCGTTGCGGACCGGCATGTTCTGCACGCCGCCGGTCGTGTCGGCGACCTCGTCATACCGGTGGCAGACGACCCGTCCGCCGTCCGGCGCTGTGCGCAAGGGCGGAGGCTCGGTCCAGCATCTGTCGATGACAAGCGGGCAGCGGGGCGCGAAGGGACAGCCTTCCCCCGCACGCGGTTCCGGCCGAGGATCGCGCGTCCGCGGCAGCCGCTTCTTGCGCGTCCCCGTCACATCGGTCTCGGGCGTGGCGGCGACGAGCGCCTGCGTGTACGGGTGACGTGGGTTGTGGGCCACCGTGGCGGCGGGGCCGTCCTCGAGCACCTGCCCGCGATAGAGGACGATGATCCAATCGGACATGTAGCGCACGACGTCGAGGTCGTGCCCGATGAAGCAATAGGTCAATGAGTCGCTGGAGCGTGCCTCGCGCAGCACATTGAGCACCTGCGCCTGGACGGAGACGTCCAGAGCGCTGACCGGTTCGTCGCAGACGATCAGGCGGGGCCCGCTCATGAGCGCCCTGGCTATCGCAACTCGCTGACGCTGACCACCTGAGAGCTTCGAGGGATACGTCGCCGAGACCGAATAGGGCAATCCCACGCGATCGAAGAGATAGGCGATGCGCGCAAAGGTCTCCGCGCGGACGCGACGGCCGCCGGGCACCTCCTCCGCCACGCTCACGCCGACCGGCAGAGAGGGGTTGAGTGAGCTGAAGGGGTCCTGGAAGACCGCTCGGATCTGACCGGGTCCTGAACGAAGGCGCTGATGCTCCGGGCTGCCGACATCCACCCCATCGAAACGGATGCTCCCGGAGGTGATGGGCACGAGACCGAGAATCGCGCGACCGATCGTGGTCTTCCCTGAGCCCGACTCCCCCACCAGTCCGACGGCTTGTCCTTCCTTGATGGTGAACGACACCCCGGAGACGCCGGTGACGCGCTCGCCGCCTCGTCGGTACTCGACAGTCAGGTCGGAGACCTCCAGCAACGGTCGATCAGGCACTGGCGTCCTCCTTCTCGGGTTCCCGCGCCTCGAGCCCGGGAAGGGGGTGGATGCATCGCGCCGCGTGCCCGTCTGCACCTCTGATCATCGGGATCGGGGCCGCGTCGCAGGCATCCGTTCTGAAGGCGCAGCGTGCCGCGAAACGGCACCCCACCGGCCAGTCAGCCGGCGCGATCACACTGCCCTCGATCGTCGGGAGCATGAGCGAGTCGTCCGTGACATTCGATGGCCGACAGGCGAGCAGCGCCGCCGTGTAGGGGTGGACAGGCCTGTTCACGACATCGACGAGATCGCCGCGCTCGACGACCTGACCCGCGTACATCACCAGCGCCTTGTCGCAGAACTCGGCGACGACACCCCAGTCGTGGCTGACCAGCAGAATGGCCATCCCGTACTGTTCCTGCAGCGATTGGAGCAAGGTGAGGATCTCGGCCTGCACCGTGACGTCGAGCGCCGTGGTGGGCTCATCGGCGATCAGCAGCCGCGGGCGAGTGGCGATCGCGCGTGCGATCCCGACCCGCTGAGCCATTCCTCCGGAGAGCTCGTGTGGATACCGGTGAGCAGCGCCCTCCGGATCCGGCAGCTGTACTTGTCTGAGGAGCTCGATGACACGCCGGTCCGCTTGACGACCGGAGACCCCGTCCCGCAGACGCACGATCCTCTTCAGAAGCGTTCCCACCCGGAGCGTGGGATCGAGTGCGGTCATCGGATCCTGAGCGATATAGCTCACGTCGTCCCGGCGGTACGCGTAGAGCTCGCGCCCGGCCAGACGTACGACGTCTGTCCCCTCGAAATCGATCGTTCCGCCGAGGATCTCGCCGCCCCCTGGAAGCAGCCGCGCGATCGCTCGCGCGACAGAAGTCTTGCCGCACCCGGACTCACCGACGATTCCCACCGTCTCTCCCGGTGCGATGTCGAGATCCACCCCGGTGACGACCGGGCGAGCGACGCCGTCCACGACGAATCCCACCGTCAGCTCGCGGACCGACACAAGGCTCGCTGACGATCCGACAGACGCGTCAGGGACGGTTGCAGAAGCGACGCTCACCACCGGCTTCCGCGACTTCTCGGATCGGGACCTCCTGCGCCTCGAGGGAGCCCCCGCCCACGCGTCGACCGTCACATCCCGAACGGCGTCACCGATGAGAACCAGCGCAAGAGTGACCGCACCCAGAGCAAGACCACCCGCGATGACGGGCCAAGGGCTCAGGTTGAGCACCTGGGATCCTTCGAAGATGATCGAGCCCCAGTCGGGATTCGGGGGCTGGGTCCCGAAACCGAGGAAGGCCAGACCGACCGCGAATTGCAGGGCGATCGCGGATACGAGCGCGCACTGAACGAGAATCGGACCCATCACGCGCGGAAGGACGTGCTTGGACACGATGCCGGTACCGGTCACACCCGCGACGACGGCAGCGTCGATGTACAACTCGCGACTGACCGCGAGCGCCGGACCCCGGATGTTCCGGACGACGGGCGGCGCGAGAAGCAGCCCGAGGCCGATCATCGCGAGCGACGTGTAGCCGGCGAACAGGGACATGATGACGAGCATCACGACCATGGCGGGAATGGCGAGGCCGACGTCCGTCACGAACATGATCGACCGGTCAGCCCACCCGCGGGCGTGGGCTGCCGTAAGTCCCAGCGGAACCGCCACCAGGATCGCGACCACTGTCACGATCAGTGCGTTGGGGAGGGTGACCTGGCCGCCGTAGAGCACACGCGTGAGCAGATCGCGACCCAGCTGGTCCGTTCCCAGCCAGTGCTCCAGACTCGGCGGCTGCAGGGAGTCCTTGAGGTCGACGACGTTGGGACCGGCGGGAAACAGAACCGGTGCCAGATAACAGGCGAGCACGATCGCGACGAGGGCGATCAGAGCCGCCATCCCGAGCCTGTTCCGCCCGAATGCACGGGCGATGTTGGTCCACGTTCGCGGCGGAGGGGCGGGCACCACCAGGTTGCTCGTCGCAGTCATCGGACACGCACCTTCGGGTTGAGCCAGCCATACAGGAGATCGATGATCAGGTTCGTCACGATCACGACGACACAGAAGACGACGGTGACTCCCTGAAGCACGTAGATGTCACCGGAACGAGCGGCGGTGACCGCGAGACTTCCGATCCCCGGAAGCACGAAGACGGACTCGATGAGCACGGTGCCGCCGAACATCCCGATGACGAGCACTCCGGCTCCCGTCACGATCGGGATCGCGGCGTTCCTCAGCCCGTGCCTCAGCACGATCCGCCACTCCGGGAAGCCATCCGCGCGCAGAACAGTGATGAACTCGCTGCCCATGACCTGGCGCATGGCGTCACGGGTCTGCTTTGCGATCGCCGTGATGCCGATCACCGCGAGAGCGATCACCGGCAGGATGAGAGACCGGAGCCACTCGATCGGCGATGCCGAGAAGTCCACGTACCCCGTCGCGGGGAGCCACCCGAGGTTGACGGCGAAGATCAGCACCAGCATGAGCCCGAGCCAGAAGTTGGGGATCACATAGCCGGCCACCGCGAGGACGTCCGTCGCCTTTCCCACCGCACCGCCTCGAACGGCGCTGATCAGCCCGAGGGCGACGCCGACGATCACGGTCACGAGAGTCGCGAGGAGCACGAGGGAGATCGTGACGGGAAGTCGATCGGCGACCGCCTCCGTCACGTTCTGCGATGACACCAGCGAGTTGCCGAAGTCACCCCGGACCGCGCCTTGGAGCCATGTCCAGTACTGGACCACGATGGGTTGGTTCAGTCCGAGCTGATCCCTCAGCTCTTCGACTGCCTCGGGACTGGCAGACGTGCCGAGAATCGTTGCGGCAGGATCACCGGGAGCGATGGCGGTGAGCACGAAAGTCATGGCTGACACCACGAACAGGAGTACGACCGCCAGCAGCAGACGGTGCGTGATGAGGCGGATCATCGCGCGTCGCCAACCGCCGGCGCAACCGACCTGGTCTGAGATCTGAGCAACTCTGCCCCCGTCTGTAAGTGCGGTAAACGCAATTGTAGGATATTAGACCGCTTTTGAAAACCGTCACGATTCTCGGCCAATTGGCGGCCGTCCCCTCAGCACACTGTTGCGGGCGCGCCCTTGAGGACGCGCCCGCAACAGTCGCCGTCAGCGTCGTTTACTCGGTTCCGCCGCCCTGCCATGCCTCGTCGGTCACCGGACTGAACGGGTTCGCTTCGATCGTCCAGAACTGCTCAGGCACGTTCTGCACGTCGGGGTCGACGGCTATCAGGGTGGTGATGCCGGCGATCGGGACCGCGTAGACCAACTCGTTGAGCGCGCTCGTCGCTTCCATCGAGAGCGCGGTCTGGGCGTCGACGTCTGGTGCCGTCGCGGCGGCGTTCAGCGCACTCACCAGACTCTCGTCGAGCGGAACGTTCTTGGGGTTGGCCAGGCCACCCGTCCGGAACAGGGTGTAGACGGCGCCCGAGATGCCGTTGGCACCGGTAGACAGGATGACCGAGTCGTACTGGCCCATCTGCAGCGCCACCTCCCCCGGACTTCCGTCGAAGGGAACCAGGTCCAGTGTCACCCCGACCTCCGCGTAAGCCGCCTTGAGCGCCTGGCCGAGTGCTGACCCGGGGTCGAAGAAGGCCGGATCGAACATCGAGATCGTGAAGCCGTCCGCATAGCCTGCCTCGGCGAGCAGCTCCTTCGCCTTCTCGGGGTCGTAGGCGTACATGTCGACGTCGTCCTCGTTGTAGCCCTGCGCTCCTTCGGGAATGAAGGAACTCGTCGGCGTCGCAGACTCACCGTACAGCGCCGTGGCGATGTCCTCGCGGGGCGTCGCAAAGGCGAGGGCCTGGCGCACCTTGACTTCAGCCAGGGGCCCGGCATCGCGTGCCGAAAGCGAGAGCGTCGCGAATTTGCCGAGGGGCCCTCGCGACAGGGTGAGACCCGCGCTCTCGACTGTCGCCAGATCCGCGGTGGAGATGTTGGTCGCCGAGCTCACCTGGCCGGAGCGGATCGCGTTGAGCCTCGCAGCCGGATCCTGCATCGGCTGGTAAACGACCTTCTCGTAGTGGATCGCATCCTGGTTGTAGTAGTTGTCGTTGGGCACGTAGACGTACTTCGAGCCCTTCGTCGTCTGGGAAGAGTCCAGGACGTACGGGCCGCTCCCGTAGGTCTCGTCGACCATGAGGCTCCGGTCCGCTGCCGCAGCAGGGTTGACGATGTAGCTGAGGCCACTCTGACCCGAGAGGAGATAGAGCGCGTACTCGTCGGTCAACGGCTCGGCGAAGGTGATGTCCACCTGATCATCGCCCGCGGCAGCGGCGCCCTGGAACGGATAACCCAGAGCCGCGAAGGGGCCGGGTGCCGACAGGTACGAAGTGAACGACCCGGCGACGGCCTCGGCGTCGAGCGGCGTGCCATCCGAGAACTTAACGCCTTCGCGCAGCGTCAACCGGAGCACGGTCCGGCTGTCATCGGTCCACTCCCACGACGTCGCGAGCCCGGGTCCGATCGATCCATCCTCGGGCGAGATGTGCGTCAGCGTGTCGTACGAGACGCTGCAGAAGATGACCGGCACACAGTTCGCCGTGTCCATGTTCGCCACGTCTCCGGTCACGGCCAGGGTGAGGGTTCCGCCGCGGCCCGCATCGGCCGACTCCGACGGATCGGCACCGCCCCCGCCTGTGCAAGCTGAGAGAGCTATCGCGAGCAACAGGGTGCCCGACATGGCGATGGCGCGGGGGCGCCAGCGATTGTTGATCGGCATATGCACTGTCCCCTGTCTGGGTCCGTCCTGCTCTGGACGCCATTGTCTGAGTTTTGACTCAGACCCTTTTGTCTGAATCTGGGCCAGAGAATATCCCGCGCATGCATCCCTGTCAATCTGGCGCATCGCGGGCCTCGCTGCGCAGTAACAGGGGGCCGGGTGTGGAGGGTTGATAAATGTCGGACGAAAGACAACAATGAGACCGAGCAGTGAGGAGAACGGCATGGCAACGGTGCGAACGCCTATCGATCCCGTCCAGTTCCGCGAGGTGATGGGAAACTATCCCACGGGCGTGACGGTGGTGACAGCGGTAGACGACGCCGGCCCGATCGGCATGGTGGTCGGCACGTTCTCGTCGGTCTCCCTCGATCCGCCACTCGTCGCCTTCCTCCCGCAGACGCGCTCGGGAACATACGCGCGACTGCGCAACGCCGGGGCGTACTGCATCAACGTCCTGGCGCACGATCAGGTCGATGTGTGCCGGCTCCTCTCGGGCCCTGATCCGGACAAGTTCGACAAGGTCGAATGGAAGCCGTCTTCGCTCGGCGCGCCGATGATCGAGGGCGCCGTCGCGTACATCCACTGTTCACCTCGGCCTCCGATCGATGCCGGGGATCATTACATCGCACTCTGCGACGTCCTCTCCCTCGAGGCGAACCGGCAGACGACCCCGCTCCTCTTCTTCCAGGGCGGGTACGGAGGTTTCTCACCTCACGGGATGACCGCATACGGCGACGCCGATCTGATCGAAGGCATTCGACTCGCCGCATTCGCCCGGCCCCAGATCGAGCTCCTCGCGCGTGAGCAGCAGTGCGAGGCCGCAGTCCTCGTCGCCGTCACCGCGAATGAACTGACCACCGTCGGTTCGGCATACGGCGGGGAGGCCAAGATGAGTGAACGCATCGGCGAACGCCTCCCGATGAAGCCCCCCTTGGGCGAGGCGTTCATCGCGTGGGCCCCCGACGCCGCCCTGGAGCGATGGCTCTCCGGCGCGGCGAGGGACCCTGAGACGGTCGAAAGCCTGAGGCAGCGACTGGCGACGCTCCGCGCCCAGGGATACGCGGTGTCTCAGATCGGCCCCGAGGGCGGCAGCCACCGCGATCAGCTCGTCGCGCTCATGGCCGAGTATGCGGCAGGCGACCTCACGCCGGCTCGCGAGCGATCCCTGCTCGGCAGAATGGCCCAGCTCATGCACTTCTTCGACACGTCGGATTTCGATGACGACGGGACCTACAACCTCGGCGGAGTCATGGCGCCCGTCCTGAACGAGCAGCGGAACATCGTGATGCTGCTGCGGCTCTCGCAGCTCCCGCAGAGCGTGGATGGCAGGCAGGTCAAGCGCTGGATCTCGGAGATCCGCGCAGCGGCAGCTGCGGTCGAGTCCGAGCTTCGCGCGGACGACTCCGTCGACCTGGACCAGTCGCTGGCCTGGGCGAGGTCGATGTTCGCCTGACTCCCCGCGGCTCAGGCGGGGATGACCACCGCCTTCGCCCGCGAACTCGTGGCGGGATCGGCTAGACCCCCGAGCACCTGCTCGAGGGGCCATCGCTTGCCGATCATCGCGCGAAGATCGATCCTCCCCCGGGCATGGAGTTCGACCACGGGCTGGTAGCCGCCGACATGACCCATGCTGAAGGTCTGGGTGGCTCCTTGAACCATTGCGGCGATCGGCGAGAAGGGTGCCGCCGGGCCTCCGACCCCGAGGTGCACGATGTGCCCGCCCACCCCGAGCACTCGCTGGATCGTCGGAAGCACCTCACTCGCAGCGCCGGTCGCGTCGACCGCCACATCCACCCCGATCCCGCGAGTGGCGCGTAGGACGGTCGTGCCGGATTCGGCCGCGGAGTCCGCGCAGACCTCGTCCGCGCCCAGGAGCCTCGCGAGCTCTGCGCGCTCTTCGATCTCGTCGACCGCGATGACCGTCGCGGCCCCCGCGCACCTCGCGAGTGCCACGGCCGCCAGCCCGAGCGGGCCGCACCCGAAGACGGCGACACTGACGCCGGGTCGAAGATGCCGATCCTTCTCGAACAGGGCTAGATACGCGACGGCGGCCGGTTCGCAGAGCACGCCGATGTCGAAGACGGCGTCCGCGTCGAACGTGGGGCGAAGGGATTCCAGAGAGTGGACATAAGCCTGCGGGGCCACGGCATACTCGGCGATCCCCCCGTCGAGTGTGAAGCCGGCGAAGTCCGCCTGCTGGCACGAGTTCGGCAGCAGCATCCGGCAGGCCGTGCAATGTCCACACGGGCGCAGGGCCTGAACCGCGACAGCGTCGCCCGGGCGCAGCCGGTCGACCGCGGTACCGACTTCGACGACCTCCCCCGAGAACTCGTGGCCCGGAATGACGGGGAGGCCCATCCGGTACGGCAGCATCACATACCCTTCGGCGTCCTCGCGCGTCATCCGCAGCGTGGAAACGGCCAAACCTGCCGCTCGAACGCGAACGACGACGTCGTCTGCCGAAGCAATCGCGGGTCGCTCGACGTCGGTCACGCGCCACGAGGGGTGCCGCCATACCTGACGGGCCTCGCGCGCCCACCGTCCTTCGACCTCCTCCGCCGTCAACTCGTAGCCGGACCGAGGCTTCCATTCCCCGTTGAGTACCAACGCACGCATGTCGAACCCATCTGAACGGCGGTTTTGCGAATAGTCTGATAATAGTCAACGTCCGAGCAAACGCCGGACTCGCTGCACGCACGGACCTAACCGGAGGCGAACGAGTGAACGATAAGATCAGCCCCATGTTCACGCCAGACCGCGTTCGCCGACCCCGCGAACAGGTGGAGAAGCAGTTGCGAGACGCGATCGTCTCGGGGACGTTCAAGAAGGGGGAACGGCTGCCGAGCGAAGCGACTCTCGCTCAGGACTTCCAGGTCAGCCGAACGACCGTCCGCGAGGCGCTGCGTGTCCTCGTCTCAGAGGGTCTGATCTCGAAGGTCCCAGGCGCAGGTGGCGGCAGCTTCGTTCAGAACGTCGACCATGACTCGCTGCGAAATCTGCTCTCCGGGTCATTGGAGACGATCTTGAAGTTCGGCGCCCTCACGCTCGATGAGGTGACGGTCGTGCGGCGCCTTCTCGAGGTCCCAGCAGCGCGACTCGCAGCCGACCACCGGACCCCGGAGCAGGCCGCCGAGCTGCAGACGCTGATCGCACGGCAAGACGCCATCGTCGCGGACTCGGGCCGCGACAGCCGCGACCCCGAGCAGTTCGAGATCGGCCAGTCGATTTACACGATCGTCGGAGAAGCGAGCGGCAACCGACTACTGGGTTCGTTCATCGCCGCCATCAGCCAGGTCACGATCGGCGTCTACATGCGGGAGCTTCCCGCCGACGAGGCCGAGCAGGCCCGTGAGGTCACCCGCTCGCTCGTCGATGCCATCGTCGCCGGAGATGCCGACCTGGCCGAGGAGACGATGGCAACGGCACTCGGGCAGATCGAGGACCGCCACCGCCTCGCGGCGTCCCGAGCCGACCGCTGAAGCCCTCGCGCTCGCCGCACGAAACCTGGTGGCGCCGCCTCCTCTGTCCAGGAGTGGCGTTGGTCGCTAAATGTCCATCTTTTGCCTTTGGTCTCTAGGTTGATAGTCTGACTCTTGTCGGGTATTCACCCATTCAGAATTGGAGATCAAATGAAGCTGGCTTCTCTGCGGACGGAAGCGGGCATCGTCGCCGCAGCCGTCGTCGGTGACGAGATCGTGGATCTGAGCGTCGCCGCACCGCAACTCCCTGACGATGTGGTCGAGATCCTGGCCCTCGGGCCCACCGGGGCGGAAGCTGTGCAGCAGGCCGTTGAAAGCGGTGCGGGACGGGCGCCTCTCGACCTCCAGCGGCTGGAGTCGCCCGTGCTGAATCCCCCGAAGTTCATCGCCATCGGCAAGAACTACATCGAGCACGTCCGGGAGATCGGCGAGGAGATGCCGACCGACCCCACCGTGTTCGCGAAGTGGAACAACACGATCGCCGCACCGTACGCGGAAGTACAGGTCCCGGCCGTGTCCGACAAGCTGGACTTCGAGTGCGAGCTCGGGGTGGTCATCGGGCGCCGGGCGAAGCACGTCTCGAAGGAGAACGCGGCGAGTGTCATCGCGGGCTTCACCGTCATCAACGACTACAGCGTCCGCGACTACCAGATGCGCGGCGGTCAGTGGGTGCTCGGCAAGTCGTTCGACGGCCACGGCGTTGTCGGTCCGTGGGTGATCACGCCGGACGAAGTAGATCCCCACAACCTCCCGATTCGCACGATCGTGAACGGCGAGGTGCGGCAGGAGTCCAATACGAAGAACCTCATCTTCGACGTGTACACCCTGATCGCTGAGCTCTCCTCCGCCGCGACCCTGGAACCCGGCGACCTCATCGCCACCGGAACGCCGGGCGGAGTGGGTGTCATGGAGGGCCGCTATCTGGCGCCTGGGGACGTCGTCCGCGTCGAGATCGACGGGATCGGCGCGATCGAGAATGTGATCGTTCAGGAGCCGCCCCCCGTCGAGCGGATCGAGGCGCCGAGCACTCTGTACGTCTGAGATGGCGACGCGAAAGGGGCGGGGGGGGGGCGCCCCCCCCCCCCCGCCCCTTCTGCAACCTCAACTCACCCCGAGCTCGAGGGTGGACCACGCCCGCGCCATCGTGTCCTCGATGATCATGTTGACGTGGCCCCACGCCTGGGAGAGGTCGCGGTACGCGCGCTCCATGCGCTCGCCGTTCACGGAAGCGCTCGAGCCGGCGGTGCGATAGATCGTCTCCTCGACGGTGCTCCACGCCAGCCGCGTAGCCTCCCGGCACATCATGTTGATCATCATGTCTTCCTTGGTGGTGAAGGGTTCGCCACCACTCGCCGCTCGGGCGCAGATCTCCATCCAACGCTCGGCCGCATCGTTGACGATTGCCTGTGCAGAGTTGAGTCGCACCGACGCCAGGCCATACCAGCGCTGGTAATCCGGGTCGTAGAGTCGAGCCGCGGGCGCGCGACCGGCATCGCCGGCTGTCTTCCGCTCATGGAGGAGGCGTTCGTACTCATCCAACGCACCGAACGCTCCTCCGATGAAGACGGTGGCGAGGTCGAGGCCGAAGAAGCCCTGCCCCGGGGCGAGATGCATGGGGTTGCCGTGCAGCTCGAAACCGGGAGAGGTGGATGACGTCTTGAGGTCGACCTGCATGGTCTTCTCGAGGACGTAGCCTTCGGGCAGCCGGGCATCCCGGAACACGATGGTATTTGAGCCGCTCCCCTTGAGTCCCAGCGTGCGGCCCCAGTCGTCCAGGATCTCGTAGCGATCACGCGGCGCGATGAAGAACACCTGCCCCCGGGGCTTTCCGTCGTCGCCCATCTCGAACGCCTGACCGAGGTAGTGGGTCGAGTACGGACTCCCCGACGAGTAGGGATGGGTGGTGTTGAGCGTCCAGGTGCGGTCATCGTTGCGAAGTGCGGGACCACCGGGCCGGGCGGTCGACGGAATCACCACGTGCCCGTCCGCGAAGATCTCGTCCTGCACCTCCTTCGGCCAGAGCGACGCCACCAGCAGCGCGTGGCTCGCCCCCAGCGTCAGGCACCAGCCGGTCGACATGCAGCCACGGGCGATGGATCCCATCACCTTCAGGAAGCTCGGCATGTCGTAGGCATAGCCCCCGTAGAGCCGCGGGATCAGGAGCTTGTACAGACCTGCGTCGCGAAACTCCTGATGACGCTCCGGGGAATAGGTGGTTCGCGCCTCCACCGAGGCCTGCTCCTCGATCAGGCTGGGGCGGATGCGCTCGGCGAAGGCGAGCGCATCCTTCAGAGGGAGCTCGCCGGAGACATCTGGACTCGCGCTGACGGTCATGCCCATGAGACTAACATCCGACATTCATCATCCGATCTGTTGTTCTGACGTTCCGGTCACGGAACGGTGAGGCCGCCGTCGATCACCAGGACCTGGCCGGTCATGTAATCGGACTCGGGCCCGGCGAGATGGAGAAGCCACGGCACCAGCTCAGAGGGCTCGCCCATTCGTCGAGCCGGGATCGTCTTCAGCACTTTGCCGTAGAACTCGTCGTTGCCACGGAGTTCCGCGTTGATGTCGGAGACGAAGTAGCCGGGCGCCAGCGCGTTGACTTGGATGCCGTATCTCGCCCACTCCACCGCCAGCGATTTCGTCAGTGCGATGATGCCCGCTTTCGACGCCGCATAGGCACCGTGATGGGGTACGCCCACGATCGCGAAGTTCGATGCGATGTTGACGATCTTTCCCGAGCCTTGCGCAACCAGGTGCCTTCCCGCGGCCTTGGTCACGAGGAAGTTCCCGCGGAGATTGGTTTCGACGATCCGGTCCCAGTCATCGACGGACTGGTCGAGGAGGGGGACGCTGCTCAGCACTCCCGCGTTGTTGACCACGATGTCGATGCGCCCGAACTTCGTGCGAGTCGCCTCGACGAATTCTTCGACGGATGACTCGTCCGTGACGTCGGTGACGCACGCGATCGCACGCTCTCCCTCGGCCTCGGCGTTGGCCACGATCTCGTCTAATGCGGACTTCGTGCGTCCGGCGACCCCCACCGCGGCGCCGGCGCGAAGCAACGATTCGGCCATCTCCCGGCCGAGTCCACGTCCGGCGCCGGTCACGATGGCCACTTTGCCCGCGAGGGGTCTTCCCACCGAAATATCGTTCAAGGTCTCTCCTGTTCGCCGTCCGGTGGACACCGGCATCCGGCCGTGGGCAACGCCGACTCCTCAGCGGTGCGTTCGCGGACTTCCTCGTCGTGGATCCGCCAGCGTCAACAGTCCAGCATTTGCACGTTGACCTAGTTTGGACATTCGTGAGACCGTAAGTCAAGTACGGACCGCCCCGACTACGACGTCCGGAGCGAAAGCGGAGACCCTTCATGACACAGCATTCCCCTGACTCGCTGTCGCCCCACGGGCCGGCGTGGACCCCCGACCCTGAGAGGGTGAAGGACAGCAGAATCGTGGCCTTCACCAAGCAAGTGGAGGCCCGCCACCACGTCGATCTTCCCGACTACGACAGTCTGTGGAACTGGTCGGTCGACAACCTCCCGGAGTTCTGGGCAGAGCTCTGGGCGTTCTTCGACATGCGATCGAGTTCTCCCTATGGCCAGGTCCTGGACTCGATGCGCATGCCGGGCGCCAACTGGTTTCTGGGCGCGCGGTTGAACTATGTGAGCCACGTGTTCCGAGACAGGAACCCGGATGATGTCGCGATCATCGAGGTGCTCGAGGACGGGCACTCCAGCGCGGTGACGTGGCGGGACTTGGAACGCCGGGTCGCCGACGTCGCCGACGCCTTCGATGCTCTCGGGGTCGCTCCGGGCGACCGGGTCGCCGGATATGTGTCGAACACTTCCTCAGCGATCGTGGCCTTCCTTGCCACAGCCTCTCTCGGTGCCGTGTGGTCTTGTTGCGGCACCGACTACGCCGCGGACGCCGCAGCCAAGAGACTCGCTCAGCTGGAGCCCAAGATCCTCGTGGCCGCCGACGGGTACTACTTCGGCGGAAAGTCGTTCGACCGACGTACTGATGCGGTCGGCCTCGCCGACATGCTTCCGACGATCGAGCACGTCGTCCACATCGCACACCTCGGTCTGGAGACTCCCGCTTACGGCCCACCCGTCCTCGAGTGGGACTCCCTCCCCGCCTCCCCCCGCGGTCTGGAGCCGCTCCAGGTTCCGTTCGACCACCCGCTCTGGGTGCTGTACTCCTCAGGCACGACGGGAATCCCGAAGGGAATCGTTCACGGCCACGGCGGGATCACTCTCGACGCTCAGAAGAACTTGGGCCTCCAGATGGACATGACGTCGAAGGATCGGCTCTTCTGGTACACGTCTCCGAACTGGATGATGTGGAACTTCGTCGTCAACGCGCTGCTGCTGGGATCTTCGGTCGTGATCTACGACGGCAGTCCCACCTACCCCTCTGTCGGACGTCTTTGGGAGATAGCGGACGCCTCTGATGCGACGATCCTCGGGGCGAGTCCCGGCTATCTCCAAGCATGCGAGCGGGCGGGCTACCGGGTCCCGCCGTCGCCCAAGCTCCGCATGATCGGCGCCACCGGCTCGCCGGTCCCTCCGAGCGCCTTCGCGTGGGTCCGCGCTCAGCTCGGTGGCGACGTACCCCTTGTCTCGATGTCGGGCGGCACCGACATCTGCTCGGCCCTCGCGTCTGGAGCAGCCAATAAGGCCATCTGGCCGGGTGAGCTGCCGGCCAGAGCCCTCGGCATGGCGGTCGAGACATGGGACGAGACCGGCCAGCCGGTGGAAGGGAAAGTGGGTGAGCTGGTCGTCACCAAACCCATGCCGTCGATGCCGGTGAAGCTCTGGAACGACCCGGATGGGAGCAAATACAAGTCGGCATACTTCGACGTCTATCCCGGCGTATGGCGCCACGGAGACTGGGCGACCATCACCGATCATGGATCCGTCATCATCCACGGGCGTTCCGATGCCACGCTCAACCGGTTCGGCGTCCGGCTCGGCAGCAGCGACATCTATGACGTGGTGGAGAGGCAGCCCGGAATCGTGGAGTCGCTGGTGGTGGGTATCGAGCTGCCGGACGGTGGCTACTGGATGCCGCTGTTCGTCGTGCTCGAGCCCGGCACGGTGCTGGACGACGAGCTGCGCAGATCGATCGCCACGGCCATCAGGGTGGCCACCTCACCCCGGCACGTACCCGATGAGATCATCGCGGTCCCGGCCGTCCCCCACACCCGTACAGGAAAGAAGCTCGAGGTACCGATCAAGCGCATCCTGCAGGGAATGCCGCCCGAGGACGCCGTCAGTCGGGACGCCGTGGACGACGTCGCCGCACTCGACAGCTTCGCAGCGCTCCGTTGGAGAACCCCCGCGTCGACGGGCTGACGGGGACGACGATGGGAGACCGCCTGCACTCGTCGACTCGCGTGGCCCTGAAGCCCCCTGTCTGTCGTTGGACTATGATCTGAGTCACCGGACGGAGTCCTGAATTGGACAGCTTTCCGCTGATTCCGGCAACGATGGGTGGGAAATGTCTAACGTCAAACTGGAGCCCGTGCTGAGGCCGCGTCAGCAGGTGGAGCGCCAGTTGCGGGAAGCCATCACCGCGTCGGAGTTCAAGAGCGGCGATCGCCTTCCCACGGAAGCCGAACTTGCAGAGAACTTCGGCGTGAGTCGATCGACCGTCCGCGAGGCGCTGCGGTCCCTGGTTGCCGAAGGTCTCATCACCAAGGCGCGCGGTTCGAACGGCGGAAGCTTCGTTCAGACTCCCGACCACGACTCGCTCGAGAATCTCCTCAGCGGGACCATGCGCACGATCCTCGCCCTGGGAACGGTCTCCTTCGACGACGTCTCGAGCGTGCGGGAGATGCTGGAAGTACCCGCCGCACGATTCGCGGCAGCCAACCGCAGCGCCGACGACCTCGACCTGCTCAGCGATGTCCTCGACCGTCAGCGCACCACGACGGTGCACGATCCCCTCGTGCCCACCCTGGACATCACATTCCACGGGGCGATCGCCGCTGCGTCGGGCAACCGCGCGCTCTCGGCGTTCGTCGCCGCGCTCCATCGCACCACGCAGCCGGTCACCTTCGTGCGTCTCGGCCCCGAGGAAGGCCGAGAGACCGTCCTCCAGCACATGGCGATCGTCGACGCCATCCGGAAGCAGGACGCCGATCGCGCGGCGGAGGCCATGAGAAAGCATCTCGACTACGTTCGCGACCTGGCCCTGTAGAACGTCTGACATTCGCTCTTTGTTGACAAGGGGTATAGTCCGACATTAGTGTTGGGGTATTCGAGTCGTGAGCGTCTCGCTGCCGGCATCCTCAACGGATAACCGACAAGCGCTCCCGGCTCGACCGCCTCCGCATCGGCGCGCGAGGCAAGAGAGCCCGAACTCAGGAGCGCATGATGCGAATCTTCTCCAAGCGTGTCGCCCTCGTCCTCGCCTCTGCCGCGGCACTGGGACTCCTCGTCTCCGGCTGCGCAGGCACCGATGGCAGCGACGACGCGTCACCCACAACCTCCGGAAGCGTGGATTCGAGCCAGGTCGACGAGATCCTGGCCCCGTACGTCGGACAAGCGAGTGCGTTCCCGGTCGACGAGCCACTCGCTCGCACGCCTGAAGGGGGCACGATCGCCTACCTTCAGTGCGCCACGCCGTTCTGCGCGATCTTCGCCAACCTCCTCGCCCCCGCTGCGGAGGAACTCGGCGTCGATCTGACCGTCACCAAGGCCGACTCCAGCGCGAGCGGCTTGCAGCGAGCCGCGGAGACGATCATCAGCCAGAAGCCCGACGCCGTCATCGTGGCAGGCACCGACCCGGCAGCCATCAAGAACCAGCTCGCGACACTGGAGGACTCGGGCACCCCCGTCCTCTCCAATGGGGCGATCGACGCGTCGTCGTACGGAATCGATGTCGGGTTCAACGACACCGCCGCGATGGAAGTGGTCGGTAGCGTGCTCGCCGCGTGGGCGATCAAGGAACGCGGTGCGGAGGCGAACGCGGTGTTCTACACCACCCCTGAGCTCGTCTTCTCCGGGAAGATCGAGGACGCCTTCACCTCCACGTACGCCGAGCTCTGCCCCGACTGCAAGGTCCGGGTGAAGGACATCCCGGTCGCCTCCATCGGGAGCACCGCGCCCGCGGAGGTCGTCAGCGACCTGCAGGCGAATCCGGACACGAACCTCGCGATCTTCGCAACGGAGGAGGCGGCCACGGGCTTGCCCGCCCAGCTGAAGGTCGCGGGGCTCTCGGATCAGGTGCTCGTGAACGGCTTCGGCGCCACGCCCGCGCAACTGGAAGAGATCCAGGACGGGGAGCTGGCCGGTTCGATGGCCGTGGATGTTCCCGTCATCATGTGGAGCCTCGTCGATGCGGCTGCGCGTCTGATGACCGACCAACCGCTCACGGCGGGCGAGGAATCAGGCATCCCCCCGCTGGAGCTCGTCGATGCTTCGAGCCTCGAGGGCAAGGACGTGACGAACGGCTACTCGGCCTATCCCGACTTCGCCGAGCAGTTCGCCACGCTCTGGAGCGGCTCGGGGGGCAATTGAGCCGATGCGAGCTCTCACCGGCGATCCGCTGCTGCGGGTGCGATCGCTCAGCAAGACCTTCCCGGGCCTGACGGCGCTGGATGGAGTGAATCTGACGGTGCACTCCGGTGAAATCGTGGCGCTCGTGGGTCAGAACGGATCGGGCAAGTCCACACTCGTGAAGACGCTCGCCGGCCTCTATTCGCCTGACCCCGGAAGCGTGATCGAACTGATCCCGCGCGCCGGGGAGTCGGAACAGCCGCCGCGGCTCTACTTCATCCATCAAGACCTCGGGCTCATCCCAACCCTGAGCGCCGTGGAGAACCTGGACCTCGGCAAGCCCCACCGGCTGGGCGGGCTCTTGCCGACACACGCCCGCCGGGAGCGCCGGCACGCTCGCGAATTGATCGCTGAGCTGGGTGCATCCATCGAAGTCGACGAGCCTGTGCAGGGGCTCTCTGCAAGTGAACGCGCCATCATCGCGATCGTTCGCGCACTGGATGGATGGGAGGGTCGCCGCCACGTGCTGGTCCTGGACGAGCCGACTGCCGCGCTCCCCTCTCAAGAAGCCGAGAAGCTCTTCTCCGCCGTGCGAGGAGTTGCGGCCCAGGGCGCCGGGGTTGTTTTCATCTCTCACCATCTCGACGAGGTGATGCAGCTGGCTGACCGGGTCGTCGCGCTCAGAGGAGGACGAGTCGTCGCCGACGAGCCGATCGAAGACGTCGACCGCGCCTCGCTCGTCAGGATGATCGTCGGCCAGGAACTGTCCGCCGCGGAATCCAGCGCGAGGGAGCTCGGCGACGTCGCCCTCCAGGTCGTCGACCTGTACGGAGAGGAGATCGACGGGGTGAGCCTCGAGGTCCGTGCCGGTGAGATCGTCGGGGTCACAGGCATCCTGGGGTCCGGGCGTGAGGAGCTGGCTTCACTCATCTTCGGTCAGAACCGCCCTCACGCCGGGACGATCCGCGTGCATGGACGACCACTCGCTGCGGGCAGACCCCGCGCCTCGATCGCCGCGGGTGTCGGCTTCGTACCCGCCGATCGCCCGGCCCTCGGAGCGGTCATGACACTGACGGCGAAGGAGAACCTGACGCTTCCCGCACTGCGGACGGTGACAGGCGTGCTGGGCTGGATCAGCCGACGCGGCGAAGCGCGTGATGCAGATGCATGGGCGGGTGAAGTTGAACTCGAACCCCGCAATGTCGACCGCCCGCTCACGCTGTTCAGCGGCGGCAACCAGCAGAAGATCGTGCTCGCCAAATGGCTGCGCACCTCACCGAAGGTCCTCCTGCTGGACGAGCCATCCCAGGGGGTGGATGTCGGCGCGAAAGCCGCACTGTACGGATTGATCAGTCGCTCTGCGGAGGCGGGCGCGGCTGTCCTCGTCTCCTCGTCGGATACAGAGGAGCTGGTCGCTCTGTGCGATCGCGTCCTCGTCATGAGAGACGGACTGGTTGTGACCGAAGTCGCCGGCGCCGACCTCACCGAAGAGGCGCTGCTTGCCGATCCGCTGTCCGATTCCGCCCGTTTCGAACGATCTGGGAGTGAGAAATGACCGTAGCCAGGGAGACGGAAGTTTCGGCGGCGGCGAAGCCTCGTCGTGCACCGGACGACCGATCGCGCACATCCATCCGGTGGTATTCGTTCCGGAATATCAGCGCGATCTACCTCTTCATCGTTATCTTCATCGTCTTCAGCCTGTGGGTCCCCCGGACGTTCCTGGACGTCAACACCTGGCGATCGATGTTGGACACCGAGTCGCTGACAGCGATCGTTGCGATCGGTCTGACGATCTCGCTTGCTGCGGGCGTCTTCGACCTCGCCATCGGAATGCAGGTCGGTCTCGCCGGCATCGTGGTGGCGCAGCTCCTGTCGGCGTTCTCGCTTCCGATTCCGATCGCGATCACGATCACAATCGTCGTATCCGCGCTCGTCGGCCTCGTCAGCGGCCTGCTCGTGGTGGGGCTCCGGATCGACTCGTTCATCGCGACGCTTGCGCTGGCCTCTGTCCTCACGGCGGCCGTCCAGTGGGTGTCCGGCGGGCAGCAGATCCTGAACCTCAGTGCGGAGTTCCAGGCTCTCGGCACGAGCGACATCCTCGGGATCACACTGCCCGTGTGGGTCATGGCGATCGTCGGCGTGCTCGGCTGGTACGTGCTCGATCGCACGCCGGCAGGGAGACACATCTACGCCACGGGTGGCAACCCCTCAGCCGCTCGGCTCGCCGGAGTCTCTGTCGGTCGCGTGACGATCATCAGCCTCGTCGTCGGCGGTGTCATCGCATCCTTTGCCGGCATCCTCTTCTCCTCGCGGATCGGCGTGGGCGACCCCACGATCGGGCCGGCGTTCCTGCTGCCCGCCTTCGCTGCGGCAACGCTCGGTTCGACCCAGTTCCGAGCGGGCCGCTACAACATCCTGGGCACCCTGGTGTCCGTGTTCGTGCTGGCAGCGGGAAGCAAAGGACTGCAGCTCGCGGGTGCGCCCACGTGGATTCCCGACCTCTTCAACGGTCTGGCGATCATCCTCGCGGTCGGCCTCGCGAAGTGGGAGGGCAGGTCGTTGCGGGCCATGGCCGTGCGTCGGAGATTGGCCGATTCGCACGGATGAGAGCAACGCGATTGTAGGGCTGATGCCCTATAGTGAGTATGTCCAACATTCAACACGCTGGATCCTACGAGGAGGTGGGTCAGTAATGACCGCAGCAGGAACGATTTCTGAAGTCGGCTACGTGAGCCTGGGGACACGTGATCTGAAGGCGTCGATCGACCATGCCGAGAAGTTCCTGGGGCTACGCGTCACTGAGACCACCGCCGACAAGGCATACCTCGCCGCACAGGACACCCATCACGAGCTGGTCTACGTTCAGGCGGAGCAGAACGGGGCGGACCACTTCGGCCTGCTGGCCTCGAACTCCGACGAGCTCGCGGCGATCCGCGAGAAGGTCGACCGGGCCGGATACCGAGTGCTCGCGGAGCAGCCGATCGAGGAATACGCCGAGGCCGGCTTCGCCTTCGTGGGTCCGGAGGGGTACACCTGGCATATCCATCAGGCTGCCGATCGGTACGACGTGCGTGCCGGCGGAGTCGGAGTCGACCGGTTCGGTCACATCAACCTCAAGGTCAACGACTCCCTCGCCCAGCGCGACTTCCTCGTGAACATCTTCGGAATGAAGGTGTCGGACCAGATCGGCGACGACGTCGCGTTCTTCTTGCGGTGCAACCCCGACAACCACGGCATCGCCGTAATGAAGCGCCCGGACGTCGCACTTCACCACCACGCGTGGCAGGTGCAGAGCATCGCCGATCTCGGACGGCTGGGAGACCGGCTGATCGCGAACGGGTCGAGGCTCGTCTGGGGGCCGGTCCGGCACGGCGCAGGGCACAACATCGCGGCGTACTACCTCGAGCCCGCGGGAGGGATCGTCGAGGTGTACGCCGAGATGGAGCAGATCTTCAACCCCGACCGCGGCGTCAAGCAGTGGGACCCAGAGGACCTCCGGTGGATCAACCAGTGGGACGGGCAGATCCCGGAGATGCTCCACTACGGGCTCGCACCGGTGGCCCGTTGATCGTCGCGCACCGCACCGGGGAGACTCCGATATGACTGAAGCGGTCATCGTCGCGATCGGTCGTTCGCCGATCGCACGTGCGCGCAAAGGCGGGCTCGTCGACGTACGAGCGGACGAACTCGCCACGCAGGTCTTCCAAGGAGTTCTCGACCAGGTGCCGGATCTCGATCCGACAGCCCTCGAGGACCTCTACCTCGGCGTGTCCGAGCCGAGCGGGGAGCAGGGTTTCAACCTCGCCCGGCAGGTCGCGGCTCTGCTCGGATTGGACGACCTGCCCGGGGCTACCGTCAATCGCTTCTGCGCCTCGTCGCTGCAGGCCACACGCATGGCATACCACGCCATCAAGGCCGGAGAGGGCCACGCGTTCCTGGTCGGCGGAGTGGAGTCGATCTCCCGCTATCCCGCGCTGGACCCGCAGCCGAATCTGCGATTCTCCGACCGCACCAAGGAGATCGGTGAGCGGATCGCCAGCGGCAAGAGCTGGGGCGATCCCCGTACGGACGGTGTGGCGCCGGACGGCATGATCACGCTCGGCTTCGGCATGGGACTCACCGCCGAGAACGTCGCGCGCATGACGGGAACCACCCGAGCCGATCAGGATGAGTACGCCCTGCGCTCCCAGTCGCTCGCGGCGCGTTCGGCATCGGACGGATTCTTCGCCCGAGAGATCGTTCCCATCATCCGCCCCGACGGATCTCGGTTCACCGCAGACGACAGCATCCGGCCGAGCACGACGCGTCAAGGACTCGCGGCGCTCGAACCCGCCTTCGACCCAGCGGGAACAGTGACAGCAGGAAACTGCTGCCCCTTCAACGACGGGGCCTCCGGAGCCGTGATCGTCTCCGCGGAGTTCGCGGCCTCACACGGCCTCACGCCTCTCGCCCGTATCGTCGCGACGGGCGTAAGCGGACTGTCACCGGAGATCATGGGCCTGGGGCCGGTGGAGTCATCCGAGCGCGCGCTCTGGCTCGCGGGCATGACGATCGACGACATCGACATCGTGGAGATGAACGAGGCCTTCGCCGCGCAGGTGCTTCCGAGCGCACGACAGCTGGACATCGACATCGCCGAGAAGCTCAACCCCTTCGGCGGCTCGATCGCGTTGGGGCACCCGTATGGAGCGACCGGCGTGCGGCTGCTGACCACTCTGATCAACGGCTTGCGCACGCGCGACCAGACCCTCGGCATGGCGACGCTCTGCGTCGGCGGAGGTCAGGGTATGGCAGTCGTGGTCGAACGGATGAGCTGAGGGAGCCTCGTATGCAGGATCACGATTCGCACGGGCCGAACGAGCCTCATCTCAGCGACGACGAGCGCCGCGCATCGGGGTTCCGTGTGCGGCGGGAGGTGCTCTCGGACGGTCACGTCGACCGCGCCATCGAGCGCACGACGTGGCTCACCGAGGACTTCCAGGACTTCATCACCAGGGTCGCGTGGGGAGAGATCTGGTCCCGCCCGCAGCTCGATCGCCGTACCCGCTCCATCGTGGTGCTCTCCTCCCTCATCACCGGGGGGCACCACGCCGAACTCCGGATGCATCTGGTGGCAGCGCACCGCAACGGGCTGACCGTCGACGAGATCCGGGAGATCATCCTGCAGACAGCCATCTACGCCGGGGTACCGGCGGCCAATGCGGCGTATCGCGTCGCCGCGGAGGTCTTCGGCGATGGGTCCATCACTCCCCCGGACCCGGACTGAGAGACGGCGAGATGTCCACACCATCCACCGGTCCCCGCGGGGGCGAGCCCCGCAGCGGACCGCTCGCAGGGTTGCGCGTCCTCGATCTGACGACCTCCTACGCCGGCCCCACCGCCTCGATGTACCTGGCGGACCTCGGGGCCGAGGTGGTGAAGGTCGAGCGTCCCGGGGTCGGTGACGACGCACGCACGTGGGGACCCCCGTTCGTCGACGGAGCTTCCGCATGGTTCGCGTCGGCGAATCGCAACAAGCGCTCCTTCGCCCTCGATATCGGCTCAGAGGAGGGACGGGCGCTGCTGCACCGCCTGATCGCCACAGCCGACGTGTTCCTGCAGAATGTGAATCCCTCCAAACTCGGCCGTCTCGGCATCGATCCCGACGAGCTCACGCAGCGGCACCCCAGGCTGATCTACTGCTCGATCTCCGGCTTCGGCTTCGACGGACCGGCCAGGGACCAGCCGGGTTACGACCTCGCCGCGCAAGCCCGATCGGGTCTCATGTCCGTGACCGGCGCGAGGGGCGGGTCTCCGCAGCGCGTATCGACCGCCCTCTCCGACATCGTGACCGGAATGTGTGCGGCCCTGGCCATCAGCGCAGCCGTGGTCCGGCAGCGCGGCGAGGGAGTCGGCGAGGTGATCGACGTCTCGCTGCTCGACTCCGACCTCGCGCTCATGGCACCGCGCATCGCCGCCTACCTCGCCGGCGACCCGGAGCCTGCGCCGAGCGGTGGCACCGATTCGGTACTCGCCGTCTACCAGACGTTCCCCACGGCCGATCGGGACATCGTCGTCGCGATCGGGAACGACTCGATGTGGCAGCGCTTCTCCACCTGCCTCGGGCTGACCGAACTGGCCGCGGATGACGACCTTGCGACCAACGCCGGGCGCCGGGAGCAACGCGGGCGGATCACCGCGGCCATTGCGGCGAAGCTTGCCGAGCACCGTGCCGAACATTGGCTGGCCGTGCTCGGCGAGCGCGGCGTGCCGTGCTCGCTCGTCCAGTCGCTCTCCGAAGTGGTCACGGACCCGCAGGTGGTCGAGCGCGAGAGCATCCTCCCCGTACCGGGGGGCCGAACAGGACTTCACTCCGTTCACAGCCCGTTCCGGTTGCGGACGATCCCTGGGCCTCGCAACGAGCGCTTCCCCGAGCTCGGGGCCGACACTCGCGCACTTCTGGAGGAACTCGGATGCTCCGCCGACGAGATCGAGCGGATGTCAGAAGCGGGCGTGGTCGGCGCTCCCGTCACGGTCGACACGAAAGGGGCCCCTGCTCGATGACTGACAGCATCATCCTCAGCGATCGTCGGGACGACGTCGCGATCCTCACCATCAATCGGCCGGGCGTCTACAACGCCCTCAACGGCGCCGTGCTCGCGGGTCTGGAATCCGGGCTGGCTGAGGCGACGGCATCCGGAGCCCGTGCGGTCATCGTCACCGGGACGGGAGAGAAGGCCTTCAGCGCGGGCGCGGACCTCGACGAGTTCGCCGGCCTTGACTCCGCGACGGCGCAGGATCGCCTCCTCGCCGGTCAGCGTGTCATGGATGCCGTCGAGTCGAGCACGATTCCGGTCATCGCGGCCGTCAACGGCGTCGCGTTGGGAGGAGGCTTCGAGCTCGTGCTCGCATGCACATTCTCGGTCCTGTCGACGAAAGCCTCGCTCGGGCTTCCGGAATCCGGCCTCGGGCTCATCCCCGGGTACGGCGGCACACAGCGGCTTCCCCGCGCCGTCGGCCGGGCGGTGGCGGCTCATCTGATGCTGTCCGGTGCCCGCATGGGGCCGGATCGGGCGTACCAGCTCGGCCTCACGCCGGTTCCGCCTGTCGAGCCGGAGGCCCTCCTCGCCGAGGCCCTGGGCGTTGCGGGGACCCTCACCTCGAAAGGTCCCCGTGCGCAACGGGCGATCCTCGCCGCGCTGCGCACGAGCGCTCCCTCAGCGATGGACCTGCACCTGGAGGCGGTGCTCGGTGCCATCGCTACCGGGGGCTCCGAGGCCGCCGAAGGCATCGGCGCCTTTCGGGAGAAGCGCGCCCCGCGGTTCGGAGAGGGAGGACGGCCATGAGCCTGACGCAGACCCTGAGTCGTGTCGTCATCGACGAAGACCCCGACGCGTACGTCGCCGCGCACGGCTCCCTCGATGAGTCCGTCGCGGATGCTCTGCTCACCGACCGCGAGCGGGAGATCCGCGCCCTCACCCGTCGCGTCGTCGCCGAGGAGGTCGCGCCGCGTGCGGCCGAGACCGATCGGACCCACGAGTTCGCCGGCCAGGGGGTGCGCGCTCTGGCATCCGCCGGCTTGGGCGGACTCGTCTTCCCCGAACGGTTCGGCGGATCGGGAGACAGTCACGTGGCCTACGCGGTCGCCATGGAGGAGATCACGGCCGGCTGCGCCGCGACGAGTCTCGTCTACATGACTCAGACCCACGCGGCATACCCGATCCTTCTTGCGGGCAGCGAGGAGCTGGGGCAGAAGTACATCCCGGATCTCCTCGCCGCGAGGACGTACGGATCGATGGCGATCACCGAGCCGGATGCCGGCAGCGACGTGTCCAGCATCCGCACCCGCGCAGCGCGGGCCGCGGATGGCGAGTCGTACGAGATCTCGGGGGCGAAGACCTTCATCACGACGGGTGACCGGGCGGACGTCATCGTCTGCTTCGTGACCGTCGATCCGAAGCTCGGCAGGGACGGCGTCACGGCCTTCGTCGTCGACGGCGACGCGCCGGGCGTCGAGACCGGCGCTCCGTTCGAGAAGATGGGCATGCACGGCTCCTCCACCGCCGAGGTCTTCCTGCACGGCGTTCCCGTGGCCGCGTCGCAGCGCTTGGGCGGCGAGGGATCCGGATGGCAGATCGTCATGTCGTCGGTGATCAAGTCCCGCATCAGTGCAGCGGCCCAAGGGGTCGGCCTGGCGCGAGACGCCTACCTGCGCACCCTCATCGCGCTCCACCGCATCCACGGCCCCCGACTCCCGGAGGACATCACTTTCGAGCTCGCTCAACTGCGCGGCGACATCCTCAAGGGTCGCCTGCTGCTGCTTGCCACAGCGCGCGAAGTGGATCGCTCCGCGCACCCTTCGACCGCACACATCGCGATCATGAAGCAGGCATGCACCGATCTCGGCTGGCGGACCGCCCTCACGGCGACGGGTCTGCTCGCCGCCTATGGAGACCTCGCCGACCTCGGGGTCGAGCGGACCCTTCGAGACGCCAAAGTCACCCAGATCTACGACGGGACGAACGAGGTGCAGCGCCTCCTCATCGCCCGCGACACGCAGCGCCGGGACCCGGCACCCAAGCCCCAGGGAGGCATCCGATGACCGATACCGCAAGGACCGTGGCGGTGCTCGGCGCCGGCACGATGGGATCAGGAATCGCCACGGTGATGGCGCGCGGTGGCCAGCGGACCATCGTCTATGACCTCGATGATGTCCGGGTGAAGGGCGCGGTGGACTACGTCCACGGCTTTCTCGACAAGAGCCTCGCGCTGGGGAAGATCGGCGCCGATGCGGCCGCGCTCGCCAAATCGAGAGTGACCGGCACGACCGACCTGGCAGATCTCGCCGGGGCCGACGTCGTCGTCGAGGCCGTCTTCGAGGACCTCGCGGTGAAGAAGGACCTCTGGGGTCAGCTGGACGATATCGTCGACGAGCGGACGCTGTTCCACACGAACACCTCTACGCTGTCTGTGACCGCCATCGCCGCCGGATCGAAGCACCCCGGGCGCGTCGTCGGAACCCACTACTGCAATCCCGCCCCGCTGATGAAGCTCGTCGAGGTCGCCGACGGTCGGCACACCGCGGACTGGGCCCACCAGGCGACGCTCGCGTTCCTCTCGGAGGTCGGAAAGACCACGGTGGTCACGAAGGACCGGCCCGGCTTCATCCTCAATCGGTTCCTGATCCCGTGGGAGAACAGCTGCATCGACGCGCTCGAGGCGGGGCTGGGCACGAAGGAGACGATCGACGCCGCCGTCACCGGCGCTCTCGGACACCCGATGGGGCCGTTCCGCCTCCTCGACATCGTCGGTCTCGACGTGCACTGGCAGGTCGCCATGCGCCTCTACGAGCAACTGCGCGAGCCGCGGTTCGCGCCCCCGCCGATGGTCGAGCGCATGATCGCCGCGGGTGACCTCGGCCGGAAGACCGGTCGCGGTTTCTACACGTACGACGACACCACACTCTTCGGCGCCTGAGACGCCTCGATCGGATGGACGGGAGCTGACATGACACTCTTCGGCAACACAGCGGTGGTCGGTTTCGGCAGGATGGGCGGCGGCATCGCGCAGGTGATCGCCCAGAGCGGCCGGAACGTGACGGTGCTCGAGAGCGACTCCGGGCGCGTAGACGCGGGCTTCGCAGCGGTGCGTGAGTTCCTCGACGCAGGCATCGCGCGCGGCAAGGTCACCGAGGCGCGACGAGACGAGGTCCTCGGCCGCATCCGGGGGACGACCGCCGTCGAGGAGCTGGCGGATGCCGAGCTCGTGATCGAGGCGGCCACGGAACGCCGCGACGTGAAGCGCGCCATCTTCGCGGACGTCGCGGCGGTCGTATCGCCGAACTCGGTGGTCGTGACCAACACGTCGGCGCTCTCGGTGTCGGACCTCGCCACCGCGATCCCGCAGCCGCAGCGCTTCGCGGGGTTGCACTTCTTCAATCCCGCGCAGCTGATGCGCGTCGTGGAGATCGTGAAGGGACTGGCCACGTCCCCCGAGGTCATCGACAGCCTCGTGCAGTTCGTCGTCGAGATCGGCAAGGATCCCGTGCCGGTGAAGGACCGTCCGGGCTTCCTGGTCAATCGGCTGCTGATGCCGTATCTGAACGATGCGATCCAGGAGCTCGACGACGAGCTCGCGACGGCCGAGGACATCGACGTCGCGATCCGGCTCGGACTCGGCTACAAGCTGGGCCCGTTCGAGCTTCTCGACCTCATCGGACTCGACGTCCATGAGCACGCGACACGCAGCGCCTATGACGCGACCCTCGATGCCGCGTTCGCGCCGCCCCCGCTCCTTCAGGCGATGGTTGCCGCCGGCAAGCTCGGCAACAAGTCCGGCGGGGGCTTCCGAGAGGCGGTGCAGTCATGACGCGCTATGAAGACGTGGTCCTCGAACGCCGCGGCCCGGTGCTGGTCGTCACGATCAACCGTCCGGAGGCCGGCAACAAGCTGCGCCCGCGCACGTGCCTCGAGCTCGTCGACGCGTTCCGCGAGCTCCGCCTCGACCCCGAGCTGCGCGCGGCCGTGCTGACAGGGCAGGGAGACAGGTTCTTCTGCATCGGCGGCGAACACGACGAGACCACCTCCGTCGACCCGTCCCAGGTCATCCCGATCGTCGATGTCTACCAGGCGATCGACACCGTACCGAAGCCGATCATCGCGGCCATCAATGGATTCGCCGTCGGCGGTGGGAACGTCCTCGCCAACGTCTGCGACCTCTCGGTCGCCGCTGACACCGCTGTCTTCCGCCAGGTGGGACCTATGGTCGGCAGTTTCGACGCCGGGTACGGCACGTGGTACCTGGAGGACTCCATCGGCAGGAAGCGGGCGAAGGAGCTGTGGTACCTCAACCGCAAGTACACGGCCGCCGACGCGCTCGCCATGGGACTCGTGAACGAGGTCGTCCAGCCCGGCGCGCTTCTCGACCGTGCCGTGGAGATCGGAACCGAGATCGCATCGCGCAGCCCGATCGCGATCGGCGCGCTCAAGACCGCGTTCTCCGCTCGTCACAACGGCGTCGCAGGGCAGTCGCGGCTGGCGCACGATCAGTACCTCACGCTGTACCTCACGACCCAGGAAGCCCACGAGATGTCTGCGGCATTCGACGAACGCCGCGATCCCGACCCGGAGAAGTTCTGGCGATGACCTGGTTCAACACGCTGCTCAGCGGAGACCAGGTCGAAGTCGTCGACCTCGCGAACGACTGGCTCGCCTCCGTCTCGGACGTGGATGCCGAGCACGACGACGGTTCGTCAGTGAAGGCGTCGTTCGTCGAATCGGGACTGTGGTCTATCGGCATCGACGAGACTTGGGGCGGTGGGGGCGCCCCGCTCGAACTGCGTCTCGCCGCATTCGTGGCTCTGGGCGCACACCGGCCCGCACTGGCCTGGGCTTCGGCGCAGGCACACGCGGCAGTCGAAGCGCTGGGGGCCGCGGATGCCGTCAATCACGTCGCCGCGCTGATCGACGGCATCGTCTCCGGCCAGACGCCCGTGTGCGTCGTCGAGCGCAGCGCTCCGCAGACGCGACTCGAGATCACGGACGGACACGCGACGGGAAGCGTCGACCGCATCGACCCCGCCGGCACCTCTCCGGCTCTCGTCATCCTCGACGGAGATGAGACGGCGTGGCTGGTGCAGCCGCCATCCGTCGGCTCGCTCGTCCCGCTCCGGCGGACCGGGCTGGCGGGAGCATCCACCTCGACGGCAACGGTGGGCGGTCCAGCGGATCGATTGTCCGGCGTGCCCGTTCCGGCCATCCGTGCGCGCCTTCATCGGGCTGGTGCCGCGATCGCGGCGGGAATCGCCGTCGACGCGGCGGAGCGCGCGATCGCCTACTCGACGGAGCGAGTGCAGTTCGGCGCCCCTCTCCGGGCTCTCCCGACCGTGCAGCAATCGCTTGCCACTCAGTCCGCGCTCGCGCGAGAGTGCGTCACCGCAGTGTTCGACGGTGACAGCCTGTCGCCCGCCGGCGCCGCTTGGTCGCTGCGCGAGAACGTGGAGCGGGCGATCTCGGTCGCCGCGTCGTCGGTACAGTCACATGGCGGCTACGGCTACATCCGCGAGTACGGTGTCGAACGGCTCCTGCGGGACGCCGTGTCTTTGCGGGCCGCCACCGACGTCCGCAGCGCGTTCCGCGCATCCTTCGACCTGATACCAGGGTGAGGTTCCCACCGTGGAGGGTCAGAACCGCGCGATACGCTCGCCGGACCGAATGCGCAACGATGCGGAGGGCGGCATGGCAAGCGGCGAGTCACCCCACTGGACGGCGGGGGCCTTCGAGGCCCCCAAGCCGGTCCGCGGTCGCGCAGAGCTGAAGGGTCGGTACGAATCGTTCTCGACCCGAGGGCTGAACCGCGACGAACGGATCGCGCAGTGGGAGCACCACAACGCTCGAGCGTTGCTGCGCCTGACGGCACGGTCCCTCGAGGGGCGGCCGCTCGAGGCGACGGAGGTGAATCTTCGCCTGCCTCAACTGACTTTCGCGCGCGTGGGCGCCAACTCCCACATCGTGGAGCGGACACCAGCGCACATCGCGGCGGCCGCGGCCGACGGGGCTGCCCTCTACTTCACGCTCGCCGGGGATGCGTTCTTCTATCACCAGGACGGGGTGCATCTGCAGCGTCCAGGGACGATGCTGGTCTGCGACGTCAACCAACCCTTCATGCGAGGCTTCGCCCAGGGCTTGCACGAGTTCGTCCTCACCGTGCCCCGGGCGGTGTTCGAAGAAGTGTCGGAGCGCGAGCTCCCGAAGGCTCCGATCATCATGAACTTCTCCGATGCTCCCACCGGAGACGTGCACGCGGCCGCACTCGCCAGACTCATCCGCCACAGTCTCATGGACGCGGATGCAGAATCCCTGGCCGCGATCGAGCGCAGCGCCCTGGATCTGATGCGCAGTTTGTTCAGCACAGACGGGGCGAACTCGGCCTCCGCCCGCCGGCGGGCAGCGATGGCATGGATGAAGCGGAACCTCCGCGATCCGTCGATCTCCGTCTCCTCCGTCGCCCGCGGCATCGGGGTCAGCGAGCGCCATCTGACGAGAGCCTTCGAAGAAACCGGCACGGGCGTCGGGCGGACGATCACCGAACTGCGCCTGTCCCTCGCACACAAGATTCTCAGCGCACCCGGCTCGATGACCGTCCAGGACATCGCGCAGTATTGCGGGTTCGTCTCGGCGTCTCACTTCAGCCGCATCTTCCGCGAGCGCTACGAACAGACCCCGAGCGAAGTGCGGGCGGCGGCCGACCGCATCTGACGGATCCGGACATGCGCTTGTCCGTTTCCGCCACCGTCTGGCCGTGCGCCCAGACGAGGTCGAGACTGGCGGGACGGCCACAACGATCGTGGCGTGCTCGGAGGCATTCATGGCGGAGTTCAACGACGGGATCGCAGCGACCGCGCTGCCCACCGGTAACATCGCGGAGACCGACGTCCTCATCGTCGGGTCCGGACCCGGGGGCTCATCAGCGGCGCTCGCCCTTGCCACCTACGGCATCCCGAACATCATGATCACCAAGTACCGGTGGACGGCCAACACCCCGCGCGCCCACATCACCAATCAGCGGGCGATGGAGTTCTTCCGCGACATGGGCATCGAAGACGAGGTGAACGCGCTCGCCACCCCGCATGAGCTCATCGGTGACACGGTGTTCTGCTCATCGATTGCCGGCGAAGAGTTCGGACGCATCCTCACGTGGGGCACGAGTCCACAGCGGCACGCCGATTACGAGGCGTCGTCGCCGACGCTCAACTGCGATATGCCGCAGCACCTCCTCGAGCCGATCCTGGTTCGCAACGCCACCATGCGAGGCACTCAGACCCGCTTCTCGAGCGAGTACGTGTCGCACGTGCAGGACGACGACGGGGTCACGACGACCGTCTTGGACCGGGTGACCGGAAGTCACTACCAGGTGCGGTCGAAGTACCTCATCGGGGCCGACGGCGCCCGCTCGAAGGTCGCCGCGCACGCCGGTCTCCCGTACGAGGGCGAGATGGACATCGCCGGCTCCATGAACATCACCTTCACCGCCGACCTCGAAGAACTCGTCGGTCACCGTCCCTCGGTGCTCTACTGGGTCGTCCAGCCGGGTGCGAACGTCGGCGGCATCGGAGCTGGTCTGGTGCGGATGGTGCGCACCTGGAACGAGTGGCTCATCGTGTGGGGGTACGACATCACCCAGCCGGCGCCGCAGCTCGACGAGGCCGCCGCCAAGGAGGTCGTCTACCAGCTGCTCGGCTCCCGCGACATCGACATCCAGATCACCGGCACGTCGCTGTGGGGCAACAACAACATGTTCGCCACCGAGCTCCAGACGGGACGCGTCTTCTGCGTCGGCGACGCCATCCACCGGCATCCGCCCTCGAACGGACTCGGCTCGAACACGTCGATCCAGGATTCCTACAACCTGGCGTGGAAGCTCGCCGCCGTTCTGCGAGGGCAGGCGGGCCCCGCCCTGCTCGACACGTACACCGCGGAGCGGGCGCCGGTCGCCCGGCAGATCGTGACTCGGGCGAACAAGTCCTCGCGCGAATTCGGGGGGTTCTTCGAGGCCCTCGGCGTCACGACCGCCGAGAACGAGCAGGAGATGGTCGCCGCGATCGAGGAGCGCAAACTCGACACCCCGACGGGACGGATGCGTCGCGAGGCCCTTCGTCAGGCGATGGAGCTGAAGGACTACGAGTTCAACGCCCACGGCGTCGAACTCGGCCAGTTCTACACCTCCACAGCCGTCGTCTCCGACGGTTCCGAGCGACCCAGCCCGACGCGCGACCCCGAGTTGTACTACCAGCAGTCCACGGTGCCCGGCTCGCCGCTGCCTCATGTCTGGCTCGGGAACAACCAGCACAAGTGGTCGACCCTCGACCTTGCTCCGTCGACGCGCTTCACCCTGTTCACCGGCATCTCGGGTCAGGGGTGGGCGGATGCCGCTCCTGTTGTCGCCGAGCGGCTGGGCATCGACCTTCACGCCGTCGTCATCGGACCCGGCCGCGAGGTGGAGGATCTCTACTTCGATTGGGCGCGCGCACGCGAGATCGACGAGGACGGGGTCATCCTGGTACGGCCGGACAAGATCATCGCCTGGCGCTCCATGTCCCTCGTCGAGGATCCGGCGCTCGCCCTGGAGGACGCTCTCACGCAGGCCCTGAGCCGCGTGAGCTCCGAGGTTCGCCGGTGACCGTCGTCTTCGACCACACCACGTTGGGGCAGCGCGTGCTGTTCGGCGCGGGCCAGGCGCTCGAGAACACGGTCGCCGCCGCCGCTGCTCTGCAGGCGGAGCGCGTGCTCCTGATCGCGGACGCCTTCGTGACCGACCTCGCCGACGCTGTCGCCGCCAGAGTGAACCCCGTCGCGCGGATCGATGATGTGATCCAGCACGTACCGAGCGACCGAGCGGATGCCGCCACAGAGCTCGCAGAGCATCAAAGTGCGGACGCCATCATCACGATCGGCGGTGGCTCGGCGACGGGACTCGGCAAGATCGTCGCGCTGCGCACCGGCATCCCGATCATCGCCGTTCCCACGACCTTCGCGGGATCCGAGGCGACGAATGTCTGGGGGCTGACGGAGAATCAGCGCAAGACCACCGGATCCGACCCGCGGGTACTGCCTCGCGTCATCGTTTACGACGCGTCGCTGAGCGCCGGGCTCTCCGGACGTCAGGCGGTCGCCTCCGGCCTCAACGCCCTCGCCCACGCGGTCGACGGCTTCTGGGCGCCGCGCGCCGACCCGATCAACCGGGCCCTGGGCAGCGAGGGGCTTCGTGCGCTCGTGCCGGGACTGCGCGCCGTCGCGCGAGACGGCAATGACATGGACGCCCGAGAGCAGACCCTCTATGGCGCTTATCTCGCCGCAGTCGCATTCGCGTCGGCTGGTTCCGGCCTGCACCACAAGATCTGCCACGTGCTGGGCGGCGCGTACAACCTGCCGCACGCGGAGATGCATGCAGTCGTGCTTCCCTACGTTGCGGCGTTCAACGTGCCCGCCGCACCCGACGCCGGCAGCCGGATCTCGGCGGCTCTCGACGGTGAGCCGGCAGCACCCGGACTCTGGGCGTTGCGCGAGGAGCTCGGCGCTCCGGCCTCCCTGCGCGAGATCGGATTCGAAGAAGACCAGATCTCCGAGGCGGCACTGCTCGCGGCGGAGGCCATCCCGGCATCCAATCCCCGTCAGGCCGCCGTCGCCGATATCGAAAGTCTGCTCCGAGACGCGTGGGCCGGAACACCGATCACAGAAAGGGAGGTTCCCGCATGACCGCCACCGCTGACATCTCCGCCGCGCAGAGCGCTCGCGAGGAGGAACTGATCCAGACCGTCGTCGAGTCCTTCAGCAATGCCCCGGACGATCGGCTGCGAACGGTGATGCAGGCACTCGTACGGCATCTTCACGCCTTCATCCGTGACGTGCGCCTCACCGAGGAGGAGTGGAATTCCGCGATCGCCTTCCTGACCGCGTGCGGACACATCACCGACGACAGGCGCCAGGAGTTCATCCTCCTGTCGGATGTGCTGGGCGCCTCGATGCAGGTCGTCGCCGTCAACAACGAGGCGTACGCGAACGCGACTGAGGCGACGGTGTTCGGGCCCTTCTTCGACCAGGATGCGCCGCTGGTCGAGAACGGTGCGGACATCGCGTTCGGGGCGGCCGGCGAACCCTGCTGGGTGGAGGGCACGGTCACAGACACCGAGGGCAACCCGATCGCGGGGGCCCGGATCGAGGTCTGGGAAGCCGACGAGGACGGCTTCTACGACATCCAGTACAGCGATGATCGCAAAGCCGCGCGCGCTCGTCTGTTCAGCGATGAGAACGGCGGATACCGTTTCTGGGGCCTCACCCCGACGCCATACCCCATTCCGTACGACGGCCCCGTGGGCAAGATGCTCGAGGCCGTCGGCCGGTCCCCCATGCGTGCCTCGCATCTCCACTTCATGGTCACGGCCCCCGAGAAGCGCACTCTCGTCACCCATATCTTCGTGAGAGGGGACGAGTTGCTCGAACGCGACGCCGTCTTCGGCGTGAAGGAGTCGCTGATCAAGGACTTCGTCTCTCACGACGCGGACGAGGCGACTCCCGATGGGCGCGACCTCGACGGGCACACGTGGTCAAGCGCCCGATTCGACATCGTCCTGGCTCCTGCGGACGTCTGACGCACGTCGGAGAAGGTGGAGTAAGTTGCCGCTTGACCGCTCGACGAAAGGCACGTGATGACTGAACACACCTACCGCGTCACCGAGATCGTGGGTACGTCCACCGATGGAGTGGATGCAGCGATCAGAAGCGGGATCGAAAGAGCCGCGAAGACGCTCCACAATCTGGATTGGTTCGAGGTCGTCTCCATTCGGGGTCACCTTGAGCAGAACAGCATCCACCACGTCCAGGTGACACTCAAGGTCGGGTTCCGACTCGACGACACCGAGTAGTCGAGGCGCACTACACAGCGCAGCGAGGCCGGTACCTCATCACCGCGATCGGCAACCGCGCGATCGCCGACGACTTCAATGAGGACCGCCTTAAGCACACCGCCCCACAAGCGATCGTGCAGACCGCCATCCCCCCGTCGCATCGCGCTCCAACTCGACGACAACCCCGGCACCCTGGACCACCGTCGTAGACCTCACCAGCAGCGACAGCCGCATCATCCCACCCTGGATGGCAGAGGCCGTCATCAAGCGGGGCGTCAAGGACGAACGGTGGCAAGTCATCGAAATCCTCTACGGCACGGCCGCGCTCGCCGACCTGCCACCCGTCAAACTCATCGCCGCCGAACTGGACATTCCGGAGCGCACCGCCTCCGAGTGGATCCAAAATGCGCGCGCCGCGGGATGGCTCACCGGCCTCACCTCCAACATCGGGCGGCCCGCTTATGGGTAGCGTCGCTTCGTACTCAACGACGCAGGGCAGGCGTTACCGGGTGAGGTATCGCCGCCCCGACGGTTCGCAGACCGACAAACGCGGATTCAAGACGAAGCGGGACGCCGAGCAGTTTCTCGCGAGCATCCAAGTCAGCAAGGCTCAGGGCACATTCGTCGCTCCGAGCAGATCTCGTGTGGCGGTCGCAGAGCTCGCGATTCCGTGGCTCGAATCGAAGCACGCGTCGCTCAAGCCTTCGGCCTACTCGCCAATCGAGACGGCGTGGCGGTTGCGCGTCAACCCGCGATGGGGCCGGATAGCGATCACAGACATCGCCCATTCGGATGTCAAAGCGTGGGTTACGGAGCTCAACCGGGGCCTAGGCGCCTCGGTTGTGATTCGCACCTAAGGCGTGCTGGCGTCGATTCTCGATGATGCGGTCCACGATCGCCGCATCGCCGTCAATCCGGCTCGTGGCGGCAAGATCGGTCTACCGAAGAAGACCACATCGCGGCACATCTACTTGAACCACGCGCAAGTCGAGGATCTCGCAAGCGCGAGCGGAGAGTATGCGACCTTGGTTCGAACTCTCGCGTATACCGGCACGCGCTGGGCGGAAATATCGGGGCTCGCCGCGCAGAACATCGACTTCACGCGTTCCCGGATCTGGGTCGTCACGAACGCCGTCGAGGTCAATGGCGAGATCTACGTCGGCACCCCGAAGTCTCACAAGATACGAAGCGTGCCGATGCCCCGGGTTCCTGCGTGACGAGTTGGCGGGACGCGTCGCGCGACTCGGCCCCGACGATCTGGTGTTCCCCAACAAGGAGGGGACCTACCTGAGGCCAGTTCGTACCAGCGCAGCCTCGAAGTCGTGGTTCAAGACTTCCGCGGAGTCGATCGGAGTCGCCCAACTGCACATCCACGATCTGCGCCACACGGCCGCATCGCTCGCTCTGCAGTCCGGCGCAAACGTGAAAGCGATCCAGCGCATGCTCGGTCATGCCTCCGCCGCGATGACCTTGGACGTGTACGCCGACCTGTTCGACGACGACCTCGACGCCGTTTCGACCGCGCTGGATCAGGCGCGCGCCGCACAACTTGACGCCCGCGCAGGGCGCGCGCCGCTCGCACGAGATTGACGCCGCACTTCGGCACCCGGCACGGCCCGCATGCTTTCCGGCAGCGCACGATGCCCGCCACGAATCAGATGTGGGCAGAATGTGGGCACGGAATCAATCGAGGAACTCGAAGGCGGCCGAAAATCCGCAGAAAATCAACAGATCCGGGCGGGAAGATACTGCGGAGACGGAGGGATTTGAACCCTCGGTCCCCTTACGGGGACTCCACCTTAGCAGGGTGGTGCACTAGGCCTGACTATGCGACGTCTCCAGGCGACCGGACGCCGAAGCGGTTTGGTCGCGCCCATCGATCATAACGGGTCGGCGCCGCGGTTCCGAACCGGCGTCACTTCTCCGGCTGCGTGCAGGTGATGTCCTTGGCGGTCTGCCCGGCGATGTCGGAGGGAAGCTCCACACGCTGCCCGGAAGCAGGGGTCTCGGCACCGGCGTCACCGGCCGGGGGCGCCTCGCCGCTCGGAGCGCCGCCGGCGTCGGCCGTGGCGGTGGGGTCGGGCGTCACGGGCTGGGTGGCCTCGCCGGTCACCTCGACACCGTAGCCCTGGCTCGCATCGCCGGTCAGCGCCAGCGGCTCGTTGGCGAGGATCGCGTCGAACAGCACCTTCGCGGCATCCTTCACCGGAAGCACCCGGCTGGCGCCCTCACCGGAGGCGTAACGGGTGGGGTACTGCACGAACACGATGTCTTCGTAGGGCACGTCCTTGACGGCCATGGCGATCTGCACCATCAGCGTCGGGTTCGTCAGGCCCGAGCTCAGCACCAGCTGCCCCTGCTGCACCTGGCTCACCGCGGTCGTCGCGAGATTGAAGAGCGTGGCGGGATTGGCGAGCACCGCGTCGGACTGGAGCTTACGCACCATCGACCCCATGAACTGCTGCTGGTTCGAGATGCGACCGAGGTCGGACCCGTCGCCGATGCCGTGGCGGATCCGCAGGAACTGCAGGGCCTCGACGCCCTTCAGGGTGTGATTGCCGGCGGTGAGCTTCAGGCCGGTGTGCTTGTCGCTGATGTCACCGGCCACGCACACGTCGACACCCCCGATGGCGTCCGACATGTTGATCACGCCGGTCCACCGGATGGCGGCCGCGAAGTCGATGTGGAAGCGCTCATCGCCGACCAGTGCCTCGACGGTGTCGACCGTACAGCCCAGCCCGCCGTACCAGTACGAGGCGTTGATCATCTGCGACGACATCGCCGAGATGCTGCCGCTGCCGTCGGGCTTCTGGCACGACGGGATCGGCACCAGCATGTCGCGCGGGAACGACACCACGGTCACACGGCGCGGCTCGTCGGAGATGTGCACGAGCATCGTGACGTCGTTGCGCTCCCCCGGCGAATCGTCGTTCGCACAGCGCGGGAAGATGCTGACGTCTTGCCCCTCACACGAGTCCGTGCCGACCATGAGGATGTTCACGCCGCCCTCGATCGCACCCAGCGACGGGGGCAGCGGCTTCTCCTCGTCGAGCACGACCGCGTTCGCCGTGATCGCCTGCGTCGCGTCCCACACGTTGTACGCGGCGACGCCCGTGGCGCTCAGCCCGACCACGCCGAGCACGACGCCCAGCATCGCGAGCATCGTGACGAGAGGATGCCGCGACTTCAGCGCCCCGTGACGCGCGATCGGCGCCTGGCCCTCTGCCGAGGACCGCTTCGAGCGCGCCATCAGCCGTTGGCCCTGACGTTTCCGGCCGAACAGGTCTGCTGGGCGGCGTTCTGGCCGGGGATGTTGTTCGGCAGCGCCACCGCCGTCTCACTGGGCGCGGGAGTCGCGCCCTCTGTGGGCTCGGTGGTCGGGACCGGGTCGACCGGAGTCTCGGTCTGCGGCGGGTCGGCGACGATCACGCCGCCAGTGAGGTCCTGGTCGTGCGTCACTTCGAGCGGCTCGTTGGCGGCCAGCGCCTCCCACAGCTTCTCGGCGGAGTCGTAGTCGGGTACGACGCGGTTGACGTCGGCGGGATCGGTGAGCACCGGGTACTGGACGAACACGATGTCTTCGAACGGCACGTCCTTCACGGCGAGGGCGATCTGCACGAGCGTCATCGGGTTGGTCAGCGACTTGCTCGGGGTGATGTTGTCGACCGCCGTCGTGGCGAGTTTGTACAGAGTTGCGGGGTCGGAGAGCACCTCGTCGCTGACCAGCTTGCGTGCGAGGCTCGACATGTACTGCTGCTGGTTCGAGATGCGCGCGAGGTCGCTGCCGTTCTCGAGACCGTGGCGCGTGCGCAGGAACTGCAGCGCCTCGACGCCCTGGATGGTCCGGGGACCGGCCGGCCAGTTGATGCCCGTGTACTTGTCTTTGATGCCGCCGTTGCCGATGCAGACGTCGACGCCGCCGATGGCATCGGTGATGTTGATGACATTGCCGAAGCTCACCTTGGCGGCCAGGGGGATGTTCTGACCGCTCAGATCCGAGATGGTGCGGGCGACGCACGACAGACCGCCACGGCCCCACGCCTCGTTGATCTGCGACTTGGAGGTCGCCGAGCTCGTCGACCCGTCCTCGCGGGTGCACGACGGCAGCCCCAGCATGAGGTCGCGCGGGAACGACACCACGGTCACGCGGCGCGGGTTGTCGGAGATGTGCACGAGCATGTTGACGTCGTTGAGCTGACCGCCGGCATCCGCCCCCGTGCACCGTGCGCCGAAGAGGTACGCGTACTGCTCCTCGCACTCGTCGGTGCCCACGAGCAGGATGTCGACGCCGCCCTCGATCGCCCCGATGTCGGGCGGAACCGACTTCTGCCCTTGGAGCTCCACCGCGTCGTCGGCGAAGCTGGCGGTCAGGTCATACGTCGCGTACGCGGCGACCCCGACCCCCGAGACCGCCACGACGGCGACGATGACGGCCAGCAGCTTGAGCACGAACCCGACCGGGCTCGGAGACGACAGTTCACCGTGGCGGGCCACCGTGCGGCGGCCCCGCTTGCCGGGCCTGTGCGTCGAGCTCACTCGGTTCCTTTCGGACGCTGCCGTCTCTCGTTCACCCCGTCTCTGCGGAGGGTGTGGGATTCGAACCCACGGGACATTGCTGCCCACTGGTTTTCAAGACCAGGTCCATCGGCCGCTCGGACAACCCTCCCGACGACGCCGCCCCCGGGGAGGCATCCGTCGAACAGGCGTCGAGTCTAGCGGACAGGCCTGTCGGCCATTCTTCCAACGCCGCCTGGCAATCCTCTGAAGGACGCTCCGGATGCCGCCGCCGGCCGGCGCCGCAGGACGCTTCGGGGGCGCCCGCTACGGGGTCGGCGGCCCCGGGGGCGGTCAGAGCTGACGGAGCACCTCGGCGACGCCGCCGGCCTGGACAGACGCGGTCGTCTCGCCCGCGGCATCCCGCACCTCCTGGGGGCCTTGCTCCATGGCGACGGCGCGACCGCCGTGATCCAGCGCCCAGCGGAACATGCCCACGTCGTTGCGGCCGTCGCCGATCACGAGCACGTGAGCCGGGTCGATGCCGAGCTCCGTGCGCACGAGCTCCAGTCCGGTGCTCTTGTCGACGCCCTGCGGGGCGATGTCGAGCCACGCGGTCCACCCGACGGCGTACGAGACCTGATGCAGGCCGATGCGCGAGACGAGGTCCACGAAGTCCCGCTCACCCTGGTCGGGCGCGACCACGACGATGCGGCACACCGGCTGGGCGCCGAGCTCGTCGAACGGCACACGACGCGCATGCACCAGGTTCCAGTCGTCGAGGTATTCGGTGTACAGCCGCTGCCCGTCGGGCAGCTCCACGAGATACCGGGCGTCGGGCAGGTGCTCGCGCAGCTGCACGAGCACCTCGCGAGGGTCGAACGTCTCGACATGCCACCGGTCGTACTGCAGATCGTCACCGTCGACGCGAGCGAGCACGACCGCGCCGTTCGAGCAGACGACGAACTCGGGGGCGATGCCGAGCATCCGCAGGATGCCGCGGGTGCCCTCCCAGCTGCGGCCGGTGGCGACCATCACCTCGTGGCCGGCACGATGCGCATGCTCCACGGCCTCCACGACGCCCGGGCTCAGGGACTCGTCCTCCAGGAGCACCGTGCCGTCGAGATCGAGGGCGATGAGGAGCCGCTCGGTGGCGACCGCGGCATCCTCGGTGTCGCGCGCGACCCTCTCGACGAGCTTCGCGGCCTTCCTCGGCTTTACGACCTTGACCGAGCCCGTCGCGGGCAGGTGCGCTTCGGTCACTCGATCGGCTCCATGACCTCGAGCCCGCCGAGGAAGGGCCGCAGCACCTCCGGGACGACGACCGAGCCGTCCTCGCGCTGGTGCGTCTCGAGCAGCGCGACGATCCAGCGCGTGGTGGCCAGCGTCCCGTTGAGGGTCGCCACCGGCTGGGTCTTGCCCCCGTCCGGGCGGTACCGGATGTCGAGGCGCCGGGCCTGGTACGTCGTGCAGTTGGACGTGGACGTCAGCTCCCGGTAGGCGTTCTGCGTCGGCACCCACGCCTCGACGTCGTACTTTCGGGCCGCCGACGAGCCGAGGTCGCCGGCCGCGACATCGATGACCCGGTACGACAGGCCGAGGTCCTGCAGCATGCCCTCCTGCATCGCCACCAGGCGCAGGTGCTCGGCCTCGGCATCCTCGGGAGTCGTGTAGACGAACATCTCGAGCTTGTTGAACTGGTGCACGCGGATGATGCCGCGGGTGTCCTTGCCGTACGAGCCGGCCTCGCTGCGGTAGCACGTCGACCAGCCGGCGTAGCGCTTGGGACCGCGGGACAGGTCGAGGATCTCGTCCATGTGGTAGCCGGCCAGCGGTACCTCACTGGTGCCGACGAGGTAGAGGTCGTCGTCTTCGAGGTGGTACACCTCTGCCGAATGCTTTCCGAGGAAGCCGGTGCCGCGCATCACCTCGGGGCGCACCAGGGTCGGCGGCACGATCGGCGTGAAGCCCGCCTGCAGGGCGCGGTCGAGTGCCAGGTTCATGAGCGCGATCTCGAGGCGCGCGCCGATCCCGGTGAGGAAGTAGAAGCGGCTGCCCGACACCTTGGTGCCGCGGTCCATGTCGATCGCGCCCAGCCGCTCGCCGAGCTCCAGGTGATCGCGCGGCTCGAAGCCGAACGCGGGGATCTCGCCGTGGGTGCGCAGGGTGACGAAGTCGTCCTCGCCACCGGCGGGAACGCCCTCGATCACGATGTTCTCGATCGCCTCGAAGGCGGCCGTGAACGCCTCCTCCGCGGCGGTCACCGCCTGCTGCGCCTGCTTGACCCGATCGCTCAGCTCCTTGGCCTCGGCGACGAGCGCGGCCTTCTCTTCCTTCGGCGACTGCGCGACCCGCTTGCCGTGCGCGTTCTGCGCCGCCCGCAGCTCCTCGAAGGCCGTGATCGCGGCGCGGCGCTCACGGTCGGCGCGCAGCGCGGCATCCACCGTGTCGGTCGACTCGCCCCGCGCCTCCTGCGAGCGCTTGACCAGCTCGGGATTGTCGCGAAGCAGCACGGGATCGATCACCCTGCAAGCTTAGTCGGGCCCCGTGCCGCGGCATCCTGACCCTTCCCGACCAGGGCGCCCTAAGGTAAGACGCATGGCGGCTTCCGGATCGAACGACGAGCCTCGGCGCGAAGACCTCGACCCGCCGCACCCGGCCGACGCGATCTACGCCGACGGCCCGACCACCGCGGAGCTCGACGCCGTCGCGACCGAGATCCAGGAGCAGACGGATGCCGTGGCGGACACGCCACCGGACGACACGGCGTCCGACGCCGCCGAGGCCCGCGACGCGCAGGCGGGGCCCGACGCCCCCGCCGCGGCATCCGACGCTGGTGATGCGGCATCCGGCGCTCCCGGTGAGGCGGCGGCCGGCGCGCAGCGTGAGTCCGACGCGGCGCGTGAGTCCGCCGGCGCCGGTGACGCGGCATCCAGGGCAGACCACCGGCCCGACGCACCCGACCCCGAGAAGGCGGCAGAGCCGGACGGTGTGATCCGCGAGCCCGAGGACGTCGCCCCCGACACCGCCGACGGCGAGACCGGTGAGGCGCGCCGCGTCGGCCGCGAGGGCGAGACCCGGCCGATGCCGGATGTCGCCGAACGCCCGTCGCCAAAGGCCGCCCTCGTCTACAACCCGACCAAGGTCGACGGCGACGACCTGCGGGAGCAGGTCGCGCGCCTGGCTGCGGAGGCGGGCTGGTCCGAGCCGCTGTTCTACGAGACGACGGTCGACGACCTGGGGGACGACGTGACGCGGCAGGCCCTCGAGGAGGGTGTGCAGGCGGTGCTCGTCGCCGGCGGCGACGGCACGGTGCGCGCCGTGTCCGAGGCGATGAGCGGCAGCGGGGTGCCCCTGGCAATCGTGCCGAGCGGCACCGGCAACCTGCTGGCGCGGAACCTGCGCCTGCCGTTGACGGATCCCGCCGCGATGGTGCGTGCGGTCTTCGACGGCGACACGCTCGCGATGGACGTTGGCTGGACCGAGGTGCGCCGACCCGACGGCACCACCGAGGAGCACGCGTTCGTCGTCATGGGCGGCATCGGCCTGGACGCCGCCATGATCGCCAACACCAACCCGCAGCTGAAGAAGACCGTCGGATGGGTGGCCTACGTCGACGGTGCGGCGCGTGCGCTGCCGAGCGCGAAGTCGTTCCGCGTCGTGTACGAGCTGCCGGGGCATCGCCTGCACTCGTCGCGCGTGCAGAGCGTGCTGTTCGCGAACTGCGGCAAGCTGCCGGGCGGCCTCGATCTCATCCCCGAGGCATCGGTGGCCGACGGGGCGCTGGACATCGTGATCTTCCAGCCCAAGGGCGTCTTCGGCTGGCTGTTCGTGTGGCGCCGGGTGGCCTGGGACAACAGCTTCCTGCGCCGGTTCCGCGCGGGACGCCGAGTGCTGTCGCTGCGCACGAGGGACAATGCGGTGCTCTACTCCCGTGGCGCCGGGATCGAGCTGGCCACGCACGAGCCGCGACCGGTCCAACTCGACGGCGACGAGTTCGGCGAGGCCGTGCGGGTCACGACCCGCGTGGAGCCTTCCGCGCTCCTGGTTGTCGTCCCCAAGGGCCACACCACCCACGACCTCTAGCCCCCCAGCTCCCCCTCCTTCGCTCCTCCTTCGTTCCGTTTGTGCGGAAAACACGCCGTTTCGGGTGGCGTCGTAACGGCGTGTTCCTCGCACAAACCGTGGGACGGGCGGGAGGGGCCCGACCTGTCGGCGACTCCTGCACAAAGGAGCGACGGCGCGGGTTGTCCACGAGAGTCGCCGCCCGGCACGGCATCGGGGTGAGGGTTCGCGACGATCGGGCGATGCGACGTCCACGCGCTCTTCCGCCGGAACTGTTCCGCACGCACTTCACAAGGGAGCGGGGGCGGGCGCATGGTGTCGGCGACGCGCGGATGCGGCGCAGCGACCTGGGCTCACCGTTCCGCGGGATCCGCAGCCCGATCTCATCGCCGGCGCTGCTCTCGCTCAGCGACGCCGAAGCCGCCGATGACTACTGGGGCGAGTTGCGCGAGATCGCCCTGGCCCGAGCCGAAGCGTTCCGGCTGATCATGAGTGACAGGGCCGCGCTGAGTCACGGCACGGCGGCGCGATGGCACGGGATGCCGCTGCCCGCGCGCCTCGAGAAGGATCTGCGTGTGCACATCTCCACGTCCACACGGCAGGCGCGGCCGCGGCGCGCCGGCGTCGTGGCGCACTTCGCCCCGCGCGACCTGGTGACCGCCGTCGAACGGGACGGTCTCCGGGTCACCTCGCCGGTGCAGACGTGGTGCGCGTTGGCCTCCGTATTGACGGTGGACGAACTGGTGGCTCTCGGCGACCACCTGGTCCGGCGACGCAGCCCGGACGCGACCCTCGAGCAGCTGCGGACAGCGGTGCGCAGATCCGCCGGCCGCCACGGATCCCCGAGGCTGCGCGAGGCTGTGGAGCTGATCCGGCCGCGCACGGACTCCGTCCGCGAGTCCTCGGTGCGTCTGGCGCTGGTCGCCGCAGGTCTCCCCGAGCCGGAGGTGAACGCTCCGCTTCACGACCGCTATGGCATGTTCATCCGCCACGGCGACCTCGCATACCCCCGCTACCGCGTGCTGGTGGAATACGACGGCGAGCAGCATCGACTCGACGACCTTCAGTACCTCCGCGACAAGGAGCAACTCGAGCGACTGGAGGCCGCCGGCTGGCGCGTCATCCACGTGCTGCGGCACCACGCGGACGACCTGCACGAGGCCGTCGCGCGTGTCCGGCAGGCGTTGATGGATGCCGGCTGGCATCCCTGATCGAGGAGGCCCGTCCGCCCTGTTCGCCCGCCGCCGCGCCCCTTCTCCCTCCGTTTGTGCGAAGAACACGCCGTGAACGCGGCGCCGAAAACGGCGTGTTCTCCGCACAAACCGCAGAGAAGAGAGGAGGAGGGGTCAGCCCTTGACTGCACCGCCGAGGCCGGCGGACCGCAGGAACACGGACTGGAACAGCAGGAACATCGCGATCGGGATGAGGGTGGCGATCGCGAGGGCTGCGAGGAAGACGTCGAGCTCGGTCTGCGACTGCACGGCCGGGAGCCGCACCGACAGCGGCTGCACGGCCGGGTCGGGAAGCACCAGCATCGGCCAGAGATAGTCCTTCCACGCTGCGATGATCGCGAACACCGACACGACACCGAGGATCGGCTTCGACATCGGCAGCACGATCGACCAGAACAGCCGGAACGGACCGGCGCCGTCGGTCTTGGCCGCTTCGAACACCTCCCGCGGCAGGTTGTCGAAGAACCGCTTGACCAAGAGGATGTTGAACGCGTTCGCGGCCATCGGCAGCCAGACGGCCAGGTAGTTGTTGAGCAGGCTCGCGTCGGCCCCGAGCAACGGCGGCCGCACGATCGTCAGATACAGCGGCACGAGCAGCACGATGCCCGGGATGAACAGCGTCGCCAGCACCAGCGCGTTGAGGATCGGCGCGTACTTCGGCCGCAGCACCGACAGCGCGTAGCCGGCCGTCGTCGCGATGAACAGCTGCGCGAACCATGCCCCGGCGGCGAGGACGATCGTGTTGAAGAAGTACTGGTCGATGTGGATGTCGTTCCAGGCGATCGACAGGTTCTGCCAGTCGATCCCGTTCGGCCACAGCGCGAACGGCTGCTGCAGGGTGTCCTGTGTCGGAGTGACGGCGGACTTCGCCAGCCACAGGATCGGCCCCAGGCCCGCGATCACCAGCGAGACGAAGAGGAAGACGTGGGTCACCGACATCCCGAACCGGGTTCCGGGGCGTCGGCGCTCGGATGACGAGACGATCGTGCGCTCGGCGAGATCGTCGACGGACTCGCGCTTGCGTCCGCCGCCCGGGTTGCGGCGCGACAGCCAGCCGCGCAGACCCTCGCGACGCTCGGCGTTCGTGATCGTCGACATCATGAGGTGCTCCAGCGGTTGGTGAGCTTGAAGTACAGCCACGACAGGATCGCGAGCACGATCGCGAGCAGCACCGACACTGCGGTGGCCTCGCCGTAGTCGCCGCCCAGGCTGTTGCGGAACGCCTTGTCGTAGATGTACAGCAGGATCGTCTTGGTCGCCCCCGCCGGTCCGCCGCCGGTGAAGAGGAACGGCTCGAGGAACACCTGCGCGGTCGCGATGATCTGCAGGATCAGCATGATGAAGAGGATGCCGCGCAGCTGAGGCAGCGTGACGTGCCACACCTTCCGCCAGATCCCGGCGCCGTCGACCTCCGCCGCGTCGTACAGCTCCGGCGGCACCGACAGCAACGCCGCGAGGTAGATGATGATCGAGCCGCCCGCCGCCGCCCAGGTGGCCTCGAGCACGAGCGAGGGCATGGCCTGCACCGCCGACGAGATCCACGGCTGCGGCGGGATGCCGAACCACCCGAGCACGGTGTTGAAGACGCCCGACGGGTCGGCGCTGTAGAAGAACTTCCACAGCAGCACTGCGACGACCGGCGGAATGACCACGGGGAGGTAGGCCAGTGCCGAGTACAGCCCCTTGCCGCGGCGCACCTCGCTCATGAGCACCGCGACGAACAGCGGCAGCGGGAACCCGAACAGCAGCGCCAGGACCGCGAAGTAGACCGTGTTTATCACGGCCCGCCCCAGCTGCGGGTCCGTCAGCACCGCGAGGTAGTTGTCGAGGCCGACCCACTCCGAGACGAGCAGGTTCGTCTTCTGCAGGCTCATGATCACTGACTGCACGATCGGGGACCACGAGAAGAAGAAGAACACGAACACCATCGGCAGCACGAACAACAGGTTCGCCAGGCCTCCCCCGCGGTACCAGGTGAGCGGGGAGCGCCGCCCGCGCCGACGTTCCGGCGGGGCGAGCGGAGGGACGGATGCCTCGGCGGCGGGTCGCTCCGGGAGGGTCGCGGTCATCGTGGGCCTTTGCTGTGGTTCGGGCGTTTCGGGCGTTTCGGGCGTTTCGTCTCGCTCGCTGCGCTCGCTCGCTCAACGACCGGGGGGCTCGGGGCGTTTCGTCTCGCTCGCCCAACGACCGAACCCCCGGTCGTTGAGCGAGCGAAGCGAGACGAAACGCGCTCGCTCAGCGCGAGTCTCCGCGAGACGAAACGCGCTCGCTCAGCGCGAGTCTCCGCGAGACGAAACGCGCTCGCCTGGTTACTCGTCGAGCAGAGCCTGGGCGTCGGTCTGGGCCTGGGCGAGGAGAGCGTCGATGTCGGCGTTCTCGTCGGTGAGGACCGTCTGGACAACCGTGTCGAGGAGAGCGTAGACCTCCTGGGTCTTGGCCTTGGGCTCACCCACCGGCGTCTGGTCCCAGATGCTCTCGATGAAGGGCGTCATCTGGTCGCGCGGCACGTTGATGTACGGCTCGATCCACGTGAGCGACTCCTCGTACAGCTCGCGGCTCAGCACCGGCAGCACCGGCGTGCCGACGGCCTGGTCGGACTCCGCGAGGGTCTTCGCGTCCTGAGCGGCGGCATCCTCGTCCAGCAGCTTCTGCATGTAGTACCAGTCGATCCAGGTGACCGCGGCCTCCTTCGTCGCGTCGTCGACGGCCGGGCTGATCACCGCGATGTCGCCGCCGCCGAGGGTGCCCGGGTCGTCGCCTTCGACCGGCACCACGCCGAGTCCGTAGACCGCGGGGTCGAGGCCGAAGTCGCGCACGAGAGCGGTGTAGACGTCGGAGCCCGAGGTGTACATGCCGATGTTGCCGGCCGCGAACTCCTGGTTGATGGTGCCCCAGTCGAGGTCGACCTTGGCGCCGAAGGAGTCGTCCTCCCACTTCAGGTCGTGCAGGAACTGCAACGCCGCCTTCGTCGCCTCGTTGTCGATCGTGGACTCGGCGGAGCCGTCCTCGTTGTCGACCTGGGTGCGGCCGCCGCGCGCGACGGTCTGCGCCGTCAGCTGCCAGCCGCCGGTGTTGTTGATGGCCATCTGCGCGTAGCCGGCCTTGCCGGTGGCATCGTGGATCTGCTTGGCGTACTCGCGCACCTCATCCCACGTCGCCGGAGGCTGGTCGGGGTCCAGCCCCGCCTGCTCGAACAGGTCGCGGTTGTAGTGCAGGCCCATGGCATAGGCCTGCCGCGGGAAGCCGTAGATGTTGCCGTCGGCGTCCTTGACGCCGTCGAGGATGATGGGGTTGAAGCTGTCTTCGTACCCCAGCTCCTTGACCTCCGCGGTGACGTCCATGAGCTGGCCGTTCTCCATCAGCGTCTTGGAGTCGGTGAAGGGCACGGTGAACACGTCGGGAAGGCTGCCGCCGGCCAGCTGCACGGCGAACGTCGGCCCCTCCCACTCGTACTCGACACCGATGATGTCGATGTCGGGGTGCTCCTTCTCGAACTGCTTCTCCTGTTCGGCGAACGCCGTGTAGGCCGCCTCGTCGGCGCCGGGCGGGAACGTCGCGACGCGCAGCTCGACCTTGCCGTCCTCGCCGCTGTCGCCGCCGGCCGCCGAGCAGCCGACGAGCGCGCCGACGGTCGCCACGGTGGCGACACCGGCGAGCAGGACCCTTGCTGGTGACTTCATCGTCTTTCCTTTCTGAGGGGAGCCTCGCGTCAGCCTCTCGACGCGGGCGGCTCCGTGGTGGTGATGCGGGGGGTGGAGTCGGTGGATCGGGATGCCGCGGCATCCATCCGCAGCCATGCCGCGGCGTTGCCGGGCAGTCTGCCCGACTCGTCGAGGGGCGTGCTGGACAGCAGCACCGAGGCATCCGGCGGCAGCGGCACGGAGGCGTCGCCGGTGTTGACCAGGCACGCGAAGCGCTCCCCGCGTCGGAACGCGAGCACGTCGGGGGCGGAGGCGGCCCCGCTCGGGAGGGCGTCCCACCACTCCAGTGGGCCGTCTCCCAGCTCGGGGAGTTGCCGCCGCAGGTGCAGCAGGCGACGGTAGAGGTTGAGGGTGGATCCCGGATCGGCGGCCTGCGCCTGGACCGTGAGGGTGCGCCACGCCTCGGGCTGCGGCAGCCAGGTGCGGGCGCGGCCGGGGCTGAACCCGAACGGCGCAGCGTCGCCCGACCACGGCAGTGGCACACGGCATCCGTCCCGGCCCGGATCGATGCCGCCGGACCGGTAATGCATCGGGTCCTGGATCAGCTCTCGCGGCAGGTCCTCCACCTCGGGAAGTCCCAGCTCGTCGCCCTGGTAGATGTACAGGCTGCCCGGAAGCGCCGCGACCAGGAGCGCCGCTGCGCGGGCCCGGTGCAGCCCCAGCTCGGGGTCGGTCGGCACACCGAAGCGCTTCTTGAGGAATGCGAACGCGGTGTCCTCCCGGCCGTAGCGGGTGACCGGCCGTGTGACGTCGTGATTGCTCAGCACCCACGTGCTCGGGGCGCCCACCGGCGCATGGGCGGCGAGGGTCTGCTCGATCGACTCTCGGAAGGATGCCGCGCCCCACGGCCGCGCGAGGAAGTCGAAGTTGAACGCGGTGTGCATCTCGTCGGGGCGCAGGTAGTTGGTGAACCGCACGATGTCGGGCACCCAGATCTCGCCGACGAGCACCCGGGTACCGGGGTACGAGTCCGCGATCGCCCTCCAGGCGCGGTAGACGTCGTGCAGCTCGTCGCGATCCTCAGTGGGGTGCTGACCAGGGCCCTGCTTCTCACCGACCTCGGGCAGGTCGGGGTCTTTGATGAGCAGCGCTGCCGAGTCGATCCGCACGCCGGCGACGCCCCGGTCGAACCAGAACCGCAGGATGTCCTCGTGCTCGCGGCGCACATCGGGGTGGTTCCAGTTCAGGTCGGGCTGCTCGGGAGTGAACATGTGCAGGTACCACTCCCCCGGCGTCCCGTCGGGGTTGGTCGTGCGCGTCCAGGTCTCACCCTGGAAGCTCGAAACCCAGTGCGTCGGGATCTCGTCGCCGTTCTCGCCCTTGCCGGGGTGGAACCAGAAGCGCTCGCGCTCGGGGCTGCCGGGACCGGCGGCCAGCGCTGCCTGGAACCACGGGTGCTGATCCGAGATGTGGTTGGGCACGACGTCGATGATCGTGCGGATGCCGAGGGCCAGGGCATCCTGGATCAACAGCTCGGCCTCTTCGAGCGTGCCGAAGCGCGGGTCGATGTCGCGGTAGTCCTGCACGTCGTAGCCGCCGTCGGCCATGGGGCTCGGGTACCACGGGTTGAACCAGATCGCGTCGACGCCGAGGTCCTTGAGATAGCCGAGGCGTGCCCGCACGCCCGCGAGGTCGCCGGTGCCGTCGCCGTTGCCGTCCGCGAAACTGCGGACGTACACCTGGTAGATGACGGCCGACCGCCACCACAGCGGATCGTCGCTCGCAGGCACCGCGCGCTCGGCGCGGGTGAGGACCTCGGTGTCCACGTGACTCCTCGTCGTCGTTGGAAGGACTCGATAGGGAGAATGTACGTGGCGCCATGCTCTTTGCGCAAGTCCGCGACGATTTTACGCAAGATCTCGATGACGCTCGTCCTGTCGTCACCCGCTCTCACCCCTCGCCCTCCTTTCCGTTTGTGCGGAGAACACGCCGCGATCCCGCACCCCGTAACGGCGTGTTCTCCGCACAAACCGAGCTTGGGGGACGAGCACGGCGGTGCACCGCAGGGTCCGAGGGTGCGGATGCCGCGGGCGGGCGTCCCCGGCCTCGGCGGGGTGCGGGGCGCTGCCGGTCGCCGGCCGCGCGGCGGGGCGCAGCCGGTCCGTAGCTGCGCGGCGTGCTTCTGGTCCCCGGTCGCGCGGCGTGCTGCCGCTCATGGCCGCGCGGCGTGCGGCCGCTCCCGGCCGCGCGGCATGCTGCCGCTCCCGGCCGCGGCGTGCTGCCGCTCCCGGCCGCGCGGCGTGCGGCGTCAGGCGGCGGCATCCATCTTGATGTCCCGATTTCGCTCACAAGAAGCTTCGGAAAGCGCTGACATCGGGACATGACAGCACGAAAGTGGGACGCGCCGGCCAGCCGAGGGGCGGCAGGGACGCGGGCAGCGGGTCAGCGGGCGGCAGGACCCGTCGAGGCCCGCAACACCAGCTCGGGCTCGAACAGCAGCTCGTCGCCGGCTTCGGTCGTGCCGGCGATCTGCGAGAGCAGCAGGTCGATCACCGTGCGGCCCATCGACTCGATCGGCTGGCGCACCGTCGTCAGCGGCGGCTCGGTGCAGCTCATGAGGAAGGAGTCGTCGAACCCGACCACGCTCACGTCGTCGGGCACGCGCAGGCCGGCGCGGCGAGCGGCGCGGACGGCACCCAGCGCGAGCGGGTCGCTGGCGCACACGACGGCCGTCGCTCCCCCCGCGAAGAGACGGGATGCCCCGGCCTGGCCGGATTCGAGCGAGTAGAGGCCGCGCACCACCAGGGCGTCATCGAGCGGCGAGCCCAGGCGCTCCAGCAGGGGGCGCGCGGCGGCGAGCTTGCGCTGCGACGGGATGTGGTCCAGGGGCCCGAGAAGCATCCCGATGCGGCGATGGCCCAACTGGTGCAGGTGCTGGATGGCCTGCTCGGCGGCGGCGCCGTCATCGGTGGAGACGGTCGCGAAGTCCAGCGACGGGATGCGGGCATTCACCAGGACCGTGGGCAGGTTCACCTGCCGGAGCCGGTCGTAGTGCTCGTGCGCCGCGTCGGCCTGACTGTAGTTGCCGCCGAGGAAGATGACGCCCGACACCTGCTGCTGCAGCAGGAGATCGACGTAGTCGGACTCGGTGATCCCGCCCGCGTTCTGCGTGCACAGCAAGGGCGTGTAGCCGTTCTGCGTCAGCCCGCCGCCGATGATCTCGGCCAGCGCCGGGAAGATCGGGTTCTGCAGCTCCGGGAGGACCAGTCCGACGAGCCGGGCACGCTCACCGCGGAGTTTCGTGGGGCGCTCGTAGCCGAGCACGTCCAGGGCGGTGAGCACGGCCTGCCGCGTCGCCTCCGACACCCCGGGCTTGTCGTTGAGCACACGGCTCACCGTGGCTTCGCTCACTCCGACCTTGCGCGCCACCTCGGCCAGACGCTTCGACATGCGCTCAGTGTATGCAAGAACTTGCAGGATTGCGCAAGTCAGCGCAAGTCAGCGCATCGCAGGGCACCAGCGCACGTCCACGCACGCCACGCGCCGCGCACCGGCCGCGTCAGACGCAACCCAGCCCTGCGCGCGTCAAGCGGCACTCACCAGGCGTACGCCTCCGGGGCCTGGCCGCCGGGGCCGGGGAAGAGCTCGTCGAGTGCTTCCAGGTCCTCGTCCGCGAGCCGGATGTCCAGCGCCGACACCGCCGACTCCAGCTGCTCGACCGTGCGAGGCCCGATGATCGGACCGGTGACGCCGGGCTGGTGCAGCAGCCAGGCCAGACCGAGGGCCGACGGCGTCCATCCCCGTTCCTGCGCGAATCGCTCGTAAGCCTCCAGCTGCTCCCGGCGCTCTGCGCGCTGCGCTGTCACCCGCTCGGATGCCGAGCGCGCCTTCGCGTCGGACGATCCGCCGCTGAGCAGACCGCCGGCCAGCGGCGACCACGGCAGGATTCCCAGACCGTAGTGCTGCGCGGCCGGGATGACCTCGAGCTCGATGGAGCGCTGCGTGAGGTTGTACAGGGACTGCTCGCTCACCAGCCCGAGGAAGTGCCGCCGCGTGGCGATCTCGTTGGCCTGGGCGATGTTCCACGCCGCGAAGTTCGAGCTCCCGGTGTAGACGACCTCCCCCTTGGCGACGAGCACCTCCATCGACTGCCAGAGCTCCTCCCACGGGATGTGCCGGTCGATGTGGTGGAACTGGTACAGGTCGATGCGATCGGTCTGCAGACGCCGCAGCGAGCCGATCGCCTCGCGTCGCACCTGCCACGCGGACGCACCGCGAGCGTTGACGACGTCGCCATGGGGCGTGGGGTCGACCATCGGCGAGTGGACCTTCGTCGCGAGCACGATGTCGTCGCGCACACCCGGGCGGGCGGCGAACCATCGCCCGATGATCTCCTCGGTCGCGCCCCGGCCACCCGCGCCGCCGTAGCCGTTGGCAGTGTCGATGAAGTTCACGCCGAGCTCCAGTGCCCGGTCCAGGATGGCGAACGAGTCCTCCTCCGAGGTGCGGTCTCCGAAGTTCATCGTGCCGAGCACGATCCGCGAGACGGAGGTGCCGGTTCGTCCGAGATGCACATAGTCCATGCCCACATCGTCACACGGCGCCGCACCGACGCGGGCCGTATCGCGAAAACGCTTCCCGAGGACTTCGCCCACACGATGCCGGAATGGGATGCCGCGCTGCACGGTTGAGGGCAGGCATGACGACGATCGGAATCATCGGTGCAGGACACATCGGCAGCGCGCTCGCCCGCGCCTTCTCAGGACTCGGCTACGACGTCGTGATCTCGAACTCGCGCGGACCCGAGAGTCTGCAGGATCTCGTCGCCGAGCTCGGCCCGAAGGTCTCCGCGGCGAGCGCCTACGACGCGGCCGCAGCCGGGGACATCGCCGTGGTGACCGTGCCACTGCGCGCGCTCAGGGACGTGCCCGTCGAGCCGTTGGCCGGCAAGATCGTGCTCGACACCAACAACTACTACTTCGAGCGCGACGGCCACATCGACGCCCTCGACCGCGGCGAGACCACGACGTCCGAGCTCGTTCAACAGCACCTGCCGGCCTCGAAGGTCGTGAAAGCGTTCAACCACATCCTCGCCGGCGACATCAACACGACGGGACTTCCCGCCGGCGCCCCCGACCGCCGGGCGCTCGGTACCGCGAGCGACTATCCCGAGGCGATCGAGTTCGTCACCGGGGTCTACGACGCCCTCGGGTTCGACACCGTGAACGCCGGCCCCCTCAGCGAGTCGTGGCGGCTGGAGCGCGACCGTCCCGCGTACGTGGCCCGGCAGACGGCAGACCAGCTTCGCGAGAACCTCGCCAAAGCCAACCGCCTCCCCTGATGCCCGCCGATCCGGTGTGATCCGGAATGCGGATGCCGGGGCGGCGGGTTGCACTCAACGATGAGCACCGCAACCCCCGCCCCGTCCTCACCGCCGGCCCTGTCCCTCTCGGTACTCGACCTGGTGCCGGTCCGCACCGGGCAGACGAGCGCCCAGGCGGTCGCGGCATCCTTGTCCGTCGTGGATGCGGCGGATCGACTCGGCTTCCGCCGGTACTGGTTCGCCGAGCACCACAACATGCCGGCGGTGGCGTCGACCACGCCGCCCGTGCTCGCCGCGGCGGCCGCTGCGCGGACGTCCCGCATTCGACTCGGCTCCGGCGGCGTGATGCTGCCGAATCACTCGCCGCTCGTTGTCGCCGAGCAGTTCGCCGCCCTCGAAGCACTGGCGCCCGGTCGCATCGACCTCGGAATCGGCCGGGCCCCCGGCTCGGACCCGGTCATCACCCAGCTGCTGCGTCAGAGTGGCACCACCAGCGACGTCGAGCGATTCCCTGATCACGTCCGCGACATCATGCGCCTGGTTGCGCCGGACGGTGCCGCGTTGCGCTTCACGTCGGGCGGCACCTATGACGTGCACGCGACCCCCGCCGCGACCTCCACCCCCGAGGTGTGGCTTCTAGGTTCGAGCGACTACTCCGCCCAGCTGGCGGCCGCCCTCGGCCTGCCCTATGTCTTCGCCAACCACTTCTCCGGCGAGGGACTCGAACGAGCGCTCGAGCTGTACCGCACCACCTTCCAGCCGTCCGAGACGCTCGACGCGCCCCGGACGTTCCTCACCGCCAACGTTCTGGTCGCCCCGACGCAGGAAGAGGCCGACGCCCGCGCACTCCCCAACCTGCGCATGACCGCCCGGCTGCGGACCAACCGTCCTCTCATCCCGCTCGAGACCGTCGAGACGTCGATCGCCGGCGCGGCGGAGTTCGCGGGCCTCGGCGAGAGCTTCATGGCGTCGGCGCGGGCGAAGTGGTTCGTCGGCACACCGGCGGCCGTGGCATCCGATCTTCGCGCGTTCGCGGAGCGGCACGGCGTCGACGAGGTCATGATCTCGCCGATCGCGGGCTCCTACGAGGACGAGCCGATGGATGCCGCGCCCGGCCGTCTGCAGACGCTGGAGCTTCTGGCCGCCGAACTGTCCGGCAGCTGACGCGTTCGCTCCGCCACGCTCGGCAGCTCGTCACCAGGCGATGAGCTTGCGGGGCGTGACCTCGATGAGCACGGAATACCGGTCGGCCATCGTGGCCGTCGTGAGTCCCAGCCGCTGGAGCCACGCGTCGTACTTCGCCGTATAGGCGTCGCCGATCCGGCCCACCCACGCGCTCGACGGCTCCGGCGAGATCGCGGCCACACCGCGCAGCACCGTGAGCTGCTCGCCATCGTGCCCGGCCTCCAGGTGGAGCAGGACGCGGTCGTCGGCGCGGAGATTGCGCACCTTCGCCGTCTCGGGCTCGCTCATGATGAGCGCCCGGCCGTCGTTCCAGAGGAACCAGATGGGAACGGCGTGCGGATAGCCATCGCGGCCGTTGGTGCCGAGCCACGCCACCTGCTCCGACTCCAGCCGGCGCAGCGCGCGGGCATGGACGGCGTTCGCGGGATCGAAGGCGAAGGCCGCGGCATCCGTCATTCCTGCGTCTCCGGCTCGCCCGACAGCAGCCCGCGCAGCCAGTCGCGCGCCTCGACGAACACGTCGTCGGCGTAGCGCTCCGGATAGTGCACGACGGCGCGATCGGCGCGCGGGTACGACCCGAGGAAGGTGACGCGCGGGCTGAACCGGCGAAGGCCCAGGAGCGCGTCGGCCATGCGCTCGTCCTGCAGGTGCCCGTCCGCGTCGACGACGAACCGGTACCGGCCCAGCTCGTCGCCGATGGGCCGCGACGCGAGCAGCGAGAGGTTGATGCCGCGGGTGGCGAACTGCTCGAGCATCTCGAGCAGGGCGCCGGGGTGGTCATCGGGCAGCTCGACGATGAGCGACGTCTTGTCGGCGCCGGTCGGCGGCGGCGGCGGGACGGTCCGGCTCACGAGCACGAACCGGGTCACCGCGTTGGCGTTGTCGCCGATGTTCGAGGCGAGCAGCTCGAGCTCGTGATGCTCGAGGATGCCGGGCGGCGCGATCGCGGCATCCGCGTCGCTCGTCCCGTCCAGCAGGCTCATCGCACTCGCGACGTTGCTCGGGGCCGGCACATGGGCGTGCGCGGGCAGCTCGCTGGTCAGCCACTGCAGGCACTGCGCGTAGGCGACGGGATGCGCGGCGATCAGCGACACGTCTTCCAGGCGAGCGCCGGGCCGGCCGACGAGCACGAACTCCACGGGGACGAGGTACTCCCCGACGATCCGGAGGCCCGGCACAGTGGCCAGTGCGTCCTGCGCGGTCGACACACCTCCGTCGACGGAGTTCTCGATCGCGATCATGGCCGCATCGGACCGGCCCTCGACGACGTCGGCGAGCGCCTCCCCGACGTTACGCACGGGACGCCACTCGTGTCCTCGCGCCTCCGGGACCTGGGCGAGCGCGGCCTCGGTGAACGTGCCGGCGGGCCCCAGGTAGCTGTATGTGCGGCGGACAGGTGCGGGAGCCTCGACGGCGTCGACCTCGGAAGTCACGCGTGCCAGCCTATTGCGCATCTGCCGGCCCCGGGCTTGCGATCCCCTCCCCCGGCCTCCCCAGCGGCGGTTTGTGCCCGCCCGTGTCCTCGCCCGGGGCGGTTTGTGCCCGCCCAGGACGATTTGTGCGGAGAACACGCCGTCACGGGTATCGGCATAACGGCGTGTTCTCCGCACAAACCGATCTCGGGACGACCTCGGGACGACCTCGGGACGATCTCGGGACGACCTCGGGCCGACCTCGGACGACCTCGGGACGACCTCGGGACGAAGGCGGGGCGGGAGCGGGCCGGGGCGGCGTGACCTGGGCGGCCATCCGGGGCAGACTGGACGCATGACTCGCGCAGGACAGCCGGCCGAAGCATCCGACCTCATCGACATCGACGAGCTGATCGCGGCGTACTACGACGTCGTACCGGATCCGGGGGTCCCCGAGCAGCGGGTCGCGTTCGGCACCAGCGGCCACCGCGGCTCGTCGCTGACGGCGAGCTTCAACGAGACCCACATCCTCGCCACGACGCAGGCGATCGTCGACTACCGACGGGCGCAGGGCATCGAGGGGCCGCTGTTCCTGGGCCGGGACACGCACGGGCTCTCGCTGCCGGCCGAGCGCAGCGCCATCGAGGTGCTCGTCGCCAACGGCGTGGACGTGCGCGTCGACGCCCGCGACTCCTGGGTGCCCACGCCGGCGCTCAGCCACGCGATCCTCACCTACAACCGGGGGCGGGATGCCGCCGACCCGGGCCGCGCCGACGGCATCGTCGTGACGCCCAGCCACAACCCGCCGCGCGACGGCGGCTTCAAATACAACCCGCCCAACGGCGGCCCGGCCGACACCGACGCCACCGGCTGGATCGCGAACCGCGCCAACGAGCTGATCGCAGCGGGACTGGAGGGCGTGTCGCGCACTCCGTTCAAGGACCTCGACGGCGACAAGCTCGGCGAGTACGACTTCCGGGACGCCTACGTGCGCGATCTCGCGAACATCATCGATGTCGAGGCCATCCGTCGGGCGGGCGTGCGGATCGGAGCAGATCCGCTCGGCGGGGCGTCGGTGGAGTACTGGGCGCTCATCGCCGAGGTGCACGGCCTGGACCTCACGGTCGTGAACCCCGACGTCGACCCGACGTGGAGGTTCATGACCCTGGACTGGGACGAGAAGATCCGCATGGACCCGTCGTCGCCGTCGGCCATGGCGGGGCTCATCGGCCGCCGCCACGAGTACGACATCCTCACCGGCAACGACGCGGACGCCGACCGCCACGGCATCGTCACGCCGGACGCCGGGCTCATGAACCCCAACCACTACCTCGCCGTCGCGATCGACTACCTGTATTCGCATCGCCCCGACTGGCCCTCGGACGCGGCCGTCGGCAAGACGCTCGTGAGCTCGATGATCATCGACCGCGTCGCCCAGTCGCTGGATCGCCGGCTGCTGGAGGTGCCGGTCGGGTTCAAGTGGTTCGTGCCAGGCCTGCTGGACGGGTCCGTGGCCTTCGGCGGTGAGGAGTCGGCGGGTGCGTCGTTCCTGCGGTTCGACGGGAGCGTGTGGACCACCGACAAGGACGGCATCCTGCTCTGCCTGCTCGCCGCCGAGATCCTCGCGGTCACCGGCAAGACGCCGTCGCAGCGCTACGCTGAGCTCGAAGCCGAGTTCGGGTCCTCGGCCTACCAGCGGGTGGATGCCCCGGCATCCCCCGCCCAGAAGGCGGCGCTCGGAAAGCTGACGCCCGAGTCGGTCACCGCGACGGAGCTCGCGGGCGAGCCGATCACGGCGAAGCTGTCGCACGCGCCGGGCAACGGGGCGGCGATCGGAGGACTGAAGGTCCAGACCGAACACGCGTGGTTCGCCGCGCGCCCGTCGGGCACCGAGGACGTGTACAAGCTCTACGCCGAGTCGCTGCGCGGCCCCGAGCACCTGGCACAGGTGCAGGCCGAAGCGCGCGAGGTGGTCGCGCAGGCCATCGCCGACGCCTGACCCCCGACGCCTGACCCCCGACGCCTGACCCCCGACGCCTGACCCGCGACGCCTGACCCGCGGACACCGCTCGGATCACCTGAACCGCGCAACCGGTGGTCTGACGACAGCGAACCCGCACGCCGCAGCGTGCGGGTTCGCGTCTGTCCGGCCGATGACCGGAACGCCGGAATCAGCGGGCGACGCCGCGACGGCGGGTGAAGAGCACGTAGAGCCCGAGCACGATGATCGAGCCGAGGATCGACCCGATGATGCCCGAGGGCTGCAGGAAGCCGCCGTTGGGGTCGGCGCCGAAGAGCAGGTAGCCGAGGAATCCACCGACGAACGAGCCGACGATTCCGAGGACGATCGTCATCAGGATCCCCATGCTCTGCTTGCCCGGAATGAGGGCGCGAGCGATGAGTCCGGCGATGAGGCCGATGATGATCAGGCCGAGAATTGTCCAGAGCATGTTTTCCTCCCTTGCCTCCGGGGCGCCGCCGGGTGTGCGGGCCCTCTGAGATGCCGACGACGTTAGCGTGCAGCAGATTCCCGGCAGATCCCCCTACCCATCCGGCGCGCGGCGCGGTACATTTCCTCCCCGCGCCCGTCGGAGCCCTTGTCCCGAGGAGCCGACGACATCACCGCGCGCTGCTCTGATGCGCCGCCACCCGGGTGCGCGGCAAGCGTTTTCCGGAGAGTTGCGTCACAATTGGCGGCATGGCCGAACTCGCGCTCCGCAAGGACGACTCCGAGCTCACGATCTCGACCGGCGGTGTGGACATCGCTCGGTATGCGTTCGCGCCGGGGGGCGCCGCGTCCGAGGGACCCAAGCCGTTCTGGCACCCGTTGCGGACACTCGACGGCGCGCCGCTGACGGCGTTCCGCCCGTGGGATCATCGCTGGCACAAGGGGCTGCAGATGACGTGGACGCACGTCTCCGGCCAGAACTTCTGGGGCGGTCCCACCTTCCGGTCCGGCACTGGCTACCGCCAGCTCGACAACGTCGGTCGCATCCGGCACGAGGGCTTCGCAGCACCCCCGGCCGTCACCGCCGCGGACGTCTCGTTCACCGAGGGACTCACCTGGATCACGCGCGCCGGCGCCGCCTGGCTCGCCGAGACGCGCACTCACCGGCTCCACGGGGTCGACACGGAGCGCGGGCTCTGGATCCTCGACTTCTCGACCAGGCTCCGCAACATCGCCGGACACGATCTGGAGCTCGGCAGTCCCACGACGCAGGGCCGGCCGAACGCGGGCTACACCGGCCTGGTGCTCCGGATGCCGCGCGCCTGGACGGGCGGCCGGGTGCTGGCCGGCGGCGTCGACGACGAGGCAGGCGCGGATGCCGTCATGGGTCGGGAGGCGCCGTGGGTCGCGTTCTGGGGCGAGCATGACGAGTACGACGGCGGGGGCACCGTGCTCGCGTTCGCCGGCCGGTCATCCGGCATCCCCCCGATCCGGTGGTTCGTCCGCAGCGAGCCGTTCCCGATCCTGGCGCCCTCGCCGTCCTTCGACGAGCACATCCTGCTGGCGCCCGGTGACGAGCTCACGCTCATGCACCGGCACGTGTTCGGCGACCGCGTGTGGTCCGTCGCCGAGACACGGGAGCTCGCGGCGGAGTGGGCGCCGTGAACACGCCGCGCATCCCCCTCCCCGTCCGCAGCTCCGGCGCCCACCCCGGAAGACACCGCGCTCCGGCCGCAGAGACGAGCAACGCGTGAAGCGCGTCGGCATCCGCGACGTCGCACAGCACGCGGGCGTCTCGATCAGCACGGTCTCCAACGCCCTGAATCGGCCCGGTACGGTCAGCGAGCACCTCGTGCAGCGCGTTCGTTCGGCCGCCGAACATCTCGGATATGTGCCGCTGCAGGCCGCGCAGCAGCTGCGGGCCGGCCGCAGCGGCCTGCTCGGCATGGCCGTGATCAACATCGCGAACCCGTTCTTCGCCGACATGGTCGCCGGAGCGGAGGATGCCGCGTCCGCAGCAGGCCTGCGCGTGCTGGTGGGCAACTCGGGCGACGACATCGCCAAGGAACGGGATCACCTCGAGCTGTTCGAGCGCGTGCAGGTCGAGGGCGCGCTGGTGAGCCCGTTCGGACCGCTCGAGCCGTGGCTGCAGCGACTGCGGCGCCGCGGCATCCCGGTGGTCCTTGTCGATGCGGTGGACGACCGCGGCGAGCTCGCCTCCGTCTCGTTCGACGACGTCGCCGGCGGACGTCTGGCGACGGAGCATCTGCTCGCGTGCGGGCGCCGACGGCTCGCGTTCGTAGGCGCCCGCGAGGGGGTGCGCCAGGTGCGCGACCGGCTCGCGGGGGCACGACAGGCAGTCGCCGCCCATTCCGCGGCGACGCTCGAGCTGATCTGGACCGAGCGCACGACCTCCGCACTGGGCAGGTCGTTCGGGGAGCTGATCGCGCGCCGCGACCCCTCGCAGCGTCCCGATGGCCTGGTGGTCTCCAACGACCACCTGGCGATCGGGCTCGTGCACGGCCTGGTCTCGCGCGGTGTGCGCGTGCCGCAGGATATCGCCGTGGTCGGCTATGACGACATCGAGTTCGCCGCCATCTCGGCAGTCCCGCTGACCTCGGTGCGCCAGCCCGCGCGCGAGATGGGCAAGACCGCCGCCGAAATGCTGCTCACGCGACGGGGAGCCGCCGACCCCGAGATCGCGAGTGTCGTCTACCGGCCGGAGCTGGTCATTCGCGAATCGACCGTGGCCGGCGCGGGCAGCTGACGGCAGGCAGACCCGGCACCTCCGAGAAGCCGTCGTACCGCGGCTGCGGCATCCGTCTGTAGCATGTCCCGCAAATGCAGAAAACGCTTACCGGAACGATCCGCATCGTTCAGCAGCCTCGTCCCGCCCGATCGGTGCTCCGGCTGCTGGCGCGGCATCCGGCACGGCTCGTCGCCTCGCTCGTCGCCTTCGCGATCAAGGAGATCCCGCTGTGGTTCCTTCCCGTCGTCACCGCGGAGGTCATCGACCTCGTCGCGGGCGGCGGCGAGGTCTCGAGCGTGCTGTTCTGGTTCGCGATCGCCGCCGCGCTGCTGCTACAGAACTACCCCATGCACCTGGTGTACACGCGCAACTTCATGACGGTGGTACGCGACACCGGCGCCGAACTGCGCAACGCGCTGGCGGCGCGCCTGCAGAGCCTGTCGATCGGGTATCACACCCGGGTGAGCTCGTCGATCGTGCAGACCAAGGTCGTGCGCGACGTCGAGAACGTCGAGCTCATGCTGCAGCAGGTCACCCACCCCCTGCTGTCGTCGACGATGGTGCTGATCGGAGCCGTCGCGATGACGGCCATCGCGGTCCCGGAGTTCCTGCCCGTCTACGCGCTGGCCGTTCCCATCGCCCTGGGACTGCGGTGGGCGCTCGGACGCAGGTCGCGGGCGCGCAACGAGGTCTTCCGGCGCGAGGTGGAGGGCTTCGCGGCCCGCGTCGGCGAGATGGCTTCGCTCATCCCGGTGACGCGGGCACACGGCCTCGAACAGACGGCCGTGTCGCGGGTGTCGGCGGGCGCCGACGGCGTGCGCCGGGCCGGGCTGCACCTCGACATGCTCAATGGGCACGTCGCATCCATCTCGTGGGTGACCATGCAGCTTCTGGGCGTCGGATGCCTCGTGCTGGCGGCGGTCTTCGCGCTCACCGGCATCCTCCCCATCACCCCCGGCGAGGTCGTGCTGCTCTCGACCTACTTCGCCCTCTTGACGCAGGGCCTCACGCAACTGCTGATGCTGATCCCCGTCGGCGCGCGCGGCATGGAGTCGATGCGCTCCATCGCGGAGGTGCTGCAGGAACCGGACCTCGAGCAGAACGAAGGACGCAGCGCCGTGCGCGAGGTCACCGGACACCTCGAGCTCGAGCACGTGAGCCATCGCTACGACGGAGCCCAGACGGATGCCGTGCACGACGTGTCGCTCGACATCACGGCGGGCAGCACCGTGGCGTTCGTCGGCTCGTCGGGGTCGGGCAAGTCGACGATGCTCAACCTCGTGCTCGGATTCGTGCGGCCGACGTCCGGGCGCATCCTGCTCGACGGCCGCGACATGCAGGGACTCGACCTGCGCACCGTCCGCCGCTTCGTGTCGGTGGTCCCGCAGGAGTCCGTGCTGTTCGAGGGCAGCATCCGCGAGAACATCGCGTACGGCCTCGATGACGTGCCCGAGGCTCGCCTGCGGCAGGCGCTGCACGATGCGAACGCCGCAGAGTTCGTCGATGCCCTGCCCGACGGGTGGGACACCGTGGTCGGGGAGCGCGGCGCCAGGCTGTCGGGAGGCCAGCGTCAGCGCCTCGCGATCGCCCGCGCCCTGGTGCGCGACCCGCGGATCCTGCTGCTGGACGAGGCGACATCCGCTCTCGATCCGGAGTCGGAGGAGCTGGTCAAGCAGGCGCTGGACCGCCTCATGACCGGCCGGACGACGCTGGTGGTCGCGCACCGCCTCTCGACGATCCGCCGGGCCGATCGCATCGTCGTCCTCGAGCACGGCCGCATCGTCGAGCAGGGCAGTCACGACGAGCTCGTGGCGTCCCCCGGCCGCTACGCGCAGCTGCACGCCACGCAGTCCGGCCTCAAGCGATGACCGTCGAGCGCCGGGTATCCGGCTCCTGGCGAAAGGGTGGGATAGCGCTTACCGGGCGTGCGACCTAATCTGGAACCGGATGCCGGGCCCCCGGCATCCGTTCGCCGACGACCCACGAGGAACCCCACTGTGACCGACACCCTGCGCTGCGCCATCGTCGGCACCGGAGCGATCGCCCACTCCCACGCGGCCGCGATCGCCGCCTACCCGCACGCGCAGCTCGTCGCGGTCACCGACCACAGCCGCGCGACGGCCGAGACCTTCGCGGTGGCATTCGGCGGTGCGGCGGTGTACGACGACCTTGCAGCGCTTCTGGCTGCCGAGCACCCCGACGTCGTGCATGTGTGCACGCCCCCCGGCGCGCACCCCGCGCAGGTGATCGCCGCGTTCGCCGCCGGTGCGCACGTCGTCGTCGAGAAGCCGCCGGCGCCGTCACTGGACCAGCTGCAGGAGATGACGGATGCCGCGACCGCCGCGGATCGGCAACTGGCCGTCGTCTTCCAGCAGCGCACCGGCACCGCCGCCGCGCACGTCAAACGGCTCCTGGACTCCGGGGCACTCGGACGGCCGCTCGTCGCCCAATGCCAGACGCTGTGGTACCGGGATGCCGCATACTTCGCCGTGCCGTGGCGCGGCCGGTGGGAGACCGAGGGCGGCGGCACCACGCTCGGCCACGCGATCCATCAGATCGACCTGCTCGCCTTCCTGCTCGGCGCGTGGACCCGTGTCGAAGGGCGCCTGTGGCGCCTGGACCGCGAGACGCAGACCGAGGACGTGTCCACCGCCACCGTGGTCTTCGAGGGCGGCGTGGTCGCGCAGGTCGTGTCGAGCACGCTGTCACCGCGCGAGACGAGCTCGATCCGCATCGACACGGAGAAGGCGACCGTGACCGTGGACCACCTGTACGGGCACGGTCACGACAACTGGCGCATCACGCCCGCACCGCACGTGGAGCCGGCCGAAGCCGCCGGCTGGGACCTCACCGGACCCGAGGAGGGCAGCGGTCACCTCCCCCTCCTGCGCGATGTGTTCGACGCCCTGCGCTCCGGCGCACCGCTGCCCGCGACGGCCGAGGCTCCCGCCCGCTCCCTCGAGATCGTCGCGGCGATATACGCATCGGCCGACGCCGACGGGCAGGTCATCACGCCGGCCGTACTCGCCGCTCACCCCACGCACCGCACGAGCTTCGCGAGCACCGTCATCGACCTGCGCCCCCCGCGCTGACTTCAACAGGTCAACCGCGCTGACTTCAACAGGTCAACCGCGCTTCCACAGGACGAAGACGCGGCGATCCGTCCTGCGGAACGCCGGTTGACCTGTCGGCGGCCGGGCGCGGGCGACGGCGGGCTGGCGGGCGGCGGCGGGCTGGCGGCATCCTGAGGCACCCAGCGCCCCCGCGCGACTTCAACAGGTCAACCGCGCTTCCACAGGACGAAGACGCGGCGATCCGTCCTGCGGAACGCCGGTTGACCTGTCGGCGGCCGGGCGCGGGCGACGGCGGCGGGCGCGCGGGCGACGGCGGGCTTGGGCGGCGGGCTTCCGGGCGGCATCCTCAGGCATGCTGCGGCACCCTGCCCCCCTGCGCTGACTTCAACAGGTCGACCGCGCTTCTACAGGACGAAGACGCGGCGATCTGTCCTGCGGAAGGCCGGTTGACCTGTCGCCCGGGACGGCGGCGGCGGCGGGCTTCCGGCACCTGGAATGAATCGTTCAAATTCGCGGGCGCCGTCTCTTGCGAAACGTTTTTCGAGCGGGTACGGTAGCTGGCAAGCGCTTTCCGAGATCCTGCTTCTCCGAGATCTGCACCACGGGACGCGCCACCGCACACCCGGACGACGGACGTCTCGCGCGGAGATCTGGACGCAGACGTTCAAGAGAGGACAAGGATGTTCAGCAAGAAGCGGGCGATCGCCGGTGCCGCAGTCGCGGCCGGCGCAGCCCTCGTGCTCGCCGGCTGCGCCGGTGGGAGCGGCAGCACCCCCGACGCGGCCCCGACCTTCGACCCGGACGAGAAGGTCACCCTGAACATGTCGTTCTGGGGCAACGACGTGCGCGCCGACCTGTACAACCAGGTGATCGAGGCCTTCAACGAGGAGTATCCGAACATCACCGTGAACACGTCGTTCCTGGCCTTCCCCGAGTACTGGGAGAAGCGCCAGACCGAGGCCGCCGGCGGCGGCCTGCCCGACGTCATGCAGTTCGACTACTCGTACCTGCGCCAGTACTCCGAGAACGGGCTGCTGCTGGACCTCGACCCGTACCTCGGCAACATCATCGAGACCGACCCGCTGCCCGAGAACATCCTCAGCATCGGCGTCGTCGACGACAAGACCACCGCGATCCCCACGTCCACGAACGCGTGGGGTCTGTTCACCAACCCGAAGCTCCTCGAGGAGGTCGGCGTCGAGGACTTCCCCGGCGGTGACTGGGAGGAGTACACCGACTGGATGGGCGAGATCACCGACGCCGGCGGAGGCACCATCTACGGCGGCACCGACTACACCGGACGCATCCAGAACTTCGAGGTGCAGCAGCGTGCCAAGGGCGAGGACCTGTTCACCGAAGACGGCGAGGTCAACTTCACGAAGGACGACCTGAAGGCCTTCTGGGAGCAGGGAGACGCCGCCCGCGACGGAATCACGCTTCCCGCTCAGAAGGCCGAGGAGCTTCTGCCCCTGTCGGGGTTCGATGCCGGACTCACGGCGAGCGAGCTCACCTGGGACAACTTCGGCGCCGGATACCTCGCCAACCTCGGCGAGGGTTTCACCGAGCTGAACCTCATCGCTCCGCCGGTGACGGAGGAAGGCGCCAAGGACCTCTACCTCAAGCCTTCGATGCTCGAGGCGGTCTCGGCCAAGACGAAGCATCCCGCGGCTGCGGCCACGCTCGTCAACTTCCTCATCAACAGCCCGGAGTCCGGTGAGATCTTCGGCACGAACCGCGGCCTGCCCGCCTCGGAGACGGCGCTGGAGGCCGCGAACCTCGATCCCATCAGCCAGCAGATCAAGGACTACGAGGCGTCCATCGCCGACCGCCTCGGCGACGCTCCTCCCGTGCCGATCAACGGCTACGGCACCCTGGAGCAGAAGTTCCTCGAGATCGGCAAGGAGCTGGGCTTCGGCACGATCACCGTGGACGAGGCTGTCGACCAGTTCTTCTCCGAGATGGATGTCGTCCTGAACCAGTGACGGCCCTGCCGGGTCCGGGGCGTGAGCGCCCGGACCCGGTACCCGAGACCGTTCGCGATCCGAAAGTGTTCCCGTGAGTACTACAGCCACCCGCGTGATCGTCACCGGCCAGGAGTCCTCCCGCCGGTCGTTGTTCCGGAGAGGACGCCCCGAGGGTCCGCTGTCACGTCCGGGTGCCCGTGGTCGTGTGGTGCGGGAGTCGTTGGCGGGGTATGGGTTCCTGGTGCCGTGGTTGCTGGGGTTCTTCGGGTTGACGTTGTTGCCGATGGTGTACTCGCTGTACCTGTCGTTCACGAGCTACAACATCTTCAGCCCGCCGAAATGGATCGGGCTGGACAACTACGTGCGGATGTTCACCAACGACCCCGCGTTCGTGCAGTCCGCGCAGATCACCCTGATCTACGTGATCGTGGGCACCCCGATCACCCTGGCCGCCGCGCTGGGGGTGGCGATGCTGCTGAACTACCGGGACCGGGCGGCCGGGTTCTTCCGCTCCGCGTTCTACGCCCCCTCGCTGATCGGCGGATCCGTATCGGTCGCGATCGTGTGGCGGGCGATGTTCGCCTCCGACGGCCCCGTCGATTCGGGCCTGTCCCTGTTCGGGATCGACCTGGGCGGGTGGGTCGGCAACCCCGCCCTGGTGCTGCCGATGATGATCCTGCTGGCGATCTGGCAGTTCGGGGCCACCATGGTCATCTTCCTGGCCGGCCTGAAACAGATCCCCAAAGAACTCTACGAAGCCGCCGAAATGGACGGCGCCGGCCCCTGGCACCGATTCACCGCCGTCACCCTGCCGATGCTGTCCCCCGTCATCTTCTTCAACCTGCTGCTGGGCCTCATCGGCGCGTTCCAGGTCTTCGCGTCCGCCTACATCATCTCCAACGGCACCGGCGGACCGGCCGGGATGACCAACTTCATCACCGTCTACCTCTACAAACGCGGCTTCGCCGACGGACAGATGGGCTACGCCGCCGCGATCGCCTGGGTCCTGCTGATCGTCGTCGCCATCATCGCCCTCATCCTCTTCCGCACCCAGAAGAACTGGGTCCACTACGCCGGAGACAACCGATGAGCACCACCAGCTTCGGCGAACCCACCATCGCCACCCTCGAACACCAACTCGACCCGGCGCCCGCCCCTGCGCGTCGCAAGATCACCCGCAGAACATGGCAGACGGTGATCTGGCTGATCGTGCTCATCGCGTTCACCGCGATCGTGCTCTACCCGCTGGTATGGCTGTTCCTGTCCACCTTCAAACCCAACAGCGAGTTCGGCTCCAACCCCGGCCTCATCCCCAACAACCCCACCCTCGACAACTACACCAAGGTGATGGACGGCATCGCCGGAGTGCCGATGTGGCGGTTCTTCCTCAACAGCTTCCTCATCGCCGCATCCTCCGTGCTCGGCGTCCTGATCTCCTCATCCCTGGCCGCCTACGCCTTCGCCCGCATCCAGTTCACAGGCCTCAGCATCCTGTTCGCCGCGATGATCGGCACCCTCCTGCTGCCGTTCCACGTCGTGATCATCCCCCAGTACATCCTGTTCAACACCCTCGGCTGGGTCGACACGTTCATCCCCCTCATCCTCCCCAAATTCCTCGCCACCGAAGCGTTCTTCGTCTTCCTGCTCGTCCAGTTCATCCGCCAGATGCCCCGCGACATGGACGAAGCGGCCCGCATCGACGGCGCCGGACACGTCCGCATCTTCTGGTCGATCATGCTTCCCCTCATCAAACCCGCCCTCATCACCTGCGCGATCTTCGCGTTCATCTGGGCCTGGAACGACTTCCTCGGCCCCCTCCTCTACCTCACCAGCCCCGACAACTACCCCCTCCCCATCGCCCTCCGCCTCTACAACGACGCCTCCTCCGGCGGCGCCGACTACGGCGCCACCATCACCGCCAGCCTCCTCGCCCTCCTCCCCGTCCTCCTCTTCTTCCTGGTCTTCCAACGCTTCCTCGTCGACGGCGTCGCCACCCAAGGCCTCAAAGGCTGACCCGGACTCCGGCGAACACACGACTGAGAACGGATGCCGCACCTCATGGACCGCAAGACACTCCGCGCCGCACGACGAGCCGACGCGTCGGGCAGCGGGCCCACGCTCGAAGAGCGCGATCCCGCTCGCTACCCCGGCGCGAGGGGCGCGTTCGCTCTCTTCGGCGAGGTGCTGCTGACAGGCCTGCTCGTCACGGCGGGCGGGATCCTCGTCGTGACACTGCCGGCCGCCCTGGCCGCCGGCATCCGTCACCTCCGCCGATACGCGGCCGCCGAGCAGTCCCACGTGCGCACGTTCTGGCAGGACTGGCGCAAGGCGCTGCCCGGGGGCCTGGTCGTCGGAGTGGCGTGCCTCATCCTCGCCCTCCTGCTGCTGCTCGACATCGACCTCGCGAACTCCGGCGCCCTTCCCGGCGGCGGCGTCATCGCCGTCGTCGGCTGGGCGGGACTGGCAACGGTCGCAGTCGGCCTGCTCCTGGCCGCGGGCGCGTGGACGCCGGGACACGGCTGGCGGCGCGCGGTGAGCGGCATCCCGTCCGCCCTCGCCGCCGATCCCGTCGGCGCGCTGTACCTCGCCGCCGCAGCGGCGCTCACGGTCATCGTCACGTGGATGCTGACCCCGCTCATCATCGCCGGTCTCGGCTGCGCCGCGTTCGCGGTGATGGCCGTGCCCGCGCGCCGGCGCCGCTGACTCTCTCCGTCGCCCCACCCCGAAGCCAGAACAGGAGCCGCTCGACGTGCTGTACGGCGCCGACTACAACCCCGACCAGTGGCCGGAGGAGGTGTGGGACGAGGACGTCCGCCTGATGCAGGAGGCGGGCGTCAACATCGTGAGCCTCGGGATCTTCGCGTGGTCGCGCATCCAGCCCGCCGAGGACGTGTGGGACTTCGAGTGGCTGGATAGGGTGATCGGCAAACTGCACGCCGGCGGCATCGCGGTGAACCTCGCGACGGCGACCGCCTCTCCCCCGCCGTGGGTGAGCGCCACCTACCCCGAGACGCTGCCGGCCGATGAGTCCGGCGCCTCGTACTGGCCGGGCAGCCGGCAGCACTTCGCGCCTTCGTCGCCGACGTACCGTCGCCTGGCCGGCGAGCTCGTGAGCCGGATCGCGCAGCGATACGCCCACCATCCCGCCGTGGTGATGTGGCACGTCGGCAACGAGTTCGGCTGCCACCTGCCGATGGACTTCTCCGACGCGGCCCGTGACGCCTACCGGGTATGGCTGCGCGCCAGGTACACCACGGTCGACGCGCTGAACGATGCGTGGGGCACGAGTTTCTGGTCGCAGCGGTACGGGGCGTTCGACGAGGTCTTCCCGCCCCGCCTGGCCCCGTACAGCCACAACCCGTCGTCGATGCTGGACTTCCGGCGCTTCACGTCCGACATGCTCCTGGAGTGCTACCTCCTCGAGCGGGAGATCCTTGTGGCCGCCGGGGCGACGCAGCCGATCACCACGAACTTCATGGGCCCCTTCAAGCCCGCGGACTACCGGCGGTGGGCGCCGCACATGGATGTCATCGCCGATGACTGCTACCCCGACCCGGCCAATCCGAACCGGGTGCGTGACGCCGCGTTCCAGCGCGATCTCGTCCGCTCCCTCAAGCCCGGCGTGCCGTGGCTGCTCTGGGAGCAGGCGACGGATGCCGTCAACTGGCGCCCCGCGAACGCCGGCAAACGTCCCGGGGCACTCATGGCCGAGACCGCGCAGTCGATCGGGCGCGGGGCGGACGGCATCATGTTCTTCCAGTGGCGCCAGTCGCGGGCGGGCAGCGAGAAGTTCCACTCCGCGATGCTTCCGCACGCCGGCACCGAGACCCGGGTGTGGGACGCCGTGACCGCGCTCGGCGCACGGCTGGCCGCGTTGCCGGATCTTCCGCCGCCGGGCCGCGATGCCCGAGTCGCGCTCGTGTTCGACTGGGAGAGCTGGTGGGGCGTCGAGGAACGCGATCACCCCACCCGGATCGACTATCTCGCGCTCTCGCTCGAATGGTACGGGGCCTTGCACCGGCGCGGTCTCATGGTGGACATCGTCGCGCCGGAGAGCGTCGACGACGGATACGACCTGGTCGTCGCACCCCTGCTGTACCTGCTGCGCGAGGAGGGAGCAGCGGCGCTGGAACGCTTCGTCGCCGGCGGCGGGACGCTCCTCACCGGACCGTTCAGCGACATCGTCGACGAGCACGACCAGTTCCGCGACGGCGGCTTCCTGACGCAGCTCGGCCCCGCGCTCGGCGTGCGATTCGAGGACTTCGGCGCGATCGGCGGCACCGGCGCCGGTGGCACGGGCGTGGGCGCCCTGCCGACGCGGGCCACGCAAACGGGCGGGTCCGTCACCTTCCGGCTCGGGAGCGGCGCCTACCCTGGGCGGCTGGTGGCGGAGCGCGTCCATGCCACGAGCGCCGACGTCGTCGCGGAGTTCACCGACGGCCTGACGGCCGGGGGCGCCGCCCTGACCCGCCACCGGCACGGGGACGGCGAAGCGTGGTACGTCGCCACCCAGCCCGTCGCCGAAGGGCTCGAGGCCGTGGTCGGGCAGGTCGTGCGGGCATCCGGTGTGAGTCCCGTCGTCGCCGACCTGCCGCGCGACGTCGAGGCCGCTCGCCGCGGCGACCTGGTGACGCTCATCAACCACGGAGACACGCGCGTCGACATCGCGATCGAGGGGACGGATGCCGAGACCCGCGCCCTCGTCGACCGCGTGCGACTCGACCCTCAGGGCGTCGCCTTCGTCCTGGTGCCGCGCACCGAGATCCCATCTTCCGCCTCGACGCGGGGCCGTGCGGTTGCGCGGCATCCCCGCCCGTGACACACTGTCGGAAAGCGTTTACCCACCGCCTGCGCGCTGGGTCTCAGAGAAGAAAGCAGAACCGTGACCGATACGACACTCGCCCCGGCCCCGGCATCCGTCCCTCCCGCCACCGACGGCGTCCGCGAGGTCGGCATCATCATGAACGGGGTCTCGGGCCGCATGGGCTACCGTCAACACCTCGTGCGCTCGATCCTGGCGATCCGCGACCAGGGGGGCATCGAGCTGCCCGACGGCACGAAGCTCACCGTCAAGCCGCTGCTCGTCGGCCGCAGGGAGGGCAAGCTCGCGGAGCTTGCCGCCCGGCACGGCATCGAGGACTTCACGACGGATCTCGACGCGGCTCTCGCCGACCCGCGCTGGGAGATCTACGCCGACTTCCTCGTGACGAAGGCCCGCGCTTCCGCGCTGCGCAAGGCGATCGCCGCCGGCAAGACCATCTACACCGAGAAGCCCACGGCCGAGACGGTCGATGAGGCCCTTGAGCTCGCCAAGCTCGCGCAGGAGGCGGGGGTCAAGACCGGCGTCGTGCACGACAAGCTGTACCTTCCCGGCCTGCAGAAGCTCAAGCGCCTCATCGACTCGGGCTTCTTCGGGCGCATCCTCTCGGTGCGCGGCGAGTTCGGCTACTGGGTGTTCGAGGGCGACTGGCAGCCCGCGCAGCGCCCGAGCTGGAACTACCGCGCCGAGGACGGCGGCGGCATCATCGTGGACATGTTCCCGCACTGGAACTATGTGCTGGAGAACCTGTTCGGCGAGGTGAAGACGGTCTATGCGCAGGCCGCCGTGCACATCACGGACAGGTGGGATGAGAAGGGTGAGCGCTACACCGCCACCGCCGAGGACGCCGCGTACGGCATCTTCGAGCTCGAGGGCGACATCGTCGCGCAGATCAACTCCTCGTGGACCGTGCGCGTGAACCGGGACGAGCTCGTCGAGTTCCACGTCGACGGCACGCATGGCTCAGCCGTCGTCGGCCTCTTCGGCGCGAAGATCCAGCACCGCAACGCCACGCCGAAGCCGGTGTGGAATCCCGATCTCGCCGACGACCACGACTACCGGGCGGACTGGGCCGACGTGCCGACCAACGACGTCTTCCAGAACGGCTTCCGTCAGCAGTGGGAGGAGTTCCTCACCTCCTACGCTCTCGGCACCGACTACGCGTTCGACCTGCTGTCGGGCGCCCGCGGCGTGCTGCTGGCGGAAGCGGGCCTGCAGTCCAGCCGCGAGGGTCGCAAGATCGAGCTGCCCACCCTGACGCTGGGCTGATCCGGATGCCGCAGCTCACGCTCCTCTCCGACGCCGGTGTTCTCTCGGCTGTCGAGCTGAACGACGTCCCCGGGTATTCCCCGCCACATGGCCCGCTCCGCAGCCGCGTCGCGTACGCCGCTGCACACGTGGTGCCGAAGACCTGGGCCGACAACACCCCCGGTCAGCCTGCCGAGATCGACTGGGACGCGACGCTTGACTTCCGTCGCGCCGTGTACTCGTGGGGCCTCGGCGTCGCCGACGCCATGGACACCGCCCAGCGCAACATGGGCCTCGACGCCGCAGCGACCCGCGATCTCATCGCCCGATCGGCTCAGGTCGCACGCGAAGAGGGCGGCTCGGTCGTGGTCGGGGTCAACACCGACCACATCGACGCCGACCGCATCTCGCTCGACGAGGTCATCGACGCCTACAAGGAGCAGCTGCATTTCACCGAGGATCAGGGTGCCGGTCCCGTGCTCATGGCGTCGCGCCACCTCGCGCGAGCCGCCGCGTCGGCCCAGGACTACCGCCGGGTGTACCAGGAGGTACTCGCCGCCGCGACGACGCCCGTCGTGCTGCACTGGCTGGGCACGGCCTTCGATCCGGTGCTCGAGGGGTATTTCGGCAGCGACGACTGGCGCGCGGCATCCGACGTGCTTGTCGAGATCATCGACGAGAACGCCGACAAGGTCGCGGGCGTCAAGATGAGCCTGCTCGACGCCGCATCCGAGGTATCGGTGCGCGAACGCCTGCCCGAGGGCGTGCGGATGTTCACCGGCGACGACTTCAATTACGTCGGACTCATCGGCGGGCAGGATGTGCCCGAAGCCACCCAGCCGCAGCGCAATCCCGACAGCACGCGTCAGCATTCCGATGCGCTGCTGGGCGCGTTCGCCGCGATCACGCCCGTCGCGTCCGCGGCCATCCAGGCTCTGGACGCCGGTGACCCGTCCCGGTACCTCGAGATCCTCGGCCCGACCGAGCAGCTCAGCCGTCAGATCTTCGCCGCACCCACCTTCTATTACAAGACCGGCGTCGCGTTCCTGGCGTGGCTCAACGGCCACCAGCCGGCGTTCCAGATGGTGGGCGGCCTGCACTCGGCGCGCAGTCTTCCCCACCTGTCGCGGATCATCGAGCTGGCGAACTCCTCGCGCGCCCTCGAGCAGCCCGAGTTGGCGGCCGCCCGCTGGCACGGGATGCTCCGCCACAACGGGGTCGACGTCCCGGGGGCGATCGCGTGATCACGGCGATCCAGAGCTCCCCGTTCGCGCCCGGTGTCGAGGCATCCGTGTCCCCATCGTTCGCCCTCATGTCCCGAATTCGGTCGATCGGCACCCCCAGGAGCGAGCGAAATCGGGACATGCCTCGGAAGGAATGCCTGTGAGCGCCGTCGACCCGCGCCTGTCGATCAACCAGGCGACCATCAAGCACGCCGACCTCGCGACCGCGCTTCGCGTGACCGCCGCGGCGGGCGTGCAGGCCATCGGCCTGTGGCGCGAACCCGTGCAGGAGGTCGGTCTCGCCACCGCGGCGTCGATGCTCGCCGACTCGGGGCTGCGCTTCACGACGCACTGCCGGTCCGGTTTCTTCACGATGCCCGAGGGACCGGCGCGGCGGGCATCCATCGACGACAACCGTCTCGCGATCGAAGAGGCAGCCACCCTCGCCGCGGCGGGCGCCGAGGGGTCGACCGCGATCCTCGTGCTCGTCGCGGGCGGGCTGCCGGAGGGCTCCCGCGACCTGAAGGGCGCGCGTGAGCGCGTGCGCGATGCGATCGGGGAGCTGGCAGCGGATGCCGCGGCCGCGGGCGTGACGCTCGCCATCGAGCCGCTGCATCCGATGTACGCCTCGGACCGGTGCGTCGTCTCGACGCTCGGTCAGGCGCTCGACATCGCCGCCGACTTCGACCCCGCGGTTGTCGGCGCCACGGTGGACACGTTCCACATCTGGTGGGACCCGGACGTGCTCCCGTCGATCGAGCGGGCCGGCCGTGAGGGCCGCATCGCGACGTACCAGGTGTGCGACTGGAAGACGCCGCTGCCGGCGGATGTGCTGCTGAGCCGGCACTACCCGGGCGACGGCGTCATCGACTTCGCCTCGCTCACGGCGGCGGTGGAGGCCACCGGTTACGACCGCGACATCGAGGTCGAGATCTTCAACGAAGACGTGTGGGCCGCCGATCCGGCTGAGGCCGTGCGGCGCACGGAGGCCGGCTTCGCGGCATCCGTCTCTCCGCACCTGCGCGCCCGCGTCGCGCGTTGATGCCGGACTCTTCGACCTGTCCGCTCCGACGCCGCGACTGGCACGGCTCACGGCCGCGAGCGGGGATGGCGGATGCCGACGCCCCGGCTACGTGCGCTGCTCGGCGCGCGCTACACCGGCGCGTGGCAGACGCCGCACACGAGATGACGGGCGTCATGCAGGACCAGGCGCGCGCGTATCTGCGGGACGCGCTGGACCGGTGAATCGCGCGGGAAAACCGTTTCCCGCGTCCGTGGTCGAGGCCGGGTCAGGGCCTAGACTCTGGCCTGTGAGCGAGATCATCGGCCCCGGGCGAGGCGCCGCCACCCTGCACGACGTGGCGCGGGAAGCGGGCGTCTCGCTGGCGACCGCGTCGCGAGTGCTCAACGGCTCGACTCGCAAGGTGGCCGACAGCTACCGCGAGCGCGTCGAGGCTGCCGCCGAGAAGCTCGGGTACACCGCGAACCTGTCCGCCCAGGCGACGGCGCGCGGCACCTCCGCGATCGTGGCGCTGCTGGTCGCCGACATCGCCGACCCGTACTTCGGCCAGCTGGCGGCGGGAGTGGCCCGCGGCGCCGACGAGGCCGGCCTCGTGGTCACGATCGCGATCACCGAGCGCGATCCACAGCGTGAGGTCAAACTCGTGCGCGCGCTGCGCGGTCAGCGTCCCCGTGGACTCATCCTCGCGGCATCCCGCGTGGAAGGGCCCGACGCCGTCGGACTGGAGGACGAGCTCGACGCCTTCTCGAACATGGGCGGGCGCGTGGTCGTGGTGGGGCCGGGGGGCGGCGCGGCGCGATCGGTCGCGGTCGACAATCAGGGTGGCGCAAGGGCTCTGGGCGCCGAGCTCGCTCGCGTGGGCTACCGCGAGGCGATCGTGGTCGCGGCATCCGAGGGCATCCGCACCTCCGACGACCGGCTGGCGGGCTTCACCGAGGGCTTCACCGGCGCCGGCGGCGCGATCCGCGACGTGCGCCGCGCCGGCTTCACCCGCGACGAGGGTTACGCCGCCGGCTCGCAGCTGCTGCGGGAAGACGTCCCCGCGGGCACCCTCATCTTCGGGATCAGCGACGTGGTCGCGATCGGCGTCATGTCGGCGGTACGTGACGCGGGACGACAGGTGGGGGCCGACATCGCCGTCGCCGGCTTCGACGACATCGCCACCGGCCGCGACATCCGGCCTGGCCTGACCACCGTGCGCGTGCCGCTCGAAGATCTCGGATACCGTGCGCTCCACGCGGCGACGGACCCGGACTGGGATGCCGACGAGCCGCCTCTCCCGCTGGAGGTCATCGTCCGCGGGAGCACGCCGCCCCGCGACTGACGCCGCGGGCGCAGCCCGGTCGCGCGTCGCACCCGTCCGGATAGGCTGAGGCCGCCGAGCGACCCAAGGAGTCACGGATGCCTCGACAGCCCCGAGCCGACGGAACACCGCGCATCACGATCGCCGATGTCGCCGCCCGCGCGGGGGTGTCGCTGTCGACCGTGTCGCGCGCACTGAACGGCAACCCCACGGTGGACCCGGTGCTGGTCGAGCGCGTGAAGGATGCCGCAGCTGCCCTCGACTACACCGCCAGCCCCGTCGCCCGCAGCCTGGTGCTGGGGCGCACGCAGACCGTCGCTGTCATCGTGCCCGACCTCGGCAACCCGACCTTCCAGGCGATCCTGCGGGGACTCAGCCGCGCCGCCGCGGCGGACGATTACCACGTGCTGGTCGCCGACTCCGCTGAGTCGATCGAGGAGGAGCGGGTGCTCGCCGGAGCCACGCGGCGCAGGACGGACGGCGTCATCCTCTGCTCGCCGCGACTGCCGCAGGACGAGCTCGACGAGGTGGTCGGCGGCCTGCGTCCCGTCGTGCTCATCAACCGCACCTCCGGCGACGTGCCGTCGGTGGGTGCGGACTATGGAAGCGCCCTCGCCGCCGAGCTGGCCCATCTCCACGAGCTCGGACACCGGCGCATCGTCTTCCTCGCGGGCACGGCCCGCAGCGTGGCCAACGCGGCGCGCCTGGACGCGATCGCCGCCTTCGTCGCCGCGCATCCCGGCACCGAGGTCACCGAGATCCCCTGCGGCGTGGACTTCGAGGCCGGAGCGGCGGCGGGCGAGGTCGTCCTCGCCTCGGGCGCCACGGCCGCCCTCGCCTTCAACGACCTCGTGGCCATGGGGCTGCTGAGCGCTGTGCAGGCCGCGGGACGCCGAGTGCCCGACGATCTGTCGATCGTCGGGTTCGACGACATCCCGTTCGCCCGCTATACGACGCCGCCGCTCACCACCGCCGCGGTGCCGGCCGCCGAGCTGGGCGCCCAGGCCTGGTCGCGCATGCGGGAGCTGCTCGACGGCGCGGAGCCGGCGCACCCGCTCACCCTGCTGCCGGAGCTGACGGTGCGAGGCACCACGGGTCCTGCAGCCTGACCGCGAACCGGCGCTGCTCTCGCCGCCGAGGTCGACGCGCTCGGTCGCGGATTCAGGGCGGGCTCAGGGGCTCAGGGGCGCGCGCTGCGGCGGCCCGTACACGTACACATCGACGTGGTCGCTCTGCAGGACCAGGCGGATCAGGCCGCCGGACGATGAGTCCGAGACCAGCAGCTCGGCCGGTGCCATCGCGCCGTAGGGCGCACAGCCTTCGGCCCCGGTCCCTTCACCGATCCCCTTGGCCGGGTCGGCGACGAGGAGACACATCGTGCCGAAACGGGACCGTCCGCCCCACACCGCGAGCCCGTCGAGGCTCTCGTACCGGCGCAGCTGGTCGGCGGCCAGCCCGAGCCGGTCCAAAGTGGCGTGCGGATCGGCGGGCTCGCCGCCACCGGGAACGCGCAGCAGCACGACGTCGGCCGCGGTGCCGGCGGCCGCGGCCGTCGGGACCGGCTCCACGGGCGACCCGGCGAGCGACGCGGCCTGCGCCGCCACGAGCGCAAGCGCCGCCACCGCGCCGGCCCGCAGCGTCCATCGCGGGCGGCGTCGCCGCCGGTCGTCCGCGCGGTCGAGGCGCGCGGGGGCGGCGACGGTGGGAGGCCGGCCGCTCACGGGCATGTCGAGCGCGGCAGGAGCGGGCCTGGGTGGATCGGCGGAGTCGGCCGCCGGGGGCGCCGCGCGGTCGAGCCGGCGGCGATGGATGTCCTCGAGCTCGGCGAGACGGGCCTGGGCAGCCTCGTCGCCCCCGATGTCGGCATCCGGTCCGTAGGCGCGGCGGCGCAGGAGCGCGAGCTCGTCCGCCTCCGCGAGCTGCTCGGGCTCCGCGAGCTCGCCCGCCGAGCCGGCGGACCGGCGCGGTCCCTGCATGCGCTCATTATCCGCGCGACGCTCACCCGCCGGAAGGGACGCCTGCGACCCCGACGAACGCCTCGCGCAGATGCTCGCTAGCCTGGGGCAAGGAGGCATCATGTCGAACGACGATCGAGACATCCGACCCGGTTCCGAGGCGGACCTGGCCATCGAGCGGGCGCTCCAGGGCGCCGGTCTGCGCGCGGGCGACGCCGCCGGCACGTCATCCGCCTTCCTCGTGGAGGATCGCGAGCCGTCGGCGGTGGAGGCAGGCGCCGACGCGGCAGGCGTCGACGGAGACTAGGTCCGCACGGCTGGGCCCCACGTGGCGCTCGCGAGGGGCGCGCGAGGGGTCTACCGAGGTGACTCGGCGGTGGTGCGACCGAGTTGACGGAAGGTCACCGACCACCGGTCCGCGCGCACGGCGGGAATCGAGTGCTGCCACGTCCACCGAGCCGCACCCGTGAGCGCGTAGGCCGAACGAGGGGCCAGCGGCTGCTCGAAGACGCGGCGCTCGCCACCGGCGGCCGTCCGCTGAAACCGCATCACACAGGGCGAGCCGAGTGAGACGCCGACCACCACTCCGCCGAACGCCCGCACATCCTTGTGCCAGCTGATCGTCGCCCCCGGCGGGTAGAACGACACGAGCGCCTCGACGAAGCTCCGGGGATCGACGTCGCTGAACCGGGCCGCGGCCGCCCGCAGCGCCAGGAGGTACTCGGGGATCGGCGCGACCTCGGAGGTGGAGCGCGTGTCGAAGTCGTAACCCACGCCGAAGTGCGCGGTGCGCCGCCGCGAGGGAACGCCGTGCATCACCAGTGGCGTCACCTCCAGCTGGGCGAGTCGCTCGAGCAGCGCGGCTTCCTCCGCCTCCGAGATGAGGTCCTCGGCGTACTGCAGTCCCGAAGGCTGCTCGACCACTCCACGCATCGCCATGGGCCCAGTCTCCCGCGCGGGCCCGATGGCGCACACGGGTTGACGAGACGACGTTCCCGGGCAAGGCGGCGCATCGGCGTGATAGCGTGAGAAAACGTTTCCTGAAGGAGTGAGATGAGTCGTCGTCGGTATGCCCTCGTCGGCGCGGGACACCGCGCCCAGATGTACGTCGAGGCGATCACCGGTCGCTATTCCGACGAGGCCGAGCTCGTGGCCGTCTGCGAGCCGAACCCCGTGCGCGCCCGGTACCACGTCGACCGCGTCGTCGCGTCAGGCCATGCGGCGCCGACCGTCTACGGCCCCGACGACCTCGAGACGATGATCCGCGACGAGCGCGTCGACCGCGTGGTGATCTGCGCCCGCGACGACCTGCACGCGCCCTTGATCGTGCGGTCCCTGGATGCCGGAGCCGACGTGGTCGTCGAGAAGCCGCTCACGATCGATGGGCCGAGCGCCGCGGCCATCGAGGACGCGATCGACCGCACCGGCCGCGAGGTCGTCATCACGTTCAACTACCGGTACTCGCCCCGCAACTCCGCGCTCCGCCAGGTGATCCAGGACGGCACGATCGGCGAGGTGACCTCGGTCGACTTCTCCTGGGTGCTCGACACCAAGCACGGGGCCGACTACTTCCGGCGCTGGCACCGCGAGAAGGAGCACTCGGGCGGGCTCCTCGTGCACAAGGCGAGCCACCACTTCGACCTCGTCAACTGGTGGATCCGCTCCGCCCCGCGCCGTGTGTTCGCCTCGGGCGGGCTGCGGTTCTACGGCGCCGCGAACGCCGCGGCCCGCGGCATCCACGACCGTCCCGCCCGCGGCACGCACGACGGCGGCGACGCCTTCGAGCTCGACCTCCGCGACGACGCCCGCCTGAAGGCGCTGTACCTGGATGCCGAGCAGCACGACGGGTACCTGCGGGACCGCGACGTGTTCGGCGACGGCATCACGATCGAAGACAATCTCGCCCTCGTCGTCGACTACGCCTCCGGCGCGACGCTCAGCTACTCACTCAACGCCCACTCTCCGTGGGAGGGCTACCGCGTCGCGGTCAACGGCACTCACGGCCGCGCCGAGCTCGAGGTCGTCGAGCGCGGCGCGGTGCTGGCAGACGAGGGCCTCCACCCCGTGATCGACCCGTCCGCCGTCGACGCCGGACCCTCGGGATCGCTGCGACCCGAAGGCGAGCGCCTCCTCGTGCAGCGGCACTGGGAGGCGGCATACGAGGTGCCGATCACGAGCACCGGTGACGGCCACGGCGGTGGCGACGCCCTGCTGCTGGCCGACGTCTTCGAAGGACCCGGCGAGGACCCGCTGTCCCGCCCGGCCGACTGGCGCGACGGCGTCCGGTCCATCGCGGTCGGCATCGCGGGCAACCGATCGCTGGAGACGGGCCTGCCCGTGCAGGTCGCCGATCTCGGCATCCGCTTCCTCGCGGCCGACGGCGCAGCGGCGCCGCGCATCGGATCATGAGCCGCATCGTCGTCACGGGCGGCGCCGGGCGCCTGGGCCGCAGTCTCGTCGCCGGACTCGCCGACGCCGGCCATGAACTGGTCTCGCTCGACCGCGCCGTCTCGGACGCCGGCGAGCTGCAGGGCGTGGAGCAGATCGCGGTGGACCTGACCGACACGGATGCCGCCACCCGCGCGATCTCCGACGCTCGCGCCGACGCGCTCATCCATCTGGCCGCGATCGCCGTGCCGTTCAGCGCGCCCGAGGAGGTGATCCTCCGCACGAATGCCGCCATGGCGCTCGGCGTGCTGTCGGCGGGCGTCGCGGCCGGCATACCGAGGATCGTCACCGCATCGAGCCCGACCGTCCTCGGCTACGGCGCGCCGACCGGCTGGCTCCCCGAGCGGTTGCCGCTGGATGAGACCACGCCGGCGAAGCCGTGGAACGCCTACGCCCTGTCGAAGCTCCTCGCCGAGCAGACGATCGCGATGCTCGCACGGCAGACGGGCGACAGCACGCGATTCGCCGCGTTCCGCCCGTGCTACGTCATCGCCCCTGAGGAGTGGCGCGGCGCTCTCACCCAGCAGGGCCACACCGTCCGGGAGCGCCTGGACGATCCGGCGCTGTCGGCGCCGGCCCTGTTCAACTACGTCGACGCGCGGGACGTGGCCACCTTCATCGACACCCTGCTGCTGGCCCTGCCCGAGATCCCCAACGCGGAGGTGTTCTTCGTCGGCGCCGACGACGCGCTCGCCCGCCGGCCGCTTGCCGAGCTGCTGCCGCGCTTCGTGCCGGGAACCGAGGGACTGGCCGCAGGCCTCACCGGCAGCGCGCCGGCGTTCTCGAACGCCAAGGCCCGCAGGGTGCTCGGCTGGCGGCCCGTGCATACCTGGCGCGGTGAGCTCGGCGAGGCCGCACCCGAGACCTCCTCCTTCCCCGATCCCGCCCGAAAGGACGTGCTGGCGTGAACTTCGACGGCATCCTCTTCTTTCCCGTCACCCCGTTCGACGCCGCCGACCGCGTCGACGAGGACCTCCTGCGACAGCACGTGGGCACCACCCTGGCGCACGCTCCCGGCGGCGTGTTCCCCGCGTGTGGGACGGGAGAGTTCCACGCGCTGTCCACCGACGAGGCCGTCCGCGTCGTGCAGATCGCCACCGAGACCGTGGCGGGCCGCGTGCCGGTGGTCGCGGGCACCGGTGGGCCCCTCGGCCACGCGACCGCGCTCGCTCGTGCCGCCGCCGACGCCGGCGCCGATGCGCTGCTCGTGCTGCCGCCGTACCTGGTGGGCGGTCCGCAGGCGGGCCTCGTGGCCTACGTCGAAGCAGTGGCGGCGGCATCCGATCTGCCCGTCGTGATCTATCACCGCGCCAACGCCCAGTACTCCGTGGAGTCCGTGCGGCGCCTGGCGCAGAACCCGAAGGTCGTCGGCTTCAAGGACGGCGTCGGCGATGTCGGGCTGGCGCAGCAGATCGTGCGTGCGGTGGCGGCCGAAGGACGCGACGACTTCGCCTTCTTCAACGGCCTGCTCACCGCGGAGCTCACGCAGGGCGCGTACCGCGGCATCGGCATCCCGCTGTACTCCTCGGCGGCGTTCGCGATGATCCCCGAGGTCGCCGACGCGTACTACCGCGCGTACGTCAGCGGTGACGAGGCGCGCCGCACCCAGCTGCTCGACGGGTTCTACTCGCCGCTGGTGCAGCTGCGCGACCAGACGCCCGGCTTCGGCGTGTCGCTCATCAAGACGGGGCTCAGGCTGGGCGGGCTGCCGGTCGGCTCCGTGCGTGCGCCGCTGGTCGACCCGACGCGCGCGCAGGAGACGCGCCTGGCCGAGATCCTCGAGGCCGGGCGAGCACTGCTATGACGCGAGCACAGCCGACCGCAGACGCCGAGCCGGGTGTCGACGCGACGATCACCGCCTTCGACGCCCGGCTCCTCCGCGTGCCGCTGACGCGCCCGTGGGGAGCGGACGTGACGTCGGTCGGTGTCGTCGCGACCCACGTCATCCGCTCGGACGGCGCCGAGGGCTGGGGCTTCTCGTGGACCCCGCAGATCGGCGCCGAAGCCGTGCACGCGCTGCTGACGCACGACATCGCGCGGTTCGCGATCGGGCGGTCCGCCGACCCCGGCTCGGAGTGGCTCCCGCTCTGGCAGCACCTCCACGAGGCCGGGGGCGGGGGCCTCACCACGATCGCGATGGCGGGCCTGAACCTCGCGCTGTGGGATGCCGCAGCACGGGCCGCCGGCACGTCGCTCACCGGATTCCTCGGGGCGCAGCGCGACAGCGTCACCGCGTACGGCTCCGGCGTCAACCTGCACTATCCGCTCGATGAGCTGGTGGCACAGGTGCACCGGTGGGTGGACGCCGGTTTCGACGCCGTCAAGGTCAAGGTCGGCAAGCCCGACGTCGCCGAGGACCTCGACCGCCTGCGGGCGGTGCGCGAAGTGCTCGGCCCCGACCGCGCGCTCATGATCGACGCCAACCAGCGGTGGGACCTCGACCGCGCCACGCGCGCACTCGATGTGCTCGCCGAGGTGTCGCCGGCCTGGATCGAAGAGCCCCTGCGCGCCGATGATCTGTACGGCCACCTCGAGCTGGCGGGGCGGCTCGCCGGCTCCAGCGGCATTCCCATCGCCGTCGGCGAGAACCTCCACAACGTGTACCGCTTCGACGACTACCTCCGCACGGGTGCGGCGCAGATCGTGCAGCCCAACGTCGTGCGGGTCGGCGGCATCACCCCGTTCCTCGGCATCGCGGCGATCGCCGCCGAGTACGGCGCCTCGCTCCACCCCCACCTGCTGCCGGAGCTCTCGGGCCAGCTCGCTCTGTGCCTGCGGCCCGTGCCGGGCGTTCCCGCGCCTATGGTCGAGGATGTCGAGGATGCCGGCTTCGGCCCGCTCGGCGCCCTCGACGGCCCATCGCCCGTGCGCATCGCCGACGGAACCCTGACCGAAACGCCCCACGCCGGCCTCGGCATCCGCTTCACCCCGGTCGTCGAGCGAACGAAGCGAGCCGAAACGCCCCCGAAGTCCCCGGAGATCCCATGACCACGACTGTTGGAGAACTCGACGCTCTCGCGACGGCTGCGGCGGCAGCCGCCCCCATCTGGCGAGCCTCGGACGCCGCGACCCGCGCCGCGTGGCTGCGCGCCGCCGCCGACGCTCTGGACGCGCACGCCGAGGAGCTCGTCACGACCGCCGATGAGGAGACCCGCCTGGGCCAGGCCCGCCTCCGGGGCGAGGTCGCCCGCACGACGGGGCAGCTGCGCCTGTTCGCGACGGTCGTCGAAGAGGGTTCGTACCTCGAGCTCACCGTCGACGATGCGGATCCGACGGCGACGCCACCCCGCCCCGACCTGCGGCGCATGCTGGTGGGGGTCGGACCCGTCGCGGTGTTCTCGGCCTCGAACTTCCCCTTCGCGTTCTCGGTGGCAGGCGGCGACACGGCTTCGGCGCTCGCGGCCGGGAACCCGGTCATCGTGAAGGCGCACTCGGGGCACCCGCGGCTGTCGGAGCGGACGGCCGCGATCGTGTCCGCTGCGCTGACCGCGGCCGGTGCGCCGCAGGGATCCCTCGCGCTCATCGAAGGCCGTGAAGCGGGCAACGCGCTGGTGCAGCATCCGGTCATCCAGGCCGCCGGGTTCACCGGGTCGCTCAGCGGCGGCCGCGCGCTGTTCGACCTCGCCGCCGGCCGCCCCGACCCCATCCCGTTCTACGGCGAGCTCGGCTCGGTGAACCCCGTCGTGCTCACCGCAGCCGCCGTGGCGGAGCGCGGCGAGGAGCTCGCGCAAGGCCTCGTCGGCTCGTTCACCCTGGGCGTCGGACAGTTCTGCACGAAGCCGGGCGTTGTCTTCGTCCCCGAGGGCGCCGGGTTCGAAGGCCTCGTCGCGCGGTTCGCGGCGGGAGCCGCGGGCGGTCCCCTGCTCACCGACCGCATCACGTCGGCCTTCCCGTCGGGGATCGAGCACCTGGAATCGGACCCGTCGGTCGCCGTCGTGGCCCGTGGTCTTCCGGCCGAGTCCGGGTCGGCGCAGCCCATCGTGCTGTCGACGGATGCCGCGGCCGTCGCCGCCCGTCCTGGAACGCTCCTCGAGGAGTGCTTCGGGCCGGTCACGCTGCTCGTGCGCTACTCCTCGCCCGATGAGCTGCACGCCGCGCTGGAGGCGGTGCCCGGCTCGCTCACCGCGACGCTGCACTCCGAGCCGTCCGACGATGTCGCGGCGGTGCGGGAGGTGCTCGTCCGCAAGGCCGGCCGGCTGCTCTTCGCCGGGTGGCCGACGGGTGTCGCGGTCACCTGGTCGCAGCAGCACGGCGGCCCGTGGCCCGCCACCACGTCGCTGCACACGTCGGTGGGCGCCACGGCGATCCGCCGCTTCCTGCGGCCGGTGGTGTTCCAGGACGCCCCGCCGGCGCTGCTGCCCGACGTGCTGCGCGACGAGACGCTCGCGACGCTGCCCCACCGCCGCAACGGCGTGCTGCGCGTGCCCTGACGTCACGGCGTGTGAGCGGTGCTCAGCCGTCGTCGAGCGATGCTCAGCGGTCGTGAACCGTCTGCGCCAGCTGCGCGCCCGCCTCTTGCAGCCAGCGCGCGGCATCGGCCATCGCTGCCGCGGCCGACCCGGCGAGCTCGGTGAGCGCGGCGGTCGCCGCGAACGTCGACACATCGGCATCCGGCGCGACCCGCCCGGCGACGAGCGCCACCGGCACCCCGAGGGCGGTGGCGAGCGCCGAGACATGAGCGGGGACTTTGCCGGCGGCCGACTGCCCGTCGAACGACCCCTCCCCCGTGACGACGATGGCGGCATCGGCGAGGGCGGAGGGCAGTCCGACGAGCTCCGCTACGGCTGCGGAGCCGGGAACGAGCGTCGCACCCCACGCCAGCAGTGCAAACCCCGTGCCGCCCGCAGCACCCGCCCCCGCGGCATCCGGATCCGCTCCGACGACCGCCGCCAGCCGGGCGAGCCCGGCATCGAGGGCCGCGATGTCTGCCGCCGTCGCGCCCTTCTGCGGGCCGAAGACGGCCGCCGCGCCGCGACTGCCGAGAAGCGGATTGGTGACGTCGGTGAGCACCGTGGCCCCGCCGGGCGGAAGGGTCGCAAGGCCGGAGAGGTCGGCCGAGGCGATGTCGGCCAGTCCGCGGCCGCCGGCACGGACGGGCCGGCCGGCGTCGTCGGCGAAGAGGGCTCCGAGGGCGGTGAGCATGCCCGTGCCGCCGTCCGTCGAGGAGCTGGACCCGATGCCGAGCACCAGCCGCGAGACGCCATGGTCCAGCGCCGCGGCGATCGCCTCGCCGAAGCCGCGCGTGTCCGCATCGAGGGGGCGCAGCCGCGGCGGCGTGCCCAGGAGTTCGATGCCGCTCGTGCCGGCCAACTCCACGACGCCCGTGCCGTCGGGCAGGAGCAGCCAGGATGCCTCCACCTGCGCCCCTTCGGGGCCGGTGACCCGGATCGGCATGCGGCGCGCACCGGGCACCGCGGCGGCGAAGGCGTCGACGGTGCCCTCACCTCCGTCGGCCATCGGCCGCAGGCGTACCTCGTCGCCGGGTCGCGCCTTCCGCCATCCGTCGGCGAGCGCTGCCGCCGCCGCCGCCGCCCCGATGGTGCCTTTGAAGGAGTCGGGGGCGATCACGACGGTGGGGGCCATGCGTTCATTCTCCTCGGGGTGGGGCTGCGGCTCGTCGGGGGAAGCGGGGCGGGCCGCGTTGACCGTGCGGAAAGCGCTATCCTGCGGATCATGGTAACCATGGATCGCGCGCACGCACCGTCCGCACCACCCCGGGCCGTGATCGCCAGCGGGACTGGACGCTACGCCGACCCGTGGCATCCGTTCCCCGCGACGTCGCGCCGCATCGCCGGGGCGCTGCGCGCCGACGGCTGGGAGGTGACGGTCGACGACGACGTCGACCACGCGCTGGCCCGCCTCGACGGCGTCGACCTCCTCGTGGTGAACGCCGGCGACCCGTGGCGCGACGGCGACACGCCGCTCGAGCACCGCCGCGACGCCGACGCCGACGCGGGGCTGCGTTCGGCGATCGCCCGCGGGATCGGCATCCTCGCGGTGCACGCGGCCCTCGCCACGCTGCGCGACCACCCCGCGTGGCGCGAAGCCATCGGCGGCGCCTGGGAGCCCGGACGCTCGTGGCACCCGCCGATCGCCGAGGTTCGCGTGCCCGTGGTCGACCCCGGCCACCCGATCACCGCCGGGTCGTCCGGATTCGACGTCTTCGACGAGCGCTACAGCGACCTGGCTGTCGACGATGACGTCCGCGTGCTCGCGGTGCACGAGGTGGACGGCGTGCGACATCCCGCCGTGTGGGTGCGTGAAGAGCCGACGCGCGCGGTCGTGTCATCGCTCGGCCACGACGAGCGCGCCTACGACTCGCCCGAGCTCGTCGCCCTGCTGCAGCGTGCCGCGCGGTGGGCGGCGCGCGTCTGAGGAGGCCGGCCGGAGCGGGCAGAATGGTACGCGCGCCGCTCGGCGCACGCCCTCGACCCCCGGAGTGACATGACCTGGCTCGTGACCGGAGGCGCCGGCTACATCGGCGCCCACATCGTCCGCGCGCTCGCCGGCGCGGGCCTCGCTCCCATCGTGATCGACGACCTGTCCAGCGGCCATGCCGGGTTCGTGCCCGACGGCGTGCCGCTGGTGCAGGGCTCGATCCTCGACCGCGAGCTCGTCGAAGCAACCCTGCGCGAGCACGGCGTCGTCGGTGTGATCCACCTGGCCGGGTTCAAGTACGCCGGCGTCTCCGTGCAGCGCCCACTGCACACGTACGCGCAGAACGTCGAGGGAACACGCGCACTGCTGGAGGCGATGCAGGCGGCTGAGGTCGCGAACCTGGTCTTCTCCTCGTCGGCCGCCGTCTACGGCACCCCCGACGTCCCACTCGTGACCGAGGACCTCCCCAAGCGCCCGGCGTCTCCGTACGGCGAGTCCAAGCTCATCGGCGAATGGCTGATCCGCGACCAGGCGGTCGCCACCGCCTCATCGGACCACCCGCTCCGCTACACCGCACTGCGCTACTTCAACGTGGTGGGCTCGGGCGACCCCGCCGTCTACGACACCAGTCCGCACAACCTGTTCCCGCTCGTGTTCGAGGCGCTCCTGGAGGGGCGCACGCCGAGGATCAACGGCGACGACTACGACACCCCCGACGGGACGAACGTGCGCGACTACGTGCACGTCGCCGACATCGCCGCCGCGCACGTCGCGGCCGCTCAGCGACTGCTGGCCGGCGAGCCCATCGAGCCGGCGTACAACCTCGGCTCCCAGAACGGGCTCAGCGTGCGCGAGATCATGGACGCGATGGCGCGCGTGACCGGCATCGACTTCACGCCCGAGATCGCCCCGCGCCGCGCCGGCGACCCGGATCGCATCGTCGCCACCGGCGAGCTGGCCGCGCGCGACCTGGACTGGAAGAACCGCTACACGGTGGACGAGATGGTCCGCTCCGGCTGGGAGGCCCGCCGGGCCGCCGGCTGAGTCCCGCCGCCCCGCCGCCTCGTCCGCAGCGCTGTCGCGGCCGGTGCGGCACGCGGCCGCACCGGCTCAGCGGGCGGCGGCACCGGCTCACGGCTGCAAGGCCCAGCGCCGGCGTCTCGGCTCAGCGGGCGACGGGTGACGTGCTCGCCCGCACGACGAGGCGGGTGGACACGGTCTCGAACGTCGCCGCGCCGCCGGCCTCGATGCCGTCGATGAGCACGGCCACGGCACGGGCGCCCAGCGCATCGAAGTCCTGGTGCACCGTGGTGAGCGGAGGACGGTAGTCCGCGGCATCCGCGAGGTCGTCGAAGCCGACCACGCTCACCTCGCCCGGCACGTCGCGGCCGGCCTCCGCCAGTGCACGCAGCAGTCCCAGCGCCATCTGGTCGTTCGCCGCGAAGACGGCGGTGGCCCCGTCGTCGATGAGAGCGGATGCCGCGGCGAACCCCGAGCCCGACGTCCAGTCGCCGCGCACCACCGCGGGCGCCGGCGCCCCGGCGCCCGCCAAGGCGTCGCGCCACCCGCGCTCCCGCTCCGCGGCGGCGAAGGATCGGGCGGGGCCTGCGAGGTGGTGGACCGTGGAATGACCGGACGTCAGAAGGTGCTCCACCGCCAGCCGCGCCCCGCCGGCGTGGTCGGTCTCGACGACGCTGAAGCGGTCATCGCGCGGGGAGTCGACGACCACGAGGCGCAGTCCCGCGGCCGGAAGGTCCGCCTGACGCACACGCTCGGTCGCCTCGTTCAGCACGATCGCGCCGTCCACCCCCTGCTCGGCGAGGCGTTCGAACGCCGTGGTCGCCTCGCCGTCGGCGCCGAGGGTGACGACCGTGAGTGCGTAGCCGCGGGCTGCGGCGGCGTCTGCCACCGCCTGCAGCATGCGGGAGTTGCCCACCGACGCGAGCGTCGACACCACGAGCCCGACGGTCTGCGTGCGACCCGTCCGCAGCGCCCGGGCGGCGCGGTGCGGGCGGTAGCCGAGCGCGGCCATGGCGGCCTCCACGCGCCGGCGTGTCTCGGGATCGACGCGCGGGCTGGCGTTGACGACGCGTGAGACGGTCTGCCCCGACACTCCGGCGCGCGCCGCGACGTCGGCCATCGACACCCGCCTGGCGTTCACCGCTCACCCCCGTCCACCCGGATGTCCGACCGCTCGGCGGCTGCGGCATCCGTCTGTACGCCGTCCTGGCGTGCACGAACTCCGCATCGGTGGTCCGTGTTGACGCTAACATAGCCGATCCCGTACCGTGTTTACGTGAACATTCCGGAGTTCGGGACGGATGCCGCCGCCGACGCACCTCAGAACCTCGGCGCCGGCGTCGTCAAGCGCGCGACACGGCTGGCCGACGGCCGCGAGCTCATCTACTACGACGACCCCGGCACCACCCTCGGCCCCGACCGCGCCATCGACGCACGGGAGCTGGCGCCCCGGCCCGAGACGGCGACGATGCGGCGCGATGTGCTGACCGGCGACTGGGTCTCCATCGCCGCCGCCCGCCAGAACCGCGCGTTCCTGCCGCCTGCCGAGCTCGACCCGCTGGCGCCGCAGACGTCGACCAACCCGTCGGAGATCCCGTCCCGCTACGACGTCGCGGTGTTCGAGAACAAGTCCCCCTCGTTCGGGCCGGCCCTGGCATCCGCTCACGGGGACGCTCCCGCGGGGGCCGACGCTCCGCGCGACCTGGAGGACCTCGTCGCTCCCGGGCTGGGCCGCACCCGCACCAGTGTCGGGCGATGCGAGGTCGTGTGCTTCAGCCCCGAGCACTCCGGATCGTTCGGCACCCTGACGCCCACGCGGGCGCGCACGGTCATCGAGGCCTGGGCCGATCGCACGGCCGCCCTCTCGGAGCTTCCCGGCGTGGAGCAGGTGTTCCCCTTCGAGAACCGTGGCGAGGCGATCGGGGTGACGCTCCCCCACCCGCACGGACAGATCTACGCCTACCCGTACATCACGCCCCGCACGGCCGGCCTGCTCGCGTCGATCGACCGTGAAGGACCTGACCTGTTCGAGCGGATCCTCGCCTTCGAGCGCGCCGGCGAGCGCGTCATCCTCGAGGGCGAGCACTGGACGGCCTTCGTGCCGTTCGCGGCACGCTGGCCCGTCGAGGTGCACTTGCTGCCGCACCGTCACGTCGCCGACTTCGCCGAGACGACCGACGCCGAGCGCGACGAGCTCGCCCCGCTCTACCTGCGGCTGCTGCGTGGTGTGGACGCGCTGTACGAGACGCCGACGCCGTACATCGCGGCGTGGCATCAGGCGCCCGTGCACCGCGGCCGCGACACCGCGCGGCTGCACCTGCAGCTGACGTCGCCCCGACGGGCCGCCGACAAGCTCAAGTTCCTCGCCGGATCCGAGGCCGCCATGGGCGCTTGGATCGGCGACATCCCGCCCGAGACGGCCGCCGCGAGGCTGCGCGAGGCCGTCGCATCCATCCCCGAGGAGACCCTGTGACCGCCACCGACACCCGCACCGCCGGCGCCGCGCGCGCCCTGTTCAGGGAACGCTTCGGCACCGAGGCGACCGGCACCTGGTCGGCGCCCGGCCGCGTCAACCTCATCGGGGAGCACACTGACTACAACGACGGATTCGTGCTGCCGTTCGCCATCCAGCACCGCACGCACGTGGCGCTCGCGCCGCGCGCCGACCACCGCATCCGTGTCGCGACGGGGTTCCCCGGAGCCGCCGAGTCCGACGCGGCTCCCGTCGAGGCCGGCCTCGCCGAGCTGCACGCGCTCTTCCCTGCACGGCGGGACGAGATCCCGGAGTGGGCGCGGTATCCGCTCGGCGTCGCCTGGGCGCTGCTGGAGGCCGCGGCGATCGACCCGGGGTCGGTCGCCGGTGTCGATCTCGCGTTCGCGTCCGACGTGCCCGTGGGCGCGGGGCTGTCGTCGTCTGCGGCGATCGAGGCCGCGACCGCGGTGGCACTCGCCGAGACGTGGGGCGTAGACCTCGACCGCGCCGCACTGGCACGGGTCGGCCGCCGCGCCGAGAACGAGGCCGTCGGCGCCCCCACCGGCATCATGGACCAGATGGCGTCGCTGCGGGGCCGCGCCGACGCCGCCATCTTCCTCGACTGCCGTTCGCTCGAGGCGCAGGTCGTCGACCTCGGCTTCGCGGCTGCCGGTCTCGAGCTCGTGGTGATCGACACCGGGGTGAAGCACTCGCACGCGACCGGCGGCTACGGCGAGCGCCGGGCGGCGTGCGAGCGGGGGGCGGCCGCGCTCGGGGTGCCAGCACTGCGGGATGTCACTCCCGACGACCTGCCCCGTCTCGCCCAGCTCGTCGACGACGTGACATTCCGCCGCGTGCGGCACGTGGTCACGGAGGACCAGCGGGTCCTCGACACCGTCCGCACGCTCCGCGAGCAGGGACCGACGGCGATCGGCGACCTTCTCGTCGCCTCGCACGCGTCGATGCGCGACGACTTCGAGATCTCGGTGCCCGAGCTCGACACCGCCGTCGACGCGGCCCTTTCGGCGGGGGCCGTGGGTGCGCGCATGACCGGCGGCGGCTTCGGCGGCGCCGCCATCGCGCTCGTCGCCCGCGACCGGGTGGACGCGGTGCGGGATGCCGCAACCGCCGCCTTCGCGGCATCCGGCTTCGCCGCCCCGACGATCTTCACGGTGACGCCCTCCGCCGGCGCCGCCCGCGACTGACCCCCCGGTCGCGTCCGCCGTCGCCCGTCGGGGCGCTCGTTCCCCCTTCCCGCCCCGGCCCCGCGTTCACTTGCGCTGAATGTACGCTCGAACGCCGTTGGGGCGTACATTCAGCGCAAGTGAACAGGATTGAACACGCGCGAGGCGAGCGGGGCGGTGCGGGCGTGTGACGCGCCGAGGCACGGCACTGGCGGGGACGGATGCCGCGCCCTAGCGTCGAACCTGTGGCCGGGACATCCGCGTCCCGGACCGGAAGGAGCGATCGTGGCATACATCACCGTCGGAACCGAGAACTCGGCGGACGTCGACCTCTACTACACCGACCAGGGCCCGGCCGACGCGCAGCCCGTCGTGCTGATCCACGGCTTTCCGCTCAACGGCGAGTCGTGGGGCAAGCAGCAGGCGGCGCTGCTGGGTGCCGGATACCGCGTCATCGCCTACGACCGCCGCGGCTTCGGCGCGTCGAGCAAGGCCGGCTCCGGCTACGACTACGACACGTTCGCGGCCGACCTGCACGCGCTGATCGAAGACCTCGACCTGCGCGACGCGGTGCTCGTGGGATTCTCGATGGGCACGGGCGAGATCGCGCGCTACCTCTCTCGCTACGGCAGCGGCCGGATCGCTCGCGTGGCGTTCCTCGGGTCGCTCGAGCCGTTCCTGCTCCAGACGGACGACAACCCCGGCGGCGCCGGGCCGCAGGAGTTCTTCGACGGCATCGCCCAGTCCGCTCTGGACGATCGCTACGCGTTCATCGCCGGTTTCTTCAAGGACTTCTACAACCTCGACGACAACCTCGGCACGCGCATCTCGCAGGAGGCGCTGGACGCCAGCGTGCAGATCGCCAACCAGGCCGGCAACACCGCCATCGCCGCAGCACCCCTGACCTGGCCGACGGACTTCCGCCGCGACATTCCGGCGGTCGACGTGCCGGCGCTCATCCTCCACGGCACGGCGGACAACATCCTGCCGATCGACGTGACCGCCCGCCGGTTCCGCGAGCTGCTGCCGGACGCCACCTACGTCGAGCTCGAGGGCGCGCCGCATGGCCTGCTGTGGACGCACGGCGCCGAGGTGAACGAGGCGCTGCTCGCCTTCCTCCGCTCCTGACGCGGTTCCGGCGCCCCGTCCCCTTGGGAGCGGGGCGCCGGCGTGTCAGCCCCGCGCCCTGCGCCGGCGCCCGGCCACTGCGACAGCACCCGCGGCGATGAGCAGTGCAGCGAACGCGGATGCCGTCAAGAGCGTCGCGCCGTCCGCACCGGTGGCGGCGAGCGCCGCTGTCACGGTGATCCCGTCCCAGCCGATGAGGTTGCCGTCGGCATCCAGTACGGCGAGGCTGTGCGCCCCGAGCGCGGCGCCCACCGGGATGGTGACGGTCACCGTGCCGGCGGCCGTGACGACATGAGCCCCGAGCGAGACCGGTGCGGAGTGCAGCCACACCCAGACCGTCTCCCCGGCGTAGCGGGTGCCGACGTACACCGTGATCGTCTGGCCCCGGGCGGCCGACGCAGGTGCATCGACCGTCCCGCGGGAGGCGTCGGTCAGCTCGTCCGCCGCGACGGGACCAGGGGTCGCGGTGCCCGGGTCGGTCGGCGTCGGGGTGGGCGTCGGCTCCCCGGGTCCTCCCGGGCCACCGGTCGACACGCACGGCAGCGTGCCGGCGCGGAGGGAGTGCCCGTCGGTGTCGCCGTCGTCGGTCCACACGACCTCCTGCGAGCCGTCGACACAGGTGGATGCCGGGGCGATGGCCATGCCCTCGTTGTTGAGGTTCGGCATCCCCGCCGGTCGCGCATAGGAGTGCTCGACCTGGAAGTCGCCGTCGACGACGGTCAGCAGATTGTAGGCGCCGCCGCAGCCGTCGTCGCACAGCGCCCACAGGGCTCCGCGATCCGGGTCGTACGCGACGTCCATCGACCACGGGAAGCCCGACGCCTCGACCTTGACCTCCACCGGCGCGGCGCCGACGGCGAGGGAGAAGAAGTGCAGCGCTCCCGTGCCCTCCACCGCCGTCACGAAGAGCCCGGGCGTGGGGTAGGCGGACGAGGTGTACGGCGCCCCGCCCACCTTCCACCCCGATTCGACGAGGAACGCGTCGGGCACGTACGTGATGCCCTCGAGACCGAGGTTCGTCCCCGTCTGGACGAATCCGTTGACGTCCCACTCGTGCGTGGCGACGAGCTCGGTGGTCCCTGCCGTCACCGCGTCCACGTCGAAGCGCGCGATCTTGTTGTACGAGACGTCCTTCGCGCGGGCGTTGTCGCGCTCCGACGTCAGGTAGACGGCACCGTCCGGGCCGACGGTCACGCCCTCGGCGTCGAGTTCGCCACCGCCGTCGGCGAAGCGCACCGGGATGCCCCCCTCCCACCCGGGGAAGGCCTCGTAGAGGTCGCCGACCTTGTGCATCTTGAAGAGGCGGCCCTTGTTCATCGCGAGCCACAGGATGCGGGGGTCGCTGGGGTCGAAGGCCGCGCCCGACACATCGCCCTCGTCGTTGGCGTCGAGGTCGGTGAACGCGTCGACGGCGTCGACGACGGACACCGCGCTCGCGCCCGGCCAGGTCTCGGTGGCCAGCGCCGGGCAGGCGTTGGCTGCGCCCCAGGTGGCGCTGGGCGTCTCGACGTACGACACGCTGCCGAACAGCTCGCACCGGCTGTAGGAGGCGTGGCCGTCTTCGAACCACGTGTGTCCGACGACGGTCGCACCGTCGCCTGCCCGCCGGATGGTGAGCGAGTCCACGCTGTCCAGCCCGGTGATGTCGGCGGCGACGTAGAACCCGCCGGCGGCGATCGAGGTGTCTGCCGGGACGGTGTGCACGACAGCGTTCGCGGAGTCCAGAAGCTGCCAGCCCGAGATGTCCACGGGCTCCGTGCCGGTGTTGAGCAGCTCGGCCTTGCCGGCGACGTTCGAGACCTCGTTGAGGACGACTGCGGTCTCCAGCGGCCGGAACCTGGACTGGCAGGACTCGCTGTTGTCGCGGCCGAAGCTGTTCTCGGTCACCGACCAGAAGTCGTCGGATCCGTCAGGGCATGCGGCGGACGACTGCGCCTTCGACGCGAACGTGTCGGACACCCCGGCCGCTCCATCGCCGTACGCCTGCTCGTCGACGAGCGTGCGGGCGGCGGCATCCGCACCCGGACCGAAGATCTTGACGGCGTCCCCCTCGCCCGACAGCCCCTTCTTGGACGAGAACGCGACGTAGCCGCCCGCCGGGATCACCCAGGAGCCGGCCGGCTCCAACGAGTCGCCATCCCACACTCGGAGGTCTGCGAGTGTCAGCGGTGAGGCACCGGTGGCCGCGCCGCTGTCGGTCTGGTACCAGCCCTCGATGCTCACCTCGCTGGTGCCGGTGTTGACCAGTTCGATCGCGTCACCGAACCCGGGGTTGCCCTCGTCATCGTCGTTGAGCGAGGAGATCTCGTTGATCTCGATGTCGTCCCAGTTCGGGTCGAGCGCGGGCGGCACTGTCACCGTGCAGTCGTTCGTGACGCCCTTCGTCGGCGGCGTCGCGCGGAAGTCGCCGCTGGTGTCGGGGCACCGCCCCCACGACGACGCATGCGCACCCGCGGGCCACGTGACCGTGTCGACGAGCGTAGCGGTGCCGGCGTCGAAGGCCGCCTTGTCACCCTGGTACACCGACACGCTGTCGCCCTTGCCCAGTCCGACGGTCGAGTCGACGGCGAGCACGCCGCCGGCGGGCACGGTCCCTGTCAGCGGCACCCAGTGGCCCCCGTCGGCGGTGTCGCTGTCGACGTACCAGAGCCCGGCAAGGTCCACGTCGGCATCCGTCAGGTTGGCCAGTTCGAACCAGTCGGCCGGGTCGGAGTTGACCTCGTTGATCACGACGTCGCCCGGGGCGGCAGCGGCTGCGGCCGGGGCGGCTGCGACGACGGTAAGGGGAGCGACGCCGACGATGGCGGCCAGGGCGGCGCCGAGGGCGCGACGATGCATGGGCACGGAGGATTCCTCGCGGTCTCGCCGGTCCCCAGACCGGCATCGGGTGGATGCGTGGAGCTTCACAGCGCGCGGCGAACAGCAGGTGAACGACCCGGGAACCGTGCGGTACGGCCGGGCGACGCGCGCCTTCCCGCCGGCGCAAAAACCGCATCTCACATGGTTTTGAGAGATCGCGCGCTGCTCGGGTTTACTTGCCTCATGGCAGACAGCGGCACGGGGCGACGGGGCTCCTACGCGAAGGGCGTCGCGAAGCGGGAGGAGATCCTCACGCGCGCGCTCGACGTCATCGCCCGCGAGGGCTATCGCGGCGCCTCGGTGAGGGAGCTCGCGGATGCCGTGGGCCTCAGTCAGGCCGGGCTCCTCCACTACTTCGACAGCAAGGAGGAGCTCTTCACCGAGATCCTCCGCAAGCGCGACGAGCTCGACACTGCGGCCTACGGGATGCAGCCGGTGGAGAGCAGGGCGGATCCGGTGGCGGACGCCCCGCTCCCCGACATCCGTACCGGCTATCTCGGGATCATCACGCACAACGCGGACGTGCCGGGTCTGGTGCACCTGTTCGCCCGATTGTCGGTCGATGCGGCCGACCCCGCGCACCCGGCTCACCGGTTCTTCCTCGAGCGCGGCGAAAGCCTTCGCGACTTCTTCGCCTCCACCATCGCCGCCCAGCAGGCGGCCGGTCAGATCACCGACCGCGTCGACCCCGAAACGCTCGCGCGGATCTTCCAGGCCGTCGCCGACGGCATGCAGGTGCAGTGGATGCTCGAACCGCACGTCGACATGGCCGCCACCGTGGGTGCGCTGTTCGATCTGCTCACCCCGGAGGAACGATGACGACCACTCCCCCGCCCGCGGCCGGCGCGTCGGCCGAAGCGACCGGACGCGCGCAGGCGCGCGCCACAACGGTGGCCTACGCGGAGGCCGACACGACGACAGGGCGTGTGCGCGGCTTCTGGCGCGGCGAACCGGGTGCGGGCGGCTCGGCCGCGTTCCTCGGCATCCCGTTCGCCCAGCCGCCCGTGGGCGACCTGCGCTTCGCGGCGCCGGTGCCCGCCGAGCCGTGGGAGGGAGTGCGCGACGCGCTGACATTCGGCGCCACGACCCAGCGGGGCGACCAGGGCATCACCCTGATCCCCGAGCCGTCGATCCCCGGCGAGTCGACGCTCAACGTGAACGTCTTCACGCCGGCTCCCGGTCAGGATGCCGCGCTGCCGGTCCTGGTCTGGATCCACGGCGGCGGTTACGTGTCGGGCTCCCCGGCGAGCCCCTGGTACGACGGTCGTGCATTCAACCGCGACGGCATCGTGACGGTCAGCATCTCGTACCGGCTCGGATTCGACGGCTTCGGGTGGATCGAGGACGCCCCGTCCAACCGTGGCGTCCGGGACTGGCTGCTGGCCCTGCAGTGGGTGCAGGACAACATCGCGCATTTCGGCGGCGACCCCGCCCGGGTCACGATCGCCGGCCAGTCGGCGGGCGGTGGCGCCGTGCTGACGCTGCTCGGGATGCCGGCGGCACAGCACCTGTTCCACTCCGTGTGGGCGCTGTCCGGCGCCCTCGCCGACGTGCCGGCCGAGCGTGCGGAGGCGCTGGGGAGCGACATCGCCTCCCGCGTCGGCGCGGCTCCCACCCGCGCGGCCCTGTCGACGGTGACCGAGGAGCGTCTCATCGACGCGCAGAAGGCGGCGACCCAGGTCTCCGGTCCGGAGGGCGCCACGAAGCTGCTGCAGGAGGGCCTCACCCTCGGCCCGTCGATCGACGGCGACCTGCTCACGCGACCGACCGTGGAGGCGATCGCCGCCGGCATCGGCAGCGACAAGCCACTCGTGCTGGGCGCGACCGAGGACGAATTCTCGATGATCGTGGCCGACCAGGCGCACACGCTCCGCTGGATTCCGCTGGGTGTGCTGCTGGGGGCATCCGGACTCGGCGGCGAGCGCCGCAAGGCCTACCTCGCCGCGAACGCCGACGTCGTCGCCCGCGGCCACGCGGCGGTCCTCGGGCGGTACATCACCGACCATGTGTTCCGCACCGCCGTCGTGCGGATCGCGAACGCGCGCGGGGTCGCGCCGACATGGGTCTACCGGTACGCGTTCCGCTCCACTCAGCCGGGCATGGTGCACGATGCCGCCGTGCACTGCATCGACGTGCCGTTCTGGTTCGACTGCCTGGACTCGCTGCAGGTGGAGGCGCTGACCGGGCCGCATCCGCCCCAGTCCCTCGCCGACCAGACGCACGGTGCGGCTGCGCGCTTCATCACCCGGGGGGAGCCCGGCTGGCCGGCGTGGTCGACGGCACCGGGCACGACCCGCGTCTTCGGCGGGCCGGCGCCCGAGATCGACCCCGACGGCTACGCCTCGGTCGCGCCGCTCCTGTGACCTACGTGTTCGGCGCCCGAGGACGGGGCCGCCGTGGGCCGTCGCGTCAAAGCGGCGGCCTCGATCGCGCTTCAACGACCTCCAGACGCGTTTCGGGGGCGATTGAGCCCGCCGGTTTCACCCTCCACGAGCGGCACGGCCCCGAAGCAGGCCCACGAGCGCAGCCTGCACTTCGCCGGGACGCCACATGATGTCCTCTGCGATCGGCCGGTACGTCGCGTATCCGAGGGCCGCGGCGGCCTGGTCGCGACGACGATCGCGCCGCTGGTCGGCCCACGTCGAGTGGAACTCCCGGCTGTCGCACTCGACGATCAGCCATCCGTCCACGACGAAGTCGACGCGACCGACACCGCGGATCTTCACCTGAACCTCGAAGGAGGCGCCGGCGGCTCGCAGCATGAGGCGTAGGAGTGTCTCGGGCCCCGACTCCGCTCGGGCATCGATGAGCCGCCGGAGCACCCGATGACGCCTCGGCACCGCCGCGAACAGCTCATCGAGGTCGTCCGCCTGCAGCACCCCCAGGTGGAGGGCCGAATCCAGCGTGGCGAGGGCTGCTCGGGCCGTCTGGCATCGAACGGCCTGCACCATCGCGTCGAACGCCTCGACCGACGTGGAGCACACCGCCGGCGTGCGGGTGAGCCGGTCCCAGTGGCGTCGGACACGTCGGCCGAGCCGCGGCGCCGAGGTCCGGTTCTCGTGCACGTGCACATGCAGCTCCCCGGTGTCGAGCACGAACACACCGAGCCAGCGCCAGCTCCGACACGCACGTGAGCCGTCCGCCGAGCCGGCAGGCGTCCACGACATCGGCCGGCGTATCGGGCGGGAGATAGGCGTTCGCCCGCGGCTTGATGAGGCACCCCTCGGCAACCGCGCGCGCCAGTTGGCGATCGGTCCAGCCCGCCGCGCACAGGTCGCGGCGGCGGTGGAAGCGCGTCGGCAGCGGTGGCGTGGATGCAGGCACGCCGAGAGCCTGCGGCCGGGCGCCCCCTTTTCAGGGCCGCTCCGTCACATCTGTGGAGGCCCGCGGTGTAGCTCGGGGCTGGGGAGGAGGCGGTCCTCCGCGTCAAAGCGGCGGGCTGGATCGACGGTGCACACGAGCCCAGGGCACGTTCGGAGCGATCTAGCTGTTCTTCCCCGACACGTTGTGAACGTCTGAGGTAGGCGAAGACCTCCGGGGACGATGTGGGTACCACCCTCACATCCGCTCCACGGAGGTCTTCGTGACTCACGCTAACGCGCCTTTGACGCCGGAAGGGCGTCGTCGTCTTGCTGTTCTCGTCGTCGACGAGAAGTGGCCCCTGCGGCGGGCCGCGGAACGGTTCCAGTGCTCGCCGGCGACAGCGAAGCGGTGGGCTGACCGATACCGCGCCGGGTGCCCGTTGACCGACCGCAGCTCTCGCCCGCACTCGTCACCGTCACGGATCTCCAGACGCACGGAGCGCCGGATCGTGGCGTTGCGGTTCACCCGCCGATGGGGGCCGCATCGGATCGCGTATCACCTGCGCCTGCACCGCTCCACCGTCGGCCGGGTGCTGGCCCGGTATCGGATGCCGCTGCTGACGCATCTGGACCAGGCCACCGGGCTGCCCGTCCGCAAGCCGAAGCCGGTCCGATACGAGGTCGACAGACCGGGCCGGTTGGTGCACGTGGATATCAAGAAGCAGGGTCGTATCCCCAACGGCGGTGGACACCGCATGCTGGGCAGACAAGCCGGGAATCGCAACAACAAGAAGCGGGGCCGCGGCTACGCGTTCCTGCACCATGCCGTCGACGACCACTCCCGGCTGGCGTACTCGGAGATCCTGGCCGACGAGCGCAAAGAGACCGCGGCGGCGTTCTGGCGCCGCGCGAACGCGTTCTTCCAACAGGCCGGGATCGCCGTCACCGCCGTCATGACTGACAACGGATCTTGCTACCGCTCACGCGACTTCGCCGCCGCCCTCGGCGACATCCAACACCGCTGGACCAAGCCTTACCGGCCCCAGACCAACGGAAAGGTGGAGAGGTTCAACCGCACCCTCGCCGCGGAATGGGCCTATGCCGCGACCTACGCCAGCGACGAAGCACGCGCCGCCACCTACAACGCCTGGCTGCATCACTACAATCACCACCGACCCCACACCGGCATCGGCGGCCAAACCCCCTCAGCCCGCGTACCCAACCTCACGGGGAAGAACATCTAGCCCGCCGCTTTGACACCGGCAGCTGTCACGCCAGCGCCGCGATGACCTCGCGCTCGAACAGCTCGATGCCCGAGAGGTCGTACGCCGCCTCGGGGAAGTAGTGGATGGCGTAGGTGATGCCGTGGCGCTCGCGCTCGGCCAGGCGCTCCACCACCTGGTCGACGGCCCCGAATGCCGGCGACGACAGGAAGTCCTGCTCGATCTGGTCCGCGCGGGCCTGGCCCACGTGGGGCAGCAGGCGCTCCTTGACGACGGCCAGGCGATCGCGGGCTTCGGCATCGGTCGCCCCCACGATGGTGTTGAAGTTCGATGACCGCGTGATGGCCGAGTAGTCGCGGCCGAGCGCATCGCAGTGCTCGCGCAGGATGGCGCTCTTGCGGTCGATGTCCTCCAGCGAGCCCGCGTAGTTGGTGTACGACGCGTACTGGGCGGCGATCTTCAGCGTCACCTTCTCGCCGCCCCCGGCGATCCAGAACGGGATGCCGCCGTCCTGCAGCGGCAGCGGCTGCACGATCGCGCCGTCGACCTGGTAATGCTTGCCGTCGAGGGTGGCCCGGCCGGTCGTCCACGCCTGCTGCATGATGTCGACGCCCTCGCGCAGCATCCGCAGCCGTTCGGGAACCGGCGGGAAGCCGTAGCCGTACGCCTCCCACTCGTGCTCGTACCAGCCGCCGCCGATGCCCATCTCGGTACGGCCGCCCGAGACGATGTCGACGGTCGCGGCCACCTTCGCGAGGTAGGCGGGGTTGCGGTATCCCATGCACGTGCACATCTGGCCGAGCCGGATGCGGCTGGTCGACGCCGCGAACGCGGCCATCAGGGTCCACGCCTCGTGCGTCGCCTCGTCGGAGGGGACGGGAGTGGTGTGGAAGTGGTCGTACACCCACAGCGACTCCCACGGACCTGCGTCGGCGCGCTGCGCGAGGCCGTTCATCACCTCCCAATGGGCCGAGGGCTCGATGCCGACGAGATCGAATCGCCAGCCTTGGGGAATGAAGGTTCCGAATCGCATGTGCCCAGCCTAAGGAAGCGTTTACTCAGGCTCCATCCCGACAACCCGGGCGTGCGGCATCCGGTCGCGCATCACCGCGATCGCGGCGGGGTTGCAGTCGACGAGCACGGCGTCGCGCCCGAGCGCCGACGCGACGGCACCCGTGGTGCCGGATCCGGCGAAGAGGTCGAGCACGCGGTCGCCGGGCCGCGACGAGGCCTGAACGATCCGCCGCAGGATCCCCTCGGGCTTCTGGGTCGGGTAGCCCGTCTTCTCCCGGCCGGTGGTCGGCACGATGGTGTGCCACCACACGTCGGTCGGAAGCTTCCCGCGCTCCGCCTTCTCGGGGGTGACCAGGCCCGGGGCCATGTACGGCTCGCGGTCGACGGCATCCGAGTCGAACCAGTAGCGCTGCGGATCCTTGACGTAGACGAGGATCGTGTCGTGCTTGGTGGGCCACCGCTTGCGGGTCTTCGCACCGTAGTCGTACGCCCAGATCAGCTCGTTGAGGAACCGCTCTCGCCCGACCAGGGCATCCATCAGCACCTTCGCGTAGTGGGCCTCGCGGTAGTCGAGGTGCAGGTACAGCGTGCCGTCGTCGGCGAGCAGCCGCCAGGCCTCCAGCAGCCGCGGTTCGAGGAATCCCCAGTAGTCGTCGAACCGGTCGTCGTACGCGCGCAGGTCGCCGCGGATCCGCTCGTACTCGCGCCCGTGGAACCCGCGGCGGACCACGCCCGCCGTCTCACCGGCCGCCGTCTCACCCGCCTGCGTCCCCCCGGCCTGCGTCCCCCCGGCCTCGGGCTCACCCGCGCGCGTCTCTCCGCGAGACTTCAAGCGAGCGCCGAGACTTCGGTTCGAGACCGCTGTCTCGGCGTCCGGTTGAAGTCTCGCGGACTGGTCGGGCACGGGAGGGGACGGATGCCGCGACCGCGCGGTCTCGAGCGCCCGCTCTTGGACGCGGCCGGTGTTGAACGGCGGGTCGAGATAGATCAGGGTGAACGCGCCGTCGGGCAGTCCCCGCACCACCTCGAGGTTGTCGCCATGGTGGATCTCGACCACCCCTCCGCCGTGCTCGGCGGGCGGCGCAGCGTCGCTCACGGGACGCGGCGCAGCCAGGCGTCGGTCGAGAACTTCGACTGCACGAGCGCCTCGGCCTCGGCGTACTCGTCCTCCGTGATGTGCCCGGGCACCGCGCCGTAGAGGTGGGTGAAGGTCTCCTCGAGCTTGGCGATGATCGCCTCGCGCGGCAGTCCCGTCTGCCTCCGCAGCGGGTCGACTCGCTTCGCGGCCGACGTCGTGCCCTTGTCGCTGAGCTTCTCGCGGCCGATGCGCAGCACCTCGGTCATGACCTCGCCGTCCATGTCGTAGCTCAGGGTCGCGTGGTGCAGCACTCCCCCGTTGGCCAGTCGCTTCTGCGCGGCTCCGCCGATCTTGCCCTGCGGCGAGGCGATGTCGTTCAGCGGCTGATACGTCGCGTCGATCCCGAGCGCGCGCAGCGCCTGCAGCACCCAGTCGTCCAAGAAGGCGTAGGAGTCGGCGAACGTCAGCCCCGCCACAAGGGATGCGGGCACGTACAGCGAGTACGTGACGATCGAGTTGGCGCCCATCATCATCGCGCCGCCGCCCGAGATGCGCCGGACGACGTCGTAGCCGTGGCGGGCCGCGCCCTCCGGATCGACCTCGTTGCGCAGCGACTGGAACGAGCCGATGACGACGGCGTTCTCGTTCCACTCCCAGATGCGCAGCGTCGGGCGACGGCGCCCGTCGCCGACGCGACCGGTGAGCACCTCGTCCAGGGCGAGGTTCATGCGCGGTGAGACGGGCTTGTCGTGCACGATCTCCCAGTCGAAGTCGCGCCACCCCGGAGCGGTCACCAGCGCGCGGCGAACCGCCGTGCCGACGGCTTCGGGTGTGAAGCCGAGCAGTTGTGCGCCCTCGGGCAGCGCCGAGCGGACGGCGGCGGCGATCGTCGCGACATCCGATTCCACGGGCAGCCCGTTGACGGCGGCGTCGATGTCGCCGAGGGCGTCGTCGGGTTCGAGGAAGAAGTCGCCCGCGAGGTGGAAGTCGGCGATCCGGCCGTCGCGCTCCTCGAGGTCGACCACGACGAGTTTTCCGCCGGGCACCTTGTATTCGCCGTGCATGCGTTCAGCCTATTGCGCGACGCTGCGCCCGCGGCGGCCGCTCAGTCCCGCACGGCGATGCGCTGGTCGAGCCAGGCGAGCAGGTCCCCGCGCACGTCCTCCTGCATGACCTCGTTGAAGATCTCGTGCCGCGCTCCGGGATAGACGAGCGTCGTCACATCGGTGAATCCGGAGCGGTTGCGGTAGGCGTCGGCGAGCTTGTGGACGCTGCGCGGACCGCCCACGGTGTCGTCGCGGCCCACCATGAGGAGGGTCGGGATGTCGCGACCCAGGTTCTTGCCGGGTCTTCCGATGAGCCGCAGTGTGTCGATGGGACCGAACAGCTTCGGGAGCGGTTCCTTCGTGGTGAGCGAGTCGGCGAGGAACTCCTCGGCTACGCGGGGGTCGGACGCCAGCCACTCCACTCCGCTCGCGTCGGGCCCGTTCCACGGCTTGTTGAGGTCGCCGGAGTTGAGCGATCCGGGCCAGCGCAGTGCCGATCCGCTCAGGACCAGCGCATCGTAGGCGTCGGGGTGTCGGTTCACGAGGATCTGCGCGAGGAACGATCCCCACGAGTGCCCCAGCAGCACGAGCGGCAGTCCCGGGTGATCGACGCGGATCTGCTCGGTCAGCTGCCACACCGCCGCGACGGCGGCGCGCAGCCCGCCGGGACCGAGCCGGCCGAGCTGCAAGGCATCGCCGCCGTGCTGGCCCATTCCGGTGCGTCCGTGACCGCGGTGGTCGTCGGCGTACACGATGAAGCCGTCCGCCGTGAGGGCGCCGATGAGGGCGGCGTACCGCCCGGCGTGCTCGCCGACGCCGTGCAGGAGCTGCACGACCCCCCGCGGTTCGGTCTGCGCCGTGTGGACGTCGTACACGATCGTCACGCCGTGCGCATCACGGAAGGACCGTTCTTCGGGCGAGGAGGACATGCGGCGAGTCTAGGGCGGCCCGCTCGTGAGAGGGGGATGCCGCGGCCTGCGGCATCCGTCGGCAACTTTCTTTAGCGAAACTAATGAGCTAGGCTAAGTATCCGAATGACGAGCAGCGGAACTTTCACCTCAGACCCCGGAACCGACACCAGCGACCAGCCGGAGCTCTCGGCCGCCGCCTCACGGCTGCGGATCGCCACCTTCCGCCTCGCGCGCCGCATGCGCACGCAACGAGCGGTCGACTCGATGAGCGACGGCCAGTTCGCTGTGCTCGCAGCGCTGTGGACGCACGGCCCCCACACGCTCGGCGAGCTCGCCGACCGCGAGCGCGTGTCGGCGCCGTCGATGAACCGCACGGTCAACTGCCTGCAGGAATCCGGGTACATCACGCGATCGGCCGACGAGAACGACGGGCGCAAGGTCGTCATCGCCCTCACCGACGCCGGTCGTTCCATCGTCGACGAGACAGCCCGACGCCGCGACGCGTGGGTCGAGGCCGCTCTGGCAGGGCTCACCGCCAAGGAGCGGGCGACCATCGCCCGTGCCGCCGAGATCATGGAGAGGATGGCAGCCCGGTGAGCCGCTCATCCGCTCCCGCCGCCGGGACTCGCGGCGGCCGGCCGGGCTCGGCGATGTTCCGCTCGTTCGCGGCCTTCAACTACCGCGTCTGGTTCATCGGCGCCCTCGTCTCCAACATCGGCGCGTGGATGCAGTCCACCGCCATCAGCTGGGTCGTGCTCACCGAGCTCACCGACAACGATGCCGCGGCGATGGGCGTCACGATGGCGCTGCAGTTCGCGCCGCCGCTGCTGCTGGTCGGCGTCACCGGTCTCGTGGCCGACCGCTTCGACCGCCGCAAGCTGCTCCTGATCACGCAGAGCCTGCTGCTGCTCCTGGGCGTCGCCATCGGCGTGCTGATCTTCGCCGGCGCGATGAACCTGACCATCATGTACGCGTTCGCTCTCGCACTCGGCGTGGTCGCCGCCTTCGACAACCCGGCGCGGCAGGCGTTCGTGTCGGATCTCGTCGCGCGCGAGAACGCCTCGAACGCCGTCGCGCTCAATGCGGCCTCGTTCAACGGCGCGCGGATGATCGGGCCGGCGGTGGCCGGTGTCGTGATCGTCGCGATCGGCACCGGCTGGGTGTTCGTCGCCAACGGCGTCACGTTCCTCGCGATGCTCGCCGCCCTCGTGCTCATCCGCACCGACGAGCTGGTGCCTCGGGTGAAGGCGCCGCAGTCCTCGCGCCTGGCCGACGGGTTCCGCTACGTCGCCGGCAGGCCGGACCTCATCGTCACCTTCGCGATGGTGTTCCTCATCGGCGCGTTCGGAATGAACTTCCCCATCCTCGCCTCCACGATGGCCGTCGAGTTCGGCAAGGAGGCCGACGGGTTCGGCCTGCTCAGCTCGATCCTCGCGATCGGCTCGGTCGCCGGTGCCCTGATGGCGGCCCGGCGGGATCGCGCGCGACTGCGGGTGCTCATCGTCGGCACCGCCATGTTCGGGGCTGCCGCCCTCGTGTCGGCGTTCATGCCCACGTACTGGCTCTACGCGGTGACCCTCATGTTCACCGGGTTCTCGGTGGTGACGATGATGACGACCGCGAACGGCTACGTGCAGACCACCACCGACCCCGTTCTGCGCGGTCGCGTGCTGGCGCTGTACATGGCGATCCTCATGGGCGGCACCCCGATCGGCGCCCCGATCGTCGGGTGGGTGGCCGCTCAGTACGGTCCACGTGTCGCGATCCTCGTCGGAGCGGTCGCCGCGTTCGTGGCCTTCGCGATCGGCGGGTCCTGGCTGCTCGTGTCGGGCCGGCTGCACCGCCACGAGCGCAAGCGGTTCCGCCTCACGCTGGATGAGACGCGCCCGCTCACGGTGATCGCCCCCGAGGAGTTCAGCGACGAGGTCGCCGGAACCACGCCCATCCCGCTGCCCCGCGACGGCGAAGACGACCTCCCCGCCCGCACGCGCGCGGCGAGCTGACCCGCCGGCTCCCCGGGCTGACTCCCACGTGCTGACTCCCACGTGGCGCCCGGGGGTGTGCCCGCCGTCAGCGGACGGTGATGATCACGCGCTGGTACGCCTTCAGCGGCAGCGGCGCGTCGTCGACCGCCTCGGCGATGACGTGGATCGTGTCGCCCGGTCCAGCGTCGGCGGGCACCGCCACCTCGGCGTTCGGGCCATCGGTCACGAGCGCGACGTCGCCGAGCGAACCCGCCTCGTGGACCCACCACCGCACGGTCACGGCATCACCGTCGGGATCCGTGGCGGATGCCGCGAGCGCCAGGCGCTCTCCGGGCGCGGCGTCCCGGTCGATCCCGCCCTCGACGGAGAGACGCGGATGGTGGTTCGCGTCGTCCCAGCCGGCGACGGTCCAGCGCAAGCGCGCCGCGAAGTCTCTCTGGGCATCGGCGAACCAGCGCACGACCGAGCCCTCGTCCCCGGCGGGCGTGTCGGACGCCCCGTCGGCACGGCCGCGCCCGAAGGCGGCATCCACGAGGGTCCACGTGTCGGCGCCCTCCACGCTCCGACGGTAGCGCCCGCCCCAGCCGCCGTACGACGGGTGCTCGTGCGCGCGCAGCCCTGGCACGAGCAGGTTCAGCATGTTCGTGCTGTCGCCCTCCGAGATCCACTCCCCCGGCGGCTGCGGGTCCGCCCACACCTTGTAGCCCTGAGCCCGTAGCTCGTCGGCGGACAGCCCCGAGAGGTGGAAGTAGTCGGTGAGATCGCCCGGGACCATCTGCCGGCCGTCTCCCCACACCCGGTAGAGCGCACCGAGTGGTCCGACGCCGGTGATGTTCTCCCGCATCCAATCGGCGCCGAGCAGATGCCGGTCCTCGGGACGAACCGTACGGCGGGCCAGATATCCCCATGCGAGCGTCGCCACCTCGATCACCCGGATGCCCGGCCACACGGGCGCGATGTACTCGTCGTACGTCGCATCCTGCGAGGCGAACTTCGTGATCACCGCCTTGGCCGACACGCCTGCGTGCACCGCTTCCCAACGGTCGGTGCCTCGGAACCGCTCCTCGATCGACATGAGCGCCCGCGCGACGGTGCTCGGCCCCGCCCACAGCTGGAGGAAGACGGGGCCAGGCCTCTCGTCCAGCAGCACGTCGGCGATCAGGCGCGACCCGGGCGACTCGACGGAGGTGTCGCCCTCGAAGTCGACGTTCCCGTCGCGGATCACCGCCCGCAGGGCGTCGGGCTCGGGATAGCGGGGATCGTGGCAGCGGAGGTTGTCATGCACCTCGGCATACGCGTCGACGGCGTCGTGAATGAAGCGCTCGCCGGGGGCCCAGCGCCAGGAGGTCTGCGGCTGGTCGTACTCACGCTCCGGGAGGAAGAATGTCGTTCCGCGTCCGTCGCCACGCCAGTGGAATCGACTGGAGGCGTACACGAGCCCCTCGACCTCGACCTCGTTGCTGTACAGCAGGAACCGGATCATCGAGTTGAGGTCGTCCAGCTCGGGGTCGGCCGTCACGATCGTGCGGGGACGAGGGATGGCCGAGACGGCCGCACGGTGGATCGTCATGGCGTCAGCTCCACGTCGTCCGGGCGCCAGCGTCGCGCGAGCCTTCGGCCGCGACGGTGCGGAACCCCGCGTTGCCCATCGACGAGTCCGGGGTGTTGTGCGAGCGGGCCGAGTTTCGGTACCGGTTGCAGTACGAGATGTGGCACAGGTAGCTGCCGCCGCGGAGGACTCGACTGCTCCCGCGCTCCGGGCCGCGCGGATCCACAGCCGGCGCCCTGGTGTACGTGCGCGGCGAATACCAGTCAGCGCACCATTCCCAGACGTTCCCCACGGGCTGCCAGAGCCCGTATCGGTTGCGGTCGAAGGCCCGCGCGGGGGCGGTCGTGAGGTAGCCGTCGTCGAGGGTGTTGACCGTCGGGAATTCGCCCTGCCAGATGTTCGCCCGCCAGCCGCCCTCGTCGACATCGTCGTCACCCCACGGGTATGTCGCGCCGTCGAGACCACCGCGTGCCGCGTACTCCCACTCCGCTTCGGTGGGCAGCCGGCGACCCGCCCAGGTGCAATACGCCTGCGCGTCGTTCCAGCTGACGTGGACGACGGGGTGATCACCGAGACCGTCGACCGTCGAGTGGGCCCCACCCGGGTGCGCCCAGTCGGCGCCACGCACTCCGAGCCACCACGGCGTGCCGGCTGCCGGTCCGATCACGTCCGACGCCGGCGCCTGCACCGCAAGATGGAACACCGCACTGTAGCCGAAGCTCTCCGCCTCCGTTCGATATCCCGTGTCCGAAACGAATCTGGCGAAGTCGTCGTTGGTGACCGTGGTCGCGTCGATATCGAAAGCCTCGAGCGCCACGCGGTGCCGCGGGGTCTCGCCGTCGCCGGGGTTCTCATCGCCCGACGCGTCTCCCATCGTGAACTCGCCCGCCGGGATCGTCGCCTGCTCGACGGTGTGACGGGCGCGCCTCCCCGGCGCGGCGGCACGGGCGGCATCCACTGGTCCGATCTGCAGGAACCGAGCACGAGAGGGTGACCCGCACGCGCACGACGGCCCGCAGGCGCCTCGATCATCCTCCACAGCGAACCCTTCCCGTCAGCGCGCGAACACGCGCGTGACGCGTTCCAGGGTCTCCGCGTCGTACGGACCCCAGTCCGGCCGAGGCGTGTCCGGACCGCGGTACGGCTCGTCGCCGTAGTGCCGCTGGTACTGGGTGAGCTTGGCTGCGAGCGCTGCGCGGATCTCGGCGTACGCCGGATCATCGGCGACATTGCGCACCTCCGCGGGATCCGCCGCGAGGTCGTACAGCTCCCACTCCGGCTCGAACAGCCGCTCGGAGGCGCCCGGCACACCGAGGCCGGCGCCGTAGTAGTGGATGAGCTTGTATTCGGCGGTGCGGATCCCGTAGTGCGCCGGCGCCGCATGGATGGGGTCGTCGTGCTCCCAGTAGCGGTAGTAGGCGGCATCCGGCCAGTCCTCGACCCGCTCGCCGCGCAGCAGCGGCAGGAAGCTGCGCCCTTGCGAGGTGGGAAGCTCCTCCCCCGCGTCGATCCCGCAGGCATCGAGGAAGGTCGCCGCGAAGTCGACGTTGGTGATGATGGCCTCGCACCTGCTGCCCGCTTCGACCGCCGCGGGCCACTGGATGAGCATCGGCATCTGCAACGACTGGTCGAACATCAGCCGCTTGTCGAACCATCCGTGATCGCCGAGGAAGAATCCCTGATCGGACGTGTAGACGACGAGGGTGTTCTCGGCGAGCCCCTTCTCCTCCAACCGGTCCAGCAGCCGGCCGACGTTGTCGTCGATCGACTGGACGCACTGGAGGTAGTCGCGCATGTAGATCTGGTACTTCCAACGCATGCGCGCTTCACGGTTCTCCGGACCGCGGAGATGCTCCGGGATGTCCTGCTTGAGGTCGTCGGCGCCCATGTCGTCGGCGATCGTCATGCGCACGCCGCGGACGGCCCTGCTGCGGCTCTCGTTGTCATCGAAGAACGTCTCCGGCTCCGGGATCGCGCCGTCCGCGTACAGGTGCCGGTGCTTCTCGTCAGGGACCCACGGGCGATGCGGCGCCTTGTGGTGCACCATCATGCAGAACGGCTCGTCGTCCCCGAGGCCGTCGAGCCAGTCCAGGGACAGATCGGTGACGATGTCGGTCGCGTAGCCGGGCACCGTATGGGTGCCGCGCTCGTCGATCATCGCGGGATCCACGTAGTCGCCCTGTCCGGGGAAGATCTTCCACGTGTCGAAGCCGCGAGGCAGGGCCTGCCCGTGCTCGCCCAGGTGCCACTTGCCGAACATGGCCGTGCGATAGCCGGCGCGCTGCAGAACCTCGGGGAACGTCGGGACGCGGTAGTCCATCTCCGTCCAGATCGACGACACGCCGTTCACATGCGAGTACGTCCCCGTGAGGATCGAGGCGCGGGACGGGCTGCAGATGGAGTTGGTGCAGAAGACAGCGTCCATCCGCACGCCATTGTGCGCGATGCGGTCCAGGTGCGGAGTCGAGTTCACGCGACTGCCGTAGGCCGAGATGGCGTGGGCCGCATGGTCGTCGGACAGGATGAAGACGATGTTCGTGCGGGACATGGTTCAGCCTCCGGGGACGGGGGGCAGTTCGATGACGGTGCCCAGAGTGGTGTATCGGGGTCCGGCCAGGCGGCCGAGGGGGCGCAGCAGTTCGGTGTCGATGCGTCCGTCTCGCATCACCGTCTCGTCGATGTGCCAGCCCACCACGCGTCCGACGACGAAGTCGCCGCCCGTCGGGCTGAACGAGATGGTGCGCTCGTGCACGCACTCCATGCTGATCGGCGCACCGGCCAGACGCGGGACCCGAACGAGCTGGGATGGTGTCAGGTCGAGGCCTCGCGCTTCCGCCTCACTGACGTCCGGCGCCAGCGCTTCCGAACTGGCGTGCACGTCGTCCAGCAGGTCCTGGTGCGCGATGTTGATGACATATTCGCCGTCCCGCTCGATGTTGCGCATGGTGTCCTTCAGCCCGGTCGGACGGCGGTTGATGGTGAAGCCGAGCATGGCCGGGTGCTGGCTGACCCAGGCGAAGGAGCTGAAGGGGGCGAGGTTGACGGTGTGCGGCGGGATGCCGCTGGTGACCCACGCGATCGGGCGCGGAACGACCGAGCCCACCAGCAGGCGATAGGTCGACGCGGGGTCGAGGCTGGACGCATCGATGAACATGTCGGAGGCTCCTCAGGGAAGGGACGGAAGAAGGGATGCCGCGCGGCGGTGCACCTCGGCGGGCAGGTCGGCCGCTTCCGCCCCGTTGCCGAGATGGAGCGCGCCGAGCCACACCTCCCGCGCGCGAAGCCAGGCGGTCGCGGAGGCGGGGGCGCTCGATCCGTCCTCCAGCACCACGACGTGAGACCAGGCACGCGCGGGGAGGTCGCGCCACTCCACGTTCAGATGCACCGCTGCGTGCGCGACGAGGTTGCGCAGCGCCTCCACCGGCAGCGACGCGCCGAAGTGCACCTCCTCCGCGTGCTGCACCGGCGACTCGTACATCGGGACCCGCCGACCGAGCGCCGCGGCCTCGATCAGCCGGGCGACGGCTCGCGCGTGGTAGCCGACGTGGGCCACGACGTGTGCGCGCGACCACCCGGGAACCCGTGAGGGTGCGGCGAAATCCTCGTCGCGCAGCTCGTTGACCTTGCGGGAGAAGAACGCCTGCCCTCGGCGGGCGAGGAGCAGGTCCGCCGCCAGGACGGGGTCGCTGACGTTGTCGGTGCGGGCGCCCATCAGCGCTCCCGCACGTCCACCCGGTTGCGGAGCATCCCGATACCGTCGACGCTCGTCTCCACCCGGTCGCCGGCCGTGAGGTAGCGCGCGGGCGTTCGCGCGTGGCCCACTCCGCCCGGCGTCCCCGAGGCGATCACGTCGCCGGGCTGGAGGGTGACGATCGCCGAGATGTACGACACCAGCTCTGCCGGATCGAACACGAGATCGTCGGTCGCGGCGTCCTGCACCGTCTCCCCGTTCACGGCGCAGCGGATGCGCGGCCCTGGAGTGAACTCGTCCGGGGTCACGAGGACGGGTCCGAACGGGGCCGTCTCGTCGAAGGTCTTGCCCTGCAGCCACTGGAGGGTGCGGTTCTGATAGTCCCGCATCGTCACGTCGTTGAGGACGCTGTAGCCGGCGATCGCCGTGGCGGCAGCATCGCGATCCGCATCGCGCACCCGCGAGCCGATGATGATCGCGAGCTCCGCCTCCCAGTCCACCGCGTCGCCGGCATGGGCAGGCACGCGAATCGGGTCGTACGGGCCGACAAGGGCCTCGGGGTACTTCGAGAACAGCGTCGGATGCGCGGGGAGGTCTCGCCCCATCTCCGCGATGTGCGACCGATAGTTCAGGCCGACGCAGACGATCTTGCCGGGGCGAGGGACGACGGGCGCCCACTGTTCGTCGCTGATCGAATCGAGCGGATGCCGCGTACCGCGCGCGGCGGCGGCTCGATCGCGCCAGTCCGGCTCGGCGAGGAGCGCGCCGAGGTCTGCCGCACCCTCGATCTCGACGAGCGCGGCGTCCTCGACGAGGACGGCGGCGGTTCCTGTTCCGGTACGCAGTGTCGCGAGCCTCATCGCGGTTCGTCCCGGCCGGGCACGTAGGTGCGGGCGAACCCGAGGCGCTCGATGACGGGCGCGTCGCTGAAGCGGAAGAGGTCGAAACCCGTCTCGGCGTGCAGCGACCACGGCACCCAGCTGGGCACCACGAACAGGTCGCCCTTCTCCAGCACGTGCGTCCGACCGCCGAGGACGACCTCGCCCCGACCCTCGAACACCTGCCAGACCGACGAGCCGACCTCGTGCCTCACCGGCGTCGCAGCTCCCTGGCGCAGCCGGTGGAACTCACAGCGGATCGTCGGCATCACGTCGCCGCCGGTGGTCGGGTTGGTGTACCGGATCGCGGCGTGACCCTGCTCCACCGTCGCGGGGTAGCCCTCGTCCTCGAGCGCGAGCTGCTCGCGCAGCGCCGCGTCGGTGTGCTCCCAGCGGTAGGCACTGAGGGGCGAACTGACCTTCTCCTCCAGGCCCGACAGCGGCCGCAGGCCGGGATGCGCCCACAGGCGCTCGGAACGGGAGAAGTCCGGTGATGCCTCATCGGTGACGCGCTCGGAGCCGAACTCGAAGAACCCGACGTCGGTGTAGTTCGACAGCGGGATGTCGAGACCGTCGATCCATGCCATCGGCTCGGGGGTGTCGTTGTGATGACCGTGGAAGTTCCAACCCGGAGTGAGCAGCAGGTCGCCGCGCGACATGCGCACGGGGTCGCCATTGACGACCGTCCACACACCCTCGCCCTCGACCACGAAACGGAAGGCGTTCTGGCTGTGGCGGTGCTCAGGCGCCGTCTCGTGACCGCCCAGGTACTGGATCGCGCACCACAGCGTCGGGGTCGCGTACGCCGTTCCCGGAAGGCCGGATTGCGCAGGCCGATCGCGCGCCGCTCCCCGCCGCGGCCGACGGGCACGAGGTCGCCGGATCGCTTCGCGATGTCGTACAACGTCGCCCAGCGCCACACGTGGGGCACGGCCACCGGTGCCGGCGTGAGGGGCATCAGGTCGTCGCGCTGCGTCCACAGTGGTGCCAACGACGACGCCTCGAAGTCCGCGTAGAGGCGCTCGAGCTCGGGGGTGTCGGCTCGGCCGTCCATGGTCTGCATCACGGAGCCTTCCTCTCGGTGAGCTGCTTCCAGAGCCATTCGATCGTGTCCGCCAGACCCACCTCGGGGTTGATCCCCCGCTGCGCCTGAAGGCCATCTGACAACGCGAGGAACACCCGTGCCGTCGCTGACGGGTCGAGGTCGGAGGGGAATGTGCCGGCTTGCTGTCGCGCCTCGATGTCGCGCCGCATACTCGCTAGCACCTCGTTCTCTCGGCGCAGGAAGAACTCGTGCGCGGGATGATCGGGGTCGGCCGCCGCAGCCGCGAGGTTGACGTAGAGGTGCACCACTGCCGGAACGGTCTCATTGTGACGTGCCACCCGAATGGTCATCGGGTCGTCGCCTCCCTGCGCGGCGAGGATGCGGCGGTTCACGATGTCACGCTGACGCAGCACTTCGACGAGGAGGTTCTCTTTCGTGCCGAAGTGATGCAGCAGACCGGCTTGGGTCATTCCGACCGCTTCGGCGATATCGCGAAGCGACGTCGCTCCGAAGCCCTTCTTCTCGATGATCTCGAGGGCCGTCTCGAGAATCAGCTCCTGACTCTCCCTCCCTTGCGCGTACGTGCGGCGCGCCGCCTTCCGCCGGACCGGAGCGCTCGGCTGCCCTGCGAGGAAGAGCGGGCTCGCGTAGTCGCCGGGGACGTCGACTCGCGACGTCCGCACCGCTTCTGCGGTGCGAGGGATGTCGAAGGGCAGACGTCCTTCGGCACGGGTTCGTCCCGTCAGCACTTCGAGGGCCGCGTCCGCTGAGGCGCCGAACTCCGCCACGACTGCCGCACAGTGGGGAAGGAGGGGCTCCAGGATCGCGGGGCGCTCCAGGCGCACCACGAGGATCACCGGAGCGTGCTCGGCGAGTTTCTGGAGGCGCTGGGAGACCTCGGGGGCGAACTCCAACGATCCGGCGTGGAAGCTCGCCTCGAGCGCGAACTCATCACGCGGGTCAAACGGTGCCGCGATCTGCACGACGATCGCGTCCGCGCCCGCCGGGTCGGCCACGGGGACGAGGCCGGCGTTCTTGAGCGAGGCGGCGGAGATCTCCTGCGAGAAGACGCGCGCGCCCCGCCGCAGCGGCAGCGCGGACTTCGAAGAGGACGACCCGTTGGTCAGGACGACCATCGAGCGAGCCTGTGCGGCGTGACCGGCGGCGCGGAAGTCCTCCCGCCCCACGATCTCGACCGCGGCGTCCTCGTCCACATAGGGGTTCTCGAAGAGCCCGAGCTCGAACTTGACCCGCAGCAGACGTCGCACCGACTCATCGATGCGGGCCTCGTCGACCGCGCCGGACTCGACGAGCGAGACGATATAGCCCGGATCCTCCTCGCCGCCCAGCTGGTCGCAGCCGGCCTCGATGATCTTCTGCACCCGTTCGATCGCCGAGAGGTGCTCCACACCCCACGCCCGCGGCGGCAGTGTCTTGCCGGCGATGCGCGACTCGGTGACAAGCCCCCAATCGGTGCAGACGACTCCCTGGAAGCCGAGACGCTCGCGTAAGAGGCCGGTGATGATCTGGCGATTGAAGCCGAAGCCCACCTCCTCGACCGGCTCGCCGTCCAGCGTGAGCCCGATCGGGATGCCGTACGACGGCATGATCGCCGGGACGCCGCGCTCGATCACCCGGCGGAACGGCTCGAGGTGGTACTCGAACATCCCGCCCGGGTAGTCCTGCTCCTTGCCGTAGTGGAAGTGCGGGTCCTCGCCGTCGCGCTGCGGGCCACCCCCCGGGAAGTGCTTCGCCATGCACGCGACGCTCTCGGGGCCGAGGCCCTGACCGCCCTCGAAGCCGTCGACGTAGGCGACGCCGAGCGCACCCGCCTTCGCGGCATCCTGGCCGAAGGTGCTGTACTGCCGCGCCCAGCGCGGTTCGGTCGCCACGTCGAGGGTCGGGTGCAGCGCCAGACGGATGCCGAGGGCCGCGTACTCGCGGCGGGCGATATCGGCGAATTCTCGAACGGTCGCCTCATCGCCGATGGCACCCAGGCCGAGCGGCTCCGGCCATGCCGAGAGATGCTCTGCACTGAAGGATGCGCCCCAGTTGTCGGTGAAGGAGTGACGAGGGTCGGTGGAGATGGTCACCGGGATGCCGTGCGGTCCGGCCTCGGCCACCCGTTGCACTTCGTTGTTCCAGCGCGCCATCGCGCGCGGATCGGGGATGCGGTGCACGTTCAGGTGGGTGATGTGCCGCTGTTCGACCAGCTCACGGGCGCTGAAATCCCGAGCGGCGATCGGCTCGCCGTCGATGTCGCCGTCGACGGTGACGCTCACCACCGACTGCACCATGAGACCTGCCTTCTCGGCCAGCGACAGGCGGCCGAGCAGATCCTCCACCCGCTCCTCGACGGGAAGGCGCGGGTCCTCGTACGGATCCATGACGCCGTTGCCGTTCAGATCCCGGTACGGCGGCGTTGCGTCTCCGGGTCGTGCTGTGGCGGCGGCCGCACTCGTGGTCGTCGTCATGTGGATCCTCAGTTCTCCCTGCCGGCCGCCAGAAGGCGGCGCTCTTCGCGACGCTTGCGCTGCTGTGCGACGTCGGCCACCGGGGCCGACATGAACAGACGCTGCGTGTACGGATGTGACGGACGGGCCGTGACCTGGTCGACCTCGCCCTCCTCGACGATCTCGCCTCGGTACAGCACCGTGACGCGATGGCTGATGTGGCGGATGACACCGAGGTCGTGCGAGACGAAGAGGTACGCCACGCCGGTCGACTCCTGGATCTCGATCAGCAGATCGAGCACCCGTGCCTGGGTGGTGAGGTCCAGCGCCGACACCGGTTCGTCGCAGATGATGAGCCGGGGGTTCAGAGCAATGGCACGCGCGATCGCGATGCGCTGACGCTGCCCGCCGGAGAACTCCCGCGGCAGCCGCCGATCGGCGTCCGCCGGCAGGTGCACCCGATCCAGCAGGTCGCGGATACGGGCGTAGGCGTCCTTGCGCGTCCAGCCCTGCACCAACAACGGCTCGGCCAGGATGTCAGCGACCGTCATCGACGGATTCAGCGACGTGTACGGGTCCTGGAACACCACCTGAATATCACGGGCCAGTCCGCGCCGCTCGGCGGGGGCGATCCGGGTGATGTCACGCCCGTCGAAGGTGATGGTGCCCGATGTCACGGGGACGAGCCCGAGGATCGCCCGCCCGATCGTCGTCTTGCCCGACCCCGACTCGCCCACGAGGCCCAGGGTCTCCCCCGGCCGGATGTCGAGCGAGACACCCTTGAGCGCGGTGAAGCTCTTGCGTCCGCGACTGCGATATTCGACCTCGAGATCATCCGCGCGCAGCAACGCTTCATGGGCGGTCATCGTCCGGTCCTTTCGTCCGCAGCGGGCGCCGGCGCGTAGGTGCGCACCGGCCCCTCCTCCAGCATGGAGTCCAGCAGCGTCCGCGTGTACGATTCCTGCGGCGCGGTCAGGACGGACTCGACGTCGGCGGTCTCCACGATCCGACCCTGTTTCATCACGGCCACACGATCGCAGATGTCGGCCACGACGCCGAAGTTGTGCGTCACGAGAAGCACGGCCATATCGCTCTCCTGCTGCAGGTCTCGCAGCAGGTCGAGGACCTCGGCCTGGACCGTCACATCGAGTGCCGTGGTCGGCTCGTCGGCGATCAGCAGCTTGGGCTTTCCGGCGACCGCTCCCGCGATGAGCACCCGCTGAGCCATGCCGCCGGAGATCTCATGCGGGTACGCCCGGAACGTGGCCTCCGGGTCGGCGATGCCCACACGCGCCAGCAGTTCCAACGCACGGTCCTTGGCCGCGCGCTGCGACATGCCCAACCGGGTGCGCAGCGGCTCGGTCAGCTGATGCCCGATGCGGAAGCTCGGGTCGAGGTTGCTCAGCGGCTCCTGGGGCACGTAGGCGATGTCGCTGCCGCGCAGCTTGCGGCGCTGGCGAGGGTCGAGCGCGGTGAGCTCGACGCCGTCGAAGGTGATGGAGCCACGCGAGACCCAGCCGCCCTCCGGGAGGAGGCCGAGAACCGAGAACGCCGTCTGTGTCTTGCCCGAGCCGGACTCGCCGACCAGACCGAGCACCTCACCGGGTGCGACATCGAGCGATACGTGGTGGACGACCGGCGTCTGCGCCTCGCCTACGCCGTAGCTGACCTCGAGATCGCGCACGCTGAGCAACGACGACGAGGGCCGTTCGGCGAGGGACGACACCGCTGCCGGAACAGTGACGCCGGTCTTGGACGAGTCGGCGGAACCGCGGTCCTCCAGCGCGTCGCGCATGGCGTTGCCCAGCAGGATGAGGGCCATCGTGGTGAGGCCGATCGCCAGGCTCGGCCACAGGATCAGCGACGGAGAGACGAAGATCCGGCGGAAGCCCTCGTTCAGCATCCCACCCCATGACGGCAGCGAGCTGTCGGTGACCCCGAGGAACTCCAGTCCCGCCTGGACGGAGATCGCGATGCTGGCCAGCCGCGCGGACTGGATGATGACGGGTGCGCGCACGACGGTGAGTACGTGGCGTCCGATGATGCGTGCGTCGCTGAGCCCGGCGACCCGCGCCGCATCCACGTACAGCTCGCCGCGCACGCCCTGTACGGCCGCGCGCACGATCCGGAACACCGCGGGCGCCAGCAGGATGCCGAAGACCGCCATCGAGACCCAGACCGACGGACCGGCCACGGCACGGACCGCCAGCAGCACGACGATTCCCGGGAGCGCCATGTTGAGGTTGTTGACCCAGTTGGCGACCGCGTCGAACGCACCACCGTAATAGCCGGCGATCAGGCCCGCCGGCAGTCCTACGACCAACGCCACGATGAGCGCGAGGGCTGCGCCTGCGAGGCTGACCTGTGCGCCCCACAGCAGCCGGCTGAGCAGGTCGCGACCCGAGCTGTCAGTGCCGAGCAGGTGCTCCGCGCTGGGCGGCAGCATCGCACTGCGAAGGTCGACCGCGTCCGCCGCAGGGACGGGGAGCAACGGCACGAGCACGGCGCCGAGGATGATCACGAGGAGGACGACGGCTGCTGCCACGCCGAGGGGATCGCGCAGGAAGCGGCGCACGGCGCCGTTGCGCGAGGTCTTGGCGGCAGCGACGAGCGTGGTTGTCTGGCTGCTCATGAGAGGCGCACCTTGGGGTTCAGCCAGGCGACCGCGAGGTCGACCAGCAGGTTGACGACGACGACGATGACGACGTACGAGAGGACGGCACCGAGAACCATGGGCACGTCACCGAGTACGGATGCCTGGACTGCGAGGCTGCCCAGACCGGGGAGGGCGAAGATCTGCTCGATGACGACCGCCCCGCCGAGGATGCCGACGACCTGCACGGCGAGAGCGGTGAGTCCCGTCGTCGAGGCGTTGCGCAGCGCGTGGGAGAGCACGACGCGCGTTTCGGAGATGCCGCGGCTGCGAAGGGTCCGCACGTAGTCCTGACGAAGGGTGGAGATCATCGAGCTGCGGACCTGCTGCGCGATTCCGGCGACAGCCACCACCGTCAGCGCCGTGACCGGCAGCACCAGACTGCGAGCCCAGGCAGCGGGGTCGGTCGCGAAGTCGGTGTATCCGGTCGCCGGGAACCAGCCGAGCTGGATGGCGAAGACCGTGACGAGGAACAGCGCGATGATGAATGCCGGCAGCGCGTCGCCGAGGGTCGTGAAGAACTGCACGGTCTTGTCGACCCATCCGCGCTTGACGGCCGAGAGCACGCCGAAGGCGAACCCGAAGATCCCGCTGAGCACGGTGACGAGCACGACGAGCGCGACAGTGACCGGCATGCGCACGGAGATCGCCTGCCACACCGTCTGAGTGGTGAAGAGGGACTGCCCGAGGTCGCCCGTCAGTGCACTGCCGAGCCAGTCGAAGTACTGCACGAAGACCGGCCGGTCGAGGCCGAGTTGGGTGTTGAGCTGCTCCACCTGTTCGGCGCTGGCGTTCTCGCCCAGGACGTTCCGAGCGATGTCGTCGAAGGCCGGCGACAGAAGGAGGAAGACGATGAGGGATGTCGCGAAGACGAGCGACACCGCCGACAACAGGCGCTTCAGAAGGAATGGCATGGCTGACTCTCAGGAGGGGATGGGGGCCCGCCACCGCGGGCCCCCACCGTCGTCACTGTCCGCTCGGCGTGAAGTTGTAGATCGACGGAACGGCCTGCTGGACCTGCGGCACGATCTCGATCTTGTCGCCGTAGAAGTTGAACGTGTCGGGGCGCATCACCGGAGCGAACCACACGTTGTCGATCACCCACTCGTTGATCTCGCGCGCGCCCTCCGCGCGACCGGCCTCGTCCGCGGCGGGGTATTCGGCGATCAAGGCGTCCAGCTCCGGGTCGGACGATCCGAGGGGGTTCCACGGCGCATCCGGCGACAGCAGGAACTGGGTGGTGTTCCAGTCCGACCGCTGAGCGAGCGTCATGAACGCGATGGCGAACTCCCCGCGCTGCATGGACGGGACGGCTTCGCCCGGACCCCACTGGTGGCGGTTCACCGTGACACCGATGTCCTCCCAGTTCTGGATGATCGCGTCGTAGATGACCGGCTCGAAGACCGGGCTGATCGGGAGAGTGATCTCCAGATCGCTGGCACCTGCCTCGGCGAGGAGCTTCTTCGCCCGCTCCGGGTCGTAGGCGTACGCGCTGTCGAGCGACTCGTCGTAGGCCTCCGTATCAGGACCGAACACCTGTGACGTGGGCTGTCCGAGGCCTTCCCACCCGACATCCACGAGCGCCTCGGCGTCGATCGCGATGGCGAGGGCTTCACGGACGCGGACGTCCGCCAGTTCGGGCTGAAGCTGTCCGGTGCGGTCGAAGAAGAGGATGCCGCCCCAGTTGACCGAGAAGGGCTCGGGCTGGTTGAGCCCCGCGCCGGCGGCCTGCACGGCAGACGCTGCACGGTTGAGCGACGCGAAGTCGATCTGGCCGGAGGTGAGCGCGTTCAGGCGCGCGGTCTCGTCGGGCAGGATCTTGAACTCGACGGCGTCGAACGGGAGCGGGTCACCCCAGTAGTCCTCATTGCGGGTCAGCTTGTACGTCGAGCCGACGACGGAGCTGCTGGTGTCGAGCACGTAGGGACCGGTTCCCACGGGGTCGGCGGCGATCTCGGGCGTACCGAGAGCCGCCGGGCTTCCCATGTACCCGCCGGCGTTGGCGAGGTTGGCCGGCAGATCGGGGTCGGGGGAGTCCAGGCGCAGGATCACGGTGTCCGCGTCGACGACCTCGGCGCCGCTGACGTTCGCGAGGTTGCCCTGCAGCGGCCCGTTCGCGGTCTTGAAGTGTTCGATGTTCGCCTTGACCGCCTCGGCATCGAACGGCGTGCCGTCGGTGAAGGTGACGTCATCGCGGAGCTCGAGCTGGAGCGAGAGGCCGTCATCGGCCATCGTCCACTCGGTGGCGAGCATGGGGCTGAGCTCGCCGTCGGGCTCGCGCTTGATGAGCGTGTCGTAGACGGACTGGTAGATCGGCGCGAGGTGCCCCTCGTTCGCCTGAGCCGGATCCCAGCTCGTGGGCTCCTGCAGTGAGCCGATGACAAGGAGCGGTGCCGTTGCACCGGCGTCACCCGATGCGGTCGGGTCGGTGGTCGCTCCGCCGCCGGTGCATGCAGTGAGCGCCAGCGCGACGGCGGCGGCGCCGCCGATCAGTGCGGTGAGTCGGGCCATTCGCATGGCTGCCTCCAAGACGTCGTTGTGGTTGAGGACGAATCGGCCGCGGTGCTGCGGTCGGGTCGTGTAATACTAAATAGCGTTCAGTGTTTTTTGCAACACCGATCGAAACGGCTCGAGGAGGAGACGATGGCAGCGACGAACATCGTGTGGATCTCCACGCATGACATCAACCCGCACATGGGGGCGTACGCCGATATCTGGCCGGCCGCCGACCAGCCGTCGACGCCGCGATTGGATGCACTGGCGCGCGAGGGCGTGCGGTTCGGCTCCGCCTTCGCGGCGGCTCCTGTCTGTGCGCCCTCTCGTTCGGCGATCATGACCGGCTGCTACCCGAACGCGATCGGCACCATGCATATGCGCACGAAGGCTGTACCGCCGCCTGAAGTCCGCCTGTTCAGCGAGTACTTCCGCGAGGCGGGCTACTACACGACGAACAATTGGTTCACCGACTTCCAGGTGCAGACTCCGCCTACCGCGTTCGATGACTGTTCGAGCACCGCGCACTGGCGCAATCGGCCCGCGGGCGCACCGTTCTTCGCCTCGTTCCACAGCCTCATCACGCACGAGTCCCGCGTGTACGGCGACGAGCTGTACGCCGCCGCGACCGCCGAACTCACCGATGAGGAACGCAGCGATCCCGCCGAGGTCCCGCTGCCCCCGTACCATCCCGACACCGACGCCTTCCGGCAGGCGTGGGCACGGTACTTCGACCTCATCACTGCCATGGACCGCTGGGTGGGCGGCATCCTCGATCAACTCGACGAGGACGGGCTGAGCGATGACACGCTCGTCGTCTTCTGGAGCGATCACGGGGCGAGCTTCCCCCGCGCCAAGCGCTGGGCCACCGAGGCCGGCCTGCGGGTGCCCCTCATCGCTCGCTGGCCGGGCCGCCTGGCCGCCGGCACCGCCCGCGACGAAGTGGTGCAGATGCTCGACCTCGCACCGACGATGCTCCGCGCTGCCGGGATCCCGGTGCCCGGACACATGCATGGACGGCCGCTGTTCGATGAGACCGGGACGCCCTTGCCTGCCGGCCCCTACGCCTTCGGCGCCCGAGATCGGATGGATGCCCAGGAGGATGCCGTGCGCACGGTCCGCGACCAGCGCTTCCGATACGTCCTCAACCTGCATCCGGACCGCTCGGGAATGCAGTACAACTACTACCCCGACCATCTGGCGACGTGGGCGGATATGCGTCGGCTCGTCCACGAGGAAGGTCAGCGCCTCTCGCTCGGTCGCGCGCCCGACATCCTCACCGATCTTCAACGCTCGCTCGTCGCCGCCGGGAGGCCCGCCGAGGAGCTGTACGACCTCCACGACGACCCGCACGAGACCCGCAATCTGGCCGGCGACCCGGACTACCGCGATGTCAAGCAGCGTCTGCGGGAGGCGCTCGAGCAATGGCGGGCAGACCACGGCGACCTCGGCGTCCTTCCCGAGAACGAGCTTCTCGAGCAGTGGCGGCCGGGCGGCATACCCAGAACGACCGCGGCTCCGCACGTGTCGGTGGCTGACGGCACGCTGTCGGCGACGTGTGAGACACCCGGTGCGTCGATCGCCTGGACCGTCGACCCTCCGCATTCCGGACCGTTCCCCCCGCTGTCCGAGATCGAACAGCAATCCGGCTCTCCTGAGCCCGATGGCCGTCGATGGCACCTGTACTCGGCGCCGATCCCGGTACCGGCGGACGGTCCCGTATGGGTGGGCGCCTGGCGTCTGGGCTACGCAGCAAGCGAGCACGTGCAGATCGAACCCGAACTCGTCGTCAGCGGTCAGGAGGCGAGCTGACCATGCGCGCGATCATGCTGATGTTCGACAGCCTGAACCGGCACATGGTGCCGCCGTTCGTCGACGCGGGCCGCGAGTTCCCGAACTTCGCGCGTCTGGCCGAGCGCACGGTGTCGTTCGAGAACTTCTACGCCGGCTCCATGCCCTGCATGCCCGCGCGGCGCGAGCTCCACACCGGCCGTCACAACTTCCTCCACCGCAGCTGGGGGCCGCTGGAGCCGTTCGACGATTCGGTGCCTGCGATGCTGGGCGCACACGGCATCCACACTCATCTCGTCTCGGACCACCTGCATTACTGGGAGGACGGCGGCGCGACGTACCACACGCGGTATTCGACGTGGGAGGTCTTCCGCGGTCAGGAGGGCGACCCGTGGAAGGGTGTCGTCGGACGCGGCGACGTCCGCCTGCCGTTCCCGGTGCGTGCCCGTCTCCAGGATGCGGTGAACCGGGAGCACATGTCGACCGAGGCAACGCATTCTCAGACACGCACCGTCGACGCCGGACTCGACTTCGTCCGGACGAACGCCGGGGCGGATGACTGGATGCTCCAGATCGAGCTGTTCGACCCGCACGAGCCGTTCTTCGCCGCCGAACGGTTCCGCACGTCCCGCGGCCTGGATGCGGACGCGTCGTTCGACTGGCCGGCCTACCGGAAAGTCCTGGAGAGCGACCGGGAGATCGCGAAGACGCGCGACGAGTATCTCGCCCTGCTGGACATGTGCGACCACTCACTCGGGAGAGTGCTGGACGCCATGGATGAGTTCGACCTGTGGGACGACACCATGCTCATCGTCAACACCGATCACGGCTTCCTCCTCGGCGAGCACGGATGGTGGGCCAAAGGCATCACCCCGTGGTTCAACGAGCTGGTCCACATTCCCATGTACCTCTGGGATCCGCGCACCGGGCGGCGCGGTGTCCGCGACGATCGTCTCGCTCAGACGATAGACATCCCCGTGACGCTTCTGGACTTCTTCGGCATCGAGTGCACCGCCGACATGACCGGCGTGCCGCTCCACCGGGACGATTCCGCGCACGACGGAGCCCTGTTCGGAATCCACGGCGGGCACGTCAACGTCACCGACGGCCGGTACGTGTACATGCGTGCCGCACAGACCGCGGACAACGGTCCGCTCGAGGAGTTCACCCTCATGCCGACCCACATGCGGGCGCGGTTCTCGGTCGACGAGCTCGCGTCCTGGGAGCCCGCCGAGCCCTTCTCGTTCACGAAGGGGCTGCGTACGATGCGCATGGCGTCGACGGCGATCTGGCTCAATTCGTGGCGGCACGGCACTCTGCTGTTCGACCTGTCGACGGACCCCGGTCAACTCGATCCCCTCGTCGACGACGAGGTGGAGTTGCGCATGGCGCGGCTGATGGTGGAACTCATGCGAGCCGGCGATGCCCCGGCGAGTCAGTACGTGCGACTCGGTCTTCCAGTGGAGGGTGACGTCGGACCGGAGCACCTGCGGGCCGGTGCGGATCATGAGCGCGCGCTGCGCACCGCGGAGGCCATTCCGCGCCGCCACGAACTGCAGGCCGCCGATCTGCTCAGCCGACCGCTCGCGCAGCTCCTGTCGGACGCAGAGCTCGGCGAGGTGGTCGCACGCCACGCACCGGACGTGGTGAACACCGAGATGGTGGGACTGCCGCGCGGCGGCGATCTGCTGTCGATGGCCGGCCGAGCGGCGATCGATGCCGAGACGCTCCGCGCGCTGGACGCCGACCTCGCCCGGGTCATCGCGGGTCGCGCCCCGGCATCGGCCGTGACGAAGTCGTAGACAGGGCGCCGCCCTCCGGATCAGCGGGCGGCTTCGGCCGCCAGGCGCTCGGACGCGGTGCCCATGTGGGTCGCCATCGCCGAGGCGGCGGCATCCTCATCGCCCGCCTCGATGGCACCGAATACCACCGCGTGCTCGTCGATCGCCGTCAGCGCCTCGGCCTCATCGTGCACCGCGCGGTCCGCGTAGACCTGCAGGAGCGAGCGCACCACGTGCAGCAGGTCGACGAGGGTGTCGTTGCCGGCGGCCGCGGCGAGGGCGTTGTGGAACTCGAGGTCCGCGCGTGCGAACGCCTTGAGGTCGCCGACCCCGCTGCGCATGCGGTCGAGCGATTCCGACAGGGCGCGCAGATCCGACTCCTCGGCGCGACCCGCCGCGAGCCGCGCGACGTAGATCTCGAGGCCGGAACGCAGCTCGAGGAGCTCGCCGGTGTTCTTGCGGCCGATGAGAAGGCCCCACCGCAGCGTCTGCGGCAGCAGCTCGCTGGCGGTCCCGCGCAGGTACGTGCCCGACCCCGGACGCACATCCAGGATGCCGAGGATCTCCAGGGCAGCCAGGGCTTCTCGCACGGCGGAGCGTCCGACGCCGAGGGTCGAGGCCAGCTGTCTCTCGGGAGGCAGACGCGTTCCCGGTTCGAGGTCGCCGGTCGTGAACAGATCCATGAGACGCCGCGCGACCTCCGACACCGGCGTGCCGGTCGGAAGCGCGCCCAGCGCCGCCGTGATCTCGGCGGAGCGGTCATCGGGGTACGCGGGCATGCGAACAACTTAGCCTGCCTCGTCCGAGTCGCGCTGGATTGGTCAACCGGTCTTGCAATTGGTCAACCGGTTTGTCACAATGGACCGGAAAGCCACCTCGATCACCGTCGATGAGCAGGAGTCACCGTGGACCAGAACCAGATCACCGCCGCGCCGCCCGTGGCGCGCTCGACGATCCGGAAGGTGTCGATCCGCCTCGTGCCGTTCGTGGCGTTGATGTTCTTCATCAACTACCTCGACCGCACCGCGATCGGCTTCGCCGCCCCCAACGGCATGAACGAGGACCTCGCGCTCAGCGCGGCGCAGTTCGGCTTCGCCTCGGGGGTGTTCTTCATCGGCTACATCCTGCTCGAGGTGCCCTCGAACCTGGCCCTGCACAAGTTCGGCGCACGGCGGTGGCTCTCGCGCATCATGGTCAGCTGGGGCATCGTCGCGCTGCTGTTCACATGGGTGCAGAACTTCGAGCAGCTCGTGGTCCTGCGCTTCCTCCTCGGCGTGGCCGAGGCCGGCTTCTTCCCCGGTGCCATCCTCTTCCTCAGCCTGTGGGTGCCCGCGCAGTACCGCGGCCGCATCCTCATGCTCTTCTACCTTGCGCAGCCGCTGACCACCGTCATCGGCGCTCCGCTGGCCGGCTGGCTCATCCAGCAGCACGGCGCGTTCGGGCTCGAGGGCTGGCGCTTCATGTTCTTCGGCGTGGCGATCCCCGCGATCGTCGTCGGCGTCATCGCGTGGTTCTACCTCAAGGACAAGCCCAGCGACGCGAAGTGGCTGACGCGCGACGAGCAGACCTGGCTCACCGATGCGCTGGACCGAGAGAAGGCCGCGACGCAGAAGAAGGAGACCCACGTCTCGGCGAAGTACGCGTTCAAGAGCGGTCGGGTGTGGGTGCTCTCGTTCATCTACTTCGGCTTCATCTACGGCCTGTACGCCCTCGCGTTCTTCCTGCCGACGATCATCGAGGGCTTCCAGGCGCAGACCGGCCAGACCTTCGACACCCTGCAGAAGGGCCTCATCACGGCGATCCCGTACCTCCCGGCCGCCATCGTCATGTACTTCTGGTCGCGGGATGCCTCGAAGCGGGGTCTGAAGACCTGGCACATCGCCGTTCCCGCCGTGGCGGGCGCCATCAGCATCCCCCTGGCCCTCTTCGCCGGCTCACCGGCGGCCACGATCGCCGTCATCACCGTCACCGCGTGCGCCATCTTCGCCGCACTGCCGAACTTCTGGACGCTGCCCACCCGGTTCCTCACCGGCGCCGCGGCGGCGGCCGGGGTTGCCCTCATCAACACGATCGGCAACCTCGCCGGCTTCTCGGCCCCCTACGTGACGGGGGCGGTGCACGACTGGACCGGCGGCTACGAGGTGCCGATGTTCATCGTCGGGTTCTTCATGCTGGTGTCTGCCGTGCTCATGGTGCTGCTCGCCCGCAGCAACCGCATCAATCCGGTGACGGTCGATGAGGGTGCGGATGCCGCGGCTGACGCAGCCGTCACGACCGCCGACCCGAAGGCCGGTCGCCGATGACGAGGCTGTGGAACGATCCCGCGGACTTCGCCGACGAGATGATCGACGGGTTCGTCGCCGCCAACGGTCGCCACGTGCGACGCGTGCCGGGCGGAGTGGTCCGCGCGACGATGTCGCCGGCGGGACAGGTCGCGGTCGTCATCGGGGGCGGGTCGGGTCACTACCCGGCGTTCGGCGGACTTGTCGGCCCCGGGCTCGCGCACGGCGCGGCGATGGGCAACCTGTTCGCCTCGCCGTCCACTCAGCAGGTCTACTCCGTCGCGAAAGCGGCCGAGCTCGGCGGCGGCGTGTTCTTCAGCTACGGCAACTACGCCGGCGACGTGCTCAACTTCGATGCCGCGCAGGAGCGCCTGCGCGCCGAAGGCATCGCCTGCGAGACGGTCACCGTCACCGATGACATCTTCAGCGCCACGGCGGACGAGGCTCACAAACGGCGCGGCATCGCCGGCGATCTGACCGTGTTCCGCATCGCCGCGGCCGCCGCAGAGTCCGGAGCCGACCTGGCAGAGGTGACCCGTCTTGCCCGCCGCGCCAACGAGCGGACCCGGTCGATCGGCGTCGCGTTCACCGGCTGCACGCTGCCGGGAGCCGAGCAGCCGTTGTTCACCGTGCCCGAGGGGCGCATGGCGATCGGGCTCGGGATCCACGGCGAACCGGGAGTGGACGAGACCGACATCCCCACGGCTGACGGCCTCGCGGAGCTGCTCGTGGAGAAGCTGCTGGCCGAGGTGCCCGACGGGGTGCAGCTGGCGGGCGCCCGCGTGGTGCCGATCCTCAACGGGCTGGGCTCGCTGAAGTACGAGGAGATGTTCGTCGTCTACCGGCGTATCGCCCAGCTGCTGGCGGACGCCGGCCTGGAGCTCGTCGATCCGCACGTGGGCGAGTACTGCACGAGCTTCGACATGGCCGGCACGTCGCTGACGCTGTTCTGGCTGGACGACGAGCTCGAGGCGCTGTGGCAGTCGCCCGTCGACACGCCCGCGTACCGTCGCGGTGCCGTCGCCGCTCACCAGCGGACGGACACTTCGGCTCGTTCCCCGATCAGTGCAGGTGCTGCGGCCCCGACCACGGCGACCGCCACCGAGGCCATCGAGCCCGGAGACGAGGCATCCCGCTCAGCCGCTCGTACGGTGCTCGCCGCGCTGCGCACGGTCGTCGAGACGGTCGACGCGCACGTGGAGGAGCTCGGTCGCATCGATGCGATCGCCGGAGACGGCGACCACGGCATCGGCATGCAGCGCGGCTCGCATGCGGCGCTGGCCGCGGCGACCGCGGCGGTGGATGCGGGAGCGGGCGCGCGAACCACCCTCGCCCGCGCTGCCGACGCATGGGCCGACAGGGCCGGCGGCACGTCCGGAGCGCTGTGGGGCGTGATCCTCGGCGCGGTCGCCGCCAAGCTCGGCGACCAAGGACGTCCCGAGGCGGCCGCGGTCGCCGCGGGCGTGGCCGCCGGCTCGCGCGCCGTCACCGACTATGGCAAGGCGGAGGTCGGCGACAAGACTCTCGTGGACGCGCTCGTGCCCTTCAGCGCCACCCTGACGCAGGCTGTCGACGGCGGCGCGCGACTGGCCGACGCGTGGCGGACGGCCGCGCATGCCGCGACCCGGGCCGCGCAGGCGACGGCAGATCTCCTGCCTCGTATGGGGCGTGCCCGCACGCACGGTCAGAGCAGCGTCGGCACCCCCGACCCCGGCGCGATCTCGCTCGCGCTGATCGTCACCGCCGTGGGCGAACTGCTCGCGGCACCGAACCAGAAGGAGAGCGCGAATGGCTGAGCCGCTGCGCATCGTGATCGGCGCCGACGACGCCGGCTTCGACTACAAAGAGATCCTCAAGAAGGACCTCGAGAACAACCCCGGCGTGGCCGAGGTCATCGATGTGGGTGTGGACGCCGACGGTCACACCCCCTACCCGAAGGTCGCGATCGAGGCCGGCCAGCGCGTCGCCTCCGGCGACGCCGACCGCGCGCTGCTGATCTGCGGCACGGGGCTCGGTGTGGCGATCGCCGCCAACAAGGTTCCCGGCATCCGTGCGGTCACCGCACACGACTCGTACTCGGTCGAGCGCGGTGTGCTCTCCAACAACGCGCAGGTGCTCACCATGGGTCAGCGCGTCATTGGCATCGAGCTCGCGCGCCGCCTGGTGCGCGAGTGGCTGACCTACCGCTTCGACACCACGTCCGCCTCGGCGCAGAAGGTCGCCGTCATCGACGAGTACGAGACCACGGGCTCCTGCTGATGCCCGCGCAGGTCACGGTCGGGGTGAGCCTGAAGACGTACTTCGGGCATGAACGCGCCCGCGCGTGGTTCGCCGACGTCGCCCGGCGCGCCGGTGCGCACCCGGCTGTGACCACGGGCGCCGTCCGGTTCTTCGTCATCCCCACCTACCTGCAGGTCCCGGCCGCCCTCGCCGCCTTCGCCGGCACACCGGTGATCGTGGGGGCCCAGGACGTGTCCGAGTTCGAGCCCGGCGCCTACACGGGCGAGGTGACGGCGGCCGAGCTGGCCGAGGTCGGGGTCGGCGTCGCCGAGATCGGCCATGCCGAGCGGCGGCGACTGTTCGACGAGACCGACACCGTCACCGGCGCCAAGGCCGCCGCGGCGCTCTCCCACGGCATCACTCCCGTTCTGTGCATCGGCGAAGCGGAGCGGCTCGGGACCGCCGCCGCCGCGCTCGCGAACGTCGAACAGCTCGCCGCGAACCTCGAAGGCGTGCCCGCCGGTCCGGTGATCCTCGCCTACGAACCGGTCTGGGCGATCGGCGCGGCAGAGCCCGCCCCCGACGACCACATCACCACCGTCACCCGAGCGGTGCGGGCCGCCCTCGACGCGGACCCGGCCCGCGCCGGAAGCGCCGTCATCTACGGCGGCTCCGCCGGTCCCGGCCTCCTCACCCGCCTCGGCGACGCGGTCGACGGCCTCTTCCTCGGCCGCTTCGCGCATGATCCCGATGCACTGGTTGCGGTCCTGGACGAGGCATCCGCCCTCGCCTCCTCCCGGATGGCCCGCCCCACCGCGAGACTTCATGCGGGCGCCGAGACAGCAGCCGCAGACCGCAGTCTCGGCGCTGCGTTGGAGTCTCGCGGGAGTGACGTGGAGGTCGGCGCATGATCGGCCTCGGCACGTATGCCTTCTTCTGGCAGCACTCCGACCTCGTCCCCGAGCCGCTGTCGCTGATCGGGGCGTTCGAAGCGACCCGCGAGCTGGGCGTGGACCTCTTCCAGATCTGCGACTACGCGCCGCTGGAGCAGATGGACGACGTGCAGTTGACGGATGCCGCGGCCGCCGCCCGCGACCTGGGCCTCACGGTCGAGCTCGGCACGAAGGGCATCGAACCCGAGCGTCTCGCTCGCTTCCTCGATCTCGCCGCCGTCTTCGACGCACGCCTGGTCCGCAGCATGCTGTACTCCCCCGAGAACCGCCCGACGATGACCCAGGCCGAGGACTGGCTGCGCGCTGCGCTGCCGGCCTACGAGGCATCCGGCGTCGACCTCGCCCTCGAGACGTACGAGCAGGTCGCCACCGCAGAGCTCGTCGGCCTGATCCAACGCATCGGCAGCGACCGGCTGGGCGTCTGCCTCGACCCGGCGAACGTCGTCGCCCGTCTCGAGCTGCCGCGGGACTGCGTCGAGGCGACGGCATCCGTCGTGAAGAACGTGCATGTCAAGGACTTCGCGTTCGCCCGTCAGCCCGGCTGGGTCGGGTTCACCTACGGCGGCGCCGCCATGGGCGACGGCCTGCACGATTACCCGCACCTGCTCGAGACCGTCCGGCCGCGCGAGCGCGGCATCAACGAGGTCGTCGAGCACTGGCTGTCGTGGCAGGGCGACGCCGAGACCACCATCCGAACCGAGCGGGAATGGACCCGCACCACCATCGAGTACCTGAGGAGCACATCGTGAGCACCACGACCACCGACCCTTCTACAAGCTCTGGACAGCGGACCTACAAGATCGCCGTCATCGGCGCAGGCGGGAAGATGGGCATGCGCGTGTCCAACAACCTCGCAGGGACCGACCACACCGTCTGGTACGTCGAGAACTCGCCCGCGGGTCAGCAGCGCACACTGGAGGCCGGCCGTGAGCTGACGGATGCCGCCACCGCGGTCGCCGACGCCGACATCGTCGTGCTCGCCGTGCCCGACCTGGCCCTGCAGTCGGTCACCGCCGACCTGGTGCCGCAGCTGAAGCCCGGGGCGATCGTGCTGACGCTGGATCCCGCGGCGGCATATGCCGGGCTGCTCACCACGCGCGAGGACGTCATCCAGGCGGTGGCCCACCCGTGCCACCCGTCGATCTTCCTGCAGCGCCGGACGCCCGAAGAGTGGGCCGACACCTTCGGCGGCATCGCGGCGCCGCAGGACGCGATCGCCGCGATCGAGTCCGACGAGCCCGACAAGAAGGCGATCGTCGAGGCCACGGTCCGCGCCATCTACGCCCCCGTCATCGACGTGCACTGGGTCACGATCAAGCAGCTGGCGCAGCTCGAGCCGACGCTCGTCGAGACCGTCGCGTGCATGATCGGCGACCTGCTCAACGAGGCCCTTCAGGAGGCCGTGAACACGATGGGCGTGCCCGAGGCCGCCGCGCGCAGCATCCTCTACGGTCACACGCAGGTGGCGCTCGCCAACGGCCTGCGCGGCGACAACCCGTTCTCGGACGCGTGCCTGATCGCGATGGACTACGGCCGCGAGTCGATCATCAAGGAGGACTGGAAGAAGATCTTCCGCGACGACGAGCTCGACAAGAACCTCGCCCGCATGCTCCACCTCGACAAGATCGAGCGCTGAGAGCTCCGAGGGCCGGAAAGGAACGGATATGGGGCAGCTCGACGGCAAGACCGCGCTGATCACCGGCGCGGCGCTCGGCATCGGTCTGGCCGTGGCGCGGCGGTTCGCCCGCGAGGGCGCCCGCGTCATCCTCGCCGATCGCAACGGCGAAGGCGCTGCGGCGGCGGCCGCCGAGATCGGTGTCAGTGCGCGGGCGGTCACGATGGACATCTCGGACGAGGATGCCGTCGCCGCGGCGTTCGCCGAGGTCGAGGCAGCCGGCTGGGCACCCGACGTCGTGGTCGCCAACGCCGGCGTGCAGCTGTTCGGGCAGGACGCGCAGGCGGCCGACCTCGACCTCGACATCTGGCGCCGCACGATCGACATCAACCTGACCGGGACATTCCTGACGGTCAAGCACGCGGTGCGCTCCATGCTGCCCCGCGGCGGCGGATCGATCATCCTCACCGGCAGCCCGACCGGCGTCAACGGCGAAGGCAAGGACTTCACCGCGTACAGTGCGTCGAAGGCCGGAATCCACGGCCTGGGACGCACGGTCGCCGCGGCATATGCCGATCGCGGCATCCGGGTGAACACGGTCCAGCCCGCCTACACGGAGACGCCGCTGGTGGCCGCGATCAGCGAGGACCCCGAGTCGCGCGCCGCGATCATCGGCCGCATCCCGCTCGGCCGGGCCGGCACCCCGGACGACGTCGCGGGCATCATGGTGTACCTCGCCAGCGACGACGGAGCCTTCGCGACGGGCGCGCTGTTCTCCGTCGACGGCGGCATGACGACGATCTGACCACCGGCCCTCTCCTCCCGGTTTGGGGCGCATACCGTCGGGTTGGGGCGCGACTTCTGCGCCCCGAACGGACTTTCCGCGCCCCAAAACCGAAGTGGCGGGGTCCGGAGTGGCGGGGCCGGAGGGACGGGGCCGGAGGGACGGGAGGGCGAGGGGCCGAGACGACTGACACGGGGAGGACGAGGATGGGGATGATGACGGACGTGTGGAACGGCGAACCGGCGCGCACCTGGCGCAGCGGCGCATGGTCGCTCGAGCTGCGCGACGACGAGTTCGCCGACGTCGCGCACGCCGGCCGCGTCGTGCTCCGCTCGGTGCGCGCAGTCGTCCGGGATCGCAACTGGGACACCACGGAGCTCGTGGTGGACCGGGTCGACGCGTCCAACCTCGCCCTCACTCTGCACGTGCACTCCGTCGGGCTCGGCGCACAGCTCCGGGGCATCGTGCGGGCCGAGGTCCGTGGCCCGGATCGCCTGCGAGTCCTGACCGACCTCGAGTCGATCTCCGCGTTCGAGACGAACCGCACGGGTCTTGTGGTGCTGCATCCGCCGGTGCTCGCCGGGCGCGAGATGCGCATCCGGCACGGCGACGGCCGCGTCGCGGCATCCCGGTTCCCCTCCGACATCAGCCCGCACCAGCCGGCATTCGACATCGGCGCGCTGTCGTGGACGCACGACGGCCTGGAGGTCGACCTGCGCTTCGAGGGCGACGTCTTCGAGATGGAGGACCAGCGCAACTGGACGGATGCCTCGTACAAGACGTACAGCCGTCCGCTGGCGCTGCCGTTCCCGTACCGGCTCGAGGCGGGTGAGCGGGTCGTGCAGTCGATCGAGGTCGCGGTGTCGGGATCGCCGGCCCCCGTCACGGTGGATCCGCTGACCCGCATCCGCCTGGAGGCGGGCCCCGCGCTTCCCGCGATCGCGGTGTCGGCGGCCACGGCGCCCGACCCGGGGCCTCGTCCGGCTGCAACACCCGGCAGCGCGGATCCGTGGCCCGCCGCGGTCATCGTCGAGCTCGATCTCGCCACGCGGAACTGGCGCGCCGCTCTGGGCCGCGCCCAGACCGCGGGCCGGCCGCTCGACGTGCGGTTCGTGCCGGCAGACGGGGACCCGTCCAAGCTCGACGAGGCCGTGCGCGCGCTGGCGGGGACCGAGGTTGCGCGCGTCACCGCGTTCTGGCCCAGCGGTGCGGCTCGGCACGTCTCCGACCTCGAGGCGATCGCCCTGTTGCGCCATGCCTTGTCGGAGTCACGGCTCGACATCCCGGTCGTCGGCGGCGCCCGCTCGCACTTCACCGAGCTCAACCGCGAGCACCACCGACTTCCGCGGGGCCTGGACGGCATCGTCTTCAGCAGTACGCCGCTGTTCCACAGTCTCAGCGGCGCGCAGTTGGTCGAGGCGCTCCCGATGCAGCGGCTCGTGGCGCGACAGGGTGTGGCCATCGCCGATGGCCTGCCGGTGCACATCGGACCGATCTCGCTGCGCCCGCATTTCAACGACGTCGCGACGACGCCGCCGCCTCTGCCGGTGCACGACGATCTGCGCGAGGGATACGGCTCGGCGCTGATCGAGGCGGCCGATGCGCGCCAGACGGCGCCTGAACTGGCCGCGTGGACCATCGCCAGCGCCGCCGCCCTCGCGGTGCCGGGTGTCGCCACCCTCGCCTACTTCGAGGAGTGGGGGCCGCGCGGCGTACGCGGAGCCGACGGCATCCCCTATCCCGTGCTCGACGCGATCGAGGCGCTTGCCGACCTCGCCGGCCGGCCGGGACTTCGCGGCGACTCGCCCGATGGCCTGGTGTGGGCGCTCGGCGCTCGCACCGACCGGGGTGACGTGGTGCTGCTGGCCAACCTCGCCCGCGACACCCGGTCGGTACAGGTCGAGCTTCCCGACGGGACCACTCGCTCCGCCCGGGTGCGCCCGGGCACCTTCGTGCGCGTCTGACCCCGCGTCGACCGAAGCCCGGGCAGGACTCAGGCCTCGCGCCAGACGCGCACGTCCCACGGTCCCAGCGCGACCTCGACGCCCGCACGGTGCACGGTGTCGTCGATGACGGATGCCGCGTCCCGCGCCGGGACGACCGTGCAGCCCCGCGGCGACCAGTTGTGCACGATCCAGACCCGGCCGCGTGGACCGGCGAGCGAGTGGGCGGTGACGGTGCCCGGCCGCGCGCGCAACGGACCGGCGACGGACGGCGCGCCGGCGGCATCCGTCACGACCTGCGCGAGCGTCGCGCGGTCCAGCAGCGTTCCGACCACCGTGATCGCCCCGGAGCCCACCTCGCGCCGGGTCACCGCGGCCCAGCGGCCGAAGAGCTCGTGCCGGAAGCCCAGGAGCGTCTGGGCGTCGGAGGCTTCGAGTCCGTCGATCCAGCCGTGAGCCGTGCCGATCACCTCGCCTTCGCGGACGACGGGCACGGACTCGGCGAGCGCGGCGTACTCCCGGTACCGGATGCCGGCTGCGGGGCCGACCGTGGCGGGTGCGGTCACCGCGCGCACGCGGCCTTCGTCATCGCCGTGGCCGGTGCGCGGGCCGACGATGAGCCGGCCGCCGAGCCGCGCATACTCGACAAGGGTCTCCAGTGTGCGGTCGGCTGCGGCGACGAGCCCCGCGACCACCAGCGCCGGATACCGTCGTACGAGTTCCGCGGCCTCGGGCAGCTGCCGCTCGTTCACGAATCCCACCTGCAGCCCCGCGTCGACCGCCGCGCGCCCGAAGACCCCGACGATCCGGCCGTACGACCCGCCATCGCCACCCGCTCCCTCGGCCAGCGGCGGCTCGAACGCGGTGACCCACTCGCTGTCGTGCGCGTACACCACGCCGACGTCGGCGTCGGGTTCGGCGTCCGCGAGCCACTTCCCCGCCGCCTCCAACTGCGCGCCGACGGCGGCGAGCTCCCGGTGGATGCGGCCCGGCTGCAGATCATGCCCGAGGATGCCGCCCCAGTGCACCTCGGCGCCCGAATGGAGGGTGTGCCAATGCCAGTACGACACCAGACGCGCGCCGCGCGCGACCAGCAGCCACGCCGCCTGGGCGAGCTGGCCGTCATACGGCGGACGGGTGAGCCAGGCCGGGCCGATCGAGGCGGCACCGGTCTCGGTGACGAGGAAGGGCCCCTGCCGCGTGGCGCGCATGCGGTCGGCCATGAGGATGAGCTGCGGCACGTCGTCGGCGTACCACTGGCCGCCCGCGCCCTCACGGTCGAGGTCCAGCGCGTCCTGGGCGAGGTAGTAGGCGTTGCCGCTTGCGATGTCGAGGCGCGCGCCGACCGCCACGTCGTCCATCCCGGGACGCTGGTAGGCGATGCAGGTCGTCAGGAACGTCTCGTCCGCGACCAGCTCGCGCGCGATGCCCGCCTGCCAGCCGATGAAGTCGGCGGTCTGCTCGGCTTGGAATCGCCGCCACGCGAGGTCGTAGGCGGGCGTGGTGTTGCCGGCAGGCGCCCACAGCTCGTCCCACGAACCGATGCGGTGCGACCAGTACGTCAGTCCCCATGCGCGGTTCAGCGTCTGGACATCGCCGTAGCGTTCGGCGAGCCACTGCCGGAACCTGCGCACGACGTCGTCGTTGTGGATGAGGTGCAGCCCGGCCTCGTTGTCCAGCTGCACCCCGATGATCGCCGGATGCCTCCCATGCCGGCCGAGCACCGCACGGATCACCCGCTCCGCGTAACCCCGGAAGACCTCCGAGGTGTAGTCGGCCTCCTGCCGGCCGCCCCACGGCACGCGGGAGCCGTCACGGCGCACCACCGCGAGCTCAGGATGCTGGTGTGCCAGCCACGGCGGTACGGCGTAGGTGGGCGTGCCGAGGATGACGTCGATGCCCCGCGCCGCGGCGCCGTCGAGGACCGGAGTGAGCCACTCGAGCTCGAACTCGCCGTCTCGCGGCTCCCACGTCGACCAGACCGATTCGCCCACGCGGATGCACGTGATGCCGGCATCCGTCATGAGATCGAGGTCGATCTGCAGCCGGCCCGGGTCGGGCAGGTACTCGTTGTAGTACGCCGTGCCCAGTCGTGGGCCGCGGCGCCACGCGCTCAGGCGATCGACGGATGAGCTCGGATCGGCCACTGCTCAGTCCTCGACGCGGGTGATCCGCAACGCGAGCGCCTCGCCCGCCGGCAGCTCCACCGGTGCCGCGGATCGGTCGAACGCGTCGTTGCGCTGCACGTCGTCAAGGATGAAGAGGCGGCCGACCGGCGTCACGGTCATGTTCCAGGTGTCGATGACGTCGACCTGGAACCGGTCGCCCGGCTGCGGCCGCTCGCCCGGTACGCCGATGGGCAGCCGGAACGACCACGTGGCGGGAGCGGAGCGGCCGAGGTACTGCAGGTACACGCGGCGCGGGATGCCGGCGACATACCTGGGATCGTCCCACTTGTCGATGGGATCCAGACCGGCACCATCGATGTCGTCGAGGATGCCGCGAAGGAACGCCAGCCGCGCCGGAGACTCGCCTCGGAGAGCGCCGCCCTCGACCATGTGAAGGCTGCCCGACGAGGTCACGAAGCTCTCGCCGTGCGAGGCGTAGCAGCCGGCGACCGTGGTGATCCAGAACTGGTGCACCAGCTGCGGCGCATCCAGGTGGCCCCAGCGCTCCGGGATGTCGCCTTCGTACTTGATCTCGTCGAGCACGACCGGCTTGCCGTAGACGTCGCGATACAGGTTGGCCCGGCCGAACTCCGTCGTGGCGGCGCCGTTCTGGATGGAGGCGTGCGTCACCCACGGCTGGTTGTTGTCGTAGAGCTCGATCCAGTTGTGGATCGAGCGGAGGTGATCGTATGGGTCGATCTGGGCCAGGAGCGCGCCGGTGCGGTCCCAGCGGTCGGCCGGCCGCTCCAGCTGGTCGAACTCGTTGCACAGCGACCACCACACGTGCGGGTAGGCGGCCAGGCGCGCGACGAGGTACCGCAGGTACACGGCATCCTCCTGCTCGGTGAGCGCGTCGAGCCCGAACTGGCCCCGGTCATACGCGTTGTAGATGAGGACGTCGGCCTGGATGCCGCGCTCCCCGAGCAGCTCGACAGCGCGGTCGAGTCGCTGGAAGAAGGCGGGGACGGGACGCGTGACATCCCAATGGCCGTCGGCGTTCTCGAACGGCATGAGCGTCGGGATGTGCTCGATGTAGCCGCCGCCCTGCGGGAAGACCATGAACCGGAGCTTGTTGAACCGGGCACCGGCCAGGGCGTCCAGTGTGTCGGAGAACAGCGGCTCGTTCTGGTGGAGCCAGTTGTACGCCGTGCCACCGACGGGGCGGAACGGCGTGCCGTCGGCGTGCGCGAAGTGGAAGCGATCAGCGACGCGGACAGGCCCGCGCTCGGAGCCGCGTCCCACCAGGAAGTTGCCCGCGTGGCCGGCGAGCGCGGCATCCTCGCTCTGGCTCGTGTACGACCACTCCCCCTCGAGATCCGGCGCGAACCGCACCCGATAGGTCGTCCCGCCGTCCCAGAACCCCGCCACGACACGTTCGACCACGGACTCGACGTGCCGTGCCCGAAGCGTGAGCGGTGTGCGGTCGGCGGGGATGACGGCGGTGCCCTCGAACGCCAGCTCGAGGGGGCGATACAGCTCGTGCGGCTGCGGGTGGGACACGGGGTTCTCCTTCGATGTCGTATCCGGATTGCGGGCGGGCGGGCGCGCGGGTGCCGGCTTCAGGGCGTGCGGCGTGAGCTCGCCCGCGCGATCAGCTGAGGCTCGAACACGCGGGCGGCGGGGCCGTCGTGCGTCCCGCTCGTACCGCGCTCGATCGCGTCGAAGAGCAGGTCCACGGCGGCGGCGCCGAAGTCCTCGTGCCGTGCACGCACACTGGTGAGAGGGATGAGGGAGGCCTCGGCGAACTCGTTGTCGTCGTAGCCCACGAGCGCCAGCTGCGCGGGCACCGCGACCCCGCCGCCGACGAGAGCCTGCAGGATGCCGAGCGCCAGCACATCGTTCGCCGCGAAGACGCCGTCGGGCCGCTCGCCGGCAGGCCGCGCGGCAAGCGCCGCCCCGACGGCGCGACCGGCGGCGATCGACCGCTCGCCGACCTCGATGACCTCCAGCGCAGCGTCTGCCGCACCCGCGGCCTGCCGTGCCCCTTCGAGTCGGTCGGCGACCTGCTGCACCGGCAGTGGACCGCCGACGAACGCCAGGCGACGGCATCCGTTCCCGACGAGGTGCTCCCCGGCCTGCCGCCCGCCCGACACGTCGTCGATCGACACCGACGGCTGGCGCGGGTCGCACGCCCGCCGCCCCACCAGGACCGACGGCGTACCACGTTCCCGCATGGCGGCCAGGCGGTCCTCGATCGGCTGGAACGACGAGACCAGCAGACCGCGCACCTGTCGCTGCTCGAACGCCTCCAGGTACGCATCCTCGCGCTCGCGGTCGCCGTGCGAGTGCGCGAAGAACACCGTCATGCCCAGTCGCTCCGCCCGGTACTCGACCTCCTGTGCGATCTCGCTGAAATGCGGGTTGCTGACGTCGGGCGAGAGGTACCCGATGAGGCTGCTGACGCCCAGCCGCAACTGACGGCCGGCGCTGGAAGGCACGAATCCGAGCTCGTCGATCGCCTCGGCGATGCGCCGCGCGCGTTCGGGCGACACGCGGTCGGGGTGGTTCAGGTACGCCGAGACGGTGCCGACCGCGACGCCGGCTCGCGCGGCGACCTGCCGGATTCCCGGCCGCGGCCCGGGGCCTGCGTGCTCGCGCGACACGTCAGCGCCAATCGTGCTCGGCAGCGAACCCGAGGCGGTCGCGGATCTTGCGCGACGACATCAACGACTCGAACTCGCCCAGGTCGTCGGCGATCGGGGTGCCGGGGAACCAGCGCGCCGCCAGCTCGCGGGAGGGCGCCGCGTTGCCCGATTCCGGAGCCGCGACGTTGTAGATCTCGAAACCGGGCCGTGCGGCGCCGAGCGCCAGGGCGACCGCCTTGGCGCCGTCCCGCGCATCGACCCACGATCCGACCAGGTCCCGGCGATAGTCCGGCTCCCCCGCGCGCTGGAAGGTGGCGTAGTCGTCGGGCGCGACGACGTTCGTGAAGCGCAGCGCGGTGATGGAGGCGTCCGGCGTCCAGCGCACGAGCTGCGCCGCGATGGCCTCCTCGGCGACCTTGCCGAGGCCGTACGTGTTGTTGGCACTCGTGTACGTCTCGTCCACCGGGAGGAACGGGGGCGCCTGGTCGAACGGGAACCCCATCGCCGTGATGCTCGAGGCGAAGACGATCGTGCGGATGCCGGCGCGGTGGGCGGCGAACAGCGCGTTGAACGACACCGTGACGTTGTTGTGGAACGTGGCGGCATCCGGCACCAGCCCGTTGACCGGGATCGCCGCGAGGTGCACGAGCGCGTCGAGCCCGTCATGGCGCGCGGTCACCGACAGCAACGCGTCGAGCGCCTGCCCGAAGTCGGTGAGGTCCACTCGGGTGAATCCGGGCCCGGGTGTTCCGGCGAGGTCGAATCCCATGACGTCGTGACCGTCGGCGCGCAGCCGTTCCACCGTCGCACGTCCGAGCTTGCCGCCGCTGCCCGTCACTCCGATCCGCATGCCCGTACCTCCGTGTGCCGCACGTCGACCCCGAGGATGCCACGGCTTGAAACGTTTCGAAATCGATGCGACACTCACTGTACACGTTTCGAATGAAACGTTTCGAATCTGTCAGAGAGGGTACGGATGTCCGTCATCGTCGACGCCCCCCGCATCGAACACCACCGCGAGCCGCTCGGCATCGGGGAACGGATGCCGCGCCTCTCGTGGCGCATCTCCTCGGCTCCGTCGGGGTGGCGTCAGACGGGCTACTCCATCGAGGTGACCCGAGGCGTCGAGACGACGACATATGTCGTCGACTCCGTCGACCAGGTGCTCGTCGACTGGCCCGCGGCGCCGCTGAGCTCGCGGGAGATCGTCACCGTGCGCGTGGCGGTGCGCGGGGCCGATGGCGCCTGGTCGGCGGCATCCGCTCCCACCACCCTGGAAGCGGGGCTGCTGGAGCCGACCGACTGGGTCGCAAGACCCGTCGGATCGTTCCGGAATGAGAACCCGCATTCCGACGAGCGTCGCCCCTCGCTGGTGCGCCGCGGGTTCGAGGCGCGGGAAGGGCTGGTGCGCGCCCGCCTGTACGCCACCGCGCATGGCGTGTACGAGGCGGAGCTCAACGGTCGGCGCGTCGGCGACGACACGCTCTCACCGGGCTGGACGGTGTACGGGAAGCGGCTGCGCTACTACACCTACGACGTCACGGAGCTCATCGAGCCCGGTGCCAACGCGATCGGTGCGTGGCTCGGCGACGGGTGGTACCGCGGCCGGCTCGGCTGGCGCGGCGGTTTCCGCAACGTCTACGGCTACGATCAGTCGTTCCTCGGTCAGCTCGAGCTGACATACGCCGACGGCAGCCGCGAGATCGTGGCGACCGACGTGTCGTGGCGGTCGGCACCGAGCCCCATCATCGCGAGCGGCCTCTACGACGGGGAGGACTATGACGCCCGCGAGGAGCAGCGCGGCTGGTCGACGCCGGCCTTCGACGACTCCGCGTGGGACGGCGTACAGGAGCGCCACCGCGATCCGGCCACCCTCGTCGCGCCGACCGCCCCGCCGGTGCGCGCCACGCAGGAGCTGCGACCGGTCGCGGTGCTGACGGGGCCGAGCGGCTCGCGCATCCTCGACTTCGGGCAGAACCTCGTCGGGCGCGTGCGCATCCGCGTGTCAGGCCAGGCGGGGACGACCGTGACACTGCGCACCGCCGAGGTCATGCAGGACGGCGAGATCTACACCCGACCGCTGCGCGCCGCGCGTTCGACCGACAACTACACGCTCGCAGGCCGCGAGGTCGAGGAGTGGGAGCCGCGGTTCACCTTCCACGGCTTCCGCTACGTCGAGGTGTCAGGCTGGCCGGGCGACCTCGATGCCGATGCCGCCGCCGGGGCGCTCGTCGCCCGGGTGTACCACACCGACCTCGAGCGCACCGGGTGGTTCTCGTCGTCCGATCCGGCCCTCAACCAGCTGCACCAGAACGTCGTCTGGGGCATGCGCGGCAACTTCGTCGACATCCCGACGGACTGCCCGCAGCGCGACGAACGCATCGGCTGGACCGGCGACATCCAGGTCTTCGGGCCCACCGCCGCGACGCTGTACGACGTCTCGGGCATGCTCTCGGGGTGGCTCCGGGATGTCGCGATCGAGCAGCTTCCCGACGGCACGGTGCCCTGGTACGTGCCGGTGATCCCCGCGGTCGACAAGTGGACGCCGCTGCGCCCCGGCGCCGCCTGGGGAGACGTCGCGACCCTGCTGCCGTGGACCCTCTACGAGCGCTTCGGCGACACGGGCGTGCTGCGCGCCCAGTCCGACAGCGCCCGCCGATGGGTCGACCTGCTCGCGCGGCTGTCGGGACCGTCGCGGCTGTGGGACACCGGGTTCCAGCTGGGCGACTGGCTCGACCCGGCCGCCCCGCCGGACGACCCGGCGGACGCCCTGACCGACCGCTATCTCGTGGCGACCGCGTACTTCGCCAAGTCCGCGCGGACCGTCGCGCAGATGGCCGAGGTGCTGGGCCTGTCGGCCGATGCGGCGCGGTACCACGCGCTCGCCGACGAGGTCGTCGCGGCCTTCGAGGGCGCGTATGTCCACGACGACGGGACGATGACCAGCGATGCCCAGACGGCGTATGCGCTGGGGCTGAGGTTCGGCCTGATCACCGATCCGGACAGGCGGGATGCCGCAGCCGCCCGGCTCGCCGAGCTCGTGCATGCGGCAGGCAACCGTATCGCCACCGGGTTCGTCGGCACGCCGCTGGTATCCGATGCGCTCAGTTCGGGCGGTCAGATCGCCGCGGCGTACGACCTGATCCTGGAGCGCGAGTGCCCCTCGTGGCTGTACCAGGTCGAGCAGGGGGCGACGACCGTCTGGGAGCGCTGGGACTCGCTCCTGCCCGACGGCACGGTCAACCCGGGGCAGATGACCTCGTTCAACCACTACGCCCTCGGCGCAGTCGCCGACTGGATGCACCGTGTGATCGCCGGCCTGGCGCCCGCGGAGCCCGGGTACCGGCGGATCCGCTTCGCCCCGCGCCCGGGCGGCGGGCTCACCTCCGCGTCGGCGCGGCAGCTCACTCCGTACGGCGAGGCGGCGATCACCTGGCGCCGCGAGGACGGCGACCTGCACGTGGAGATGACGGTGCCGGTCGGAGCCGAGGCCGTGCTCGATGTGGAAGGGACCCCAGAAGAGACGCTGGCCCCCGGCATCCACACCCGCGTCGTGCCCCTGCCGGCGCCCACTCCCGTCAACGCCTAGCCCGCCCGCGGCGCTCCCTCCGCCCCCGCTGTCTCGTTTGACTTGCGCTGAACGTACGCATTTCGCCCCTTCTGGCGTACGTTCAGCGCAAGTGAACGTGTTCAGTGGGGCACGAGCGAGCGTCGGCGCCGGCGAACGGTCGGGGCGCACTGGCGTTGCGCGCGCGGAGTGAATATCCTTTCGTTAGCGAATCGTCAGTCGAATCGCGCGATCGGAGTCGCCGTGCCACTCACGCCCTACACCCGGCCCGCCGACGGGCAGGTGCGCCTGCTCACGAAGGTCGCCCGCATGTACCACGAGCGCGGGGTCCGGCAGGCCGACATTGCGGCTGCGCTCAATATCTCACAGGCCAAGGTGTCGCGTCTGCTCAAGCGGGCCGAATCGGTGGGCATCGTCCGCACCATCGTGACCGTCGCACCGGGCGTCTACGCCGAGCTCGAAGAGCAGCTCGAGGAGAAGTACGGCCTGGCCGAGGCAGTCGTCGTCGACGTCGATCCCGACGCCGACGAGGGCGAGCTGCTGGCCTCACTCGGCGCCGGCGCCGCCGCCTACCTCGAGGCGACCCTGTCCGGCAGCGACCGGATCGGCGTCTCATCGTGGAGCCAGACGATCCTCGCGATGGTCGACCGGATGCGGCCCTTCACGGTTCGCGGCGCGACGGAGGTCGTGCAGCTGCTCGGTGGTGTGGGCGCGCCGGAGGCACAGAGCCACTCCAATCGCATCCTCGGGGAGCTGGCGCGCACCCTCGGCGCCGAGCCCGTGTACGTGCAGGCTCCTGGAGTGGTCGGAGACCCGGCGATCCGCGACAGCCTCCTGCGGGACCCCTCGATGCAGGAAGTCGCGCGCCACTGGAACGAGCTGACGATGGCCATCATGGGCATCGGCAGCATCGAGCCGTCGGATGTGCTCGCCACCAGCGGAAACGCGTTCCCGCCCGAGGAGCGGCAGGCCCTGCTGGACGAGGGCGCCGTCGGCGACATCTGCCACCGCATCTTCCGCACCGACGGCTCACTCGTGCGCGGCGCCGTGGACGACCGCATCATCGCGATCACGGTCGAGAACCTGCTGCGCATCCCCCGCCGCGTCGGCATCGCCGGCGGCGAGCGCAAGCTCGAGGCGATCCACGGCGCACTCGCGGGCGACTGGGTCACGACCCTCGTCACCGACGTGCGCTCGGCGGAGGCTCTCGCCGAGCGCTGACCCCCGGGGCCCGACCGGGCGCGCACTCCTCAAATGAGGACGACGCCCGAGATGAGGACGAACCACGACGGAGGCATCCTCATCTCGGCGCAACTCCTCAACTCGGGAAACGTCCGGCCAGTTGCGACCCCACCGCCGGGGATATCCACCGCCGTGAATCGACCCGCCGCCGCCGAGCGGCCCTACCCCCACAGACTCCGCGCGACTCCGCCAGGCGCCGACCTTGCAAGTCGCCATACGCCCGAGCGGCTCCGCCAGGCGTCGAAACCCCGAGCGACCGCGCCGGCCCCGGAGCGACTCCGCCGGGCGTCACACTCCGGGGCGCCAGGCCGTCACACCCCGAGCGCCTCCGCGAGGCGCTCGACGCCCAGGCGCGGGCTGGTGAGCACCGGCACGTCGACGGTGACCGCGTCGGCGGCGGATGCCATGGATGCCTGAGCCAAGACGATGACGTCGGCCTCGGCCGCACCCCGCACGATGGCCGCAGCGACCAGCCGGTCGTGCGTCTCGCGGTCGCCGCCTGCGACAGCCGCGAAGGCGCCCTCGATGACCTCGCTCGAGAACTCCGGCTCCACGCCGGCGAGGGCGGCTCGTTCCTGCAGCAGCCCCAGGGTGGGGCGGCACGTCGTCGGCAGCGTCGCGAGCACCCGCACCCGCCGCCCGGAGCGCACGGCGGCATCGGCCATCGCCTCGTCCACGCGCAGCACCGGCACTCCCGCGGCCGCTGCAGCGGGCGCGGCCAGCTCGGAGATCGACGAGCACGTGAACATCACGGCATCCGCGCCCCCCGCCGCCGCCGCGCGCACCAGGTCGTCGATGCGCTCGGGCACCGAATCGGCGCGCGCGGGATCCCCGAGGTCGGCGACGATGCGGTCATCGAGGTAGTTCACGACCGTCGCGCCGGGGAGGAACTCGGCTGCCAGCGCGCCGAAGGGCCCGATGTTGACGGCACCGGTGTGCAGGAACGCGATGCGAGGTGCGGACGAAGACATGCAGTCAGCCTTCCAGTGATTCAGCCCTTGAGGGCGCCGCCGGCCATGCCGGCCATGATCTTCTTGTTCAGCGTCAGGAAGACGATCAGCAGCACGACGATGTTGATGCTCACCGCCGCGAAGAGCGGTCCGTACTGCGTCGAACCGTACTCGTCGCTCAGGCTCAGCAGGCCCACCTGGATCGTGGCGAGCTCGGGCCGGGTTGTGAACGTCAGGGCGATGAGCAGGTCGTTCCAGACGCTGAAGAACTGCACCAGACCCACCGTCAGGATCGCGTTCTTCATCATCGGGATGCCGATCACGAAGAAGGATCGCAACGGGCCCGAGCCGTCGACCGTTGCGGCCTCGAAGATCTCGCGCGGCACGGAACGGAAGTACGTCGCCATGAGGAACGTCGTCAACGGCAGCCCCATGACGGTGTACGTGATGATGAGGGGCAGCAGCGAGTCGGTGATGCCCATCCGGAAGTACACGATGAACAGCGGCACCAGGATCATCTGGCCGGGCACCATGATGCCGGCCAGCACGTACAGCAGGACGGCGTTGCGCCCCTTCCAGATCATGACTTCGAGCGCGTAGCCCGCGGCGACACCGATGAAGACGATCAGCAGCACGGAGGGGATGGTGACCAGGATGCTGTTCAGATAGTTCTGCGCGACGTTCCCGTTGGTGAGGGCGATCACGTAGTTGTCGAAGTTCCAGGTCTCGGGCAGGGCCAGCGCCGGGTTGGAGAGGAACTCCGACTGCGTCTTGAACGAGCCGAGCACCATCCACACCTGCGGGTACAGCACGACCACCATGAGGATCGCGACGACGATCCACACCGGCACGCGACGCAGCAGTCGCAGCGTGGTGCGCCGGGCGCGGCTCGGGGCCGGCTTGCGGCGTGTGGGAACGGCGACTGTGGCCGGGGCATCCGTCGGCATCATCGTCGTGGTCATGTCAGACCTCCGCCTTCCGCCGCGACGACCGGAAGATCGCGAGCGTGAACACCAGGCACAGCAGCGTCAGCACGAGAGCGATCGTGGAGCCGTACCCGTACTCCGCGTACTCGAACGCGGTGCGGTACATGTACAGGGTGAGCGGGGCGGTCGAGGTGCCCGGACCGCCGTTGTTGAGGGCCAGCAGGCTGTCGAACACCTTGAGCGTCGCGTTGAGGCTGAAGATGATCGACGACAGCAGGATCGGAAGCGACAGCGGCACGATGATGTGGCGCACGAGCTTCAGCCCGTTCGCGCCGTCGAGCCGGGCGGACTCGATGACCTCTTCGGGGATGTCGAGCAGGCCCGCGTACAGCAGCACGGCGTAGAAGCCCATCGACCCCCACAGGGTCATCACGATCGCGACCGTCATGGTGCCGGCGGTCGAGGCGAGCACCTCGACGCTCTCGCCGCCGAAGAAGTTGATGATGTCGTTGACCGGCCCCTGGTTCTCACCGACCGCCACGAAGCTCTTGAACAGCAGCGCGACCGCGACCGTGGGGAGGATCGCCGGGAAGAACACGATGGTGCGCACGAACGACGAGCCCTTGCGCAGGACGAAGACGTAGAGGAGGGCGAGGCCGTAGCCGAGGGCGACCTGACCGATCGTGGCGACGATCGCGAAGAAGACGCTCACCCACATGGACTGCAGCGCGGCACCGTCGGTGAAGAAGGTGGCGAAGTTCTGGAAGCCGACCCACTCGAAGCCGCGGAGGGTGTTGCCCTCGAAGAACGAGAGCCCGAAGGACCATGCCACCGGCACGATCTTGAGGAGCGTGTACAGCAGGAGCGCGGGCGCCAGCAGGATGAAGATCGTCTTGCGATCTCCGAAGATCGAGTTCATCGGGCGGTTGCCTTCTCCCGGGATTTCTGGAGTGTGCCGGCCTCCCCCGAGCCTACGCGGGCTGGGCTCGCGAGGCCGTACGGGAAGGCCGGCACGGTGTCGTCACTTGTTGGCGTCGAGGCTCGCCTGGAGGTCGGCCATGTAGTCCTCGGGGCTCATCTGCCCCGTGGTCAGCAGCGTGACGTTGGTCGAGGCGAGGGAGTTGCTCTTCGGGTCGAACAGGGCCTCGAACCACAGCACGGTCTCATCGATGCCCTCGATGCGCTCCTGGATCTCGGCGGTGTTCTCCGAGATGTCGGTGACCTCGCCGTTGACCTTGAAACCCGAGATCACGCCCGCGTCCTGGAGCGCCTGCTGCCCGTAGTTCTCGGCGATGCAGCTGATCCAGTCCTGGACCTTGGGGCCGAACTGCTTGGCGTTGACGATCATCGGCGCGCCGGCGTTCGCGGGGTACTGGTCGATCGAGCCCTTGCCGCCGTCGACCGCCGGAAACGGCATGAAGCCCACGTTCTCGCCGCCGATCTCGTTGCGCTCCGGGTCGTTGATGGCGCTCAGCAGCCAGGTGCCGTCGTAGGTCATCGCCGCTTTGCCGGTGAGGAACATGTTCGAGGAGGTGTCGCCGTCGCGCGTCGAGAAGCCCTCGCCGAAGTAGCCGGCCTCAGCGAAGTCCGCGAGCGCCTGGGCGCCGGCGACGTACTCCGGGTCGGTGAGCTTCGCGTCGCCGTTCTGGATGTCGACCATCGCGTCGGGGCCGACGTTGCGGTAGATGTACATGCCCATGATGCGCGTGAGCGGCCAGCCGTTCGCACCCGCCTCGGTCATCGGCGTGATGCCCGCCTCCTGCAGCGTCGCGGCTGCGTCGACCAGGTCGTCCCACGTCTGGGGCTCTTCGATGCCGTTGTCGGCGAAGATCTGCTTGTTGTAGAAGATGCCCTCGATGTTGTACTGGTACGGCATCGAGAACATGCCGCCGTAGACCTGCTCGACGGTGGATGCCGCGGCCGGGAGCACGTTGTCCCACGTGCCGGCGTCCTCCAGAGCGGCCTTGAGGTCGCCGACCAGGCCCGCCTTGCCGAGGTCACCGTCGGGACGGATGAGCGCGGTGCCGGCGATCGTGTGCGTTGCCAGCGCGTTCTGGCTGGCCAGCAGCGTGACTTTCTGGACGACGTCGGCCTGCGCGACCTTCTGGTGCTCGATGGGCAGGGCCTCGTTCTCCGCCTTGCAGGCGCCCTCGGCGAGCGCGTCGAGCTCGTCCGACAGGACGGGGTTCTCGTTCGCCGTCATGATGGTGAACGCGTCGGGGTCCGTGCCGCCGGCGCCGCCGGCTGCCGAAGACCCCGAGTCGCCGCTGCCGCCGGCGCAGGCAGCCAGCGGCACGACCGCGGCGAGGGCGAGACCGAGCGCCGCGATGCGGCGACGGTTGCTGCGTGTGTTCATAGCGTCCTCCTTGACGACGACCATGCGGGTGAAAGGTACGAGCACGACAGTAGGCAGGAATTCGACGTGTGTCAACAGTCAGTACTGAAATTCTATTCACTTTGAGACGATTCAGTGGTTAGACTGCATTTCCATGCAGCGTTGCGAGAACTTTCAGCGCTGTCTAGTCTGACCGCATCGGTCCCTTGCTTGCCGCGACGCCGCGACCGGCACGAGACTGAACGCCACCCCGGAAGGAACCGCCATGACAGCCACGACCGCGACCCGGGCGCATGCCCGGCTGCGACCCCTCGGCGCCACGAGCGCCCGATGGGAGAGCGGCTTCTGGGGCGATGTCCACGATCGCACGCGCGACGTGACGATCCCCCAGATCTGGTCGTCGCTCTCCGACCCGGCCGTGAGCCCCGGACTGACCAACTTCCGGATCGCAGCCGGGCTCGCGCAGGGCGAGCACACCGGCCCGCCGTTCATGGACGGCGACTTCTACAAGTGGCTGGAAGCCGCCATCGCGCGCCTCGAGACCGACCCCGACCCCGAGCTCGCCGCGCGCATCGAAGAGGTCGCGCGGCTCATCGCGTCGGTGCAGCGCGAGGACGGCTACCTGCACACGCCCACGATCATCTCCACGCGCAACCACCAGGACGCGATCGAGCTGGCCGACCGCTTCAACTTCGAGACGTACAACCTGGGGCACCTCATCACCGCGGGGGTGCGGCACTACGAGGTCACCGGATCGACGACCCTGCTGGATGCGGCGCGCAAAGCCGCCGGCTTCCTCGAGGATCTCGCGACGAACAAGCCGCTCGAGCTGGCGCGCAGCGCGATCTGCCCGTCCCACTACATGGCGGTCATCGACCTGTACCGCGCGACAGGGGACGAGCAGTACCTCCGCCTCTCGGAGGCCTTCGTCCGCGTTCGCGACGACTTCGAAGGCGGCGACGACAACCAGGACCGCCTCCCGGTGCGCGAGCAGACGGTCGTGGCCGGTCACGCGGTGCGCGCGAACTATCTGTACGCGGGCTTGGCCGATCTGGTCGCCGAGACCGGCGACGAGGAGCTCGAGGCGGTGCTCGAGCGACTGTGGCGGGACGTCGTCGACACCAAGCTCTACATCACCGGCGGAGCCGGTGCGCTCTACGACGGGGCATCGCCCGACGGCTCGCCCTGGCAGGACCAGATCAGCCGCGTGCACCAGGCGTACGGGCGGGCGTACCAGCTGCCCCACACCACGGCGCACAACGAATCCTGCGCCAACATCGGTCTGATCCTCTGGGGCGAGCGGATGCTGTCGCTCACGGCGGACGCGGGCTACGCCGACGTCATCGAGCAGGTGGCCTTCAACAGCCTGCTCTCGAGCATCAGCCTGGCAGGATCCGAGTACTTCTATACCAACCCGCTGCGGCAGGTGCGCGAGCTCCCCTACCCGCTGCGCCGTCCGGGCGATACCGCCATCCACCCGACGCCGCCTCCGCCGCCGTCGGACGAGCGCCTGCGGGAGCCGTACCTCAGCTGCTTCTGCTGCCCGCCCAACATCGCCCGCACGCTCGCGCGATTCCACGAGCGCGCCGCCTCCCTCGGCGAGGACGGGCTCTACGTGCACCTGTACGGCGGCAGCAGGCTCGACGTCACCACCGATGACGGCCGTCGCCTGGCGTTGCGCGAGGACGGCGAGTACCCGTGGTCGGGGCGGCTGACGTTCACCGTGACCGACGCTTCGTCGAGTCGGTCGCTCAGCGGGAGCGCCGCGGGCAGCGGCATCCCCCTGCACCTGCGCGTGCCGGGCTGGTCGTCCGGAGCGACCCTCACCGTCAACGGCGAGCCGGTCGCGGTGAGCGCGCCGGGCACCTACACCCGTGTGGAGCGGGAGTGGACGGCGGGCGATGTGGTCGAGCTCACGCTGCCGATGCCGGTGCGGGTGCTGCGTGCCCATCGCCTCGCGGAGGAGGCGACCAACCAGGTCGCGGTCCGCCGCGGGCCGGTGGTGTACTGCATCGAGAGCGCGGATCTCCCGGAGGGAGTGGCCCTCGAGCAGGTCGCCGTGCGTCGCGGCGCGGCCTTCACCCCGGTCGAGGCCGAGATCGCCGGCCGTCGGGTGGTGGCGCTGGAGACCGACGCCGTCATCCTTCCCGGCGCCGACGACGACGCCCTGTACGACGACCTCGCCGACACCGAGCTCACGACGGCGCGCGTGCGCCTGGTCCCCTACTTCGCGTGGGGCAACCGCGGCGCCGGCGAGATGTCTGTCTGGCTTCCCCTGGTGTGGTGACGCACATGAATCCCCAGCACGTCACCGCGACCTACATCATCGAGACCTCGCTTCCGCTGCAGCACGCCGCGGAGGTGCTGGCCGGCGAGCAGTCCACCGGCACGTTCGTGCGCGTCGAGCGCGAGTCCGATGACCTGCGCGCCCGATTCGCCGCCCAGGTCGAGTCCCTCGACGAACTGCCGCTGACCGGCGCATCGCCCCTTCCCGGTGCGGTCGGCGACCCCGACCTCCGCCGCCGCGCGCGGCTGCGCCTGCGCTTCCCTCTCGACAACTTCGGTCCCTCGATGCCGAACCTCCTGGCCGCCGTGGCCGGCAACCTGTTCGAGATCAAGGAGCTGGCTGCCATCCGCCTCGTCGACCTCGAACTGCCGCCGGCGTTCACCGAGCGCTACTCCGGTCCCGCCTTCGGCGTCGAGGGGACGCGCCGCCTGGTCGGCCGCCCCGACGGCGCCATGATCGGCACGATCGTGAAACCCAGCATCGGGCTGGCACCGGCAGAGCTCGCCGAGGTCGTCGGAGAGCTGGCCGAAGCCGGCATCGACTTCATCAAGGACGACGAGCTGCAGGGCAACGGGCCGACCGCGCCGCTGGCGGCGCGGGTGGCCGCGGTCATGCCGGTGCTGGAGCGCTACGCCGACCGCCACGGGCGCAAACCCATGTACGCCTTCAACATCACCGACGACATCGGCCGCCTCGAAGCCAACCACGACCTGGTCGTGTCGGCGGGCGGCACGTGCGTCATGGCCTGCGTGAACCTCGTCGGCCTCGCGGGCCTGGAGTTCCTGCGCCGTCACAGCGAGGTGCCGATCCATGGGCACCGCGCCATGTTCGGGGCGTTCGGACGCTCGGAGCAGGTCGGGATAGGGTTCCGTGCGTGGCAGAAGCTCGCCCGCCTCGCCGGCGCCGACCACCTGCACACCAACGGCATCAGCAACAAGTTCTACGAGACGGACGACCAGGTGCTCGACTCCATCGCCGCCGTGCGCGAGCCGCTGCTCGGTCTGACGCCGACGGTCCCCGTGCTCTCATCCGGTCAGTGGGGCGGGCTCGCCCACGCCACCTACGCCGCGGTGGGGACCACGGACCTCCTGGTCCTCGCGGGCGGCGGCATCCACGGTCATCCCGACGGGGCGGCCGCGGGTGTGGCCAGCATGCGCGAGGCGTGGGCGTCTGCCGCCCGCGGCGAGAGCGTCGATGACGCGTTCGAGAAGTCTCCCGCGCTGCGCCGCGCCGCCGAGCTGTTCGGGCCGGTCCGTGTCTAGAGCCCGCGTCGCCTTCTACGGCGACGACTTCACCGGCAGCGTCGACGCGCTGCTGCAGTTCGCACGCCGCGGCTGGAGCGGGCGGCTGTTCACACGACTTCCGGATGCCGCCGCGCTGCGCCGCGCGGCCGAGCAGGTGGACGTCATCGGCGTGGCCGGGATCGCGCGCTCCCTGGCGCCCGACGAGATGGACGCCGAGCTGCGACCGGTCTTCGCCTCGTTCGCCGCGCTCGAGCCTCAGGTGGTGCAGTACAAGGCCTGCTCGACCGCGGACTCGGCTCCCCACGTGGGCAGCCTCGGGCGCGTGATCGAACTGGCCCGCGAGACGTTCGGCGAGCGCCCCGTGCCCATGCTCTTCGCGCAGCCGGACTTCGGGCGGTACACGCTCTTCGGCCACCACTTCGCGGCCGAGCAGGGCACGGTGTACCGGCTGGACCGCCAGCCCACGATGGCGCACCACCCGTCCACGCCCATGACGGAGTCCGACCTGGCGATGCATATCGGCGCGCAGACGACGCTGCGGATAGGGTCGATCCCCGTTGTCGCCTACGACGACCTTCCCGCGCTGCTGCGCGCCACGCCGCACGCGGCCGTCGTGCTCGACGCGCTGACCGACGACCACGTCGTCGCCGTCGGCCGAGCCCTCGCAGCACTGCCCGCCCCGGTCTTCGCGATCGGCTCCGGCGGCCTGTCGCACGGTGTCGCGGCCGCCTCCCCCGGCGACGGTCCGGCGGTGCCGTCGAGGTCGACATCGAGCGGGCCGGTGCTCGTCGTGTCGGGAAGCCGATCGGCCCAGACCCGCCGGCAGGCCGATGCCGCGGCGCGCGCCGGCTGGCTCGTGCGGCCTCTCCCCCTCCGCGACCCCGGCGTCGTGGTCGAGGAGGTCGTCGATGCGCTGCACACGGGGCGGGGCGTGGTGCTCACCTCCGACGATACGGACGTCGGGGCCGCCGGCGAGCGACCCGTTCTGGCGGCGATCGCCGAGTCCGCGGCATCCGTCGTCTCCGCGGCCGTGGGCGCCGACGCGACCCGGCGGGTGATCGTGTGCGGCGGCGACACGTCGAGCCGCGTCACGCGCCTGCTCGGCGTCGACTCGCTGTCGATCGCCGCCAACCCCTGGGGCAACGTCGTGCTGCTGCGCGCTCACGCCGCCGACCCACGGCTGGACGGCCTGGAGCTGCTGCTGAAGGGCGGCCAGGTCGGCGCCGACACCCTCTTCACCGATATCGCCGCGCTCGGCGCCTGAACACCTCTCGCGCCGACCGAGGCGGTCTGCGATGATGTGACCCACCGCACGAGGGAAGCTGTCGTGAAGCCGCCACCAGAGGTTTCTCCACTGGCACCGATCGGGCCCTATGCCCGCACGTTCGCCGGGGTCCTGGGTGGCTTGTTCGGCCTCGTGGCCCTCAGCGCGATCGCCGGACTGCTCGTCGTGGCTCCGCTCGCTCCCGTCCTCGCGCTCTCCGCACACGCAGCCGGCCGAGCGGTGTCGCTCTTCCACGGGCTGCCGAGCTATCTCGAGATCGACCGGCTCATGCTGCCCACGACCATCTATGCGCGCGACCCCGCGAGCGGACAGGATGTCGAGCTGACCTCGTTCTACGACCAGAACCGCGTGCCCGTGGAGTTCAGCCAGGTCGCTCCCGTCATGTACGACGCGATCCTGGCATCGGAGGACCCCCGCTACTACCAGCACGGCGGCATCGACATCTTCGGCACGACCCGCGCCCTGATCAAGAACGCGCAGGGAGGGTCGACCCAGGGCGGCTCATCGATCAGTCAGCAGTACGTCAAGAACGTGCTGGTGCAACGCTGCGAGCGCGACGCCGTGGCCACCCAGACGCAGACGCGCGATGAGGTGCTGCAGGCGTGCTGGCTCGACGCGACCCAGGCCAGCGGCGTGGACGGCTACGAGCGCAAGCTCCAGGAGATCCGCTATGCCGTGCAGATCGAGCAGGAGTACTCGAAGAACGACATCCTGCTGGGCTATCTCAACATCGCCAACTTCGGCGGCACCACGTACGGGATCGAGGCCGCTGCCCGCTATTACTTCAGCACGACCGCGGCCACCTTGACGCTCGGCCAGGCCGCGACGCTCGCGGGCATCGTGCAGAACCCCAACACGTTCCGCATCGATCGCGCCGGAGGATCGATCACGGGTGCCGACGGGACGATGTACAACAAGGCTGCCGACGGTTCGATCGACGACGTCACGCCGGGGACCCTCGCCGGTCTGGACACTCTGCTGGCCGACGGCACGATCAGCCGCGAGCAGTACCTCGCCGCCGGAGACGCCTACAGCGCCACCAAGGGACGGCAGCTCTACGTGCTGGACCGGATGCGGGAGGACGGGCGCATCACCGCTGACCAGTACGTCGCCGCCGCCATCGAACCGATCGTCCCGGCCCTGCAGCCGGCGCGAACGGGCTGCGCAGCGACGGCCGCGCCCTTCTTCTGCCAGTACGTCGTCAACACGGTGAGATTCGATCCGGACTACGCCAGCGCGTTCGGCGAGACCGCGCAGCAGCGCCGGCAGTCGCTGACGCGCGAGGGCCTGAACATCTACACGACCCTCGACTGGCGGCTGCAGAACGCCTCCCAGGACGCGATGCGACGGTATGCCCCCGAGGCGGTTCCCGGCATGGCCTTCGGCTCGGCGACGGTCAGCATCGAGGCCTCGACCGGGCGGATCCTCGCGATCAGCCAGAACAACCGGTTCACGGAGGATGCCGATCTGGCCGCCGGCGACCCCGTCTACACGTCGCTCGTCTACGCGGGAGACGCCGTGCACGGCGTCTCGGACGGCTTCCCGACCGGATCGACGTTCAAGCTGTTCACCCTCATCGACTGGCTCGAACAGGGGCATTCGCTGTCCGAGCGCGTCGACGGCAGCCTGCGCGCGATCCCGCGACTGCAGGATCGGTGCGAGGGCACGTGGATCAATCGCGAGAACCACGTGGTGCGCAACTTCGGAGGCGTTCAGGGGTACACCGGCACGCCTCTGCAGTTCACCGCGCAGTCGCTCAACAGCGGCTTTCTGGGCATGGCCGAGAAGCTCGACCTCTGCGACATCGAAGAGGTCGCGACGCGCATGGGGGTGACCCGCGGCACCGGCGACCCGGTCGACATCGACGGCGCGGCCGCGATCATCGGCACCAACAACATCGCCCCCATGGCGATGGCAGCCGCCTTCGCGACGGTCGCGAACAACGGCGTCCACTGCGTGCCGCGGATCATCGAGCGCGTCGTCAGCGCCGACGGTGAGGAGCTGCCCGTTCCGGGAAACCGGTGTGCGCCGGTGCTCAGCCCCGAGGTCGCGTCGGCGGCGGCCTTCGCGCTGCAGGGCGTCATGGCCCCGGGGGGAACGGGATCGGGCGGAAACCCCCACGACGGCACGCCTCTGCTCGGCAAGACGGGAACCCACGAGCAGCTCCAGACGTGGCTCGTGGAGTCCAGCACGCGGGTGACGACCGCAGTGTGGGTGGGTAACGCCGTCGGATCGGGCGACGTGTTCCGGGCCCGGTACAACGGGCGCCAGCTGTCGACGATCCGGCTGCCGATGGCCCGCGACATCCAGGCCGTGGCCGACGACCTGTACCCCGCAGGCCCGTTCCCGGCGCCTCCCGGCTCGCTCGTCGGGCGGCCGTAGCCCTGACATCACGCGCGTGCCGGTGCGGGCCGTGCGTCGCCGCCGCTGGGGCCGGGTCAGTGTGCCTCGAGGCGCACGCTCCACGAGGTGCTCTCGCGGGGCACGCGGTATCGCTCCGGGAGCGCCGGGCCGACGGATGCCGAACCCAGGCCCTGCTGCCGGTGATCGATGTTGAGCCAGACCCGGCCGGAGTCGACGAGTTCGTGCGGCTTGCCCGCGCGGTCGAGGTCCTGCGAGGTCCAGCGACGCGCCGTGAAGTCGAACTCGGGACGCCCCTCCACGCGGAGCGAGGGGATGCCGCGACCGGCCACCTCGAGCCAGCGTGTCTGCACGTGGTTGCCGTTCTCCTGCGGCACCGGGTACGGCACCTGCAGCTCATCGATCGTGCGTGCGAAACGCCCCAGACGCGATCCCTCGAAGGAGTCGACGTAGGTCTCCCCCGGTCCGCGCCCGAACCAGGTGACGCGGTCGGCGGCTTCCGGCAGAGCGAACAGCAGTCCCAGTCGCGGCACCGGGATGTCGCGATGCATGTAGGGCGTGTCGGTCCACGGACCGACGAAGTCGACATCCACGTCGAGCACGAGCCCGTCGCGGTCGGCGGTCCACGTCATGGCCCACTGCACACCGTGCGGGTGCGTCCGCGGCGCGGTGCGGCCCGCGACGCGCAGCCACCCTGCGCCGGCGGCGACGTCGTCCACCCGATGCAGCAGCCGGTGCAGCTGCGTCTTGCGCCACACCGCCGCGATGTCGTTGAGGTCGCCCTGGCCGTGGTCGTTCTCGGTCGGCGCGCGATACAGGTCGAGCACCGGCCCGTCGATCTCGAGGTCGCCCAGGCGGACGAGTCGTCCCGTCGCCGCGTCGAACCGGCCGGTGCCGAGCGCGATCTCTCCCGCGCGCGGGACACCGTCCGAGATCGCGACATCGCCCGGAGGGGCCGGGAGCGCGCGGCCCGCGGTGCCCGCGACGAGCTGCGGCGCCTCGGCCTCCGCCCTCGGCTCCGCCTTCACCTCCGGAGACGGCGGCACGTACTGCCCCCATGCGACCACGTGGCCGGCGGGAGCCCACAGCTCGTCCGACGCGAGCGCGGCTTCTACGGTCAGCACCACATCGCGCAGGACGGATGCCGCACCTCTCGGCGGCTCGTCGGCGCGGGCCGTCCGCGGCGCAACGGCTGCGGCTTCGGGCAGCGGCACCGTGAGCGACGCACCCGCCAAGATCGGCGGCACGTCCACCTCCCCCCGGGCGACCACCATGCCGTCCGACTCGACGGACCACCGGAAGACGAGCTCCGTCGTGTCGATTTGATGTCGCCTGTTCGTGATGCGCACCGCGTCGGGGGCGACGGCGATCGAGATCGGCTCGTGAGCCTTGGCCAGCTCGACGAGGCCAGGGGTCGGGGTGCGATCACTGAACACCAGCCCGTGCAGGCTGAAGCGCCCGCCCCGCGGCTCGTAGTCGACATCGTCGCCGTGCATGACGAACGGCACGCCGTCGTCGGTGACGGCGGTGAAGCCGTGGTCGATCCACTCCCACACGAACGCTCCGCACAGCCGGTCATGCGCGCGGATGATGCGCCAGTAGTCCTGCAACGAGCCGGGCCCGTTGCCCATCGCGTGGGCGTACTCGACGAGCAGGAACGGCAGGCCGCGGCGGCGCGACTCGTCGGCATCGGTGACGCCTTCGGGCAGCGGCTCCTGGTCGCCGTCGAAGACCATGCCGTGCATGCTGAGCCGGCCGCCGCGCGGCTCCTCGTGCCGGCCGATCTGCTCGAGCAGCTCCAGTGACGGGTACATGAGGGAGTAGAAGTCGGAGTCGCGGTAGCTCGGGTCACGCTCGTACAGCACAGCGCGGGAGGGGTCGCGGTCATCCAGCCACCGGCGCATGCGGCCGAATCCGTCGCCGGTCATGCTCTCGTTCGCGAGGGACCACACGACGACGCTCGGGTGGTTCTTGTCGCGCTCCACCGTGCGGCGCAGGCGGTCCATCACCGCGTCCTGCCACTCCGGCATCGCCGGCGGGTTGTGCATCCAGCCCTCGTAGATGAAGCCATGGGTCTCGAGGTCGACCTCGACGACGACCCACAGCCCGTACTCGTCGCACAGGCGCAGGAACTCCGGGTGCGGCGGGTAGTGACTGGTGCGCACCGCGTCGATGTTCGCGCGCTTCATCATCACGATGTCCTGGACCATCGTGTCGCGGTCGAGGGACCGTCCCCGCTCGGGGTGGTGCTCGTGCCGGTTCACGCCGCGGAAGGTCACCGGGCGCCCGTTCACCCTGAAGACGCCGTCCACGATCTCGACGCGCCGGAAGCCGACCGCCAGCTCGACGGTCTCGCCGTCGGAGCGCAGCGTGCCGCGGTACAGGCGAGGCCGTTCCGCGCTCCACGGCTCCACGGGAACAGTCACGGTCCGACCCGCGGGCACGTGGACGCCGAGCTCGGGGATGTCGACGACAGCAGAGATCGAGGCATCCACCCGCAACGATCCGAGGCCGGACGCGGCGTCGTAGTCGGCGTGGACGAAGTGGTCGTCGATGGCACCGTCGGGCCGCGCGAGGAGCTCCACGTCCCGGAAGATGCCGGGGAGCCACCACATGTCCTGATCCTCGAGGTACGTCCCCGCCGACCACCGGTGCACCCTCACGCACAGCACGTTGCGGCCGGCATGAACCGGTGCGTCGAACTCGAACGGCAGTCGGCTTCCGGTCGACCAGCCCAGCTCCTGCCCGTTGAGCCACACCTTCGCGCAGGAGTCCACGCCCTGGAAGCGCAGGACGGCGGGACCGAAGTCCGCGGGCACGTCGAAGACCAGCCGGTAGTCGCCCGTGGGGTTCTCCGTCGAGACCCGCGGCGCGTCGAGCGGGATCGGGTACGCCGTGTTCGTGTAGAGCGGACCCTCTTCGGTGCCCAGCATGCGGCGCACCGGTCCCCCGGCGAGCGGGGTGAACTCCTCCAGCACCCAGTGCGAGGGCACGCGCATGACGTCCCAAGTGGAGTCGTCGAAGTCGGCGGAGAGGAACGCCGTGCCGGTGCCCGCGGCAGTGGGGGCCAGACGGAACCGCCAGGTGCCGTTCAGGCTGTGCACCGGCGCGTCGCTGCGAGCATCGGCCCGAGGCATGCGTCGTCCCGCCCCGGGCGACGTGCTCTCCCAATACCGCTCGTCGGCCACCTTCGGAGCCCCAGACGCGGCCGCCCCCGACGCTCGCGCACTGGAAGAGACGGGCGCCGACGGGGTAGTCTGCATGTCCATAGGAGCTTGCATATCCATTCTCTTGTGAATGTGGTTGCAGTCTAGCTCAGCGAGGAGTTCCCATGCCAAGAAGCGCGGACGCCGAAGAGCCCACGTCGACGCCGGCGCGCGTTCCCGAGGCCATCGCACGCACGATGGCCGAGGCATCCCGCGTCAAGGTCCGAGCCATCGACCGAGTGGCGTATGCGAGCGACGCGTCGCACTTCCTCCTCACCCCTCAAGCCGTGCTGGTCGCCGCCGACGCCGCGGAGGTGGGCCGCCTCATGCGCGAGGCCGGCGGCGCCGGTGCGACGCTCACGTTCCGCTCCGGCGGCACCAGCCTCTCCGGCCAGGCATCCACCGAGGGGATCCTCGTCGACGTACGGCAGCGGTTCCGGCGGATCGACGTCCTCGACGACGGTCGTCGCGTGCGCGTGCAGCCGGGCGCGACGGTGCGCCAGGTCAACGCCCGCCTCGCACGGTACGGCTATCGGCTGGGGCCGGATCCGGCGAGCGAACTGGCCTGCACCATCGGCGGGGTGGTCAACAACAACTCCAGCGGCATGGCGTGCGGGGTCACCGAGAACACGTACCGCACACTCGAGTCCCTCGTGTTCGTGCTTGCGTCGGGCACGGTCGTCGACTCCGGTGCCGTCGATGCCGACGCGGCCCTCACCGCCGCCGAGCCGACCCTCGTCCAGGCGCTGATGCGCCTGCGCGAGCGGGTGGTCTCCGATCCCCGGTCGGTCGAGATCATCCGGCGCCAGTTCGCGATGAAGAACACGATGGGCTACGCCATCAACGCGTTCCTCGACTTCGACTCGCCCGCGCAGCTGCTCGCCCACCTGGTGGTCGGCAGCGAGGGCACCCTCGCCTTCGTCGCCGAGGCGACGTATCGCACCGTCCCGGTGCTCCCCCGGGCGGCAACGGCGCTCACCGTGTTCCCCGACCTGGATGCCGCGACGCAGGCGCTGCCCGACCTCGTCGCCACGGGTGCCGCCACGCTGGAGCTGATGGATGCCACCTCGCTGCGCGTCGGCCAGTCCCTCGCCGCTGCGCCCCGGAAGATCGCCGGTCTCGCGGTGCACGACCATGCGGCGCTCCTGGTGGAGTACGAGGCGCACGACGACGACGAGCTCGCGGCCCTCGTCGCACGCGGCTCGCGCATGCTCGGCACGCTGCCGCTCGAGACGGCCGCCGCGTTCTCGTCCGACCCCGGCGAGCGCGCCGCCGCGTGGAAGCTGCGCAAAGGCCTGTACGCCTCCGTCGCAGGTGCGCGTCCCGCCGGCACCACGGCGCTCCTCGAAGACGTCGTGGTCCCGGTCGAGCGACTGGCCGGAACATGCGGCAGCCTGCAGCGGCTCTTCGAGCGGTACGCCTACGACGACAGCGTGATCTTCGGGCACGCCAAGGACGGCAACATCCACTTCATGCTGATCGACCGGTTCGAGTCGTCCGAGCAGCTGGCCCGCTACTCGGCGTTCACCGAAGACATGGTCGACCTCGTGCTCGACGCGGGTGGCAACCTCAAGGCCGAGCACGGCACCGGCCGCGTCATGGCGCCGTACGTGAGGCGGCAGTACGGAGACGAGCTCTACGAGGTGATGCGCGCACTCAAGCACCTCTGCGATCCGGGCGGCATCCTCAATCCCGGCGTCATCATCGACGACGATCCTCAGGCGCACCTGCGGCACATCAAGCTCGCCGACCCGATCGAGCCCGAAGCCGACCGCTGCGTCGAGTGCGGGTACTGCGAGCCGGTCTGCCCCAGCAAGGACCTCACTCTCACCCCGCGTCAGCGCATCGTCACGCGGCGCGCGATCGCCAGGGCCGAGGCATCCGGGGATCACGCGCTCGTCGCCGAGCTGGAGCGCGACTACGAGTACGCCGGCGTCGACACGTGCGCTGTCGACGGCATGTGTCAGACCGCGTGCCCCGTGCTGATCAACACCGGGAGCCTGGTGAAAAGACTTCGACGGGAGCGGGCGAGTGGGCCGGCCGGCGCGGCGTGGACCGGCGCGGCGCGCGCGTGGGGCGCCGCCACGCGTGCTGCGAGCGCGGGCCTGACGCTCGCCGACCGAGTTCCGGCCGGACTGGTGACCGCCGCCACCGACGTCGGGCGGGCGATCCTCGGCGCAGACACCGTTCCGCGCTACGCCGCCGACCTCCCTCGAGGTGGCCGCGCGCGATCGCGCCTGGGGGCCGAGGTGGGATCCGGCGATGCCGCGCCGGTCGCCGTGTACCTGCCGGCGTGCGTCAATGCGATGTTCGGGCCCGCCGGCGGCGGTATCGGCGTGACGGAGGCCTTCCGCCGGCTGGCAGAGCGCGCCGAGGTCCGGCTGGTCGTGCCGGAGGATGTCGATTCGCTGTGCTGCAGCACGCCGTGGACCTCCAAGGGATTCGCCGCCGGGCGCGAGGTCATGGCACAGCGCGTGGCCGCGTCGCTCGTCGACGCGTCCGGTGAGGGCGAGCTGACGATCGTGACGGATGCCTCGAGCTGCACGGAGGGCTTCATCCACCTGCTCGCGGACGCCGGGGTGGCGACGCGGGTCGAGGATGCCGTGGCTTTCACCGAGCGCGTGCTGCTGCCCCGGCTGGGGCCGGTCTCGGCGATCATCTCGTCGCTGGCGCTGCACCCGACGTGCTCGTCCACGCAGCTCGGGCTCGACGGATCGCTGCGGCGGGTCGCCGGGGTGGTCGCCACGGAGGTGATGGTGCCGGATGCCTGGTCATGCTGCGGCTTCGCCGGCGATCGGGGGATGCTGCATCCCGAGCTCACCGCGTCGGCGACGGCGGCCGAGGCAGCCGAGGTGCGCGCGCTGGGCGCGCAGGCGCACGCGTCGTGCAACCGTACGTGCGAGCTGGGCATGACCCGCGCGACCGGCTCCGACTACCGCCACATCCTCGAACTGCTCGAGGAGGCCACCCGCTAGCCCGCGGTGGACTCGCGCACGACGAGCTCGGGCTGGAAACGCACGGTGCGCTCGTGCGCGCCGTCGGGCTCGTCCAGCTCCTTCAGCAGCAGGTCCACGGCGGTGTAGCCGATCAGGTGCGCCGGCTGCCGCACGGAGCTCAGCGGCACGACGGTCGCGGAGGCGAAGTCGATGTCGTCGTACCCGATGATCGCGATGTCGCGCGGCACCTGCACGTCCGACATCAGGGTGAACGCCTGCAGGGCGCCGACCGCAAGCAGGTCGTTGGCGGCGAACACCGCGTCCGGTCGCTCGCTCCCCGCCCGCGCTCGCAGCAGTTCGCCGGCCTCACGCCCCTGCAGCACCGACAGCGCCGACATCTCGATCACCTCGAGCGAGGCGCCGTCCACTTCCGCGACGGCCCGGCGCGCGCCCTCCAACCGGTCGGCCACCTGCCGGATCGTGCTCGGCCCGGCGATGTACGCGATCCGGCGCCGACCGGTCGACAGCAGGTGCGAGACGGCGAGGTACCCGCCCTGCACGTCGTCCACCGACACCGAGGCGAATTCGCGCCCGGCGTCCTCGTGGTCCACGAGCACGACCGGCACGCCACCGCTGCGAAGGCGCTCCAGGCGCGCGAGATCAGCGCCCACCGGGGTGACCAGCACGCCGTTGACCCGCTGCTCACGGAACAGCTCCAGGTACGCGTCCTCGCGGTCCGCGCGTTCGTCGCTGTTGCCCAGCAGCACGCTCATGCCCGACTCCGCGGCGCGGTCCTCGGCCCCGCGCGCGACCTCGGCGAAGAACGGGTTGCCGGCGTCGAGCACGATCAGGGCGATGCTGCGGCTGCGTCCGGCACGCAGCTGCCGCGCGGCGTCATTGCGCACGAAGCCGAGCTCCTCGATCGCCTGGGTGACGCGCTCGACCGTCGCCGGCGACACCTTCTCGGGCCGGTTCAGGACGTTCGAGACCGTTCCGACCGAGACGGATGCCGCGGCCGCGACGTCCCGCACGCTCACCACCATGACGGCCTCCCGGTTCCCATCCGCTGTCCGCGAGTGTAGGGCACCTCGGCCGCGGAGCCCGGCTGTTCGGCGTCAGGCATCCACTGCCGCCGCCTCGCGCTCGGCGGAGAGGGCGCCGAGACGTTCGGCGATCTGCCGTTGCGTGTCGGGTCCGGCGTGCATGAACAGCGCCTCTCCCAGCTCCCGACCGGGGCTCCATCTGGTCGTCGTGCGGAACGCCCGTGCCGCCTCAGGGTCGGCCGCCTCGAGCACCTCGCCGATCGCCTGGTACGCCTCGAGGTCGTCGATGATCTCGGCGAGCGTCGACTCCAGCCCCACGCGGGCGGCGCCGCCGTGACCGTCGAGGGCGGCGGCCGCGGCATCCACCTCCCACTCGTAGGTCCCCGAGCCGACTTCGAACTCGCGGCCGTCGGGCAGCGCCACGACAGCCGTCGTGTTCGGCGGCACGATGGCCTCGACCCGCACGACGTCGCCCCGACGCGACCATCCGGAGCGCGCGCGGCCGTAGGGCGTGAGGTGCTCCGCCCACGCGTGGTCGAATCCGGTGAGCGGGCGCGGTTGGATGCGCAGCCGCTGATATCCCGCCACCTCGGGTGCCAGCCCGGCGACGACGCGGTGCAGCCAGTCCCCGATCGCACCCAGGGCGTAGTGGTTGAACGACGTCATCTCCCCGGGGTTGATGGAGCCGTCGGGCAGCATGGAGTCCCAGCGCTCCCAGATCGTGGTGGCCCCCATCGTGACGGGGTACAGCCATGACGGGCTCTCGGTCTGCACGAGCAGTCGCCGCGCGGTCTCGAGGTGCCCGGTGCGGGTGAGGGCGTCTTGAATGATCGGCGTGCCGACGAATCCGGTGCCGATGCGGTAGCCCGATAGCCGTGTGAGCTCGGCCAGCCGCGCACCGAGCGCGTCGTGCCGGTCGGCCGGGGCGATGTCGAACACGATCGCCATGGCGTACGCGGTCTGCGCGTCCGACATCATCCGCCCGGCGGGTGTCACGTACTCCTCGAGGAAGGCGGCGCGCACCTCCTCGGCCACCTCGCGGTACGCTCGCGCCTCGTCGTCCTTGCCGAGCAGCGCCGCGGCGCGGGCGACGGCGTCGGCCGATCGGAACAGGTACGCCGAGGCGACGATGTCGGCATCCGTCTTGGCGTTCGCGGGAAGGTGCGGCGGCGCGTCGGGGTCGAGCCAGTCGCCGAACTGGAACATGCCCTCCCACAGCCGCCGGGGGCCGGCGAGGCGGATGAGCACGTCGGCCCAGTCCTTCATGCTCGGGTACTGGCGCTCGACGGTGGCGCGGTCGGCGTAGCGCTCGTGGAGGACCCACGGCACGACGGTGGCCGCATCGCCCCACGCCGCAGCCGGGCGGGCCTGCCCCAGTGCGTTGGGTACCACGAACGGCACGACGCCGTCGACCTGCTCCAGGGCGAGGTCGCGCAGCCACGAGTCGAGGAACCCCCGCACGTCGTAGAGGAACGACGCCGTCGGGGCGAAGACCTGGATGTCGCCCGTCCACCCCAGGCGCTCGTCGCGCTGCGGGCAGTCGGTGGGCAGGTAGAGGAAGTTGCCTCGCAAACCCCACACGATGTTCTCGTGGAGCCGGTTGACGAGCGGATGGGATGCCTCGAACCAGCCGGTGCGCTCCATATCGCTGTGGATCACGACGGCGGTCACCGCGGCGGGGTCGAACTCGCCCGGCCACCCGCTCACCTCGGCGTACCGGAAGCCGTGGAACGTGAACTCGGGCTCCCACTCCTCGCTGCCCTCACCGGACAGTGTGTAGTGGTCGGTCGCGGCGGCGGCGCGAAGGGGGCGGGTGCCGAGTTCGCCGTGCTCGAGCACTTCGGCATGGCGGAGGGTGATCACGGTGCCCGCTGGGCCCGACACGCGCAGACGCAGCCGCCCGACGAGGTTCTGCCCGAAGTCCAGCACCGTCTTGCCGCTCGGGGTGGTGATGACCTCTTCCACCGTGAGCTCGTCCAGGCGTCGCACGAACGGCGACACCCGGGCCTCGGGCGTGCGGATCGGCTCCCGCTCGGCGACCGGCTGCCAGTCGCCGGCGTCGTACCCGGGCTCGGAGAACGACCGGCCCGCCGCGTCGACGAGGGCGAGCCGGGCGTCGTAGTCCTCGCCCGCGTAGAGCCCGCTGGCGGTGAGCGGTCCGGTCGACGCCTGCCACGAGGCATCCGTCCGCACCCACTGACTGGACCCGTCGGCGTAGTCGATCAGCAGCTGCCCGGCGAAACGGGGTTGGTCGCCGTACAGCGGCCGCGCGCTGTCGCGGAAGCCGAAGCGCTCTGTCGCCCACGCTCCGGCGAGCCGGACGCCGATCGCGTTGCGGCCGGGCGAGAGCAGTGCCGTCACGTCGGTCGTCTCGTGGATGGTGCGCTGCTCATAGGGCGTCCAGCCGGGCTTCATCACCTGGTCGTCGACGTCGACGCCGTCGATGGCGACCTGGTACACGCCGACGGCCGTCGCGTACAGCGTCGCCCGGGCCACCTCGCCGGTCACGTCGAACTCCGCGCGCAGGTACGCCGGCTGCGCGGTACGCGCCGGTGCCGCCAGCCCGATCGCCGTGGCGCTCCACTCGCCGTCGCCGAGGAAGCCGGCCACGACGCGGCGGGCGGCGCTCCACTGGCCCGCCACGCCGTCGCTGCCGGTGACCCGAACCCGCAGCGACACCTCTTCGCGCGGCTGCAGGGGCGCGAAGGGCCAGGCGACGCGCGTGGATTCGCGCCCCTCGATGCGATGCGTCCGGATGCCGTCCGCGCGGGTGACCTCGATCTCGGCGGAGGCCTGCAGCCAGTCGGCGGCTGCTGTCTCGGTACGCCAGCCCAGCTCGGGCGTGGGCGAGGCGACGACGTCGCTGCGGTACGGCGCGTCGATGACGATGGTGGGAAGGGGGCTGCTCATGTCACTCCTCTGTGGTGGTGCAGCGGTCTGCGGTCGATGCGCTGACGGATGCCGGGATCAGGCCGGCACGACAGCCGCGGGTCGCGCGACGGCGGGTGCCGTCACGACCACATGATGTGTGCCGTGGCGGAGCTCGGCCGGCGCAGGAGCGCCGTCGACGGTGACCTCCGAATCGGCGGTCGCCGGCAGGTCCAGCAGCGCGCGCGACCCGAACGGCACCTCGAGCGTGGCCTCGAAGACGCCGTCGACGACCTCCCAGTCGATGGCCAGGCGGCCCTGCGGGGTCTGGATCGACGCGGCGGCACGGTCCAGGCCCATCGCCGGTCGCGGCGCCACATGCACCGTGCGGTAGCCCGGGTCGTCGGCATCCGGCGCGAATCCCGCCACGGTGCGGTAGACCCAGTCGATCATGGCGCCGTAGGCGTAGTGGTTGAACGAGAGCATGCCGGTGTCGTCCTCGGAGGCGTCCTCGGTGGGGAGGGCGTCCATCGCGCCGGAGTGGATGCTGCCGTCGGGCAGGATCGCGTCCCAGCGCTCCCACACCGTGGTCGCGCCACGGTCCACCTGATAGAGCCACGAGGGAGCCTCGCGTCGCAGCAGCATGAGGAACGCCTCGTCGAGGTAGCCGTTGTGCGACAGGGCGAAGAGCACGAGCGGAGTGCCGAGGAACCCGGTCGCGATGCGCCCGTTCTCGCGGCGCACGTTCTCCGCGAGGCCCGCGGCGATCTCGACGCGTCGCTCCTCGGGCGCCAATCCGAACTCGAGCGCGATCGCCGCGCCGCTCTGGGTGAGGACGGCGTCCTCGCCCCACCGCTCGAACGTCGCGGCGCCCACGCGGTCGGCGAGCGCGTCGTATTCGGCAGCGCTGGCGGGGTCGCCGAGGATGCGCTCGGCCCGGGCGAGGAGCCGCGCGGAGTGCGCGTAGAACGCGTTCGCGACGAAGTCGCTCGACACCTTCGCCTTCCACGGCTGGTCGCCGGGCGCGTCGGGGTCCAGCCAGTCGCCGTACTGGAAGTCATCCTGCCCGAGCACGATGTCATCGCCGGCGCGCCGGCGCAGGTGCTCGACCCAGCGGCGCATGCTGTCACGCTGTCGTGTCAGCACCTCCGTGGACCCGTAGGACTCGTAGACCGCCAGCGGCACGATGGTGGCGGCATCAGCCCACCCGGCCCGGCCCATGTTCGGTGTCTGGACCCCTCCCATCAGCATGTCCTGCGGGCGGATGATGTCGGGCACGACCGAGGGCACCCCACCCTCGTCGGTCTGGTCGATCTCGAGGTCGTGCAGCCACGACAGCCAGAAGGCCTCGGCATCCATGAGGGTGTTCGCGGTGGCGGCGAACGCCTGTGCGTCGCCGGTCCATCCCAGCCGCTCGTCGCGCTGCGGGCAGTCGGTGGGGACGGAGACGAAGTTGTCGCGCTGCGACCAGAACACGTTCGAGTGGAACCGGTCCAGCGCCTCATGCGACGAGCGGAACGTGCTGCGGGGCGCGAGATCGCTGGAGATCGCGATCGCCGTGGCCGAGACCACCTCCCCGCCGTCGACCTCGGCGTAGCGGAAGCCGTGGAACGTGAATGCGGGCTCGAGGAGGTGCTCGCCGTCGCGGTCGAGGGTGTAGACGTCGGTCGCCTTCGCCGAACGCAGCGCCTTGACGTGCAGATCGCCCGAGGGCTCCAGCACCTCGGCGTGACGAACGGTCACGACGTCGCCGGCGCGCCCCCGTACCGCCAGGCGCACCCAGCCCGAGATGTTCTGCCCGCCGTCCAGACGCGTGCGGCCGCCGTGCGCGGTGGCCGTCATCGGCAGTTCTGCGACGACGCGCACCGGGGGCGCGGAGCGCGGCTCGAATCGCACGAGATCGACGTCCACGACGGATGCCGCGACCCACGCATCGTTCGCGAACCCGGGCTCGTGCACGGCCGGGTCGTGGAGGCGCAGGTCGGTGGCCGTGCCGTCGTAGATGCTGGCGCTGCGGAGTGCGCCGAATCCGGCGCGCCACGAGGCATCCGTCTTCGCCACCACCTCGCCATCGGCTTCGAGCTGTGCGAGCGCGCCGGTGCGCTCGCCGTAGATGGCCTGGCGGCGCGCGAACCCGAAGCTGCCGCGGTACCACCCGTCGGCCACGGCCAGCACGATGACGTTCACGCCCGGGCGCAGCGACGACGTCACGTCCAGCGTGTCCACGAGGATGCGCGCCTGATACGACGTCCAGCCCGGCGTGAGGTAGGCGTCGGTGGCGCGGACGCCGTTGATCCACGCGTCGACGAGGCCCAGGGCGCTCAGCCGGAGGCGGGCCGCGCGCGGCGCGGAAGCGAGCTCGAATTCGGTGCGCAGCAGCGGCACCGGACCGTCGGCGGGCGTGTCCGTGCCGATGACGGATGCTTCGAGCTCGCTGCCGTCGACACCGGCCTCGACCACGAGCGGCGCGCTCCACGGGCTCCAGCCGTTCGTCGTCGCGACCCGCACGGCGAACGCCCGGCGCTCGCGCGGGGCGAGCGCTTCGGGGACGGCGACGCCGACCGTGCGCGGGTCGGCGACCGGATCCGCGGCGACCGGCTCTTCGCCCTCGGGGCCGGACGCGAGCTGGTACCCCAGGAGGCGCGCGGAGGGGTCGTCGCTCTCGGCGCTCCAGCTCAGTCGCAGTCCGGTGCGGGGCAGGCCCAGAAGGCCTGCGCCGTGCTGAGTCCGCAGTGCCGTCACGCGCGTGACGTCGTCTTCTGCGTCGGGAAGGGGGAGCGCCGTCATGGCCGAGTCCTTTCGCCGGGCGGCGGCCTTGCCGACCCGTCCGACCATCGTGAAACGATTCATGGTCCGATGTCAACTGTCGTGTAGACCGTTATACGATCGTGACGGCCCGATTCCGACCGACTGTTGACCCCGGCGCGGAAGGGACGTACCTTACGAGGGTTGAATGGTTTCAACGCCACCCGGGCGGTGAAGGCCATCAGCGCAGCACCAGGGAATCCGGCAGCGTGGGCGGACCATCCGCTCGGCTTTACAAGGAGGTAAAGATGAAGAGCTCCCCGACCAGGAGGATCCTCGTCGCAGGCGCGGGAATCGTGGCACTCGCCGTGCCGCTCGCCGCGTGCAGCGGCGGCGGCGGATCGAGCGATGGCAAGGTCGAGATCAGTTATCTCACCCAGAACGACGACGCCAACACCAACCAGGCCAAGGCCCTCATCGCCGCTTTCGAGAAGGCGAACCCCGACATCACCGTCAAGCTCGAAACGCAGCCAGGCGGCACCGAGGGTGACAACCTCATGAAGACGAAGCTGTCCACCGACTCGATGAACGACGTCTTCCACTACAACTCGGGGTCGCTCCTGCAGGCGCTCAATCCCGACCAGACCCTCGTCGACCTGAGCGACGAAGACTGGGTCGCCGACCTCACCGACGACTTCAAGCAGGTCGTGTCCACCGACAACGGGCTGTATGGCGCCCCTTGGGGAACCTCGTTCGCCGGTGCGGTGCTCTACAACAAGAAGGTCTACGAGCAGCTGGGCCTCGAGGTTCCCACGACCTGGGACGAATTCATCGCGAACAGCGAGAAGATCAAGGCTGAGGGCGGCGGAGTCGCCCCGATCCTGCAGTCCTTCGGTGACACCTGGACAAGCCAGCTGTTCGTGCTCGGCGACTTCGCGAACGTCTCTGCGGTCAACCCGGACTGGGCTGAGGAATACACCGCCAACGACCCGAACGCGAAGTACGTCGAGGAGCCGGCGTTCGCCGGGTTCGCTCACGGCGCCGAGGTCTACGAGAAGGGGCTCCTGAACGAGGACTTCGCCTCCATGACCAACGCGCAGGCGATGAACGCCCTCGCGGAGGGCACGGGGGCCCAGTACCCGATGCTGTCGGCGACGATCTCGCAGGTGCAGCAGGACAACCCCGATCTGGTGAACGACATCGGCGTGTTCGCGCTGCCCGCCGCCGACGCCGCTGACACGGCGATCACCATGTGGCAGCCCAACGCCATCTACATCGCGAAGAGCACCGAGGGCGACAAGCTCGAGGCGGCCAAGAAGTTCGTGGCGTTCGCGAACTCCGAGGAGGGCTGCCAGGTGCAGAACGAGGGCGGCTCCATCGCCGGCCCGTACGTGACGAGCGCATGCACCCTGCCCGACGATGTCCCTGCGCTCGTCGACGACATCCAGGCCTACTTCGACTCGGGCAAGACCGGGTCGGCGCTCGAGTTCCTGTCGCCCATCAAGGGACCCAACCTCGAGAACATCACCGTCGCCGTCGGCTCCGGCATCACCGGTCCCGAGGAGGGCGCCGCCCAGTATGACGAGGACGTGAAGAAGCAGGCTCAGCAGCTCGGGCTCGAAGGCTGGTGATCCCGCAGCGCATCCGCTGAGATCAGGTACACGACAAGGGGCCGGCGGTGGCACGCCGCCGGCCCCGCCTCACGAAGGAGTGATGACATGACGACCGCCGTCGCACCCACCGGAGCGGCCCCGCCCACCACGAAACCGGCCAAGCCTCCGGCCAAGCGCAAGGGCATCAAGAGCCCATACCCCAGCTGGTTCTACATCCCGGCGGCCGTGCTGTTCATCGTGTTCTTCGCCGTGCCCACGTTCGCCTCGTTCTACTTCTCGCTGACGCGCTGGACCCTGTTCGACGTCCAATTCATCGGGCTCGAGAACTTCGTCCAGTTCTTCCAGGAGCCCCAGCTGGTGCAGGGCTTCATCAACACGTTCATCTACGGGTTCACCACGTCGGCCGCGAAGGTGGTGCTGGGACTCGCCTTGGCACTGCTGCTGACGGGCCCGACACTCGGCCGCGGGTACCTGCGCGCCGTCGTCTTCTTCCCCGTGCTCGTCTCGACCGTGGGCGTGGGCCTCACGTTCAAGGCTCTCCTCGACCCGTTCCACGGGGTGGTCAACAACGTGCTGGGTTTCTTCCACCTCCCTGAGCCCGGGTGGTACACCGACCCGAGCCTGGCTCTGCTGACTGTCGCCGGCGTCGACATCTGGAAGGGAGTCGGCATCGCGACCCTCATCTTCATGGCCGGCATCGTCGCCATCCCGCACGAGTACTTCGAGGCGGCACGCATGGACGGCGCCGGGGCCTGGTCGATCTTCCGGAACATCACGCTCCCCTTGGTGCGCCCCGCGACCGCCACCGTGATCATCCTTTCGCTCATCGGCGGCCTGCGCGAGTTCGCGATGATCTGGGCGATGACCAAGGGCGGTCCGGGATTCTCGAGCGACGTCATCGCCTCCGTCATCTACAAGCAGTACCAAGCCGGCTTCTTCGGCCTGTCCACCGCGGGCAACGTCATCCTCTTCATCGTGGTGACGGCCATCATGGTGCCCCTTTCGTGGTTCCTCAACAGAAGGGAGGCGGAGCTGTGACCGTCACGGAGACTCTCACCACCGCGGACGCCCGCAGGCTGCGCGGCGGTCGTCGCCCGAAGGAGGACCGACGCCCGATGACGCTGCGTCGCTGGTTGCGGAAATACCTCGTCGGCATCATCGCGATCATCGTCTCGATCGTGGTCTTCATCGTGCCCTTCGTGTTCGTGTTCCTGCAGTCCGCCAAGAACCCGAAAGAGGCCGGACTGGTCGAGTTCAGCCTGCCCACGGAATGGCAGTTCTGGCCCAACTTCCTCGAGGTGATCCAGAAGAACGACTACCAGGTGTTGTGGGCCTTCCTCTGGACGACGATCATCACCGTCTTCAGTTGCGCCCTCATGGTGGTCTTCGCCTCGATGGTGGGCTACGTGCTGCAGCGCAAGCGCACCAAGCTGAACCCCTACATCAACTTCTTCGTGCTTGCCGCGCTGATCGTGCCGCCGGCCGTGGTGCCGACGATCTGGGTCCTGCAAGGCGTCGGACTCTTCAAGACGATCCCCGGCATGATCCTGATCGAGGCGACATTCGGACTCGCGTTCTGCATCCTGCTGTTCCGCGCATTCGTCGCCACGATCCCCAAGGAGCTCGACGAAGCCGCGATCATCGACGGAGCCGGGCCGATGCGCCTCTTCTTCACGGTGGTGCTGCCGCTGCTGAAACCGGTGATCGTCACCGTCATCGTCGTCCAGGCAGTGTTCGTCTACGGAGACTTCCAGAACCCGCTGTACTTCCTCCCGGGCAACGACTACCCGACGGTTCAGCTGGGCCTCTACAACTTCCAGAGCCAGACGGTGAGCCAGTTCAACCTGCTCTTCATGTACATCCTGCTCACGACGATCCCGCCGTTGATCATGTACATCTTCTTCAACCGGCAGATCGTCGCGGGCATGACCAGCGGAGCCATCAAGGGGTGATGCGCCGTGTGCTCACCAGAACTCCGCGGGGATCGTCCCGCGGAGCCACGCCAGCTCGTTGTCGCGGATGAAGACCGACAGCGTGTTCTCCTGAGTGAGGCCGGCGCCGAGCCACTCGAACAGGAGCTCGAGCAGCGCGTCGCCGGTCTCGAGGTCGGGCTCGGCGACGGCCCGGTCCCAGGCGTCGAGGAAGCCCTCGGGCGTGGGGACGGTGCGCACCAGTCCGGAGATGTACTTCGGCCCCGGCATCATGACGTGCGACGCCGCGAGCGCCGCCCGTGCCGCGGCGAGCGTCAGGTGGAGCCCGGCGTGACGGCGCAGGAACTCGTCGCCCCGCTCGACGGCCTGCCGCAGGAAGTAGCCGCCGTACAGCCGCGCCTGCGAGAGATGGGAGCGCACGCGCTCCTCCCACACGCCGTCGGGGAGGTTCGTGATCCGCTCGAGCGTGGCTTCCAACCCGGGAAGCACGCTCCACGCGATGCGCGCCCCCTGGAAAGACGCACGCGTCGGGTCGTCGGCGCGCTCGGCCGCGGTCTCGAGGTACGAGGGACTCGCGAGCTTGATGTCGATGTACGAGCCGGGGTAGTCCACGCCGTAACGCTCGATCCACGCGAAGCGCCCCGCCGCCGTCTCGGCGGCGAAGCGCTCCTCGTCGACGACGAGATACACGTCGACATCCGAGTCCGCGCGTTCCCGGCCCTGCGCGACGGAGCCGATCGCCACGACCGCCAGTGCGCCGGGCTGATCCTTCACGGAGTCGACGTAGGCGTTCAGCGCCCTTTCCTGCTGTTCCACGCGTGCTCCTTCGCATCGGGTCGGGCCCCACGTTATCGGCACTGCACGGGCAATCGCTTTCCCACTTGCGCGAATGCGCAATGCGGCCTATCGTTGAAACGATTCATAAACCTGGCTCCGATTCGGCGCCGCCGAGACACGCGAAGGAGCGCGCCATGACCGCCGAGACGGCACCCACGCGGGTCTGCTTCCAGCTGCAGGTGCGGCCCGAGCTGCTCGACGAGTACATCGCGCGGCACAGCCCCGTCTGGCCCGAGATGCTGGCGGAGATCGAAGCGGCGGGCCGCCGCAACTACTCGCTGTTCCTCGCCGAGGGCGGCCGGCTCATCGGCTACTACGAGACCGACGACGACGCAGCCGCGCAGGCCTACCTCGCGGCATCCGAGATCGCCGCCCGCTGGGAGGCCGAGATGGCCGGGTTCTTCGTCGGGCTCGACGGTCGTCCGGATCAGGTCGCGACGCCCTTGACCGAGATCTTCAACCTCCACGACCAGCTCGCCGCCGCACGGGGCGCGGCCTCCGAGCGCACCTCCCCGACCGACCCCGCTCATCAAGAAGGCAACGCATCATGACGACGCTGTCACCCGACATCCTCTCCACCCTCGAAGGCCAGGGCATCGAGCTGCCCAGCTGGGCGTTCGGCAACTCCGGCACGCGCTTCCGGGTGTTCACGACCGCCGGCACGCCTCGCGACCCGTACGAGAAGATCGCGGATGCCGCGCAGGTCAACGCGTACACGAGGCTCGCGCCGAGCGTCGCCCTGCACATCCCGTGGGACAAGGTCGACGACTACGCCGACCTGCGACGGCACGCCGAGGAGCTGGGCGTGAAGCTCGGCACGATCAACTCGAACACCTTCCAGGACGAGGATTACAAGTTCGGGGCGCTCACCCACCACGACGACCGGATCCGCCAGAAGGCCATCGATCACCACTTCGAGTGCATCGACATCATGAACGAGACCGGCTCGCGCGACTTGAAGATCTGGCTCGCGGAGGGCTCGAACTACCCGGGCCAGGCCGACATGCGCGCCCGCCAGGACCGGCTGCACGACTCGCTCCAGCAGATCTACGATCGCCTCTCCGGCGAGCAGCGCCTGGTGCTCGAGTACAAGTTCTTCGAGCCGGCGTTCTACCACACCGATGTTCCGGACTGGGGCACTTCGTACGCCCAGGTCGCGGCCCTCGGCGACCGGGCGGTGGTGTGCCTCGACACCGGTCACCACGCGCCGGGCACGAACATCGAGTTCATCGTCATGCAGCTGCTGCGCCTGGGAAAGCTCGGCTCGTTCGACTTCAACTCCCGCTTCTACGCCGACGACGACCTCATCGTCGGTGCGGCCGACCCGTTCCAGCTGTTCCGCATCATCTTCGAGGTCGTGCGCGGCGGGGGATTGAACAACCCGGACGTGGCGTTCATGCTCGACCAGTGCCACAACATCGAGGACAAGATCCCGGGCCAGATCCGGTCGGTGCTGAACGTGCAGGAGATGACGGCGCGCGCCCTCCTCGTGGATCGCGACGCGCTCGCGGCCGCCCAGGAGGCCGACGACGTGCTCACGGCCAACGCCGTCTTCATGGATGCCTTCTACAGCGACGTGCGACCGGCGCTGGCCGAATGGCGCGAGTCGCGGGGCCTCGCCGGCGACCCGATGGCCGCCTACGCCGCCTCGGGCTACCAGCAGAAGATCGCCGCGGATCGCGTCGGGGGCACCCAGGCAGGCTGGGGCGCCTAGTCGCCTGCCGCGGATGCCGCACCCCGGCCGCTGACGCCCCCAAGACCCACCGGGGCGTGGGATGCCGATCCCCGCCCGGTGCACACCGAACCCGGCCTGTCCGGCACCCAGAAGGATTCAGATGAGCGAGCCCTACTCCGCCGCCGGCGGACTCGTGCGCGTCTACCCCGCACGGGAGCCCGACGGCACCGGACTGGTGTGGGCGCATGGTGGCGCGTTCGCGTTCGGCGACCTCGACATGCCCGAGTCCGACTGGGTCGCTGCGCGCCTGGCCGCACGCGGCACCACCGTGATCTCGGTCGACTACCGTCTGGCTCCGATTCCAGCGGAATGGGCGGATGCCGCTCGCCCGGCACGCGGGGGGCACCACTACCCCGCGGCATCCGATGACATGCTCGCAGCCTGGTCGTGGACGGCCGAGAACGCCGCCCGCCTGAGGATCGATGTGGAACGCCTCGCGATCGGCGGAACCAGCGCCGGCGGGAATCTGGCCGCCGGCGCCACCTTGCGCCTGATCGAGCGACGTGCGACCCCGCTCCCGGCCCTGGTGCTCCTGGCCTACCCGACCCTCCTGGCCGTTCAGCCGGCGCCGGGGCCCGACTTGCGGGCCGCGCTCGACGCGAATCCCGACGCCGACCGCTTCGGGCCGGACGCGATCCTCGGCATGTACGAGAACTACCTGGGTGGCCCTGTCGACCGCGCACCGCTCGGCGCCGTGCCCGGCACCGCGCGGCCGGTCGACCTGGCGCAGTTCCCGCCGACGCTCATCGTCAACAGCGAGGTCGACCAGCTGCGCGTGTCGGGCGAGGCGTTCGCGGCATCGCTGCGCGCCGCCGGCCGTCCCGTCGAGGTCGTGACCGAGCCTGGCACCGAGCACGGGCACCTCAACCGCCCCCAGGAGCCCGCGGCATCCGCCACGCTCGAAAAGCTCGCGACACGTCTCGCCGCCCTCCGAACCCCTGCCGCAATGAAGGACACACGATGACGAACGAGACCGTCCAGCAACTGATCACGCGGTCGAACCGCCTCGGCGCCGACCCGAAGAACACCAACTACGCCGGCGGCAACACGTCGGCCAAGGGCACCGCGACCGACCCGGTCACCGGCGAGCCCGTCGAGCTGCTGTGGGTGAAGGGCTCCGGCGGCGACCTCGGCACGCTGAAGGAGTCGGGGCTGGCGGTGCTGCGACTGGACCGCATGCGCGCGCTCGTGGACGTCTATCCCGGCGTGGAGCGCGAGGACGAGATGGTCGCCGCCTTCGACTACTGCCTGCACGGCAAGGGCGGGGCCGCTCCGTCGATCGACACCGCGATGCATGGCCTCGTGGACGCCGCGCATGTGGATCACCTGCATCCCGACTCGGGGATCGCGATCGCGACCGCCGCCGACGGCGAGGAGCTGACCCACAAGATCTTCGGCGACAAGGTGGTGTGGGTGCCGTGGCGTCGTCCGGGGTTCCAGCTGGGCCTGGACATCGCGGCCATCAAGGCGCGGAACCCGCAGGCGATCGGGACGATCCTCGGTGGCCACGGCATCACGGCCTGGGGCGACACCTCCGACCAGGCCGAGCAGAATTCGCTGTGGATCATCGAGACCGCCCAGGCCTACATCGATGAGCACGGCAAGGCCGACCCGTTCGGCGGCGTGCGCCCCGGTTTCGAGAAGCTTCCCGACGCCGAGCGACGTGCGAAGGCGGCAGCGCTCGCACCGACCATCCGCGGCCTCGCCTCGACCGACAAGCCGATGGTGGGCCACTTCACCGACAGCGACGTGGTGCTCGAGTTCCTGGCATCCGAGAAGGCGCCGGCACTCGCGGCTCTCGGCACCAGCTGCCCCGACCACTTCCTGCGCACGAAGGTGAAGCCCCTCATCCTCGACCTGCCGGCCTCGGCGTCGGTCGAGGAGACCATCGCGCGCCTGCACGAGCTGCACCAGGAGTACCGCGCCGATTACCAGGCGTACTACGACGCGCACGCCACCGCCGAGTCCCCCGCGATCCGCGGCGCCGACCCGCTCATCGTGCTCGTGCCGGGAGTCGGCATGTTCTCGTACGGCACCAACAAGCAGACCGCGCGTGTCGCCGGCGAGTTCTACGTCAACGCCATCAACGTCATGCGCGGCGCGGAGGCGCTGTCGACCTACTCCCCCATCTCCGACGCGGAGAAGTTCCGCATCGAGTACTGGGCGCTCGAAGAGGCCAAGCTCCAGCGCCTGCCGAAGCCCAAGACGCACCAGGGCCGGATCGCTTTCGTCACGGGCGCGGCATCCGGCATCGGCAAGGCCATCGCGACCCGCCTCGCCGCGGAGGGCGCGTGCGTCGTCGTCGCCGACCTCGACCTCGAGAAGGCGCAGGCCGCCGCCGCCGAGCTCGGCGACGCGGATGTCGCGATCGGCGTCGCCGCGAACGTCGCCGACGCCGGGGCGGTGCAGGACGCGCTGGACCAGGCCGTGCTGGCGTTCGGCGGCGTCGACCTGGTCGTCAACAACGCCGGACTGTCGCTGTCGAAGCCGCTGCTGGAGACCACCGAGAAGGACTGGGACCTGCAGCACGACGTGATGGCCAAGGGCTCGTTCCTGGTGTCGAAGGCGGCCGCGAAGATCCTCATCGAGCAGCAGCTCGGCGGCGACGTCATTTACATCTCGTCGAAGAACTCGGTCTTCGCCGGGCCCAACAACATCGCGTACTCGGCGACCAAGGCCGACCAGGCCCACCAGGTGCGGCTGCTCGCGGTTGAGCTCGGTGAGCACGGCATCCGCGTCAACGGCATCAACCCCGACGGCGTGGTGCGGGGCTCCGGAATCTTCGCCTCCGGCTGGGGGGCCAATCGCGCCGCCACCTACGGCGTCAAGGAAGAGGACCTCGGCCAGTTCTACGCGAACCGCACGATCCTCAAGCGCGAGGTCGTGCCCGAGAACGTCGCCGATGCGGTCTTCGTCCTCACCGGCCCCGAGCTCAGTCGCACCACGGGCCTGCACATCCCCGTCGACTCCGGCGTCGCCGCCGCCTTCCTGCGATGACGGCCCCGGGTCTGAGGCGTTTCGTCTCGGTCGCTGGCGCTCCCTCGCTCAACGACCGGGTCCCTGGGCCGGTCGTTGAGCGACGCTTCGGCTCGCTGGCCCTCGCTCAGCGCGGGTCTTCGCGAGACGAAACGCCCGGAGTCTCCCGATGACCGGCGGCGTGGTCGCGGCCGTCGACCTCGGGGCGACGAGCGGCCGCGTCATGCTCGGCTATGTGGCGGACGGGATGCTGCGCCTCGAGCAGGTCGCGCGGTTCCCGAACGGTCCGGTGCCCCGGCCCGACGGCCTGCACTGGGATTTCACGACGCTCTCCCGGCACATCGTGGACGGCCTTGCCGAGGCGTTCCGCCGAGAGCCGGCCATCGCGAGCATCGGCATCGACTCGTGGGCGGTCGACTACGGCCTCGTCCACGGGGAGGAGCTGCTGGGCGAGCCGTTCCACTACCGCGACGAGCGCACCGCTCGGGGCGTGGAGTGCGTGCACGCGGTGGCGGGGTTCGACGAGCTGTACCGCCGCAACGGCCTGCAGTTCCTGCCGTTCAACACGCTCTACCAGTACGCCGTCGAGCCCGCGCTCGCCGACGCCGAGGTCTCACTGCTCATCCCCGACCTCGTCGCCTTCCTGCTCACCGGTGCCCACGTCGCCGAGCGCACCAACGCGTCCACCACCGGGCTGCTCGACGTGCGCACGGGCGAATGGGACCGGGAGCTCGCCACTCGCCTGGGCCTTCCGGCATCCGTCCTTCCGCGGCTCGTGGATCCGGGGACGCGGATCGGCACGCTGCACGGTGAGGCGCGCGAGCGCATCGGCCGGCCGCTCGAGGTGATCGCCGTCGGTTCGCACGACACGGCGTCCGCGGTCGTCGCGGTGCCGCTGAGCACCGCCGATGCGGCCTACATCTCATGCGGCACGTGGGGCCTGGTCGGCGTCGAGCTCGACGAGCCGGTGCTCACGGACGCCGCGCGCGAGGCCAACTTCACCAACGAAGGCGGTGTGGACGGCCGGATCCGATTCCTCCACAACGTGACCGGACTGTGGCTGTTGAGCGAGACGGTGCGCACGTGGGAAGAGGAAGACGGTGCGGACATCGACCTCCCCGGATTGCTGGATGCCGCCGCCCAGGTCACCGGCGACATCCCGCTGTTCGATGCGAACGACCCGCGCCTGTCGGCGCCTGGCGACATGCCCGCTCGTATCGGCGCGGTGCTCGCGGAGGCCGGCGCCGCAGTGCCGGCGACGCGCGAGGCCTTCGCCCGCAGCATCGTCGAGAGCATCGCGCAGGCGTTCGCCGACGCCGTGGCCACCGCCGGCCGGCTCACGGGGCGCGACGTCGACGTGATCCACATGGTGGGCGGTGGGGCGCTGAACCGCCTGCTGTGTCAGGCGACAGCCGACCGCTCCGCTCTGCCGGTGCTGGCAGGGCCGGTGGAGGCCACTGCCCTCGGCAACGTGCTGGTGCAGGCACGGGCCCACGGCTGGTTCGGCGCGGACGCGTCCCTGGAAGACCTGCGGCGCGCCGTGGCGGCATCCGTCTCACCGGCACGCTACGACCCGCGGCAGGACCTCAGCCTGCCGAGCGAGCGCGCCTCGTAGGCGCGACGACGCGACATCATCCGCGAGGAGCGAGGCATGGGCGAATACGGAGCGGCCTTCGACTGGGCCCGGCGCCAGGTGGAGAGCGGGCGCCTGCCCACGGCCGTCCTCGGCCTCGCCACGGCCGACGGTGTGGTCGCCCTCGACGCCTTCGGCGCGACCGAGGGGCGCCCGGCGCGCATCGACGATCCGTACTGGCTGTTCTCCATCACCAAGGTGCTCACCGGGCTCACAGCCGCCCGCGCGGTCGAGCGTGGGTTCCTGACGCCCGAGACACCGCTGGCCGAGGCGATCCCCGAGTTCGGCGCCGACCGCGACGACGTCGTGCGGCTGCGGCATCTCGTGAGCCACACCTCCGGCATCCCCGAGCCGACGATGGATCCGCCGGAGGAGTTGCGGGCGGCCCTCCTGGCGCCGGGACGCGACTTCGTCGCCGGCACGGTGTCGCGGTACTCGACCATCGCGTTCGACGGCATCGCGGAGCTCGTGCGGGACCGTGCGGGATGGGAGTGGGATGCCGACATCACGGCGTGGGCGGCCGCCATCGACGCTCACGGGCTCACGCTCGATCCCTCCGTCGACCCGCACACCGTCATCGACGCCGAGCGACTTGGACTGGACATGCGGAGGTTCGCGCGGCACCGCAATCCCGGCGCGGGGTTCATCGGCACCGCGCACGACCTGCTCGCCCTCGGCGCGGCGCTGCTGCGGATCGGGAGCGGCCAAGCCGGCGGCATCGTGCAGCCGGCGACGCTGGCGATGATGCTGCGTCCCCTCACCGGCTACATCCCCCGGCTGGAGCCCTATCGGGCCGAACGCGGGCAGGACTGGGGCTTCACCTGGAACCTCCGCACGCGCGCCCCGGGTCTCATCGACCGCGACGTGTACGGTCACGGCGGCTGGGCGGGCACCGAGTTCTGGGTCCACCCGAGCGCCGGCATCGCCTACGTGCTCCTCACGAACCAGGCGGAGCGTCCTGGCGTCGACGTCGACGAGCTCGACAACGCGGTCGTCTCGGCGGTCTGAGGCCGCCGCTCGTCACGGTCACACGCGCGGCGGCGCGGTCGACGTGCGTACGACCAGCCGGGCTTCGAACGTCTCGCGCGCGGGCTCGGCGCGGCCCTCGAACCGCTCCAGCAGCATCCGCACGGCGCGCGCGCCCATCGCCTCACCCGGCTGGTGCACGGTCGTGAGCCCGAGGGCCGGGTGCGAGGCCATGGTGACGTCGTCGTACCCGATCACGGCCAGCGGGACCCCCGCCTGCGCTGCGGCGCGCAGAGCGCCGAAGGCGAGCTCGTCGTGCGCGGCGAAGACGGCCGTCACCGGCGTCCCGGCCCGAAGCTCCCGCCGCACGACCTCGAACGCTGCGGCCTCCCCTTCGTCGGTGCGCCAGACGCGGGCGTCGTCGCCGTGTCCTGCCGCCGCCATCGCCGCCAGGTACTCGCGCAGCCGTACCCCGTGCGGGAACGGCTCGGTCTCGTCCGATTCGTGCAGCGTGAGATGGGCCACGCGCGTATGCCCGGCCCCGAAGAGGTGCTGCATGGCCGCCCGGGCGCCTGCCGCGTCGTCTCCGGCGACCACGTCGTACCGGTCGGAGATGTCGTGGCGGCCGAACATCACCATCGGCACCGAGGTCGCGATGCTCTCGAGCCGCGTGTCGTCCACGCGTGGCGAGACCGCGATCAGCCCGTCGACCTGCCTGTCCAGCAGGGCCTCGAGCGCGCGCCACCCCTCCCGCGAGCCGGCCTCGGCAGGGGCGATGATGAGCTGATAGGGGGTGCCGTCGAGCGCCTCGGTGGCGCCCTTCACGATGCGCGCGAAGAAGTGGTTGGTGAGGTCGGGGAGCTCGATGCCGATCGTGTAGGTGCGTCCGCGCATCGCGCGAGCAGCGATCCGCGGGCGGTAGTTCAGCTCGGTCATCGCGGCGGTCACGCGCTCGCGCATCGCGTCGCTCACGCCGTAGGCGTTGCGCAGCACCTTCGACACCGCCGCGCGCGAGACACCGGCCACCCGTGCGACGTCCTCGATCGTCGCATGGCGGCGGGCTGGGGCATCCGTCATTCTTCTCCTCCGCGCTGCGGCCTCGCAGGCAAACGTACCCCGGGCGGAGCGTGCGCCTCGTCCGGCACGACGAGCCACCGGGACGGCGATCCAGTCGTCGGTGCGCCGGCGTCAAGGCCCTGCACGGCACCGACCCGTGGGCCTAGCGTGTCGGCATGGACGAACAGCGGAACACGGACAGCACGCCCGACGAGGAGGCGCCGCTCGGCGGCGACGAGACGACCGAGGAGCAGCTGGAGGCCGACAACCCGGTGGAGAAGGACACCCTCGAGACCCTCGACCCCAACGACCCGCCCGCCTGAGCAGCGCCGCTACGCCTCGCGGGTGATGGTCACCTTCACGTGCAGGCTGCTCTTGAAGGGGCCGGCGTAGACGCCGCGCAGCGGCGGCACGTCGCCGTAGTCGCGGCCGCGACCGACCAGCACGTGCCGGTCGCCGATCTCGATGTTGTTCGTGGGGTCGAAGCCCTGCCACTGGCCGGCGAACCACTCCACCCAGGCGTGCGACTCGCCGGTGACCGCCTCCCCGACCTCGGCTGACGGCCGCGGGTGCAGGTAGCCCGACACGTACCGGGCCGGGATGCCGACCTCCCGCAGCGCCCCGAGCGTGATGTGCGCGATGTCCTGACAGACGCCCTTGCGCGCCTCCCACGACTCCGCCGCCGTCGAGTGCACACCGGTGATTCCCGACATGTACTCCATGCCGTCGCCGATCGCGACGGCGATGGCATGGGCGGCCCGTCCGGGGTGATCGTGCTGTGCGGCGATCGTGCGGGCGAGCTCGGCGACCTCTTCGTGCGGGCGCGTCCGGCGGGTCTGCGACAGCTGCTCGACCGTGTCGATCGAGCGGTTCGCCTCGCGCGCGAGGGCCTCCCACGTGACATCGATGTGCTCCAGCGGACGCGGACGCACCTCTACGAGCGACCGCGCCGTGATCGTGAGCGACGAGTGCGGCGACAGCACGTCGAACGCCGCCACGCGCGTGCCGAAGTAGTCGACGTACTGATTGACGGACGTGGACGGCTCGATGTCCAGCGACGAGTTCAGCACGAACTGGCTGTCGGTCGAACCCGGCAGCATGCGGGCCTCGTTGTAGGACGCGGTCACGTCGCCCTGGTAGCGGAATCCCGTCTGGTGCTCGATGCGGAGCCTTTTCATGAGATCTCCCCGATCCAGCTCGGCTCGGCCTGCGTCGGGAAGAACCGGCTGCGGATCGCCTCGGATGCCTCGCGCGTGACCTGCTGCACCCGGTCCATGTGCGTCGGCAGCTCGCCGAGGATCTCGGAGATCGGCCGGTACTCGAGGTCGTTGCGGATCTGGCCGAGCGCGCGCAACACGGTGTTCGAATGCCCCACCCGGTCGGCGCGCGGGTCGATCGCGCTCATGCACTCCTCGGCGCGCTGGATCGAGTAGATGATCGACCGCGGGAAGAGCCGGTCCAGCAGCAGGAACTCGGCGGCGTTGCGGGCGCTCGGCATGCCGCGGTAGGTCCGCAGGTACGCCTCGTAGGCACCGCAGGAGCGGAGGATCGTCGTCCAGGATGGTCCGGATGCCTCGGTCAGCGACCGCGTCGCCAGGAGCCGTGCCGTCATGTCCGTGCGCTCGATGCTGCGTCCGAGCGTGAAGAACTGCCATGCCTCGTCGCGGCTCGTGGAGGAGTCGACGATGCCGACGGCCAGCGCTGCGCGTTCGCGGACCCATTGGAAGAACTCGTGCACGCGGTCGGCCTGCAGGCGTCGCGGCATCCGTGCGCTGGTGGTGTTGAGGATCTCCCACAGCTCCGTCGACACGATCTCCCGCGCCCGGCGCGCGTTCTCGCGGGCCGCGGTGAGGGCGTACGCGATGCTCGACGGGTTCATGCGGTCCACGGCCAGGCGCGACAGCACGTCTTCGCGGCGGACCTGCGCCACGCTCTCGGGCGGCAGCGACCCCATGACGCTCAGCAGCGACCGGCAGGCGGTGTCCTCGTCGATCCAGGGGTCCTCCAGCAGCAGCTGCAGGTGCACGTCGAGGATGCGCGCCGTCCCGTCCGACCGCTCCACATAGCGCCCGATCCAGAACAGACTCTCCGCGATGCGACTCAGCACGGGGTGTCCTCGACGGCTCGGGGCGTTTCGTCTCGGTCGCTGGCGCTCCCTCGCTCAACGACCGGACCCCCGGTCGTTGAGCGAGCGAAGCGAGACGAAACGCCTGGACCCCCGGTCGTTGAGCGAGCGAAGCGAGACGAAACGCCTGGACCCCCGGTCGTTGAGCGAGCGAAGCGAGACGAAACGCCCTCCGACACGGCCTGCTGCTGCTGCTCCTGCTGCTCGGTGGGTGTGCGGGGACGGTCGTGCGGGGAGTGCGTCGGCTCGTTCTGCGCCTCGTACACGATCGGGATGGCGGCCGTGACGGCGGCCGCCTGATCGGCCACCAAGCCCGGCACGCCCTGCCCCTGCCCGTACTCGACGTGAGAGGGCGCCGAGCCGCCGACGACCCACGTGTCCTTGGACCCGCCGCCCTGGCTGGAGTTCACCACGAGCTGTCCCTCGGGCAGCGCGACCCGGGTGAGTCCGCCCGGCAGCACCCAGATGTCCTCGCCGTCGTTCACGGCGAAAGGTCGCAGGTCGGCGTGGCGCGGGCGCATCCCGTCCTCGACGAGAGTCGGGATGGTCGACAGCATGACGACGGGCTGCGCGATCCACCCGCGCGGGTCGGCGAGCAGGCGCTGGCGGAGCTTCTCGAGCTCGGCGGGCGAGGCATCCGGTCCCACCACCAGGCCCTTTCCTCCCGAGCCGTCGACGGGCTTGACCACCAGCTCATCGAGGCGATCGAGCACCTCCTCCAGTGCCGCGGGGTCCTCCAGGCGCCACGTGTCGACGTTCTTGAGGATCGGCTCCTCGGCCAGGTAGTACCGGATGAGGTCGGGGACGTAGGTGTAGAGCAGCTTGTCGTCGGCCACGCCGTTGCCCACCGCGTTGGCGATCGTGACGTTGCCCAGTCGCGCGGCGAGCATGAGCCCGGGCGCACCGAGCATCGAGTCGGCGCGGAACTGCAGCGGGTCGAGGAAGTCGTCGTCGACGCGGCGGTAGATGACGTCGACGCGTTTGGGTCCGCGGGTGGTGCGCATGAACACCTTGCCGCCGATGCACAGCAGGTCACGACCTTCGACGAGCTCGACGCCCATGAGGCGCGCGAGCAGCGTGTGCTCGAAGTAGGCGGAGTTGTAGACGCCCGGGGTGAGCACGACCACGTTGGGGTCCTCGATACCCGCCGGCGCTGAGGCCCGCAGCGCCGCGAGCAGCTTGTTCGGGTAGTCGCCGACAGGCCGCACCCGCATCGAGACGAACAGCTCGGGCAGCGTCTGGGCCATGACGCGACGGTTCGAGATCACGTAGCTGACGCCGGAGGGCACGCGCACGTTGTCTTCGAGCACGCGCATCTCGCCGTGCTCGTCGCGGATCAGATCGATGCCCGACACCTGGATGCGCACGCCGTTGGCGGAGTGGATGCCGGCGGCCTGGCGATAGAAGTACTGCGAGCTGGCGATGAGCCCGGCAGGGAGGATCTCATCGCGCACGCAGTGCTGGTGTCCGTAGGCGTCGTCGAGGAAGGCCTCCAGCGCCCGCACGCGCTGCTTCACGCCGGCCTCGATGCGCGACCACTCGTCGTAGGTGATGACGCGGGGCACGGCATCCAGCGGGAACGGCCGCTCCTCGCCGGCGAAGTCGAACGTGACGCCCTGCGCCAGGTAGGAGCTGGCCAGCGAGTCGGTGCGGCCGCGCAGCTCCTCCTGGGTCATCTGGGCCAGCGCCTGATACAGCTCGCGGTACGCCTCACGCGATTCGGCCGGCGCACCGGGATGCGAAGGGCTGCCGAACATCTCGTCGAACGCGGGGACTCCCGAGGGCGTCTTGCGGGGCGTCAGCGTCGAGCCGTAGCCGTCGAACAGATCACCCATGCGACGAGCCTAATGCGGGGCATGTTGCCGCAGTGTTTCGCGGGATGCCGCGGCGCGCGCGGTGCCGCATCTCACCGGCTCCTCGTGCAGAGGCCCTCCAGACGCCCGGGGCGCCTTCCGCGGACGTACCCTTGCATCGTGGCGGATCCGCAGCGAGAGCACGGCACCCCGGCACCCCTCGCCGCCGTGGCAGGAGTGGCCGCCGTCGTGTTCGGCGCGGGGCTCGGAGAGCTCACCGCGATGCTCGTCGCTGCGGCGTCGAGCCCCTTCGCCGTGATCGGCGCCACCCTCATCGACCTCGCTCCGCCGTGGGCGAAGGATGCCGCGATCTCGCTGTTCGGGACGGCCGACAAGGCGGCGCTCCTGGTGGGCATCGGCCTCGTCGCGGTGATCCTCGCGGCCCTCGCCGGCTGGCTGGAGGCCCGCTTCCCTCCGTGGGGCGCCATCGTCGTCGGCGTCTTCGGACTGGTCGGAGCGGTGGCGGCGACGACACGGCCGGGCGCGGGGGGCCTCGCGTGGCTCCCGTCCGTGGTCGCCGGGCTCGCAGGCGCCCTCGCCCTCAGGCTCCTGGTCCGGCTGCTGGCCTCGACCGGCGTCTCGGCCGCCGCGCGCCCCCTCGCGCGGACGAGCGCCGCGGTCCAGGCCGCCGCATCGGAGCCGCTCGATCCGGGAGCCCTGCGCCCGGAGCCGCAGCTGCCGAGTCGGACCAGCCGACGGGCGTTCTTCGCCTGGGCCGGCGCCGCGGCGGCAGCGGGGATCCTCGCGGCGGTCGTCGGCGTGCGGGGCGCGACCTCGGCCACGGTGGCGGCGGTCCGCCGCGCCGTGAAGCTGCCGGCGCCGGTGGTGGCGGCATCCCCCGTCCCGCAGGGTGCGGAGTTCGACATCGCGGGTCTTGCCGACCTCGTGACGCCGAACGACCGCTTCTACCGCATCGACACGGCGCTCATCGTGCCTGACGTCGATCCCGCCGACTGGCGGCTGCGCGTGCACGGCATGGTCGCGAACGAGTTCGAGCTGACGTGGGACGAGCTGCTGGCACTGCCGCTCGAAGAGTCGTGGACCACCCTGACCTGCGTGTCGAACGAGGTCGGCGGCACCCTCATCGGCAACGCCCGGTGGCTCGGCTACCCGATCCGCGAGCTCCTTGATCGCGCCGGCCCCCTTGCCGACGCCGACATGGTGCTCTCGCGCTCCGTCGACGGGTTCACGGCATCCACTCCGCTGGAAGCGCTCACCGACGGGCGCAACGCCATCCTCGCCGTCGGCATGAACGGCACGCCGCTGCCGCTGGAGCACGGCTTCCCGGTGCGCATGGTGGTGCCCGGGCTGTACGGCTACGTCTCGGCGACGAAGTGGGTCACCGAGCTCGAGGTGACCCGGTTCGACCGGGCGACGGCGTACTGGACGACGCGAGGGTGGTCCGAGCGCGGCCCGATCAAGCTCGAGTCGCGCATCGACGTGCCCCGCAAGGCGCAGGGCCTCCGAGCCGGAGACACGGTGATCGCCGGCGTCGCGTGGCACCAGGGTGTCGGCATCGCCGGCGTCGAGGTGCAGGTCGACGACGGTCCGTGGCAGCAGGCGCAGCTGGCCAGTGCCATCTCTGACGACACCTGGGTGCAATGGAGCATGCCGTGGACCGCGACGGTCGGCGACCACCTCATCCGGTGCCGCGCAACCGGCAAGGACGGACAGACCCAGACCGACCAGCGGCGCCCGCCCGCACCCGACGGCGCCACGGGGTGGCACGAGCGATTCCTCACCGTCTTCTGATCCGCGGTCTGACGGCGGCCGTCAGACCGCCGGCTGCTCCTCCTGGGCGGAGGCGGCGGAGCCGTTCGGCTGGACGCTCTCGGAGCGGCGTGCACCCTGCGTGCGAGAGGCGGCGTCGGCGAACGCCTCGCCGGCGATGCGACCCTGGATGATGGTCGGCAGGTCGATGCCGGTCGCGGCACGCACGGCGTCGAACGTGGCGCGCAGGCCGGCCGCCGACTCCGAGGCCAGGTGACCGCTGGCACCGTCGCCGCCGAGCACGGTGATCGAGCCCACCTTGTCGTAGCCCTTCGCGAACTCCGCCATCATCGGCACCAGTGCTTCCAGCGCACGCTGCGCGAGCAGCGCCTGCTGGTTCTCGGCGAGCGCCTGGGCCTCCGCCTTGATCGCGGCGGCGCGCGCTTCACCCGCGAGGCGCACTGCTTCCGCCTCGGCCTCGGCGCGCAGGCGGACTGCCGTGGCCTCCTGCGCGGCGATCTGCGCGCGGGCCTCGGCGGCCTTCACCTGCGCGTACGCCTCGGCGTCGGCATCCTGCTTGCGCTGGTAGAGGTTGGCGTCGGCGACGCGACTGACCTCCGACTCCAGGCGCGCCTGCGTGTTCTCCGCCTCCTGCACGAGCACCGCCTGCTGGCGCTCGGCGCGGGCCAGCGCCTCGGCCTGCTCGGCCTCGGCGGTCGCCCTGCCGACCTCGGCCTTCGCGGCCGCCGTGTTCTTGTCCAGCGCGGTCTGCTCGACGAGGTTCGCCTCGTCGGTGGCGATCTGGCGGGCGCGGATCTCGCGGTCCGCGTTGATCTTGGCGACCTCTGCGTCGCGCTTGACGCGCTCGACCTCGGTCGCGCCGAGGGCGGCGATGTACCCGTTGCTGTCGGTGATCCCCTGGATCTGGAAGGAGTCGAGGATGAGTCCCTGTGAGGAGAGGTCGCTCTTGATGCCCTCCGCGATCTGGTCGGACAGGCGCTGGCGGTCGCGCATGAGCTCTTCGACCGTGAGGGTGGCCACGACCCCCCGCAGGGCACCCTCGAGCTGCTCCGTCGTGAACTGCTCGATCGCCTTGTCCTGCGACGCGAAGCGCTCCGCCGCGCGGCGCACCGACTCCGGATCCGAGCCGATCTTCACCAGTGCGACGCCGTTGACGTTGACCGTCACGCCGTTGGACGACTGCGCCGTCGGCTCCATCTTGATCTGGCGCGCACGCAGCGAGATCATCTCGGCCCGCTGTGTGAGGGGGTTCACGATCGCGCCGCCACCGGTGATCACGGTGATGCGTGATGACTCCCCGCCCGCACCGCGCTGCCGCTTGCCGACGATCACGAGCGCCTCGTCGGCCTTCGCCACGCGGTACCAGGCGCGGATGAGCACGAGAACGACGACGAGCAGGACGATCGCCGCCGCACCGATGAGCAGGACGAGGAGGCCGATGCCTCCGAGGGCGGCGAGTTCCATGAGACTCCTACGCGGTCGGGTCGGCCCGGTAGCGGGCGCGGTGGTCCCTCCAACCTATCGGGACTGCCTGTCCCATGCTCAGCCGATACTCGCCTCGGCTGCGACGCGCCCCGCTCGCGGGGCTGACCTCAGCGGCTCACGCCGCCAGCACGACTCGCAGCTGCTCGACCGCCCAGTCCAACTCGGTCGCGCGCACGACCAGCGGCGGGGCGATGCGGATGGTCTGGCCGTGGGTGTCTTTGACGAGCACGCCGCGGGCGATGAGTCGCTCGGCGACCTGCCGTCCGGTGCCGACCGCCGGGTCGATGTCGACGCCTGCCCAGAGGCCCGCCGCCCGCACCGCCGTCACACCATGGCCGACGAGCTCTTCGAGCTTGGTCTCGAGGTGCTCGCCGAGCAGCTTCGCGCGCCGCTGGAACTCGCCGGTCTGCAGCATCTCGACCACGCGCAGCCCGACCGCTGCCGCGAGCGGGTTGCCGCCGAAGGTGGAGCCGTGCTCGCCGGGACGGATGACGCCCAGCACGTCGCGATCGGCCACGACCGCCGACACCGGGAGGATGCCGCCGCCCAGCGCCTTGCCCAGCAGATAGACGTCCGGCACGACGCCTTCACGGTCGCACGCGAACGTCTCGCCAACGCGGCCGAGCCCCGACTGGATCTCATCGGCGATCAGCAGGACGTTGTGCGCCGAGCAGATCTCGCGGACCGCCCGCAGGTAGCCCTCGGGCGGCAGCACGATGCCCGCCTCGCCCTGTATCGGCTCCAGGAGCACGGCTGCCGTCTGCGGCGTGATGGCCGCCTCCAGGGCTGCCGCATCGCCGTAGGGAACGGCCACGAAGCCGGGCGTGAAGGGACCGAAGTCGCCGTGCGCGTCGGGGTCGTCGCTGAAGCCGACGATCGTCGTCGTGCGACCGTGGAAGTTGCCGTGCGCGACGACGATCTCCGCGGCGTCGGGAGCGATGCCCTTCACGCGGTAGCCCCACGCACGCGCCACCTTGATGCCGGTCTCGACGGCTTCGGCGCCGGTGTTCATCGGCAGGACCAGCTCCTTGCCGCAGAGCTCCGCCAGCGCCGCGGCGAACGGGCCGAGCCGGTCATTGTGGTACGCCCGGCTGGTCAGCGTGAGCCGGTTCAGCTGTTCCTGGGCGGCGGCCAGCAGCGCGGGATGCCCGTGGCCGAAGTTCAGCGCCGAGTAGGCCGACAGCAGGTCGAGGTAGCGCTTGCCCTCGACATCCGTCACCCATGCGCCCTCGCCGCGCGAGATCACGACGGGCAGCGGGTGATAGTTGTGAGCGACATGCTCCTCTTCGCCGGCGATGATCCGGATCATGGCGGTGTCGACCGAGGCGGGGGTGGTCATGGCTGCTCCTGTTCGCTCCGTCAGCGCCGCAGCTCGAGGGTGCAGCACTTGATGCCGCCGCCGCCGAGCAGCAGTTCGGAGAGGTCGACGAGCACGGGGTTATAGCCGCGCTCGCGCAGCTGCGCCTCGAATCCCTGGGCGCGCGGCGAGATGATCACGTTGAGTCCGTCGCTGGCCGAGTTGAGGCCGAAGACGGCACCGTCGGCGTCGGCGACCTTGATGGCGTCCGGATAGCGTTCGGCGAGGATGGCCTGGCTGCGCTCGTCGAACGCACCCTCGAGGTAGGCGATGTTCGCCTTGTCGACCCCGCCGGGACCCTCCACGGGGTCGAGGACCGAGATGGCCGTGTCGAGGTGGTAGAACCGCGGGTCGACGAGGTTGAGGCTCACGACCTCCTTGCCGAAGACGTCGGCCAGCTCGCGATGGCTGTCGCCCGTCGAGCGGAACCCGGTGCCGGCGAGGATGGTGTCGCCGACGAGGAGGAAGTCGCCTTCGCCCTCGTTGACCTCGACCGGCTCGGCCACCTCGAACCCGTTGCGGCGGAACCACTCCATGAACGCAGGCCCCTCGGGCACCCGCTCCGGGTAGCGGAACTTCGCGCCGTAGGCGACGCCGTCGATGATGAAGCCCCCGTTGGCGGTGTACACCATGTCGGGCAGGCCCTCGATCGGGTCGATGAGGTACACCTCGTGCCCGAGTGCGAGGTAGGTGTCGTAGAGGGTCTGCCACTGGCGCACCGCGAGGGCGGTGTCGGTGGGGTTGGCCGGCTGCATCCACGGGTTGATCGTGTAGCTCACCGTGAAGTAGTCGGGCCGGCACATGAGGTAGCGCCGGTGCTGCTGGATCCGGCCGGATGCGGGCGCTGTCGCGGTGGTCGGTGCGGGCGCGGTGTCGTGGGTGGACATCTGTCTCCTTGCGAACTGCGGCGGACGCTGTCCAGAGGCCCGGCGGGGCTGAAGAAGCCGGCAACCGGGCACGCCGCATTCATTGTCTCACGGATGGTGAATGAGGCCCGGGAATGGCGGAATGCCGGTGCCTCACTCCGCGATCACCACGACCTTGCCCGTCACGTGACCGCCGGCGACATGGGCGAGGGCGGCGCCGGCTTGGACGAAATCGTAACGACGCTCGATCACCGGCCGGATGCTGCCTGTCGCGGCGAGCGCGACGAGCTGTCCGAGGATGCCGGCCTTCGCGCTCGCCGCGATCGGGCGGAGGACGCGCTTCGAGGCGATCGAGAGCACGCTCGCACCCAGGATGCGGCCGACCGGACCGAGCCACCGACCCCCCTCGCCCGAGACGAGGGCGACGCGCCCGCCGTCTCGCACGAGCGCCCGCAGAGCGCGCAGCGGAGCCGTACCGGCGATGTCGATCACGGCGTCGAACGTGTCATCGGGCAGCTCCGCCGAGCCCGGCTGCACGGTGCGGTAGTCGAAGGTGCGCGCTGCGCCGAGGCCTGCCACGATGCCGCGGTTGCGTTCACCGCACAGCGCCCACACCTCGGCGCCCCGCAAGGCGGCCAGCTGGACCGCGAAGGTGCCGACGCCGCCCGAGGCCCCGATGACGAGCACGCGCCGGCGAGGTGCGCCGGCCGCGCGTGCGGCATCGGTCACTCCAGCGAGGTCGAGTGCCTGCCACGCGGTGCCGCCCGCGATGGGCAGAGTCGCCGCGACCTCGGGGGAAAGCGCCGGCGGCAGCGGCACGAGCCGTGCAACCGGCGACAGCGCATACCGAGCCAGGCCGCCTCCGCCAGGAAGCTCCCCGACCACCTCATCGCCGACCGCGAGCGCGGTGACTCCTGGTCCCACCGCCACGACGGTGCCCACAGCATCCATCCCGCGCACGGGCTGCCGAGGACGACGCAGCCCGAATGCCAGGCGCACGAGCCGCGGCTCACCGCGCATCACGCGGATGTCGCCGCTGTTCAGGCCGGTCGCGCGCAATCTCAGCAGGACTTCACCCTTGCCCGGGTCGGGGACACCCGCCGTCTCGAGAGCGACAGAGTCGGCCTCTCCGTAACGATGCTGGCGCCAGGCGGGCATCGAGTCGGTCAGAACAGCCGACGCAGTTGTATCGGACATGTCATTCCTCCGGATAGTCGAAGAGGTCGTCGAGTCCGACGCCGAACGCGCGGGAGATCTGGAACGCGAGTTCGAGCGTCGGCGAGTATCTGCCCTGCTCGATGGCGATGAGGGTCTGACGAGTGACGCCGACGCGGCGAGCGAGCTCCGCCTGCGTCATGCCGGCGGCCTCGCGGACGGTGCGGATCGAGTTCGTGACCCTGGTCGGCTTCACCATCACTGGAACCCCCGGCGGTAGGCGATGAGGCGCGCGATGGCGCTGAGCGAAGCAGACAGGAAGAAGCCGAGGAACAGCACGTTGCCGATCCAGAACCAGTGAGCCTCGACCATCGCGAGGATGAGGGCGGCCACTCCCCCGATCACGCTGAACGCCTGTCCGATGCGGTCGCCGAACCATCCGATCTCGCGGTCGCGCTGGTCCGCACTGTGCTCCTCATCCGGGTCCCGCATCCCGGCCAGGATGCCCCAGACGATGCTGATGACGATCGACGCCACGATGGCCCCGATGATCGTCCACGCCATCGGCCAGGCCCAGTCGATGTCGTCCACCGGCCGGTCGAGCTGGGGCAGGACGATCGACAGATAGACGGCGGTGCCGACGATGCTCGCGATGAGCTGGGCCCAGATGTTGCGCTCCGAATACGCCATGGGATCACCTCGATGTCTAGAATTCTTGACATCGAGGCTAGAGGCGATCGGCCGCCATTGTCAAGAATCTTTTACATCCCAGGCGTACGACTCCCTCAGATGACGGACTCCGACCACGGATCGGGGTTGCCGAAGCGGTGCGCCGTGATCGTCACCGACTGCTCATGCAGGAAGGGCAGCAGCTCCAGGCGCCCGGCGGTCGTCACCTCGTTGTCGTAGATCGCGAGGTCGGGGTCGCCGGCGACGGCCTCGGCCACGCGCCGGTGCAGAACGGCAACCGACTCCGCCGGCCCGACCAGTCGCACGCGCGAGGGCCGCGGCTCGGGATCGACGTCGGCGGCCGCCGCGACGAGGTCCTCCCGTCCGGCGATCCGCTGCAGCCACTCGTCGTCGGTCTCGACGTAGACGGCCACACCCTCGTCGGCGAGCACGCGACGCACGGCGCCCGGAAGGCCGACGGGCGCGCTCAGGGTGAGGCCCGACCCGGCCCGGAGCCCGGCGATCACCACGCGCAGCAGCGCCTGCCACGAGGCATCCGCCGTCGCGCGCAGCGCCACCGAGGCGATGGGCCGGTAGCGGAAAAGGTTGCGCTCGATCCGCAGCGCCGACACGTCCTTCACGCGCCCGAACTCGCGGTCCCACGCGATCGCGTCCGAGAGAGCGCCGCGACGCAGCCACTCGAAGGCGTCGTAGTCGAGCGAGGGCTGCGCGGCCTCGATGAGCGCCGCGATCCTCGTGTCGAGCCCCCGCAGGTGCAGCGACGCGGAACCGGGCGAGCCGGTCGTCGGGCGCCAGCGGCCCAGCCCGACGAGGTAGTTGGGTCCGCCCGCCTTGGCGCCGGCGCCCACGGACGACCGCTTCCACCCGCCGAACGGCTGCCGCTGCACGATGGCGCCGGTGATCCCGCGGTTGACGTAGAGATTGCCCGCCTGCACCCGATCCAGCCACTGCGCCAGGTCATCGGGGTTCTGGGTGTACAGGCCGGCGGTGAGGCCGTAGGCGACGGCGTTCTGCAGCTCGATCGCGTGGGCGAGCGACGTGGCGTGCATGATCCCGAGAACCGGCCCGAAGAACTCCTCCTGATGGAATCGCGAACCCGGCTGCACACCCGTCCGGATGCCGGGCGTCCACAGTCTCCCGGCGTACTCCGGCGCGGCGTCGACGGAACGCGGCTCGACGAGCCACCGCTCGCCGTCCTCGAGGGTGGTCAGCGCCCACTCGAGCTTGCCGCGCGGGACCTCGATGACCGGACCCACCTCGCTGAGCGCGTCGGACGGGGCCCCCACACGGAGGGAGGTCGTGGCATCGACGAGCTGTCGGGCGAAGCGCTGCGAGTGGCCGACCGGCCCCACCAGGATCGCGAGCGACGCCGCCGAGCACTTCTGGCCGGCGTGCCCGAACGCGCTCTTCACGAGATCGGATGCCGCGAGATCGAGGTCTGCGGTCGGCATGACGATCATGGCGTTCTTGCCGCTGGTCTCGGCCAGGAGCGGCAGGTCCGGCCGCCACGAGCGGAAGAGCGCCGCTGTCTCCCACGACCCCGTCAGGATCACGCGGTCCACGTCGGGGTGCGACACGAGCGCCTGACCGAGGCCGCCCTCGTCGATGTCGACGAGGGCGAGCACATCGCGCGGCACGCCGGCCTGCCACAGCGCCTCCGCGACGACGGCGGCGCAGCGCCGCGCCTGCGGCGCCGGCTTGAAGACGACGCCCGACCCGGCGGCGAGAGCGGCCAGCACCCCGCCGGCGGGGATCGCGATCGGGAAGTTCCAGGGCGGCGTGACGACGGTGAGACGTGCCGGCTCGAAGACCGCACCGCTGACGCGGTCCAATTCGCGCGCCGTCGCCGCGTAGTAATGGGCGAAGTCCACCGCCTCGCTCACCTCGACGTCGGCCTCGGCGAACACCTTCCCGGTCTCAGACGCCGCCACCTCGATGAGCTCGCCCCGGCGCGCCTCGAGCGCACGGCCGGCCGACATCAGCACGCGGGCGCGGTCGGCGGCGGGCAGCGACCCCCACGCTGCCGCGGCATCCCGCACGCGCGCGACGACGGCCTGCAGGGCCTCCTCGTCGCTGACCCGTGCGGCCGCGATCGTGTCGTCCCCCGCACGCGAGGTCTCGATGCGGGACAGGATGTCGCGGGCCCACGCGCGATTGGCCGGCAGCGCGGGATCGCTGTCGGGGGTGTTGTGGAAGCCGGGGGCGCCGGCGGCGGCGGCGCCGGACTCCCGCGGAGCGAACACCGCCGTCTCCACGAAGGCCTCCGCACCGAACACCTGCTCGGGAACGGCCGGCTCGACGGGGGCGGTGTCGCTGGTCACGGCCGACCGGGCGATGCCGATGACGGCCTGGGTGAGTCCTCCTTCGTCGGCCGGCCCGGCGGCGCGGCGCAGGCGCGCGCGGGTGGGCGAGTCGACGTCGACGTCCCCCGTCGCTGCGTCCTCGCTCCGGGCCTCGGCGGCTTCCTTCGGGCGATCCTGGGTGCGACGAGGCCCTGTCGGCAGCGCCGGGTCGTCCGCGCGGGCGAGCGAGGCGAGGAAGCGGTCGCGCTCGCGGTCGAACATCGTCGGGTCGTCGGCGAGGTCGAACGCCGCCGAGAGGAAGTTGTCGCTCGAGGCGTTCTCCTCCAGGCGCCTGACCAGATAGCTGATGGCGACGTCGAACTCGTCGGGTCGCACCACCGGCACGTACAGCAGCACATGCCCGACCTCGCGGGCGACCGCCTCCACCTGCCCCTGCGCCATGCCCAGCAGCATCTCGAACTCGATGTCGTCTCTGACCTGCGAAAGCCCCGCGAGCAGCCACGCGTACGCGATGTCGAAGAGGTTGTGGCCGGCCACCCCGATGCGGACGGCGGCGCTGTTCTCCGGCCGCAGCGCGAAGCGCAGGCAGCGCACGTAGTTGGCGTCGGAGTCGACCTTCGCGTCGTAGGTGGCGAGCGTCCAGCCGTGCATGACGGCATCCACTCGCTCCATCGCGAGGTTGGCGCCCTTGACCAGTCGGACCTTGATGCGCGCTCCTCCCGCGGTCACGCGCTGCTGCGCCCACGCGGTCAGCCTCTCCAGCGCGGGCAGTGCGTCGGGGAGGTAGGCCTGCAGCACGATGCCCGCCTCGAGACCGTGCAGCCGCGGGTCTTCGAGGATCCTCGTGAACACCGCGATCGTGAGATCGAGGTCGCGGTACTCCTCCATGTCGAGGTTGATGAATGTGGGGCCGGACGTCGAACTCGCCGCACCGGCGGCCGTGAGGTACAGCGGCAGCAGACGCTCGACGACCTTGTCGACGGTCTCGTCGAAGGCCCACATGGAGATGTGGCTGGCGATCGCCGACACCTTGACCGAGACGTAGTCCACATCGGGCCGGCGGATGAGCTCGTGGATCCCTTCCAGCCGGCGCAGCGCCTCCTGTTCCCCCAGCACCGCTTCGCCGAGGAGATTGAGGTTCAGCCGCGCTCCGGTCGCGCGCAGCTTCTCGATGGCGGGGCCGAGCTTCTCCGGGCGCGCGTCGACGACGAGGTGCCCGACCATCTCCCGCAGCACCCGGCGCGCGATCGGCACGACGGGCGAGGGCAGCGCCGGCGCGACGACGCCTCCCACCCGCACAGCGCCCCGCAGGTACCACGGGAGGAACTCCGGCACGAGAGGAGCGACGCGGTGGAGGTGGGATGCCGCGGCCGACAGACTCTCCGGCCGCATGACGCCGTCGACGAACCCGATGGTGAAGGGCAGGCCGTTGGCGTCCTTGAGCACGCCGGCCAGGCGCTCGGCGGCGGGATCGACCTCGGCCTGTGCGCTCTCGCCGACCCATCGCCGCGCCAGCCTCACCGCCTCGTGGGCCAGAGTCTCCTCTGCCAGGCGCTGCCCGGATCCCGTGTCCATTCGCACTCCCGGTGTCCTGTCGTTCGGTCGCGTGCTTCCAGCCTGCACCTCATTGTGCGCGGAGGGTTCGACGTGCTGCATGACGTCCAGGGTGCGGCATCCTTCCGTTCACGAAAAGCGACGATCTATGATCCGTATTGTTCGGTTCTATCGATGGGATGCCGGTGTTCGAACTGCGCCGACTGCGCCTGCTGCACGAACTGGCGCTCAGGGGCACGCTCGCGGCAGTGGCGGATGCCCTCTCGTACAGCCCGTCGACGATCTCGCAGCAGCTGGCTCTGCTGGAGAAGGAAGCCGGTGTCGCGCTGCTGGCGCCGGACGGCCGGCGCGTGCGGCTCACCGATCATGGGCGGATCCTCGCGGCGCACGCGGCGCGGGCGCTCGAGCTGGACGAACGGGCGCGGGGCGAGCTGGAGTCGCTGCATGCCGCCGGGTTCGAGGGGCTGACCCCGGTGCGGGTGGCCGTGATGCAGACCGCTGCGCTGGCGGTCGTACCCGCCGCGCTCGCCCTGCTCTCGGAACGGGCCCCGGGCCTGCGCGTCGAGATCCGCGAGATGCCGCCCGAAAGCGGCCTGTTCGAGCTGGCGGCGCGCGGCGTGGACCTCGTCATCGCCGAGCAGTATCCCGGCCATACCCGCGCGCACGTCGCGGGGCTGGAGCGGGAGAGGCTCGGAACCGACCCGATCAGACTCGCCGTGGCATCCGGCGATCCCGCGCGCTCCCTCCACGATCTTCGCGATCGGGCCTGGGTGATGGAGCCCGCCGGCACCGCCGCGCGCCTGTGGGCCGTGCAGCAGTGCCGCGCCGCCGGCTTCGAGCCTGACGTGCGCTACGAGCTCGCCGACCTGTCGGCGCACGCTCGCCTCGTCGCCTCCGGCCAGGCCGTCGCCGTGCTGCCGGACCTGCTGTGGGCCGGCGCACCGGTGCCGGTCTCACTCCTGGATCTGCCCGACCGACCCGCGCGCGAGATCTTCACAGCGCAGCGGACGTCCTCTCAGGCTCGCGCCGGCATCCTCGAGGTCCGCCGCGCCCTGCGCGACGCGTTCCCGACCGCCGTCTGACGATCGGGGGCGCGCCGACGCGGGCCTTCAGGTGCGGTCGTTGCGCTCGGGCGGGGCCGCGGGCCGGGTGATCTCGTCGGAGGCCACCTCGTCTCGGTCGGCGCGACGGGCGGTGGCATCTCTGTCACCGATCGAGCTGTCCGCGACTCGTCCCTCGCCCGCCCGGTCGTCGGGCATGTCCCCGGTGCGGGCGCCCGTCGCGGTCGTGTCACCCGCGGACACCCCGGCGGCGGGCGCGCGCCCGTCGGAGGCATCCCGTGTGCGGGTGTCGTCATCGACGTACGGGTCGACACGGTCGGCCTTGCGCAGCGTCTCTGCCTGCTGCTGGCGAAGGCTCTCGGCTTCGTCGCGGTGCTCATCGATGGTACCCGCGCGCCGTTCGGCGTCGATGGACGCCTCGGCGGCGCGTGCCTTCGCCGCTTCCGCGGCGGCCGCCGCGGCTGCGGCATCCGCCCGCGCACGCGCGGCTTCGGCCTCGTGCTCACGGGCCTGCAGCTCGGTCTCTCGGGCGCTCGCGCGCATCTTCTCCGCGCGTTCGTGCTGGTGCTCCATGCGCCGAGTACGACGCGCCCGTGCCGTCAGCACCAGGGCGACGACGACGATCACGAGCAGGATCGCGATGCCGACGATGATCCAGATCAGGGTGGTCGTGTCCACAGCCCACTCCTTCCTTCCGCGCCGGCCGGGTCGCCGGTGCTCGGAGCGTCCAGGCAACCGCACGCCGCGTCATCGGGCAAACCGCTTGCGCCGCCGTGCGCGGTGCGCTAGCCGTGCGGTGCGAGCCGCACCTGCGGCCCGGGCTCAGTTCCAGACGCTGGGCGCCTCGGCACGTGTCGGTGGGAGGGCGGATGCCGCAGCCCACTCGTGGATCCACGCACCCACCTCGGGGACGCCCTCGGGCCGCCCGACCGCCGCGAACAGCTCGTCATGCGGCAGGGTGCCGCCGGACCGCTTCATCATGCGGGCGCGGATGATCGCCTTCGCGTAGATCTCCCCATCGACCACGGCGCGGTGCTCCAGGTAGACCGCCTTGTCGTCGTGGCCGATCATGCGCGATTCGACCTCGAAGCGCTGCCACAGGTTGAGCGACTTGCGGAACGTCACGGTCTCGCTCGAGACCACGGCGTACCAGCCGTGGCTGCGCATGACGTCCCACAGGCCGGTGCGCACGAGCAGATCCCAGCGCCCGAGGTCGAACAGCGACAGGTAGCGCCCGTTGTTCATATGACGCAGCAGGTCGATGTCGGTGGGGAGCGTCGTGAGCCTGATGCGGCCGATGCCGGTGGGCGCGAGGCGGCCCGTCCGGCGCAGGCGCCGACGCGCGGTCATCATCACGATCAGAGTCCGCCAGATCACGTTCACGAGGTGCGATGGTAGCGATCCTCGACGCAAGGACCGATTTCCTTGTCGGATGCCGACAGCCGCCCGCCTCGCTCTCAGAGCCTGCGGCGTCCCCCGGCAACGGGATGTTCACCGGGTGTTCGGCCGATTTCGGCTCGCGGCCCGGGCCGCGTAGAGTCTCGCCCATGGAAGCCGAAACCCAGACCGACATCGTCGTCCGTCCGGTGCGAGACGTCGACGCCGAGGCCCTCGGTCGCGTTCACGCGACCTGCTGGCACGAGACGTACGACCACCTCATCAGCAAGGCCGCCCTCGAGGCGGTCTCGCCCAAGCGCCTTGCCGAGCTGTGGACCCACTGGGCCGTGCAGGGCCCCGAGTTCAAGATGTACGCGGCCCTCGTGAACGGCGAGATCGTGGGCTTCGCAGGATCGGGCCCCGCCCGCGACAAGGACGCCCCGCGGTTCCGCGAGCTCTACTTCATCTACCTCCTCGATGCGTATCACGGCACCGGAATCGGGCAGAAGCTGTTCGACGCGGTTGTCGAGCCTGCCGAGGGCCTGTACCTGTGGGTCGCCGACGACAACCCCCGTGCGCACCGCTTCTACACGCGCAACGGCTTCACGCTCGACGGCGCCACGCACACCGAGCCGTTCCTCGGCGAGACCCTCACCGAGGTGCGCTTCGTGCGCTGACCTCGCACCATGCCACCTCGCACCGCGTTGACCATCTGGCCCCTTCCCGGCATCCCCGAGATCGAGGCCGGCGCCGACCTCGTCGACATCATCGCCCGGGCGGCGCGTGACGAGCTCGCCGACGGCGACATCCTGGTCGTCACCTCGAAGATCGTGTCCAAGGCCGAGGGCCGGTTCGTCGTCGCCGATGACCGCGAGGACGCGATAACCGCCGAGACGGTCCGGGTGGTCGCATCCCGCACCTCCCCCACCGGTTCGACGACCCGTATCGTTCAGAACCGGCTCGGCATGGTCTCGGCCGCCGCGGGCGTCGACGCCTCGAACACTCCGCAGGGCACCGTGCTCCTGCTGCCGGTCGACCCCGACGCCTCAGCCCGCACCATCGCGGAGGGCCTGCGTGAGCGCCTGGGGGTGCGGGTCGGAGTCATCGTGTCGGACACCCTCGGTCGCGCATGGCGGGAGGGCCAGACCGATCATGCGATCGGCGCCGGCGGCGTACACGTCTTCGAGGACCTTCGCGGCGGGACGGATGCCGAAGGCCGGCCGCTCGTCGTGACCATGCCGTGCGTGGCCGACGAGCTCGCCGCGGCAGCCGATCTCGTGAAGGGCAAGGCGGCCCGGCTGCCGGTGGCGGTCGTACGGGGCCGCGGTGATCTCGTCGGGGACCTGGACCTTCCCGGCGCCCGCTCCATCGTGCGACCGCTGGAGCGCGACATGTTCCGGCTCGGCGCCGACGAGGCGTTCGCCGAGGGATACGCGGCGGGGCACGCGGCGGGACGGGACGCCGACGCCCAGGCCTTCTCGTCCGGCCCGTAGCCGCGCACTGGGCGGTGTCGCGGGGCGCGGTTAGGGTGCAGGAGTGGCAGCACGTAACAGGTCGTCGCGCAGCACCGGCGGGACGCAGGCTCCCCGGTTCGACTTCGATCCCGTGGCCCTCCCCGACCTCGAGGACGGTGACCCGGATCGGTTCGGTGAGGTCCCCTTCGAGGGGCTGGTGTATCACGGCATCACTCGCGAGGACTGGGCGCTCGGCGTCGGGTCCACCGTGGAGGCATGCCGTTTCGACCGTCTGGAGCTCGGCGCATGGATGCTCCGGGGCGCGCGCCTGGTCGAGTGCGAGCTCTTGCGGGCGAACGTGCCCGCCGTCTCGGCGGCACGCGGCGGTTGGCGCGACGTCGACGTGCGCGACAGCCGGTTCGGCTCGGTCGAGGCGTACGACGTGGCCTGGCGCGGCATCCGCTTCACACGCTGCAAGCTCGGCTACGTGAACCTGCGGGGCTCGGAGCTGCTCGACGTCGCCTTCGTCGACTGCACGATCGACGAGATCGATTTGCTGGATGCCTCGGCCCGCCGACTCGCGTTCACCTCGACGCGCATCGGCACGCTGAACGCGACCGGCGCGACCCTGGTGGATGTGGACCTTCGCGGCGCCGACCTGGATCAGACCGTCGGGCTGGCCGGGCTGCGCGGCGCGACGATCTCGTCGGACCAGCTGCAGCTCATGGCGCCCGCGCTGGCGGAGCTCGCCGGTCTCATCGTCGAGGACTGACGCGCGACCGCTGCACGGTCAGCGCCCCGACACCTTGCCGAACAGCCGCGCGATCGGCGCGAGCACGAGCGGCCTCGCGGCGATCCAGGCGGCCGCGATCACGGCCATCGAGGCGACGAAGATCCAGAAGCCGACCCAGTTGACGGCATCCTGAGCGGCGTACATGTGGTTCAGGTTGCGCAGGGCGCCCGTGGCGAAGACCAGCACGACGTGCACGAAGATGAACAGCACGAAGTAGACCATCACGGGGAAGTGCACGGCCCGCGCCCACTCGACCGGGTACGCCTTGTTCAGGCCGGTCGCGTTCTTCGGCCAGACCCCCGACATGCGCACGCCCGTGATCGCCGCCAGCGGAGCAGCCAGGAAGACCGTGGCGAAGTACGCGAGCTGCTGCAGCGAGTTGTAGTTCACCCACCCGTTCTCAGTCGGCCAGTCCAGCGACACGTACTGCAGGCCGGCGCTGAGCGCGTTGGGGAACACCTCCCACGAGGTCGGGATGATCCGCATCCACTGCCCCGTCACGAACAGCAGCACGACGAAGACGACGCCGTTGACCAGCCACAGGATGTCCAGCGACTGGTGGAACCACAGGGCCAGGCTGATCTTGCGCTTCGCGTTGGTGCGCGGCGACCAGAACACCGTGGGCCGCTTCTCGGTGCGCACGCGCAGACCCGACCGGATGATCAGCACCATGAGGAACACGTTGAAGAAGTGCTGCCACCCGAGCCACGCCGGCAGGCCCACCGGAGCACCCTCGGGCAGGTGGTACTCGCCCGGGTAGGTCGCGAGGAAGTCCATGCCCCACCGGGTCGACAGCAGCCAGCGGACCGCCAGCACGGCCATACCCGCGGCGAAGAGCAGCCCCGCTCCACCCACGATGACCGCGCCGGCCCACTGCGCACGCGTGAACGGCCCGATGCGCTTCGGTTCCGGCTTCTCCACGACGCTCGCGCGGCCCGCGACGCCCGGCCACACCGTGCGGGTGAACGGCAGCGGCTGCGACAGCGGGATGCCCGACGGCGTGGTGGCCGGCGCCGTGACTTGTTGCGCGGCGGGTTCGGGGGTCACGACACGCGGTGTCGCAGCATCCGTTTCCGCGTGTTGCGCCACCTGAACCGTGCGCTCAGCGGCACGCGCGACGGGGACGACGGATGCCGGAGGCCACGGCTCGCCGCCCGGCACACGCGGCAGCCCCCGGCGCACCGCCTTCGCGCCGGCACCGGGCGCCGCCGACCCTTCGGGTGTCACGACACGCGGTGTCGCGACATCCGTTCCCGCGTGTTGCGCCACCTGAATCCCGGGCGCCGTCGCGCCTGCGTCGGCGATGGCTGCCGCCGACCCTCCGGGGGTCGCAACACGCGGTGTCGCGGCATCCGTTCCCGCGTGTTGCGCCACCTGAACGTCGGGCTGAGCAGCACTCGCCGCGGGGGCGACGGATGCCGGCGGCCACGGCTCGCCGCCGGGCACCCGCGGCAGCCCCCGGCGCAGCGACTTCGCACCCGCACCGGCCGCCGCCGACCCTTCAGGGGTCGCGACACGCGGTGTCGTGGCATCCGTTGCCGCGTGTTGCGTCACCTGAACCTCAGGCTGAGCGGCGCCCGCGGCGGGGGAGACGGATGCCGGAGCAGCGGGCTCAGCGACCGGAACAGCGGGTCCAGCGACCCGAGCAGCGGAGGCTGCGGGCTCGGCGAGCGTTGCGGCGCCGTTGCCGTCACCGTTCGGTGCCGCACCGGCCGGCGGCCAGGGCTCACCGCCGGGCACGCGGGGCAGCCCGCGGCGCACCGTCCGACCGAATGTCGCCATGGCGGCTACGCCTTCTTCGCCTCGAGCGCCGCGATGAGCTGCGGCACCACCTGGAACAGGTCGCCGACGACACCGAAGTCCGCGATCTCGAAGATGGGAGCGTCGGCGTCCTTGTTGATCGCGACGATCGTCTTGGCCGTCTGCATGCCGGCCTTGTGCTGGATGGCGCCGGAGATGCCGAGCGCGACGTAGAGCTGCGGCGAGACCGAGACGCCGGTCTGCCCCACCTGGTACGTCTGCGGCACGTAGCCGGCGTCGACGGCGGCGCGAGAGGCACCGACAGCGGCGCCCAGCGCGTCGGCGAGCTGCTCGACCAGTGCGAACTTCTCACCCGACCCGAGCCCGCGACCGCCCGAGACGACCTTCGCGGCACCGCGCAGCTCGGGCCTGGACGAGGACACGACAGCAGCGTCCACCGACTCCACCGTCGCCGCCCGGCGCGCCGAGGGCGCGACGTCGAGCTTCTCGACCTCCGGGGTGACCACGGCGTCGGCGCGGGCATCCACCGAGCCTTGGCGGATCGTGATGACCGGGGCGCCCCACGTCACCGCGGAGTCCACGTTGTACGCGCCGCCGTACACCGAGTGATGAGCGACCACACCCTCGGCGTCCCGCGAGACGCCCACGGCGTCCACCGCGATGCCCGAGCGGGTCCGGGCGGCGAAGCGACCGGCTGCCTCACGGCCCTCGATGGAATGGGACACCAGCACGGCATCCGGGCGAACCAGCGTCGCCGCCGCGGTGAGCGCATCCACCACGGGCACCGTCAGACCGTCACCGGCGGGCGCGACGAGAACCTTCGAGGCACCGAGGGCCGCCGCATCCGTCGCCAGCGCCTCGTCGCCGATCACGAGAGCGACCGGCGTGCCGACCGACGCGGCTGCGCCGAGCACTTCGGCCGCCGACTTCGCCAGACCGCCGGAGGGCGTCGTGTCGAGCAGGACCAGGATCGAGTCATCTGCAAACGTCATCGCACGCACCCTCACGCCAGCCGGTTCTGGATTAGGAACTCGGCGAGCCTCTCGCCCGCGTCGCCCTCATCGACGATCTTCACGCCTGCTTCGCGCGGCGGCTTCTCGCTCAGCCCGATCACGATCGAGCGCGACGCGTTCGGATCGTGGGCATCGACCTCGAGCTCAGCCAGAGACAGCGTCTCGAACGGCTTCTTCTTCGCGGCCATGATGCCCTTGAAGTTGGGGAACCGGGCGTCGGGCAAGGCCTCGGTGATCGAGATCACCGCCGGCAGTGGCGCCTTCACCTGCAGCGTCGCGCCGTCCGAGGCGCGCGTTCCCGACACCCCGTCCTCGGTGATCTCGACCGCGTTCAGGTACGTGGCGCTCGGAACGTCTAGGATCTCGGCCACCATCACCGGCAGCACCCCACCGGACCCGTCGGTGGACTGGTTGCCCGCGATCACGAGGTCGAACCCGGTGCGCTGCAGCGCCGCCGCCAGCACCTCCGCCGTGAGACCCATGTCGGCGCCGAGCAGAGCCTCGTCGATGACCTGAACGGCCGAGGCGGCGCCCATCGCGAGGCCCTTGCGCACGGTCGCCGACGCCGATTCGGGAGCCATCGACAGCACCACCACCTCGGTTCCGGGCGTCTTGTCGGCGTACGACAGCGCGACCTCGAGCGCGCGCTCCCCGATCTCGTCCAGCACCGACTCGCTCGCGGCGCGATCGGCCAGACCCGTCTCCAGCGACAGCTTGCGATCCCCGTACGTATCCGGGACTTCCTTGACCAGGACGACGATCTTCATGACGATCTCCTCACGCTGGCTCGAGTCTATGGGGCGCGCCCCAATGTAGCCAATCCGGCGATCTCGGCCGACGCTCGCCCGGTCAATGGCGCCCGTATGTATACATAAAGGCCGCCGCCCAGCATCCGTCGCCGGTCCGCGAGCCGAGGGAACGGTACGGTGGACGCAGGAGGTCGTCATGGCAGCACCCAAGCGTCTTCCGGTCGACCCGATCGCCGAGGCCAAGCGTCAGTGGATCGCGCATGGCTGGGAGCCCGCGGCGGCCGGGATGACCGCGGTGACGTCGATCATCCGCGCGCAGCAGCTGCTCTTCGCCCGCATCGACGCCACGCTCAGGCCCTTCGGGCTGTCGTTCGCCCGCTACGAGATGCTGCGCCTGCTCGGTTTCACGCGGGAGGGACGGATGCCGATGGCGAGCGCCATCGCCCGCCTGCAGGTGCATCCGACGAGCGTGACGAACACCGTCGATCGCCTCGCGCGGGACGGCCTCGTCTCGCGAGAGCCGCACCCCGGCGACGGCCGCGCCGCGATGCTGGTGCTCACCGACGCGGGCCGCGAGCTCGTGGAGCGCGCAACGGCGGCCCTCAACAGTCAGGTCTTCGAGAGCCCCGGGCTCAGCGACGCCGACACGACGGAGCTGGTGCGGATCATCGCGCGCTTCCGCAAGGACGCCGGCGACTTCACCGAGCCCCGCCCTCAGCCCGACCCCCTGTGACGTACGACCCCGGTCGTTGAGCGAGCGAAGCGAGACGAAACGCCCAAGGCCCCCGCCACACGTTCCACCCCGGTCGTTGAGCGAGCGAAGCGAGACGAAACGCCCAAGGCTCCCGCAACACGTTTCGTCTCGGTCACCGGAACGCCATACCCCCGGTCGTTGAGCGAGCGAAGCGAGACGAAACGCCCAAGGCCCCCGCAACACGTTTCGTCTCGGTCACTGCGCTCGCTCGCTCAACGACCGGAACCTCACACCCCGGTCGTTGAGCGAGCGAAGGGAGACGAAACCCGCAACCGTCAGCGCCCCCGGAACTCGGGGGCGCGCTTCTCGCGAAAGGCCGCCATGCCCTCCTTCTGATCCTCCGTGTCGAAGAGGGAGGCGAACACATGGCGCTCCAGGCGCAGCCCCTCGGCGAGCGAGGTCTCCAGCGCTGCGTCGAGCACAGCCTTCGCCGCGTACAGCGAGGGCAGGCTCTTCGAGGCGATCGCCTCCGCGGTCTGCTGGGCCTCGGCGAGCAGATCGGCAGCGGGCACGACGCGCGAGACAAGTCCGGAGCGCTCGGCTTCTGCGGCATCCATCATCCGGCCCGAAAGGATGAGGTCGGCGGCCTTGTAGTAGCCGACGGCGCGGACGAGTCGCTGCGAGCCGCCCATGCCGGGGATGACGCCGAGGTTGATCTCGGGCTGCCCGAACTTCGCCGTGTCGGCGGCGAGGATGATGTCGCACATCATCGCCAGCTCGCATCCGCCGCCGAGCGCGTAGCCCGAGACGGCAGCGATCACCGGGGTGCGCACGGCGGCGAACTGCGCCCAGCCGCCGAAGTGGTCGCCGAGGATCATGTCGAGGCCCGACTTCGATTCCATCTCTTTGATGTCGGCGCCCGCGGCGAACGCGCGCTCGGAGCCGGTGACGACGATCGCGCCGATGCCCTCATCCGCATCGAAGGCGGATGCCGCGGCCACGACGTCGCGGCACACCTGCGAGTTCAGCGCGTTGAGCGCCTCCGGCCGGTTGAGGGTGATCCACCCCACGCGTCCGCGGGTCTCGACGAGAATCGTCTCGTACTCGGTCGACTCGTGCGCGTCGTGCTCGGCCATGGGGCTCCCTTTCATCGCGTGCGGGGCATCCGCTCCCCAATTCTCGGGTCCGCGTCCCGACTTCTTCCCCCCATGTCCCGAATTCGCCGGCAAGGCGGGCGCCTTGCGCGTGATTTCGGGACATGCCTCCCGGCGTGCGGGTCAGACCGACGCCGCACGGATCGTGTTGATGATGCCCGAGAAGTCCTGGGCGGCACCCTCGCCCGCGGCGAACGCGGCGTAGAGCTCGCGGGCCAGCATGCCCATCCGCGCCTCCACGCCGGTCGACTCGACCGCCTGCTCGGCGAGGCCGAGGTCCTTGTTCATCAGCGCGCCGGCGAAGCCCGGCTGGTAGTCCCGGTTGGCAGGGCTCGTCGGAACGGGGCCGGGCACCGGACAGTTCGTCGTGAGCGCCCAGCACTGACCGGAGGCGTTCGAGGCGACGTCGAACAGGGCCTGGTGGGACAGGCCCAGGCGCTCGCCCAGCACGAAGGCCTCCGCGACGGCGATCTGCGAGACCGCCAGGATCATGTTGTTGCAGACCTTGGCCGCCTGTCCGAGGCCGGCGCCGCCGCAGTGCACCACGCGGCGTCCCATCGCTTCGAGGAGCGGACGGGCGGCTTCGAAGTCCTCATCGCTGCCGCCGACCATGAAGGCCAGCGTGGCGTTCTCGGCCCCGACGACGCCCCCCGACACGGGCGCGTCCAGCGATCGGTGCCCGGCCTCCTCGGCGAGCGCATGCGCGGCCCGGGCCTCGTCGACCGCGATCGTCGAGCAGTCGATGAAGAGCGCGCCCGGCGCCGCGACCGCGAGCAGCCCCGGGCCGTCAGCGGACCCCCGATACGCGTCGAGCACCTGAGCGCCGGACTGGAACATCGTGATGACGACGTCCGCCCCGGTGGCGGCCTCCGTTCCGGATCCGGCGACGGCGAGCCCGGCCTCAACGGCCGCGGTCACTGCCGCGGGGGCCACATCGAAGCCGATCACCTCGTGACCGGTCGTGCGGAGGTTCCGTGCCATGGGCAGCCCCATATGGCCCAGCCCCAGGAATGCGATTCTCATTGCGGACCTCCTCGTCCTCGCCCGCGCCTCAGCGCGCGAGCAGCTGCCGTCCGATGATGACACGCATGATCTCGTTCGTGCCTTCCAGGATCTGATGCACCCGCAGGTCGCGCACCACCTTCTCGATCCCGTACTCGTGCAGATAGCCGTAGCCGCCGTGCAGCTGCAGGGCCTCGTTGGCGACCTTGAAGCCGGCGTCGGTGGCGAAGCGCTTGGCCATCGCGCACTGCATCGAGGCGTCGGCCGCCTTGACGTCGAGCGCCGCGGCCGCGTCGCGGACGAGGGCGCGCGCGGCGCGCAGCTCGGTGGCCATGTCGGCCAGCGCGAACACCACCGCCTGCCGCTCGGCGAGCGGCTCGCCGAACGTGAAGCGCTCGTGCACGTACGTCATGGCGCGATCCAGAGCCCACTGGGCGCCGCCCAGCGAGCAGGCCGCGATGTTGATGCGGCCGCCGTCGAGCGCCGACATCGCGATCTTGAAGCCCTGGCCCTCCGACCCGAGCACGTTGGCGGCCGGCACACGCACCTCGTCGAGGATCACTTGACGGGTGGGCTGGGCGTTCCAGCCCATCTTGTGCTCGAGCTGGCCGAACGACAGCCCTTCCGCGTCGCCGGGCACGAGGAACGCCGTGATGCCGCGTGCACCACCGCCTCCCGAGCCGGTCGATGCGTCGGTACGGGCCATGACGACGTAGACGGATGCCTCTCCCCCGCCGGAGATGAACTGTTTGACGCCGGTGAGCACGAATTCGTCGCCGTCGCGGATCGCGCTCGTGGCGATGGCGGCCGCATCCGATCCGGCGCCCGGCTCGGTGAGACAGTAGCTGCCGAAGCCCGACATGGATGTCAGCAGAGGCAGCCACCGGGTGCGCTGGTCGTCGGTGCCGTAGGTGTCGATCATCCACGCGACCATGTTGTGGATGGAGATGTACGCGGCGATCGCGGTGTCGCCCTTCGCGAGCTCTTCAAAGATCGCCGCCGCATCCGATCGCGACAGCCCGGATCCGCCGACGTCTTCCCGGACGTAGATGCCTCCGAGCCCGAGCTCTCCGCCTCGCCGCAGCGTCTCGCGTGGGAAGAACGACGTCGCGTCCCACTCCAGCGCGTGCGGCGCGAGCTCGGTCTGCGCGAAATCGCGGACGGCCTCGAGGATGGCCTCGCGCTCCTCGGTCGTGAGGGTCGGGGTCAGGGAAGTGATCGTGGACACCATTGCTCCTTCAGCGACGCCGCGACGCCCTTGTGGGGCATCCTGATCAGCGTGATCGTGCCGTCATTGGCACGCTGCTGATTTTACATGGACGTCCATCTATCTGCTAGGTTGGCCATCCAGTGCGCACGCGAAGAGAACGGGCCCCGCCGCGCCGGCGACGGGACCCGCCCCCTCAGGCTGCGGGCGAAGGGATGCTGCGACTCAGCGCCCGAGGTCCTGCCACGACATGAATGGGCGCAGCTCGAGCTGGCCGTTGCGTGCCATGGGGTGCTTCGACGCGATCTCGATCGCCTCGTCGAGGTTCTCGACCTCGAGGATGTCGAAGCCGCAGATCACCTCGGCCGTCTCGACGTACGGGCCGCGCGAGGTGAGCACCTTGCCGCCGCGGACCTTGACGACGGTGGAGTCGGACGGAGGGGCGAGCACCTCGCCGATGACGCGCTTGCCGCTCGCATCGAGGGGGTCGACCCACAGATCGATGTCGGACTCGTCCGGTTCCGCGTCGGGCTCCAGCGAGGTGACGACGAACATCATGTACTTCATGGTCTGATCCTTCCGGTTGCGGGCGGGCCCATGCCAGCCTCACTCGGGTCGTCGCGCGAACCGGTCCGATGTCGACACTTCGCTCACGAGAATCATCCTTTCGGCTGACACGGATGCGACCGGGGGCGGACGCCGTCCGATCCGCGGCTCCGTAGCGTCGAGTCATGGCCAGCACCTCGTCCTTTCCGACCGCCCGGCGCCGCGAGCTGTCGCCGGTGGCGGCGATGCTTCTCGCGATCGGCGGCAACATGCTCGCGATCGCCGTCGCGGCGGTCGGGATCGCCGGCATCGCGGTCGCCGCTGTCGCGGTGTTCGGCGGCGCGATCCTCGAGGCCCTCTGAGCTGTCGCCCGCGTGCGCGGCGCGCTAGCCTTCGCGTGTGAGCGAGCGCGCCGTCCCGATCCTTCTCAGTCGCGACCTGACCGAGACGCTCGCGTTCTTCGGGCGGCTCGGCTTCGAGAACCGGGGAGCGCCGCCGGAGGAATGGCAGTACCTCATCATCGGTCGCGGCGGCATCGAGCTGCACTTCACCGAGGACTCCTCGGTCGACCCTCTCACGACCGCGTCGATGTGCTACCTGTACGTCGACGATGCGCAGCAGCTCTTCGAGGAGTGGGCGGGTTCGGTGGAACCGGATGCCTCCACCGGGAGTCGCATCGTGGAACCGGTCGACACCGACTACGGCATGCGCGAGTTCGCCGTCGTGGACCGCAACGGCAACCTCCTGCGTATCGGCAGTCGGCGGTGATCGTGGCCGCGGCCGGCCGGCGAGTCGCTAGGCTCACGCCATGACCGACGTCGCGACGAAGCCTCGCCCGGGAACCAGCCTTCGCGGCTTCTCCGCGCCGATCATCCTTCTCACTGGCCTGGTGCTCGTGCCGATGGGCCTCGCCCTGGCCGCCAACAGCTACGGCCCGCCGGATGGCGCCGCCTACGTTCGCATGGCTTTCGCGTCGGTCGCCGGCGCGGCCATCGCGATCGGCGCCGTCGTCGGCCTCGTCGTCGATCGGATCGTCCGCCGCGCGAGCGTCTCGACCATCGCGATCTTCGGCGTGATCGCGCTCGTCGTCGTCCCGTGGCAGTTGAGCATCGTCTCGAACGCGGCAGGCCTCCTGCTCGTCCGCCTGGGCGGCTGAGCAGGCCGGCGGGTCGTCAGTAGACGAGGGCATGGCAAACCTTGCGCGCGCTCAGAGACGTGGCGCGATCCGATCCAGCCGTCTGCTCGGGGACTTCGTGACGGGGCGCCACCTCACCTCGGCGTCCCACCAGTACGGACCCTTGACGTAGGGGACTCCGTCGATCATCCGCACCTGCCATCCGCCGGTGTCGATGGTGCGATGGTGGAACCAGCACAACAAGACCCCATTGTCCGTGTGCGTCGGCCCGCCCCGTGAGTGTTCCTCGACGTGATGGACCTCGCACCACTGGGGCGGCACCCGACAACCCGGGATGACACAGCCGCCATCCCTGAGACCGATCGCGCGGCGCTGACGGTGGTTGAAAACGCGCTCCAGAGTGACGAGTGACACGATCCGGCCGTTGTCTGCGATCATCACCCGCTGCACCGCACCTGCGCAGGCGACCTGGCGTGCAGCGGCGATCGAGATCGGCTCGTCGTCACCGGGGAGGTGAGCGTATCCGTGGCCTGCAACGAGGTCTTCTTCTCGCACCGAGACGACCAGGGTCGGCGCGGCGCCGCCGAGAGTCGGCAGTTCGCCGGATGCCGCGGCCGCCGCCAGCACAACCGCCAGCGCGTCGTGTTGCTTCTGGGGCCAGGAACGCGAATCAGCCGCGGCCTCGGAAGGCTCGCCGGTTTCGTCGTCGGGCTGGGCCCCGGCCGGGGCCTCGCTGAAGCATGGGCCCATCGGTGGCGCACCCTCTCCGCGTGGGTTCAGTACGCTGTCGAAGCCCAACCGCAGCTGAGCGGCCACTTCGGGCAGCAGGTTGCCACGCACGGGCACCAGCCCGTCGCCGTCCCGCCGCCCCAGCGTGAGCCCCCGCTTGCGCAACGCTCGCGTCTCCACGGGCTCGGCGCCATCCGGATCCAGGTAAGCCGCCCACACCTGTGCGAGCGCGCGCAGCTCGTCGGCCGAGGCCGGACCCGCCGCCTCCGGCCCGGTGCCGCACGCGGCCGCGGCGAGCTCCTCATCGGCCGCCAACAGGCCGGTGGTGCCGACACCGCCGCGGCGGAACACCGATGCGACAGCGATGACGGCGTCGAGGCCCACACGCCCCTCCGCCAGAGCCGCCCGGAGATTGGGGAACTCCGCAGGCAGCAGCTTCCCCGTCGACGTCGCGATCCGCCGCTGAACGGCGCGCGAAGCCGTCGCGAGGTCGGACACGCTGCGCCCCGAAGCGCGAGTCGCCCGCTGGACGAGCTCGTTCAGGTTGCGGCATCCGTATCTCGTCGTCGTGCGATCGGGGTGCGCGCGGAGCTCATCACGTTCTCGGAGCAGACCCACCGCCTCGACCATGACCGCTTCGATACCGCGGTTCACCGCGGCAGCAGCACCGAGAGCGTGAAGCAGCTCGTCGTCACTGCGGTCGCGAAGGCCGTCATCGGCAAGCGCCGCGGACGACAGCGCGGCGACCGCATCACCAAGTGCTTGCAGAGCCTTGGCGAAGTTCGTCATACCCCCATTGTGACGAGGGGCTCCGACATCGAAATGCCCGATGAGCGGTAATATCTCGCGCCGTGGAAAACTCCAAGCATCCACCGGGATCCGCGACCTGTGGAGGAGACGAGCGGATGCGGTGAGACCACCCTCGCGCGGCATCGCGAAGCGATTCGCTCGCTCGCCCTCTCGGATCCGCCGATTCGACGACAGCGCCGGGCCCGTCGCCGACCACGCCACGGGGTAGCGGGAGACCGCCTCATCGCCGCGGTGCGCGGACGCGCAGTGCGCTCATGTAGCGGTACCGCGCCAGGGCCTGCGCGATGAGCAGAAGAGGGTAGACCGCCCTCCAACGCCAGGACGTCGCCGCCCGCGTGAGCGAGCGGATGGTCAGTTCGACCGATCCGCCCGCGCGATGCACGATGAACGCTTCCTCGCCGCTGACGGGGTGGCCCGGAAGCGTCCGATAAGCAAAACCGGCGCGATCGTCGGTGTCCACGACCTCCACGACCTCGACCGGCTCGCGGATCGCCAGGCCGAACACGTGAGCGACGATCGTGGGCCGGTCGCCCTCGGCGACGGGGGCGTCTGGACGGACGGTGAAGCCGCTGCGCGTCTTGACGCGCCAAGCGAGAAGCTCTTCCCGCGCCCAGCGCCACACCTCCTCGCCGTCGCCCAGTCCCGCGGTCCGCTCCCAGGCACGGAAACCAGACGGCCGGTCATCCCAGCGGCGCTCTGCCACGCGCGTCAGGGAACGCGAACCTCCGGAGACCACACCGAATGATCTCAGATCCTCAGTCAGCGGCCGGAGCCCTTGCGCGGCTTGAGGAAAGCCTCCGGCTCGCGCTTGGCGCGCTTGGCGGCGCGCTTCTCCTTGATCGACAGCTGGGCGACCTTCTTGGCTCCGCGTGCGTGCGGTGACTTTCCTGACATCGGACTCGCTTCCCCTCTTCGGCTGGCGGGTGAACCCACGACCATAGCCGCCTTCCACAGGAAGTCAACTCGGGCCGATACACGTTCCCCTCGGGCGCCGGCATCCCAGACCCGTGGCCGAGAAAATTCCCGTCGACTTGCCTTTTTCTACTTCCGGGCTATGGTGAGGGCATGCCCTGCCGCGCACCGTGAGGCGTTTGGTCACACACCGCCCGGCATTCAGCGCGCCGCATCCGCGGCGCGCTTTCCCATATCTCAGGAGGCCATCATGCCCACCGACAGACCCCGGCCATCGAGACCCGAGCGAGGGGCCGACAGGGTCATGGATTTCCTTCACCTTCAGCGCTGGCTCGACGACGGCGGTGCCGACATCCACCATCTCGAGACACCGCCGCCGGTCATGTGGTCGCCGGTCACCCTCAGCGCACGCCTCGCCGCCGAGCGGGCCCTCCGCGCCCTACCGCGCCGCCCGGGAGGCATCGCCGCCGCGGCACGCGTAGCGCTCAGCGACGTCATCGCGCGGGTCGAGCGCCGTCAGCTCACACAGCGCGCGGCGACCGCGCAGCTGCGCGACATCACGGCCCGACTGCATCAGCACCGGCTCGTCGAACAGTCGCGCCGACGCCCGCGGGAGTGGCAGCTGCTGCGCGGCGCGACGCTGGACGCACACCGCCGCCTTCGCCACGCCTGAGACACCCGCTCTCGCCGCGAGCGCAGATCAGAGGCGCTCGATGATCGTCGCGTTCGCCATGCCGCCGCCCTCGCACATCGTCTGCAGGCCGAAGCGTCCGCCCGTCGCCTCGAGATGGGCGACCAGAGTGCCGAGCAGCCGCGTGCCGGAGGCACCGACGGCATGACCGAGCGCGATCGCGCCGCCCCACGGGTTGAGCCTTTCGGGGTCCGCGTCGAGCTCGCGCATCCACGCCAACGGCACGGAGGCGAACGCCTCGTTCACCTCGTACGCATCGAGGTCGTCCATCGACAGTCCGCTGCGCTCGAGGATGCGCCGGGTGGCCGGGATCGGCCCCGTCAGCATCATCATCGGGTCGTCGCCGACGACCGTGAAGGAGTGGAACCGCGCCCGGGGCGTGAGACCCAGCTGCACCGCCTTCTCCTCGCTCATGATGAGGGCGGCGGATGCCGCGTCGGTGAGCGGCGACGAATTGCCGGCGGTGATGCGCCAGTCGAGGTGGGGGAACCGCTCCGCCAGCGCCTCGGTGCGAAACGCCGGCTGCAGGCCCGCAAGCCCCTCCACCGTCGTCCCGGGACGCACGGTCTCGTCGAACGCGACCGCTTCGCCGCCGGCCAGGACCGGCAGCACCTGAGAGTCGAACGCGCCGCGATTCCAGGCGTCCGCCGCCCGCCGGTGCGAGTCGGCGGAGTACGCGTCCAGCTCCTCCCGGCTGAGGCCCCACTTCTGAGCGATGAGCTCGGCGGACACCCCCTGGTTGACGAGCCCCTTCGGATACCGGCGGGCTACGCCGTCCGCGATGCTGCCGCCGTGAGCCGACGAGCCGAGCGGCACCCGGCTCATCGACTCGACTCCCGCGGCGATCACGATGTCGTATGCCCCGGCGATCACGCCCTGCGCGGCGAAGTGCGCGGCCTGCTGACTGGAGCCGCACTGGCGGTCGATGGTCACCGCGGGCACCGTCTCGTCGAAGCCCGCGGCGAGCACGGCCTGCCGGGCCACATTCAGCGATTGGTCGGCGACCTGCGACACGCAGCCCATGAGCACGTCGTCGATCTGACGCGACTCGAGGCCGTTGCGCTCGAGCAGCCCTGTCAGCACGCCCGCGGCGAGATCCCCCGGGTGCACGCCGCTGAGCGCTCCCCCGGGCTTGCCGCGCCCGGACGGCGTGCGGACGACGTCGACGATGACCGCCTGTGCCATGAGAGACCTCCTGCTGAGAATCTAAGACGATGCCGGGATGCCGCGGGCCGCGGCGGCGCGATCAGCCCCGGGCGTCCGGCGCCGCGTAGGTGGAGCGCTGTTCGATGACAGCCAGCGTGCAACGCGAGATGCACACCAGGCGCCCCGCGTCGTCCACGATGCGGATCTCCCACACGTGGGCACGGCGTCCGATGTTCGTCGGGGTGGCTGTCGCCGTGACCCACCCCGACGAGACCGGGCGGATGTGATTCGCGTTGATCTCCTGCCCGACGACGTGGAACCGCTCGCGGTCCACCGCGAGATAGCCGGCCCACGAGGCGAGCGTCTCGGCGAGCGCCACGGAGGCGCCGCCGTGGAGCACGCCCGCCGGCTGCACGGTGCGATGGTCCACCGGCATGCGTCCCACCAGGGCGTCGTCGCGGATCTCGACGATCTCGATTCCGAGGTTCTCGATGAGCGTCCCCGGAGCCATGGCGCTGAGATCGACGCCCTCGAGGTCGTGCCAGAGGCTCATGACCTCACCCCTCGGACTCCTCGGCGCGCTCGGTCGCAGCCACGGTGGCGGCATCCGCGACATACCCCTCGATGTGGCGCTCGGCCGGGCCGTTGTACTCGGACAGCGGGCGGATGAGCGCGTTCGAGGAGAGCTGCTCCATGATGTGGGCGGTCCAGCCGGTGACCCGCGCCGCGACGAACAGCGGCGTGAAGGTGAGCGTGTCGAAGCCCATCAGGTTGTACGCCGGACCCGACGGGTAGTCGAGGTTCGGGTAGATGCCCTTGCGGGCGACGAACTCGGACTCCAGCGTGTCGTACAGCGCGGCGACATCGGGCCGGTCGTAGTGCTCGACGAGGGTGTCGAGCGCCGCCTTCATGGTCGGCACGCGCGAGTCACCGCGCTTGTAGACCCGGTGGCCGAAGCCCATGATCTTGCGCTTCTGGGAGAGCGCCTCATCAAGCCACGGACCGACGTTCTCCGCAGAGCCGATCTCGTCGAAGATGTGCAGCACCGCCTCGTTCGCACCGCCGTGCAGCGGACCCTTGAGCGCGCCGATCGCACCCACGACGGCGGAGTACAGGTCGCTCAGGGTCGAGGCGATGACCCGGCCCGTGAACGTCGAGGCGTTGAATGAGTGCTCGGCGTACAGGATCATCGAGCGGTTGAAGGCGTCGACCACGATGTCGTCGGCCTCTTCGCCGAAGGTCATCCACAGGAAGTTCGCCGCGTAGCCGAGGTCGTCGCGCGGCGCGACCGGCTGCTGCCCCCGTCGTCGGCGCTGGCCGTACGCCACGATGGCGGGAAGCACCGCGAACAGCCGGATGCTGCGGGCAAGGTTCTCCTCCGCGTTGCCGCTCACGTCGAGCACCGAGCCGGTGCCGGCGAGGTCGCGGGCACCGATGAGGCTGACCGCGGTGCGCACCTCGTCCATCGGGTGAGCATCCAGCGGCACGAGGTCGATCGCCGCCCGCACGTCGGCCGGGAGCGGCCGATACGAGCGCTCTGTCGCCTCCAGCTGTGCGAGCTGCACCTCGGACGGCAGCTCGCCGTGCCACAGCAGATAGGCGACCGCCTCGAACGGCTGTGTGGCCGCCAGCTCCTGCACCGGATACCCGCGGTAGAGCAGCGAGTTCGTCTCGGGGTTGACCTTCGAGATCGCCGTGTAGTCCACGACGACGCCGGCGAGCCCCTTCTTGATGTCGGGTTCGGTCACAGCCTTGCTCCTTTGCTGGCCGGTCGTTGAGCGAGGAGCGAAGCGACGAGACGAAACGGGTTGCGACGTTTCGCCTCGCTTCGCTCGCTCAACGACCGGAGGTGTCGATCTGGAAGTTGAAGACGCTGGTGTCGAAGTGGTTGTACTGCTCGTAGTCGATGAGGTCGTAGAGGTCCGCACGGTGCTGCATCTCATCCAGCTTCGTGGTGAGGTGCCCGTCTTCGATGAGCGTATCGAGTGCGCGGGATGCCGCGCCCATCGCGATGCGCAGCAGCGACACCGGCCAGATCACGATGTTCACGCCGACGTCCCGCAGCTGGTCGACCGAGAACAGGTCGGACTTGCCGAACTCCGTCATGTTGGCCAGGATCGGCACGTCCACGGCGGAGCGGACGGCGGCGAACTCCTCGAGCGTGCGCATCGCCTCGGGGAAGATCGCGTCGGCTCCGGCATCCACGAGCGCCTTGGCGCGGTCGATCGCGGCATCCAGTCCCTCCACGGCGCGGATGTCGGTCCGCGCCATGATGAGGAAGTTCGAATCCCGGCGTGCATCGGCCGCCGCGCGGATGCGCTTGATCGCGGTGTCCTCGTCCACGACGGCCTTGCCGTCGAGGTGACCGCAGCGCTTCGGGTTCACCTGGTCCTCGATGTGCGTGCCGGCAAGCCCGGCGTCCTCGAGCGTCTGGATGGTGCGGGCGACGTTCATCGGCTCCCCGAAGCCGGTGTCGGCGTCGATGATGGCCGGAAGATCGGTCATGCGGGCGATCTGCTGTCCGCGGCCGGCGACCTCGGTGAGCGTGGTCAGCCCGATGTCGGGCAGCCCGAGGTCGGCACTGAGCACTGCGCCCGAGATGTAGACGCCCTCGAAGCCCTTCCGCTCGATGAGCCGGGCAGACAGCGGGTTGAAGGCCCCGGGGAACCGCAGCAGCTCTCCGCTGGCAAGCCGTTCACGGAACAGCCGCCGCTTCTCGTGCGCCGGCACTGTCGAATAGAGCATCAGAGGTTCCTCGTGGGTTCGGGGCGTTTCGTCTCGCTCGTTCCTCGCTCGCTCAACGACGGGTCGTCAAGCGAGACGAAACGCGGCCTCGCCACAGCCCCTTCGCCCAACGAGCGGGGGCTCCGGTCGTTGAGCGAGCGAAGCGAGACGAAACGCGACATCAGAAGAGGCCCTTCGGGGCGGGCGCGCCGGCCAGGACGCCGAAGTCGGCGACGATCGACAGCTGCTGCACCTCTTCGGGGGAGAGCTCGGGCAGGCGCTGGGCGAGGTCCAGGAACCGCTCGATCTCCTCGGCCGCCAGCACGGGCTCCGCCAGCAGGCGGAACTTGCGCACGTAGTCCTCCCGCGCGAAGGGCCGGGCGCCGAGCGGGTGCGCGTCGGCGACGGCGATCTCGTCGACCAGGGTGTCGCCGTTCGTGAGACGGATCTCCACGCGGCCGCCGAAGGCCTTCTCGTTCGGGTCCTCCGAGTGGTACCGGCGGGTCCACTCGGCATCCTCTGCGGTGGTGATCTTGTGCCACAGCTCGACCGTGTCGGCGCGCCCGGCGCGCTCGGGCGTGTACGAGTCGACGTGGTGCCAGCCGCCGTCCTGCAGCGCGACCGCGAAGATGTACGGGATCGAGTGGTCCAGTGTCTCGCGCGATGCGGTCGGGTCGTACTTCTGCGGGTCGTTGGCCCCCGAGCCGATGACGTAGTGCGTGTGGTGCGAGGTGTGCAGCACGATCGACTCGACGTTCGCGGGATCCGCCACCTCAGGGTGCTCGGTGTGGAGCCTGCGAGCGAGATCGATCCAGGCCTGCGCCTGGTACTCGGCGGAGTGCTCCTTCGTGTACGAGTCGAGGATGCCGCGCTTGGACTCGCCCGCACCCGGCAGCGGCACCGCGTACGCGGCATCCGGCCCGTCCAGCAGCCACGCGATCACGCCGTCCTCACCCTCGTAGATGGGGCTCGGCGAGGTCTCGCCGCGCATCGCGCGATCGACCGCTTCGACCGCCATCTTGCCGGCGAAGGCCGGCGCGTGCGCCTTCCACGTCGAGATCTCGCCCTTGCGCGACTGCCGGGTCGCGGTCGTGGTGTGAAGGGCCTGGCCGACGGCCTGATAGATCGTCTCGACATCCAGGCCCAGGAGGGTCCCGATGCCCGCGGCCGCCGACGGGCCGAGGTGCGCGACGTGGTCGATCTTGTGCTTGTGCAGGCTGATCGCCCGCACGAGGTCGATCTGGATCTCGTAGCCGGTCGCCAGTCCGCGCACCAGCGCGTGCCCGTCGGCCCCGACGTGCTGGGCGACCGCGACGATCGGCGGGATGTTGTCGCCGGGGTGCGAGTACTCGGCGGCGAGGAACGTGTCGTGGTAGTCGAGCTCGCGCACCGCGACGCCGTTCGCCCACGCCGCCCATTCCGGCGAGGTGCGGCGGTCCAGCGCGCAGCCGAACACCGTGGCGCCCGAGCCGCCGACCGAGACGGCGTGGTCGAGCGCCTGCTGGCGGGCCGCGCTCACGGGAGCGCGGGTGAGGGATGCCGCGGCCACGGCCGCGTTGTCGATCACGCGGTTGATGATCATGTCGACCACGTCCTGGTCGACCTCCACCGGATCGGCGGCGACCTCTGCGATGTGCCACGCGAGCTGCCCCTCGCGTGCGAGGTTCTCCTCGCTGCGATGGACGCGGAGATGGTGGATGACGGTCATGCGGGGCCTTTCAGTGTCGCGAGCGAATCGAGAATGCTCTGCAGCGCGTTGTGGAGATGGACGTGCGTGGCGTGCGCGGCGAGGTCCGCATCCTGCCCGGCGATCGCCGATGCGATGAGCCGGTGCTCGGCGACGGACGCGGCGAGCCGGTCGGGGTTGTCGCGGGCCAGGCGCCGCACCCGCACGAGATGGGTGCGCACGCTGCGCAGCGCCGCGATCAGGTAGTCGTTGTCGACGGCGGCGTCGAGAGCCAGGTCGAACTGGGCGATCAGCGCGTAGTAGGCGTCGAGCCCATCGGGGGCACGCAGGTCGACGCGCGCGAACGCGCGGGCGAGCTCGGCGAACGTGACCGCTTCACCCCGCTGTGCCGCAAGGCGGGCGGCGGACTCCTCGAGTGCGCGGCGCAGCTCGAAGATCTCGCGGATGTCGTCCGCATCGATCGCGGTCACGACCGTGACGCGCGGGGACTGCTGGGCCACCAGTCCATCGGCGGCCAAGCGTCCCAGCGCCTCGCGCAATGGTGTCCGGCTCACGCCGAGCCGTGCCGCCTGCTCGACCTCGCCCAGCACGGCGCCGGGCGGGAGGGCGCCCGACTGGATCTCGTCGAGGAGGGTCGCGTAAGCCCGATCACTGGCTCGCATCGCAGCACCTCCTCGTTCGACACCCCGGCCAGTGTATACATTAGTGCGGTATCGCGCCACTCCTCGCCACCTGAGGGCGAGTTAGGTATACATCTGGCGTCGAACGACGGGGTTGCACTCACACCACGCACGTCGGCGACCGTGAGGAAAACGTGAGGAGTATTCACGAATTTGTGAAATCGGCGTAGCGTCACGACCATGTCCAGCGTCATCCACACCAGCCGGCTCACGAAACACTACGGCCGTGTCCACGCCCTCGACGGCCTCGACCTCACGGTCGACGAAGGTCAGATCCATGGGTTCCTGGGGCCCAACGGGGCCGGCAAGTCCACCACCATCCGCATCCTGCTGGGCCTTGCCCGCAAGACGGCGGGCGAGGCATCCGTCTTCGGCCGGGAGCCGTGGGGCGACGCGGTCGCCCTCCACCGGCGGATCGCGTACGTCCCGGGCGATGTCAGCGTGTGGCCCAACCTCTCCGGCGGCGAGGCCATCGACCTCATGGCCCGCCTGCGCGGGGTGTCGCGCCACGACCCCACCTACCTCGAGGAGAAGGCCCGGCTGGCAGAAGCCTTCCAGTTCGACCCGCGAAAGAAGGGCCGCGCCTACTCCAAGGGCAACCGGCAGAAGGTCGCACTCATCGCCGCGTTCGCGGTGCCGGCCGAGCTGTACATCCTCGACGAGCCGACGAGCGGTCTGGACCCGTTGATGGAGGTCATGTTCCGCCGCGAGATCGCCCGCGTCCGTGCCGCGGGCGCCACCGTGCTGCTGTCCAGCCACATCCTCTCCGAGGTCGAGCAGCTGTGCGACCGGGTCTCGATCATCAGGGCGGGCCGCATCGTCGAAACCGGTACCCTCGCCGAGCTGCGCCACCTGACGCGGACGGAGGTCTCGTTCGAGGGGACGGATGCCGCAGCAGCCGCCGCGATCGCCGGTGCTCACGACGTCGTGGTCGAGGAGGGGCGCGTGAGGTTCACGGTCGACAGCGATGCCGTCCCCGGCATCCTCCCCACCCTCGCCGCGCGCAACGCCGCCGGCCTGCGCATCGCGCCGCCGTCGCTCGAGGAGCTGTTCCTGCGCCACTACGGAGATGAGCTGGGTTCCGCCGCGTCCCCCGGCGAGCAGCTCAGCTCACTGGAGTCCACGGGAGCGGTGCGATGACCGTCGTCGCGCTGCTGCGCCAGCGATTGCGGCGCGACTGGCTGCAGCTCACGCTGTGGATCCTCGGCACCGCAGCGTTGGCCGCCACCGCGGTGAGCGGCGTCGAAAGCTCCTACGGCTCCCTCCAGGACCGCCAGGAGGTCCTGGCCGCGGTGATGGCCAATCCCGTCATCATGCTGTTCCGCGGCCTCCCCTCGGGCGCGGAGCGGGAGGCGTTCACACTGTTCCTGATCTTCCCGTTCCTCGCGATGATGGCTGCCTTCATGTCGTCGTTCCTCGCGGTGCGGCACACCCGGGCCGAGGAGGAGATCGGCCGGGCCGAACTCGTCTCTGCGACGCCCGCGGGACGCACCGCACCCACGTCGGCGACGATCGTTCACGGCCTCCTCGCGAACCTGATCCTCGCCGCCCTCGTCGCCCTCGTCTACGTCGCATCGGGCTTCGCCGTGGCCGGATCGCTCATCGCGGGCGCGGCCGCGGGCGCCGTCGGAGTCGTCTTCCTCGGTGTCGGGCTCGTCGCCGCACAGCTCATGCGCACCTCCCGCGGCGCCAATTCGCTGTCGGTGTGGGTGCTCATCGCGACGTTCGTCCTGTGCGGGCTCGGCAACGCGCTCGGCACGCCGAGCGCGGACCTGCAGCGCATCGAGAGCTCCTGGCTCACGTGGCTGTCGCCATTCGGCTGGGCAGAGAACGCGCGGCCCTTCGCCGACGACGCGTGGTGGCCGGTGATCCTCTGCCTCGGCGTGGGCATCGTGCTCATCGTGGCCGCGGCGGCGCTGCAGCCGCTGCGTGATGTCGGCGAGAGCTTCATCGCCCAGCGCCCGGGCCGCCTCGTCGGCCCCGCGTCGCTCTCGTCGCCGCTGGGACTGGTGTGGCGCCTCAGCCGCGGCGCACTGGTCGGGTGGTGCGTCGGGGGCCTGCTGACCGGGCTTCTGTCGACGAGCCTGGCGTCGGTCGTGAACGACTTGGGCACCGACATCCCGGCACTGCAGGACGTGCTCACGGCGCTGTCCGAGAACGGGACCCTCGAGGAGGGCATGGTCGTGATCTTCTTCCTCATCGTCGGCGTGCTCGCCGCCTGCGCGGCGGTGCAGACGGTTGCACGGGCGCGGCAGGAGGAGACGCACGGCACCGCCGAGCTGCTGCTGTCGGCGCCGGTGGGTCGCGTGCGCTGGCTGGCCGGCTACCTCGTCATGGCCGTGGCGGGCGTCATCGCGGTGTGCGCCTCCGCCGTCTTCGGAGCATGGGCGGGCACTCTGCGCGAGGGCGAGACGGACCTCGTGGGCGATGCCCTCGTGGCCGGCCTCGGACAGGCGGTCGCGGCATCCGTCTTCATCGCCGTGACGGCGCTGGTCTTCGTGGTCGCCCCGCGACTGACCATTCCGGTGGCCTGGGCGCTGGTGCTGGTGGCGCTGCTGCTGGGATTGTTCGCGCCGCTCTTCGACCTGCCGGATGCCGTGGCCGACCTGTCTCCGTTCACGGCCGCGCCGACGATCGACGACGGTGCGTTCGACGCGAAGGGTCTGTGGTGGCTGCTCGCGGCGACCGGCGTGGTCGGCGCGGCGGCTCTGGTGCTCATGCGGCGGCGCCCCTTGGCCACGACGGGATAGGTTCGGATCCATGGCGCACGAGCATCCCGGCACCGAGGCGGCCGAGCAGGCGGCGGCGCTGCTGGCCGCCGCCGGGATGGCGCGCATGCCTGCCCGCGTCATGATGGCCCTCGTCGGATCGCCCGACGAGGGGTACACCGCGGCGCAGCTGGCCGACCGGCTCGGCGTCTCACCGGCGGCCGTCTCGGGCGCCGTGCGCTATCTCGTGTCGATGCGGCTCATCCAGCGCCTGTCGCGCCCGGGCGACCGGCGTGATCGCTATGACCTCACCGACGATGCATGGGCGGGCATGATCACCGCGAACGCTCCCCTGTACACGGCGCTCGCCACGCACATGGAGCGCATCGCGGAGGAGAACACGGATGCCCCCGCGTCGGTCGCGCGCGCGCACGCGGTCGCCGACTTCCTGCGATATCTCGCCGAGCGGATGCCGCAGCTCGCGGTGGAGTGGCGTGAGGAACGCGACCGGGCCGCGCGCGAGGCCGAGGCAGGGGCGCCGGACGAGGGGCGGGCGGGGGCCGGGAGGCGGGCTGCGGCCGGGTAGCCTTTCCCGAGTGACCGACGCATCCCGCTACATCGTGGCCACCGACGGCGCCTGCAAAGGCAACCCCGGACCGACGGGGTGGGCATGGGTCGCCGAGGACGGACACTGGGCTGCCGGATCGATTCCCGTCGGCACCAACAACATCGGCGAGCTGACGGGACTGCTCAAGGCCATCGAGGACCACGCCGACGTTGCGAACCTCGTGGTGCAGGCGGACTCGCGGTACGCGATCGACACCTATACGAAGTGGATGGACGGCCACCGTCGCCGCGGCTGGAAGACCTCGACCGGCGCCCCGACGAAGAACGTCGACCTCCTCGAGCAGCTCATCGCCGCCCGAGACGCGCGCCGCGCCGCCGGGCTTCCCGACGTCGTGCTGGAGCACGTGCGCGGACACTCGGGGCACGTCCTCAACGCCTGGGCCGACGAGCGAGCGGTGCGCGCCTCGGAGCACGCGGCGAAGGGCGTCGCGAGCGCGTGGTCGTCGCTCGGTGCGCAGGACAAGATCGACGTCTCGACCCGCCCCAAGAACGGCCGCTGACGCTACAGCAGCGCGCGGTACTCCTGCCATGCCTCGCCGAGGCGACGCACGCCCTCCTGCAGCACCTCGGGCGGCGCGGTGTAGGGCACCCGGATGTGGTCGTCGTAGGTGACGGATGCCGTGAACTCGGTGCCGCCCGCCACTGCGACGCCCCGCATCGCGGCCACCCGCGCCATCGCCGTCGCCGAGCCCACGGGCAGCCGCGCCCACACGGCCAATCCTCCACGCGGCGCGACCGTCTCCCACTCGGGCACGTGCTCGCGCATCGCGACCAGCAGCTGCTCCGCCGCGACGGCGTGCGTCTGCCCGACGGCGGTGCGCAGCGTCCGCGCGTGCTCCACCAGGTCCAGTGCCAGCAGCTGCGCGGGGACGCTCGTGGACTGGTCGACGAGCTGGCGGACAGCGCGCAGGCGCCGCACGAGAACCGGGTCGGCGCGCAGCCACCCGACGCGCAGCCCCGCCCACGACCACTTCGACAGTGAATCGACCACGATGATCGGCGCGTCGGGGCGAAGGGCCGCCAGGGTCGGCGGGACGACGCCGTCGAACGAGATGTGCGCGAGCACACGGTCCTCCAGCACCGGCACGCCGTACTCGGCCGACAGGTCGGCGATGCGCTGCCGGTCGGCCGCCGGCAGGCGGGTACCCGTCGGGTTGTGGTGGTGAGGGTTCACCGCGATGAGGACGGGGCGCAGCGCCACGACAGCGGCCTCGAGCTCATCGACATCGATGCCGTCCGGTCCGATCGTCACGCCGTGCACGCGGCCTCCCCGCCGGCGGACCGAGTCCGCCAAGCCGGGCCAGGTCACAGACTCGGTGAGCACGATGTCACCGGGCGAGACGAGTTCGTCGACGACGAGGCTGATCGCCTGCTGCGCGCCGTGGGTGACGAGGATCTGTGCGGCCGTCGCGGGCGTCCCCTCCTCTTCGAAGAGGCGGGCGAGCCGCGCTCGCAGGACGGGAAGACCGGCGGGATCGGCCTCCGCCAGGGTCACGGGATCGAGCGTCGGGGTGTGTGCCCGCACGACGTCGACCGCGAGGGACGGCATCGCCGGCACCGCGCGCAGCAGGTCGATACCCGACGGCAGTGCGGAGAACAGCCCCTCCCCTCGGGCCGTGCGTTCGCGTGCCGGGAGGGCGGCCGCGAGGTGCCCGGCCACCCTGGTGCCGCTGCCCTGCCGGCGCTCGACCAGCTCCTCCTCACTGAGCAGGGCGTACGCCGCCACCACGGTCCCGCGTGAGACGGCGATCGCGCCGGCCAGGGCACGCTCGGCCGGGAGCCGGTCGCCGGGGCGGAGCTCGCCGCCCCGGATCAGAGCGGCGATGGCCGCGGCCAGTCGCACCGTCAGCGTGCCGTCGCCCTGCGCCCAGCGCCCCAGCCGCGCGGCGAGCCGGGACGCCTCGACGGTGGCGCCGAGTGCCACCCGGTGGTCCACCAGCCGCTCATTGGCACTGTGAACGCTCGTCATGACTCCGCATTCTGGTCCAATGCTCCACTCACACGCCACAGCGTCCCCTCAGATCGGGCCAGTTCGTACCGATTGGACCATCCAGCACTTCCTCGACTGGATCGCGTCCGACGACGCGCGAGCACATGACGAGAGCCTCCGTCCGGTGCTGTCGTCCCTCGCGTCCGCCCTCGAGCCGGGTGCCCCGACGAGCCTGATCCCGCGGTCCACCGTCGCGATCGTCCGTGCCGTCGGCTCCGCCGTCCGCGCGAACCCGACGCTGCGCGACCTCTCGCTCGGTGCCGTGCCGGGGGTCGACGCGGCGATCGAGGCATCGGCTTCACGAGGAGATCTGCGCAACAGCGGACGTTTCGCCGCGCAATCTCCTCAGATCCGCAGATCTCCTCGAATCGGCGGCGGTCAGCCCTCGGTGGTGCCCTCGTAGAGCCCGGTAGCCACCGACCGCGTGCCCACAAGACCGGGGGCGTCAGCTGGTGGACGCCTCGCCCAGGTGCCTCTCGAGGGCGTCGATCGCGGGCCGCTGACCCTTCACCAGCCGTTCCCTCGCGGCGTCCAGACCGGTCCACTCGACGCGGTCGACCTCGGGAAAGCGTGCGGTCCGCCCCGAGCGCGGGCGCCATTCCAGTTCGAACTCGCCGAACTCCAGGTCGTCCAGCGAGAAGTCCGATCCATCGGCAATGAACACTGTGACGTGCTTGCCCGACGAGTACGAAAACGTGCCGAGCTCGGCGTAGGGCGGCTCGGGCGGATCGATGCCGAGCTCTTCGCGGAACTCGCGGCGCGCGGCATCCAGCGCGCCCTCCTCCCCCTCGATGTACTCGCCCTTGGGCACCGACCACGCGCCGGCATCCTTGCTCGCCCAGAACGGCCCGCCCATGTGCGCGATGAGCACCTGGGGTTCGGGGACGATCCGGTAGAGGAGGATGCCGGCGCTGGTGGTCTTGGCCATGATCTCGGCGTGCGGACCGCGATCAGACCAGGCGGGTCTTCGGGGAGACGCGGTAGGTGTCCTCGGGGTCGCTGAACACCACGTCGCCCAGCGCGGTGTCGATCGCCGCCAGGGTGTCGGCGTCGAGCACGACGCCCGAGGCCTTGACCGTCTCGGCCAGCTGCTCGGGACGGGATGCCCCGACCAGCGCGGAGGCGACGTTCTTGTTCTGCAGCACCCAGGCGATGGCCAGCTGCGGCATCGTCAGGCCCGCCTGCTCGGCGATCGGCTTCAGCCGCTGCACGGCCTCCAGTACGTCGTCACGCAGGAACGACTCGATGAAGCCGGCGCCGCTCTTCTCGTCCGTCGCGCGCGAGCCCTCGGGTACCGGCTGGCCGGGGAGGTACTTGCCTGACAGCACGCCCTGCGCCATCGGCGACCAGACGATCTGCGAGATGCCGAGCTCTTCGGAGGTCGGCACGACCTTGCCCTCGATGACGCGCCACAGCGCGGAGTACTGCGGCTGATTGGAGATCAGCTGCACCCCGTAGCTCTTGGCGAGCGCGTGACCTTCGCGCAGCTGCTCGGCCGTCCACTCGGAGACACCGATGTACAGCGCCTTGCCCTGGCGGACCACGTCGGCGAAGGCCTGGAAGGTCTCTTCGAGAGGCGTCTCGTAGTCGAAGCGGTGCGCCTGGTAGAGGTCGACGTAGTCGGTGCCGAGGCGGCGGAGCGAGCCGTTGATCGACTCGAGGATGTGCTTGCGGCTGAGCCCGGTGTCGTTGGCACCCTTGGGACCGGTGGGGAAGTACACCTTGGTGAAGATCTCGAGCGACTCGCGCCGCTGGCCCGACAGCGCCTTCCCCAGCACTTCCTCGGCGAGCGTGTTGGCGTACACGTCAGCGGTGTCGAATGTCGTGATGCCGGCGTCGAGCGCGGCGTGCACGGTCGCGATCGCGGCCGAGTCGTCGATCTGAGAGCCGTGCGTGACCCAGTTGCCGTAGGTGATCTCGCTGACCTTGAGACCGCTGTTTCCGAGATACCGGTAGTTGACCATGAGAAAACGCTATCGGCCTTCCTGCGCCTCTCGGTTCGCAGACGGATGCCGCGGCCCCGGGCGCGGGGGCCGCGGCATCCTTTCCGGCTCAGCGGACAGGTGCGGTGACGTCCTCGCTCGCCTCGTCGGCGCCCGGCTCGTCGGGCGCACCGGCGGCCGAAGCGTCGGCGAGGGCGCGGGCTTCCTCGTCGAGGTCGGTCGCGGCCTGCTCGAACTGCGAGTTGTAGAGGCGGAAGTACGCACCCTGCGCAGCGATCAGCTCGTCATGCGTGCCCTTCTCGACGATGCCGCCGTTCTCCATCACCAGGATCAGGTCGGCGTCGCGGATGGTCGACAGACGGTGGGCGATCACGAACGAGGTGCGCCCCTCGCGCAGGGCCGCCATCGCGTGCTGCAGCAGCAGCTCGGTGCGGGTGTCGACCGAGCTCGTCGCCTCGTCGAGGATCAGCACCGACGGCTGCGCCACGAAGGCGCGGGCGATCGTGATGAGCTGCTTCTCGCCGGCCGAGATGTTCGAGGCGTCCTCGTCGAGGAGCGTGTCGTAGCCGTCGGGCAGCGAGTGCACGAACCGGTCGACGTACGTCGCCTTGGCCGCCGCGAGGATCTCCTCGTCGGTGGCGTCGGCCCGCCCGTACCGGATGTTCTCGCGAATGGTGCCTGCGAACAGCCACGGGTCCTGCAGCACCATGCCCGTCTTGGACCGGATGTCGCGACGTGTGAGTTGCGCGATGTCCTGCCCGTTCAACAGGATGCGCCCGCCGTCCAACTCGTAGAACCGCATCAGCAGGTTCACCAGCGTCGTCTTGCCCGCGCCGGTCGGACCGACGATCGCGACCGTCTGCCCGGGCTCGACCCGGAACGACAGGTCGTGGATGAGCGGACGCTCCGGCGTGTACGAGAACGCCACATCCTGGAACTCGATCGTGCCGTCGCCCTCGACCGGCGCCGGGGCATCGGCCGCGTCGGGCTCCTGCTCCGGTTCGTCGAGCAGCTCGAACACGCGTTCGGCCGACGCCGTGCCCGACTGCACCACCGCGGCCATCCCGCCGAGCTCCGACAGGGGCTGGGTGAACTGCTGGGAGTACTGGATGAAGGCCTGCACGTCGCCCAGGCGCAGCTGGCCACCGGCGACCATGAGGGCTCCGAACACCGCGATGCCGACGTAGGTCAGGTTCCCGATGAACATCATCGCGGGCATCATGATGTTCGAGAGGAACTGGGCCTTGAAGGACGCCTGGTACAGCTCCTCGTTCTCGGCGCGGAACGCCTCGCGCGAGGCCTCCTCGCGACCGAACACCTTGACGAGCGCGTGCCCCGAGAACGACTCCTCGACGCGCGCGTTGAGGCGGCCGACCTTGCGCCACTGGATGCCGAACGCCTTCTGCGAACGCGGCCCGATGACGCCGAACAGCACGCCCATGAGCGGGAAGCTGACCAGCACGACGAGCGTCAGCTGCCACGAGATCGACAGCATCATGATGAGCACGCCGACGACCGTGAGCACGGCGGTCAGCGCCTGCGACAGCGACTGCTGCATCATCTGCGTGATGTTGTCGATGTCGTTGGTCACGCGCGAGATGAGCTCACCGCGCTGCACACGGTCGAAGTAGCGCAGCGGCAGGCGGTTGATCTTCGCCTCGACGTCTTCGCGCAGTCGCCACATGACCCGCACCATGATGACGTTGATCACATAGCCCTGCAGCCACATCAGCAGCGACGAGGAGAAGTACAGCACCAGCACGATGAGCAGCACGCGGCTGAGCGCCATGAAGTCGACCCCCGCGCCGGGCGTGAAGTTCTCCATGGCCGCCACGATGTTGGCGAGATCCTGCTGCCCCTGGGCCTCGAGCCCGGCCACGACCTGTGCCTGCGTGGTCCCCGCCGGCGCCATCGCTGAGACGACGCCTTCGAACAGGATGTTCGTCGCCTCACCCAGCACCTTGGGCGAGAGCACGGCGAGCACGACGCCGATCGCGCCCAGCAGCGAGACGAGGGTGAACGCGACGGCGTGCGGCTTCAGCAGGCCGATGAGGCGGCGGAAGGAGGGCCCGAAGTGGGCCGCCTTGCCGGGAGCGACGGCTCCGCTCCAGTCGTCGGCCGCGATGCGCGCCTGCTCGCCGAGTTCGATCTCGAGCTTCTCCTCCGGGCTCAGCTCGGCCACCGCCCCGCGGACCCTGCCGCGGCGCGTGGACTTCTCGGTGCGGGACTGCTTTTCGGTGCTCATCGGGCGACCTCCGCTCCGAGCTGGGATTCGACGATCTCGCGATAGGTCTGACTCGTCTCGAGCAGCTGTTCGTGGGTTCCGAGCCCCACGATGCCGCCGTCGTCCAGGACGACGATGCGGTCAGCGTCGGTGATGGTGGAGACGCGCTGCGCGACGACGATCTTCGTCACGTCCGGCAGTTCCCGCCACAGCGCCTGCCGCAGCCGGGCGTCGGTGGTCAGGTCGAGCGCCGAGAAGGAGTCGTCGAAAACGAGCACGCGCGGGTCGTGAACGATGGCTCGCGCGATGGCTAGGCGTTGACGCTGGCCGCCCGACACGTTCGTTCCCCCCTGCGAGATCGGCGCATCGAGGCCGCCCTCCATCTGACTGACGAAGTCACTGGCCTGCGCGATCTCGAGGGCGCGCCAGAGGTCGGCGTCGGAGGCGTCCTCACGACCGAACCGCAGGTTGGAGGCGATCGTGCCCGAGAACAGGAAGGGGCGCTGCGGCACCAGGCCGATCGAGCCCCACAGCGCGTCGAGGTCGGCCTCGCGCACGTCGACGCCGCCCACGGCCACGACCCCGTCGGTCACGTCGAACAGGCGCGGGATGAGCGACACGAGCGTGGTCTTTCCGGCGCCGGTGGAGCCGACGATCGCGACGGTCTCGCCCGGGTCGGCGCGGAAGCTGATCTTCGACAGGATGGGGTGCTCGGCGCCCGGGTACGTGAAGGTGACGTCACGGAACTCCACGGTGCCCGGCGTCGGGAAGTCGGCGGTCGCCGCGGCGGGACGCTGCAGCGTGGACTGCGTGCCGAGCACCTCGCCGATGCGCTCGGCCGACACGGCCGCGCGCGGGATCATCAGCGTCATGAAGCTGGCCATCATCACACCCGACAGGATGATCATGACGTACTGCATGAAGGCGAACAGCGTGCCGATCTGGATGTCGCCGGCGTCGACCTGGATGCCGCCGAACCAGATCACGCCGATGACGGTGACGTTGAGGATCAGCATCACGGCCGGGAAAAGGAGCACGAAGAGCGACCCGACCTTGCGGCCGACGACCATGATGTCGGTGTTGGCGCCGCGGAAGCGCTCCTCTTCGATCGGTTCGCGCACGAAGGCGCGGATGACCCGGATGCCGGTCAGCTGCTCCCGCATGACGCGGTTCACGCCGTCGAGCTTGCCCTGGTAGCTGCGGAAGAGCGGAACCATGCGCGCGATGACGATGCCCGCGACGATCAGCAGCACCGGGACCGCGACGGCGATGATCCACGCCAGGCTCGAGGCCTGCTCGATGGCGAGGATGACTCCGCCGATGGCGAGGAGGGGCGCGGTCACGAGGAACGTGGCCGCCATCATCGCCAGCATCTGCACCTGCTGCACGTCGTTGGTGTTGCGGGTGATGAGCGAGCCGGCGCCGAATCCGGTGACCTCGCGCTCGGAGAAGGCGGAGACGCGCTGGAAGATGTCGTCGCGGATGTCGCGGCCGAGCTTCATCGCCGCGCGGGCGGCGAAGTAGGTCGCGATGATCGAGGCCACGATCTGGCCGAGCGACACGGTGAGCATGAAGACGCCGGTGCGCCAGATGTACTCGGTGTCGCCCTTGGAGACGCCGTTGTCGATGATGTCGGCGTTCAGGCTCGGGAGGTAGAGCGATGCCAGGGCGGAGGCGAACTGGAAAAGCAGCACGCCGAGCAGCAGCCACCCGGACGGTTTGAGATAGCGGACGAGGAGTTTGGCGAGCACGAATTCTCCCAGACAAGGCGAGGCCGCAACGAGGCCATGCCGAAGCCCCGCCGTTGCGGTTTCTGAAGGTGTTCTCCACCCTCGCACGAGCCGCCGACATGACGGCAGTCACGTTCACCGAGAGCGGAAACGGATGCGGGCGCGATTCCCGGAGCACCCGCCGGTCACTGTAACACGATATATCGCGTGCGCGCCAGACCCGGGGAGATCAGGGCTCGCCGTCACCGCCGCTTTCGCCCCGGTGTCACGCCTCTGCGCCCTGAGCGATGTCGGCGCGCTCACGCCAGCTGCGGGCGGTGACACGGTCCAGCGCCACCTGCCGTCGGAGCGCGTCGGCCTGCTCGTACAGGGACGGGTCGCCGTAGCTCGTCAGCACCTTCACCAGCACGGGCAGCAGCTCGATCATGAAGAACAGCCCTGCGATGAGCCAGTGCGCCCAGGCGAGCGTCGGCTCGCGGGCCGACAGACGCTCCAGGCCGCTGATCTGGCTGAGAAGGCCCACCGCCCCGGCGTTGCCGGACGCCACCTCCGAGGCCCGCGCGTTGTAGGCGTCCAGCGCCGCCTGGTACTGGGTGCGGGCCGCAGGAAGCTCGTCCCGCGCCTGCTGCTTGTTCCGCGCTTCGGCGGCGCCGGCATCCGCGGTGCCGGCCGCCTGCGCGGCGGCCAGATCCGCCTGCGCGGTCGTCAGCTGCGCCGCGAGGTCGTCGTACGCGGCCTGGGCCGCGGCGAGCTGGTCCTGGGCGGCACCGGAACTGGCGCCCTCGCCCGCGACACCGCTGCAGCCGGGGACCTCCCCCGCACCCTGGCCGGTGAGCTCGCACTGGTAGATGGCCCGCGCCTGGTCGATCACCTGCTGCTGCGCGGCGAGCTTCGCGGTCAGGTCGTCCACCGTCGCCTGCGCCGAGGACGCGGCAGCCGAGGTCGTGTCGGCGCCCGCCACGACGCCGCTGGCCGCCTGGCTCTCCAGGGCCGCGACGCGTTCGCTCGCGGCATCCAGCGCCTGCTTCTCCGGACCGTCGGTGACGGCATCCTGATCCGACTGCGCCTGCACCAGGTTCGTCGCGGTGACCTCCCGCGCGATGTCGTTGTGGAACACCTGCAGCACGAGCGGCTCGGCCACCACGATCCCGATCACCGCGGCCATGATGACCCGGGGGATGGCGAGGCCGATCAGCCGTCCGACGCTGTGCGTCGAGCGCATCGTGGAGGTGAGGAAGCGGTCGAGATTGAAGATGATGAGGGCCCACACCACCGCCAGCGGAAGCGCGAGCCACGCGAGGATCCGCACGCCGGTGGTCAGCGCGAAGTACATCGAGATCGCCGAGACCAGGGCGGTGCCGGCCAGCACGAAGAACATCTGCACGAACCGCGGCGTCTCGGTGGGCACCTGGTCCAGCACCGAGCCGTCGGCCCCGCCGAGGACGGCGAGCCGGCGCCACGTCGAGCCGCGGCGGCGACGGCGCGGCGCGCGCTTCGACCTCACCGGAGGGACGACGGATGCCGCTTCGGCGGGCTCGTCGGGGCCGACCGGCTCGTCGGCCGCGCCCCACTCGCCGATCGCAGGCTGCGTCTGGTTCATGGCCAGGGCGTCGTCGAGGAGGTCGCGGGTCACCGGGAACGGGTCCTCGGGACCATCGGCGGCGTCGTGCGGCCGGTCTGCGCGCGGCGAGGCGCGCACGTCATCGAGGTACAGCTCCTCGGTCTGATCGCCGTCCGTCTCGAACTCGATGCGGCCGTCGGAGCCGAACCGTCCCGGCCGATGCGCGGAGTAAGAAGACATCCGCACACCATAGGCAACGCAACCTGTGCGACAGGTGTGTCCTGCCGCCGCCGGTCACGCCTCGAGGGGCGTCACGGCGGCGACGGCCGCGTCCTCCTCGGTCGCGACCAGCTGGCCGCAGGCGCCGTCGATCTCCTTGCCGCGGGTGTCGCGGAGGGTCGTCGGGATGCCCGCGTCGTTGAGACGGCGCACGAACTCGTTCTGCACCGCCACCTCGGACGCGGTCCAGATCGATCCCGGCGTCGGGTTGAGCGGAATCGGGTTCACGTGCACCCAGCCGCGACCGCGGGCGTTGAGCTTCTCGGCAAGGAGATCGGCGCGCCAGCCGTGGTCGTTCATGTCCTTGATGAGCGCGTACTCGATCGAGACGCGGCGGCCGGTCTTGTCGAAGTAGGCGCGCGCCGCGTCGAGGGCCTCGTCGACCTTCCAGCGTGAGTTCACCGGGATGAGCTCGTCGCGCAGCTTGTCGTCGGGCGCGTGCAGCGACAGCGCGAAGGTCACGGGAATGTCCTCGTCGGCGAGCTTCGTGATCGCCGGCACGAGCCCGACGGTCGACACGGTGATGCCGCGGGCGCTCATCCCCAGGCCGTGCTGCTTGTCGGTCATCACCCGCACCGCCTGCATGACGCGGGCGTAGTTGGCCAGCGGCTCGCCCATGCCCATGAAGACGATGTTCGACACGCGCTCGGCGGAGTGGTCGTCCTTCTTCTTGCCACCCAGCCCGCCGTCGGCGATGAGGCGGTTGGCGCGCACGACCTGCTCGACGATCTCGGCGGCCGACATGTTGCGGGTGAGCCCGGCCTGGCCGGTCGCGCAGAACGGGCAGTTCATGCCGCAGCCGGCCTGCGACGACACGCACAGCGTGATGCGACCCGGGTACCGCATGAGCACCGACTCGACGAGGGCGCCGTCGTGCAGCTTCCACAGGAACTTGATGGTGTCGCCGCGGTCGGTCTCCAGGCGCCGCACCTCGGTGAGCAGCGGCGGCAGCATCCCGTGCACGAACTCCTCGCGACCCTCAGCGGGAAGGTCCGTCATCTCGGCCGGGTCGTGGGTCCAGTGCTGGAAGTAGTGCTTCTCCAGCTGCTTGGCGCGGAATCCCGGCAGCCCGAGCTCCTTCACCTTCTCCACGCGCTGCTCCGGCGTGAAGTCGGCGAGGTGCACGGGCGGCTTGCCGCGCTTCGGGCTGGCGAACTGCAGGAGAGGCCGGCCCTCGGCATCCTTCTTCTGCGTCCACCCCTCCGTCGCCGGACGCACCTGGCGTGGCTTCGTGGTGCGCACGGGCGAATCGGTCATGGGTTCCAGGGTAGGGGACCCGCCTGGACGGATGCCGATGCCGGCGGCGCGCGCAGCGCCGGGCCGCCCGGGCCCGCGCGCCGAGATGAGGACGGATGCCGAGACGAGGGCCGCCGGGCGCCGATGCGTCCGCATTCCGGCACGCTCCCTCATGTCGGCAACACCGATCCCCGAGACGAGCCACCAGACCATGCCCCGCGAGTCAAGCCCGCGATGGCGACAGGCATCGCGGGCTAGCGTGGCCGCGTGAGCGATGTGACGGTACGACCCATCCGGCCCGAGGACGCGGGCGAGGTGATGACGCTGCAGCGGGCGGCATTCGTGCAGGAGGCCCTCATCTACGGCTCGCCCGAGATGCCGCCGCTCACGCAGACCCTCGAGGAGGTCGAGTCCGAACTGCAGGAGAACATCGGATGCGTGGCGCTCGACGGTGCGCGGATGGTCGGCGCGGTGCGGGCACGGCTGGATGGCGAGCTGCTGCTGGTGGGCCGGATCGCGATCGCCCCGGACCGCGCCGGCGAGGGCATCGGCACAACCCTGCTCGCCGCCGTGGAACGGCGCGGAGCGGAGGCAGGAGCCACCGAGGCGGAGCTGTTCACCGGCTCGCTCAGCGAGGCGAACCTGCGCCTGTACGAGCGCGAGGGATACGTCGAGACGCAGCGGGTGCCCGGCGACGACGGCACCGAGCAGGTGTTCCTGCGCAAGCCGCTGACCGGCGGGGCGCACGGCTAGGCTCGCGGTGTGATGCTCGTCAGCGGGAACAGGCACTGATGCGCCGGCGCATCGTCTTCCTCGACGTGGACGGCACGATCCTGGAGCACGGCTCGCACGTCGCGCCCTCGACCGGCCCCGCCATCCGCGCGGCTCGCGCTGCGGGGCACCTGGTCTACCTCAGCACGGGCCGCTCGGCCGCCGACATCCACCCGCGGGTCGCCGAGATCGGCTTCGACGGGGCGGTGACCAACTCCGGGGCGCTCGTCACCTCCGGTGACGATGTGGTCGTCGACCGTCCCCTGACCCCGCAGGCGACGAAGCGGCTCCTGGGCGCGCTGGATGGGCGAGGCATCCACTACTTCCTCCAGACCCGCGATGGGGTGTACGCCAGCGACGGCATGGCCGAGCTCATGAGGGACTACGCGGCGGCGCTGGATGCCCGTGCCGCCGCCGGCGAGGAGGTGCGACCGGAGGACTCCCTGGTGGGTCTGGCGCAGCGCACCTTTCCCGGCATCGACGAGGCCGATCTCAGCCGCATCGACAAGGCGGTGTTCGTCAGCGACCACGAGGACGGAATCGAGGAGCTGCGGGAAGACCTGGGCGACGAGTTCCTCGTGGTGCCCGGAAGCATGCCGCTGCCCGGCGGCTCGAACGGCGAGATCAACGAACGCGACACCACGAAGGGGTCGGCCATCGAGCTCCTGTTGCAGCACCTGCGGATCGACCCCGCCGACGCGATCGCCGTCGGCGACAGTTGGAACGACGTCGAGATGTTCGGCGTGTGCGGGGTGGCCGTGGCGATGGGAAACGCGCGGCCCGAGCTGAAGGAGCTGGCCGACTTCGTCACCACGGACGTGCTGGATGACGGCATCGCCAACGCGTTCCGACGCCTCGGCCTCGTCTGAGGCGTATCAGTCCAGGAAGATGTCGGGGAACAGCGCCGAGTCCGGCGTGCCGGGCACGGCGGCGTAGCGTGCGAAGTCGGTGACGCCCGCCGCCTCCAGCACGTCCTCGACGATGAGGGTCTGGCCGGTGTACTCGCGCGACGGCTTCGTGACGACCTCGTACGCGGCGTCGGCGTAGATCTCGGGCGTCCGGCTCGCCTTCATCATGCGGTCGCCGCCGAGCGCGAACTGCACCGCCGCCGTCGCGATCGTCGTGCGCGGCCACAGCGTGTTGGCGGCGATCCCGGCGTCGGCGAACTCGGCGGCAAGGCCGAGCGTCGCCATCGTCATGCCGTACTTCGCCAGGGTGTACCCGGTGTGGGCTCCGAGCCACTTCGGCGACAGGTTGAGCGGCGGCGAGAGCGACAGGATGTGCGGGTTCGCGGCATCCTTCAGGATCGGCACCGCGGCGCGGGAGAGCAGGAACGTGCCGCGCACATTGACGTCCTGCATGAGGTCGTACTTCTTCGCGGCGAGGTCGAGCGAACGCGACAGGTCGATCACCGACGCGTTGTTGACGACGATGTCGATGCCGCCGAACTCGCCCTGGGTCGTGAGCACGGCCTCGGTGACGTCGTCGTCGTTGCGCACGTCGCCGACGATCGGCAGCGCCTGGCCGCCGGCCTGCCGGATCTGCTCCGCCGCCGTGTGGACCGTGCCTTCGAGCTTGGGATGGGGCGTGTCGGTCTTGGCCAGCAGCGCCACATTGGCGCCGTCGCGCGCCGCGCGCAGCGCGATGGCCAGACCGATGCCACGGCTGCCGCCCGACATCAGGATCGTCTTGCCGGCGAGGGGCGCGGCATCCGTCGATTCGGTCACTGTCTTCCTCCGTTGTTGATGTCCCGATTTCCCGGGTTCGTGTCCCGATTTCTGCTGTTCACGGGGCCCGGATCAGCAGAAACTGGGACATGCATTGCTTCTGGCCGGCGGGGGCGGGCGGGGCGATGGGGGGTCAGGAACGGGACTTGGCGGATGCTGCGGCGAAGGCCGCCACGCGCACCTTGGACTCTTCGGTGTCGAAGCGGGCGCCGATCGAGGCTGCTTCATCGTCGAGGTTCTCGGCGAACGACCGGCCCGCGCCCGTGCGCACCAGACGTTTGGCCTGTCCGAAGGCCGCGGTGGCGCCTGCGAGCCAGAACCGGGCGACCGCCTCGGCACGGGACGCCACATCCGCCGCCGCGACGACCTCGGTCACCAGGCCCCAGTCGAGGGCGGTGGGCGCGTCGATCGTGAGGTCCTGCAGCAGCAGCTGCAGCGCGCGGCGCTGGCCGACCGCGGCGGGCAGCAGAGTGGACACGCCGAGATCGGGGGTGAGCCCGATGTTGGCGTACTTGCTGACGAACCGCGCCTGGTCCGAGGCGACGATGTAGTCGGCCGTGAGCATGAGCCCCAGGCCACCGCCGGCCACAGCGCCCTGCACGGCCGCCACGATCGGCTTGTCGGACTCCACGAACGTGCGGATGCCGTCGTGAATGGTCTGCGCGGCACCGGTGACCTCGGCGCCGGTGGCCGCCGACGTCGCCATCTCGCGCACGTCGCCGCCGGCGCAGAAGGCCGGGCCCGCGGCATCCAGGATCACGGCGCCGACCGAGTCGTCCGCCGTGAGTTCGTGCGCGACATCGCGCCAGCGCCGGCCCATCTCGAAGCCCATGGCGTTGAGAGTGGCCGGACGGTTGAAGGTGACACGCGCCAGTGCGCCGTCGCGGGTGACGAGGATCGAATCGCTCATGCCGGGCTCTCCGCTCACTTCGGCGCCATGCGGATCGCGCCGTCGAGGCGAATCGTCTCGCCGTTGAGGTAGCCGTTGTCGACGATCGCCACGACCAGCCGCGCGTATTCGTCGGGCGTGCCGAGCCGCTGCGGGTAGGGCACCTGCTGACCGAGGGAATCCTGGGTCGCCTGGGGCAGTGAGGCCAGCATCGGGGTCTCCATGATTCCGGGGGCGATCGTCACCACCCGGATGCCGTAGTGGGCCAGCTCGCGGGCGATGGGCAGGGTCATCGCGTGCACGCCGCCCTTCGACGCGGAGTACGCGGGCTGCCCGATCTGACCGTCGAACGCCGCGACGCTCGCCGTGTTGACGATGACGCCGCGATCGCCGTCCGGCGCCGGCTCGGCCCGAGACATCACCGCCGCCGCCTGCGAGATGACGTTGTAGGTGCCGATGAGGTTCACCCGGACGATCCGCTCGAACCCGTCCAGCGGCGAAGGGTTGCCGTCCCGGTCGAGCACCTTGGCCGGCGGCGCGATGCCGGCGCAGTTCACGACGACGCGAAGGGGACCGGATTCCGCGGCTGTGGCGACGGCGGCAGCCACCTGCTCCGGATCGGTCACGTCCGCCGCGGCGAACGAGCCGCCGAGCTGCGCCGCCACGTCCGCGCCCGCGGACGAGGGCAGGTCGACGACGGTCACGGCCGCGCCCGCCTCGGCGAGCCGCCGTGCCGTGGCAAGGCCCAGACCGCTGGCACCGCCGGTGACCAGTGCCGAGGCATCCCGTAGGTCCATGGATTCTCCTTCGAAGTCCGCGCGACGAAACCGCGTATCAGCATACGCGGCACTCAGTTCCAGCAGGAACGCGGCCGGCATGCCCAGGCTAGTCGTGGCGGGGCGAACGCGGTTGGATGGGCGCATGCAGATCCGGCTCAAGCGCGTGTACGACGATCCCGCACCCGAGGACGGCTTCCGCGTGCTCGTCGACCGGCTCTGGCCACGCGGTCTCTCGAAGGAACGGGCTGCGCTGGATCTGTGGGCCAAGGAGGTCGCGCCCTCGGCGGATCTTCGCAAGGCGTTCCACCACGACGGCATGTCGTGGCAGGACTTCGAGACGGCCTACCGCGCCGAGCTGGCCGGACCCGCGAAGACAGCCGTCGCGTCGCTGCGCGCGGAACTGGCCGGCCATGCCGTCGTGACACTGCTGCATGCCGTGGCCGACGAGGAGCACAACCACGCGCTCATCCTGCGCGACGCGCTCGAAGCCTGACGGTTCGGGCGATCGGGCAGGATGGGGGCGTGTCGATCCCCGTCGAACCCGTGACCGTTCCCGACGCCGTCGAAGAGCTCGCACGCGGCGCTACCCTCACCCCGGTGTGGCGGAATGACTACGGCGGCCTGACGTTCCGCACCGACGACGGGCGCTACATCAAGTACGGCGCCCGCAACGCCGAGTCCTCGTTCGCGGGCGAAGCCGCCCGGCTGAAGTGGGCCGGGTCGTACATCCGGGTGCCGAGAGTGCTTGAACTGGGCGGCGACGACACGCACGAATACCTGGTGACGGCGGCGCTTCCCGGGCTGTCTGCGGTCGACCCGCGGTGGATCGCGGATGCCGCGACCGCCGTCCGCGCCGTAGGTGAGGGCCTGCGGGCGCTGCACGATGCGCTCCCGGTGGCGGACTGCCCGTTCGACTGGACAGTGCCGTCGAGGATCGCCAACGCGGCCAGGCGCGGCATCCAGGTCCCCGACGCGCTGCACGAGCCACCGCCGATCGACCGGCTCGTGGTGTGCCACGCCGACGCCTGCTGCCCCAACACCCTCATCGGTGACGACGGGCGGTGGGTCGGGCACGTGGACCTCGGAACGCTCGGCATCGGCGACCGCTGGGCCGACATCGCCGTGGCGTCGATGTCGACGGCATGGGACTATGGCGAGGGATGGGAGGACGCCCTCATCGAGGCGTACGGGATCGAGCCCGACCGCGAGCGCCTGTCGTACTACCGGGACCTGTGGAACGCGACATGACCGACATCACCGGCACCGTCTGCAAGATCGACGGGCATCCGAACCTCGTGATCCTCCGGCGCTTCCGTGCCAGCGCCGACGAGGTCTGGCGCGAGCTCACCGAGTCCGAGCGCCTCGAGCGCTGGATCGGCCGGTGGGAAGGCGACCCCGCGTCGGGACATGTCACCTTCTACATGACGGCGGAGGATCAGGATGCCGCGCCCGAGGAATACACCATCCTCGAGTGCGACCGGCCGCGGCGCTTCGCCGGCGACACCTCGCAGGACGGCGGCTCGTGGCACCTGTGGTTCGAGCTGGCGGAGGACTCCCCGGGCGACACCGTGCTGACGTTCGGGCAGCGCTTGAATCCCAGTGACGACGTCGGCTCGATCGGGCCGGGGTGGGAGTACTACCTCGACCGCCTCGTCGCCGCCCAAGCCGACGTCGATGTCGGCACCGTCGAATGGAGCGACTACTTCCCGGCGCTGCAGCCTGCGTACGAGCGGCTCGTCGCAGCCGACTGATCCCCTCAGGACCAGACGAAGCGGAAGGTGCCGGCCGCTACGGCCGCGCCGATCGCGAGAGCCATGATGGCTGTGCCGCCGAGCAGCGCGACCAGGTCACGAGGGTGCAGGCGGGACTCCCGCGCCCACGTCCGCGGGATTCCCGAGCCGAATCCCCGTGCCTCCATCGCCATCGCGAGCTTCGTGCCGCGGCGCACGGCGAACACCAGCAGCACGAACGCCATCGAGAAGAAGCGCCGGATCGCGCCGGTGTCACCGACTCCGCGGGCGCGACGCGCGAGCTGCATGCTGCGCCAGTCGTCGAGGAAGAGGCCGAGGGTCCGCGTGCCGGCGAGCACCCCGAGCACGAAGCGCGACGGCAGCTTGGCGACCTGCGCGAGCGCGTCGGCGAGCGCCGTCGGGTCGGTGCGCCCGAACAGCAGGATGGTCGGCAGCGCCAGCGCCAGCACGCGGAGGCACACCGCGACGGCGAGGACGATCGAGTCGTCGCTGACGGTGGCGTACCAGAACGACCAGTAGACGGTCCCACCGGGCTCCGCATACAGCAGCATGCTGACGCCCGCGACCGGGGCGAACAGCAGGATGGGCAGCATCCGCTTCAGCACCGTTGCGAGGGCGAGGCCGGTCAGCGGAAGGCAGGCGAGCTGTAACGCGATCGCGGCCAGCGCGCTCGTGATGTCGATCGAGGCGAACAGCGGCACGGACAGCAGCAGCGCGAGCACGATCTTGGTCACCGGGTTGACCCCGTCGAGCCAGGCGCCCCGGCTCCCGTCGACCGCGTCGACGGGACCGGCGTCGGCTCGTGCGGCGCCGGCTCGTACGGCGCTCACGACGCCACTCCCAGCGCAGCCGGCGCGCCGAGGTCGATGCGATGGCCGCCGAGGTGGCGCAGGACGTCCTCGTCATGCGTGACGGCGACGATCGTCGTGCCCGCCGCGATCTCGGACTGCAGCAGCTGCACGAGCTCGATCCAGCCGCGACGATCCTGACCGAACGTCGGCTCGTCGAGCACGATCACCGGCGGCGCATCGGCGAGCACCGTCGCGACCGAGAGCCGGCGCTTCTGCCCGCCCGAGAGCGTGAAGGGGTTCGCGGCGGCGAGCGGGGCGAGGTGGAGCCGCTCGAGCAGCTCCCCGACGATCGCGTCCACGGCCGCCGGGTCGACGCCGCGGGATCGCGGGCCGATGGCGAGTTCCTCGCGCACGGTCTGCGCCAGGAACTGGTGCTCGGGCTCCTGGAAGACCGTGCCGATGCGCGTCAGCAGCTCCCGCGACGTCCAGCGCGACGGGCGGCGGCCGGATCGTCCGGCGAGCTCGGGCGCGGCGATCACCTCGCCGCCCGCCTCGGGCAGCAGCCCCGCGAGGGTCAGCGCGAGCGTCGACTTGCCGGCGCCGTTGCGGCCCGTGACGATCGTGGCCGTCCCGCGCGGCACGCGTACGTCGAGCCCCGCGCGCACGATGGTGCGCCCGTCACGGGAGATCGAGAGCGCGGATGTCGCGACCGCCGCCTCGCCGCCGGCGCGGGCCGGCGCCGCCACCGGCAGATCGACCGGCTGGCCGGGCACCCAGACGCCCGCGGCCGCGAGCTCGGCGCCGTGCCGGGCGAACACCTCGGCCGGCGGGCCGTCGGCGAGAAGCCCGCCCTCCGCGCCCACGACGAGGACGCGGTCCATCAGGTCGGCCCACACGGCGGTCCGGTGCTCGATGACGACGAGTGTCGCTCCGGTTTCAGCGAGCACCCGCTCGATGCTCGCCCGCACCTCGCGCACCCCCTCGGGGTCGAGATTCGCGGTGGGCTCGTCCAGCAGCAGCACGCCCGGTCGCATGGCGAGCACCCCGGCGAGCGCGAGGCGCTGCTTCTGCCCGCCCGAGAGCGCCTTCGTGGGCCGGTGCAGCGGCACGTCGAGGCCGACGGCATCGAGCGCTTCCGCGACGCGCGAGGGGATCTCGGGAGCCGGCACGCCCAGGTTCTCGCACCCGAACGCGACGTCGTCGCCGACCTTCGACAGCACGACGCCGGAGTCCGGGTCCTGCAGGACGAGGCCCACGCGACCCCGATGAGCCTCCGCCCGCTCGCCGTCGATGAGGAGGGTGCCGGTCTCGTCCCCTTCATCGGCCCCGCCGAGAAGGCCCGCCATGCCGGCCAGGAGCGTCGACTTGCCGGCCCCAGAGGCGCCGAGCAGCAGCACGCGCTCCCCCGGTTCGATCGTGAACGAGACGTCACGGACCGCCGACGCACGCCGGCCGGCGTAGCGCCATCCCCAGCCCGCCGCGGTGATGCGGGCGGGACGGGTGCCCGGCATCGTCAGACCTCGCGGCGCGCTTCGCGTCCGGCCGCGAAGCGGCTGAGCGCGCCGGTTGCGGCGAGTGCGCGCACGGCCAGCCACCCCACCACACCGGCCAGCACCGCGCCCGAGACGATGAGCGAGACGAGATAGATGGCGTTGAACTCGAGCGTCTTGAGGATGTTGGGCGAGCTGCCGTAGAAGAGCTCGAAGACCCACGCGCCGATGCCGGCGCCGGCGCCGGCGAGCATCGCGACCGGGAGCGTGAACCGGCGGTACAGGAAGATCGCGAAGACCAGCTCCGCGCCGAGGCCCTGCACGAGCCCGGAAAGCAGGGTCGAGACGCCCCACACGTTGCCGATGAGCATCGAGACGATGGCGGCGATCACCTCGACGAGAAGGGCGGCACCGGGCTTGCGGATGACGAGGCCGCCGACGACGCCGCCGATCAGCCACATGCCGGCCGCGAGTCCGCCGAGGCCCGGCGTGAGACCGTCCATGGCGATGAACCAGGCGTATCCGACGGTGTTCCAGGCCCAGAAGACCAGGCCGATCGCGACGCCGAGCACCGCGGCGACGACGATGTCGACGACACGCCAGCGCAGGCGTCTCGACGGCGTCTGCGAGGCGGTCTTCTCCGACGTGGATGCGGACGTGGACGCGTGCATGAGTACTCCTCCCTGCGCCGGCATGATCCGGATCAGGTTCGACGGTCGAAGCGTGGGTCGCTTCCTCTCAGCCCGGCTCACCGGACTCCCGTGGTTGTGGCGTTGAGTATACCCGCCGCGATGGCGGGGTATCTTGAGCGGGTGACCGTCGACGACGCCCCCGCCCCGACGCGCCGTGCGCGCCGGGCGCAGACGGGTGCCGTTCCGGCCGCCGTCGGGACGGATGCCCCGGACCCCGGCATCCTCACGATCCCGGACGCCGTGGCGGTGCCCGCACCGTCGAACACCGTGACCGGGGCGCTCGTCGACGCCGAGACGGCCGCCGCCCCGACGGTGCCGCAGTACGAGCCGGCCCCCGACCCCTCGCTGTCGATCGGGGGCGGACTGCTGCCGCAGCCCGACGACGCCCCCGCGCCGGCGTCCGCTCGCCGGGTGGCGCTGGCCTGGGTGGACGAGAGCCGCGTCGGCCGCGCGGGCGCGCCGGGCGATCTCGCCGCCGCTTCGATGCCGTACGTCACGGTGGAGTCAGACCTCCTCGCCGACGCCCCGCGTCGCTCGCCGCTGCGCGCGGGCGTGATCGTGCCGACCCTCGTCATCGCCGGGCTCGTCGGCGCGTACGCCGGGACCACGCTGCTGTGGCCGCTGCACGCGGTCGCCCCCACCGTCACCGCCGTCGAGGTGCAGCCGATCGCCGCACCTGCCGCGGCGCCCGCGTGGCCGGCCCAGGGCAGCGCGGCAGAGGCCGTCGCCGGCATGCCCGGCACGCTGGCCTCCAGCGCCGATCCGGACGCCATCGCCAGCATCACCAAGGTGGTCACCGCGCTCGCCGTGCTCGAGGAGATGCCGCTGGGGCCGGGCGAGCAGGGACCGGAGTTCCGCTTCACCTCCGCCGACCGGTCCCGCTACTGGCAGTACCGCAGCGACGGCGAATCCGCGCTGGACGTGCCCGTGAACGGCTCGCTCACCCAGTACCAGATGCTCGAGGGCATGCTGGTCGGGTCTGCCAACAACTACGCGGACCGGCTCGCGCAGACCATCTGGCCCTCGGATGCCGTCTACGCGTCGGCGGCGAACGCATGGCTGTCGTCGCACGGTGTGCCCGGGATCACCGTGTACGAGCCGACCGGGATGGACCCGCGCAACACCGCCAGTCCCGAGGCGCTCGTGACGCTTGCGCAGAAGGCACTGGCCCATCCGGTGATCGCCGAGATCGTCGCGAAGCAGTCGGTGGACCTTCCGGGGGCCGGTCACGTCGAGAACACCAACGGTCTGCTCGCCGACCCGGGAGTGGTGGGGGTGAAGACCGGCACGCTGGATGCCTGGAACCTGCTCTCGGCGAAGGACGTGACGATCGGCGACACGACGGTGCGCCTCTATGCCTCGGTGCTCGGCCAGCCGGATGACGAGAGCCGTCTGGCGGCATCCCGCGCCCTCTACGCGCAGATGGAGCAGGAGCTGCAGCTGAAGCCGTCGGTGGCCGCCGGCACCGTCGCCGGCGTCGTCGAGACGCTGTGGGGCGACGAGGTCGACATCGTGACCTCCGAAGACGCCTCCGTCATCCTCTGGAACGGGCGCACCGGCACGGTGGAGACCACCTACCACCTGGGCGACAGCCGCGACGCCGGCGACGTCGTCGGCTCGCTGGGGGTGACAGGGCCGCTGGATGACACCACGGTCGACCTGGAGCTCGCGGCCGACATCACCGACCCGTCGCCGTGGTGGCGGCTGACCCACCCGCTGGATCTGTTCGGCCTGAACGACTGAGCGCGGCTCGGCTCAGTCCGCGGCCGGGTGGCCGACGACGCCCTTGCGCAGAAGCGCGTTGCCGTACTTGCGGGTCTCGCCGGTGCGCACGATGACGTAGGCGCCTCTCGCGAGCTCGTAGTACTCGAAGCGGTCGACGTAACGGGGGCTGTCCGTTCCCGCCGCAGCCGCGAGCTCCCGCTGGACCTCCAGCACCTCGCCGTCGGCAGAGGCCATCAGGTCCAGCGCGGGCGCGTCGTCCAGCGGCAGCACCGAGCGCACGGCCGAGACGACCTCGGGTGTCGTGGTGCCGGGCAGGTCCACGACGCGCGCGCCGATCGCCCACGCCGGGAAGTGCGCGTCGGCGACGACCACCGCGTCGGAGTGGCCCATGCGATCCAGGTGGAGCAGCAGCTCCCCCGTCAGCAGCGGGTTGATGCCCTCGAGCATGCGCGTCCCTTCGTCAGCGGATGAGGCGTTCGGCCGCCAGATCGTCCCACAGCGAGGACGGGATGTCGAATGCCATGAGCTCCGCGTTGCGGCGCAGCTGCTCGGGGCGGCTGCCGCCGACGACGACCGAACGCACCGCGCGGTCGCGCAGCGGGAACTGCACGGCGGCGGCCGGCAGCGGCACGTCGTGCGCGCGGCACACGGCGACGATCCGCTGCAGGCGCTCCCACAGCTCCTCCGGCATCCGTCCGTACTCGTACCGGTCCTCGCGCGACGGTTCGTCCTTCGCGAGCAGGCCCGAGTTGAAGATGGATGCCGCCACCACGCCGGTGCCGCGCTCGTGGCAGGCCGGCAGCACCGCCTCAGCCGCCGGCTGCTCGAGGAGCGTGTAGCGCCCCGCGATCATGACGAGATCGAGATCGGCGCGCTCGACCGCCGCGGCGAGCGCGGACGCGGTCATCGAGCCGATGCCGATGGCATCGACCGTCCCCTCGGCCCGGAGCCGCTCCAGCGCGGGGAACGCCTCCTGCAGCGCCAGCTCGAGATCGTGACGCTCGGGGTCGTGGAGGTAGAGGATGTCGACGCGGTCGAGCCCGAGGCGCTCGAGCGACTCATCCAGGCTCGCGCGGATCCCGGCCTCCGAGAAGTCCCATTCGCGGCGGACCGTCGTGCGCACGTGGAAGTCGGAGGCGAGATCCAGTCCGCCGTCGTCATCGGGGTTCGGGCGCAGCAGCCGCCCTGCCTTCGTCGAGAGCACGAACTCGTCGCGAGGCTTGGTGCGCAGGAAGGCGCCGAGCCGCCGTTCGGACAGGCCCAGCCCGTAGTGCGGGGCGGTGTCGAAGTAGCGGATGCCGCTCTCCCACGCGGCGTCGAGGATCGCCCACGCCTGCTCGTCGCTCAGCTCCCGGAAGAGGTTGCCGACGTTGGCGGCGCCGTACCCCAGCCGGGTCAGCGCGGAGACCTCAGGCCGCGACATGCGCGCTCTCGAACTCGTAGGCGGCGCGGCTCTCTGCCTTCATCTCCATGCCGGCGCCGGGCGCCAGCGGTGCGACGTAGACGCCGCCGCGGACGTCGGTGGGAACGACGAAGTGCTCGTGCAGGTGGTCGACGTACTCGATCATGCGACCTTCTCTGCTGCCGCTGACGGCGATGAAGTCGAACATCGACAGGTGCTGCACCGCTTCGCACAGCCCCACGCCGCCCGCGTGCGGGCACACCGGCACGCCGAACTTGGCCGCCAGCAGCAGGTTGGCGATGTTCTCGTTGACGCCACCGACGCGCGCGGCGTCGATCTGCATCACGCCGATGGCGCCGGCCTGCAGCAGCTGCTTGAAGATCACGCGGTTCTGCGCGTGCTCGCCCGTGGCGACCCGCAGCGGCGCCACGCCGCGCGCGATCTCGGCGTGCCCCAGCACGTCGTCGGGGCTGGTCGGCTCCTCGATCCACGCGGGCCGGAATTCGGCGAGCGCGCCCACCCATCGGATGGCCTCCGAGACCTCCCAGCGCTGGTTCGCGTCGATCGCGATCGGGAAGTCCGGCCCGCACACCTCGCGCGCCACGCGGAAGCGCCGGATGTCGTCGTCGAGGTCGGCGCCCACCTTGAGCTTGATCTGACCGAAGCCGTCGGCGATCGCCTCACGGCACAGCCGCGTCAGCTTCTCGTCCGAGTAACCGAGCCACCCCGGGCTGGTGGTGTACGCCGGATAGCCGGTCTCCAGGAGCTGCTGCTCGCGGGCGGCGCGACCGGGCTCCGCATCGCGCAGGATGCGCAGCGCATCGTCGGGCGTGAGCGCGTTCGTGAGGTACCGGAAATCGACGAGTCCCACGATCTCTTCAGGGCTCATACGGGAGAGCAGCTGCCACAGCGGCAGCCCGGCCCGTTTGGCCTTGATGTCCCACAGCGCGTTGATCACCGCCCCGATGGCCATGTGCATCACGCCCTTCTCGGGGCCGAGCCATCGCAGCTGCGAGTCGCCGATGAGCTCGCGGTTCGTCGCACCCATGTCGTCGAGGAGCGGCTCGATGTCGCGTCCGACGAAGTGGCCGGCGAGGGTGTCGAGGGCGGCGACCTGCACGTCATTGCCCCGGCCGATCGTGAAGACGAAGGAGTGGCCGTCGACGCCGTCCGCGGCATCCGTCACGATGCGCAGGTAGGCCGCCGAGTAGTCGGGGTCGGGGTTCATCGCGTCCGAGCCGTCGAGACTGAGGGACGTGGGGAATCGGATGTCTGTCGTCTCGAAGGCGACGATGCGGCTCACGGGGTGGTCTCCTGCGGTCACGGCTCGGGGGTTCGAGCCGCTCGAAGTGTAAACATCCGATGTCTATACTGTCAATCACGCCCGCGGGCCGTGACGGCATCGACGACGCCCCGCCTCGACAATTCAGGAGAGCCATGAAGTTCGCGCGCCTCGGCGAGCCCGGTAGCGAGATCCCCGTCGTCCTGGACGGCGATCGGCACCTCGATCTGCGTCCGATCACATCCGACGTCGACGGACGCTTCCTCGCCGACGACCCCGTCGGCCGCACCGCCGCGGCTCTCGCGGCCGGTTCGCTTCCCGAGCTCGAAGGCGCGGGCGCCCTGCGCATCGGCGCGCCGATCGCGCGGCCCGGGGCCGTCGTCTGCATCGGCATGAACTACGCCGCCCATGCCGCCGAGTCCGGCGCCACGCCGCCCAGCGTGCCGGTCATGTTCCTGAAGACCCCCAACACGGTCGTCGGTCCGAACGACACCGTGACCATTCCCCGCGGCAGCGAGAAGACGGACTGGGAGGTGGAGCTCGGCATCGTGGTCGGCCGGCAGGCCTCGTACCTCGACTCGCCGGCCGACGCGGCCGCGCACATCGCCGGGTACGTCACCGCCAACGACATCTCTGAGCGAACCTTCCAGCTCGAGATCTCGGGCGGCCAGTGGTCCAAGGGCAAGTGCGCCCCCGGCTTCAACCCGACGGGCCCCTGGCTGGTCACCCCGGACGAGGTCGACCCGCAGGCGCTGCGGCTGCAGAGCCGTGTCAACGGCGAGCCGCGTCAGGACTCGTCGACGGCCGACATGATCTTCCCGGTCGACCACATCGTGTGGCACTTGTCGCAGTTCCTCACTCTCGAGCCGGGCGACCTCGTCCTCACCGGGACGCCGCAGGGGGTCGCCCTCTCCGGACGCTTCCCGTATCTCGCCCCGGGCGATGTGGTCGACATCGAGATCGAGGGTCTGGGCGCGCAGCGACAGGAGTTCGTGGCGTGGGAGGCGACCCGATGAGCGCACAGCTGGAGGGCCTCGTCGCCATCGTGACCGGCGGAGCATCGGGCATCGGCGCGGCGATCGCCGCCGCGCTGGCTGACGAGGGTGCGCAGGTCGCCGTGCTCGACCGCGACCCGTCGGGCGCCGACCCGCGCTTCACCGCCGTGGCCGCCGACGTGTCGGACCGTGCCGGCGTGGAGCGCGCCGTCGCCGACGTCGCCGGGAGGTTCGGCCGCATCGACATCCTCGTGAACAACGCCGGCATCGGCGCGCAGGGCGACATCGCCGCCAACGACGACGACGAGTGGGCGCGCGTCCTGTCCGTCAACGTCACCGGCATCGCCCGCGTCACGGCGGCGGCACTGCCGTGGCTGCGGCAGTCGCCGTCGGCCGCGGTCTGCAACACCTCGTCGATCGCGGCGACCGCCGGCCTTCCGCAGCGGGCGCTGTACAGCGCATCCAAGGGCGCCGTGCTGTCGCTGACGCGCGCGATGGCGGCCGATCACCTGCGCGAGGGCATCCGGGTCAATGCCGTCAACCCGGGGACGGCCGACACGCCGTGGGTCGGCCGCCTGCTCTCGACGGCCCCGGACCCCGCGGCCGAGCGCGCCGCGCTCGAGGCTCGGCAGCCGCATGGCCGGCTGGTGTCGGCCGACGAGGTCGCCGGCGCCGTGCTGTACCTGGTGAGCCCACGATCCGGCTCCACCACGGGCACCTACATCGAGGTCGACGGCGGGATGTCGGGGCTGCGGCTGCGTCCGGCGCAGTCCTGACCGCTCAGCGCAGGTCGTACACGCGCTCGGCGTTCTCGGCGAGCACCGCGCGCTGGTGGTGGTCGCCGACACGATCCGCCAGCCACGACGACACGGCGTCGACCCACCGGCCGTAGGGCGTCGAGACGGGCCAGTCGCCGCCGAACAGCAGCCGATCGGGTCCGAAAGCGTCCAGGGCGACGTCGAGGAACGGTCGCAGCTGCGCGTCGGTCCACTCCCCCTGGGCCTCGGCCGGCAGCCCCGAGAGCTTGCACACGACGTTCGGCCGCAGGGCCAGGTCGCGCAGCGACTCGGCCCACGGGGTGCCGTCGGCCGGATCCGGCGCCTGCGCCGTTCCCACCTCGGGCTTGCCCAGGTGGTCGAGCACGATGGTGAGCTCGGGCACCGCGTCGGCGAGGTCGACGACGTCGGGCAGCTGCTGCCAGCGCACGCAGGCGTCGAAGACGAGGCCGGCGGATGCCACCGCGCGCGCACCGTCGCGGAACCCCGGCGCTGCGGCGAACCCGGCCGGCTCGGACTGCAGCAGCCGACGCACTCCGACCACGAGAGGCCGCTCGGCGTACGCGGCCAGGTGCGCCTCCGTGGCCCGCGGGTCTTCGAGCGGGGCGTGCGCCACGATGCCGCGCAGCGCCACGCGCGGTGCTAGGGAGGCGACCCAGTCCACCTCGGCGATGGACTGCTCGGGCAGGCAGTCGGCCTGGACGAAGACGAACCCGTACGCCGCGTCAGGGCCCTCCGCCACGGCCTCATCGAGGTCTTCCGGTCCGAAAGATCGGAGCAGCGGACCCTCGAGCCATTCGTAGGTCAGAACCCCGGGGTCCCACAGGTGCAGATGTCCGTCCACGACGCGCATGAGGACCATTGTGCCGCCACCGCGCGGTACCCCGTGGGGCGCCACGACATCGGATGTCTATGATGGGCGCGTGGCCGTGACCGACGAAGCGATCGAGAAGATCAAAGACATGATCGTCAGCGGCGAGCTCGCCCCGGGATCACGCCTGCCTCCCGAGAAGGATCTCGCCGAGCGCCTCGGCCTCTCGCGCAGCTCGATGCGCGAGGCCGTCAAGGCGCTGGAGGTCATCCGGGTGCTCGACGTGCGGCGCGGCGACGGCACGTACGTCACGAGCCTCGAGCCCAAGCTGCTGCTGGAGGCGATCTCGTTCGTCGTGGACCTTCACGACGACGACTCGCTGCTGGAGATCTTCGCGGTGCGCCGCGTGCTCGAATCCCACGCCACCGGGCTCGCCGCCCAGCGCGCGAGCGCCGGCGACGTCGCAATGCTGGATGCCGAGATCGGCGAGGTGGCCCCCGACACCGACATCGAGACCCTGGTCGAGCACGACGTACGGTTCCACAGCGCCATCGCGCGCCTGGCGGGCAACGACTACCTCGCGAGCCTCCTCGAGAGCCTCACCAGCCAGACCGTGCGCGCCCGCGTGTGGCGCGGCCTCACGCAGGCCGGTGCCGTCGAGCGCACCCTGGCCGAGCACCGGGCGATCCTCGACGCGATCGCCGACAACGACATGGAGCTGGCCACCGCTACCGCCCAGGTGCACATCTCCGGCATCGAGCGCTGGCTCCGTCAGGCCCGCGACGCCTGAGCCGCGCCACCGGTGCGGGCAGCGGCATCCCCTGCCTGCATGGGCGTCGTTCCCCGCCTCCTTGTCGCCGCGTGCACGGGATGTTGCCGAGCGCACCGGATGTTCGCGCGCACAACCCGTGCACTCGGCGACAACCCGTGCACTCGGTGAGCGGATCGGTGCGAGCGAGGTCCGCGGCCGACAGCCAGGCCGGACCGGGAGTGTCCGGGTGACGGGCGCCTCAGCCCGCCACCCGGACCGGAAGGTCAGCCCGTCACGTACGACAGACCGTCGACCCGGAGGACGTCGCCGCCCTTCTTCACCAGTCGCAGGGTGTGGTCGCCCTTCTTGAGACCGGTCTTCGAGAACCACTCCTGCTGCGTCAGACGCACCGCTGCGTGGACGTCGACCGTGTCGACGAGCTTCCCGTCGAGGTACACCTCGACCTCGCCCTGGTCGGGGGCGATCGGCCCGCTGACCGCGACGGCTGTGCCGCGGAATGCGAGCTCGACCGCGGCGCCATCATCGGCGCTCCAGTGCACGTCGTCGTTCAGATCACCGCGGAACCGGAACTGCAGTGTCGTGGCGCCGTCCGGAAGCGCCCCGAGGTACGCCGCGGCGAGGATCACGGCATCGCCTTCTCGCGTGTAGTCGGCGTCGCCGAGAGGCGTCCCATCCCGGTAGATCCCGACGAGCTCCCCCGGATCGCGGAGGACGTGAACGGTGGCGTCCTCGGCAGCCGCCCGGTCGAAGGCCACCCCGTTCACGTCGAGAAGGCTCGCCTGCACGACGTCGATGCGGTCGAGGAGCAGGAACTGCCCCGACTTCTTCACGACGCGGAGGGTGTGCGCGCCGTCGGTGAGATCACGCACGCTGTACACCACCTCCTGCACGCCGCGGCCCTCGGCCGGATCCCGGTGCGTGTCGACGGTGTCCACGAGCACGCCATCGAGATACACCTCCGCCTCGCCCTGCGACTCATGGGTCTCCGTCACCCAGTCGACGCCCGTGCCGGTGAAGGTGTATTGGAACGCGGCGCCGTTGGTCTCGGCGTAGTGCACGTCATCCTGGTGGTCTCCCAGTCCCCGGCCGCTGCTGTATCCCCAGTTGCCGCTGTACGCGATGCCGGGATCGGTGTCGTTCACGGCCAGCACGTTCGATGAGCCCTGCGCGGGCGCGGTGCCGCCCTGCGACGAGTCGAACACCGACACCGTGAGGGGCTGCGTGGCCGCGACGGTCTCCTTGCCGCCGTTGCGCGACCAGGCGCCGTCGTACGACAGGCGCGCGTCGTCGTCGTTGAGGCCGATCGTGGAGCCCTTGGCCGGAGTGACGGTGAACAGTCGCGTACCGTGGATCGGCACGTCCTCGGCGACGAACTCCCCGTCGTGGGAGCCGAGGTTCTTTCGGGCCCACAGATCACGCACCTTCGCCGAGCCGTGCACGCCGATGTCGGCGAACGGGATCCGGATGTCGGCATCCGCACGTCCGAGGTTGAAGACCGCCACCGTGACGGACCCATCGGGATTGTGGGCGAACCAGGTCTGCTGCTTGGTCGTGGTCGAGACCGGGCGGGCGGGACGACCCGCCTGGTTCACCGCGATCACCTCGGGGTTGGTGAGCAGTTCAAGACCGTACTCGTCGAGCCGGGTGAGGTCGTTGCCCACGTACATCGGCGCTGCCGAGACCGCCCACAGGGTCGTCGCGGTGCGCCGTTCGTCACGGGTCAGCCCGTCCATCTCGCCGTTTCCGACGTTGAGCGAGTCGAAGTCGTTCCAGCCCCGGTTCGGCCCGGCGTACCGCCACCAATCGGCCGCCCGGGGAAACAGGCGCGCGATGTTCTCCCACGTGGTGAGGGCTTCGTCGCCGCAATAGCACTCGACGTCCCATTCGACGCGCCAGCCTTGCGCGTGCTCGGCCCAGTAGTCCGCGTAGCGGATGTCCAGTGCCCACGACAGCTCGAACCAGATGCCGTGGGGCTCCAGCGCCTTCGACCAGGCGGCGACGTCGTCGCGCGCGTCGAGCGACAGGTCGCCGATGCCGGAACCGGGCGTCACGCTGTCGAACTTGAGGAAGTCGACGCCCCACTCGCCCAGGACATCGGCGATGGAGTCGACGTAGGCCTGCGCACATGGATCGGTGAAGTCGATGCGGTACCCGATGTCCCAGTAGTCGGCCTGCTGGAGCGGCTGCTTCACGATGTCGCCGGTCGAGCAGCCCGGGGCGTCGAAGATCGGCAGATCCGCCTCGTACACCTGGGGCGAGATGCCGGGGATCAGGTACAGGCCGGCCTTCTGACCGTTGTCGTGGATGTGATCGATGACAGCCTGCAGCCCGTCCGGGTACAGCGTCGCGCTCGGCGTCGGCCGGCCGTACTCGTCCACCCCGTCGTTCCACCCGGCATCGATGTTGATGTACTCGTACCCTGCGGACTGGAGCTTGTCGTGCATCGCGTCCGACTGGGCGATGATCTGGTCGGCGGTGATCCACTTTCCGTTGCCGGAGTACACCTGCATGCTGTAGCTGCTCCAGCCCATGTACGGGCGGGCGCCGAGCTCCTCGCCTGCAGGATCGGGGGCGGCGGGCGCGGATGCGGCGGCGGGGACGGATGCCTCGGCGAGGGTGGATGCCTCGGCGGGGGTCGCGGCCAACGCGCTCGTCACTGCGCCCGATCCGAACGACAGTGCGGCAGCGGTCAGCGCGGCCAGCCACCGTCGCGCGCGGGCGTGGCGGTTGTCAGTGTCCATGGTTTCCTCTCTGCGGTGGGTTCGACGGTGAACCCCGCGCCCCATCGCGCGGTTCCCAGAAGTCGTGGACGTCAGCGACTCATCAGAGCCGCACGACGTCGAAGAGCAGCGCCTGCTGCGGGTTGAGGGTGGGAAGCGGAACCCCGGCCACGGCGAGCACCGCGCCCGGCAGCTCGGTTCCGCCGTCCGTGGCGCCGGTCATCCAGGCGGGGTCGGCGACCTGGTGCCGACTGACCGGGCCGAGCTCGTCGCGCACCCGCACGAGGTACCGCGCATCCGCATCGAGACCGGGGAATCTCACGCGCCCGCTCTGTCCGTCGGGCGAGGTGGCAAGCCGCGCCCACGTGAACAGGGCCCGCGCTCCGTCGGGTGCGACGATGCCCGTCAGCATCGCCGAGTCGTCGGCGAGGTCGGCGTTGACGACGACGCCGGTGTGGATGAGGCCGCGCAGTTCCCGGTACAGCCTGGCCCACGCGGCGATGGTCGCCAGTTCCTCCGGTGTGGCAGCCGTCAGGTCCGTCTCGATTCCGGCGTGCGCGGTGAGGGAGATGGCCAGACGGAAGGACAGATCGGTCTCACGTGAGGTGGTGTGCGAGCGGTGCGCACCCAGATGCGAGCCGATGAGCTCGGGCGGCAGCAGCAGGCGGGTCCAGCGCTCGATCCTCGCGCGTTCGACCGGGTCGTTGCAGTCCGAGGCCCACACGCGGTCGGTGCGCTCGAGGATGCCGAGGTCCACGCGCCCGCCGCCGCCGGAGCACGTCTCGATCTCCAGTCGCGGGTGCCGTGCGCGCAGCTCGTCCAGCATGCGGTACAGGGCGAGGGTCTGGCAGTGCACGAGTGGACGCTCACCGCCATCGCGCTGAGCCACCGGCTCGACCAGGTCGCGGTTGTGGTCCCACTTCAGGTAGTCGATGTCGTATTCGGCGACCAGAGCGCTGATGCGCTCGAGGACGAGTGCGTACGCGCCCGGATGCGAGAGGTCGAGCACCTGCTGGTTGCGTGCGGTGGGGCCGGGGCCGTCCTTCGGCGCCATGACCCAGTCGGGATGCGTGCGGGCCAGATCGGAATCCGGGTTGATCATCTCAGGCTCGAACCACAGCCCGAACTGCATGCCTCGCGATCGCACGGCCTCGACGAACGGTCCCAGCCCGTCCGGCCACACGCTCTCATCCACCAGCCAGTCACCCAGCCCGGCGCTGGCGTCCCGGCGCCCGCGGAACCATCCGTCATCGAGGACGACCCGCTCCACGCCGACTTCTGCGGCGCGGTCGGCGATCTCGATGAGCCGGTCGAGATCGTGGTCGAAATAGACCGCTTCCCAGGTGTTGAGCACGAGCGGGCGCGGCGCGGCGGGGTGATGCGCACGCGCACGAAGGCGACGGTGCAGACGGGCGGCGATGCCATCCAGTCCCCGGTCCGACCAGGTGAAGACGACGGTCGGCGCCTCATAGCGCTCGCCAGGTTCGAGAATCACTTCACCGGACCGCAGCAGCTCGCCCGCTCCGATGACCCGTGAAAGCGCGCCGGCCCCCTCGGGCAGCCGCTCGGCGAGATACTCGCCGTCGCCGCTCCACGCAAGGTGCACACCCCAGACCTCGCCCTGCGAGAACCCGAATGCGGGGGTTCCGGCCACGAGCAGGTACGGCGTGTCGTGGCCGGGCTTCCCGCGTCGGGCGCGACGTGCGTGGGTGCCGAAAGCGAAGGGCAGCCGCTGCGGTGCGCGCTCGCGACACCACTTGCCGGTGAAATCGAGCAGTTCGACTGCGCGATCGGGCAGCGGCAGTAGGGCACGCAGTCCGTCGACGAGGTACGCGGATGCCGCCTCCTGCGGGTTCTGGATCGACATGTCGACCGTCAGCACGCCTGCCGCGTCCAGCCGGTACTCCATGCGCGCGCTGGTGCCGGCGACGGGGTCGTCCAGGTCGATCACGATCCGGCCACCGGCGTCGCCCGACGTCTCCACCGTGCTCTCCACGGCACGGGGACGGGGGGTCGCGGCGGTGCCCGCGCGGCTCCCGGTCTGCGCGGGGGTGCCCGCCCACGCGTCCTGCTCGGTCGGCCACGCCGAGAATGCTCGGGGGACGTCCGGGGAGTTGTTCAGCATCGCGGGAACCGCCGTCTCCCGCAGTGCCTGTGCGACGAAGGCGTCTATAGGTCCGAGGTCGGCTCCCCAGTGCAGCACTCGCGGAACGCGGCCCTCGAGATCGACGACCAGCGACGTCCCCGCGGCCCGCAGCGTGTGGACGCCGTGCTCGCCGTTGACCATTGGAACTCCTTCGCCGGGTTTCTTGACATTGGTAATTAATCATGTTTACTCTGGCGTCGCAACCAAAGATCCGAGGTCTGAGCCGAGGGTCCGAGGGCGACCCGAACCTTTCCCACGACGATGTCGTCGGACGAGACAGGAAGATCGATGACGCTCTTAGAAGCTGAGACGGCGACCGCCGCGGAACCGACCTGGAGTGCCAGGCGAGGACGTCGTGCGCGCCGGAACGTCAACCGGTCGGCTCCGGCCCACCGGGGCGATGCCCGCCTCGCATGGGTGCTCATCGCGCCGGCCATGGTCGGTTTCCTGGTCTTCGCCGCCTACCCCACCCTGCGGGGCATCTACCTCAGCTTCACGAACTTCCGGGTGCTCAGCCCGCCGGAGTGGGTCGGCCTGGCCAACTTCGCCCAGCTGCTGCGGGACGACGTCTTCTGGAACGCCCTCGGCGTCACCGTCTACTTCGTTCTGCTGGCCGTCACGCTCACGATCGCGGTGTCCGTGCTCACCGCCGCGGTGCTGCACCGTCTGACCGCCTCGACGGTCATCCGGGGCCTCATCATCCTGCCGTTCCTCATCTCATCGGTGGTGGCGGCCACGGTGTGGTCGTGGATGCTCGACACCCAGCTCGGCATCGTCAACATCGTCATCGAGGCTCTCGGCGGCGAGGGTCAGCAGTTCCTGAGCTCGCGCGCGCTGGCCATCCCCTCGATCGCGCTCATCCACGTGTGGAAGAACATGGGCTACACGTCCATCATCATCTTCGCCGGGCTCCAGACGATCCCCGCGAGCGTGTACGAGGCGGGCCGGCTGGACGGCGCCAGCGAGACGCAGATGTTCTTCCGTCTCACGCTGCCGCTGCTGCGGCCGATCCTCGCGCTGGTCGTGGTGCTGAACGTCATCGGCGCGTTCCAGGTCTTCGACATCATCGCCGTCACCACCAAGGGAGGACCCGCCAACGCGTCGAATGTGCTCCAGATGTACATCTACAGCAAGGCCTTCGGGCAGTTCGACTTCGGCTACGCGTCGGCGATGTCGCTCGCGCTGTTCGCGATCCTCATCGCGATCACCTTCATCCAGATGCGCCTGCTGCGCGCCAACGAATCGGACACGAACTGATGCGTACCAAAACGCGCCCCAGCATCGGGCGGATCGCCGCGTGGGTGTACCTGATCGCGATCCTGCTGATCACGATCTTCCCCTTCTACTGGATCCTGCGCACTGCTCTGTCCGACAACTACGCGCTGCTGGCTCACCCCTCCTCGGTCCTGCCGGTCGACTTCACATGGGGCCCGTTCCGCCGGGTGCTGGGTCTGGCGACTCCCGAAGAAGCGCTCGCCGAGGGCGGATCGGGCGCCTCCATCCAGCTGGGACGGTACATCTTCAACTCCGTGGTCTACGCCACCCTGTCGACGGCCCTCATCGTGTTCTTCTCCACGATCGCCGCCTACGCGTTCGCGCGACTGCAGTGGAAGGGCCGCGAGCTCGTGTTCTCGCTGTTCCTGGCCGCACTCATGGTGCCCGGCATCCTCACGCTCCTGCCCAACTTCGTCCTGGTGAAGGAGCTCGGGCTCCTCAACACGTTCGCCGGCATGATCCTGCCGTACGCATTGTTCTCGGCGTTCAACATCTTCTTCCTCCGCCAGTTCATGCTCGGCCTGTCGACGGAGACGGAGGAGGCCGCGCTGATCGACGGTGCGGGCCGCGTGCGGATCCTCTTCGGCATCACCCTCCCGATGACCAGCGGACCGATCGTCACACTGTCGATCCTGGGCTTCATCGGCATGTGGAACGACTACTTCTGGCCGCTGCTGGTCACCTCGGACGAGACGGTGCAGCCACTGACCCTCGCCCTCGCCGTGTTCAAGCAGGCATCGCCGCAGTCCCAGCCCGACTGGGCCGGACTGATGGCGGCGACCCTGGTCGCGGCGGCTCCGATGCTCGTGCTGTTCATGGTGTTCGGCAAGCGCATCGTCAACTCCATCGGATTCACGGGTCTGAAATGAGCGCGAAGGTGAGCCCCACGCTTCGGCTGTCCTGGCGTGACCCCGCCACCCGGTGGGAGGAGGCGGTCCCGCTGGGCAACGGCCTCGTCGGCGCGATGGCCTTCGGCGGCGCATCAGGCCGCTACCAGCTCAACGACGCCACCGTGTGGTCGGGCACGCCCGATGGCCCCGAGCGCGCGCTGCGCGACGTGGTGGCGGCGGGGGCCGGTCCGGAGCGCCTCGCTCGGGTGCGGGCAGCGCTGGAGGCCGGCGACGTGCGTGCCGCCGAAGATCTGCTCATGGCATTCGAGGGCCGATACACGCAGGAGTTCCTTCCGCTGGCCGACCTCGCCGTCTCGGTGCCCGATGCCGCTCCCGTCGATCCCGCACGCCTGCTCGACCTCGACGACGCCGTGCTGCTCGAGGAGCTGCGCATCCCCGGTGGCACACTGCGTCGGCGCTCCTGGATCTCGGCCCCGGCACAGGCGCTCGTGGTCGAGCTGACGGCGGACACGCGATTCGAAGCATTCATCGCCCTGAGCACCCCGCTGCGCGAGGCGGGCAAGGCTACGACCGCCGCAGGGCTCCGGCTCGACGTCGAGATCCCCGTGGACGGAGCGCCGCTGCACGAATCTTCGGTGGAGCCGCCGCTGCGGTACGCCGACGCCGGCGACGACTACGACGGCTTCGCAAGCGTCGCCGTCGCGTGGGACACCGACGGTTTCGTGGACCACGCGCCCTCCGGCGCGACGGTCCGCGGGGCTCGCCGGCTGCTGATCGCCCTCTCCACATCGTCCCGCGCCGCGTTTTGGTGGGCCGACGCGGACGGGGAGTGGCGGACCGCCTCCCGTGAGGCGATCCGGGACCGGGCCACCCAGCGCGCAGACGCCGCGGCTTGCCGCGCACCGTCGGCGCTGCTGGCCGAGCATGTCGCCGACCGTCGGCGCATCGCCCGGGCGCGGTTCGCGATCGGCAGCCGCCGGGAAGGCACCTGGGACGTCCATCACGACATCCTCCACGGCGACGACCCCCTTCTCAGGGCGACCGTGGCCGCCGAGTTCGGCACCTATCTGCTGGCGTCGTCGTCGCGTGCGGGCGGGCCTGCGGCGAACCTGCAGGGGATCTGGAACGACCAGCTGCGTCCCGCCTGGTCGTCCAACTACACCATCAACATCAACACCCAGATGAACTACTGGGCGGCGCCCGTTCTCGGCCTCCAGGACCCGTTCGAGCCACTGCTCGCTCTCGTGGAGCGCCTTGCCCGAAGCGGTGCCAGGACTGCCCGCGAACTCTACGGAGCGCGCGGCTGGGTGGCGCATCACAACACCGATCTGTGGGGATGGAGCCTTCCCGTCGGCATGGGCCACGGCGCGCCCAGCTGGGCCATCTGGATGATGGGCGGCGTCTGGCTGACCCACAACCTCTGGGACGCCTTCGCGTTCACGGGTGACGTGGAGCTGTTGCGCGCCCGCATCTGGCCCCTCATGCGCGGCGCCGTCGAGTTCTGCCTGGACTGGCTGGTGCCGGGCCCGGAGGGAACGCTGCGGACCATGCCGTCGACCTCGCCCGAGAACTCGTTCGTCGGGCCGGACGGCGCAGCGACAGCACTCGGGCTCACCGCGGCATCCGATCTCGCGCTCGTGCGGGGACTCTTCGAGCGCGCGCTCGAAGCGCTCGCCGCACTCGACATGGACGACCCCATCGCGGCGGCGATCCACGCCGCACTTCCTGCGCTGGCGCCGCTGACGATCGGCGCGGACGGCAGACTGCGCGAGTGGTCGGCCGACGTCGCCGAGGTCGAGCCTGTCCACCGCCACCTCTCGCCGCTCGTCGGCATGTATCCGCTCGACTCCCTCACCCGCGAGCGCGATCCCGAGCTGTTCGAAGCCGGTGTGCGACTGCTCGACGCGCGCGGCCCCGGAGCCATGGGCTGGTCGTGGGCATGGAAGATCGCCCTCCGGGCCCGGATCGGCGACGGCGACGGGGCGGCGGCACTGCTGGAGGAGGCGCTCACCCCGTTCGACGGAGATGTGACCCGTCACGGACCGGTCGACGGCTCGGAATGGGGCGGGCTGCTTCCCAACCTGTTCAGCACACACCCGCCGTTCCAGATCGACGGCAACCTGGGGTTCCCCGCCGGCATCGCCGAACTGCTCATCCAGAGCCACGGTGACGTCGTGCGTCTGCTTCCCGCACTGCCCTCGGGGTGGCGCACGGGCGACGCCCAGGGCCTCGGCGCCCGCGCCGGCCTCGTCGTGGACCTCGCGTGGCACGACGGCACCCTCACCGGCGCGCGCGTGCGCGACACGCTCCGCTGCGACCGCCGCGTCGTCGTGGAGTACGCCGGCACCCGCATCGACGTGCCCCTCGGTGCCGGCTCGTCGGCCGAGCTCACCCCGGGGGATTTCGCGGATGCCGCATCCCTCGCACTCGGAGGCCACCATGCACGGTGAGCTCGCCGCCGTCGACACCCGGACGACCCAGACGGAGCCGGCCGACTTCGATGCGTTCTGGGCGGAGACTCTCAGGGCCACCCGGCTCCACCCGCTCGAGATGACCGTCGAGCCGCGACCGACGCGCCTGACGGTCATCGACGTGTACGACGTGACGTTTCGGGGCTTCGGCGGCACCCGTATCCACGCCTGGCTCCGTGTCCCGCGCGATGCCCGTGGTCCGCTTCCCGGCCTGGTGCAGTTCTTCGGCTACGGCAACGGCCGCGGACACGCCCTCCGCGATCTGCGCTGGGCCGCCGCCGGCTACGCCCACCTGGTGGTGGACACGCGTGGCCAGGGCCACGGCGACACCGAGGACGACCACCCGGAGGGTGGTCCCTCCGCCGGGGGTTTCCTCACCCGGGGCCTGCGCTCACCACACGAGTACTACTACCGCCGGGTGTACGCGGACGCGGTGCGCGCCGTGGAGGCGCTCCGCTCGCTCGAGACCGTCGACCCCACGCGTGTGGGCACTGTCGGAGCAAGCCAGGGAGGCGGCATCTCCCTCGCCATCGCAGGCCTGGTTCCCGACCTCGCCGTCGCGATCATTCAGGCGCCGTTCCTGTGCGAGCTGGATCGCGCCGCCGACCTCAGCACCGAGTTCCCCTACTCGCTGCTGACCCAGCATTTCGCTGATCGGCGCCTCGACACGGCGACCGCACTGGACACCCTCCGCTACTTCGACGGCGTGAATCACGCCAAGCGCGCGACCGCGCCGGCTCTGCTGAGCACGGGCCTGCGTGACGGCATCACACCACCGGCATCCGTTCTGCCCGCTTTCACCGCGTACGCCGGACCGAAGCAGGTCGTGCTGTGGCCGTACAACGGCCACGAAGCCGGCGGCGACCTCGACGAGGAGAACGCACTGGATTTCGCCTCGGCGCACCTCGCGCCCGGCCCCCGACCCACCGCAACACACCCCACGGGCGCACCGCGCGCCCCACACCTGAGTGAGGAATCATGAGACAGCAGCGCACCATCGCGGCCCTCGCCTTCGCGTCGATCGCGATCGCGGGACTGACCGCCTGCTCCCCGTCCGGCACGGGCGGCGAGGCCGACGGCAAGACCACCATCAACTGGTGGACGTGGAGCGACACGCAGGCCGCGTCGTACCGCAAGTGCATCCCGGGTTTCGAGGAAGAGAACCCCGACATCACCGTCAAGATCTCGCAGTACGCCGTCGACGACTACTTCACCAAGCTCACGACCGGCTTCGTCTCGGGCACCGCCCCGGACGCGTTCCAGAACAGCGTGCCGCTGCTCGGCGAATACGCCGGCCAAGGCCAGATCATGGCGCTCGACGACCTCATCGAGGAGTCGGGGTACGACCTGTCTGTCCACGACATCGGTCTGGACTCGTGGGTGTTCACCGACGGCAAGCGCTACGGGATCCCGCTGGACTGGGCAGGCTCCGCGATCTACTTCAACGAGGATCTGGTCGCCGAGGCCGGGCTCACAGCCGACGACATCAAGAACATGACATGGAACCCTGACGACGGCGGCACGTTCGACGACGTCGTCGCGCGCTTGACCGTCGACGCGAACGGCGTGCGGGGCGATGAGCCGGGCTTCGACCCGGCCAACGTCACGACGTACGGCATCGGCAGCCTGGCCTCCGCCGACTTCAACGGCCAGACGTCTTGGAACCCGTTCGTCTCGACCCTGGGCTGGCGTCTGGGTGGCGACGAGACGGCATGGCCGACGGAGATCCCCTACGGCGACGAGGACTTCGTGAAAACGCTGGAGTACGTCCGCACCCTCGGTGACCGCGGCCTGATGCCGACGTTCGGTCAGTTCAGCGTCTCGGGCGCGGAGCAGCTCGGCTCGGGCTCCGTGGCGATGATCCAGGGCGGCACGTGGGACATCGGACCCGTGTCGAACATCCCCGGAGTGAAGGTCGGGGTCGCGCCGACCGTCGAGGGGCCTGAAGGCCGGATGATGATCAGCAATTCGAACGCGAACAACATCTTCACCGGCACCAAGCACCCCGAAGAGACCTGGAAGTGGGTCAGCTACATGGGCACCGTCGAGTGCCAGACCATCGCGGGATCGGACGGCTACCTGCTGCCCTCGATCTCGGAGGCGCTGCAGGCTTCGGTCGACGCGCAGGCCGAGAAGGGCGTCGACATGTCGTCTTTCCTCACCGCGCTGGATGAGGGCGAGCTCTACCCGGCCCCGCCGACCGTCAACGGGCAGGAGCTGGCGGACACCATCCAGCCGATGTTCGAGGCCTACTTCACCGGCGAACGCGACGAGGACGTGTTCGAGGAGATGCAGACCAAGACGCAGGACATCCTGGCTCAGTGAGGCCTCGTGGGCGGGACGCGTGGCGTCCCGCCCACGATTCGCTACCGTATCGAGATAACCGAGGAACCCATGGACCAGGACACCGCCGCGCGCACGACCCTCATCCGCTCGGCGTCCGACGCGGGCTCGAAGGTCTTCGCGACGATCCTCACCCGCAGTCCGATCAGCCGCATCGACATCGCGCGGCACACCGGGCTCTCGCAGGCCGCGGTCACCAAGGCGGTCTCGCCGCTCGTCGCGGCCGGCCTGGTGGATGCGCCACCTGTGACCCAGCGCGACGGGAACCCAGGCCGCCCGGCCGCTCCCGTCTCGATCGTCCCGGACGCGATGGTGATGCTCGGCATCAAGGTGAACGTCGACGAGCTCATCGCGGTGGCGACCGACCTCGCGACCGACGTCCTCGTAAGCCAGCGGCGCTCGCTGCCGTCCCACGATCCCGAGACCGTCTGCGATGCCATCGTCGACGTCGTCAACGCCCTCGAGGCGGGCCTCGGCGACAAGGCGGCCGCGATCGCTGGGATCGGGATCGCCGTGTCGGGCGACGTCGACACCTCCACCGGCATCGTGCGCGAGTCGGCCATCATGGGCTGGTCGGACGTGCCTCTCGGGGATCGGCTGCAGGAGCGCCTGCCCTGGCCGGTGACCCTCGAGAACGACGTGCATGCCCTCACGGTCGGTGAGCACTGGTTCGGCATCGGTCTGGGCATGGCGTCGTTCGCCATCGTGACGATCGGCCGCGGCATCGGCAGTGGCCTGCACCTGAACGGGCAGGTCGTCACCGGCGCGTTCGGGGTCTCGGGAGAGATCGGCCACCTGCCGTTGGCATCGCCGGAACGCGTGTGCGCGTGCGGGCGCCACGGGTGCGTCGAGGCCGTGGCCGCCACCCCCGCCATCGAGGCTGCCGTGTCGGCAGCGCACGGGCGGGCGGTCGACATCGACGAGGCGGTCCGACTCGCCCACTCCGGGGACCCGTCGGCCGAGGCGGCGTTCCAGGAGGCCGCGCGCATCATCGGCACCGCCATCGCGACGCTGGTGAACCTCGCGGGACCGGAGCTGGTCATCATCGGTGGTGAAGGCGTCTCGAACTTCGACCTCTTCGAGCAGACCCTGCGGGGCGCGTTCGACGAGCACGCCTTCGGCGCCGCCGCCCACTGCCGCATCGTCACGCGGCCGCACACCTTCCAGGATTGGGCCCGCGGCGCCGCCGCGGCTGCGATCCAGTCGCTCGTCCGCTGACGCCGCGCCGCCGGCATCCTCATCCTTCCTCGGAGCAGCCATGTCCCTCATCAGCCGTGCACGCGCCACGCTCGTCGACATCCCCGTCGAGACGGTCCGCACCGACGCCGTGCAGTCCTTCGTGAAGCAGGAGACGATCATCGTCGACCTGGAGACCTCGGACGGCACGCCCGGCCGCGGCTACTCGTACACGATCGGCACCGGCGGCCGTGCCGTGCTGTCGATGCTGCGGGATCATCTGCTGCCATCCGTCGTCGGCCAGGACATCCGGCGACCCGAGGCGGTGTGGCGGCACGCGTTCACACACACTCGGGCGACCACCGTGGGAGCGATCACCTCGCTGGCACTGGCCGCCCTGGACACGGCGGTGTGGGACGGCCGGTGCCGCCGGAACGGCGAACCGCTGTGGCGAGCGGCCGGAGGGGCGCGCCGGGACGTGCCGCTGTACGACACCGAGGGCGGCTGGCTGCACCTGGACACCGACACGCTCGTCGCCAACACCGTCACCGCGCGCGACGGCGGCTGGCGGGGCTCGAAGCTCAAGGTCGGCTCGCCCGACCCCCGCCGCGACATCGAGCGCCTGACCGCAGTGCGCGAGGCGGTCGGAGCGGGCTACCCGCTGATGGTCGACGCCAATCAGGGACTCGCGCTCGCCGACGCGCGCGCTCTGGCCCGCGCGCTGGAGCCGGCGGGAATCTCGTGGCTGGAGGAGCCTCTCCCCGCCGACGACGTCTCGGCGCACACGCGACTGGTCGAGTCGACCTCCCTGCCGATCGCGGTCGGCGAGTCCCTGTACTCCGTCGCTCAGTTCAAGGAGTACCTGGCGAGGGATGCCGCGACCATCGTCCAGCCGGACGTCGCTCGTGTCGGAGGCATCACGCCATGGCTGAAGATCGCGCACCTGGCCGAGGCGTTCAACGTGCCCGTGGCGCCGCACTTCCTCATGGAGCTTCACGTCAGCCTGGCGGCCGCCGTGCCCAACGGCAGAATCGTCGAATACATCCCGCAACTGCGCGCGGTGACCACGCGTGAGCTCCGTGTGACTGAGGGGCTCGCGACGGCCCCCGACGAGCCGGGGATCGGGATCGCGTGGGACGAGGACGCGCTGGAGGACCTGCGGGTCGCCTAGCGCCCCTTCGCTACGCGAAGCGGACGGTCTGCTGCAGGCGCGTGCGGTAGTCGAAGACCTCGTTGCCGCCGATGTCGCGGGCACCGGTGATGCCGCGGCGAAGGACAGTCGTCAGCGCGCTGCGGGACGTCACCGCGACCCGCGTTCCGCGCACCTTGCCGAGCTCCTGGATGGGCTGATCCACGTCGTCGTCGGGAAGCACCACGATCGCGCCGCTGAAGCGCACGCCCGCGGCGCGCGAGATCACCCTCATCCGGGCGAGCAGCTCGGCGATCGGCGCACCCGGGACGCCGTCACCCACGAACTCGCCCCGGCGCAGGCGCGCCGGGCCGCCGAAGTCCTCGGAGAGGATGCCGTACAGACCGCTCGGGCCGAGCACGATGTGGTCGATCTTGGCGTCGGGATCGGCATCCCTCCCCGTCGCGGCGACGTCGTGCCACACCGTGTAGCCCATGCCGAGGTCCGAGACGATGCGCGCGGTCGCCTCCTCGGCGAGTGCGTCGGCCAGCAGGCGCCGCAGCCCCACCGGTGCTGAGCGCACGAGGGCCGGATCGTACGGGTCCTCGACCGTGACGCCGCGGCCGGCCCATTCGCGGATGAGCGTGAGGTATCGCTCGCGCCGCCAGCCGCCGGGATGGCCGTAGGACCGCGCGCGTGGCCGTGTGTCGGTGCGCGCCGCGGGCGGACGCCACCCCGACCACTCGGGCGCCGCCGCTTCGCCGAACCCGTGACCGCGATCGTACGCCGCACGGGCCTCGGGAGTGCCCACGAGCTCCCACGCCCGCTGCACCTGGATGAACAGCGTCGCGTCTCCGCCGGTGTCGGGGTGCGTCTGCCGCAGTCGCAGCCGGTACGCCTTTCGCAGCGTCTCCTCGTCGACGGCCGGATCCACCGCCAGCACCTCATAGGCCGACGCCGAGAGCGGACTGTCGAACACGCACCCTCCCCGGAGCCTCCACCGCGCAGGACTGCACGGAACACCGCAGATCAGGCTACGTCACGTGCGTGCGTCGGAGTCGTCTCGGCGCTGATTGCGCCGCGCGTATGCCGCGGCGCTGCGGCTGGACAGCGCCAGCAGGAGCAGGATATCCAGGCTCAGAGAGACATACGTCCCCTCGATGGTGATCTCCTGCCCCTGGCTCCACCACGTGACGAATGAGGTGCTGATCGACAGCACCGCGATCACCATGACGATCACCCGCGCCCAGTTGCGCCCCAGGAGCACGAAGATCGCCAGCAGGAGGTCGATCGCGAGCACCGCACCGCCCGTCGCGAGGACGACGCTCAGCGCCGCTCGAGATCCCTCAGGCGTCGGGTCGAATCCGTCGAGCACCGAGTCGGGATCGGCCAGCAGGTCGTCCCACCCGGCAGCGATGCCGCCGAGCACCGCCACGCCGGCGAGCACGCGCAACAGGATCAGCGCCGCTCCCGCCCAGATGGTGGCGGGCCGCGCCATGTGCGGGTCGTAGCCGGTGGGTCGCAGCAGTCGCGACGGCGGCTCGAAAGCCGGACGCTTGTGCGGCGTCTCCCTCTCGGCTCTCTCGGCGCGCCGCTCGGGGCCGGTGCGCGGCGCGCTCATGCGGCCGCCTCCGCCCGGCCGTCCATGGCAGGCACCACGGCGCGCACGTCCACGATCGGCAGATCGCCGTCGGTGCGGATGCTGTCGCCGCCGCCGTTGCGGGCGTGGTACCCGGTGGAGAAGTCCGGGATGACGTCCACGACGACGCGGGGCTCGGCATCCGTCACGGTCTTCACGATGTGGTCGCGTTCGACGTCGGTGTCGGCGTCGATGCGGTGCGTCACCTGCAACGTGAACAGTGAGAGCCCGACGCTGGTGTCGAAGGTCCCCGCCGCGAGCCAGTCGACCCTCCGGCCGCCCGGGAGGAGCCACCCGTCGGGACAGCGCCAGAACCGCACGTGGTGCCGCTGTGCGGGGTTGCCGTCGACCTCCTGCTGGTAGGCGAAGTCCTGCTGTCTTCCGAAGAGGAACAACGGGCTCACGGGAGCCTCGTCGTAGCTGCGCCGGCTCAGAGTCGACGTGATGATGCGCCACGACGACCGCAGCGTCACGGGGTCGGCGCGGGTCCAGCCGGCGGCGGCGAGCGCGCTCTGGATCTGCTCCGCGGTGCCGAGGAATGCGAGGTTCACCGGGTCGCCGAGCAGCCCGTCACTGGTGCGGGTGCGACCGATGAAGTAGTCGGGCACGTAGATGGTCGTGAGGATGCGGTGCAAGCGTGGCAGGACGAGATAGGCCAGCAGCACCCAGAACGCGATGAAGAACGGGATGCCCCACCACCCGACCTTGAAGGTCTCGGTGAAGCTGAGATAGGCCAGCCAGATCGCGGCGAGGCCGGCGAAGACGAAGAAGAACCAGTCGACCGCGATCCCGACCGAATACCTGCGACGCCTGGTGCCCATGATCGCGGCCCGGATCAGCCCCAGATCGGAACGGCGGGGCGGTGGGCGAGCGCCGTGTCGGCGAGGTCCGCGGGCAGGTCGGTCAGCGTGGCCGGTTGCCAGCGCGGTGCGCGGTCTTTGTCGATCACCTGCGCGCGGATGCCCTCCGGCAGGTCGGGCTGCGTCGTGGCGAACCACATGACCAGACCGTACTCCTGCGCCAGCGCGGCGCGCAGGCCGGGAAGCTGCCGAGCACGGCGGATCGCCGCGAGCGTCACGGCCAGTCCGGTCGGCGAGAGTTCGCCCAGGAGGTCGGCGGCGGCGGATGCCTCCGGCTCGGCGCGCCGGCGCAGCCGCTCGACGATCTCGGCGACGGTGTCGGCGGCGAACGCGTCGTCGATCCACTCCCGGGCGGACGACAGGCGGGAGGGCCCCGGCGTCTCGTCGAAGAGCAGGACGAGCTCGCTGGGACTGGACGGATCGGCCCGGGTCTCGAGCGCGTCTCGCAGGGCGTCGAGGTTCTCGCGGGGCACGAGATGATCGGCGAACCCGGCATAGACGGCATCCGAGGCATCCATGACATGCCCGGTCAGTCCCAAGTACTCGCCGAGGCGGCCGGGCGCGTGGGCCAGGAGCCAGGTACCGCCCACGTCGGGGGTGAAGCCGATGCGCGTCTCGGGCATGGCGAGCTTCGAGTGCTCGGTCACGATCCGGATCCTCGCGTGCCCCGCCACGCCGATGCCGCCACCCATCGTCACCCCGTCGGCGAAAGCGACGAACGGCTTGGGGTATTCGGCGATGCGCGCGTTGAGGGCGTACTCCTCGCGGAAGAACACCCCGGCGTCCTCCGCTCGGCCGCTCGTCACCTGCTCCGCGAGGCCGCGCACGTCTCCCCCGGCGCACAAGCCGCGCTCGCCTGCGCCGTCCAGCAGCACGACGTCGACCTCCGGGTCGTGCTCCCACGCGTCCAGCGCTTCGTGCATCCGCTGCACCATCTCGAGGTTCAGCGCATTGATGGCGCGCGGCCGGTTGAGGGTGAGGCGGCCGAGACCCCGGTCGGCGCGGACGAGGACGGCGGGCTCGGCGGCGGCATCGGCGAGGTCTGTCACGAGCGCAACGTTACCGGCCGGGCCGATTTCTCCCACGCCCGGCCGGGTTTTCCGACAAGATGGGTCGGAGTTCTGCATTGAGTCCGCAACGAGGCGGCCCCGTCCGTAGCCCCACGGGGTTTCCGCCCACCACGATGAGAGGGTTCGGCATGCCCGACGGCCAGACGCTGGAGTTCTCAGGTCTCAGCAAGCGCTTCGGTGCCGTCACCGCCGTCGCGGAGCTCACGGCCCGTGTCGAGCCGGGCCGCGTGACCGGATTCCTCGGTCCCAACGGAGCGGGCAAGACCACGACGCTGCGGATCCTGCTCGGGCTCGTGCGGCCCACCGAGGGCCGCGCGACGATCGGCGGCAAGCGCTACGCCGAACTGGAACGACCGCTGCAGACCGTCGGCGCCGTGCTCGAGGCATCCAGCTTCCACCCGGGCCGCACCGCCGCCGCGCACCTGACCATCTACGCGCAGGCCGCCGGCATCGCCCGCTCGCGAGTCGACGAGGTGCTCGGACTGGTGGGCCTGGCGGATGCCGCGAGCCGCAAGGTCGGCGGCTTCTCGCTGGGCATGCGCCAGCGCCTGGGCCTGGCGTACGCGCTGCTCGGCGATCCGGGCGTGCTCGTCCTGGATGAGCCGGCGAACGGACTCGACCCGGAGGGCATCCGCTGGCTGCGCGGCTTCCTCCAGCAGCTGGCCGCCGAGGGGCGCACGGTGCTGGTGTCGTCCCATCTGCTCGCCGAGGTGCAGCAGACCGTCGACGCGCTGCTGATCATCTCACGCGGGAGCCTGGTGTTCCAGGGCGCCATCGAGGACCTGTCCGATCCGGCCGAGCATGCCACCGTGGTGGATGCCCCCGACCGGGCCGCCCTGACCGCGGCGCTGCGGGCCGCGGACGTGCCCTTCGAGGTGCTGCGGTCGGGCTTGACCGTACGCGGCGTGGACCCCGCGACGGTCGGGGCGGCGGCAGCCGCGGCCGGCGTCGCGCTGTCGACTCTGCAGCGTCGGGGCCCCGCCCTCGAGGAGGTGTTCCTCGACCTCGTCAACGGCACCCGCGTCCATCCCAGTGCGCAGGGTGCCCCCGCGCCGGCCGAGCCGGCCGTCGTCCCGGAGCCCGAGCCGGAACCGGAGGCAGCGCCGGAGCCCGAGGCCCAGCCCGAGCCGGAACCGGAGGCCGCGCCGGAGCCCGGGACGGCAGAGGTGCCCGCGGAGTCCGGGGAGGTCGTGACGCCCGGCGCGGCCTACGCGGTGGCGAGCACGGGCGTCATCGACATCATCGGCGCCGGGGAGCCCGACCCCTGGGCGCCGGAGGACGCCGACCCCGACGTCGGAGCGATCGGCGAGATCGACGACGAGCTCTCGGTGCCCGAGCCGCCCGAGTCCGCGGACGACCGCCCCTGGCAGAACCAGGCGAAGACGGAGTCCGATCGCGAGGCGGACGCGTTCTTCTCCGCCTTCGACGCCGGCCGGAACGAGCCGGCCGACCGCACCGACGCCGAAGGGAGCAGCCGATGAGCCTGACTGCAGCGACCCGCGCCGAGACCACCAAGCTGTTCTCGACGAGCATCTGGTGGATTCTCGGCATCGTGCTGTTCGCCTACGTCGCCTTCACGGCGGCGGCCCTCGGCTTCGTCTACGCGATGGCCGCCTCCGGATCGCTTCCCGGAAGCGGCCCGGCCCTGCCCGAGGACGGCCTCGCGGCGACGCTCTACAGCACGGCCACGACGGTCGGCTATGTGTTCCCGCTCCTGGTGGGAACGCTCATGGTCACGGCCGAGTTCCGGCACAAGACGCTCACCCCCACTTTCCTGGCGACACCCCGCCGAGGCCGGGTGCTGACGGCCAAGCTGGCGGTCGGCGTCCTCATCGGGGCGATCCTCGGCGTGATCGGCATCGTCGCGGCTGTTGCCACGTCGGCGGCCTTCCTCGCCGGGTTCGGGCTGGACACGGCGCTCGGCCAGACCGACACCTGGGCGATGCTCGGACGGATGCTCCTGGCCTACGTGCTGTGGACCCTCATCGGCGTCGGGGTCGGCGCGCTGGTGCGCAACCAGGTCGCCGCCGTCGTCGGCGTGCTGGTCTTCACCCAGTTCGTCGAGCCGATCGGCCGCACCGCGGCGGCCTTCGTCGACGGGCTGGCCGACTACACGCGGTTCCTGCCCGGTGCGGCAGGCGATGCCCTCGTCGGCGCGAGCGTGTTCTCGACGGCGATGCCGCAGGGCTCCACCGATGCCCTCCCGTGGTGGGTCGGCGGGATCGTGCTGCTGGGCTACGCGGTCCTCTTCGTGGTGCTCGGGCACCTCGTGAGCTGGCGTCGCGACGTGAGCTGACGCGGCGGCCCGCGGATTCAGACGGCCGGCGCGGGCCGTGGAGCCTTCTTCTTCCGCGGCGCCTTCTCGGGCGCCGCGACCGGCGTGGTGCCGGTCTCCGCGGCGATCTCGGCGACGTCGGCAGGCTCCTCGTCGACCTCCAGCCGCAGCGCCTGCACCAGAGCGAGGCCGTGGCGGGTCGTGAGGATCAGACGCTGGAACTCCGGGTGGCCTTCGAGGTCGATCACGACACCCGGGCGACGGCGGCGGACGACCGCGAAGTCGTCGCCTCCTGCCGAGCGCCACGTGCCCATCGCGAGGACGCCGCGGAGGTGGGTTCCGGGACTGGGGACCCCTCGCAGCCAGGTCCACGCGTCGTCGGTGAGCTGCACTTTGATGATCGTGGAGCGCTCCATGACCACATTCCCCTTGCGGAACGACAGCGCGCGCTCCGACACCGACAGCACGACCTCGAGCTGCGTCGAGTCGAGCAGCAGTGTCACCATGGCACTAGTCTGCCAGCGGCTCCGGCGCGAACCAGCCTGATTTGCTTACGGGAGGGCAACGATCCGCGACCCCCGGCACCGCACGCGGTGCAAGACTGGATCGGTGACCGTCGCGCCCCCCTCCGTCACCTCCCCGCTGGCCACCGCCCCGCTCGCCGCCGTCGACGCCGCGCTCGCCCGCGCGGCCACCGGCGAACGGCTCGAGGTCGCCGACGCCGAGGCGCTGCTGGCAGCCACGGGCGACCGCTTCGAACGGCTGCTCGCCATCGCCGGGGACGTGCGCGATGCGGGGCTTGCGGCATCCGGTCGTCCCGGCGTCATCACGTACTCGCGCAAGGTGTTCGTCCCGCTCACGACGCTGTGTCGCGACCGCTGCCACTACTGCGTGTTCGTCGACACGCCGGGGCAGCTGCTGAAGAAGCACAAGCCCGCGTACATGTCGCCCGAGCAGGTGCTCGCCGTGGTCCGGCAAGGGCAGGCGATGGGATGCAAGGAGGTGCTGCTGACCCTCGGCGATCGCCCCGAAGACCGCTGGCCCGAGGCACAGGCCTGGCTGGACGAGCACGGCTTCGCCTCCACCATCCACTACGTCGCGCACATCGCCGGTCTGGTCACCGCCGAGACAGGTCTGCTGGCACACGCCAACCCCGGGGTCATGACGACCGAGGAGCTCCGGATGCTGCGTCCCGTGGCGCCGTCGATGGGCATGATGCTCGAGACGACCTCGCGCCCCCTGTTCGAGCAGCCGGGGCAGGTGCACTACGGGTCGCCCGACAAGGACCCTGCTGTGCGGCTCGAGGTGATCGACGCGGCCGGACGCGAGCACATCCCGTTCACCACCGGCATCCTCGTCGGGATCGGCGAGACGGTGCGCGACCGCGCGGAGTCGCTCGTCGCGCTCCGCGACGCGCATGAGCGGCACCGGGTGGGCGAGCAGGGCCATGTGCAGGAGATCATCGTCCAGAACTTCCGCGCCAAGCCCCGCACCGCGATGCAGGGCGCGGCCGACGCCGACCTCATCGAGTACGTCGCGACGGTCGCGGTGGCCCGGCTCGTGATGGGCCCGCGCATGCGCATCCAGGTGCCGCCGAACCTGTCGGACCCGACCGAGTTCGGCCTTCTGGTGCGGGCAGGCGCCGACGACTGGGGCGGCGTCTCGCCGCTGACGGCCGACCACGTCAACCCGGAGCGGCCGTGGCCGCACCTCGACGACCTCGCCCGCATGACGGCGGAGCTCGGCTTCGAGCTGCGCGAGCGCCTGACGGCACAGCCGGAGTTCGTGCGTGATGCCCAGACGTGGATCGATCCCGCGCTGCGCCCCGCCGTCGCCACGCTGGCCGATCCCGACACCGGCCTGGCCGCGGCATCCGTCACGGGGCACCGCGGCACGAGTCGCTGTGTTTCGACCGAGTCGACCGATTCCGCGCACACGCAAGACCTCGACTCGTCCGCAACACATCGACTCGGTGCCGGCCGGGGTGGACGGGCGGGCGTCAAGAGCATCGCGGATGCCGCGGCAGCCGACCCGTTCGCGCTCGACGACGCCGAGTGGGTGACGCTGCTCGAGGCGACCGGCGACGACCTGGACGTGCTCACGGCGACCGCAGACGATGTGCGCCGCTACACCGTCGGCGAGGCGGTGACCCTGGTGGTCAACCGCAACCTCACCTCGACCGGGCTGCGCCGCGTCGCCACCGACGACCCGGCGACCTTCACGCTGGCCGACGCGGGCGCGATCGCCACCGATGCCTGGGAGCTGGGCGCGACGGAGCTGTGCGTGCAGGGCATGCTGCCGGCCACCGAAGACCCTGCCGGCTACGTGGAGCTCGCGCGCGCCGTCAAGGCCGCCGCGCCGCAGCTGCATCTGCACGCCTACCGGCCCCAGGACGTGTGGGACCTCGCCGACCGCGGGGGTCTCAGCCTCGACAAGGCACTCGAGGCGCTGCGCGGGGCCGGTGTCGACAGCGTGCCCGGCACGGGCGTCAAGGTGCTGAGTGAGCGGGTGCGCGCCCTCGTCGCGCCCGCCGACCTCGAGATCCAGCGGTGGGTCGACGGCATCACGGCCGCGCACCGGGCGGGCTTCCGCTCGACGAGCGTGCTGTTCTACGGCCACGTCGAGACGGCGGCCGAGCGGGTGGCTCACCTGCGGCAGCTGATCGAGATCCAGGCGGCCGCGAAGGATGCGGCGACCGGGGGCGGGTTCACCGAGTTCGTGCCGATCCCGCTTCCCGGGCCGTCGGGCGGCGTACCGCTCGTTCCCGGCCGGGCGGCGATCGACGAGCACCGCGCGATGGTGGCGGTGTCGCGCCTGCTCCTTTCGGGCAGCATCCCGCACGTGCAGATCCCGTGGACGCGCGTCGGGCGCGAGGCATCCGTCGTGCTCCTGCGCTCGGGCGGCGACGACCTCGGCGGCACGCTGCTGGACGGGCGTGTGAAGCCCGAGGCCGGCATCGAGCACGGCCTCGAGCTGCCCATCGGCGAGGCCGCGGCTCTCGTGGCGCGCATGTTCCGGCCGTTCCGCCAGCGCACCACGACGTACGGCCAGGTGCGCCGATGACGCGCGTCGAGGTCGCGATCGTCGGAGCGGGCTTCGCCGGGATCGGCATGGCGTCGGCGCTGCGCCGCGCGGGCCGCGAGGACTTCGTCGTGCTCGAGCGTGCGGCATCCGTCGGGGGCACGTGGCGCGACAACACCTACCCGGGCGTCGCCTGCGACGTGCCCTCGCACCTGTACGGCTTCGCCGCGCATCCGAACCCCACCTGGTCGGGCACGTACGCGCGCGGCGACGAGATCCACGCCTATCTCGAGCGCGTGGTCGACGCCGAAGGCCTGCGGGACCGGCTGCGCCTGCGCACGGCGATGCAGTGGGCCGACTGGGATGCCGAACACGAGGTATGGCACCTGGGCACGCCGTCGGGGGTCATCGTGGCCGACGCGGTGGTGCTCGCCTGCGGTCGCCTGACGGAGCCCTCGATCCCCGACGTCGCGGGACTCGCGACGTTCCCGGGGCCGCTCTTCCACTCGGCGCGCTGGGACCACGACGTGGACCTCGCGGGCCTGCGCGTCGGCGTGGTCGGCACCGGCGCGAGCGCGGTCCAGCTCGTGCCGGAGCTCGCCCGCACGGCCGCGCACGTGACGCTCTTCCAACGCAGCCCCGCCTGGATCGTGCCGCGGGGCGGCGGCCCATACACCGACGCCGATCGCGAGCGCTTCGCCGCGGCGCCGGGGGAACTGACCCGCCTGCGCGCGGCGCTGTACTCCGAGGGCGAGGCGCGGTTCGCGTCACGCTCGGGGGATGCCGTGGCCGCCGCCCGCGCGCAGGCCGAAGCCCTCGCGCATCTGGAGGCGCAGGTCGCCGACCCGGCGCTTCGGGCGGCGCTCACGCCGGACTACGCTTTCGGCTGCAAGCGGGTGCTGCTGTCGGACGAGTTCTACCCCGCCGTCGCCTCGGACGCCGTCACCCTGGTGCCCTCGGCGCTGCACTCCGTCGAGGGGCCGATGCTGGTCGCCGCCGACGGCACGCGGCACGAGGTCGACGCACTCGTGCTGGCGACGGGCTTCGCGTCGACGCAGCAGCCCTACGCCGACCTCGTCATCGGCGAGCACGGCCAGACCCTCGCGCAGCACTGGTCGGGCGGCATGACCTCCTTCGCCTCGACGGTCGTCGCCGGCTTCCCCAACCTGTTCGTGCTGAACGGGCCCAACGCGTCGCTCGGCCATTCGTCGTCGGTGCTCATGATCGAGGAGCAGGCGGCGTACACCGCCCGCGTGCTCGATCGCCGTGCAGGCGGCGTGTTGCGGGTCGATCCTCGTGCTGAGAGCGCCTACACCGACGAGATCGTCGCGGCCGCGGCATCCACCCCGTGGATGACCGGAGGATGCCGCAACTGGTACGTCGACGAGCGCTCCGGCCGGCTCACCCTGCTGTGGCCGGGGACGGTCGACGCGTTCCGGGCGCGCCTCGCACGCGCCGACGGCTCCGAATTCCTGCCTGCACCTGAAGGGATACCCGTATGACCGTTCCGCTGCGCTTCGGATACAAGGCCTCGGCCGAGCAGTTCGGGCCCGCCGAGCTGCTGGACTACGCGATCCAGGCGGAAGAGGCCGGGTTCGACTCGGTCTTCATCTCGGACCACCTCCAGCCGTGGCTGCACGAAGGCGGCCACGCCCCGGCATCCGTTCCGTGGCTCGGCGCGCTCGGCGCCAAGACCTCGCGCGTGCTGATCGGCACGTCGGTGCTGACGCCGACGTTCCGCTACAACCCGACCGTCGTCGCGCAGGACTTCGCGACGCTGGGTGTCATGTATCCCGGGCGGGTGATCCTCGGTGTCGGCACCGGCGAGGCGCTCAACGAGGCGAACCTGGGGATCGCGTGGCCCGACCCGCCGGAGCGGTTCCAGCGGCTGAAGGAGGCGATCGGCCTCATCCGCCGGCTCTGGTCGGAGGACCGCGTCAGCTTCGACGGCACGTACTACCACGCGCACAACATCACGATCTACGACAAGCTGCCCCAGCCCGTGCCGATCTACATCGGCGCCGCCGGCCCCGCCGCGACGCGGCTCGCGGGCCGCATCGCCGACGGCTTCATCACGACCAGCGGCAAGAAGCGAGAGCTGTACACCGACACCCTGCTGCCCGCGCTGCACGAGGGTCTCGAGAAGGCCGGTCGGGCACCGGACGCCATCGACACGCTCATGGAGATCAAGGTCTCGCTCGCCGAGACCATCGAGCAGGCGCAGGAGAAGACGCGCTTCTGGGCGCCGCTGGCCCTCACCCCCGAGGAGAAGATGGGCGTCGACGACCCCATCGAGATGCAGCGGCTCGGCGAGCAGCTGCCGATCGAGCGCGCGGCATCCCGGTTCATCGTCTCGGACGACCCCGACGAGCACGTCGAGCGCATCGGCTGGTACATCGACCTCGGATTCCGCCACCTGGTCTTCCACGACCCCGGCCACGACCAGGGCGCCTTCCTGCGCCTCTACGGCGAAGAGATCCTGCCGCGGCTGCGCGCGCGGTACGGAGCGTGACCCCGCTGTTCCGGCGGCGGCGCGGGCAGAACACGCCGCGCTGGGTGGTGGTCGTGCCGGTCAAGCCCTCGGCGCGCGCCAAGTCTCGCCTCGACGTGCCGGGCGTCGGGCGAGCCGACCTCGCCCGGGCCATCGCGCTGGACACACTGGCCGCCGCGACGGCGTGCGACCTCGTGGCGCAGGTCGTGGTGGTCACCGATGACGCCGCGCTCGCGCGCGAGGCGGCGTTGATCCCGGCGCTGCGGTTCGTTCCGGAGGGCGAGGCGGGCGGACTGGATGCTGCGGTGGCGGCGGGAGTCGCGGCGGTCGATCCGACGGGACGGATGCCCCGCGCCGCGCTCCTCGGCGACCTGCCCGCCCTGCGACCGGGTGACCTCGCCGACGCGCTGCGGGCCGCGGCATCCGTCGACCGCGCCGTCGTCGCGGACGCCGAGGGCACCGGCTCGACGCTGGTCACCGCCGGGCCCGGCGTGGCCTGGCGCTCGTCGTTCGGCGACCGCTCGTTCGCCCGGCACCTCGCCCTCGGATGCGTGGGCCTCGAGATCCCGGATGCCTCGACCCTGCGTCGCGACGTCGACACCGCCGACCAGCTCGATGCCGCCGGCGCCCTGGGTCTGGGGCCCCGCACGGGTGCCCTGCTGACGGCGCACCACGGATAGCCTGGGCCGATGACTGAGCCGCCTCGGGCCCCTCGCGGCAGAGCCCGCGTCGCGCTGTGGGTCGCCGGGGGCGTGATTCTGGCGGGTGTCCTGTTCGCGCCGGTGAGGACGAGCGGCTTCTGCGCGTACGCCCCGACGTCGGGCCGGAGCTACTGCGATGCGGCCGCGCAGTCGGTGCTCGGCATCCCCACCAGTCTCTGGCTGTGGCTGGCAGCGAGCATCGCCCTGGGCGCCCTCGGGTGGTGGCTCGCACGCCGCACCGCCCGGCGCGGCGGATGATCTGACCCGCGGCCGCTGGTCAGACGACCAGCAGGTAGACCGCCCCGACGATCGTGAAGACGACCACCAGCTTCTCGAACACCGACTGCGGCATGCGGTCGGCGAGCCACCGCCCGAGGAAGGCCGCCGCGATCACGAACGGCACGAGGACGAGGTCGATGAGCAGACCGGGCACGGTGATGATCCCGATGCCGATCGAGAACGGCACCTTGAAGAGGTTCACGATCGCGAAGAACCAGGCGGCGGTACCGAGGAACGCCTTCACCTCGAAGCGGGCGGCCAGGAAGTACATCGACATCACCGGGCCGGCGGCGTTCGCGACCATGGTCGTGAAGCCGCCGAGCGTGCCGTAGGTCGCCGCGGCCACCCGGTGCGTGCCGCCGGCGGAGACCTGGGAGACGAACCGGCGCCGCAGCAGCGTGATCGCGATCACGGCGAGCAGGATGATGCCGATCGTGCGCTTGACCCACAGGTCGTCGGCGAACCACAGGAACACCACACCCAAGAGCACTCCCGCCAGTACCGCCGGCGCCAGCCGTACCAGCGTGCGCCAATCCGCGTGCCGGCGGTACATCGTCACGGCGAAGACGTCGGCGACGATCAGCAGCAGGAGCAGAACGCCGGTGGACTGCTTCGCGGGCAGCACCGCCGCGAAGATCGCGACGGCGATGGTCCCGGCTCCGGGCACCGCGGTCTTCGACAGACCCACCACGAGCGCCCCGGCGGCCAGCAGCGCCCACGCCCACCAGGCGAGGTCGGGCACGTCAGACCTCTGCCGCGGCGAGCGCCGCCTCGCCCAGAGCGGCCTGGCGGTCGGGGTCCGTCATCCACAGGGGACGCACGAGGGGACGGATGCCGAGACCCGCGACCGCGTCGGCCGCCGCCTCGTCCTCCTCGCCGATCAGCCACGCGTCGAGCAGCCCGGCGCCCCCGCGTGCGCCGTACAGGCCGGCCACCGCGGACGCGGAGGTGTCGACGCCGATCGCGGTGAGACACACGTCGGCCATGCCGCGCACCACCTTGCCGCCGATGATGGGTGAGACGCCGACGACCGGACCGAGGGCGGCGCGCAGCGCGTCACGCATGCCGGGAACGGCGAGGATCGGGCCGATCGACACGACCGGGTTCGAGGGTGCGATGAGCACGGCGTCGGCACCGGCGATCGCCTCGAGGACGCCGGGGGCCGGAGCGGCGCCCTGGATGCCGGGATTCTCGAACGCGGCCGGGGCGAGCGTCGCCCGGTGACGCGTCCACCACTCCTGGAAGTGCATCCGTGTGCCGTCGGGAAGCACGACGACGGTGTCGACCTCGGCGTCGGTCATCGGGAGCAGGCGCGCGCCGAGATCCCAGCGGTGCGACATCCGTTCGAGCACCTGCGTCGGGGTCAGCCCCTCCCGCAGCCATCCGGTGCGCGCCAGATGCGTCCCGAGGTCGAGGTCGCCGAGGGTGAACCACGGCCAGCCCGCGCCCCATTCCTGCAGCTCGTGGTTGACGCGCTCCGAATCGCCCCGCCGCCCCCATCCGCGCTCGGCGTCGTTCACGCCGGCCAGCGCGTACGTGAGGGAGTCGACGTCGGGCTGCAGACGCACCCCCGACAGCCACAGGTCATCGCCGGTGTTGACGACGACGGTGAGAGCCGCCCCGGTGTCGGCCACTCCGCGTGCCTGCAGCGCGGCACGCACCCCCAGCACGAAACGGGAGCCGCCAACCCCTCCCGCGAGCACGACGACGCGCGGCGACACGGTCACGCGGCGTCAGCCCCGCGGTTCGGCGCGCAGCTGCGGCAGCACGCCGGTCTTCGGCGCGAACTCGTCGGCGGCGTGGGGCAGGGAGAACTTCGCGACGGCATCGATCAGCGCGTCGACGGTCTGGGCGTCGGCGACGACGTCGACGTCGAGGCCGGCGCGCCGGGCATCCTTCGCGGTGCGCGGGCCGATCGCGGCGATGAGGGTCGTCTCGGGGATGTCGGGGAACTGCTCGTGGACCTGCTCGGCGACCGAGCCGCTGGTCACGAGGATCGCGTTGATCCGGCCCGAGCGGACGTCTTCGGCGATCCGCTCGGTCACGGGAACACCCACCGTGCGGTAGGCGACGACGCTGCGCACGTGGTGGCCGGCGTCGGTGAGCATGCGGGTGAGCACGGGCTTGGCGATCTCGCTGCGCAGCGTGAGGATGTTGCGCGGCTCGGGCTCGAGCGCGATGAGCTGCTCGGCCATGCCTGCTGCGGAGTTGTCGCGCTCGGGCACGAGGTCGACGCGATAGCCGACGGCCAGCAGGGCGGCCGCCGTGGTCTCACCGACGGCGGCGACCTTGGTGGTCGGCGGGACGACGGCGCGATACGCGTAGAGGACGTCGACCGTCGTGGCGCTCGTGACGGTCAGCCAGTCGAAGGCACCCGCGGCGAGGTCGGCCAGAGCCTGCTCGAGCGTGGCCTGGTCGTTGGTCGGCGCGAAGTTGATGAGCGGGGCGATGACCGGCGTCGCACCCTGGCGGCGCAGCGTCGCGGCGACGCCGTCGCCCCAGGGGCCGCCACGGGGCACGAGAACGCGCCAGCCGGTGAGGGGCTTGGCGGCCTGGTGCTGTGCTGCGGCAGTGTTCATAAGGGGGTCGACTCTCGGTGGTGCTCAGTCGGCCGCCCACGACGTTCGAGCAGCCGACGCGCGATTCGAATCGGGTTCGCGCGGTCGGCAGCATACGCACCATTGCACTGCCTTGCCTCACGAGCATACCCCTGATCGCTGCGCACGCGACCTCGGGGGGTCTGTCGTCGGGACGGTCGTCAGCGCGTGTAGAGACGCACGACGCCCCAGACCGCGGCACCGACGGCGAGGGCGCCCGCGACCACCGCGACGGCCGCGGCGGCGGGATTGCGGCGCTGGAACGCGCGCGCCTTCTCGATGCCGTCGTCGACGGCGCGCCCGAGACGTCGGGGGACGTTGGCCTTCTCCTCGATGGCTGCCAGTGCGGCCTTGAGCTCGGCGCGAGCGTGCTCGACCGGGTCGTCGATGCCGATCGGCACGGCGGTGCGGGGCAGTGGCACGGGCGCGTCAGAGCTCATCGCGCACCTCCTTGACGTCCTGGGCGATCGATTGGACGGGGTTCTTGCGCTCCCCGATCTTGCGGAAGCGGAGGATGCCGAGGAGCGCCAGCACGGCGGTCACGACGAGCATCGCGACGAACACGACAAGCGCCGACAGCCACACCGGCCACCATGACGACAGACCGGCGATCACGAATGTGCCGAGGACCGGCACCGACCAGAACAGCACGAACAGCGCCGCGAAGACCCACACCGCCCCCCATCCGCCGTCTTTCGCGGTGCGGGCGAGCCACGCCTTCGCGGCGTCGATCTCGGCGATGACGAGATTGCGGATCAGCTCGGGGATCTCACCGAGCAGGGTCAGCAGGCTGTCGTCCGCGCGATCGCGGAAGCCACGGGGGCTGGTCATCAGCTCAGGCCCCGCCGCGGCCGTCGGCCGCCTGGTCGACGGCGTCGTCCACGGCGTCCTTCACGGCCTGCGCCGAGGTCTGCGCAGCGCGCCCGAGGTCATCGCGGGACTCGTCGCCCGCCTTGAGGGCTGCGTCGAGCTTCTGGCCGGGGGTGCCCTTCGCACCGGCGGCCTGGACGACCTTGACGGCGGAGTCCCACAGCGTCGACGGCAGCGCCATCGCCTGGGACTTCGCGAAATCCTTGACCTTTCCGACCTGCTCCTGGACGGGGTCCATGTTCCACACTTTGAGCCACTGCGTCTTGATCTGCTCGTAGCGTTCGCGGCCCGCTCGCGTACCGAGCACATACCCGATCGCAAGTCCGACGACGAGTCCTGCCTTGCCCCTCATGAGGTCTCCTCACGCTCGGTGGTGCACCTGACGACCCTCCCAGGGTAGCCCCGTATGCCGATTCCGGCATCCACCCTTGACACCGCTCCCGGCGGCGTGCTCACTGCGGCTGCGAGCCGCCCCACAGCACGCGCCGACGCAGACTGTCGGCCTCGTCGTGGGCGTCCGTGACCACCTGCGCCAGCCCGCTTCCCGCCAGCCACGCGCCGATCACCGCCAGACCGGGAGCCTCGCCGGCGGCGGCCCGCACCTGCGCGGCCCGATCCCTCATCCCCAGAGCAGAGGCGGGCGGAACGAGCGTGAACCGCGTGCGCTGCGCGCCGACGAGCCGGGTGGCGTCCAGCGGGACGCCGAGAAGGGCGGATGCCTCATCCAGAGCGATGCCGACGGCATCGGCGTCCGAGACCGCGGCGATCGCGGGCGGATCTGCGGGCCCTCCGAACGCGACCCGGAGGACGTGGCGCCCCGCGCCGGCCTCTCGGGCCACCCATTCCCAGCGTGCGCTCTCGTGCACGAGGCCGGTCGCCCGCCGTGGACCGCCGGGCATCGCGTGCACGTGCGCCCCCCGCGGGGGCGCGTCGAGCTCCGGCGCATCGACGACGACCGTGACGACCTCCCGCGCGATGCCCCCCGGCGCCGTGCCCGCGAGGCCCACACTCGGGACCGCCGGCGCCAGGAGCGCGCGGGCGGCGCTCTCGTCGGTCGCCACGATGACGGCGTCGGCCCGCAGCGTGTCACCGCCGTCAGGTGCGTCCAGCTGCACCGTCCACGCGCCGTCGCGGCGGGCCAGGCTCGTGACGCGCGCTCCGGTGATGACGGCCGCGTCGCGCTCGCCCAGCCGGTCCGTGATGCCGGCGACGAGCTGCGGCATCCCACCCTCGAGTCCCTCGATCGCGGGGCCGGTGGCGCCGACGCGCACGTCGGCCACCGCACCGCCCAATGAGCCGGTGCGGGTCAGCGCCGTGTTCAGCCCGGGGGCGGCGATCTCCACGTCGACGTCGTCAGGGAGGACGCCGAAGCGGTCGATGGTGAGCGGTGCGACGAGCCGGTCCAGCACCTTCGCGCCCATTCGCCGGCGCACCAGCCGACCGAGGCTCCGCTCGGCGCCGATCGTCAGCGGAGGGCGCACACGGTCGAGGTAGGCCCGCCAGGTGCCGTCCCAGCCGATGATGCGCCGCACGTCTTCGTCCCAGGGATTGGCGGGGATGCCGATCACCTGTTCGACCGGCAGCGGCCCGGCGGCATCCCGGGGAAGTCCGGCGATCCACTCGCGGTCATCGCGCGGACGGACGATGACGGCGCCGGGCAGCACCTCCTCGACGAGCCGGCGCACCACGCCGCCCCGGGTGGACCAGCAGGTGGCCCCGGTCTCCAGCTGCATGCCGGCGACGGTCGTCGTGCCGATGACGCCGCCCAGTCGATCGGACGCTTCGACGAGCGTCACGGCCATGCCGACCTTGGCGCACTCCCACGCCGCGACGAGCCCGGCGATCCCGCCGCCGACGACGACGACGCGCGTGTGCCGGGCGTGGTCGACCAGCTCCTGGAACGGTTCGGAGGCGTCGGTCACGGCATCCATCCTCCCATCCGTGTGCCGCAGCACCGTGGCCGCACGGGTGGGAGACTGGGGCCATGACGCTCCACATCACGGGCGACGACGCCGCCGACCGACTGCTGACCGACGACCCGCTCGCCCTTCTCATCGGCATGCTGCTGGACCAGCAGGTCGCGATGGAGACCGCCTTCGCCGGACCGCTGAAGATCTCGGAGCGGGCCGGCACTCTGGATGCCGCGGCTCTGGCGACGTTCGACGCCGACGCGTTCGCGGAGCTCTTCAAGGCCACACCCGCGGTGCACCGCTTCCCCGGTTCGATGGCCGCCCGGGTGCAGGCGCTCTGCGCGGCCATCGCCGAGGAGTGGGACGGCGACGCCTCGGCGATCTGGCGCCGGCCGGCCGGAGACGGCGGGGCGCCGGACGGGGCGACCGTTCTCAAGCGCCTGAAGTCGCTGCCGGGATTCGGAGAGCAGAAGGCAAAGATCTTCCTCGCGCTGTTGGGCAAGCAGTACGGGTACACCGGCGAAGGGTGGCGGGAGGCATCCGCCCCGTATGGAGAGGAAGGGTCGTTCCGCAGCGTCGCCGACATCGTCTCGCCGGACTCCCTCGCCAAGGTGCGCGAGCACAAGCGGGCGATGAAAGCCGCAGCCAAGTCAGCGCGAGGAGACGACTGATGAAGAAGTCGGGCGGCGACGTCGGCGAGTACCTCGCGGGCATCACCCCGGCCAAGCGGCAGCGGGATGCCGGCACCATGGTCGCGCTCATGCGCGAGATCACCGGGCGGGAGCCGGAGCTGTGGGGCACGATCGTCGGCTTCGGCTCGTGTCACTACCGCTACCCGACAGGAACGGAGGGCGATGCGCCGATCGCCGCGTTCGCACCGCGTCGGCAGGCGACGACGGTGTATCTGCTCGACACCGGCGCCCACGCCGCGCGGCTCGCGCGGCTCGGTCCGCATGAGACGGGTGCGGGCTGCCTCTATCTGAAAGACCTCGAGACCGTCGACACGGAGGTGCTCCGCGCCATCGTGGCCGAGGACTATCGCCGCGTCCTGGACGGCGACACCGGCGAGACGGTGTTCACGATCCTGGACTGACGGGCGGGGTCGCACGCGCGGTCCTCCCCTTCAGGTGTCACGACGCGCCGCAACGTCGCCGGCGATACCGCGTGTCGTGACACCCGAACCACCACGCGGGCGGATGCCCCGGCCGGCGCATCCGGGAAGGCGGCGGGCGCGTCCTAAGGTGGACGACGTGCGGCTGAGGTTCTTCGGAGGACTCGAGGCGGACGCCGACGGCGTCCCGATCGAGGTCCGCGGACGCGGCCAGCAGGCCCTGCTGTTCCGCCTGGCGCTGGATGCGGGCACGACGGTGTCGTACCGGGCGCTGGCCGAGGACATCTGGCCGGATGACGCGCCCGATGATCCGCGGGCCGCGCTCCACTCTCTCGCCTCGCGGCTGCGCCGGATGCTGCCGGACGGCGTGCTCGAGGCCGTGCCCGGCGGGTACCGGCTGAACCTCGACCGCGACGACGTCGACGTCGCGCGGTTCCAGGACGGTGTGGCCCGGGCGCGCCGCACGGACGACTCGGTCGCAGCGTCCGCACAAGCGCGCAACGCGCTCGAACTGTGGCGCGGCGACCCGTGGACACCGGGTGCGGGATTCGACTGGGTCGTGCGCGACCTCCTCGAGGACCGCGCCCACGCCACGCGGATCGCCGCCGAGACGAGCCCGAGGACCGATACCAGAGGGATCGCCGGACCCTCGGCCCCGGCCACGACCACGCCGGCGGTCCCCGTCCCGGCGCCGCTCACCGCCCTGATCGGACGCGCAGCGGAGCTCGACCTCATCGACGCTCAGCTGCGGGCCGACCGCCTCGTCACTCTCATCGGTCCCGGCGGGGCAGGCAAGACGACGCTCGCGTTCGAGACCGCACGCCGCCGGCCGGGCTCGGTCGTCGTCGAACTCGCGCCCGCCGCACCGGGCGACGTGTGGGCGGCCGTCGCGGGCGCGGTCGGCCGCAGCATCCGCGTCGGAGAGCTGGTCTCCACCAGCGCACGGGACCGCGTGGCGGAGGCGCTGGCCGGACGGTCCCTTCTGATCGTGCTCGACAACTGCGAGCACGTCTCGGCGGAGGCGGCGGCCGTCGCCGTCGACCTGCTCGGCATCGTGCCGGGTTCACGCATCCTGGCGACGAGCCGCGAGCCGCTGGGACTCGCGGGCGAGGCCTTCGTGGATCTGGGTCCGCTTCCCGGCGAGGACGCACGCGAGCTGTTCGCCCGACGGGTGCGCGCGGCGCGGGGACACCCTCCGACACCCGACGAGCAGGTGGCGGCGGAGCGCATCGTGTCACGCCTGGACGGCTTGCCGCTCGCGCTCGAGCTCGCCGCCGCGAAATCCCGCACCCTGACGCTGGCCGAGATCGATGAAGGACTCGACGACAGGTTCGCGCTCCTGGCGACCGGGCCGCGGTCGGTCGAGCCCCGGCACCAGACCCTCCGAGCGCTCATCGACTGGAGCTGGGAGACGCTGACGGATGCCGAGCGCACGGCTCTGCTGACGGTCGCGGTCTTCCCCGACGGGGTCGATGCCCGCGACATCCGGGTCGTCGGCGCCGCGTTCGAGGTCGGGCCCGAGGCCTTCGAGGCGCTCGTGGACAAGTCGCTCGTGCGCCGCGTCGACGGCCGGCTGCGCATGCTCGAGACCGTGCGCGAGTACGGTATCGACAGGCTGCGGAGCCAACGGCGTGAGAGCGACTTCCGTGCCCGACAGGCTCGTGCGATGGCGACGCTCGCCGAGCGGGAGGACGCCAGGCTGCGGGGGCCCGGCGTGCGTGAGGGGCTCGCCTGGTTCGACGCCGACGAGGAGAACCTCACCGCCGCGATGCGTGCGTGCACCGAGCAGCCCGGGCTCGGCGCCGTCGGCGTGCGACTCGTGCGCGCGTCGCTGTGGACCTGGCTCATGCGCGAGCGGTTCGACGACCTGCAGGCCGGCATCCGCCGGTTCGGCGACGCCGCAGCGGACCTGGATTCCGAGGCGGCCGTCGTCGTCCGCGCGGTCGCCGCGCTGGGCACGGCGTTCGACCGCGACGGTCCCACACGAGACGGACTGGCCCTTCTCGACGAGGACGGTCCCCGCATCATCGCCGCCGCCGGAGTGCATCGCAGCGAGCTCACGGCGGTGCTGCCCCCGCTGCTGTCGGCGATCGGCGAGGCTGCCCGCGGGCATCGATCGGGCGTTCCGTGGTCGCGGGCGGTGCGCATCGGCGACGAGGGGCTCGATGGCGCGCCGGCGTGGTCGCGGGCCTTCCTCAGCATGCTGCGCTCCGCCATCGCGCAGAACTCCGGGGACACCGAGACCCTCGGCGTCGAGAGCGAGCGCGCGCTGTCCACCTTCCGCGAGCTCGGTGACGTCTGGGGCACCGCGTTCGCGAGTCAGATGCGGTCGGAGTGGCTTCAGCTCGCCGGGCGCCTGGAGGAGGCGCTGGCGGTCGCGGACTCGTCGACCGCCGCCCTGGAGGGGCTGACCTCGGTCGCCGACCTCATCCAGCAGCGGTCGACGAGCATCGGGCTGCTGCTGCGGCTGGGCCGGGTGGCCGAAGCCCGCGAGCGCCTGGCACAGACCCGCTCCCTCGCGATCGCGGCCGACTCGCCACGAGCCGCGGCACAGGCGGACATGGCCGCCGCCACCATCGAGATCGCGGTCGGCGACGGCTCGGCGGCGCTGAAGCACCTGGAGCGTGTCGACCTGGAGGTGGCACCCACCGTTCCCGAACAGCTCCTCGCGTGGTCCGGCTCCAAACGCGCCCAGGCCCTTCTTCTGCTCGGGCGTCTCGACGAGGCGCACGCCGCGCTGGCCGATGCTCTTCCGGCTGCAACGCGCAGCGGCGACCACCCCATCATCTCGGACGTCGTCATCTCCATTGCCGGCTGGCTGGCCGCAACGGGGCGCGAAGCGGATGCCCGTCGCGCACTGGCCTCCGCTGCGCGCCTGCGCGGCGGCTATGACGCCGGCGATCCCTTCCTCGTGGTGATGCGCCGCCGTGTCGGCGCGGAGGCGCTGACCCTGCCGCATCCGGCTGACGACGACTCCCGCCCACGGGCGGAGGAGGCCGCCGACCGGCGAGAAGACGACGAGCTGGCCGTCCTGGCGGACTTCCTGCGCTGAAGCCCGCCCGCCCCGAGGCCCGCGGCGCGTGCCGCGGGCCTCGGCATCCGTCTCACGCCTTGCGCATGTAGGCCCGGACGGTGAGCGGCGCGAAGACCGCCACGATGACGACCGCGCCGAGGAGTGCGGTGAAGACGTCGACCCCCACCGTCCCCTCGTTGACGAGGCCGCGCACCGCGGTGACCAGGTGCGATACCGGGTTGATGTCGACGAACCACTGGAGCCAGCCGGGCATCGTGTCGGCGGGCACGAACGCGTTGGAGAGGAACGTCAACGGGAACAGGATGAGCATCGAGATGCCCTGGACGCTCGAGGCGGTGCGCGCGATGACGCCGAAGAAGGCGAAGATCCAGCTCATCGCCCACGAGCAGGCGATCACGAGCAGCCCCGCCGCGACCACGCCGGCCCAGCCGCCCCCGGGCCGGTAGCCCATGATGAAGCCCATCGTGAAGGTGAGGGTCGTCGCGATCGTGTAGCGGAGCGTGTCGGCCAGCAACGCGCCCGACAGCGGTGCGATGCGTGCGATGGGAAGGGAGCGGAACCGGTCGAACACGCCCTTGTCCATGTCTTCCCTCAGCTGGACGCCGGTGACGACCGACGTCGTGATCACGGTCTGGACGAGGATTCCGGGGATGATGATCGGCAGGTAGTTCTGCACGTCGCCGGCGATCGCGCCGCCGAAGATGTACGTGAACATCAGCGTGAAGATGATCGGCTGCACCGTCACATCGATGAGCTGCTCGGGCGTGCGACGGATCTTCAGGATGCCGCGCCACGCCATCGTGAGCGTGTTCCGCAGGGTGAGCGCGAGGCTCGCGTGATTGGACAGGTGCCGCTCGCTCACGGGCGTGATGGGGGTGGCGATGGCGGTCATGCGCGGACTCCTTCGAGGTCGTCGGCCGTCGCGTGCGCGGCAGCGTCGTCGTCCGGCACACCTCTGCCGGTGAGGGTCAGGAACACTTCGTCCAGCGTCGGCTGCTGCACGCTCAGCTCCTCGAGGTGAAGGCCCGACTCGCGGAAGGCGACGAGCAGGTCGGCGACCCGGTCCGGGTCGCTCATCGGAACGGTCAGCCGCGCCGCCTCGGGTGAGACGATCGCCGTCACTCCCAGCACGCGCGAGATCTCGCGCTGCGCTTCGGCGATGTCGGAGCCGGCCCGCAGTCGCAGGAGCAGTGAGGCCTGACCGACGGATGCCTTGAGCTCGAGGGCCGTCCCCTCGGCCACGACCGTGCCGCGGTCGATGACCGCGATGCGGTCGGCGAGCTGGTCGGCCTCGTCGAGGTACTGGGTGGTGAGCAGCACCGTCGAGCCGGTGGCGACCAGGCGGCGGATCGTGTCCCACATCTGGCCGCGCGTGCGCGGGTCCAGGCCCGTCGTCGGCTCGTCCAGGAAGATGAGCGGCGGCTGGGCGATGAGGGATGCCGCGAGGTCGAGCCGGCGGCGCATGCCTCCCGAGAACTTCGCCAAGGGACGGGTCGCGGCTTCGGTGAGCGAGAACTCCTCCAGAAGCTCGGCCGCCTTGCGCTTCGCGTCCCCGCGCGACAGCCCGAGCAGCCGCGCGAAGATGACGAGGTTCTCGGTGGCGGACAGCGTCTCATCGACGGACGCGAACTGGCCGGTGAGTCCGATGAGCTGTCGCACGATCTGCGCGTCGCGCACGACGTCGTAGCCGAAGATCTCGGCGCGGCCCGCGTCGGGCTTCAGAAGCGTGGCGAGCATGCTGATGGTGGTGGTCTTGCCCGCGCCGTTGGGGCCGAGCACGCCGTAGACGGTGCCGGCTTCGACGGTCAGGTCGACCCCGTCGACCGCCCGATTGGTGCCGAAGCTCTTCACGAGGCCTTCGGCGCGGACCGCGGGCGTGCGGGATGCGGAACTGGTGATGGTCATGGGTTTCGCCTTTCGACGTCACCCAGCGTGCGCCGAGGGCGCTGTCAGACCGCTGTCACGGCATCCCGCCAGCCGTCAGTGCGCTGTCACCTCGCTGTCACGCGGCGATCGGATCAGGCGCCCTTCAGCCGCTCCGCGAGGTAGGCGTGCAGACCTTCCAGCGGAACCCGCTCCTGGCCCATCGTGTCGCGGTCGCGCACCGTCACGGCGCGGTCGTCGAGGGAGTCGAAGTCGACCGTGACGCAGTACGGCGTGCCGATCTCGTCCTGCCGGCGATACCGGCGACCGATGGCGCCCGCGTCGTCGAAGTCGATGTTCCACTCGCCGCGCAGATCCTCGGCCACCTCGCGCGCGATGGGCGAGAGCTGCTCGTTGCGCGAGAGCGGCAGCACGGCGGCCTTCACGGGCGCCAGGCGCGGATCGAGCTTGAGCACCGTCCGGGTGTCGGTGCCGCCCTTGGCGTTGGGCGCGTCCTCCTCGTGGTAGGCATCCACGAGGAAGGCCATCATGCTGCGGGTGAGACCGAACGACGGCTCGATGACGTACGGGATGTACTTCTCCCCGGACGCCTGGTCGAAGTAGGTCAGCGACTGCCCCGACGCCTCGGTGTGGGAGCGGAGGTCGTAGTCCGTGCGGTTGGCGACGCCCATGAGCTCGCCCCACTCCTTGCCGGGGAAGCCGAAGCGGTACTCGACGTCGATCGTGCCGTCCGAGTAGTGGGCGCGCTCCTCCTCGGGAACGTCGAACCGGCGCATGTTGGCCGGGTCGATCCCGAGGTCGACGAACCAGTTCCAGCACTCGTCGACCCAGTGGTCGAACCACTCCTGCGCGTCGGCCGGCGGCACGAAGTACTCGATCTCCATCTGCTCGAACTCGCGCGTGCGGAAGATGAAGTTGCCGGGTGTGATCTCGTTGCGGAACGCCTTGCCGACCTGGCCGATGCCGAACGGCGGCTTCTTGCGGCTCGCGGTGAGCACGTTCGAGAAGTTGACGAAGATGCCCTGCGCGGTCTCGGGACGGAGGTAGTACAGCCCCGACTCGTCGTCGACGACGCCGAGATACGTCTTCACCAGGCCCGAGAACGGCTTCGGCTCGGTGTACTGGCCCTTGGTGCCGCAGTTCGGGCAGGGCACGTCGGCGAGCCCGTTCTCGGCCTTGCGGCCCTTGCGCGCCTCGAAGTCCTCGAGGAGGTTGTCGGCCCGGAACCGCTTGTGGCAGTGCAGGCACTCCACCAGCGGATCCGTGAACGTCGCGACGTGACCGGATGCCTCCCACACACGCTTGGGCAGGATCACCGAGGAGTCCAGGCCCACCATGTCGCCGCGACCGCGGACGAAGGTCTGCCACCACTGGCGGCGGATGTTCTCCTTGAGCTCCGTGCCCAGCGGACCGTAGTCCCACGCCGACCGGGATCCGCCGTAGATCTCACCCGCTTGGAACACGAACCCGCGATGACGGGCGAGGGCGATGACTTTGTCGAGGCGAGACTGCTCGGCCACGGTGGCTCCAATGGTCGGGGAGGGGGACGCGCGGACTGCGGCGGACCGGGCGCCCCGCGTGCGCGAAGCGCGATCCGGCCGCAAGCGCGGCATCCGTCGATTCTAGTCGTGCGCGCGCGTGGGCCCGGTCTCGCCATCTGCCTGCTCGAAAGCGCGGTCCCACGCCTGCAGCTCCTTGCGCCGGCCGATCAGACCGTCGAGCGACACCTGGAAATGCAGACCCCGGCGGGCGTTCACCTGCTTGATGTTCTCCACCAGCTCGGCCGAGAACGAGGCGACCGCGGTGCGCACCTCGCGCACGCGCTCGGCGGGGTCGTCCCAGAGATCCGGGTGGGTCAGGATGTCGAGCAGGTAATCGCGATCCAGCGCGCCGGTGAGCTTGCGCAGCGTCTCGCCGTACTCCACGGCTGCGGTCGCACGCTGGCTCTCCTCGCCCTTCCGGTCGAGTCGCTCAAAGAGCTCGGTCGTGTTCTGAGCGATCGCACCGACCTCCGCAGCGACCTCGCCGGCACCTGCGACGCCGGCGCTGCCGGCCCGCGCGTACTCGCCGGTGAGGGATTGGAGCGTCTGGACATGCGTGCGCACCGGCTCGGGCAGGGGGTGGCGGGCGCCCGTCGGACCGCGACGCCGAGAGCGGGCGACGCCGATCCCGACGCCGGCGAGGGCGACGACGGCCGCGACGCCGAGCGCGATGCCGACGAACGGTCCCGCGTCGGGTGCGGGCGACGCCGCCGCCGGAGTGGCGGCGATGACTTCCTGGATCGTCTCGGTGAGCGCGACGTCCACCCCGCCGTGCGCCTCGGCCTGGTTGGCGATGCGCATCGCCTCGCCTTCCTCCAGGACCCGTGAGCCTGCCGACAGGTCATCGCCGACCGCGACGATGATGGTCTGGCAGTCGGGGTGCGCCGCGGCGAGCTCCGCGACGATCTCGGGACCGGAGGCCTCGAACGCGGCGTTGTCGGAGAACACCGCGACACCGATCGAGGCATCCCCCACCTCCGCGGCGATCTGATCGTGCAGGGCAGGCGCCGACGGCACCTCGGGCGAGACGTAGATGCCGTCCTCCGCGATGCCGTCGACGGCATCGTCCACGTAGCCCTGGCCCTGCGCTGAGATCATCATGAGGCGACGTCAGAAGTTGTTGATCACGGACGCGAACACGAGATCGATCTTGGCGGCGTCGGAAGCGTCGAACCACTGGCCACCGGTGGCCTCGGCGATGCGCTGCAGAGCGCCGGTGTCGGCACCCTCGCCGTACGCGATGGGGAAGATGCGCACCGGGGCGTCGTCACCACCCTCCCGCGAGGAGGAGCCGATCTTCGCCACCAGCGAGTCCAGCGAGATCGACGAGTCGGTGTCCTGCCCGTCCGACAGCAGCACGATGGCGTTGATGCGCCCGGGCTCGGCGCGCGCGGTCATCTCGTCGTAGGCCGCAGCGATCGCGTCGTACAGCGGGGTGCCGTCACGGTGTGCGTAGCGCAGGTCGTCGAGCGAGGCATCCACCGATTCGCGGTCCGATGCGAGCGGTTCGACGTCGCGGAGCACGACGAGGTTGCGACCGGCCGCCGACTCCACGCCGGTCGTGAAGGCCCACACGCCCACCTCATCGGAGGAGCGGAAGTGACCGAGAGTGGACTGGGCGCCCTCGATGGCGCCGTCGAGCTTCGAGCGCCCATCGCCGATGGGCTCGTCCATCGAACCGGAGATGTCGATCACCTCGAGCACGGATGACGGCTTGCGGATCTGCGTCCACTGGTCGATCGCAGCCGACACCACCTCCACCGACGGCTTGGGGAGGGTCACGGCGGGACCCGAGGGATCGACGCCGTACTCGGCGGTGAACAGGTCTCCGAGCGGGGCGGCCGGGTCCAGCGGCCGGAAGCCATAGTCGGGCACGATGCGCTGCGCCGCTTCCGTCTGCAGGAACTCGGCGAACGCCGCACCTGCCGTCGCCTGCGCCTCGGTCACCCAGTCCGCACCGAGGACCGTGATCGGGTTGTCGGACCACATCGATCCGCCGGACGGGTACACCGCGACGAGCTTCTCCTTCGGCGGCGTCAGCTCCTCCCCCGGCTGCACCGTGTGCGAATCGGGGTTGCCCTGGTTGTAGTTGAGCAGCGAGGTCTCCTCAAGCGCGACCGCAGACACGTAGCCCGAGCCGCCGGCCCCGTTCTGGGTCTCGTCGTACAGGCGCGTCAGCACCTTTCCCGTCGTGTCGCCGTAGTGGATGACGCACTCCTCGAACACGCGCGAGAACTCCGCCGCGGCGGCGACGTCGTCGGCGGTGAGGTCGGCGCTCTTGCCGGATGCCTCGTACGACTGCATGAGGATCGCCGAGAGCCCCGTCGTGGACGTGTTGGGGTTCGTCTTGGAGATCTTGAACGATCCCCACAACGGCTTGCCGACGCTCGCCCAGCCCTGCGGGTCCTGGCAGAGGGCTTCGAAGTCGGCGATCCCGATCTCGGTACCGGGCCAGCCCAGCGCCTTCGCCATGGTCACGGGCACCCCGAAGACGACGGGGGTGTGGGTGAACGATTGCGGCTCGCCGACGAGCGCCGGGGACGCGGCAGCCGCGACACGGTCGGTCCACACCGTGGAGGCGGGCGACCACATCGTCGGCCAGCGTCGCGTGTCGTCGTCGGGCCAGTCGCCGCCCGCGGTGAGGAAGCGGGTGGCGTCGCCGGAGGACACGTTGATCGGCCGAACGGTCGCGCACTCGTCCAGCCGGTCGTGCTGCGGGGACTCCTTGAACGCGTCGGCCAGCGCGTCGAGCATGTTGACCTTCTCGGATGAGGTGGCCACGACGACGCTCGTGCACCCGTCGTCGGCGAAGTCCCCGTCGGCGGAGCCGCCGCCCTCGTCGGGGCCGGGACCGAAGCATCCGGTCAGCGCGATCCCCGCCGCGATGAGGAGCGCACCGCCCGCGAGCGGACGCAATCGGGTCGTGACCGGGGGCGAGGTGTCGGCGGAGGAGCGCCGGCGTGGTGCGGGCATGGCAGAAGCCTAAGGCTCCACGCCGCGCGCGCACAGACGAGCCGGAGCCGCGGCGACCGCCCCCGAGCGCCGGCGAGTGCGGCGGCATAGCCTGGACGCGTCGATCGGAGGTCGCGGATGGACGGACACCCGCCGGCCCGCCGCGGGCGCATCCGCGGGCGCCTGGCCGCCGGCGCGCTCGTCGTCGCGGCGATGCTCCCGAGTTGCGCGGCCGGCCCGACGGGGGACCAGCTCTACGCCCAGGCCCGCGAGGCGAACCTGCTGTTCAAGCAGTCGGTGGCCACCGTCCTGCTGCACATCGAGGACGGCGACTGGCAGGTCCAGGAGTACGGCGACATGCCTGTGACGTGCGATGGCGGCTACTCCTTCTCGATGCACCGCACGACGTTCGAGGGCTGGACGCTCGATGCCGACGCCTCGACGACGGGCCGGCGTCTCGCGGAGTGGCTGCGCAGCCGAGGCTGGAACACGAGGGATGTCGCGACCGGGGCGGACGGCGCCGTCGTGGTGGAGGCATCCGACCGGGCGGTCGGGGTCGCGACACTCACGATCGACATCCGGGACGGCGAGGCGTCCGCCGACGCGGTCGGCGTCGGCGCCACATCGACGTGCTACGACGGCGATCCGGGCGCGCTCGCCGCGATCCTCTACCCCCGATCAGGTGACCGGCCCCGCGAGCACGAACCGCTGCCCGTCGTCGAGGCGGCCGGTGCGAGGCCGGTCTTCGGCTTCACCGAGGACGGCGAGCCGCGCTGACCGGCGCTCGCGCATGCTTCCGCGCGCGACATCCCGGCGTCAGCTGCCGAAGCCGCACCACGAGGCGACCCAGGACAGGATGCGGCCACGCAGCTCTTCGCCCACGAACAGCTCGATCTCGCCCGGCTCACCGTCCAGCTCGACCCGCACGTCGAAGATCGTGCCCCGCTTGTCTTCCTGCACCGCATGCGGATCGCAGCGGAACGGCACCAGCGGCAGTTCGACCACGACCGGGGCGGTGTCGTCGGCCGTGACCTCGATGTCCAACGGATACGCCTGTTCCTCCGCGGGTACGCCGGCGAAGTCGAGGAGGTTCGTGCGCTCGATCCCGGCGACCCTGACCGCGGCGTCGCCCGTCGGCGTGACGGTCAGCTCGAGGGTCGCCGGCTCTCCGGGCGCGGACGGCGAGAATCCGGTGAAGGCCGGCGCCGCGGCATCCGTCACCCGCTCGAGCAGGCACTCGCGCGCGTGCAGCTCGGCGACGAAGCCGAGCGGATCGGGAGCGGATGCCGTCACCTCACCGGAAGCCGATCCGCCGACGATCTCGAGCACCGCGCGCGACGGGCCTTCGGAGGCCGACGCGCAGTCGACCGCCGGGAGCTGCACGCGGATGTCGATGGACCCGCCCGCGGGCACCCTGCTGATCCGGTCGGCGATGACGCGGGTGGCGGGCGTCTGGAACCGGGCGTCTTCGACGCGGACCTCGCCCACCGTCAGCGCTGAGTCCGACCCGTTCTCGATGTGCACCTGCGCCTGCCGCGGCGCGACGTCGGCCCGCAGCTGCACGAACTCGACGGTGACACCGCTCGGGAGCGTCGGGGCCGCTGCGGGGCTCGGCTCGGCGGTGCCGGCCGTGCACCCCGCGAGCATGAGCGCCCCCGCGAGGCCGATCGCGGCGAGGCGTCTCCTCCCGCGGCGGCGAGGCCTCGTGCCCGAACTCCTCAGATCCGGGGTCGCCGAGGGGTCTGCGACGGCGTGTCGCGGCATCCGTCGTGCGATTCTCCGGAGTTCTGCACCGCCCGCGCGTCGCACCGCCACCTACCGGGTGAGGGTCTCGCGGGCGACGGTGACGTCGTCGAGGGCGACCGGGTCGATCTCGACGCCCAGGCCGTGGCCGACGGGCACGCGGACGTGGCCGTCGTCGAGCACGGCAGGCTCGGTCACGATGTCGCGCGTGTAGAAGCGGCTGGATGCCGACACGTCGCCGGGCAGCGTGAAGCCGGGCAGTGCGGCGAGGGCTGCATTGGCGGCACGGCCGATGCCGGTCTCGAGCATGCCCCCGCACCACACGGGCACGCCGGCTGCCAGACACCGGTCATGGATGCGCACCGCCTCGAGGTAGCCGCCGACCCGGCCCGCCTTGATGTTCACCACGGAGGCCGAGCCCAGCGCGAGGGCGTCGGCGGCGGCCTTGTCGGACACGATGGACTCGTCCAGGCACACCGGCGTCCGGAGCCGCTTCGCGAGCGCGGCGTGGTCGACGAGGTCGTCCTCCTGCAACGGCTGCTCGATGAGCAGCAGGTCGAACCGGTCCAGTTCGGCCAGGGTGTCGGTGTCGGCCAACGTGTATGCGGAATTCGCGTCGACCTGCAGCGGGATCGTGCCGAACGCGTCGCGCACGGCTGCGGTGTCGCCGACGTCGCGGCCGGGCTTGATCTTGATCTTGATGCGCACGTAGCCCTCGTCCAGGTAGCCGCGCACCGCTTCGACGAGCGCCGCGGGGTCGCGCTGGATCCCCACGGAGACCCCGCTCGGCACGCGGTCGCGCTCGGCGCCCACATACTCCCCGAAGCTGCGGCCCTCGGCGCGGAGCGCGGCATCGAGGACGGCCAGCTCGAGCCCCGCCTTCGCCATGCGGTGGCCCTTGAACGGCTCGAGCACGCCGGCGACCTCTTCGGGTGCGATGGTGCCACGGTCCAGCAGTGCCGGGATCAGGAAGCGCAGGGCCACGTCCCACGCTCCCTGGGTGTACTCACTGGAGTACAGCGGGTCGGCCTGCGTGACGATCTCACCCCAGCCGGAGCCGTCGTCGGTCAGCGCGCGGACGACGATGACCTCGCGCACGGTCTCGGTGCCGAAGGACGTCGTGAACGGGGCCACGAGCGGCAGGTGCAGCACGCGCAGCTCGAATCCCTCGAGGGCGACGGATGCCGCGGGCCGGGCGATGGGCATGCGCTCAGCGTACGCCCGGGTGTGTCCGTCGCCGCGCGCGCGACGGGCGGTTCAGTGGGCCAGCCGCGCGGTGGGAAGGTCGCGGCGGACGGGGACGTACGTCGCCCGCGCCCTGCGGGGGCGGCGGCTGCGGGGCTCGACCGGCGGCTCGACCGGCGCAGCCGGGGACGGCGTTCCCCGCATCGCGTCGCCCAGCGCGACGATCAGGCTCTCGATGTGCTCTCGCATGATCTCTCCTCGTTCCCTGGAGGAGAGCGGGCGCCGCATGCGGTGATACGTCCGCTCCGTCAGGCCTCACGTTACGAGGGGGTCCCGACATCGGAATCGGTGATCCTCCCGCAGCGGCGGCGGCCGCACCGAGGGGGGTTCCCCACCACCGATGGGGGCTGCCGTGGGGATTCGGATGAGCTCAGGCGGGAATCGGGGTGCCCTCAGACGGAGCTCGGTGGTGCTCAGGCGGGGAGCTCGGCGAAGGCCCTGACCGGGAACGTGCCGAAGCCCTCGACCGCGGGGGGCGCAGCGGTGAACCGGGCTCCATGTGGCGGCAGTGCGCCGAGGTTCGTCAAGTGCTCGACGACGTGCACGCCCGCCCCGAGCAGCAGCGAGTGCGCCGGGCGCTCCCCGCCCGACTCGGTGTCGTCGATGTTCAGCGAGTCGATCCCCACGAGCACCGCCCCGGCGTCGATGAGCCACTGCGCCGCCTCGCCGGTGAGGAACGGCGCGCCGGTGCCGTATTCCGGGCGTCCGAACCAGCGATCCCAGCCCGTGTGCAGCAGCACGCCCGCGCCGCGCACGTCGCGGTCGGCGAGGGTGGTGGAACGGATGCCGCGGCGGGAGGCATCCCACGCGTCCTCGAGGTGGAACACCTCGGCGCGCAGCCCCACGAGTGTCGACAGATTCAGGCCCGCGAGGTCGGGGCCCTCCGCGTACCGGTGGTACGGCGAGTCCAGATAGGTGCCGGTGTTGCCGATCATCGTGATGACGTCCATGGCGAACTCGGTTCCCGGTGCATAGCGGGCGCGGGAATCCTCGCGCGTGAGGTGCGGGGTGATCGTCGGGGCCGGCAGCCCCGGGTAGGTGACCAGCCCGGCCCGGATGGGGTGACTGAGGTCGACCACGCGGGTCGCGGCATCCGGCACCGTCACGGTGTCGACGGCGACCCCGCGGCTGCCGCGATGCTGCTCCTCGACGATGCGCAGGCCGCGCAGCTCCACGTCGTCGACGAGCGCGAGCCCGAGATGCGTGACGAGGAGCCGCGCGATCTCATCCTCGCTGACGTCGCGCCCGGGCAGGTCGAGGCGGAAGCCGGTGCCGGACAGCCCGCCGCCGTTCGCGAAGCGGATGTCGAAGTCGAAGTGCGCGCGGTACTGCGCGGATGGAGTCGGCATGCCGGTCAGCCTATGCGCGTGCGGCGGCGGCAGAACGGAGGAGATCTGCGCATCAGAGGAGGAATCCTGCCGATCCGCCCTCCGTTGCGCAGATCCCCTCCCCACGGCCTTGCCCCTCTCGCGCCCCTGCCAAAGAGGCTCCGGCGCGGTGAACCGCAGTCGATAGAGCACCATGGCGGGAAGTGCAACCCCGTGGGATGCCTCGCGACCGGCTTCTAGCGTCGAGGCCATGGAGACCTTCGACTTCACCCCGCGTCGCGCGATCGTGACCGCTTCGGACTCGGGCATCGGCCAGGCGACCGCTCTCGCCCTCGCCGATGCCGGCATGGACGTCGGCATCACGTGGCATTCCGACGAAGAGGGCGCCGAGCGCACAGCAGCCGCGGTGCGCGAACGCGGCCGCCGCGCCGAGGTCACGCGGTTCGACGCCACCCGGCTCGAGGAGGTGGCACCCACGATCGAGGGGCTCATCGAGCGCCTGGGCGGTGTGGACGTCTTCGTCAACAACGCCGGGGGCGGGTCGGGTGGACCGTTCCTCGACGTCTCGGTCGAGGACTGGCGCAAGGTGGTGGCCCTCAACCTCGACGGCGCGTTCGCCGGCATGCAGACGGCGGCGCGGCACATGGTGCGCGCCGGCACCGGCGGGCGCATCATCGCGATCACGAGCGTCCACGAATCGCAGCCGCGCGTCGGGTCGGCCGCCTACGTCGCCGCCAAGCACGGCCTCGGCGGGCTCATCGAGACGATGGCCCAGGAGCTCGGGCAGCACGCGATCACCGCGAACGCGGTCGCGCCGGGCGAGATCGCCACGCCGATCAACGACATGGATTCGGAGGATGCCGAGAACACGCATCGTCCCGGGATCCCGCTCGGTCGCCCCGGCAAGGCCGAGGAGATCGCCGCGGTCGTCGCCTTCCTCGCCTCCCCCGGCGCCAGCTATGTCACCGGTGCGAGCTGGAGCGTCGACGGCGGCATGCTGCAGATGGGTCCGCAGGCCGGTTCGCACCTGACAAGCGACGACTGGCGGGAGGGATGAGGATGGGCACCGACCAGGGCCAGACGGACGCGACAGGGATGAGCGACGAGGAGAAGCGCCGGGATCAGCTGACGTCGGCGCCGAACGCGGTGGAGTCGGATGCCGAGCCTCGCATCGACGTCACGCACCGCGATGGCGTGACGCGCATCGACATCCGCGACGACGCCGATGTGCGTCCGGGGGACCCCACGAAGGATCCGGCCGACTGACGCGGGCGCGGCTCACGGCCGCATCACGGCCGGACGAAGAGGTACCCGCGCTCGTCGTCGAAGCCGCCGATCGCCAGCCCGTCGCCGAGGTATCCGAGCACGGCTTCGCGCACGCGCAGGCGCCAGGCGGCGGCATCCGTCGGCGCTTCCCGACGAAGCGACTCGATGTCGTGCGGGATCTCGACCGTCGCCACCACGCGCTCGTCGCCGGGCGTTGCAACCGGCGGCGCGGCCAGCGCCCACGACACCATGATGCGGTCGGTCTCGTCGCCGCGGTTCACGCCGTCGTCCATGGGCCCGTAATGGTTGACGAGGTACTCGGTCACCCTGGTGCCGAGCACGCGCAGGTTGAAGTGGGCGTTGCGGGCCACCAGCGGATCGAAGGTCCACGTGATGTGACCGACCTCGCGCGCGAGCGCCCACTCGCGCTGGTGCTGCTTGAGCACGCGGCCGAGGCCGTGGGCCTGGTGGGCGGGCAGCACTCCGGTGATGTGGCTGTGCATCGAGCGCGAGGCGGGCGCGGCGAAGAAGGCGACGGATGCCCCGACCATGTCCTCTCCGTCGTACAGGCCGACGGCGTAGTTGCCTGAGTGCGCGAGCGCGCGCAGCAGGTTCGGCGGCATGCCGCCGCGGTCGCCGCCCCATACCTCGGCGAGCAGCGAGAACCCGAACGCGATGGAGGCGATGTTGGTCAGCAGCACCGGCCGCCGCGCGGCCACCCGCAGGTCAAGGAGCGGCTCAGGTACGCGCAGCTCGTACCAGCCCCAGGCCAGCAGC